>NZ_LT607754.1:4450000-5650000 GCF_900090285.1 Micromonospora inositola | reverse complement strand
GGGTGACGGCGGTCGAGCTGATGCCGGTGCACGAGTTCGTGCACGACCACCGCCTGGCCGACCTGGGGCTGCGCAACTACTGGGGCTACAACACCATCGGCTTCTTCGCCCCGCACCACGGCTACTCCGCGCTGGGCCGGCTCGGCCAGCAGGTCCAGGAGTTCCGCGGCATGGTCAAGGCGCTGCACGCGGCCGGCATCGAGGTGATCCTCGACGTGGTCTACAACCACACCGCGGAGGGCAACCACCTGGGCCCGACGCTCAGCTTCAAGGGCGTGGACACCGCCAGCTACTACCGGCTCTCGGAAGAAGACCGGCGGTACTTCGTCGACTACACCGGCACCGGCAACAGCCTCAACGTGCGCAGCCCGCACTCGCTTCAGCTGATCATGGATTCGCTGCGCTACTGGGTGACCGAGATGCACGTCGACGGCTTCCGCTTCGACCTCGCCGCCACCCTGGCCCGCGAGTTCTACGAGGTCGACCGCCTCTCCACCTTCTTCGAGGTGGTGCAGCAGGACCCGGTGGTCAGCCAGGTCAAGCTGATCGCCGAGCCGTGGGACGTCGGCCCCGGCGGCTACCAGGTCGGCAACTTCCCGCCGCAGTGGACCGAGTGGAACGGCAAGTACCGGGACACCGTGCGGGACTTCTGGCGCGGCGAGCCGGCCATCCTCGCCGAGTTCGCCTCCCGCATCTCCGGCTCCGCCGACCTCTACCAGGACGACGGCCGCCGCCCGTTCCACAGCATCAACTTCGTCACCTGCCACGACGGCTTCACGCTGAACGACCTCGTGTCGTACAACGACAAGCACAACGAGGCCAACGGCGAGGAGAACCGGGACGGCGAGAGCCACAACCGGTCCTGGAACTGCGGGGTCGAGGGGGAGACCGACGACCCGGCAGTCCTGGCCCTGCGGGCCCGGCAGCGGCGCAACGTCCTGGCCACCCTGATGCTCTCCCAGGGTGTGCCGATGATCGGCCACGGCGACGAGCTGGGCCGCACCCAGCACGGCAACAACAACGCGTACTGCCAGGACAGCGAGCTCGCCTGGGTCGACTGGGCACCGGCCGACGAGGAGCTGCTCGGCTTCGTCCAGCGGCTCACCGACTTCCGCACCCGCCACCAGGTGTTCCACCGGCGCCGGTTCTTCACCGGGCTGCCGGTGGGCGGCCGGGCCGCCGGATCGGGCCTGCCCGACCTGGCCTGGTACACCCCCGACGGCCGGGAGATGACCGGCGAGGACTGGGGCAACGACTTCGGCCGCTCGGTGGCCCTCTTCGTCAACGGCGACGGCATCCCGGAGCGCGGCCAGTACGGCCAGCGCCACCGGGACGACTCGTTCCTGCTGCTGTTCAACGCGCACGACGCGCCACTGGACTTCACCCTGCCCGGGGAGGAGTTCGGGCAGCGGTGGGAGCTGGTGATCAGCACGGCGGAACCGGATCCGGAGAAGACCACCCTGGTGGAGGCGGGCGACACGGTCTGCGTACCCGACCGGTCCCTGCTGGTCCTGGAGAGGACGGCCTGACATGTCCGACACCCCCCGACCCGACGTGCCGACGGCAGCGACGACGCGGGTCGGGTCGACCTACCGCGTCCAGATCCGCCCCGGCTTCGGCCTCGACGCCACCGCCGGAGTCGCCGATTACCTCGCCGCCCTCGGCGTCACCCACCTCTACAGCGCACCACTGCTCACCGCCACGCCCGGCTCCGCGCACGGCTACGACGTGGTCGACCACCGGGCGGTCAACCCGGAGCTCGGCGGCGAGGCCGGCCGGCAGCGCCTCGTCCGGGCGCTGCGCGCCGCCGGCCTCGGCCTGGTCGTGGACATCGTGCCCAACCACGCCGGGGTGGCCCGGCCGGAGGCCAACCCGGCCTGGTGGGACGTGCTGCGCCGGGGCCGGGAATCGGCCTACGCCGACTGGTTCGACATCGACTGGGACCTGGGTCCGCTGCTGCTGCCGGTGCTCGCCGACACCCCCGACGCCCTCGACGACCTCAAGGTCGTCGAGGGGGAGCTGCGCTACCACGAGCACCGCTTCCCCATCGCCGACGGGACCGGTGCGGGCAACCCGCGCGAGGTGCACGACCGGCAGCACTACGAGCTGATCTCCTGGCGGCGCGGGGACGCCGAGCTGACGTACCGCCGGTTCTTCGCCGTGTCCGACCTGGCCGGCCTGCGGGTGGAGGACCCGGCGGTGTTCGCCGCGACCCACGCGGAGATCCTGCGCTGGGCCGACGCGGGCGAGCTGGACGGCATCCGGGTCGACCACCCGGACGGGCTGCGCGACCCCGCCGGCTACCTGGCCCGGCTCCGCGCGGCCGCGCCGGCCGCCTGGCTGGTGGTGGAGAAGATCCTGGAGTACGGGGAGGAGCTGCCGGCCTGGCCGGTCGACGGCACCACCGGCTACGACGCCCTCGCCGCGGTCTGCGGGCTCTTCGTCGACCCGGATGCCGAGGGTGACTTCACCGCGCTCGACGCCCGGCTGACCGGCCACCACACCTCCTGGCAGGACCTCACCCACGACACCAAGCTGGCCGCCGCCACCCGGCTGCTCGCCGCCGAGCTGACCCGGCTCGCCGCGCTCGTTCCCGAGCTGCCCCGCGAGGAGGTCCGGGCGACCCTGGCCGAGCTGGCCGCCTGCTTTTCGGTCTACCGCGGCTACCCGCCGGAGGGCGCCCGGCACCTGGCCGCCGCCCGGTCGGAGGCGGGCCGGCGCCGACCCGACCTGACCGCCATCCTGGACGCGGTCACCGCCCGGCTGCGCGACCCCGGGCACGAGCTGGCCGCCCGCTTCCCGCAGCTCACCGGCGCGGTGATGGCCAAGGGCGTGGAGGACACCGCCTACTACCGGTGGAGCCGGTTCGTGGCGCTCAACGAGGTGGGCGGCAGCCCCGCCCACTTCGGTGTGCCGCCGGCGGAGTTCCACCGGTTCGCCGCCGCCCGGCAGGTGCGCTGGCCGGCCAGCATGACCACCCTCTCCACCCACGACACCAAGCGCGGCGAGGACGTCCGGGCCCGGCTCGCCGTGCTGTCCGAGCTGCCCGGGCGCTGGGCCGAGCGGGTGGCGGACTGGATGTCCCGCGTGCCGCTGGCCGATCCGGCCTTCGCGCACCTGCTCTGGCAGACCGCCGTCGGGGCCTGGCCGATCGAGCGGGACCGGCTGCACGCGTACGTGGAGAAGGCCGCCCGGGAGGCCTCGCTCTCCACCAGCTGGGCCGACCCCGACCTGGCCTTCGAACGCCAGCTGCACGCCCTGGTCGACCGGATGTACGACGACCCGGACCTGCACGCCGAGATCACCGCGTTCGCCGCCGGGGTCACCCCGGCCGGCTGGTCCAACTCGCTCGCCCAGAAGCTGGTCCAGCTCGCCATGCCGGGTGTGCCGGACACCTACCAGGGCACCGAACTCTGGGAGAACTCGCTGGTCGACCCGGACAACCGCCGGCCGGTCGACTTCGCCGTACGACGGGACCTGCTGGCCCGGCTCGACGGCGGCTGGCGGCCCGAGGTGGCCGCCGACGGCGCGGCGAAGCTGCTGGTGGTCTCCCGGACGCTGCGGCTGCGCCGGGACCGCCCCGAGCTGTTCGCCGGCTACCGCCCGGTGCCGGCGCGCGGCCCGGCCGCGCGGCACGCGGTCGCCTTCGACCGGGGTGGCGCGATCGCGGTGGCCACCCGGCTGCCGCTGCGGCTGGACCGGGCCGGCGGCTGGCGGGACACAACCCTGTCACTTCCCGTTCATTCGGTCACTGACATGTTCACCGGGCGGGTCTACAGTGGCTCTGAGCTGCTCATGCATGATCTGTTGAGCACCTATCCCGTCGCCCTGCTGGCTCCCACCGACTCCGTGGAGGCTGCCGCATGACCGAGTTCACGGTGTGGGCGCCCGAGGCCGCCCGGGTCCGGCTGCGCCTGCCCGGTGCCGCCGACCACGAGATGCGCGCCGGCCCGGACGGTTGGTGGCGGGTCGAGGTGCCGGGCGCCGGGCCGGGCACCGACTACGCGTTCCTGCTCGACGACGACGACCGGGCCCTGCCCGACCCGCGGTCGGCCTGGCAGCCCGCGGGGGTGCACGGGCCGAGCCGGCTCTACGACCACGCCGCCTACCACTGGACCGATCGGGGCTGGACCGGCCGGCAACTGCCCGGCAGCGTCCTCTACGAGCTGCACGTCGGCACCTTCACCCCGGAGGGCACGTTCGACGCCGTCATCGGCCGCCTCAACCACCTCGTCGACCTCGGCGTGGACATGATCGAGCTGCTGCCGGTCAACGCCTTCAACGGCGAGCACAACTGGGGCTACGACGGGGTCTGCTGGTACGCCCCGCACCAGCCGTACGGCGGGCCGGACGGGCTGAAACGCCTGGTCGACGCCGCGCACGCCAAGGGGTTGGGGGTGATCCTCGACGTCGTCTACAACCATTTCGGGCCCTCCGGGGCCTACGCGCCGATGTTCGCGCCGTACCTCACCGAGCAGAGCAACACCTGGGGCCGCACGGTCAACCTGGACGGCCCGCACTCCGACGGGGTACGCCGCTACATCATCGACAGCGTGCTGATGTGGCTACGCGACTACCACGTCGACGGGCTGCGGCTGGACGCCGTGCACGCCATGCCGGACTCCCGGGCCACCCACTTCCTCGAGGAGGTGGCGGTCGAGGTGGAGGCCCTCTCCACCCATCTGGGTCGGCCGCTGTCGCTGATCGCCGAGTCCGACCTCAACGACCCGAAGGTGATCACCCCGCGCGAGGCCGGCGGCTACGGCCTGCACGCCCAGTGGAACGACGACGCCCACCACGCCCTGCACAGCCTGCTCACCGGTGAACGGCAGGGCTACTACGGCGACTTCGGCTCGCTGGAGTGCCTCGCCGACGTGCTGACCGGCGCGTTCTTCCACGCCGGCACCCGGTCCAGCTTCCGCAACCGCGGCCACGGCCGGCCCGTCGACCGGCAGCGCACCCCGGGGCACCGCTTCGTGGCGTACCTGCAGAACCACGACCAGATCGGCAACCGGGCCACCGGCGACCGGATCTCCACGACGCTCTCCCCGGCGCTGCTGCGGGTCGGCGCCGCCCTGCTGATGACCGCGCCGTTCACCCCGATGCTGTTCATGGGGGAGGAGTGGGCGGCCAGCACCCCGTGGCAGTTCTTCACCAGCCATCCGGAGCCGGAACTGGCCACCGCGGTGGTGACCGGGCGGAAGCGGGAGTTCGCCGCGCACGGCTGGCCGCCCGGCGACGTGCCCGACCCGCAGGACTCGCAGACCTTCGTCCGCTCCCGGCTGGACTGGGCCGAGCTGGACAAGCCGGAACACCGCGAGATGTACGACTTCTACCGGCGGCTGATCGCGCTGCGCAAGAGCCGCCCCGACCTGTCCGACCCGTGGCTGCACGACGTCGACGTCCGGCACGGCGACCAGTTCCTGATGATGCGCCGGGGCGACTGCCTGGTGGTGGCGAACCTCGCCGGCAAGTCACAGCGGATCAACCTGCCCGGGATGGTGCGCAACGTGCTGCTGGCCACCGGCACCGGCGTCACCGTGATGCGCGACGGGATCGAGCTGCCACCGGAGTCGGCCGCCATCGTCGCGCTCTGAGCCGCCGACCACGCCGGTCCGGGAGGGACGCTCAGCCCGGCGGGCGGTGCCAGAGGTCCGCGGGCAGCGGCTCGACGCCGCGCGCCGCCGCGTCGTACTCGGCGGCGACGGGGAGTAGCGCGGCGCCGCCGTGATCGTCCCCGCCGGCCAGCCGGCGGCTAACCTCGGCGTTCGTCTCGGCCAGCCGCCCACCTGGGGTGCGCGGCGGACTACCGTCTGCGGGATGGAGAGCGGTGAGGGGTCGGCGTCCGTCGTCGGTCACGTCCACGCGGCCGACGGAATCGTCGTCCGGCTCCGTCCGGTCGCCGAGCCGGACCTGGCGATGTTCCGCCGGTTCGCCGTCGAGCCGGGCCTGATCGGACTGGACTGGGCCGGCTTCCGGGACCCGGGCGCGCCCGCCCGCCGGTACGCCGAGGACGGCTACCTCGGCCCGGAGGACGGCCGGCTGATCGTCCAGGCGGAGCCGGAGCGAGCCGCGGCGGGATTCGTCAGCTACCGCTCCGGCACGTACGACGGCAAGGCGCGGCACTGGGAGATCGGCATCGCGCTGCTGCCCGAGTGGCGCGGCCGGGGGATCGGCTGGCGGGCCCAGGCGTTGCTCTGCGACTACCTCTTCGCGCACAGCCCGGTGCAGCGGGTCCAGGCCGGCACGCACCCGGAGAACGTCGGCGAGCAGCGGTCGCTGGAGAAGGCCGGCTTCCGGCTGGAGGGCGTGATCCGGGCCGCCGAGTTCCGGGCCGGCGCCTGGCGCGACGGCTGGCTCTACAGCCGGCTGCGCGACGATCCATCGCCACTCTGACCCGCACCGGTCAGGGCAGCGGCCACTCGTGCACCGGGCGGTTGCTGTGCATCAGCTCCACGTAGTGCCGGACCACCTCGCGCAGCGCCTCGGGCCGGTCCAGGTGGTCGGCGGACTCGAACCGGTGCAGCGTCTCCACCTGCCAGGTCGCGCCGTTGCGCCCGGTCAGGCAGCGCTGCTCGACGATGCCGAGCAGCCGGTCCCGCTCGGTCGGCTCGAGCCCCCACCGGTCCAACCCGTCGTACGCCAGCGGCAGCAGCCGGCGCAGCACCAGCTCGGTCACCGGCAGGTAGCCCAGCCCCGGCCAGAACACCTGGGCGTCGATGCCGTGCCGGGCACAGTTGGTGAAGTTCTCCTCGGCCGCGCTGAACGACATCTGCGACCACAGTGGCCGGTCCGACTCGGCCAGGGCGCGGACCAGCCCGAAGTAGAAGGCGCTGTTGGCGATGGTGTCCACCACGGTCGGGCCGGCGGGCAGCACCCGGTTCTCCACCCGCAGGTGCGGGCGTCCCTTCAACACGTCGTAGACCGGACGGTTCCAGCGGTAGATGGTGCCGTTGTGCAGCCGCATCTCGGCGAGTTTCGGCACGTCCCCGGCCGCCAGGGTCTCCGCCGGGTCCTCCGCGTCGCAGACCGGCAGCAGCGCCGGGAAGTAGCGCACGTTCTCCTCGAACAGGTCGAAGACGTTGGTGATCCAGCGCTCGCCGAACCAGACCCGGGGGCGTACCCCCTGGGCCTTGATCTCCTCCGGGCGGGTGTCGGTGGCCTGCTGGAAGAGCGGCACCCGGGTCTCCCGCCACAGCTCCCGGCCGAAGAGCAGCGGCGAGTTCGCGCCGAGGGCGACCTGGATGCCGGCGATCGCCTGGGCGGCGTTCCAGTAGTCGGCGAACTGGGCGGGGCTGACCTGGAGGTGGACCTGGGTGCTGGTGCAGGCCGCCTCCGGGGTGATGGTGTCCGCGGTGGTGGCCAGCCGCTCGACGCCGCTGATCGAGATCCGCAGGTCCTCGCCGCGAGCCGCGAAGATCTGCTCGTTGAGCAGCCTGTAGCGGGGATTCGCCGACAAAGTCTCGGCGGTCAGGTGTTCGGGGCGCAGGGTGGGCAGGATCCCGATCATCACCATGTGCGCGTCGACCGTACGGGCCTTCTCCTCGGCCGCGTTCAGGCTGGCCCGGACGTGCTCCTCGAACTGCGCGGTGCCGGTGCCGACCAGCCGGCGCGGGGCCACGTTGATCTCGACGTTGAACTGGCCCAGCTCGGTCTGGAAGCTCGGGTCGGCGATGGCGGCCAGCACGTCGGCGTTGCGCATGGCCGGCTGCGAGTCCTCGTCGACCAGGTTCAGCTCGATCTCCAGGCCGGTCATCGGCCGCTCCACGTCGAACCGCGACTCGCGCAGCATCTCGGCGAAGACGTCGAGGCAGCGGCGTACCTTCTCCCGGTAGCGGGCCCGGTCCTCACGGCTGAAGGTCCGCGCACCGACGTCCTCGCCCATGGTCACCACCTTGTCACCGCTGGTTCCCCTAACCTCGCACGTCGCGGCGGGGCGGGGAAGACCCGAAGGTCCTCTACCTACCCAGCCACGGCCCTCGTGATCCCCGTCGCGTCCGGCGTCCGCGCGCCCGGCCCGGCCCCGCGCCCCGGCTAGCATGGCGGCGACCGGTGGGGAGATGCGATGCGTGAGAAGATGACCAGGCTGTTCGTGGCGGCCGCGATCGCCGAGGCCTGCTCCTGGCTGGCGCTGCTGGCCGGCATGGCGGTCAAGTACGGCCCGCCGGCCAACGAGATCGGCGTGCACGTCTTCGGGCCGATCCACGGCGCGCTCTTCGTGGTCTACGGCATCCTGGTCCTCGTGGTGGCCCGGCTGCGCCGGTGGCGCCTGCTGACCACCGTGCTGGCGCTGGCCTGCGCGGTGCCGCCGTTCGCCACCCTCGTCTTCGAGCGCTGGGCCCGCCGGCGCGGCCTGCTGCACGACGCCTCGACCCCGGCGCGTAACCTCACCCCGGTCGGCTGACCGGCCGGCCGACCCACGCCGGCCTACGCCGTCACCTTGCCGGACCGCGTCGCTCAGCCGGCCAGGCCGCGCCGCTCAGCCGGCCAGGAAGTCGGCCAGCACCGCGGCGAGCCGCTCCGGCGCCTCCTCGGCCATGTGGTGCCCGGAGTCCACCGACGCGGCGCGGACATCGTCCGCCCAGTCCCGCCAGATCGCCGCCGGGTCGCCGTAGAGGTCGACCATGTCGTCCCGCTCGGACCAGACGAACAGCACCGGGCAACCGATCCGCCGGCCGGCCGCCCGGTCCGCGTTGTCCGCCGCCCGGTCCGGTCCCAGGCCGGCCCGGTAGTCCTCGCACATCGCGTGCACGGTGGCCGGGTCATGGATGGCCCGACGGTAGTCGGCGTACGCCTCCTCGCCCATCGCCGCGGGCGAGCCGCCGTACCAGGCGTCCGGATCGGCGTTGATCACCCGCTCCGCGGGCTTGTCGAGCTGGCCCAGGAAGAACCAGTGCCACCAGCGGGCCGCGAACCGGGCGTCGCAGCGGGCCAGCGCCTCGCCGATCGGCACCCCGTCGAGCACCCCGAGCCGCGACACCCGGGCCGGGTGGTCCAGCGCCGTCCGCATCGCCACGTACGCGCCCCGGTCGTGGCCCACCACGGCCGCCCGGTCGTGGCCGAGCGCGTCGAGCAGCCCCACCGCGTCCGCGGCCATCGCCCGCTTGGCGTACGTGGTGTGCGCCGGGTCGCTCGGCGGCTTGGACGAGCCGCCGTAACCGCGCAGGTCCGGGCAGATCACGGTGTGCCGGTCGGCCAGCAGCGGGGCGACCCGGTGCCAGGTCGCGTGGGTACGCGGATGCCCGTGCAGCAGCACCACCGGCGGCCCCGAACCGCCGTGCCGGACCCGCAGCCGTACCGGGCCGACGTCGATCTCCTCGAGGGTGAATCCGGCGAACATGGCCGAACCGGTGCCCGCGACCGGCCGGGCGGAAACCTCAGCCGAGCGCCGACCAGGCGGCGACCCCGAGCAGCAGCAGCGCGCCGAGCGTCGCCTGGAGCAGCAGCGGGCGGACCGAGGTGGGACCAGACCGTCGCGGTACGCGGGGTGAGCAGCTGGCCGGTGGTCAGGTTGACGATCCGCTCGATCCGCGGCGGCAGTTCGGGGTCGCGCTGGGGGCGCAGGGTGAGCTGCACGTGGTCGGTGGGGTGCAGCGCACTCTGCGGCAGGTGCCCGTGCAGCTCCACCTCCAGCAGCCGGTCCGCGCCGTCGCGCAGCCGCAGCGGGGTCACCAGGAACTCCGGCCCCTTCTTCAACTCCTTGAAGCTGCGCCGCGCGGCACCGCTGCCGCTGCTCAGCAGCGACCGCACCAGCAGCATCAGCAACCCCATCACGCCGGCCGCGGTGAGCACCGCGACCAGCACGGGCTGACCCACCCGCACCTCGCGGGGGTAGCCCTCCAGCAACCGGACCACCCGCCCGGTGACGATCCGCTCCGTCGGATGAACCGCGCGTCGGATGTGGAGGTCAGTATCCACGATCACCACCGAGAGTCCCGTTCTGTTCACTGATGGTATCGGCTCCTCGGGTTGGACGACGTGAATGAACACCGGTCACGCGATGGCCGCCAGGTGACATCCGGGACGGCGCGGGTATGCGTGCGGCCGAGCTGGAAAGGGGTCGAGCATGCAGCTGTCCTTCCTGCGTCCGCTCTACAACCGTCCCGGGCCGTGGTGCTCGGTCTATCTGGACGCCTCCCGGGACACCCACGACTCCCGTCCCGCGCTGGACCTGCGCTGGCGGGCCCTCAAGGGCCAACTGCTGGAGCAGGGCGCCGACCCGGCGAACATCGACGCGGTCGAGCGGGTGGTGCGTGGGCACGACCCGATGGCGGGGGATTACGGTCTGGCCGTCTTCGCCACCGGCGGACGGGTGGTGCTCTCCGAGTACCTCTCCGCGCCGCCGCTGCGGGACCTGGCCAGCTGGTCCACCCTGCCGCACACCATGCCGCTGGTCGCCCAACGCGGTGAGCAGGTGGCCTGGGTGCGGGTGCTCGCCGACCGCACCGGCGCCGACGCCATCGCGGTCAGCGCCGGCGGGGTGCCGCGGAAGGCGCACGTCAAGGGTCGGGAGAGCTACCAACTGCGCCAGGTCAATCCCGGCGGCTGGTCGCAGTCCCGCTACCAGCGGGCGGCGATGGAGGCCTGGCACCACAATGCCGGGGACGCCGCCGCGGCCACCGCCGAGCTGGCCGAGAAGGTGGGTGCCGACGTGGTGGTGGTCGCCGGCGACATCCGCGCCACCGGCATGATCGCCGCGCAGCTCCCGGAACGCTGGCAGGACGTGCTGGTCCGCACCGACGCCGGCTCGCGGACCGGCGGCGCCGACCCGATGGCGATGGACGACCTCACCGTGCAGACCATCGCCGAGGTCGCCGATCAGCGGATCACCACCGCGCTGGACCGGTTCGGCGTCCAGGAGGACGTCGGCGCGGGGCTGGATGCGGTCGTCTCCGCGCTGCAACGCAACCAGGTCGACACGATGCTGATCGTCGACGACGCCTCCGCCAACGGCAAGCTCTGGATCGGCCCGGAGCCGACGGAGATCGCCACCGACCCCGGGCAGCTGATGAACATGTCGGTGGCCGACCCGCAGCGGGTCCGCGCCGACGCCGCCCTGCTCCGGGCGCTGGTCGGCACCGACGCCGAGCTGACCGTGCTGGCGCCGGAGGAGGCGCCCGAGCTCACCGACGGCGTCGGCGCGGTGCTGCGCTACGTCGACGCCAGCACCCCCGGGCGGGGCAATGGCTGACCGGACGGTCGCCGACCTGGTGGTGGAGCGGCTGCGCGCCTGGCGGGTGCCCCGGGCCTTCGGCTACCCCGGGGAGGCCATCGCCCCCCTGGTGGGCGCGCTGGACCGCGCCGGCGGGGACCCGCAGTTCATTCCGGCCCGGCACGAGGAGACCGCCGCCTTCATGGCGACCGGCCACGCCAAGTTCACCGGCGAGATCGGGGTCTGCCTCGCCACCCAGGGGCCGAGCGCCGTGCACCTGCTCAACGGCCTCTACGACGCCAAGCTGGACAGCAAGCCGGTGGTGGCGATCGTGGGCGAGGACGTCACCGGTCCACTCGGCGGCGCGCACGAGGAGATCGGGCTGAGCCGGCTGTTCGGCGACGTCTGCAACCAGTTCGTCCGGTACGGGCGGATGCCCGAGCAGGTGCCCGCACTGCTCGACCAGGCGTTCCGCACCGCCGCCGCCACCCGCAGCCCGACCTGCGTGGTGCTGCCCCGCGCGTTGCAGGAAGCCGCGGTGCCGGACCTGCTGCCGCAGACCGCGGGGGTGCTGACCGCGACCCCGGGCGAGCCGCTGGCCCGGGTGCTGCCGCACGACGCCGACCTGGACGCCGCCGCGTCGCTGCTCGCCGGCGGCCAGCGGGTGGCGATCCTGGTCGGCCAGGGCGGGCACGCCGCCGCCGACCAGATCGTGGCGCTGGCAAACCGGCTCGGCGCCGGGGTGGCCACCTCGCTGCTCGGCAAACCGGTGCTGGACGAGCGGCTGCCGTTCCACACCGGGGTTCTCGGCGAGGTCGGCACCACCGCCGCCGCGCAGCTGATGGGGGGCTGCGACACCCTGCTGCTGGTCGGCACGAACGACCCGTGGACGGACTACTTCCCGATGCCGGGACAGGTGCGGACGATCCAGATCGACATCGACGGACGGCGGATCGGCACCCGGTACCCGGTGGACGTCCCGCTGGTCGGCGACGCCGCGGACACCCTGGCCGCGCTGCTGGGCCGGGTCGCCGACCGGCCCAACCAGCAGTGGCGGGGCGTCGTCGAGAGCTCGGTGGACCGCTGGCGGCAGGCCGCGGCCGACCGGGCCGCCGCCTCGGCCGAGCCGGTCAACCCGCAGCTCGTGCTCCACGAGCTCTCCGCCCGGGTGCCCCGGGACGGCTCGGTCGCGGTCGACGTCGGCTCGGTCCTCTACTGGTACGCCCGGCACCTGGAGCTGCCCCCGGGCGTCCGCGCGCAGCTCTGCGGGACGCTCGGCTCGATGGGCTGCGCCCTGCCGTACGCGGTCGCCGCCAAGCTGGCCCGTCCGGACGAGCCGGTGCTCGCCCTGCTCGGCGACGGCGCGATGCAGCTCAACGGACTGGCCGAGCTGATCACCGTGGCGCACCACTGGCGGGAGTGGCGGGACCCGCGGCTGGTGATCCTGGTGCTGAACAACCGGGACCACTCGGGGATGGGCGGCGGGCGGCGGCCGACCGGCGAGCTGGGTGACCGGCGACCGGACGTGCCGTACGCCGGTTGGGCCCGGCTGCTCGGCCTGCACGGTGTCCGGGTCGACCGGCCGGAGCTGGTCGGCCCGGCCTGGGACGAGGTGCTCGCGGCGGACCGGCCCAGCGTGCTGGAGGCGGTGGTCGATCCCGCCGTGCCGCTGAACCCGCCGGAGCCCGCGCTGGCCGACCTGCGCGGGGTGTTCGCCGACGGGGAGGCCGCCCGGCGGGTCCGCGAGAAGATGTTCGAGGCCCAGGTGAGCGTGGAGGCCGAGGACCTCGTTTAGGGGTGCTGGCCAGGGCAACTTCCGGGAGATCACCATCGCCTGGGAAGCCCCAGTCCTCCGCACCGGACCGCCGTCACGGTCCCGCCCCGCTGCCGACGTCGCGGGTCAGGGTTCGCGGTGGGTGGGTGCGCGGAAGTTGATCGCCTTGTGGGTGCCGTCGCAGAAGGGCTTGAGTGCCGATTTGCCGCATCGGCAGAGGGCAACCGTGCCACGGCGCGACTCGATGGTCCTGACGAGGGCGAAGTCGCCCCGGACCAGCAGCGGGCCGTCCTGGTAGGGGGTGATGGTCGCCGCCGCGGTGCTCGCCTCGTCCTCGCGCATGGCCGGTGAAGTGCCCGCCCGGGTGTCGCCGAAACCCCGTCCAGCAGGGGTTTCCGCCCCCTGAGGCGGAACCCGGCGACAGGGCGCGGGTGGGTCCGGTGCGTCCGGATCGCCCGGCCGCCGCGCACCCGAGGATTGATCCTTCCCGTGGGGGGATGCCCCGTTTAGACCGCATAGGGACGGGAAGCCGGGCCGCGTGGTGAGCGAACGAGGCAAGGTGGGGCCGGTGCCGAAGGTGCAGGTGGGGCTCACGGCGGAGGGCGCCGGGCTGGCCGGCGACCGGGTCGTGGCGGCGGGCAGCACCGCCCGGGTCCTGGTCGCGGCGACCGCTCGGGCGCTGCGCGGCGACGACTGCGGCGACCTCGGGCACCCGACCCCGCTGTCCCGCTTCACCGGCGCCCCGGAGCCGGTCCGCCGGGCCGCGGCGGCCCGGGCCGTCGGACGGGTCGCCCTCACCCCCGCCCAGACCGCCGAGGTGGACGCCGAGCGGGTGGCCCGCTGGATCGTCGACCAGTACCCCCGGCGGCGCTACCCCGGGCTGGTGCTCGGCTCGGCGCACGGCTCCGCCGCGCACCTGGCGGTGGCGCTGGGCGTGCCCTGGTTGCCGGCCTCCTTCGAGCTGACCGCGCACTGGACCCGGGGCGCGGTCGACCGGCCGCGCGCCGCCCTCGACCACGGCGCCGCGCTGGCCGCCCGCCTGCTGGCCGGCAACTCCGACGTGCACGTCCGGCAGGTCCACTGCCCCGCCAGCCGGGGCGCCCTCGCCGGCGCCACCGTGACCCTCGCGGTGCACTGGCGGCGGCTGCCGGCGGCGTACGGGCGGTTCCTGGCCGACCGGCTCGAACCCGGCGCGGCGGTGCTGCTGCTGCGCGACGCCCGCACCTGGCCGGTGCTCGACGAGGGTCGGGGCCACAGCTTCCAGGTCGGCTCCCCGGCCAGTGGCCTCGAACCGGTGGACTTCCACCCGGACGCGCACGCGCTGCGCCAGGTGCTCCGCTCCGCGGGCGGCGACGGGGCGCACTGGGAGCCGCCGGAGGTCTCCACGCCGCAGGGGCACGCCGAGCACGGCGTGGAGTCCGGTTTCGAACTCAGCGCCCGGGACTGGACCGGCCGGCATGGCCATCCGCTGCACCAGGTGCTCTTCCCGCAGCCCGACGCGCTCAGCGCCGCCACGGCCGACCTGTACCGGCGCTGGCTGCGGTGGGCCGGCAAGACCGGCGACCGGCTGGTGGTGGAGTGCGGGCGGCTGCTCGACCCGTGGCAGGTGGTCCGGGCCGGGATGGTGCCGTACTGGTGCGAGAACGCGACCCGACGCCGGGTGGAGGGGGTGGAGTGGTGGCTCGCCGGCAGCGAGCCGTTCAGCTCGGTGGACGTGCTGCCCGAGCCGCCGGGCGTCCGGTCCCCGGCGCTGGCCGGCCTGCCGCAGTGGCTGGCGGTGGCCGCGTTCGGGCGTCGGCGGCGGTCGCTGGACCGGGGGTCCGCGCGGGGCTACCCGGTCACGTCGGTGCCGACCCGGCGTGCCACCGAGGTATTGCGCAACCAGCCGTACGACCTGCCGGTCCCGCCGCCGCTGCGCGTCGCCGAGGCCGTGGACGTGCTCCGGGACACCGGCGCCCACCAGGGGTTGCTGGTCTCCTGACCGGATTCCGCCACGTCCGGCGGACGGGTCCACGCCGGCCGGCACCAACCCTGCCGAAACATCCTCGCGAAACCGCGGTCCGTGATTGAGTACCTACGGAGCGGGAACACCGCTCGCTGCGACGGCCAGATGACGCTGTCCAGCGGGCTGTCGTCGCTCCTGGCGTGCCAGTCACGTAACCCACTTCCGGCCCGGTGCGTGGCCCGACCACGCGCATGACCGGTTTCCCAATCCGGGCGGGGGACCTTCCTGAGGGAGGCGCGGATGTTCGGACAGACCACCACAACCACACCACCACCCACCGATCGGGGCCTGGAGGACCTCGACGCGGCGGCGCTGGCGTACGCGGCACGGATCGAAGGCCTGCCGCCGGAGCGGCGGCAGGAGGCACGGGACGACCTGGTCCGCTTCGCGCTGCCCTTCGCCGGGCGGTTGGCCCGCCGCTACCGGGGTCGGGGGGAACCGCTGGAGGATCTGGAGCAGGTGGCCCGCCTCGGCCTGGTCAACGCCGTCGACCGGTACGACCCGGAACGGGGGTCCTTCACCGCGTACGCGGCGATCACCATCGTCGGTGAGATCAAACGGCACTTCCGGGACCGCACCTGGGGCGTGCACGTGCCCCGCCGGCTGCGCGACCTGATCCTGGAGGTGGGGCAGGCGACGGCGGCGCTGACCAGCGAGTTGTCCCGGGCGCCCACGGTGGCCGAGCTGGCCCAACGGCTGGAGACCCCGGAGGAGGAGATCCTCGCCGCGCTGGAGTCGGCCGCGGGTTACAGCCCGGCCTCGCTCAACGCGCCGGTCGGCGGGGAGAGTTCCGCCGAGTTCGGCGACCTGGTCGGCGAGTCGGACAACGCGCTGGAATCGGTGGACGACCGGGTGACCGTCAGCGGGCTGCTACACCGGCTGCCCTGGCGGGAGCGGCGGATCCTCGCGATGCGCTTCTACGGCAACCAGACGCAGGCGGAGATCGCCGCCCGGTTCGGCATCTCCCAGATGCACGTGTCCCGGCTGCTGTCCCGGGCGCTGACCTGGCTGCGCCAGGCGATGCTCGCCGACGCCCCGCCGCCATGGCAGAACGGGGCCGCCGAGTCGGAGCCGGTGAAGACGAGGATCTCGGTGCGGCAGAACGGCGACCGGGTGGTCGTCGAGGTCGGCAGCGACGTCGACCGGGACGGCGCGGACCAGTTGCGCCGGGCGATGCTGGAGGCGGTGACCGGGCAGCCCAGCGAGGTGGTGGTGGACCTGGTCGGCGCGGGCGGCGTCGACGCGGGCGGGATCGCCGCGCTGATGGCCGGCCGGGACGCCGCGGCCCGCACGGGAGTGCCGCTGCGGCTGACCAGGGTCCAGCCCGCCGTGCGCCGCTCGCTCAGCGCGGCCGGTCTAGCGGCCAACGCCGAGTAGTCCGTCCCGGACGCCGGGCACCAAGGCCGGCACCAACTCGGCCGACGACATGCAGGGCCGGCGCCGTCAGGCGCCGGCCCTGCGTCGCGTACCGGTCAGTGCTCCTCGGTGTCATCGCGGCGGTGCGGGTGGCGCCAGCGCTCGTTCTCCGGAGCCCGCTCGGCGTGCTCTTCTTCCTCCGCCGGGGCGTCGGTCTGCTCGAAGCTGGGCCGGCGAATCTGTTCCGGCTCCGGGACCTCCACCGGGCGGGCGCCGGACTGCGGCGTGGGGTGGTACTCGACGGCCCTGCGCGCGCCGTGCGCCCCCTCGGCGGCCGGCGACTCGGGGACGCGCGGCTCGAGATGCAGCTCCTCGGCGAAGCGCTGTGGCGGCTTGGTGGTGCGCTGCGGCAGGTCCCGGCCGAGGTCGGCGACGAGCCGCCCGTACTTGGCGTCGAAGGCGGGACGCTCGGAGCGGATCCGGGGCATCCGGTCGAAGTTGCGCAGCGGCGGCGGGCAGGTGGTGGCCCACTCCAGGGAGTTGCCGAAGCCCCACGGGTCGTCGACGGAGACCATCGTGCCGTACCGCCAGGACTTCCAGACGTTGTAGATGAAGAACAGCGTGGACGCGCCCAGGATGAACGACCCGATGCTGGAGATCGCGTTGAGCGTGGTGAACCCGTCGGTGGGCAGATAGTCGGCGTACCGCCGGGGCATGCCCTCGTTGCCCAGCCAGTGCTGGACCAGGAAGGTCATGTGGAAGCCGACGAACATGGTCCAGAAGTGCGCCTTGCCCAGGCGTTCGTCGAGCAGCCGCCCGGTCATCTTCGGGAACCAGAAGTAGGCCCCGCCGAAGGCGGCGAAGACGATTGTGCCGAAGAGCACGTAGTGGAAGTGCGCCACCACGAAGTAGGTGTCGGTGGTGTGGAAGTCCGCCGGCGGGCTGGCCAGCAGCACCCCGGTCAGGCCGCCGAGCAGGAAGGTGGTCAGGAAGCCGATGGCGAAGAGCATCGGCGTCTCGAAGGTGAGCTGCCCCTTCCACATGGTGCCGATCCAGTTGAAGAACTTCACCCCGGTCGGCACCGCGATGAGGTAGCTCAGGATGCTGAAGAACGGCAGCAGCACCTGGCCGGTGCCGAACATGTGGTGCGCCCACACGGTCATCGACAGCACGGTGATCGCGATGGTGGCGAGCACGATACCGGTGTAGCCGAAGATCGGCTTGCGGGCGAACACCGGGATGATCTCGGAGATGATGCCGAAGAACGGCAGCGCCACGACGTAGACCTCGGGATGGCCGAAGAACCAGAACAGATGCTGCCAGAGCATCGGCCCGCCGGTGGTCGGGTCGTAGACGTGCGAGTGCAGGATCCGGTCCGACGCCAGCGCGAAGAGCGCCGCCGCCAGCAGCGGGAAGATGAAGATCACCAGCACGCTGGTGAGCAGCAGGTTCCAGGTGAAGATCGGCATCCGGAACATGGTCATCCCGGGGGCGCGCAGGGTGATGATCGTGGTGATCATGTTGACCGCGCCCAGGATCGTGCCGAGGCCGGAGAGGGCCAGCCCGACGATCCACATGTTTCCGCCGACGCCCGGGCTGTGCTGGGACAGGCTCAACGGCGTGTACGCGAACCAGCCGAAGTCCGCCGCGCCACCCGGGGTGAAGAAGCTGGCCATGAGTATCGACCCGCCGAACAGATACATCCAGTACGCCAAGGCGTTCAGCCGGGGGAACGAGACGTCCGGGGCGCCGATCTGGAGCGGGACGATGTAGTTGCCGAAGGCGAACACCAGCGGGGTGGCGAAGAACAGCAGCATGATCGTGCCGTGCATGGTGAACGCCTGGTTGTACTGCTCGGGGGAGAGGAACTGCATGCCCGGTTGGGCCAGCTCGGCCCGCAGCAGCAGCGCCAGCACCCCGCCGATCAGGAAGAAGACGAATGACGTCACCAGATAGAGCAGACCGATCAGCTTGGCGTCTGTCGTACCCAGCAGCTTGAGCAGCGAACTGCCTCTGATGGCGGTCCGGACCGGGCCGGGATAGCCGCCGAACCGGGCGGGCGCGAGGATCGCGGGCCCCCGGTCTCGTGCCGGCTCCGTGACTACCCGCTTCGGCATATCTCTCACCCCGTCGTGACGACAGAAAGGACGGGCACGCCTACCCGGCCCCTTGCCCATAAAACCAGGCGAGAGCGGAAAATTCGGTCAGTTCGCCGGTAGCATCGCCCAGACGACCTTGCCGTCACCCGTCGGCGCGCTGCCCCAGCGCTGGGTCAGCTCGCGGACCAGCAGCAGTCCTCGGCCCCCCTCTGCCCGCAGGTCCTGCCCGGTCGCGGCCCGCGCCGCGACCCGACTGCCGTCCATCACGGCCACCTGGAGGTACGGCCGCCGCAGGGTCACCGTCACCTGCATCGGCGTGCCGGCGTGCCGGACCACGTTGCTCACCAGCTCGGTCAGCACCAGCGAGGCCGGGCCGGTCAGCTCGGGGATGTTCCATCGCCCGCAGGCCTCGGTGACCAGCTCCCGCGCCCGCCGGCAGGCGCCGGCGACCGGCTCCAGCCGGGCCCGCAGCCGCGGCGCCGCCGACGCGCCGGCCAGCGCGGTGGCCTCGGCGCAGTCCGGCCGCACCGGCACCACCCGGCACGCGGTCGTCTCGGCGAGCCAGGCCGCGGCAGCCGGCGGCGGGGCGCAGAGCACGATCGGCACCGCGGGCCAGTCGGCGGCCCGCCGCGCGGCGGCGGCGAAGACGGAGAGCGCCAGCCGGTCGGTGACGTCGACCTCGGCCAGGTCGACCACCAGGGCGTCCGGCTGGGCGGTGAGGCAGCGGTCGAGCACGGTGTGCACCGTGCGCATGGTCGCCAGGTCGAGCGCACCCGCCAGCCGTACGAGGGTGACCGGCGACTCGTCGCGGACCTCGCAGCTGATCCGGGTCGGCATGAGCCCCTCGATTCCGTCTCGTCGCGGACCTGCCAACTACCCGCCGCGCAGCCCGGTCAAACCGGACCAGCCGCCCACCCAGGCCTGGTCAGCGGCGACCCAGGCCACGCGTGGTGACCAGGCCGAGGGCGATCATGCCGATCCCGAGGAAGAGGTGGAGCCAGTCGTCGGCGCCGTTGACCGGGATGAAGTTCGCGCCGCTGGAGTGGTCGACCACCACGCCGTAGAGCCAGAGCACCAGATAGATGGCGCCGCCGCCGATCAGGTACGTCCGGGCGCCGGAGACCGTGCGGGACAGCGCCAGGCCGGCGATGCCGTAGAGCAGGTGCACGATGTTGTGCAGCACCGAGACCTGGAACAGGCCGAGCAGCTTCGCGTCCGATTCGTGGCCGGCGAAGTACAGGTCGTCGAAGTTGCTGGTGATCCCGGGTATGAAGCCGAGCACCCCGACGATCAGGAGGACCACGCCGGCCGCGGCCGCCGCCCGACGTACCGGGGCGCGGCCGTCGGCCGGGTTGCGTCGGCCCCGGGAGTGGGCCATCGAGTTCGTCACGACGTCTCCTCACCCTGGAACGGACGGCGTGGTTTCCCGTTCCGGCGGGCGGCAAACGCCGGCCCGGCCACCCCTCACGGTGCGGCCAGGCCGGCAACGGCGCTCAGGCCGGCAGCAGGGGGCGGGCGGCGAGCTGCCGGACCCGCTCGTACAGCCCGACGTACCGCTCCGCCATCATCGCCGGGGTGAACCGGGCGGCCGCCTCCCGGCGGCACTCGTCCGGCTCCAGCAGACCGGCGGCCAGCACCAGCTCGCCCAGCTCCTCCTCGTCGGTGGTGAGCAGTCCGGTGCGCCCGTGTTCGATCAGTTCGGGCAGGCAGCCGCGCGCGGTGGAGACCACCGGCGTACCCAGGGCGAGGGACTCGACCACGGCGGTGCCGCCGGGCTCCTCCCAGCGCAGCGGGAAGAGCGAGGCGCGGGCGCCGGCCAGCAGGTCGTCGCGCTCCTGGCCGGCGACCGTGCCGACCCAGCGGACCAGGTCGCCGTCGACGTGCGGGGCCACCTGGTCGTAGAAGAACCGCACGTCCGGGTTCTGCCGGGCCTCGTCGCCGGCCGCGGCCAGGTCCTCCGGCCGGTGGTACGGCCCGACCGGGCCGGCCAGCACCAGCGGGAAGCCCACCTGCTGGGCGAGCCGGGCGCCCAGGTCCTGCCCCTTGCCCGGGTTGATCCGGCCCAGAATGATCACGTGGTCGCCCTTGTCGACGGGGGCCCGGCGGTCCGCGTCGACCGCGAGCGGGGTGGACAGGTGCACGTGCCCCACCGAGTGGTCCCGCAGTGCCTGCGGGGCGCGGGCCAGCTGCGAGGCGGAGACGCCGTTGACCCGAACCCGGTCGCCGCCGTCCAGGTTGCCGTAGAGCTCCGGGTGCTTCGCCAGGTCCCAGTGCAGGGTGTGCAGCGCCGGCGGGGCGTCCGGGCCCATCGCGGCCATGGTGGCCAGCCCGACCGCCTCCACGTGGTCGTGCACCAGATCGATGTCGTCACGGGTGTGCAGCGCGCGCACCACCCCGTTCAGGTGCGCCTGGGAGACCCCGCAGACCTGGTTGTACGGCCGCTGCAGGGCGTGGAACTGGCCGTCCGGGAAGACCGAGATCTTCTCGTCGACCGGCAGGGTGCTGCTCTCCACCGAGGCCAGCACCACCCGGACGCCGAGCCGGCGCAGCTCGGGCACCAGGGTCGCCACCACGTTCTCGATCCCGCCGTAGCCGGGGGGCGGCACGGACAACCAGGGGCCGGCGTTCATCAGGACGGTGAGGCTCATCGTGTCGGGTTCCTTCCCTCGGCGGCGCCCCCGTCGGCCCTCCGCGTGCCAGCGACCGGCCCCGCGGGCCGGTCGTCACCGCTGCGTGCCGGTCGCCCGGACCGGCCGTCGCCACCGTCGGCCGGCGGCCTCACGCCGCCACCCTGCGCCGCGGCACCCGGTGCCGCAGCTGCGCCAGCGGCGGGCGCTCCTCGATCGAGACGTCGCTGACCACGATCTCGCGGTCCAGGTTGGGCAGCGCCTCGGAGCCGCCGCGCCGGAACTGGGTGAGCAGGGCGGCCGGCGTGGTACCCGGGCTGGCCCAGCCCCGGCGCTGCAGGCGGGACCAGGCGGTCAACATGATCTGGGCGGACATCCGGCCCAGCGCCGCGGTGTCCTGGTGGCGGTGCTTGCGCTCACCGAGGTCCACCTGGGCCAGCGCGTCCAGGCCGACCAGCTCCAGCAGGTCGATCAGCATCGCCGTCTCCACCCCGTAACCGGAGACGAACGGCACCTGCTCCAGCACGTCCCGGCGGCCGGCGTACTCGCCCGCGAGGGGCTGCACGAAGCCGGCCAGCTCCGGCCAGAAGAGGTTGAGCAGCGGCCGGGCCATCAGCTCGGTCACCCGGCCACCGCCGTCGGCCTCCACGCTGGTCGCGCCGACCAACGGCCGGTGGTAGAAGCCCTTGACGAAGTCGACCGACGGGTCGGTCAGCAGCGGGCCGATCAGTCCGGTGACGAAGTGCGGCCGGAACTCGCGCAGGTCGGCGTCGACGAAGGCGACCACGTCACCCTCGGCGGCGGCCAGTCCGGCCCAGAGCGCGTCGCCCTTGCCGGTCAACTGCGGCAGGCCCCGGGTCATCGCGTCCTGGCTGACCACCTCGGCCCCGGCGGCCCGCGCCACCTGGGCGGTCCGGTCGGTCGACCGGGAGTCGACCACGATCAGCTCGTCGACCAGGGGGAGCCGGTCCATCAGGTGCTCGCGGATCGTCGACACGATCGCGCCGACGGTGGCCTCCTCGTTGCGGGCCGGCAGCACCACGCTGACCCGGCTGTCGCCCTTGGCCCGCAGCAGCCGGCGGGCCGGCCAGTCGTTGGCCGACGTGGTGCGGTAGGTGGCCCAGGCCTCCACCACTGGTGAGACGATCGATTCTGTATCCCGCACGGGCACACCCCCAGGTCGTGGCGGAAACGCGGGAACTGGCTTTCCCAGTACCTGCCCCGCGCTAACCGGATCATGCCTAACAGCCTGATCACGTCCCGGGCACCGGCGGGTTCCCGACGGGTGAACGTCTGATTGCGCACCCGCCGGGTTTGGTGGAGTGCCGGCAGGGGGAGAGCTGTCCGGGTAGGCGGAAAACCGCGGCGAGAGGGTCTGTGGAATGCGCGTGTGCCGGGTGGGACTGGTAGGAGCCGGCGGGGTGGCGCAACGCCACGCCCGGGTGTTGACCGGCTTCGAGGACGTGGAACTGCTCGGGGTGACCGACGTGACCCGGGACGCGGCGGAGGCGCTGGCCGGGACGCACGGCGCCCGTGCCTTCGTCGACGTGGACGAGCTGCTCGCCGCCGGTCCGGACGCCGTGTACGTCTGCGTGCCGCCGTTCGCGCACGGGCCGGTCGAGGAGGCGGTGATCGCCGCCGGCGTGCCGATGTTCGTGGAGAAGCCGGTCGCGGTGGACCTGGAGACCGCGGAGCGGATCGCCGAGCTGGTGGAGCGACGGCAGCTGCTCACCGCGGTCGGCCACCACTGGCGCTACCTGCACGTGGTCGAGCAGGCCCGGGAACTGCTCGCCGATCGTCCGGTGCGGATGGTCAACGGCGCCTGGCTGGACAAGGTGCCGCCGGTGGCCTGGTGGGCCCGGCGGGACCGCTCCGGCGGCCCGGTGGTCGAGCAGGCCGCGCACGTGCTCGACCTGATCCGCGCGCTGGTCGGCGAGGCCACCGAGGTGACCGCGTACGGCGACGGAGCCCCGCCGCCGGTCGACGGCGCCGACATCGACTCGGTCACCGCGGCGACGCTGCGTTTCGAGGGCGGCGCTGTCGGCACGCTCGCCGCGGCGTGCGTGCTGGGCTGGAAGCACCGGGCCGGCGTGGAGATCCTCGCCGACGGGCTGGCGCTGTCGCTGGCCGAGGACGGCCTGACCATCTGCGACGCGGACGGCGAGCGGCACCTGCCCGGCGACCCGGACGGCGCTCGGGCGGCCGTCGACCGGGCCTTCGTCGACGCGGTGCGGGGGGTCGGCGACGACGTCCGTGTCCCGTACGCGGAGGCCCTGCGCACCCAGCGGCTGGCCCTCGCCGTGGCCGAGTCCGCCCGGACCGGCCGCAGCGTGTCGCTGCCCACCGGGCCGGCCGCGCGGCCCCGGACGGCTGTGGCGGACGCCCCGCCGGCGGGGGTGACCGTCGATGCGTGACAAGGTCGTGGTGGTCAGCGGCCCCGGGCGGGTGGAGCTGGTCGAGCGGGACGCCGCCGAGCTGCGGGACGGCACGTTCCGGGTGGAGACCCTTTACAGCGGCGTCTCCGCCGGCACCGAACTGAGCTACGTCAAGGGCACCAACCCCTACCTCAACGTCACCTGGAACGCCGACCTGGGCCTGTTCCAGCCCGGGAAGGCGAGCACGCCCTACCCGGTGGACCGGCTCGGCTACATGCAGGTGGGCCGGGTGGCGGAGAGCCGGACCCCGGCGATCGGGGTGGGGACCGTGGGCGCCATGACCTACGGCCACCGCACCGGGTACGTCGCCGACCCGGTCGCCGAACGCTTCGTGCCGCTGCCCGAGGACCTGGACCCGCTGCTCGGCATCTACGTCGCGCACATGGGTCCGATCTGCGCCAACGGCCTGCTGCACGCCGCCGCCGACCTGTGTGGCACCGACGTGCGCTCGCTCGGCGACGGCGTGCGCGGCCGCCGGGTCGCGGTCGTCGGCAGCGGCGTCGTCGCCCTGCTCACCGCGCTGCTCGCGAGGCGGCACGGGGCCGCCTCGGTGGTGGTGCTGGACCCGACCCCGCAGCGGCGGGAGGTGGCCGAGGCGCTCGGCCTGGAGACCCTCGACCCGGAGGCCGACGACCCGGCGCTGGTGCTCAAGACCCGGTGGAACCACTCCGCCGGCGACCGCGGCGCCGACGTGGTGTTCCAGTGCCGGGGTCAGGCCTGGGCGCTGCACCTCGCGCTGCGTCTGCTCCGCCCCCAGGGCACGGTCATCGACCTGGCCTTCTACCAGGCGGGTGCCGACGAGGTCCGGCTCGGCGAGGAGTTCCACCACAACGGCCTGTCGCTGCGCTGCGCCCAGATCGGGCGGGTGCCGCGCGGGCTCACCCCGACCTGGGACCGGGAGCGGCTCTCCGCGGAGACCATCGAGCTGCTCCGGCAGTACGGCGACCTGATCCGCAAGCATCTGGTCTCGGCGGTGGTGCCGTTCGAGGAGGCGCCGGCGCTACTGACCGATCTGGCCGAGCGGCGCCGGTCCGAGTTGCAGGTCGTGCTCACGGGCTGACGGCTGGGCGGCGCCGGATACGGTGCTGGCATGACCATCGACACCGGCCGGCCACCGGGGCTCGCCGCGCTGCTGCCGTACCTGCGCGCCCACCGCGGCACCCTCGCCGTGGTGGGCGCGCTGTCGCTGGCCGGGGCCGGGGCGGCCCTCGGGCAGCCGCTGCTGACCCGGCTGGTGCTGGACCGGGTCACCGCCGCCCGGCCGGTCGCCGGGCTGGTCGCCGCGCTGGTGGCCCTCGTGGTGGCCGGCGCCGCGGTCGGCGGGCTCCGCGACTACCTGCTGCAGCGGACCGCGGAGGGGCTGGTGCTGGGCACCCGCCGCCGGCTCGCCGGGCACCTGCTCCGGCTGCCGATCGCGGAGTACGACCGCCGCCGCACCGGCGACCTGCTCTCCCGGGTCGGCTCGGACACCACCCTGCTGCGGGCGGTGGTCACCTCCGGGCTCTTCGAGACCGTCACCGGGGCCGTGATGGTGCTGGGCGCCGGGACCGCGATGCTGTTGCTCGACCCGCCGCTGTTCGGGGTGACGCTGGCCGCCGTCGGCGTCGGCATCGGGTTCGCCCTCACCGTCGCCCGCCGGGTACGCGGACTGGCCCGCCGGGCCCAGGAACGGGTCGGCGAGATGACCTCCGCCGTCGAGCGGGCCATCTCGGCCGCCCGCACCATCCGGGCCAGTCGGGCCGAGGCGCGGGAGGCGGACACGGTCGCCGGCAGCGCCGCCGAGGCGTACGCGGCGGGGCTGCGGGTGGCCCGGGTGCAGGCGCTGGTCGGCCCGGCCAGCACGGTCACCCTCCAGGGCGCCTTCCTGCTCGTCCTGGCCGTCGGCGGGGCCCGGGTGGCCGCCGGGGCGATCAGCGTCGGCGACCTGGTCGCCTTCGTGATGTTCCTGTTCTTCCTGGTGCTGCCGCTGGGGCAGGCGGTGCACGCGTACACCCAGCTGCAGAGCGGGCTGGGGGCCCTCGCGCGGATCGAGGAGATCCTCGCCGTACCGGCGGAGGGAGCCGGCGACCGGCGGCCCAGGCGGGCGGCGGCCCCGGCGGTCGGCGGGCCGGCGGCGATCGAGTTCGACCGGGTCGGGTTCGGCTACCCGGGCGGGCCGCCGGTGCTGCACGGGGTGAGCTTCACCGTGCCGGCCGGCACCCGGACCGCCCTGGTCGGCCCCTCCGGCGCCGGCAAGTCGACCCTGCTCGCCCTGGTCGAACGCTTCTACGAGGTCACCGAGGGCACCCTGCGCCTGGACGGGGTGGACGTGCGCGACCTGCCCCGCGCCGCGCTGCGGGCCCGCCTCGGGTACGTCGAGCAGGAGGCTCCGGTGCTGGCCGGCACGCTGCGGGACAACCTGCTGATCACCGCGCCGGACGCCCCGGACGACCGGCTCCGGGCCGTCCTCGACGAGGTCAACCTGGGGCACCTGGCCGAGCGGGCGCCCGAGGGCCTGGGCGTGCAGGTCGGTGAGGGCGGCGTGCTGCTCTCCGGGGGCGAGCGGCAGCGGCTGGCCATCGCCCGGACGCTGCTGGCCGGCCCGCCGGTGCTGCTGCTCGACGAGCCGACCAGCAACCTCGACGCCCGCAACGAGGCGGCGCTGCGGCGGGCCATCGACGCGGTGGCGGTCCGGCGCACCCTGTTGATCGTGGCGCACCGCCTCTCCACCGTCGTGGACGCGGACCAGATCGTGGTCCTCGACGGCGGCCGGGTGGTCGCCGTCGGCAGCCACGACGAGCTGACCGGGACCAGCCCCCTCTACCGCGAACTCGCCACCCACCAGCTCCTCGTCAGCTGACCGCGAAAAGCCCCTGAGCTGGGCGGATGAGACCGAATCCGGACACCCCGGCGGCCCCGGACCGGTCGGGCCGCACAATCGGGTTCGGTTCGCGTACCGTTGCCGTTCATGGGAGTGTCGCAACGGTTGAAGAGCAGGTTCCGGCAGTTCCTCCAGCGGCCGGGAACGACGGTCGAGCTGGCCCCGCTGGAGAAGCTGCTGCCGGCCATCGAGGCGCGCGAGGAGGAGCTGAAGGGGCTCGACGACGCCGAGCTGACCGAGGCCGCCGGCGCCGCCACCGGGTACGAGGAGATCTGCGCGATCGGCCGGGAGGCCGCCCGCCGCGGCCTCGACCAGCGGCCGTACGACGTGCAGCTGCTCGGCGCGATGGCGCTGCTCTCCGGCAAGGTCGCCGAGATGGCCACCGGTGAGGGCAAGACGCTCACCGCCACCATCGCCGCGTACGGGCACGTGCGGATGGGCAACGGCCCGGTCCACGTGCTCACCGTCAACGACTACCTGGCCCGCCGCGACGCCGAGTGGATGAGCCCGGTCTACACCCTGCTCGGGCTCACTGTCGGCTGGGTCAACGAGGCGTCCACCCCCGAGGAGCGGCGCGCCGCGTACGCCTGCGACGTCACCTACGTCTCGGTCAGCGAGGCCGGCTTCGACTACCTGCGCGACCAGCTCGTCACCGACATCGCCGACCGGGTCCAGCAGCCGCTGCGGACCGCCATCGTCGACGAGGCCGACTCGATCCTGATCGACGAGGCCCGGGTGCCGATGGTCCTCGCCGGCGCGGTCCCCGGCGAGCAGGACCCGGTGCACGCCGCCGCCGCGCTGGTGCGCGGGCTGCGCAAGGGCAAGCACTACACCGTCGCCGAGGACGGCCGCAGCGTCGCCTTCACCGCGGCTGGCCTGGCCACCATGGAGGCGAAGCTCGGCGGCATCGACCTGTACGACGAGGAGCACGTCGGGCAGCTCTCCGCGGTGAACGTGGCGTTGCACGCGCACGCCCTGCTGCACCATGACGTCGACTACATCGTCCGGGACGGCTCGGTCGAGCTGATCGACGAGATGCGCGGCCGGGTCGCCCAGCGCCGCCGCTGGCCGGACGGGTTGCAGGCCGCGGTCGAGGCTAAGGAGGGGCTGGACGCGACCGCCGAGGGCGAGGTGCTCGGCACCATCGCCGTGCAGGCGTACATCGCGCTGTACCCGACGGTCTGCGGGATGACCGCGACCGCGGTGCTCGTCGGCGACCAGCTGCGGGAGTTCTTCGGCCTCGAGGTGGCCGTGATCCCGCCGAACACGCCGTGCGTCCGCGAGGACGAGCCGGACCGGATCTACGCCACCCGGGCCGAGAAGGAGGAGGCGCTGATCGACGAGATCAAGCGCTGCCACGAGCAGGGCCGGCCGGTGCTGGTCGGCACCCTGGACGTGAAGGAGTCCGAGGGGCTGGCCGCCGGGCTGCAGGCCGCGGGGGTGCCCTGCGTGGTGCTCAACGCAAAGAACGACGACGAGGAGGCGGCGATCATCGCCGAGGCCGGCGCGTACGGCGCGGTGACCGTCTCCACCCAGATGGCCGGCCGGGGCGTCGACATCCGGCTCGGCGGCAGCGACCAGACCGACCGGGAGCGGGTGGCCGAGCTGGGTGGCCTGTACGTGATGGGCAGCGGCCGCCACGACAGCCGCCGGGTCGACGACCAGCTGCGCGGCCGGGCCGGCCGGCAGGGCGACCCGGGTGGCTCGGCCTTCTTCGTCAGCCTGGAGGACGACCTGGTGGTCCGGCACGCCGGCGACGCCATCCCGGCCTCGCCGCGGATGAACGCCGACGGCCTGGTCACCGACCCGCAGGTGGACTACGCGGTGGAGCACGCCCAGCGGGTCGCGGAGGGCGTCAACCACGAGATCCACCGCAACACCTGGCGCTACAGCGTGGTGATCGAGCAGCAGCGCAAGGCCCTCGCCGAGCGGCGCGAGCGGCTGCTCACCAGCGACATCGCCGCGCTGATGCTGCTGGAGCGGGTGCCGGAGAAGGCCGGCGAGATGGACGAGGACCTGCTCGCCGACGCGGCCCGGTCGATCGCCCTCTACCACCTGGACCGGCTCTGGGCCGACCACCTGGCCGAGCTCTCCGAGGTCCGGGAGGGCGTGCACCTGCGCGCGCTGGGCCGGCTCGACCCGCTGGACGAGTTCCACCGCAGCGCGGTGCCCGCGTTCAACGCGCTGGTCCCCGAGATCGAGACGCGGACCATCGCGACCTTCGAGGAGACCGAGTTCGAGGAGGGCTGGGAGCCGGACGCCTCGAAGCTGGTCCGGCCGAGCGCCACCTGGACGTACCTGGTGCACGACAACCCGTTCGGCTCGGAGCTGGACCGGTTGATCGCCTCCGTCGGGCGGCGGCTCATCTCCGGTTCCCGCTGAGCGTCGCAGGGGTCCCTTCCGGCGCGCCGGCCGCGCCGGAAGGGACCCCTTTGCGCGGTTTCGATCCTGGTTTGCGAGGGTAGTAGCCCGAGGCTTTGAAGTCAGGGAGAGGCAACGGGGATGACACAGGCAATGACGCCGGACGGGGACACCGCGTGGTCGTACGCGCCGGGGGCGGGGACCGCGAGCCGGTGAACCTGGACACGCGGGAGTCGACCATCGACGCGCTGGGCGTGCTGGAGACCGCGGCACTGCTGAGGGAGCTGACCGCCGGCCTGATCGCGGTCACCGACTTCGACGAGGCGCTGGACCAGCTGGTCCGGATCGCCCGGGACGCCGTACCGGGGGTGGCCTGCTGCGGGTTCACCGCGCTGCGGGCCGGCGAGCCGGCCGGCGTGGCCGCCTCCGAGCCCCGGCTGGCCGAGCTGGACGACCTGCGGCACGGCCCCGACTCGCCGGCGATGAGCGCCATCCGCCGCCGCGAGATGGTCATCGCCGAGGACCTGGCGCAGGAGTCGCGCTGGCCGGCCTGGACCACCCGGGCCCGCCGGCTGGGCGTACGCGGGGTGATCTCCGCGCCGGTCGACGTCGACGAGCAGGTGATCGGTGCGATCAACCTGTACGCCGAGTCGGCGCCGGGGCTGACCACCCGGCACCAGCTCACCGCGATGCTCCTCGCCGAGCACGCCGGGCTGCTGCTGGCTGCGGTCCGGGACCGGGCCCGACAGGCGGCGCAGGCCGGTCGGCTGGACTCCAGCCTGCTGGAGGAGGGGGTCGTCGGGCAGGCCATCGGGGTGATCATGACCCAGCGCGGCTGCCCGGCCCCGGAGGCGCTGAACGTGCTCCGCAGCGCCGCCGCCTCGTTGGGCATACCGCTGCGCGAGGTGGCCGAGCGGTTGGTGATCACCGTCTCCCGTCCCCGGGAGAGCTGAACGGCGTTCGTTTCGTCCCATTGGCGGTCGGGTAGCACTTTGGACTGGCGAGCTGCACCGATACTGGGGAGGAACCGATGGAGAGCCGACTGCGGGTGCAGGGGCACCCCATCCAACCGATGCTGGTGACGTTCCCGTTCGGGCTGTTCGTCAGTGCCGCGGTGTTCGACCTGGCCGACGTCGCCGGCGGCCCCGCCTTCCTCGGCGAGGTGGGCTACTGGAGCGCGGTCGCCGCGCTGGTCGCGGCCGCCCTCGCCGCCATGGCCGGGATGGTCGACCTGTGGGACGTCCGGGCCGGCCGGACCCGCCGTACCGCGGTCACCTTCAACCTGGTCAACGCCGCGATGGCGGGGCTGTTCCTGCTCGCCTGCCTGATCCGGGCCCACGCGCCGCAGCGCGGCGCCACCGCCGTGCTGCTCGCCACCGAGCTGGTCGCCCTGGCCGTCGGCGCGGTCGGGGTCTGGCTGGGCGCCAGGCTGATGCGCCAGTTCGACCGGGGCCGTGCGGTCGAGCCGAGCGGCTTCGAGGCGCTGGTTGACATCCCCGGCTCCACCGTGGAGATCGTCCGTCCGCGGGCTGTCGTGACACCACCTTCATGATCACCGGTGCGGGACGGGCGGGTGGCATGGGCGGAGGTCAGTGGGCGGTGGCGTGGTGGGCGGCGAGGACGTCGGCGCCGAAGTCGCTGGCCGGGCGGCGCAGGACGGTGTGCGCGTGGTTGCCGTCGTCGGTGGTGTTGTCGTACTCGATCAGCAGGTCGTCGGCCTGGACGCGGTAGTAGTGCCGCTGCCCCGGCCGGGTCGCGCCGGCCCAGGCGAAGTGCAGCTCCCCGCCGTCGAGCCGGTCGGCCTCCCGGGCGGCCAGCTCCGGCGGGAGCCGGTCGAGGTAGAGGGCGACGAGCCGGTCGAGCAGCGCCCGGCCGGTCGGCGTGAGCCGGCTCCGCGGCACCCCGAGCGGGTCGAGCCGGCCGGGCGCGGTCGGCCGGGTGGCGCTGATGATGTCGGCGGGCGCCTCGTCGGCGATGACCGCCGCGGCCCGTCCCGCCGTACCGAGCGCGTCCAGCAGTTCCCGGGCCAGGTCCTCCTCGACGCCGAGCGGCCGGGAGACCGGCCGGCCGGCGTGCCGGACCGTGGCCGGGTTGGCGCCGAAGAAGAGCGGGGCGGGGGAGACCTGGTCGTCGACCACGGTCATGCTCACCGAGAGGTGGTGCCCCTCGATCCGCCAGCCCCACCGGTCGTCGGCGGCCGGGTCGCCGAAGAGGGCGACCCAGTAGTCGCCGCTGTGCCGGCCGCGGCGCCAGCCCTCCGCCCGGTCGAGCACCTCCTCCAAGGCGATGATCGCCATCGCCTGCGCGTACGCCGGCGGGCTCAGCGCGGTGGCGAGGAGCCGGTGTGCCGCCTTGCGGGCCGCCACGTCCAGGTCGGCGAGGGGCACGCCGGGCCGGGGGCGGGGCCGGTACTCCAGCCACCGCCGGGCCGGCTCGTCGTCGAAGGCGTGGCCGGCGCGTCGCCGGCCCGACTCGTCGAGTGCCGCCAGCAGGGCGCCGGCCGCCGTGCGCATCTGCTCCGGTACGGGATCCTCCACCGACCCTGTATACCGCCCCGACGGCCGGCGCACCGGCCGGTGCGTCAGCTCCGTCCGAGCGCCGCCAGCATCTCCGGCAGGTCGAAGAAGCGTGCCGTCTCCACCGCCGAGGGGCTGCCGTGGTCCGGGTCCGCGCCGGCCTCGACCAGCGCGCGTACCGCCTCGGTGTTCTTGCGGAAGACCGCCGCGGCGAGCGCCGTCTGGCCCCGGTCGTTGATCCGGGCGTGGTCGGCACCGCGGGCCAGCAGCGCGGCCACGGTCGGCGGATGGGCGTGGTACGCGGCGAGGATCAGCAGGGTGTCGCCCTTGTCGTTGGTCATGTTGACCGGCAGGCCGGCGTCGACGTACCCGGCCAGTTCCTCGGTCGCCCCGCCGCGCGCCAGGTCGAACATCCGGTGCGCGAAGGCGAGCGTCTCCGCGTCGAGATCGTCGGTCATCCGTCCAGGTTAGTGGGACCCGGACCGGCCGTGCCTGGTAGCTTGCCAGCCCGGCGCGGGGAGGGACGGATGGACGATTCGGTGTACGTCGGCAACGCGGGTGTGGACGGGGCGGCCGACGCCGGCTGGCTGCTCGGCCACTTCAAGCCGCCGGGGGACGTCCGGCACAGCACCGAGGTCGAGGTGAAGTGGGGCGTGCACCGGGCGGGGGAGGCCCGGTCCCGATGGGCCACCGGCGAGCGCCGCACCGCGCTGCTGGTGCTGATCAGCGGTCGGTTCCGGGTGGAGCTGCCGGACCGCGCGGTGGTGCTCGGCACGCCCGGCGACTACGTGGTGTGGGGCCGGGGCGTCGACCATTCCTGGTACGCGGAGCGGGAGTCGGTGGTGCTGACCGTGCGCTGGCCGTCGGTGCCCGGCTACCGGGTGGACCCGCCAATGCTGCGCTGACCGGCCGATGCGGCTCGCGGAGCCGCCGTCCCAGCATCCGGTATTACCTACTAAACCTATAGGGCTTACCTCCTATAGTGACGGGGCACGCGCCGCTCCGCACCGGGAGGACCAACCGCCCATGACCAGCACCCAGCCGTCCGACCTGCTCACCGTCGCCGCCCGGTACGCGGACCCGGTCGGTTGGTCGGTCCCGCTGCGCTTCGACCGGACCCAGCGGTGGTACGCGCGGCTCGCGGCCGGGCCCGACCACGAGGTCTGGGCGCTGAGCTGGCTGCCCGGACAGGGCACCGACCTGCACGACCACGGCGGCTCCTCCGGCGCCTTCCTGGTCGTCGCCGGCAGCCTCACCGAGGAGATGGTCAGCGGTGGCCGGCTGCGTCCGCACCGGCTCGCCGCGGGCGCCGGCCGGCGCTTCGGCGCCCGACACGTGCACGTGGTGACCAACCGGGGTGACCAGCCGGCGGTCAGCGTGCACGTCTACCGGCCCGCGCTGCGCCGGATGAGCCGCTACCGGCTCGTCGACGGGCGGCTCCTGATCGCGGACGTGGCCGAGGCCGGGGTGGCGTGGTGAACCCGTCCGGCGCGCGACCGCTCCCACCCGCGGACCCGACATCCACCCGGAAGGACGCGACGATGCCGCACACCCAGACCCGTACCGACAGCTGTCCGGTCGCGCCGGCCGGCTCCCGGGGCATCGACGAGATCCTGGCCGCCGCCCGGGCCCGGCTGCGCCGGCTCGACCCCGAGCAGGCCCACCTCGCGTACCGGTCGGGAGCGTTGCTGGTCGACATCCGGCCGGCGGGCCAGCGCGCCGCGCACGGCACCGTCCCCGGCGCCCTCGCCGTGGAACGCAACGTGCTCGAGTGGCGGTTCGACCCGCGCTGTCCGGCCCGGCTGCCCCAGGCCGTCGACTACGACGTGCCGGTGGTGATCCTCTGCCAGGAGGGCTACACCTCCTCGCTGGCCGCCGCCGCCCTCCGGGAGCTCGGCCTGCACCGGGCCACCGACGTCGTGGGCGGGTTCGCCGCCTGGCGCATCGCCGGGCTGCCCACCCTCGGCCCCACCCCGCCGCACCGCCCCTCGTCCGCCGCGCCCCCGGCCACCGCCGGCCGGGCGCCCCGCTGACCGCCGCGCCGCACCCGGCGTTCTCCCTGCGTGAGCAGCGGCGCCGCGGCGCCACCGGCCAATGTGAACCGGCCGGGGACCCCCCCGTAACGGGCCATCCCGACGGCTCTGCTGTAATCATCTGGCCTCGCACGGAGAGCGAGCGGGCGGCTCCGATGTGTTCGTCAATTGTCACATTCATGCAACGTAGCCGCCCCTTGACCCTCGCACAGGCGCCGGGAAGCATCGATGAAGCGGCGTCCCGGGCCGTGGGGAGATACCCGGACCAGCCAAGGAGGACCATGTCGGTCAGCCCCGCCTCGTCGCGCGCCGGATGGCATACGTCCCAACCCGCGGTTCCCGGTCGTCCCCCCGGCGGCCAGCGTCGCCCCGCGAACACAGCCGCACCCGTGCTCACGGTGACCCTGTCCATCCCGCTCGCCTGCGAGGAGTCCCTGACCCCACCCGCGCGCCGGCTGCTGGAGGCCGCCCGGGAGATGCTGGAACGGGGTGACGCGGTCATCTCCAGCGGCGCCGGCGCGGTGGAGCGCCGCCCAGACCCGGTGCCGGCCGGCCGGTCCCCGTCCCGCCCCCTCGCGCCGACCATCCCGACCCTGCATATTCTGGCCGCCTCCCGCTCGGTGCTGCGCGACGGCGAGCCGCTGCCGCTGACCCGACTGGAGTTCGACCTGCTGCTGCACCTGGTCGCCCATCCGCGCCGGGTCTTCACCCGGCTGCAACTGCTCAACGCGGTCTGGGGCTACGAGCACGCCGGCGTCCGCACGGTGGACGTGCATGTCCGGCGGCTACGCGGCAAGGTCGGCGTGGACGTCCCCCTGGTCACCACCGTCTACGGCGTCGGCTACCGGCTCGCCGACGACGCCCGCGTCACCATCGACCGCACCAGCTGACCCGGCCGGGTCCTTGGCCGCCCACCGGGCCGGCCCGGCACCATGGTCGGATGCGCGTCCGTCCGATCACGTCCGAACGACTCGTCGCCGAGCTGGCCGATCGGCTCGCCGGCACCGCAGTGTCGGGCCGGCTGCGGGTGGCCGTCGACGGTCCACCGGCCGCCGGTCCCGACGCGCTGGCCGCGGCCCTGGTCGACCCGCTGCGCGCCGCCGGGCGTCCGGTGCTGCACGTGCTCGCCGCCGGCTTCCTCCGTCCCGCCTCGGTACGGCTGGAACAGGGCCGGACCAACCCCGACGCCTACTACGAGGGCTGGGTCGACGAGACCGGGCTGCGCCGGGAGGTGCTCGACCCGGCCGGCGCGGACGGGTCCGGCCGGCTGCTCCCGTCGCTCTGGGACGCCGCCACCGACCGGGCCAGCCGGGCCGGGTACGTCGAGCTGCCGCCCGGTGGCGTGGTGCTGGTCAGTGGGGCGCTGCTGCTCGGCGGCGGGCTGCCCTTCGACGTCACCGTGCACCTGGCGCTCTCCCCGGCCGCGCTGGCCCGGCGTACCGACCCGGAGCTGCGCTGGACGCTGCCCGCCTTCGCCCGGTACGCCGACGAGGTCGCCCCGGCCTCCTTCGCCGACGTGGTGGTCCGGGTCGACGACCCCCGCCACCCGGCCGTGGTCGAGCCCGGCTGAGTGAACCCGCGGGCCGGCGGCGGCGAACCGGACAGGCAGCACGTCGAGGGGCGAAAGATCGTCGGTTTGATCCTTTCCAGGTGTGGGTAATCGCCCGGCTCACAGAGCACGGGTGATCTCACCCGGGCCACCGACGGACAGGTCCGGGGCGTCCCACCGCCCCGGATCGATGTGAGGCCCCACGAAAGGCAGGCAGCGATGCTCGTCCACGACACGGTAGCCACGGGCCGGTCCCAGGCGGAGATCGACCAGATCCGGCAGTCCCTGCGGTCGCGCTACGACGAGCTGACCGCGGAGTACGACCAGGCCGTGCTGCAGAGCCAGGTGCTGCGCCTGGTGGAGGTCGGCGACACCGCCGGCGACGACCAGGCCGACAGCGGCACCAAGACCGCCGAGCGCGACACCGCGCAGTCCCTGCTGCGCACCATCCTGGACCGCCGCGCGCAGTTCGAGCACGCGCTGACCCGGCTCGACGAGGGCACCTACGGGTTCTGCGAGGGCTGTTCCGCGCCGATCCCGGTGGAGCGGCTGGAGATCTTCCCGTCCGCCACCTCCTGTGTGGCCTGCAAGCAGACCCGGGAGCGGCGGGCGGCCTGAGCGCCGCGTCGAGTTGCCGATCGGTCCGACGCGCGGTGGACTCCACCCATGGGTGAGACAAAGGTGGGCACCGCCTCGTGGACCGACCGGACCCTGCTCGACTCCGGCTGGTATCCGCAGACCGCGGACACCCCGGAGAAGCGGCTGGCCTACTACGCCCGACAGTTCCCGCTGGTCGAGGTGGACGCCACCTACTACGCACCGCCCGCCGAGCGGACGGCGCAGCTGTGGGTGGCCCGCACCCCGCCCGGGTTCACCTTCAACGTCAAGGCGTTCAGCCTGCTGACCGGGCATCCGACCCGGGTAGGCGCGCTCTACAAGGACCTGCGCCCGGAGACGGACAAGAAGAACGTCTACCCGGACGACCTGCCGCCGCAGGCGTACGAGGAGGTCTGGACCCGCTTCCTGTCCGCCCTGGACCCGCTGGTCGAGGCGGGCCGGCTCGGCGCGCTGCTGTTCCAGTTCCCGCCCTGGTTCACCATCAAGCGGGACAACAAGCAGTACCTGCTCGAGGTGGCGAAGCGGTGCGACCCACTGCGCCCGGTCTTCGAGTTCCGGCACGCGTCCTGGTTCGACGGGGCCAACCGGGACGAGACGCTGGGCTTCCTGCGCCAGCACCACCTGGCGTACGTCTGCGTCGACATGCCGCAGGGGCACCGGTCGTCCGTGCCCCCGGTGCTGGCGGCGACGGCGGACCTCGCGGTGGTCCGCTTCCACGGGCACAGCGACAGGTGGACCAGCAAGGACATCCACGAGAAGTTCGGTTACGAGTACTCCGAGCGGGAGCTGCGGGACTGGGCGCCGAAGCTGCGTGAGCTGGCCGGTGAGGCCGAGCAGACGCACGTGCTGATGAACAACTGCTACCGCGACTACGCCCAGCGCAACGGCCAGCAGTTGCAGGCGCTGCTCGGCGCGGACTGATTCACCCAGGTCGGGTGAGGCCCGCTCACCCCCTCGGCCCGCAGCATAGACGGTGTGTGCGGTCCGTCGACCGACGCGACCGCGAGGCCGACAGGAGGTGGGCCATGACGGTGCGGGTCGTATCGGATCGACGCCGCGGCGGGGTACTGCACGTGGTCGGCACATCCGACCCACCCGGGCGTGGTGAGCGGCCAGGTCGGTTCAGCCCGATCCGGCTGTGGCGGGGGCCCAGCGGGCCGCCGCGACGCACCGACGACCGACGGTGGGAAACCGACGTACGGGGGTGGGCAGATGGCTGAGCAGCTGATTTCCGCAGTCGAGTCCTCGATGGACAAGACGAACCTGATGCTCAAGGACATCGAGCAGGCGTACGGCTGGGGGAAGGACCACCGCAACCAGTCCTACGCGGCGCTGCGCACGGTGCTGCACCTGTTGCGGGACCGGCTGCCCGTGCAGGAGAGCGTCGAGTTCGCCCAGCAGCTGCCGATCCTGGTCCGGGGCATCTACTTCGACGGCTGGGACCCGCAGAACGTGCCGGTGAAGTTGAACCGGGACGACTTTCTCTACGAGGTCCGCCAGGGCTTCCCGTACGACGTGGAGGGCGGCACGGAACGGGTGGTGCAGGTGGTGCTGGACACCCTGCGCCAGCACGTGACCCAGGGCGAGTGGCAGGACGTCAAGTCCCAGATGCCGCAGGACCTGGGCCGGATGATTCCCTGACCGGCGTCGTGCCGGCCCGCTCCACCGCACCGGTGGGGCGGGCCGTCGGCGTCCGGGTGACCGGCAGCCCGGCCCCCCGGGTCAGGTCGGCGAAGGCGATCGCGTCGACGATCGCCGCGCCGCCGGGGTCGTTGTTGAAGTAGACGTACGCCGGCTCGCCGTCGCCGAACGTGTCGCCCAGCCGGCGTACCCAGGCGGCCAGCGCGGCGCGGCCGTAGCGCGGCCACGGGCGGGCGCGCCCCTCGTGCAGCCGCAGGTAGCCGAAGTCGGTGGTGCGCCACAGCGGAGTCACCGGCCGGCTCAGCCGGTCGGCCCAGACCAGCGCGGCCCGGCGCCGTTCGAGGACCCGCCGGGTGTCGTCGCTCCACCACGAGGGGTGCCGCGGCTCCACCGCCACCCGCACGTCGGCGGGGAAGAGTCGCAGGGTCGCGTCGAGCGCGTCGGGATCGGCGCGCAGGTTCGGCGGGAGCTGCACGAGCACGGGTCCGAGCCGGTCGCCCAGCCCGCCGGCCCGGTCCAGGAACCGGGACACCGGCTCGGCCGGCTCACGCAGCCGCTTGATGTGGGTCAGGTAGCGGCTCATCTTCACCGCGGCACAGAAGTCGTCGGGGGTGCGGGCCCGCCAGGCGACGAAGGTGTCCCGTTCGGGCAGCCGGTAGAAGGCGTTGTTCACCTCGACGGTGGCGAACCGTTCGGCGAAGTGCTCCAGCCAGAGGCGCTGCGGCAGCTTCGCCGGATAGAAGCGCTCCCGCCAGTCCCGGTACTGCCAGCCGGAGGTGCCGACCAGGATCATCGTGATCGCCCTTGGAGGTTCGTCGGGGGTGCCGCTGTCGGGAGGTTCAGGGCTTGTATTCGCTGCGGGTGCGGGGGAGCCACTGCGGGTGCTCATCCCGAAGGTAGCGGATGAGGCCCTCGCGGAGGTCGCAGCGGAGGTCCCAGGCGCTCGGGCCGTCGGCGGCGGAGGCCTGGATCTGGATGACCACGCTCTGTGCGGTTGCGTCGACCATCTGCAGTACCCACTGGTCCCGGTCCCAGAGTGGCGACGCCTCGACCAGCCGCCGGGCCTCGGTGCGCAGGTCGTCCAGGTCGGCCGTGTGGTCCACGTGAAGTTTGATCTGGCCGACCACCCGGCTTTCGTTCCGGGTCCAGTTCTGGAACGGGCGTTCGGTGAAGTAGGTCGTGGGCAGGATGAGCACCCGGTCGTCCCAGAGTCGGATGACGACGTTGGTCAGCTTCAACTCCTCGACGCGGCCCCACTCACCCTCGATCACCAGGACGTCGCCGACGTGCAGTGAGTCGGCGAAGGCCACCTGGATTCCCGCGAAGGCGTTGCCCAGGGCGGTCCGCGCGGAGAGCCCGATCACCGCGCCGACCACTCCGGCCGATCCCAGCACCGACAGACCGAACAGGCGTACCGGCCGGAAGGTGACCATGATCAGGCCGATCGCCAGGATGGTGACGACGGTCGCGGTGAGACGCCGTACCGGCCGGATCTGGGTGCGGGCGCGCCGGATGCGGCGGTTCGAGACCGTCGCCTCCGGCAGCCGGCTGAAGATGATGCTTTCGGTGACGTACAGGGCCTTGACTATCAGCCACGCGGTACCGCCGACCAGCAGCAGCTGGACCCCGTGGCGGACTGCTCGAATCCACCAGTCCGGCCCTGTCGGCATCGCGAAGTACAGCGCTGCGAGCAGCAGCACCATGATCGCGGGACGTCGGCAGGCCTTATACAACGGCGTCAGGCACCACTGGTAGCGGCCGCGGGCGATTCGCCGGACGAGTACGCCGGTGAACCGATCCAGCAGGAGCGCCGCTCCCAGCGAGGCCAGCACGATCGCCACCGAGACCATCAGGCGCCGACCGAAGCAGCCGTAGTGCTCATGCTCCTCCAACTCCTCGGGCAGGTTGTCCTGTCCGAGCCTGTCACGGGAGTTGCGACCGTGCGGTGTGCATCTGGAAACGACCAGGCCACGCGAAGGCCCGCGGCGATCGGGCACGCGTCGGCAGGCTGGGTCACCGCCCCGACAGCGGGGGTGGACCTAGTGACCGGTCGCCGCGCCCATCCCGCGTCGGGTGGCGATGACGGTGGTGGCGACGAGGGCGGCGAGGAGCAGAGCGGCCAGGCGGGACGGCGCGGGTGTGAGCGGGGTGAGCAGCACGAGCGCCGCGGTGGCCCAGTACGGCACGGTCATCTTCAGCTGCTCGTATGGGCGGATGTGCAGCGTCCAGACGGCGATCAGGTAGATGGCGACCGGCGCGGCCACCGCGTACCCGGCGGCGACGCGCCCGAGGTGTGCCGCGCCGGTCTGGTAGTCGACGTCGACGGCCAGACCCGCGCCGAGCGCGGCCGCCGACGCGAAGATCAGGTACTGGCCGTATCCCCACAGCAGCGCCACGCGCGGCGAGGTTGCCAGGTGTTCGACCGGACGGTCGAAATACAGCCACCACATGGCGAAGACGATCACCACACCGGCACCGGCGATCGACAGCAGGGTGCTCGCCTTGGTCCCCCTGTCGAAGGCCGTCTGCACGGCGAGGCTGGCGGCGAGTACCGACTCGCCGAGCACGATGATGGTGAACAGGCCGTACCGCTCGGTTATGTGGCGCGGGTGCCAGATGATCGGAGCGGGGCGCCGGGCCCAGAACGGCAGCAGCAGTTCGGCGACGGCGACCGCCAGGAAGCCGGGCAACAGCCAGGGCCATCCGTCGGGCAGTGCCAGCCGGGCGATCCAGGCCGCCTGCAGCACGATGATGCCCACGGCATAGCGCAAGGCGGTGGCTCGCCGCTCAAGGTCGCTGTGGGCGACGCGCAACCACTGCCCGACCATCGCCAGGCGCATGATCACGTACCCGTACGTGATGACGGAGAAGTCGCCGTGGTCGAAGGCGCGGGGCACCCCACCGGCGATCACCAGCGCCCCGGCGATCTGGACGAGGGTGGTGAGCCGGTAGACGTCGTCCTCGGGGTCGTACGCGGAGGCGAACGTGGTGAAGTTCATCCACGCCCACCAGATCGCGAAGAACACCGCCGGGTAGAGGCCGATCCCGTGGCCGATGTCGGCCTCGCCCAGGTCGTGGTGCAGCCGGTCGGCGGCCTGCCGCACCGCGGCCATGAAGCACAGGTCGAAGAGCAGCTCGAGTGGAGTCACCCTCCGATACGGCTCGTCGCTGGGGCGGGCGACCATCGGCCGGTACCAGGTGCGCGACGGGGCTCGTGGATGACTCGCCGGCTGGGACATGGCAGCACCTCGGACGGCTCGCGTGCGGAACGTTCCCTGGGGCCGATCCTTCCGAAGCGCACCTGTCCCACGCGGACTCTCGCCGAAGTCGGCAGGTCGGCTCCACCGCCATGCCTGCAAGGCGCCGTGACCCGGAGGCGCGACTCGACCGCTCAGAAGAGGTCGAAGTGGAAGACCTCGAAGGCGGCGCCGTAGCGGACCCCGAGACGGGTGCCGGCGGGCCGGCTGATCCCCTCCAGGAACTCCTCCGGGTCGAGGCCGCCGTTCCCGAGCCCGCGCAGGTACTCCTCGTGCGCCCGCAGCGACGCCACGCCCCGTTCGAAGGTCGCCGTGACGTCCACCCCGTGCCGGGACTGCGGGGAGGCAGCCGCCCAGACCTGCCGTACCCGGTTCCACGGCTCGACGCCGTCAACCAGTTGCTCCCGGAAGATCCACCGGTTGCCGGCGTCGCGGACCGCGTCCAGCACCGCGCGGCCGATGGCGATGTGGTCGGCCTGGTTGAGCGCGTACGCCCCGTCCCAGGTGTCCCGGAAGTTGTTGGTGATGACGACGTCGGGGCGGTGCCGGCGGACCACCGCGGCGATCTCGCGGCGCAGCGCGACGCCGTACTCCAGCAGGCCGTCGGGGAGGCCGAGGAACTCCACGGTGGGCACCCCGACCAGGGCGGCCGACTCGCGCTGTTCCCGCTCGCGAATCGCCCGGGTCCGTTCCGGCGGGATCCCGTCGATGCCCGCCTCGCCGCTGCTGACCAGGCAGTAGATGATCTCCTTGCCCTGCCCGGTCCAGCGCGCGACGGCCGCCGCCGCGCCGAACTCCAGGTCGTCGGGGTGCGCCACCACCGCCAGGCCGCGCTGCCAGTCCTCGGACAGCGGCTCCAGCGGCTCGACCTCCGGTTGCGCCATGCGACCCTCCTGCCGGCCAATTCCCGGTACATCCTGACACCGCACAGCGGTCTGCGCCCGCAGGCGTGGGCTGCCGCAACGGATGGCCCAGGTTCGGGGCCGGCGAACCGTCCGTGTCGCCGGGTTCCGACGTCTACCGTGTGGTTAGAGAAGATCGCACGTGGGGTACCACCCGCTCCACGACGAAACCCCGACGTACGGCGGGGCGGCACACCCGAGGGAGCACCCATGGCACTCAACGACGACGACATGCAGACGACCGGCGGCGGCGGCCCCGAAGGCCCGGCCGACGGTGGCGCGACCCCGGGCCAGCAGGACGGTGGCGCCGACGGCGGCGCAGACCGTGGCGCTGAGCGTGGCGCCGACCGAGGGGCCGACCGTGGCGCCGAGGGTCCGGCCGACGGCGGCGCGACCCCGGGCCAGCAGGACGGTGGCGCGGACGGTGGCGCCGAGGGTCCGGCCGACGGCGGCGCGACCCCGGGCCAGCGCGACGGCGGCGCCGACGGCAGCGCCAGCTGACGGATCGTCGTGACGCACCTCGACCCGCCGGGCGGCCGTGGCCGCCCGGCGGTCCCGTCTTCCGCCACCGACGCCCTCGCCCGGTGCATCTCGGTGGAACCGGCGAAGTTCGCCGCCGCCCACTGGGGCACCGCGCCGCTGCTCTCCCGCGCCGCCGAGCTGCCCAACCCGCGCGGCTTCACCGACCTGCTCAGCCCCGCCGACGCCGACGAGCTGCTCAGCCGGCGGGGTCTGCGTACCCCGTTCCTGCGGGTGGCCAAGGACGGCCAGCTCGTGCCCGCGGCGCGCTGGACCGGCGGCGGCGGCGCGGGCGCCGAGATCGCAGACCAGGTCCTCGACGAGAAGGTCCTGGAGCTGTACGCCGCCGGCGCGACCCTGGTGCTCCAGGGCCTGCACCGGATCTGGCCCGCGCTGGTCGACTTCGCCCGGGACCTGGGCACCGCGCTACGGCAGCCGCTGCAGGTCAACGCCTATCTGACCCCGGCGGGCAGCCAGGGCTTCGCCACCCACTACGACACCCACGACGTCTTCGTGCTCCAGGTGGACGGCCGCAAGCACTGGCGGATCCACCCGCCGGTGCTGCCCGACCCGCTGGAGCAGCAGCCCTGGGGCGGGCGGGCCGACGAGGTCGCCGCCACCGCCGAGGGGACCGCCGCGCTGGACGTGGTGCTGGAACCGGGCGACGCGCTCTATCTGCCACGCGGCTGGCTGCACAGCGCCCAGGCGCAGGAGTCCAGCTCGCTGCACCTGACTGTCGGCATCCGGGCGCTGACGCGGTACGCCGTGGTCGAGGAGCTGCTCGCGCTCGCCGCCGAGGACGCCCGGCTGCGCGCCGGGCTGCCCTTCGGCACCGACGTCGCCGACCCGGACGCGATCGAGCCGGAGCTGACCGAGACGGTCGAGGCGCTGCGCGACTGGCTGCTGCGGGCCGACCCGACCGCGGTCGCCGCCCGGCTGCGCGACCGGGCCTGGCCGGCGGCCCGACCGGCGCCGATCCGCCCCCTCGCGCAGGCCGCGGCCCTGGCCACGCTGGACGCCGACAGTCGGGTGGCGCCCCGCGCCGGCCTGCGCTGGCACCTCACCCCGACCGGGGACGGGAAGGTGGCGCTGCGCCTGTTCGACCGCACCATCACCCTGCCCGGCACCTGCGAGCCGGCCCTGCGCGCCGTCCTCGCCGGCGAGGTCAGCCGGGTCGGCGACCTCCCGGGCCTCGATGACGACGCCGACCGCATCGTCCTCGCCCGTCGCCTCCTCAAGGAAGCCGTCCTCACCCCCGCCTGACCACCTTCACCTCGCGGCAGCACGCACCGGGCCTCGTTGATCATGAAGTTGTTGTCACCCGCCTGGCGTGTCACGGCAATAACTTCATGATCAACCGCAGGCGGGTGCCGCGAGGTGGGGGAGGGACGGTCAGCGGGGGGCGAGGGCGAGCAGGAGGACCGTCGTCACCAGGCCGGCGGTCAGCACCACGGTGATCGGGCGGGGGCCCAGGACGGCGTGCCGGCGGTCGGCCAGCAGCCGGGCCGGCGCCAACCCCACCAGCGGCCCGAGCAGCGTCACCACCAGCCCCAGCACCGGCATCCCGACCGCCAGGTCACCGCCGGATCCGGCGCCGACCGCCCGTGCCCCCACCCCCAGAACGTACGCGACGACGGCTCCGCCGACCCCGCAGAGCACCAGCAGCGGGTTGAGCGAGCCCGGCAGCTCACCCGGCTGACGGGTGCGGTCCAGCAGCTCCCGGACCCCGTGCAGCAGCGGCACCGGGTCACCGGACGCGTCCCGGGCCGGACCGGGCGGATCACCCAGCCGCCGCGCGCTCGCCCCCAGCCGGGTCCGCAGCTCCTGCCACAGGTGCGCGGCCTCGGCGTCGACCCGCTCCACCCGCTCCCGCGCCTCGGCCGCCTCCGCCTCGGCGCGGCGTACCTGCGCGGTGGCCTCGGCGACCGCCCGGTCGGCCGCGGCGCACTGCTGCGCGTACCAGGTGTGCGCCTCCTCGCGCTGGGCGGCGACCCGGGAGGTCAGCTCGGCGAGCCGACGGATCTGGGCGGCGTACGTCTCACTGGCGACCGGTTCGTTCATCGGAACTCCTTTGAGAAACCCCGCATCAGCGCCGGAAGCAGTCGCACGCCTGAGGAGCAGGGCAGGGATGGCCGGTCGCCGGCACTGTGGACCCGAGCCCCCTCCCGACAACCCGCAGGTTGTCACAGGTTGATGCGATAGTTCGAAAGCCATGAAGACCACGCGCGTGAAGCGAGCATTCAAGTACCGCTTCTATCCCACGGACGCGCAGGCGGCTGAGCTGTCGCGCACGTTCGGATGCGTGCGGAAGGTCTACAACCTTGCGTTGGCGGCGCGTACCGAGGCGTGGACACTCCGGCAGGAACGCGTCTCCTACAACGCCACGTCGGCGATGCTGACCGCGTGGAAGAAGACAGAGGAACTGGCCTACCTCAACGACGTTTCCTCGGTCCCACTCCAGCAGGCCCTGCGTCATCTTCAGACGGCCTTCGCCAGCTTCTTCGCCAAACGCGCGAAGTACCCGCGTTTCAAGTCGCGGAAGAGGTGCCGGAAGTCGGCGGAGTACAGGACCAGCGCTTTCCGCGTCCGGGACGGCAGGCTGACGTTGGCGAAGATGGCGGAGCCGCTGCACATCGTGTGGTCCCGCCCTCTCCCCGAGGGTGCGAAGCCATCGACGGTGACGGTGTCTCAAGACCCGGCTGGGCGTTGGTTCGTGTCCTTGCTGTGCGAGGACCCGACCGTTCAGCCGCTGCCCCCGACCACCGCGGCGATCGGGATAGACGCCGGGCTTGACAACCTGCTGACCTTGTCGACCGGGGAGAAGATCACCAACCCTCGGCATGAGCGGCGCGACCGTGCCCGGCTCGCCCGCGCCCATCGGGAGTAGTCGCGGAAGGCCAAGGGCTCGGCGAACCGCGACAAGGCGCGCCGCAAGGTCGCCAAGGTTCACGCTCGCATCGCAGACCGGCGACGCGACCACCTGCACAAGATCACCACTCGGCTCGTTCGTGAAAACCAAACGATCGTCATCGAGGACCTGACCGTTCGGAACCTGCTGAAAAACCACAGACTCGCCCGCGCCATCAGCGACGCGGCGTGGCGCGAGTTCCGCAGCATGCTGGAGTACAAGGCCCAGTGGTACGGCCGGAAGTTGATTGCGGTCGACCGTTGGTTCCCCTCCTCCAAACTGTGCTCGACATGCAGAGCCGTACGGGACACCATGCCGCTGCACGTCCGCACATGGACGTGCGACTGCGGCATCAATCACGACCGTGACGTGAACGCGGCGCGGAACATTCTGGCCGCCGGGCTGGCGGTGTCTGCCTGTGGAGCTGGTGTAAGCCCTCAACGGGAGCCCTCCCGGACGAGGCGGTCAGTGACGAAGCAGGAAACTCGACGGGCGACCGTGGGAATCCCGGTCCTATAGGGCCGGGAGGATGTCAACGGGACGGACCATAAGGGATGATCACCTGTCCGGTGCGGTGCGCCGCCCGGTCGAAGTACAGGCCCCGCCACGGCCGGGGGTACCAGTCCGGCCCGCCGGTGCCCGGGTAGAGCGCGGAGCCCAGCTCCGCGCCCTGCACGTCGAGCGCCACCCACGCGCCGATCTGGTCGGTGCGGGCGGCCGGCCCGCCCAGGTCGACCCGCATCCGCGCCACCCCGCGCCACCAGGCCAGCACGTGGGTACGCCGTTCCGGCCCGTCGTGCAGGATCCGGCGCAGCTGCTCCAGCCCGGTCCGCCGCCCGGCCCGCCCGGCGAGCTGACCGGCCGCCGCGTCGACCGCGTAGAGCAGCAGGTAGTGCGGGGTGTTCCGGGTGCCCGGGGCGCCGAGCGAGTCGCCCACCTCGGCCATCAGTTCGGGGATTGTCTCCTCGTCGTACCAGGCGGCGTCGTCGGCCAGGTCCTCGTACAGGGCGCGGGCGGCCGGGTCGGCGTCCTGGTCGAGGCAGGCGATGGAGAACCGCGCGGTGCCGGGGCGGTGCTGGCGGGCCAGGGACCGGGCGGCGGCGTCCAGCACCGCGCACGCCTCGTCGACCCGGGTGCCGAGCACCGCCAGGTTCCGGCCGGGGGCCCGGGGCAGTCGCAGCGCCGCCGATCGGGCCTGCACGTCGATGATCTCCCCGAGCAGGGCCACCGGGCTGCGCGGCGCCCCCTCGTCCGGCACCGTCAGCGCCCGGAAATCCGGCGCGTCCGCGAGCCTCGGGATCGCGTCGCCGTCGAAGAGCCGGGCCGGGGCGGCGTCGGCCGGGCGCATCCGCCACAGCCGGTGCTGCAACTCGCTCCAGCTCTCCCAGTCGCTGGCCGAGGGGATCCGGGCCACCTCGTTCCCCTCGGCCAGCCCGGACTCGGCGTTGACCACGGCGTGGTGCCGGGGCAGCGACTGGGCGGCGTCGTTGCGTTCGGCCAGGATGCGCAGCGCCTTGGGCAGCGCGATGCGCAGGGTGAACTGGGCGACCAGGGCGGGCCGCCCCCACAGCGCCTCGATGCCGCGGACGTCCTGCGAGGCGAGCACCAGGTGGATGCCCTGCGACCGGCCCCGCCGGGCCAGGTCCTCCAGCAGGTCGGCGGCCTCCCGGGCCACCACGTCCCGCCCGGCCAGCAGCGCCTGGAACTCGTCGACCACCGCGACGATCCGCGGCCAGTGCCCGGTCGGGTCGACCGCCCGTAGCTCGGCCAGCTTGGTGACCTCGTGCTTCTTGGCCGCGTCCGCCCGGCGGCGCAGTTCCTCGGCGAGGAAGCGCAGCAGCGCCAGCCCGAACTCCCGGTCGGTGTTGACGTTGATCCCGACCAGCCGCATGTGTGGCAGCCAGCTCGGGTCCCGCCGGCCCTGGGCGAACCGGGCGAAGGACACCCCCTCCTTGAAGTCCAGCAGGTAGAACTCCAGCTCGGCGGGGGAGTAGCGGGCCGCCAGCGCGCCGATCCAGGCGAAGATCAGGTTGGTCTTGCCGGTGCCCGAGGGACCGCCGATCAGGGCGTGCGGCGGGTAGTCGCCGAGGGTGAGCAGCACCGGGCGGCCGTGCGGGCCGTCGCCGATCGGTGCGGTCAGCCCGTGCGCCGAGTCCTCCTGCCACATCCGCTCCGGCGGCGGGAGCAGGTCGGCGAAAGGCGCCGGCGGCGGGCCGGCGTTGACCCGGGACGCCACCTCCCGGCAGGTCTCGGTGACCAGGATGGCCGGCGGCGGGTCGTCGAGGGTGACCGGCAGGCCGCCGATCCGGGCGCCGTCCGGCTCCACCACGACCCGGGAGACGGTCGGGTCTTCGGGCAGCTCGATGCCGCGGACCACCAGGTGCACCCCGCACGCGGCGCCGGTGCGGACCACCCGGTCCAGCTGGCCGCGCTCGTGCCGGGACAGCTCGTCGCCGCCGAGCAGCACCGCCACCCGCCACGGTTCCGGACGCCGGCCGGTCGCCGCGGCCAGCTCGCGCAGTGAGCTGTACTCACCGGCCAGCACCGTCTCGTTGATCCGGCGGATCTGCTCCACCAGGTCGTCCAGCAGTCGACCGAGCCCGCCCGGGCCGACGAAGGTGAGCAGCCCGGCGGTGCCCAGCGGGGCGAACCCGGCCAGGCCGCCGCCGAGGTGCTCCGGGTCGTACCCGAAGAGGCGGACCGCGCCCGGGTCGGCGCGGCCGACCGAGCGCAGCAGCAGGGCCGGCACCACCGCGGCGATGCCCGCCCGGTCGCTGCCGGCCAGGTGCACGTGGCCGGCGTCCAGCAGCGGCACCAGCGCCGGCACCGGCTCGGCGTCGGGGATCCGGACCGTGCCGATCCGCACCGCGCCGGGCGTCTCCGCCCGGCCGGCGGGCGTGGCCTGCCAACGCGCCCACGGCGCCGAGGCCGCGCCGGGGGCCTCGCGCTGCGCGGCCGCCGCGGCCCGGCGGGCCAGCTCCGCGATCCGCGCGGTGTGCCGGGCGTCGATCTCGGCCAGCCGGCGGTCGCGGGCCGCGCCGACCCGTTCCGGTACGGCCGCCGCGGCGCGCCGCACCCGGGCCAGCCGCTCGGTGCCGGCGGCCAGGTCGGCGTCGGCGGCGGCCAGCCGGTTGCGGGTCGCGCCGAGCGCCTCGGAGAGCATCCCCCGGACCCGGGTCGCCAGTTGACCGCGGATGTCAGCCATCGGCGCCCCGGGACGGCTGCCGCTCGTCGGCGTCCGTCGGCAGGTCCCGGCCGAGCCGGGCGAGCAGCACCCCGGTGACCACTCCGGCGGTGACCGCGGGGTCGGCGGCGTGCGGCTGGTCCTGGTCGCCGGAGCGGCGCGGCGGGGGCATCCGGCACACCCGGGTGAGCAGGGTGTCCAGCACCGGCGGCGGCAGCCCGGGCAGCAGGTCCCGGACCCGGCCGTCCAACTCCCGGCGCAGCCGGCCCAGGTCGTCGGCCCGGGGCGGGTGGCCGAGCAGCTCGCCGGCCAGGTCGCGCAGCAGCGGCGGGGCGACCGCGGCCAGGCCGAGGCCGGCGTCCGTGTGCGCCCGGCGCAGCTCGCTGTGCAGCCGGTCCCGGTCACCGGCGCGGACCCCGGTGACCACCCGGCGCAGCAGTTCGCGGGCGTCGCCGACCCGCTCGTCCGGCTCGTCCGGCGGTCCGTCCCGGCCACCGGTCAGCTCCGCCACGCGCACCGACCACCAGCGCCGCATCGTCGGGTCGGCGCCCTGCTCCGGCGCGGCCCGCGGCGCCGGCACGTCCCGAGGCGGGTCGTGCTTCGGCCGGCGGTCCTCCGGGCTTGGCGCGGGCGAGCCGTCCGCGGCCAGCCCGATCGCGGCCAGATAGCCGGCCAGCTGCTCCTGGGCGACCCGCAACGCGTACCCGGCGGTCTCGGCGTGCTCGGTGGCGGCGGACAGCTCCGGCACGCCCATCGGGTTCGCCGACTCCTGCCGGACCCAGCGCAGCCGCTCGGTGGCCTGCCCCAACTTCTCCAGCGCCAGCGCCAGCGGGGCGAGCGGCAGCTCCTCGACAGCGGCGCGAACCTGCGCGCCGACGTCCTCGATGATGGACACGGCCGGCTCTACAGGGTCGACACGTAGAGCTGCGCCTGCTCGACCGCCACCAGTGTCGCGGCGAGACACTCCTCCAGCTCCTGGCTGGCCTGGGTCAGCGAGGCCTGCGCGGCCTCGACCGTGGCGTGCCCGCTGCCCTCCAGCGCGCCGGCCAGGGTCTGCTGCGCCTCGGCCAGCTTCTCGCCGGCCGCGTGCACGGCTGTCTGCCCGTCACCTATCTGCTGGAGGGCGACATCGATGGCTGCCTTCAGCTCGGCGACGCTCGCCACGGGGACCTCCTGGGGGCGGGGAGATCTCCATTACAACCCATCCCGCCGGGTGAGCGAAAATCCACCCTCGCGGTGTTCCTGCCCGGCTGTCCGATTCGGCGTCTGACGTGGGGAAAGGCCCCGCCGGCCAGGCCCGTCGCGGTCCCGTCGGTGGACGGACGGGTCCGGTCCACGGGTCGCCCGCGTCCCGGTGCCCGTGGCGGAGCGGGGGTGCGCCGGTCAGCCGTCGGCCGGGTCCGGGCGGAGCCAGCGGGGGCCGTGCACCTCGGCTCCGAGCGCTCCCACCCGCGCGCGCAGCTCACGGTCGGCCGTCACCACCACGCGACGGCGGCCCGGCGCGGCCGCGACCAGCTCGACGATGGTGTCGTCGCCCGAACCGGGAGCGGAGACCACCCGGACCCCCGGGACGCCCGGGACGTCTCGGGCCGCCCCCTCCACCACCAGCACCACCTCCACCGGCGGCGGCAGCTCCGGCGGAACACCCCGCTCGGCCAGCGGCACCAGGGCGTCGCGCAGCCGGGCCGCCGCGCCGGCCCGGTCCCGCCACCAGCCGTTCGGCCGGGAACCGACCACGTTGGCGCCGTCGACGATGAGCAGCGGAGTGGTCTCCATGTCCCCAGCCTGCCACCCGGGGGAGTTTGTCGCGCCGACCGCCGGGTAGCCACCGCCGACCGTGCCGCGCCCACGGGTTGCCTTCGGCGACCGTGCCGCGCCCGACTCCGGAGGACAGAGATGATGGGACCCGGCGGCGACTTCGGCTCCGACCCGTGGGACGAGTTCCTGGCCCGCTACTTCGGGCGGAGCGAGGGGGGACGCCGGCCGGCGCACCGGGTCGACATCACCCGGCTGATGACCGCCGACGCGCGGGAGATGCTGGCCGACGCGGCCCGCCGGGCGGCCCAGAAGCACAGTAACGACCTCGACACCGACCACCTGCTTTGGGCGGCGCTGCAACGCGAGCCCCTGCGCGACCTGGTACGCCGCGCCGGCGCCGACCCGGACGCCCTGGTCAACGCCCTCGGCGGCCGCGGTGAGGGCGCCCCCCGCGGGGAGGTGCCACCGAACCTGTCGCTCACCCCGGCGGCCAAGCGGGCGCTGCTCGACGCCCACCAGCTCTCCCGGGCGATGGGCGCCAACTACATCGGCCCCGAGCACATCCTGATGGCGCTGCCGCTCAACCCGGAGTCGCCGGCCGGCCGGATGCTCGCCGCCGGCCGGATCCAACCGGAGTCGCTGCAGGCGGCCAGCGCGGAACGCGGCCAGGGCCCCAAGCCGGACCGCGGCACCCCCACCCTCGACCAGTACGGCCAGGACCTCACCGACCTGGCCCGCAACGACCAGATCGACCCGGTGATCGGGCGGGCCGACGAGATCGAGCAGGCGGTGGAGATCCTCTCCCGCCGGACCAAGAACAACCCGGTGCTGATCGGCGAGGCCGGCGTGGGCAAGACCGCCATCGTGGAGGGGCTGGCCGAGCGGATCTGCGACGGCGACGTGCCGCAGACCCTGATCGGCAAGCGGGTGGTGCAGCTCGACCTCGCCGGCCTGGTCGCCGGCACCCGCTACCGGGGCGACTTCGAGGAACGGTTGAAGAAGGTGATCGACGAGATCCGGGCGCACCGGGAGGAGCTGATCATCTTCCTGGATGAGATCCACACCCTGGTCGGTGCGGGCGGCGCCGGCAGTGAGGGCGGCATGGACGCGTCCAACATGCTCAAGCCGGCCCTGGCCCGCGGCGAGCTGCGGGTGATCGGCGCGACCACGCTGGACGAGTACCGCAAGAGCATCGAGAAGGACGCCGCGCTGGCCCGTCGGTTCCAGCCGGTCTTCGTCCCCGAGCCCACCGTCGAGGACACCGTCGCCATCCTGCGCGGCCTGCGCGACCGGTACGAGGCGCACCACCAGGTCCGCTTCACCGATGAGGCCCTGGTCGCCGCGGCCGAGCTCTCCGACCGGTTCATCACCGACCGGTTCCTGCCGGACAAGGCGATCGACCTGATCGACCAGGCCGGCGCCCGGGTCCGGCTGCGCACCCGCACCCCCGCCGCGGACGTGCGGGACCTGGAACAGCAGCTCGACGAGGTCCGCCGGGACAAGGAGCAGGCCGTCGCCGGCGAGCAGTACGAGCGCGCGTCCCAGCTCCGCGACCGGCTCGCCGAGCTGGAGGACCAGGTCCGCCGCGCCCGGGGCGACGAGGGCCCCAACCAGGTGCCCTCGGTCGGGCCGAATGAGATCGCCGAGGTGGTCTCCCGGGCCACCGGCATCCCGGTCAACCAGCTCACCGAGGAGGAGCGGGACCGGCTGCTGCGGCTGGAGGGCTACCTGCACGAGAAGGTGGTCGGCCAGAACGACGCGGTCAGCGCCGTCGCGGAGGCGGTCCGCCGGTCCCGGACCGGGCTGGCCGACCCGGACCGGCCGATGGGCAGCTTCCTCTTCCTCGGCCCCACCGGTGTCGGCAAGACCGAGCTGGCCCGGGCCCTGGCCGAGGCGCTCTTCGGCGAGGCGGACCGGATGGTCCGGGTGGACATGAGCGAGTTCCAGGAACGGCACACGGTCAGCCGGCTGGTCGGCGCCCCACCCGGGTACGTCGGCTACGAGGAGGCCGGCCAGCTCACCGAGGCCGTCCGCCGCCGCCCGTACGCGGTGGTGCTGCTGGACGAGATCGAGAAGGCCCACCCGGACGTCTTCAACATCCTGTTGCAGGTGCTCGACGACGGGCGGTTGACCGACAGTCAGGGCCGGACGGTGAACTTCAAGAACACGGTGCTGATCATGACGAGCAACCTCGGCTCGGAGCTGATCACCGGTACCCAGCGCACCGTCGGCTTCGGCGCCGGCGCGCCGGGCGGTGAGCAGGAGGCCAGCGAACTGCGGGAACGGCTCATGCGCCGGCTGCAGGAGAACTTCCGCCCGGAGTTCCTCAACCGGATCGACGAGGTGATCATCTTCCAGCGGCTGGAGGCCGAGCAGCTGCGCCAGATCACCGAGCTGATGCTGGAGGAGACCCGCCGCCGGCTGCATGCCCAGGACATCCAGGTGGACTTCACCACCGCCGGGATCGACTGGCTCGCCGAGCACGGCTACCAGCCAGAGTTCGGCGCCCGCCCGCTGCGCCGGGTGATCCAGCGGGAGGTCGACAACCGGCTCTCCCGAAAGCTGCTGGAGAACGAGATCTCGCCCGGCCAGAAGGTCATCGTCGACGCCCGGGACGGGCAGCTCGCCTTCGAGGTGACCGCCGGCGACCGCGACTACACGGCGGCGACGACGTCCCACCCGCGATGAACCGGAGGGCGGAGATGACCGAACCGGAGGAGTCCGAGGAGGACACCGAGCGCACTGAACCGATCGTGGCGCCCCCCACGGCCAACCCGTCCCGGGTGAAGGTGCCGCCGGAGGGCCTGAAGCAGCGGACCGACGAGGGCGAGCCGGCGCAGTCCGGGCCGCCGCCGGGAAAGGAGGCGTGATGGTACGCGAGAAGCGGCTGGAGCCCGAGGTCGAGGTGATCTGGGACGACTTCCATGCCGAGGTGAACGTCCCCTCCGAGCAGCTGCGGCAGTGGCTGCTGACGCGGGGGTCGGGGGAGGAGTCGTTCGGCCCCAACCCGGACCTGGACCTGCCGGAGCCGGGCCGGCAGATCCTGCACGTGCTGAGCAAGCGCAAGGTGGACCTCACTCCGGAGGACATCGAGGTGATGCGGGACGCCATCGATCAGATCCGGTCCCTCGCGGACGCGAAGCCGCCGCGGGGCAACGCCGACGACGATTGGCGGCACTCCCTGCTCGACCTCGGCCACGACGTCCTGGTGGAACGCTGATCCACGCTGGAACGGCACCCGGGACGACGCCCGGGTGCCGCTCCGCGTGCGCGGTTACTCCGATTCCATGCTGGGCAGTTGCAGGCCGGTGGCGTCGGCGGCAGCCTGCCGGTCGAGGCGGGCCCGTTCCTCGCGGGCGAGCAGGTTGGCGTACTCGGTGATGTCGGCCGGGTCCGGCACCTCGGGCAGCCGGCGCAGGAAGGTCTCGACGTCCCGGGAGGCGGCGCTGTGTGCGGCGGCCGCCTGGCGCAGCAGCTCCCGCTGGTCGGCCGCGGGGTACAGATCGGTCATGCTGCCCTGATACCCGCCGTCAGGCGGTTCGCACCCCGCCGGGCGCCCCTGCCGCCGACGGGTGGGCGCCGAAGTCGGGGTGGCGCAGCAGCCAGGCCAGATAGTCGGGGTGCGGCGCCAGCGAATCCGTGTACGCGGCCACCGCCGTCTCCAGCACCGTCTCGGCGGCCCGGGCGGCCGGCGCGTCCGGGTGCCAGCCCAGCAGCAGCCGCCAGCGCAGCGGCGTCCCGGCCAGCCGGCGGGTGACCAGCCCGGTGACCGGGCGGAAGGTGGCCTGGCAGAGCGCCACCGCCTCGCCGGCCTCGACCAGGTCCATGCAGCCGCGGACGTCCGTCTCGTACACCTTCCGTGGGGTGAAGCCGGCGCGGGCGCAGGCGGCGGCGAAACAGTCGCCGAAGCAGCCGTCGCCGGGCGCCGCCACCCACTGCTCCCGCCGCAGGTCCCCCAGCCGCACCTCCTCCCGGTCGGCCATCGGGTGGGTCTGCGGCAGCAGCACGAGGACCGGGTCGACGGCGACCTCCCCCCAGCTCAGCCCGAACTCCGCCGACGGGGTCGCGGCGCCGCAGACCCCGGTGAGCGCGAAGTCCAGCCGCCCACCGGCCACGAGCTGGGCCAGTTCGTCCACCGACCAGGAGGCGTACGTGGTGATCTGCAGCTGGGGCTGCTCGGCGGCGAGCCGGTGCACCAGCCGGCCGAGGATCGGGCTGTTCACCCCGCCGAACCGGTACCGGCCCAGCGGGTCGCCCGCCCCGGCCAGCCGCGCCGCCTCGTCCTGCAGGCCCTTCACCGCCGGCAGCAGCACCCGGGCCCGGGCCAGCACCAGCTCGCCCAGCGCGGTGGGGCGGGCACCCCGGCGGTCCCGCTCGAACAGCGGGCCGCCCAGGATCCGCTCGATGCGCTGGAGCTGGGCGGTCAGGGCCGGCTGGGCCAGGCCGAGCGAGGAGGCCGCCTTGGTCACGCTCCCCGTCTCCGCGATCGCGCAGACCACCCGCAGGTGTCGCAGCTCCAGATTCATACGGTGACCGTAGGGCCACGCAACGATGGATGGAAGGGCCGAACGGCATCGGCCTCGCCCGATGCGTACGGGGGCCGGGTCAGGCCTTCGGCTGCCGCTCCAGGTCCGCCAGCTGGGTGCGCCGGCCGGTCACCGCGTCCCGGAGCTTGTCCACCACGCCCACCGCCGGTTCCACGATCTTGTTCCACGGCGGGGTGGCCGGGGTGCCGGGGTGCGGCCGGGTCGGCGCCGCCTCCTCGGCGATCTGCCAGCGGTTGCCCAGCCGGATCAGCTCGGCGTCGGTGGCCACCTCGCGCAGCGGCGCCACCAGCGCGGCCACCCTGGCGACGTGTCGGCGTACCCGGTCGGCCACCTCGGCCAGCGCCGGGTCGTCCGGTCCGGACAGTCCCTTCAGGGCGGTGAGCAGCGCGGCGTCGCCCTCGATCTCCCGGTCGACCAGCTCGGCGCTGTCCGGCACGGCGGCCCGGGCGGCGGGGAAGAGGTACTGCTCCTCGGCGGAGAGGTGCCGGGACACCGCGGCGGTGAGCACGTCGACCACCTCGCGCCGGCGCTCCGCGGCCAGGTCCGGGTCGGTGACCTGGTCGGCCAGGCCGAGCAGCTGCCGGTGCTCCCGGTCGACGAGGTCGTCCACGCTGGAGCCGCCGGGCCGGTACGCGTCGTCGGCGGCGGGTGGCAGCGGCGGCAGGGGAACGGTCATGGTGCCCTCCTCGACTCGTGGCCGGCGGGGGCCGGCGGCCCGGTGGGCGGTGCGGGGACGACTGCGCCGGTACCCGGACGCCGCGCGCGCTAAACCGGGCCGTACGCCGTGGCGGACCGTCGGCGAGCGCGCCGGGAGCCGGGCGGGGCGCGCCACCGGGCCGACCCGGCTGGTATGAAGGGCCCATGACGAGCGACGCCGCTTCCGCCCGACCCGACCCCACCGACGAGGTCGTCGACCTCTGTCGCGATCTGCTGCGCATCGACACCACCAACACCGGGGACAACGACACCAGCGTCGGCGAGCGCCGCGCCGCCGAGTACGTGGCGGAGAAGCTGGCCGAGGTCGGCGTCGACGCGGAGATCCACGAGTCGGCGCCCGGCCGGGCCAACCTCGTCGCCCGGATCCCCGGCACCGACCCGGGCCGGGACGCGCTCCTGGTGCACGGCCACCTCGACGTGGTCCCCGCCGACCCGGGCGAGTGGTCGGTGCACCCGTTCTCCGGCGAGATCCGCGACGGCTACCTGTGGGGTCGGGGCGCGATCGACATGAAGGACTTCGACGCCATGGTGCTCGCCGTGGTCCGCGACTGGCAGCGCGCCGGGGTCCGCCCGGCGCGGGACATCGTGCTCGCCTTCACCGCCGACGAGGAAGCCGGCAGCGACTACGGCGCGCACTTCCTCGCCCAGCGGCACCGGGGCCTGTTCGACGGGTGCACCGAGGCGATCGGCGAGGTCGGCGGCTTCTCCTACTCGGTCAACGAGTCCCAGCGGCTCTACCTCATCGAGACCGCCGAGAAGGGCATCGACTGGCTGCGGCTGCACGCCAAGGGCCGCCCCGGCCACGGCTCGATGGTGCACGACGACAACGCGGTCACCGCGCTGGCCGAGGCCGTCGCCCGGATCGGCCGGCACCGCTTCCCGGTGGTGGTCACCGACACCGTGCGGGCGTTCCTGGAGGAGGTCTCCGACCTGCTCGGCGTGGAGCTGGACCCGGAGGACCCGGAGACCGCCATCGCCAAGCTCGGCCCGATCGCCAACATCATCGGCGCGACCATCCGCAACACCGCCAACCCGACCCGGCTGGCCGCCGGCTACAAGGACAACGTCATCCCCGGCCGGGCCACCGCCACCATCGACTGCCGCAGCCTGCCCGGCCAGTCGGAGCTGCTGGAGCAGCAGCTGCGCGAGCTGGTCGGCCCGGACATCGCCATCGAGTACATCCAGCGGCAGCCCGCCCTGGAGACCACCTTCGACGGCGACCTGGTCGACGCGATGTCCGCCGCGCTGCGCGCCGAGGACCCGGGCGCCCGGGCAGTGCCGTACATGCTCTCCGGTGGCACGGACGCCAAGGCCTTCTCCCAGCTCGGCATCCGCTGCTTCGGGTTCGCGCCGCTGCGGCTGCCCGCCGACCTCAATTTCTCCGGCCTGTTCCATGGCATCGACGAGCGGGTTCCGGTGGACGGGCTACAGTTCGGCGTGCGGGTTCTCGACCGGTTTCTCCGCAGTTGCTAACCGTGTCCGCGGCGTCACTGGCGACGCGGATCCTCCCCCATCGCGAAGGGACTGCCTCACATGACCGACCAGCACGGTGAGCTGGACGCCGCTCTCGAGCGCGTGATCGCCGCCGCCCGCGCCCACCTGGCCGCCGTTCGCGCCGCCGAGGGCCGGATCGACGACGACAACGTCTGGCAGGCGTACGTCGCGTTGAACAACGCCTCGTTCGCCTACGACGAGCAGCTGCTCGACGCCTACGGCGAGGTCACACCTTGGGACGTGGAGTCGATCGACCCGGACGAGGCCGACGAGCGCTTCGGCGGCGCCGAGGGCGTCGAGGCGACCGACCCGCACCCGCGGGTGGTCTCGGTGCGGCAGCGCCGCGACTACCGGGTGCCGAGCGTGTCCGCCCTGCTCCGGGCGGCCGAGGCGGCCCGCCGGGAGGGCATCCCGGAGGAGGACGAGCCGGCCCCCGTCGAGGGCGTCGGCGAGGCGGTGCTGGAGCTGCTGCAGAGCGGCGACGGCTCGCTCAGCGCGCTGGACGTCCCGGAGCTCGAGCCGCTCGACGGGGTGGTGATGGTCAGCGAGGTCGGCACCGCGGTCGACCTGGAGTCCTTCGACGACGACGACCCGGTGGGCCCGTTCCAGCCGGCCGCCGACGACCGTCTCGTGGGCCGGCTCGACGAGCACCCGTTCCTGGATCTGGACGAGGAGCACGACCACGACCACGCCCACTAGGCCGTGACGCGCCCCGGGCCCGACCAACCGGTCGGGCCCGGGCCGTGCGACCGTGCCCGGCGCCCGCCGTCGCTCAGTACGAAAGGCCCGGCTGCGGTTGGTTGATCCGCCGACGGCGCAGCATCACCTGCCGCGTACCGTCCCGGAACAGCCGCACCCGGGCCAACTCCCATCCGGAGAACTCCGCCTGGATCGCCAGCTGCGCCGCGGCGGTCACCCGGTCGACGTTCGGCGGCAACCGCAGCGGCGCGTATTCGTAGTCCATGCGTTCCATGCTGCCCAGGCCGGCCGGCGTTCGCCACCCCCTCGCGGTGATCCACGTCGCCTCCGGCCGGGCTCGGCGGCGCCGCCGCGCACGCCCGATCGGCCCCGGACGCCGGTGGTGCCGTCTCCGGACCGGCGCCGCCGCGCCGAGCGGGTCAGCCGTCGCGTTCCGGGTAGCCGACCGGGACCGCGGCGACGTCGTCCAGCGCGGTGACGATCTCCTCGGGCAGCGTCATCCGCTCCACCTGCAGCGCGCCGAGGAGCTGGCCGACGGTACGCGCGCCGAGGATCGGGGCGGTCACCCCCGGCCGGTCCCGGATCCAGGCCAGCGCCACCTCCAGCGGCGAGACGCCCAGCCCGCCGGCGGCCGTGGCCACCGCCTCCACGATGCTGGAGCAGCGCGGCTCCAGGTAGGTGGCGACGAACCGCTCGAAGTGCGGTGAGGCGGCGCGGGAGTCCGCCGGCCGGCCGTGCCGGTACTTGCCGGTGAGCACCCCACGGCCCAGCGGCGACCACGGCAGCACGCCCAGCCCCATCGCCTCGCAGGCCGGCAGCACCTCCCGCTCCACGCCCCGCTCCAGCAGCGAATACTCCACCTGGGCGGCCACCACCGGCGCCCGGCCCGGCCAGGCGGCCTGCCAGGCGGCGGCCCGCGCGGTCTGCCAGCCGGAGAAGTTCGACACCCCCACGTACCGGGCCTTCCCGCTGGACACGGCGTGGTCCAGGGCGGAGAGGGTCTCCTCCAGCGGGGTGTCCGGGTCGTACCCGTGGACCTGCCAGAGGTCGACGTGGTCGGTGCCGAGCCGGCGCAGCGACGCGTCCAGGGTGCGCAGCAGGTGCCCGCGCGAGCCGTCCCGGCGGCGGCCGCTGCCCGGCCGCAGCCCCGCCTTGGTGGCGATGAGCAGGTCCTCGCGGGGCACCAGGCTGCCCAGCAGGGAGCCGATCACCGACTCGGCGTCGCCGTCGGCGTACACGTCGGCGGTGTCGACGAGGTTGCCGCCCGCGTCGAGGTAGCTCTTCAGCTGGGCGGCCGCGTCGTCCGCGTCGGTGTCCCGTCCCCAGGTCATGCTGCCGAGCGCGAGCCGCGAAACCGCCAGCCCGCTTCGGCCGAGCGGTCGCTGTTGCATGGGTGAACCTTATTTCGAACCCGGCGTCACGGATATCCTCGCCTTCGTCAACTTCCGGCTCGACCGGCCGGACGGGTGTGACGCGTTCGAGGTGAGCCGGTGATCGGGGACACGGCCCGCATTGCGTAACCTGATGCGACCTGTGGTGCGGACGGTGGGAGGACCAGTGCGACTCGGGCTCAGCCTCGGATACCAGACGGCGTGGAGCACGCCGGCCGACCACCTGGCACTTGCCCAGGAGGCGGACCGGCTCGGCTACTCGGTGGTGTGGGCGGCGGAGGCCTACGGCTCCGACTCGCCCAGCATGCTGGCCTGGATGGCCGGCCAGACCCAGCGGATCGATGTGGGCGCCGCGGTGATGCAGATCCCCGCCCGGACGCCGGCGATGACCGCGATGACGGCGGCCACGATCGACGCGCTCTCCGGCGGCCGGTTCCGGCTCGGCCTCGGCGTCTCCGGCCCGCAGGTCTCCGAGGGCTGGCACGGCGTCCGCTTCGCCAAGCCGCTGGCCCGCACCCGCGAGTACGTGGACATCGTCAGGCTGGCGGTCGCCCGCAAGGAGGTCGCGTACGACGGCGAGCACTACACCCTGCCGCTGCCCGACGGCCCGGGCAAGGCGCTCCGGCTGGGCTTCCACCCGCCGCGCGAGCACATCCCGATCTACCTGGCCGCCGTCGGGCCGAAGAACCTCGAACTCGCCGGTGAGATCGCCGACGGCTGGCTGGCCGTCTTCTACGCCCCCGAGTTCGCCGAGGAGCAGCTCGCCTCCGTGCGGGCCGGCCGGGCGAAGGCCGGCAAGGAACTGGCCGGCTTCGACGTGGTCCCGTCGGTCCCGGTCGTGGTCGGCGACGACGTCGCCTCCTGCGCCGAGCTGGTCCGCTGGTACGCCGCCCTCTACGTCGGCGGCATGGGCAGCCGGCAGCAGAACTTCTACAACCAGCTCGCCACCCGGATGGGCTACGGCGACGCGGCCCGCGAGGTGCAGGACCTCTACCTGGCCAAGCGGCAGCGCGACGCGGCCGCCGCGATCCCGATGGAGTTCATCGACCGCACGTCGCTGCTCGGCCCGAAGGAGCGCATCGCCGAGCGGATGCGGGAGTACGCCGCCGCCGGCGTCACCACCCTGTCGGTGACCCTCTTCGTGGCCGACCGGGACAGCGGCGTGCAGACCCTGCGTACCGTCGCCGAGGCCCTGGAGCTCTCCGGAGTCGGCGAGTGACCTGGGTCGAGGCCATCGTCCTGGGCATCGTCCAGGGGCTCACGGAATTCCTGCCGGTCAGCTCGTCCGGTCACCTGCGGATCACCTCGGCGATCTTCTTCGGGCGGGACGCGGGCGCGTCGTTCACCGCGGTGACCCAGCTGGGCACCGAGGCGGCCGTGCTCATCTATTTCGCCAAGGACATCTGGCGGATCGTCAGGACCTGGCTGCTGGGCATCCGGGACCGTTCGGTCCGCGCCAGCCTCGACTACCGGATGGGCTGGTACGTCATCATCGGCTCGATCCCGATCGGTCTGTTCGGCTTCCTGTTCAAGGACCAGATCCGCACCGCCGGCCGCAACCTGTGGCTGATCTCCTTCACGCTGATCTTCTTCGCGTTCGTGCTGGCCTTCGCCGAGTACTGGGGCCGGCAGACCCGCACCCTGGAGAACTTCCGGCTGCGCGACGGCGTCGTGATGGGCTTCGCCCAGGCCATGGCGCTGATCCCCGGTGTGTCCCGCTCCGGCGGGACGCTGACCGCCGGCCTGCTGCTCAACCTGACTCGGGAGGCGGCGGCGCGGTACTCGTTCCTGCTGGCCATCCCGGCGGTGGTGATGTCGGGGGTGTTCAGCATCCCGGACGTCTTCGAGCCGTCCGCGCCGGGCACCGCCGCGCCGAGCGGGGCGCAGATGATCGTCGCGACGGTGATCGCCTTCGGCATCGGCTACGCGGCCATCGCCTGGCTGCTGCGTTACGTCGCCCACCACACCCTGTACGTCTTCGTGCTCTACCGGGTCGCGTTGGGCGCCCTGGTCCTCTCCCTGCTCATCACCGGCACGATCAGCGCTACCTGAGTGCTCCGTCGCTCCGTCCTGGGTCGCCCCCAGCCCTGACCTTGGTCACCGTCCGCCCGGCGGTCACGGTTCTTCCGGGGTACGGAGACGGATATGCCGCTGGCCGGCACCCCGTGTCTCGGGGTGCCGGCCAGCGGCTTGTTGCCGTGTTCGCTTGGGTCAGCTGTTCCAGTTGGCGGCGACGATGTCGGCGGCCTGCTGCTCCCACTGGGCGTAGGCGTCCGGGTAGGCCGACACCTGCACCGTCTGGGCGGCCTCGGTCAGCGGCATGTCCTGCCAGCCGTCGACCTGCTTGAGACCCTTCTCGAAGGCCAGGGTCGCGTACTCGGGGTCGGTGATCTGCTTCGGCGTGCCCCAACCCGAGGAGGGGCGCTGCTGGAACAGGCCCAGCGAGTCGTGGTCGTTGGCGTCACCGAGGTGACCCAGGTTCTCCAGCTTCGACTCCTGCAGGCTGGTGGCGATCGAGATGACCGCGGCCCGCTTCGGCAGACCCGCCTTCTTCGTCGCGGCGATGATCGCCTTGGCGTTGCCGGTCTGCTCACCGTTCAGGGTGATCTTCGACTGGGCGCCCTGCACACCATGCGGAATCAGCTTGCCCTTGTCCACGCCCGGCTTGTCGGCCTGCACGGCGACCGGCTTGCCGGCCACCGGGGTGGCGTCGGCGTGCGCGGCGACCGGACCGGCGAACACGCCACCGGTGAAAGCCAGACCAGCAATACCCAGAACGCTCTTACGCATGATCGTGTTCATGGTGAAGCTCCATTCGGGGGTCGACGCACACACCGGTGGGGGCCGGCACGTGCGCAAGCACCGTCAGGCGCTCAAAAAGCTGAGGGGGAAAGTCTCTGCCCGGTGCCAGCCGCGGGGCGGGGGCCTCTTCGCGGCGCCGGGACCATGTGTAACGACCGCCGGCCCGCCATCATTCCGGGGGCCCGTCCCACGGCCCGGTCGAGCGGGCCAGGTACTCGGTCGTACGGGAGATGTAACGACCCCGAGGCCCCGACGATTCCGCCGCCAGGATGCCACCGGTCACACCCAGAAACGGACATCCGACACCAGACCGGCCGGCCCGGGCAGGGCCGGAACGGACAACCGGCACCAGATCCCCGATGTGGCGGTATCCACGCCCGATCGGACACCGCCACATCGGGGACACGGAGTCGATCACGCCCACCCAGCACCCCGCGACGTCAACACCCGCCTCAGGCCCGGGTCGGGGGCAACGGACGGCGGGGGGCGGAACCGCGTACCCGGGAAACGGCCGACGACCGACCCGGCAGCGACGAGCGGACCCGGCGCACGGCGGGCCACACCCCCCACCGCAACCACAGACGAACCGGAAGGCACGGCGGGCCACACCCCCACCGCAACCACGACGAACAACAACCCACGGACCGCCAAGGCAAACCGCAAGGGCACGGCCGACCCCCTAGGGTGGTCACCGTGGCGACCCTTCTCCTTCTGCGACACGGCCGGACCACCGCGAATGCCGACGGCGGCCTGGCCGGCCGGCAGCCGGTCGAGCTGGACGAGACGGGTCGCGCCCAGGCCACCGCGGTCGGGCAGCGGTTGCGCGACCTTCCCCTCGCGGCGGTGGTGACCAGCCCGCTGATCCGCTGCCGGCAGACCCTCGACCTGGCCCTGCCGGCGGCGGAGCCGGTGGTGGAGGAGGGGCTGATCGAGTGTGGGTACGGCAGCTGGGAGGGGCAGCCGCTGAAGAAGTTGGCCAAGGAGCCGCTCTGGCCGGTGGTGCAGCAGCATCCGAGCGCCGCCGTCTTCCCCGAGGGGGAGTCGATGGCGGCGATGTCCGCGCGGGCGGTGGCGGCGGTGCGGTCCTGGGACGCCCGGATCAGCGCCGAGCACGGGCCGGAGGCGGTCTGGCTGGCGTGCAGCCACGGCGATGTGATCAAGGCCATCGTGGCCGACGCGCTGGGGGTACATCTGGATCTGTTCCAGCGGATCGTGGCGGACCCGGCGTCGGTGACGGCGATCCGCTACACCCCGCTGCGGCCGTTCCTGGTCCGGCTCAACGACACCGGCGGCGACCTGACCGGGCTGGTGCCGCCGCCGCGCAAGCGGCGTCGGCGGGTCACTCGGGCGGTCGACTCCGACGCCGCGGTGGGCGGTGGCGCGGGGGCGGCCCGGTGAGCCGCGTCGCCACGCCCGGGGCGGCGCGGCATGGCTGCCGGCGTTTCGCCCTGGGCGGAACCACCGTCGGTGCGGTGCGCGACGCCTCCACGCGCCGGATAGGGTCGTGGGTATGACCCACCAGGTGCACGCCTTCGAGCCGCCGGAGCGGTTCGTCGCCGGGACCGTCGGCCCGCCGGGGGAGCGTACGTTCTTCCTCCAGGCGCGCGGCGGTGGCCGGCTGGTCAGCGTCGCGCTGGAGAAGGTCCAGGTGTCCCTGCTCGCCGAGAAGCTGGAGGAGCTGCTCTCCGAGGCGCAACGCCGGTTCGGCGTGGAGCTGCCGGAGGCGGCGCCGACGGCCGTCGGCGACAACGACCCGCTGGACACCCCGGTCGACGAGGAGTTCCGGGTCGGCACCCTGGGCCTGGCCTTCGACGTGGACACCGCCACCGTGGTGATCGAGGCGATCGCCGTCGGTGAGGCGGAGGCCGAGGTCGAACTGGGCGACGTGGAGGACGACGAGGACTCCGACGAGGAGCCGGACGAGCCGGACGAGGACCTCGACCGGCTGCGGGTCCGACTGACCCCCCAGGCGACCCGCGCGTTCATCGAGCGGGCCCGCCGGGTGGTCAACGCCGGCCGTCCGCCCTGCCCGCTCTGCGGTCAGCCGTTGGACCCGGCCGGCCACCTCTGTCCGCGGCACAACGGTTATCACCGGTGACGTCGTCGGAACTCCAGCCCCGACAGGACGGCGCCGCCGCTCTCCGCCTGCTCAGCGACGGTGAGCTCGACCTCGAGGGGCGGCTGGTCGACGCCTCCAACACCACCCTGCGCGGCATCCTCACCCTGGACGGGGTGGCGGCCCGCTGCGTCTACAAGCCGGTGCGCGGCGAGCGCCCCCTCTGGGACTTCCCGGACGGTACGCTCGCCGGCCGCGAGGTCGCTGCCTACCTGGTCTCCCGGGCCACCGAATGGGACCTGGTGCCGCCGACGGTGCTGCGGGACGGCCCGTTCGGTCCGGGCTCGTGCCAGCTGTGGATCGACGAGCCGGAGGACGCCGAGCCGCTGGTCGGGTTCGTGCCGGCGGACGCCCTGCCGCCGCGCTGGTTCCCGGTCGCCGCGGCCCGGGACGACGACGGCGCCGCGTACGCCCTGGCGCACGCGGACGACCCCCGGCTGGCCCGCCTCGCGGTCCTCGACGCGGTGCTCAACAACGCCGACCGTAAGGGCGGCCACGTGCTGGTCGGGCCGGAGGACCGGATCTACGGCGTGGACCACGGGGTGTGCTTCCACGTCGAGGAGAAGCTGCGCACGGTGCTCTGGGGCTGGGCCGGCCGGCAGTTGCCGCCGGACGCGGTGGAGATGCTCGACGGGCTGGCCGGTCAGGTCGCCGGCCCGCTCGGCGAGGAGCTGGCCGAGCACCTGACGATCGGCGAGGTCGCCGAGCTGGCCGCCCGCGTCGACCGGCTGCGGGAGTCCGGGCGGTTCCCCCAGCCGCCGGAGGACTGGCCGGCGATGCCCTGGCCGCCCATGTGAGCCGTTGTCGCGTTGATCACGCCCGGGACGCCATCGGGCGGGTGGGCGGCTCGTTAGGCTGACGGTCATGGAGTCTTGGGTGGGTCACGAGGTGCCACGGCTGCCGGGTGAGGGCGTGCCGCTGAGGTTGTACGACTCGGCGCGGCAGGGCGTCCGGCCCAGCCGGCCCGACGGCACTGCGGCCATGTACGTCTGCGGCATCACCCCGTACGACGCCACCCACCTCGGGCACGCCGCCACCATGATCACCTTCGACCTGGTGCAGCGGATGTGGCGGGACGCCGGCGTGACCGTGCGCTACGTGCAGAACGTCACCGACATCGATGATCCGCTGCTGGAGCGGGCCGAGCGCGACGGCGAGGACTGGAAGGTCCTGGCGATGCGGGAGACCGCGCTGTTCCGGGAGGACATGGAGGCGCTGCGGATCATCCCGCCGGCGCACTACGTCGGCGCGGTCGAGTCGATCCCGGACATCGCCGAGAAGGTCCTGGTGCTGCTCAAGGACGGCGCCGCGTACCGCCTCGACGACGGCTCCGGGGACGTCTACTTCGACATCACCGCCGCCTCGCAGTTCGGCTACGAGTCCAACCTGACCCGCGAGCAGATGCTGGAGATCTTCCCGGAGCGCGGTGGCGACCCGGACCGGGCCGGCAAGCGGGACCCGCTCGACCCGCTGCTGTGGCGGGGCGCCCGGGAGGGCGAGCCGTCCTGGCCCGGCGGCGAGCTGGGTGCCGGCCGCCCCGGCTGGCACATCGAGTGCGCGGTGATCGCGCTGAACCTGCTGGGCGACCGGATCGACGTGCAGGGCGGCGGCAACGACCTGCTCTTCCCGCACCACGAGTGCTCCGCCGCGCACGCCGAGCGCCTCACCGGCCAGGCGCCGTTCGCCGACCACTACGTGCACGCCGGCATGATCGGCCTGAACGGCGAGAAGATGTCCAAGTCCAAGGGGAACCTGGTCTTCGTGTCCCGGCTGCGGGCCGACCAGGTCGACCCGATGGCGGTCCGGCTGGCCCTGATCAGCGGCCACTATCGTGCCGACCGGTCCTGGACCGACGACCTGCTGGTCGTGGCGCAGGAGCGCCTGGCGCGCTGGCGGCGGGCCGCCGCGGTCCCCGCCGGGCCGTCCGGGGCCGAACTCCTGGCCGGGGTACGCGCCCGCCTCGCCGACGACCTCGACACCCCCGGCGCCCTCGCGGTCGCCGACGTCTGGGCCACCCAGGCCCTCGCCGGCGTGGCCGACGACGCCCAGGCCCCCGCCCTCTTCGCGACGACCGTCGACGCCCTCCTCGGCATCCGCCTCTGATTGCCGCGGCCCCACGTGCAAGATCGCCGAGACGTGGGTGCGGGGGTCAGCCGAGGACGAGGCCGGGGTCCGGGTCGGGGTCGGGGGTCGGGGCGGGGATCTTGTACTCCTCGGTGAGGGTGGTCATCGGGCCGGGCCAGGTGGCCTGGGCGACCTCGATCGGCTTCCGGTGCGCGTCGTGGGCGACGTGCAGCAGGTGCAGCACCGGGGTGTCGGGGCGGATCTGCAGGATCTCCGCCTCCTCCCGGCTGGGCTGGCGGGCGCTGATCGTGTCGGTCGCGGTGGCGTACCGGCGGCCGGTGGCCTCCTCGGCCTCCTGGTAGAGCGGCCGGCCGAACGCCTCGGCCCGCTCCAGCGAGGTCCCGGCGGTGTCGGCGGGCAGGAACCAGGACGCGCCCACCTCGACCGGCGACTCGTCGGTGCGTACCAGGTGTCGCCGGCAGAGCAGTTCGGTGCCGTCGGAGACCCCGAACGCGTCGGCGACCTCGGGCGGGGCGGGGGCGCGGCCGACGGAGACGAGCTGCTGCTTGTACCGGGCGGCCAGGTCGGTGTGGTAGCCGCGGAAGCCGCCGTACCGGCCCCGGGCGAGCCGGTTGAGCCGGCGCCGGGTGCCCCGGACGTACGTACCGGAGCCGGGTTTGGTGATCAGGATGCCCTCGACCCGCAGCTGGTCGACGGCGCGCTGCACGGTCTGCTTCGCCACGCCGAACATCTCGGCGATGGCCGGGATGGACGGCAGTCGCTCGCCCGGCGCCCAGTCGCCGCGGCGGACCTGGGCCTTGAGCTGCGCGGCGATCTGCCGGTGCGGGAACTCGGCCGCGCCCGGGTTGATCTGCATGCCCGCCTCCTCATGACAGCTAGGTTCCTAGGATGCCCTAGCGGGTGTGACGCCGCCACCCCGGACACGCCAGAGAGCGGGCCCCGGACGTCGCCGTCCAGGACCCGCTGAGCGAGAGGGGGAAGGGCCGCGGTTACCAGGAGCCGGCGGTCGGGCCGGCCGACCCGCCGCGTCGGCGCAGGTACTTCTCGAACTCCTGGGCGATCTCGTCCCCGGTCAACGGGGTGATGCCGACGTCCCCGACCCGCTCCTCCAGCTCGCGCACGTACTCGCCCAGCTCGGCGTCCTGATCGGCGGCGCTGCGCACCCGCTGCTCCCACTCGGCGGCCTCCTCGGCCAGGTCGGCCATCGGCACCGGCAGGTCGAGCACCTCCTCGACCCGGTGCAGCAGCGCCAGGGTCGCCTTGGGGCAGGGCGGGTTGTTCGCGTAGTGCGGCACGTGCACCCAGAACGACACCGCGTCGACCTCGGCGCGGGCGCAGGCGTCGTGCAGCACCCCGACGATGCCGGTCGGGCCGTCGTAGCGGGTGGGGGTGAGCTGGTACCGCTGGGCGGCCTCGGCGTCGGACGCGCTCCCGCTGATCGGCAGCGGCCGGGTGTACGGCACGTCGGCCAGCAGGGCGCCGAGCAGCACCACCCGCTCGACCTCCAGGCTGTGGCAGATCTCCAGCACCTGCTCGCAGAAGGTGCGCCAGCGCATGCTCGGCTCGATGCCCCGGATCAGCACCACGTCCCGCTCGGTGCCCTCCGGGCTGGCCACCATGAAGCGCGTGGTGGGCCACTCCACCCGGCGGGTCTCGCCCTCGGCCATGGTGATGGTCGGCCGGCTCACCTGGAAGTCGTAGAAGTCCTCCGGGTCCAGCTCGGTCACCTGCCGGGCCTGCCAGACCTGCTCCAGGTGCTCCACTGCGGCGGTGGAGGCGTCCGCGGCGTCGTTCCAGCCCTCGAAGGCCGCGATGGCGACCGGGGACCGCAGCACCGGCAGCCCGTCGAACTCGGTCACGCCGTCACCTCGCCCTGCTCGTCGGGGCCGGCGCCGGGCCGCTGCCCCGACATCCGCCCGCCGGGCACGCTGGCGTCCCTGATGTCCTTCACGTCCGCCAGCCTACGTGCCGGCGGGGGATGCGGCCCGCCGGCCGCGCCGGTCGTGGGTCGGACCAGCCAGGCCAAACGGTCAAACCGGACCTGGTGATCCCGCTGACAGTATGTGGGAAGGCCAGCATGGCTCGACCGGTGCCCGAGGCGTCGCACTAACCTGGCTCTGTGCGGACTTCGTTGCTGGATGTGCTCGCGGACCGGATCCTCATCGCCGACGGGGCGATGGGGACGATGCTCCAGGCGGCCGACCTGACCCTCGACGACTTCGAGGGCCTGGAGGGCTGCAACGAGATCCTCAACGTCACCCGGCCGGACGTCGTACGCGGGGTGCACGACGCCTACCTGGCGGCCGGGGCGGACTGCGTGGAGACCAACACCTTCGGCGCGAACCTCGCCAACCTCGGCGAGTACGACATCCAGCACCGGATCCGGGAGCTCTCCGCGGCGGGCGCGCGGATCGCCCGGGAGGCCGCCGACGCGTACGCCACGCCGGAGCGGCCCCGCTTCGTGCTCGGCTCGATCGGCCCGGGCACCAAGCTGCCCACCCTCGGCCACGCCGCGTACGCGACGCTGCGGGACGCGTACCAGGAGAACGCCGCCGGCCTGATCTCCGGCGGCGCGGACGCGCTGATCGTGGAGACCTGCCAGGATCTGCTCCAGGTGAAGGCCGCGGTGGTCGGCTCGCACCGCGCGATGGCCGAGACCGGCCGGAAGGTCCCGCTGATCTGCCACGTCACCGTGGAGACCACCGGCACCATGCTGTTGGGCAGCGAGATCGGCGCGGCGCTCACCGCGATCGAGCCGCTCGGCGTGGACCTGATCGGCCTGAACTGCGCGACCGGCCCGGCGGAGATGAGCGAGCATCTGCGCTACCTCTCCCAGCACGCCCGGGTACCGCTGTCGGTGATGCCCAACGCCGGCCTGCCGCAGCTGACCGCCGACGGCGCGGTCTACCCGCTGACCCCGGTGGAGCTGGCCGACGCCCTCGAGCGCTTCGTCGCCGAGTACGGCGTCTCCCTGGTCGGCGGCTGCTGCGGCAGCACCCCGGAGCACATCCGGGTGGTGGCGGAGCGGCTGCACGGCGCCCGCCCCGGCCCCCGCGAGCCGCGGCAGGACCCGGGCGTCTCCTCGATCTACCACCACGTGCCGTTCGCCCAGGACGCGAGCGTGCTGATGGTGGGGGAGCGGACCAACGCCAACGGCTCCAAGGCGTTCCGCGAGGCGATGCTCGCCGCCGACTGGCAGGCCTGCGTGGAGATCGCCCGCAGTCAGGCCCGGGACGGCTCGCACCTGCTGGACCTCTGCGTCGACTACGTGGGCCGGGACGGCACGCAGGACATGCGCGAGCTGGCCGGCCGGTTCGCCACCGCCTCCACGCTGCCGATCGTGCTGGACTCGACCGAGCCGGCGGTGATCGAGGCCGGGCTGGAGATGCTCGGCGGACGCTGCGTGGTCAACTCGGTGAACTTCGAGGACGGCGACGGCCCGGAGTCGCGCTACGCCCGGGTGATGCCGGTCGTCAGGGAGCACGGGGCCGCGGTGGTCGCGCTGCTCATCGACGAGGAGGGCCAGGCCCGCACGAAGGACTGGAAGGCCCGGGTGGCGAGCCGGCTGATCGAGGACCTGACCACCCGGTGGGGGCTGCGCCGCGGCGACATCCTGATCGACGCGCTGACCTTCCCGATCGCCACCGGCCAGGAGGAGACCCGCCGGGACGGCATCGAGACCATCGAGGCGATCCGGGAGATCGCCGCCCGCTACCCGGGGGTCAACTTCACCCTGGGCATCTCCAACGTCTCCTTCGGACTCAACCCGGCAGCCCGGCAGGTGCTCAACTCGGTCTTCCTGCACGAGTGCGTGCAGGCCGGGCTGACCTCGGCGATCGTGCACGCCAGCAAGATCCTGCCGATGTCGAAGATCCCCGAGGAGCAGCGCGAGATCGCCCTCGACCTGATCTACGACCGCCGCCGCGAGGGGTACGACCCGGTGCAGCGGTTCATCGAGGTCTTCGAGGGCGTCGACGCCGCCTCGGCGCGGGCCACCCGGGCCGAGGAGTTGGCCGCGCTGCCGCTGGAGGAGCGGCTCAAGCGGCGGATCATCGACGGCGAGCGCAACGGCCTGGAGGCCGACCTGGACGCGGCGATGGCCGGCGGCCGGTCGCCGCTGTCCATCATCAACGACCTGCTGCTCGACGGGATGAAGGTGGTCGGCGAACTGTTCGGCGCCGGGCAGATGCAGCTGCCGTTCGTGCTCCAGTCCGCCGAGGTGATGAAGACCGCGGTGGCCTACCTGGAGCCGCACATGGAGAAGGCCGACGACGGCGGCAAGGGCCGGATCGTGCTCGCCACCGTCAAGGGCGACGTGCACGACATCGGCAAGAACCTGGTCGACATCATCCTGTCCAACAACGGCTACGAGGTCGTCAACATCGGCATCAAGCAGCCGATCAACGCGATCCTCGAGGCCGCCGAGCAGCACCGGGCCGACGCGATCGGCATGTCCGGGCTGCTGGTCAAGAGCACCGTCATCATGAAGGAGAACCTGGCCGAGATGGCCACGCGCGGGGTCGCGGAGCGCTGGCCGGTCCTGCTCGGTGGGGCGGCGCTCACCCGGGCATACGTCGAGGACGACCTGCGGTCGATGTTCCCCGGCCAGGTGCACTACGCCCGGGACGCGTTCGAGGGACTGTCCCTGATGGACCGGGTGATGACGGCCAAGCGCGGCGGCGCGCCGGTGGTCGACCCGGAGCGGGAGGCTGCCCTGGCCGCCCGGCGGGCCCGGCGGGAGCGGCAGCGGGCGATGGTCAGCGAGGCGCTGCCGGAGCTGGACGACGCCTCGGTCCGCTCCGACGTGGCCAGCGACGTGGCGGTGCCCACCCCGCCGTTCTTCGGCACCCGGGTGGTCAAGGGGGTGCCGCTGGCCGACTACGCGGCGCTGCTCGACGAGCGGGCCACCTTCCTCGGCCAGTGGGGACTGCGCGGCGCCCGCGGCGGCACGGGGCCGTCGTACGAGGAGCTGGTGGAGACCGAGGGCCGGCCCCGACTTCGGTACTGGCTGGACCGGCTGATCGCCGACCAGGTCCTCGAGGCGGCCGTGGTCTACGGCTACTTCCCCGCGTACGCCGAGGGCAACGACCTGGTGGTGCTGGACGAGAACGGGCACGCCGAGCGGGCCCGGTTCTCCTTCCCCCGGCAGCGGCAGGAACGGCGGCTCTGTCTGGCCGACTTCTTCCGGCCCAAGGGCGACGAGCTGGACGTGGTGGCGTTGCAGCTGGTCACCGTCGGGCAGCCGATCAGCGAGTACACCGCGAAGATGTTCGCCGGCAACGAGTACCGCGACTACCTGGAGGTGCACGGCCTGTCGGTGCAGCTCACGGAGGCCCTGGCGGAGTACTGGCACCGGCGGATCCGCGCCGAGCTGACCCTGCCAGGTGGGCGTACGGTCGCCGACGACGACCCGGCGGACCTGGCCGGCCTGCTGCGCACCGACTACCGGGGCTGCCGCTACGCGTTCGGCTACCCGGCCTGCCCGGACCTGGAGGACCGGGCGAAGATCGTGGAGCTGCTGGGCGCGGAGCGGATCGGGGTGCAGCTGTCGGAGGAGTTCCAGCTGGTGCCGGAGCAGGCCACCGACGCGATCGTGGTGCACCACCCGGAGGCGAACTACTTCAACGCCAAGTAGCCGGGGGGCCGCGTTCAGGCACTCTGACCTGCGGATTTGTAGATTACGTCTGCTTGCTTGGGCACTTCTTGGGCACATCCGGAGCGAACTCTCGCCGTAAAGACGTCGTCGATCGCCTGCCGGGTACGGTCTTCGTCGTCGGGCCACAAGTGGCTGTAGACGTTCAACGTCATCGCTGCGTTGCTGTGCCCGAGCCGGGCGGACACCACGCGCACGTTGAGGCCGGAGCGGATCAGCGCCGACGCATAGAAGTGCCGCAAGTCGTGCATGCCAACCTCGGGCAGACCGACGCCCCGCCGCGCTGGACCCCACACCGAGGCGTTGAAGACGTTTCGGGTGCACGGGCCACCGGCCGGCGTGCGGAAGATGAAGTCCTCACCACTGGCCGGGTGCCCGCGCAGATGCTCAGAGAGTGCGTTCACCGAGTAGACCATGGCACGCACCATTCAGGACGTGATGGCCGAGCACAAGGCCGCGAAGGACAAGGGTCGTCGCCTGCTCGACGAGATGGACGAGATCGTCGCGATCTCGGACACGCGGGACCTCTCGCCGGGCGAGCGTGAGCGTATGGACCGTATCCAGCGCGGTATCGATCGCTCGATCGACGCGACGAACGAGCTGGACGACGAGTGGCGACAGATGATCGTCAACGCCGGGCGTCCGGGTAGCCGGCTGAAGGCGGTGCCGGGCAGTGCCCGCGACGTCGACACCCACCGATCCGCCGATGCCTCTCACCGGGGCCACGACGGCGGCAGTAACGAGCCCCGATTCGTGTACACCGAGACGCGCCGACCCGCCACGGTGGAGCGTGGACGGTCGTTCGGTGAGCACGAGCTGGTCCGCGCACACGCGGAGATGAACGCCCCGACGGAGAAGATCGTCGTCGATGGGCACGGTTCGCTCGGCAACCTGGTCCGCGCCATGACGACCACGTCCGGCAGCGCGGTCGTCCCGACCGTGTGGGCGAGCCAGATCATCGACCGGGCGCGGAACGTCGCGGCGGTGCTCCAGGCCGGCGCTCAGGTGATCCCGATGGCCGCCAAACAGGTCCAGGTGGGCCGGCTAACCGGTGATCCGGCCGCCGCGTTCCGCGCCGAGGGATCGACGATCACTGCGTCGGACCCGACCTTCGACAATGTCACTTTGGACTCGAAGACCATGAGCGCGCTGGTCGTCGGGTCGCTGGAGTGGTTCCAGGACGCCCCGAACGTTGACGAGGTGGTGTCGGACGCGATCGCCCGCGCGGTCGCACTGAACATCGACCTGGTCGCCTTGCATGGCTCCATCACGACCGGGGCGGGCACCGTGAACCTGCCGACCCCGCCGAACCCGCGCGGTGTCCTCGGGGCATTGAACGCCGTCGCGGCATCCAGTGTGCTGGGTGCTCAGGCGAACGGCACCCCGCAGACGGCGCTGAGCTACTGGAACGAGATCATCGATACGTTGTTCACCGTGCGCGGGTTCAACGAGCAGCCGACCGGGGTGCTGTGGAACGCGAAGGCGGCGCAGCAGTACGCGAAGGCGTACGACTCGACTGGGCAGCCGATCGCCATGCCGACGGCGGTCGCGGAGGTGCCGCGGCTCATCACGAACCAGATCCCGAGCTACACCCAGGGCACCATGGCCAACCGGGCCACCGACGTCTTCGCAGGCGCGTGGAACCAACTCCTAATCGGCCAGCGCCTCACGTTCACGTTGCAGACGCTCACGGAGCGTTATGCGGAGAACGGCCAGGTCGGAATCGTCGCCCATTGGCGCGGCGATGTGCAGCCCGCCCGGCCGCGCGCGTTCTCCGTGTTCAAGGCGATCCAGGGAGGCTGAGATGGCGCGTGAGACGACCGCAGAGCAGGCGCTACGTCGGATGGCGGAGCAGGACGCCGGGGACGCTGACGTGCCGTTCATGGCGCGTACCGGTGACGCACCCCGCCACCGGGGCACCGCCACCGCCTACATCCGGGCAACCCACCCAGACACCGGGCAGCCGGTCACGTACGTGCCGGGCGAGGCGCTGCCGGAGTGGGTGAGTGAGGCGCTGCGCGACGGTAAGGCGTCGTTCGATGTAGACGCGAAGGCGTGGACGCTCGACGCCCCGGCGGCCCGCCGGAGCAAGTCGTGAGCCGGTACGACGGCGGCGCGATGATGGGGCCGGAGCGGTCGACCGGGGCCAAGTCCCGGCCGGCCGCGTACGGCATCCACGTTCCCAACGACGACCCGTTCGACCAGGTCGACGAGTGGAACGAACTCGGTGGGCAGCCGCCGGTCGCGCAGCCGACCCGGCAGTGGTGGCCGCCGAACGGGGAGAAACCGCAGTAGCCCGCGGCGCATAGGCTGACGTGAGTTTCATCGGCCGCGTATTCACGCGAAGAACGGCGCGGCCGGTGACACGGTCGCCCCGGACCGGCGTGACGTGATGAGCGCCGAGTACGCGGCGTCGACGTGGGGAGCGTCGACCCGGGTACCAGATCAGGCCAGGGAGTCGAGCAGGGCGGTCAGGGCCTGCTGCTCGGTGGCCTGGTTGGGGTGGCGGGCGCGTACCGCCTTGAGAGCCGTGTCGATGCGGCCGTCGAGGAATGACCAGGCGGTCGGGTCCTTGGGCTCGAGGGTGGGCTGGTCGTCGTCCCAGGCGGTCTCCAGGTCAGTGATCCGTTTGGTCGCGCCGGCCTGGTCGCCGGCGCGGACCTTGTCGAGGGTGTCCTGGGTGATGCTACGGAACTTGGCGATCTCCGACGGTGGGAAGTTTCGGGTGGCCTGCCCCGGGGCGAGTGAGACCGTGGACGCGGGTTCGGGCGCCTCCTCCTCCGCGCTGGTGCGCGTGTGTGGTTGGGCGGCCGCCCAGCCGAGCAGCAGCGCGGTGGCGAGCGCGACGATGGCGAAGTAGCCGAGCATGACGTGTTCCCTGCGCGGACGGGTGGTGACGGTCGGGGTGTGCGACGCGTCGTACTCCTCGATGACGTCCTTGTGCGTGACGGTCAGGTAGATCACGGTGGCCAGGATCGCGGCCAGGAAGATCACGCTTGTCGTCGCCGTACCGAGACCAAGTCCGCCGTCGGCGGTCGGCGATGCCAGCCAGTCGCCCAGGTTCGCGCCCAGCGGCCGGGTCAGGATGAAGGCCAGCCAGAACGACAGCACCGGGTTGGCCCCGAGGCGCCACCCGATGAAGATCAAGCCGATCAGCCCGGCGGGCAGCAGCACCGCGGTGCCCGGAGCCCATCCGGTCAGCTCGATCGTCCAGTCGCCGATCGCGGTGCCCAGCGCGAAGGTGACCAGAACAGCGAGCCAGTAGAACGCCTCCCGGCGCCGGGTGACGATACTGTGGATCGACAGGGTTCGTTCCCGGGCGTACCAGACACCGAACACCACGGCGAGGACCGCCGCGAACACGCTCGTGCTCAGCGCGAGCGGGACCTGCAGTTCGTCGGTGAGGAGGTCGGTATACAGCGTGCCCGTGACGCTGACCACCACGACCGTCAGCCAGTAGACCGGCGGCCAGTACCGGCGCAGCCGCAGCTGCCAGACCAGGACCGCGGCCAGGACAACGGTGAAGATCAGCGAGGTGGCTTTCAGGCCGACGCCGAGCTCGAAGTTGATCCAGTCCGCGAAGCTCTCACCCACCGTGGTGGACAGGACCTTGATGATCCAGAACCAGATGATGACCTCAGGGACCTTGTTCTGCAGCGTCCCCTCGGGCGCGCGCCCCGCCTTGGCCGTCCGTGATCTGTTCATAATGGGTCAATTTATCCCCGACCTGGCAGGCGTGGTGGCTAAACCAAGCGGTGGCCGCGCGCTGGGGGAGTGGAGGATCCGCCGACCCGCCGAAGATCAACCGGCACCGCCGCCGGCGTGAACGTTGATGAGGGTGTCCGTTCCGAGGAGGACTCGGCGTGGGCACACCTTGGGCACATGCCACCGAGAAACCCGGTGCAACAGTGCGAATTCATGAACGACTATTCACGCAGGCCAGAGGCGTGAACCCGGCGTTTCCGCAGGTCAAGGAACCACCGGGACCTCTTCAACGCCAAGTAGTGGCGGCATGGCCTCTGACCTGCGTTGGAAGGCATCCGGATAGGCCCTTGACCATGATCGTCGGTAGGTGACGACCGCATTCACCGAACCGGGTGAACCAGTACGGCCGACGGGTCAACGGCAAGCGCGTCGACGAGCTGGCACGACGGTGCGTGGATCACCGCGGCGCCGGGCGCATGACGATCAGCCTGCGACCGTACGATCGCCGTGCGGTTGACCGACGGCGCTGAACGGGCCGGACGGCCGGCCGCGGTCGGCGCGGCGCCGGCGTGAACGGAGTCAGGCGGTGTCCAGACGACCACGCTGGTGCAGGACGAACAGCAGCGCCATGGCCGGCACGACGAGCACGAGCGCCGCGGCGGCGACGAGGGTGAGCGACACCAGGGTGGCTTCGGGAGCGGCGGCCTCGTCGATGCGCAGGTGGGTGCCCAGCAGGTACGGGTACTGCGCGACGCCCCAGCCGATCACCACCGTGCCCGCCGCGCTGACGGCGAGCGCCTGCAGCAACCGGGGCGCCGCCCGGTGCAGCAGGGCGAGGCTGGCCAGCCCGCACGCCGCGGAGACCAGCACCAGCGGCAGGCCGCGGCCGGTCAGCCCGGAGAACAGGCGCCCGGTATCGGCGTGCAGGATGCCGATGCCCGCCAGGGCCACGGCGCCGGTCGCCACGGCGCTGGCCTGGGCTCGACGGCGGAACCAGCGTTCCAGGCGGGCGTCGGCGTGGGTACGGGCCTCGGCGGTGAGGAACACCGCGGCGACGAACGCGCACACCCCGACCGCGAGCACCCCGCCGAGCAGCGACGTCGGGTTGACCCAGCTGGTCACCGGGTTGCCGTGTCCGTCGGCGGGCACCCGGCCGGAGGCGATTCCGCCGGCGACCGTGCCGAGGAAGAAGGGCGTGAGCACCGACGAGGTGGCGAACGCCGCCCCGGTCGCCCGCTGTTGGTCGGTCTTCACCACCACCTTTCGGAATGCGAACCCGCTGCCGCGGACCACGATGCCCAGCGCGGCGAGGCCCAGCGGGATGTAGAGCGTGGTCATGATCGCGGCGAACGCGGACGGGAAGCCGGTCCAGAGCATCACCAGGCAGAAGATCAGCCACACGTGGTTGGCCTCCCACACCGGTGCCAGCGTGTGGTCGATCAGGTGCCGGGGGCCCTGCCCCCGTCGCGCACCACCGGCGGTGAGATCCCAGAAGCCGGCACCGTAGTCCGCGCCGCCGAGCACGGCGTAGGCGGTGACGCCGATGAACAGCACGACGGCGGCGAACGTACTCACGCCTGACCTCCCGCAGGCGCGGACTCCGAGGCCCGGGGCGGGCCGTAGGGCACGTCCGCCTCGGCCGCCCCGCCCTGGTCGCGCCAGCGGCGACGCAGCAGTCGCAGGACGTACACGGTGGTGGCGCCGACCGCGGTATACAGCGCGACGGTGGCGGCGAAGAACAGCCACACGTTGCCGGACGTGGTGACCGCGTCCCGGGTGAGGAGGTGACCGACGACGGTCCACGGCTGTCGGCCGACCTCGGTGACCACCCAGCCCGCCTCCAGCGCCACCACCGCTAGCACGCCACTGACCGCGGTCGCCCGCAGGAACCATCTGCTGCGCGGCAGGTCGCGGCGGCGCCACCAGGCCAGGGCATACCAGGCGGAGAGGGCCAGCAGCGCCGTGCCGATGCCGACCATGACGTCGAAGCTCAGGTGGACGATCGCGACCAGCCGGTCCGGCGGCCGTAGCTCGGGTGGGATGGCGTCCAGGCCCTGGATACGGGTTGACGGCGAGTAGCCGGCCAACAGTGAGGCCCCCGAGGGAACCCTGATGCCGCCGTGCACCTCCCCGTTCGCGTAGTAGCCGCCCAGCACCTCCGGCACGTGGGTGCCCGTGGTCGGGACGGCCTCGATCGCGGCGAACTTCGCCGGTTCGTTCCGGAAGACCTCGCGCGCGACGACGTCGCCGACGAAGATCTGCACCGGGGTGGCCAGCGCCGCGACGGTCAGCGGTATCACCAGGCCGAGCCGGTGGTACCGGTCGCGGCGGCCGCGCAGCATCCCGACCGCGTACACGCCGGCGACGACGAACCCGGCGACCATGTATGCGGCCAGCAGCATGTGGATGGCCTCAAACCAGAACGCGCCGTTGAAGATCACCTCCAGTGGGCGGACCTGCACGATCTTGCCGTCCCGCATGGTGAACCCGCCCGGCTGGTTCATCCAGGCGTTCGCCGCGACCACCGACAGCGTGCCGCCGACTCCGGACAGCACCACCGGCACCCCGGTCCAGAAGTGCGGCCATGGGCGCATCCGCTGCCACCCGTAGACGTAGATGGCGACGAAGATCGCCTCCAGGAAGAAGAACAGACCCTCGATCGCGAAGGGGATGCCGAACGCCGCGCCGTAGGTGCCCATCAGTCGCGGCCAGAGCAGCCCGAGCTCGAACGACAGCACCGTGCCTGACACCGCGCCGACGGCGAACAGCACCGCCGCCACCTGCGACCAACGTCGGGCCAGCAGCAGGGCAGTCTCGTCGTTCCGGCGAATGCCACGGGCGTTCGAGATCAGCATCAGGAATGTGAAGGCCACCCCGAACGGCACCAGGATGATGTGGAAGCCGAGCGTGAAGGCCATCTGCTCCCGCGCCGGCAGCAGCTGCGCCGGATCGGCGGGCACGAGGCTCGCTCCGAGGGCCACCAATGACAGGCCAGGCATGGCGCGTGCTACCCGTTGAGGCCGGTCGGAAACTTACCGATGGGGTGAGGATCAGTCAGAGAGCCGATAACGGGGCTAACTGGGCTGCCCGCGAGTGCAGGTACCGCTGCTGCGGCAGGTTCATCGACCACCGCGCCGCCGCCAGGTACGCCTGCCGCGCCGCCTCCGGTTCCCCGGCCAGTTCCAGCAGGTGTGCCCGGGCCGCGGGCAGCCGCGGGTCGTCGGCGAGCCGCCGGTCGGCGGCCAGCCCGTCGAGCAGGTCGAGCCCGGCCCGCGGACCCCTGGCCATCGCCACCGCCACGGCGTGGTTGAGCCGGACCACCGGGTTGTCGGCGACCTCCAGCAGCAGCTCGTAGAGGGCCACGACCTGCGGCCAGTCCGTCGCGTCCATGCTCGGCGCCTCGTCGTGCAGGGCGGCGATGGCCGCCTGGAGCTGGTACGCGCCGACCGCGCCTCGGGGCAGCGCACGGCTGACCAGGGCGACGCCCTCGGTGATCTGCTCGCCCCGCCAGCGCCCGCGGTCCTGTTCGGCCATCGGCACCAGCTCGCCGCCCGGGCCGGTCCGGGCGGGGGTACGGGCGTCGGTGAGCAACATCAGCGCCAGCAGCCCGGTCACCTCGGTATCGTCGGTCAGCTCGTGCAGCATGCGGGCCAGCCGGATCGCCTCGGCGCACAGGTCGGCGCGGTGCAGCTGCGGCCCCGACGTGCTGGCGTACCCCTCGTTGAAGATCAGGTAGAGCACGTGCAGGACGGCGTCCAGGCGGGCGGCCCGGTCCGCCCCGACCGGCGGCGTGAACGGCAGGCCGCTGTCGCGGATGCGCTGCTTCGCCCGGGTGATCCGGCGGGTCATGGTCGCCTCCGGCACCAGGAACGCCCGGGCCACCTCGGCCGTGCTCAGGCCGCCGACCGCGCGCAGGGTGAGCGCGATCTGCCCGGCCGGGGGCAGCGACGGGTGGCAGCAGAGGAAGAGCAGGATCAGGGTGTCGTCGGCGTCGGCCGGCGTACTGTCCGCGGCCGGGGCGAGCCACCGGTCGGGCGGCAGCCGACGGGCGACGGTGTCCTCGCGGCGACGGCGGGCCTGCTCGGCGCGGAGCAGGTCGGTCAGCCGGCGGGAGGCGACCGTGATCAGCCAGGCCTTCGGGTCGTCGGGGCGGCCGTCGGCGGGCCACCGGGTGGCGGCGGCGAGCAGCGCCTCCTGGGTGGCGTCCTCGGCGGTGTCGAAGTGCCCGTACCGGCGGACGAGCGCGCCGAGGACCTGCGGCGCCAGGCGGCGCAGCAGGTCCTCGACGGTGTCACCGGGCATGACGACGGCTCACCCGTCGAGGTCCTCGATGCCGTCGGCGACCGGCCGGACGTCCACGTACTCGCCGTCGGCGTCGGGGTTGACGAAGCGGGCGGCGATCTGGGTGGCCCGGTCGAAGCTGGCGCACTCGACGACCGTGAACCCGGCCAGCACCTCCTGGGTCTCCGGGTACGGCCCGTCGGTCACCACCGGGGCGCCGTGCCGCAACTGCACCCGCCGGGCGTGCACGGGAGCCGTCAGGCCCCGGCCGTCGACGAGTTCGCCGGACTCGGCCAGCTCCTTGTGGACGGACTCCATGTGCGCGTGCATGGCCGCGACCTGCTCGGCCGACATCGGCGGCTTCCCGCCCGGGCGGCCGGCCATCGCGTCGTAGTCCTGCTGCGATCCGTACAGCATGATCATGTATTTCACGGTCTCTCCTCTCGGCCGGCGCCCCGTCGTGCGCCGTCGCTGAGACGTCGGCGCCGAGGAGCCGTCCCGGACATCCACCACCGCCGGATCCGAGAGTAGGCGGGAATCAGGCCGCCCGAGCGCAGGCCAGCAGCGCGGCGGTGGGCAGCGCGAGTTGCCCGTCGTTGTCGCGGTAGCGGGCGCTGAGCAGGTCGTACTGCTGGCGGATCCGCTCGCGCACCGCCGTGGGCTGCCGTTGCAGCGCCAGGCCGATGGTCCCGATGCCGTTCGCGGGGCCGTCCCACCAGGCCTCCGGGTCGGCGCGGTGCTCCCAGGACAGGGTCAGGCACCGCACGTCGGTCAGGCCGGCCGCCGCCAACAGGCCGGTCAGGCCGTCCTCGGTACGGGGGAAGTCGTGCTCCGGCGCCAGGCGGGGCAGGTCCGCCGGCGTCTCGACGCCGGCGGCGGCGACCGCCTCGCCCCAGAGCCGTTGCAGCGGTGGCTGCGGAGTCGGCCAGATAGTGACCGCCACCTGTCCGCTGGGTCGCACCAGGCGGCGCAGCTCGGCCACGGCGGCGGCCGGGTCCGCTACGTGGTTGAGCACGAAGTTGGCGACCGCCGCGTCGAAATCGCCGGCCGGGAATGGCAGGTGGGGCAGGACGGCTTCGTGGAGCTCGGCGCCCGGAGCGTTGCGCCGGGCCGCGTCCAGCATGTCCGGTTCCGCGTCGACCGCCACCACCTCGGCGCCGCGCTGCAGCGCACGCGCCGCGACGGTGCCCGGCCCGGTGCCGACGTCGATCACCCGCCGTCCGGCCCGCACCCCCGCCGCGTCCAGCAGCGCCTCCGCCGGGTACGCGCAGAGCCGGCCGAAACTACGCTCGTACGCCGCCGCCCGCCCCGCCCACCGGGACCGCTCGTGCGCGTCGAAGTCCGTGACGATCATGGACGGCAGCGTAGCCGTGCCTCGCCTGGTTGGCCGCCCCACGACGTGCGCGCGGGTCCTACCGTGCAGGGCATGGTGACGACTCTGGTGGTGCTCGCCGTGGTGGCCGCGGTCTTGGCGGCCGGGTACGGCTTCGTGACCTGGCGTGACCGGGCCCGCCATACCTCCGGCGAGGAGTCCGCCGCCGCCCGGGACGCCCGCGCCCGGCAGCAGCGGTACGAGGCGGAACGGCACGGGGGGCAGGGCGAGGTGCGGCACCGCGACCGCGATCAGTCCCCCTTCTGACCCGAGCGCCGGAGCGGCGCGGCCGGCCGCCCCCCATCGGGTGCACGACCGTCCTACCGTTCGGGCATGAGGACTTTCCTGGTGGTGCTCGCGGTCTTCGCCCTGCTCGTCGCGGTGGCCGTCGCGTACGTCGGCTGGCGTGACCGTCGGCGGCTGAGCTCCGACGACGACCCGGAGGTCGTCCGGGCCGCCCGAGGCGAGCGGCACCGTCGCGTGGCCGAGCGGCAGCACGCGCAGAGCGACGGATGGAACCGCGGTGGCCACGGCTTCACCGGCTGACCCGTGGCGGGGGAACTACGCTGCCCGCATGATCCGGCGGACCCGACGGCTGCTCGTGCTCCTGGCCGGTGTGACCGGTGCCGGTGTGCTCGCGTCCTGCGGTGGCGGGCTCTGGATGCTGCGGGCGGGTGAAGCGGAGCAGCGGGACTGCGCGGCGCAGGTGGCCGCGGACGAGGCCAAGGTCCGCACCGACCGCGTGTGGACCGGGCAGGACGTGCCGGGCATCGGTGACTACGCGGAAATCCACTGGCAGGTCGACTTCCCGAGCTTCGCCTGTTCCCGGGCGCCCGGGCCCACCGACCTGGTGTACCAGGGCGTCGTGAGGTTGGCTCCGGCGGACGCCCGCGCGCTCGGCGAGGCGTACCGCTGGCAGCCGGCGCCCGCGGCGACGCAGGACTTCGGCAAGCCGCCACCGATGGTGGTGTGGCCCGGCCTCGCGCCGTACGTGCCGGACGGCGTGCGGTGGCTCCGCAGCCCCGAGTACGACGACAGCAACCGGGCGACGGTCCAACTGGACCCTGACCGGGCACTGCTGCTGGTCGCCACTGCCGACATGTGAACGATCACCGGCGGCGGTGCGTGATCACGGGTGGGCATCATCCGCGCGCGGTTGGGGTACTGCGCAGGCACAGTACGAGGCCGGGGAGGACACTGTGGGGGACAGCGCTGGACGTCGGCGGCCGGGCCTGCTCGCCGGTCTGCTGGCGGCGGTGGTGGTGGCCGCCGGCTGCATGGGCGGCGGGCTGGACCAGGGCGAGCCGCAGCAGCCCGGCCCGGAGCAGACCCGCCCGCAGCAGTCCCGGCAGCCCGCCTCGCCGGGCGCGCGGACCACCCGGGCCGACGGCACGACCAGCGTCGCCGAGTTCAAGCAGGACTTCAGCGATGCCGTCGGCAGCGCCGAGGACTACTGGACCGCCCAGTTCCAGGCCTCCGGCAAGCGGTTCCAGCCGGTCCGGCGGGTGGTGCCCTACACCCGGGAAGGGGAGGTCTCCTGCGGCGGACAGCCGTTGCCGCGCAACAACGCCGTCTACTGCTCGGCGGGGGACTTCATCGCCTACGACGTCAACTGGTCGGTCTGGGCGTTCCGGCAGATCGGCGACGCGTTCCTGTTCTACCTGCTCGGCCACGAGTACGCCCACGGCATCCAGGTCCGCCTCGGCATCCGCTACAACTTCACCATCCAGCAGGAGCTGCAGGCCGACTGCATGGCCGGGGCGTACCTCGGCGACTCGGTCCGCGACAAGCGGTTGACCCTCGAGGAGGGCGACCTGGACGAGTTCCGGGAGGGGCTGCTCGCGGTCGGCGACGACCCGGACCAGCCGTGGTTCGCCGAGGGCTCGCACGGCACCGCCGAGCAGCGCACCGACTCGTTCTTCCGCGGCTACCAGAAGTCCCTGGGCGCCTGCGGGCTGGGCTGACCGGGGTAATGCCGCAGGTCACGCCCGGCCGGTTCGGCGCGCGGCGCCCGTGGCCCGGCTGAGAGGATCGGCGGGTACGTCCGTACCCGTCAGGAGGCTCCGCTGAGCAGCAACCATCCCGCCGCCGTGCTCTTCGACATGGACGGCACCCTGGTCGACAGCGAGAAGCTGTGGGACGTCGCGTTGCAGGAACTCGCGGCGGTGTACGGGGGAAGCATGTCCGACGCGGCTCGCAAGGCGATCATCGGCACCAGCATGGCCGACTCCATGCGGATCCTGCACGACGACCTCGGCCAGCCCGAGCGCGACCCGGAGGCCAGCGCCGCCTGGATCAACGCCCGCATCCTGGAGCTGTTCCGCACCGGCCTGCGCTGGCGGCCGGGCGCGTTGGCGCTGCTGCGGGCGGTCCGCGCGGCGGGCATTCCCACCGCCCTGGTGACCTCCAGCGGGCGACCCTTGGTCGAGGTCGCCCTCGACACCCTGGGGCGGGACAGCTTCGACGCGGTGGTCTGCGGCGACGAGGTGGACGCGGCGAAGCCGCACCCGGAGCCGTACCTGACCGCCGCCCGGCTGCTCGACGTGCCGATCGGGCGTTGCGTGGCGATCGAGGACTCGCCGACCGGGGTGGCCAGCGCCCTCGCGGCCGGGGCCGCCGTGCTGGCCGTACCGGCGGAGGTGCCGCTGCCGCCGACCGACGGCGTGCACCAGTTGGAGAGCCTGAGCGCGGCGGACCTTGAGCTGTTGTCGGCGCTGCTCGGCGAACCGCTCGCCTGACCGCGACACCAAGGGGCCCCGCCGACCGGCGGGGCCCCTTGGTGTCGCGTGCCGTTCAGTCGTGGGCGATGGCGCCCAGCACGTTGATCCGCGCGGCCCGCACCGCGGGCAGCACCGCGGCGATCACGCCGATGATCGCGGCCAGGGCGAGGAAGACCCCCATCTGACCCCACGGCAGGATCAGGTCGGTGATCCCCTCGTCCTTGAGCGCCCGGACCACCGCGGCGCCCAGACCGGTGCCGACCGCCACGCCGAGCAGCGCCCCGAAGATCGAGATCACCACCGCCTCGACGGTGATCATGCGCATCGTCTGCGCCCGACGCAGCCCGATCGCCCGCAGCAGCCCCAGCTCCCGGGTCCGCTCCAGCACCGACAGGGCCAGGGTGTTGATGATGCCGAGCACCGCGATCACGATGGCCAGCGCCAGCAGGATCTGGATCATGCGCAGCGGGGTGTCCAGCTGGCTGGTCTGCTGCTTGATGAACGCGTCCCGGTCCGCCACCGACACCTCCGGGCTGTCGGCGAGCAGCGTCTCCACCTGCGGCTGCACGTCGGCGACCTTGGTGCCGGGCGCGAGCTGCACGAAGCCCTGGATCGGCTGCGGGATGGCGAAGTCGGCGGCCGCCTGCGGCGGCAGCACCACCGGGTTGGTCAGCTGCGAGCTCTCGTAGATGCCGCTGACAGTGTACGTCCGCGCCTCGCCCCGGGACAGCTGCACCGTCACCGGGGAGCCGACCGACACGTTGCGGGACTTGGCGGTGTCCGAGCTGAACAGCATCTGGTCCGGGCCGAGCCGGCTGATGTCACCGGCGGTGGCCTTTGCGCCGAAGATCCGCTGCAGCGAGGCGACGTTGCTCGACGCCGCCACCCAGGTACGGGTGCCGTTGACCGTGGCCATGTCGCCGTACTCGCCGTCGACCAACTGGACGCCCGGGATCCCCGCCGCCTTCTCCAGCACCGCCGGGTCGAAGCTCGGCGGGCGCGGCCCGCTCTGCGCCCCGGAGATCACCAGTTCCGCCTTGATGGTGTCCGCGGCCACCTTGCTGATGCTGCCCTTCGCCGAGTCGAGGATCACCGTCACGCCGGTCACCAGGGCGATGCCGACCATCAGCGCGGCCGCGGTGATCGCGGTGCGGCGCGGGTTGCGGCCGGAGTTCAGCCGGCCCAGCTTGCCCGGCACCGACCAGGCGAACAGCGCCCCGAGCAGGGAGACCACCGGCCGGCTGATCAGCGGGGTCAGCAGCGCCACCCCGATGAAGGCGAACAGCACGCCGCCGAGGATGGTGGCCAGGGTGTTGTCGCCGGCGTGCCCGTTCAGGCCGAGGAAGAGCAGCACCGCGCCGATCCCGGTGACGATCCCGCCGGCCACGGTGACCTTGGTCAGCGGCCGGTCCGGGGTGGCCACGTCCTGCATCGCGGCGATCGGCGGGATCCGGGACGCCCGCAGCGCCGGCAGCAGGGCCGCCACCACGGTGATCACCAGGCCGACGCCGAAGGCGCCGATCACCGCCGCCGGCGGCACGCCGAGCCCGGCCAGGCTGAGCCCGCCGGCCAGCTTCCCGAACAGGTACGCCAGCAGCGCGCCCACGCCGATGCCCGCGGCCAGCCCGAGCACGGAGGCGATCAGGCCGACCACGATGGCCTCCAGCACCACCGAGCCGATGATCTGCCGCCCGCTCGCCCCGATCGCCCGCATCAGGGCCAGCTCCCGGGTGCGCTGGGCGACGATGATCGAGAAGGTGTTGAGGATCAGGAAGGTGCCGACCAGCAGCGCCACCGCGGCGAAGCCGAGCAGGACCTTGTTGAAAAACGACAGCGCGTCCTTCAGGCTGGCCGCCTGGTCGGCGGCGGCCTGCTTGCCCGTCTTCGCCTCGTAGCCGGAGCCGAGCGCCGCCGCCACGTCGTCGCGCAGCCGTTCGGCCGACACCCCGTCCGCGGCCTGCACGCTGACGCTGGTGAAGGTGTCCGGCTTGCCGAGCATCAGCCGCTGCGCCACCGGCGTGGTGAAGACGACCTCGTTCACCCCGCCCATCGAGTCCCGGCCGCCGCTGTAGCCGAACACGCCGACCAGGGTGAACTCCTTCTTCGGCTGCAGGGTCAGCACGCCGACCCGGTCACCGACCTTGACCTTCGCCGCGTCGGCGAGGGCCTGGTTGACGACGATCTCGTCGTCGGCCCGGGGCTCCCGGCTGCCGGGGCGCAGCTCGATCAGGTCGTTCTCGCCGACCCAGTTCTCGCCCAGCTGCGGCGGCCCGAACGAGGTCACCACCTTGCCGTTGCTGCCGATCAGCCGGGCGCCGTCGGCGTTGACCAGGCCGGTGACGTCCGCCGCGCCCGGCACCTTCGCCTTCACCTGGTCGACCACGGACGCCGGCACCGGCGCCTGGACCTGCTCGCCCTCGGCCTCGCTGAGCGCGACCTTCGGCTTCGCGGCGACGGTCACGTCGATGTGCGAGTACCCGTCGGCGAAGACGGCGTCGAACGACCGGCCCAGGGTGTCGGTGAGCACGAAGGCGCCGGAGACGAACATGACGCCCAGCACGACCGCCAGGCCCGACAGCAGGAGGCGCACCTTGCGCGCCAGCAGGCTTTTCCACGTGGCGCGGAACATCAGCGCGCCACCTCGGCGGGAGCGTCCAGCTTCTTCATGGTGTCCAGCACCGTGTCCGCGGTCGGCTCGACCAGCTCGGAGACGATCTGCCCGTCGGCGAGGAAGATCACCCGGTCGGCGTACGCGGCCGCGGTCGGGTCATGGGTGACCATCACGATGGTCTGGCCGTGCTCGCGTACCGAGTTGCGCAGGAAGTTCAGCACCTCGGCGCCGGACCGGGAGTCCAGGTTGCCGGTCGGCTCGTCCGCGAAGATCACCTCGGGGCGGGCGACCAGGGCCCGCGCGCAGGCCACCCGCTGCTGCTGGCCGCCGGAGAGCTGCGCCGGCCGGTGGCTGAGCCGGTCCCGCAGGCCGACCGTGTCGATCACCGTGTCGTACCAGGCCGGGTCCGGCTTGCGGCCGGCGATCGACAGCGGCAGCAGGATGTTCTCCTGGGCGGTGAGCGTGGGCAGCAGGTTGAACTGCTGGAAGATGAAGCCCACCTTGTCCCGGCGCAGCTTCGTCAGCCCGGAGTCGCCGAGCCCGGTCACCGTCGTGTCTCCGATCGACACCGTGCCCTTGGTGACCGAGTCCAGGCCCGCCAGGCAGTGCATCAGGGTCGACTTGCCCGAGCCGGACGGGCCCATGATCGCGGTGAACCGCCCGCGTTCGAACTCCGCGGTCACCCCCCGCAGCGCGGCGACCTGCGCCTCGCCGCTGCCGTACAGCTTCCACACCTCGTTGGCCCGGGCCGCGGCCTGCGCCTGCGGACCCACCGTCGCGGTCAATTCATCTACCTCTTCCGTCTGCCTGCAGTTTCCGCACCGCCCCCGCTGGCCGGTGCGGCAGTCTCCATCCTCTGCCCGGTGGCTGGAGGATCCGTCCACCCCCGGACGTATCCGGTGCCGGAGATCGTGCTGCGGGTCGGCCCCGATCCCGGCTCAGGGTTGCCCCTGACCCGACCGGGGTCGAGCGATTTCCCGCGCCGCCGGGACGTCGTCGTCGCGGCCGACGCTAGGACCTGACGTCGCGTCATGGTCAACCCCGCCGCACGGCCAATGGTCACGGTAGGTGACGAGAGCAACTGCGCGTTCCCCCGCCGCTCACGCCCCGGGCCGCACCAGTCCCGTCTCGTACGCCAGCACGACCGCCTGCACCCGGTCGCGCAGCCCCAGCTTGGTCAGCACGTGCCCCACGTGGGTCTTGATGGTGGTCTCGCTGACCGACAGCGCCCGGGCGATCTCCGCGTTGGACAGGCCCCGGGCGACCTGCACCAGCACCTCCCGTTCCCGCTCGGTCAGCGCGCTCAGCGCCTTCGGCGGGCTCGCCGCCGGGTCGGGCAGCACGTCGGCGAAGCGGTCCAGCAGCCGCTTGAGGATCCGCGGCGCCACCACCGCCTCCCCGGCGGCGACCGTGCGGATCGCGGTGACCAGGTCCTCCGCCGGCACGTCCTTGGCCAGGAAGCCGCTCGCCCCGGCCCGCAGCGCGCCGATCACGTACTCGTCGAGGTCGAAGGTGGTCAGGATCAGCACCCGTACCGGCAGCCGGGCGTCGACGATGGCCCGGGTCGCGGCGACCCCGTCCATCCGGGGCATGCGGATGTCCATCAGCACCACGTCCGGCAGCAGCCGCCGGGACAGCTCCACCGCCTCCAGTCCGTCCCCGGCCTCGGCCACGATGTCCAGGTCGTCCTCGGTCCCGAGCACCATCCGGAAGCCGGTACGCAGCAACGGCTGGTCGTCGGCGAGCAGGATCCGCACCGGCCGTGCCGGCGTGCTGTCGGTCATCGGATCTCCCCGTCGTGCTGCTCGTGCCGCCCCGGCCCGTCGTGCCGGCGTCGTCCGTCTTGCCGGCGTCGCCCGCGTCGCCCGGTCACGCGGGGACCACCCCGACCGGCTCCAGCGGGATCCTCGCGTACACCCGGAAGCCGCCGCCCGGCCGCGGACCGGTCCGCAGGATCCCACGGTAGAGGGCGACCCGCTCGCGCATGCCGACCAGTCCGTGCCCGATCCGGTCGGGTGTCGGACCCGGGCCGCGCCCGGTGTCGGTGACCTCCACCGCCAGGGAGGCGTCGGCGAAGGTGAGCCGGACCAGTGCGGTCGCCGTGCCGGCGTGCTTGAGCGCGTTGGTCAGCGCCTCCTGCACGATCCGGTAGACGGTCAGCGCCACTCCCTCCTCCATTGGGCCGGGCGTGCCGTCCACCCGCAGGGTGACCGGCAGACCCGCCTCCCGGACCTGCTCGACCAGTGCCTCGATGCCGGTCAGGCCGGGCTGCGGCGCGAGGTCGGCGGCCGGCTCGGCGTCGGTGCGCAGCACGTCCAGCAGCCGGCGCATCTCCCGCAGGGTGGCCCGGCTGGTCTCCTCGATGGTGGCGATCGCCTCGTCCGCCGTGTCCGGGTCCCGGCGCAGCACCCGGCGGGCGCCGGTGGCCAGCACCCCCATCACGCTGACGTGGTGGGCGACCACGTCGTGCAGCTCACGGGCGATCCGGCGGCGCTCGTCGGCGACCGCCTGCTCGGCCAGGGAACGCTGGTTCGCCTCGGCGACCCGGGCCCGCTCGCGCAGCGCCTGCGTCGACTGCCGCCGGGCGTGCACCGCCCGCCCCACCGCGTACGCCACCGAGGCGGTGAGCAGGTTGTTGAGCACCTGGTAGGCGGGACCCATGTCGAGCACGCCGTCCAGCGGCGCGACCGTGTTGGCCAGCGCCACCGGCACCCACAGCAGCACCGCGGCCAGCGTGGCCGGTCGCAGTGGTCGGTGCGCCGCCATCGTGTACGTGAGCACGACGAAGGTCACGCCCTGCGTGGTCGGGGCGTGCCCGAGCAGCACCGGCACCGCCAGGGTGGCCACCGCCGCGCCGACCGCCGGCCACGGGGCGACCCGGCGCACCGCCACCGGCGCGGCGCAGACCGCGCTCCAGCCCAGCGCGACCGACAGCTGCCCGGGGCGCAGCTCGCGCGGGGTCAGCAGGAGGAACACCAGGTCCAGCAGCACCAGGGCGACCGCGAAGCAGCCGTCGATGGCCAGCGGTCGGTGGCCTGCCCACGCCCTCAGCCGATCCGTCACAGCGGAACGCTACTCGCCGCCCGGCGCGACCCGTCGTCGCCGATACCGAACCCGCCCTCCTCCTCAGGGAGGAGGGTCACTCGTCCGCGCCGGGGGCGGCCGGCCCGGAGCGGGCGTCGCGCAGCGGGTCCGTGGTGGCGAGGGTCGGGAAGGGCGGTGGGGTGCCGCCGAAGCTCGGGCAGTGCGCCTGGTGGCTGCACCAGTCACAGAGCCGGCTGGGTCGGGGCCGGAAATCCTGCCGCGCGGTGGCCTGCTCGATGGCCTGCCAGAGGGCCACCACTGTGCGCTCGAAGCGCAGCAGCTCCTCGGCGTCCGGCGTGTAGTCGCAGATCTCGGCGTCCTTGAGGTAGAGCAACCGCAGCACCCGCGGCACCACGCCCCGGGTGCGCCAGAGCACGAGGGCGTAGAACTTGAGCTGGAACAGCGCCCGCGCCTCGAACGCCTCGCGCGGGGCACCGCCGGTCTTGTAGTCCACCACCCGCAGCGCGCCGTCCGGCGCGACGTCGAGCCGGTCCAGGTAGCCCCGGATCAGCAGCTCGTCGTCGACCACCGCGGAGATCAACGCCTCGCGCTCGGCCGGCTCCAGCCGGCGCGGGTCCTCCACCGCGAAATAGCCCTCCAGCAGCGCGGCGGCCGACCGGAGGAACTCCGCGACGCCGGCCGCGTCGCCCTCGGCGAACAGGCCTGCCAGCTCCGGCTCCTCGGTGACCAGCCGGTCCCACTGCGGGGCGACCAGGTCACCGGCCGACTCGGGCGTGCGGGCCGCCGCGGGCAGGTCGAACAGCCGCTCCAGCACCGCGTGCACCAGCGTGCCCCGGGCCTGCTCCACCGTCGGCCGCTCGGGCAGCCGGTCGATGCTGCGGAAGCGGTAGAGCAGCGGGCAGGTCTTGAAATCCGCCGCCCGGGACGGCGACAGCGACGCCCGTACCGTGGGCGGCAGCACCGCCGGGGCGAGGGTGTCCTGCGCGTCGATCACCGGTTCCGCCGTCATGTCCGGAAGGTTAGGGCACCGGTGTGACAGGCCCGCCGTCGCCGCACCGGCACATGATCGGCCCCGCGTAGCATCGGTGCGGTGCAGCAGCCGTCCCGACCACCACGCCGGCCCGGGCGCCGTCCCGGTCTGACCGTGGGCCGGGTGTTCGGGGTGCCGCTGCACCTGGACGCGTCGATGGTCCTGCTCACCCTGGTGGTGACCGTCGCGTACGCGGCGCTGGTCCGCCGCCAGCTCGACCTCGGCCCGGTGGCCGGCTATCTGGTCGGCGCCGGTTTCGTCGTCTCCCTGCTCGGCTCCGTGCTGCTGCACGAGCTCGGGCACGCGCTGACCGCCCGCCGGTACGGCATCGGTGTGCGCGGTATCACCCTGGAGCTGCTCGGCGGGTACACCGAGATGGACCGGGACGCCCCCAGTCCCCGGGTCGACCTGCTGGTCTCGCTCGCCGGCCCGGCGGTCTCCGCGCTGCTCGGCGCCGCCGCCGTCGCGGCAACCCTCGCCCTGCCCGACGGCACCCTGGCCGACCAGCTCGCCTTCCAGCTCGCGGCGAGCAACGTCGTGGTGGCGATCTTCAACAGCCTGCCCGGGCTGCCGCTCGACGGCGGTCGGGCGCTGCGCGCGGCGGTGTGGGCGCTCACCGGGGACCGGCACCGGGGCACCGAGGTGGCCGGCTGGGTGGGCCGCGTCGTCGCCCTCGGCACCCTGGCCCTGGTCGTCCTGCTCACCCTGCGCCGGGCACTGCCGCCGGTGCTGCTGCCGCTGATGCTGCTGGTGGCGTTCACCCTGTGGCGGGGCGCCGGCCAGTCGATCCGGTTGGCCCGGATCAGCCGCCGCCTCCCGCTGATCGACCTGGCCCGGCTGGCCCGACCGGTGCTGCCGGTGCCCAGCGGCACCCCGCTGGCCGAGGCGCAGCGCCGCCGCGCGGAGGGCCCGGCACCCGACGCCGCGCTCGCCGTCGTCGACTCCGCCGGCCGGCCGGTCGCCCTGGTCGACCCGGCCCGTGCCGACGCCGTACCCCCGGAACGCTGGCCGTGGCTCGCGGTGGACGCGGTGTCCCGCAGCCTGGACACGGTCCCGGCGCTGCCGGTCGGCGCGGACGGCGAACGGGTGATGCAGACCGTGCAGACCCACCCGGGCGCACAGTACGTCGTGACGGCAGGCGAAGATGTCGTCGGCGTTCTGCACATCGCGGATCTGGCGCAGCTCCTGGAACCCAAACGGAAGATGAACACGTGACCGCACAGCCCTCCACCGTCCCGGCCGACCCCGCCGCCCCGGCGCTGCCCCCCGTGCACCGGGGGCCGTTCCGCCCCGGCGACCGGGTGCAGCTGACCGACCCGAAGGGGCGGATGCACACCGTGACGCTGGAGCCCGGCAAGGAGTTCCACACCCACCGCGGCATCCTCAAGCACGACACGCTCATCGGGCTGCCCGACGGCAGCGTGGTGACCACCACCGGGGGCGGCACCGCCTTCCTGGCCCTGCGCCCGCTGCTGTCGGACTACGTGCTCTCCATGCCGCGCGGCGCCCAGGTGATCTACCCGAAGGACTCCGCGCAGATCGTCGCGATGGGCGACATCTTCCCCGGCGCGAAGGTCCTCGAGGCCGGCGCCGGCTCCGGCGCGCTCTCCTGCTCGCTGCTGCGGGCCGTCGGCACGGAGGGTGAGCTGCACTCCTTCGAGCTGCGCGACGACTTCGCCCAGATCGCCAGGCGCAACGTCGAGGCGTTCTTCAACGGACCGCACCCCGCCTGGCGGCTGCACGTCGGCGACGTCGCGCAGTGCCAGGAGACCGGGTTCGACCGGATCATCCTGGACATGCTCACCCCGTGGGAGACCCTCGACATGGTCGAGCGGGCGCTGGTGCCCGGCGGCGTCTTCATCGGCTACGTGGCCACCACCCCACAGCTGTCCGAGCTGGTCGAGGCGCTGCGCGAGCGCGGCGGCTGGACCGAGCCGCGTGCCTGGGAGTCGCTGGTCCGCGACTGGCACGCCGAGGGCCTGGCCGTCCGCCCGGACCACCGGATGATCGCGCACACCGCGTTCCTGGTCTCCGCGCGCAAGCTCGCCCCGGGGGTGACCGCGCCGCCGCGCCGCCGCAAGCCGAGCAAGGGCACCGAGGCGTACGTCCAGCGCCGGCAGGCGCTGCGCGAGGCCGAGGCGGCCCGGCAGGCGGCGGCCGGTGCGGAGCCGACGGGGCCGGCGGAGGAGCTGGACCAGCCGTGACTCCGGTGGCTGGTCGACCCGGCATGCGGCAGGCGATCATGTGTCCCGGCGCGGACCGGCGCCGGGACGACACCGAACGGGTGGAGACGGTGGCATGAGCGAGCGGATCGGGGCGCGCGGCGCGATCCGGCCCCGCGCGGGCCTCGGCGGCGGCGCCGGTCGGCGCGCCCGACCGTGCGCCGGGCGGGCGGGGGAGGCGGCATGAGCAGCCCGGGCTTCGGCAACGGGGACCTGCCCGCGGTCTTCCCGGACTGGTCGCCGTACACCGACCTCGAGTCGGCCGCGCGGGCCTACCTGCGCGACCCGGACGTGGCCCTGGAGGCGCTCGGCGGGGTGCTGCGCGGGGCCTCCGTGCTCGGCTTCACCCTGGAACGCTTCGTCAACGAGGTCAACGGGGTGTGGCAGGAGGTCGTCGTCTGCGACGGCAGCCGGCTGGTGCTCTGGCACGGCGAGGACGTACCGCCGGGGGAGGGACCGCCCGGGTCGATGACCTCGTCGCTACGGGTGGTGCCGGTCTCCACGGTGACCGAGGTCGGCTGCCGGCGGCGGCTGAACCGGTCCGACACCGGTGAGATCCGGGTCGACAGCATCGACGTCTATCTGCTGCTGACCTCGCTGGACGAGGCGCCGCCCGGGGATGAGCTGGTCGCCGGGCCGCGGCACGACGCGCTGCGCTTCGGCAAGACCCTCGACGACGGCGGCGCGGGACAGATCGCCCGGTTGGAGGAGTTCGCCCGGCTGGTCGCCTCGGTGGTCGGCCGCCCGATGCTCTGAGCCTCGCCCCGCCGGCGAGCGGCCCCGGGGGCCGGAGCCGGTTGCCGGCGCCCACCGGCCGCGGGGCCGGCAGGCGGGCGGCTCAGTCCTCCTCGGCGTCCGGGCCGGCCACCTCGGCGCCGTCGCTGCCGCGTACCACGTGGATGCACTCGCCGGGGCACTCCTTCGCCGAGTCGATCACCTCGAGGCGCAGGTGCTCGGGCACGTCCACCCGGCTGCCCGGGGCCAGCCGCAGCTCACCGTCGGCGCCCTTGACGTACGCCAGGCCGTCGACGTCGAACTCGAAGACCTCCGGCGCGTACTGCACGCAGAGCCCGTCGCCCGTGCAGAGGTCCTGGTCCACCCAGACCTGAAGCTGGTCCGTCGCGACCTGCGTCATCGTGCACCCCCCATGTTCTCCCGTCCCACCCTGCGACGGTACCTGAACGCCAGTACCCGCCCGTCGACCAGCCCTTGGCGATCAAGCTTCGGTGACGAGCGCGTTGCGCGGGACCGAATCGGGCTCATAGCGGCTAGTGTTAGGTCAGAACGTTCAAGCCCCCGGGGAGGTGGGACGTGGCACGCAGCGACGACGCGGACTCGCGCGCCGCACGGTGGGAGAAGGAGGCCCACGATCTCTCCACGCAGGTCGCGTTCCTTCAAGAGGAACTCGCTCTGGTGCGGCGCAAGTTGACCGAAAGCCCCCGACACGTCCGGCAGCTCGAAGAGCGGCTGGCGGCCACCCAGGCGCAGTTGGCGCGGCTGACCGAGAACAACGAACGGCTCGTGGGCACCCTCAAGGAGGCTCGCGCGCAGATCGTGACGCTCAAGGAGGAGATCGACCGCCTCGCGCAGCCACCCAGTGGCTACGGCGTCTTCCTGGCGAGGCACGACGACGGCACGGTGGACGTCTTCACCGGCGGGCGCAAGCTCCGGGTCGCCGTCTCGCCCTCGCTCGAGGTCGACGAGCTCCGGCGCGGCCAGGAGGTCCTGCTCAACGACGCGCTCAACATCGTCGACGCGTTCGGGTACGAGCGGGTCGGCGAGGTCGTGATGCTCAAGGAGATCCTCGCGGGTCCCGGGGGCGCCCCGGGCGACCGGGCGCTGGTGGTCTCGCACTCCGACGAGGAGCGGATCGTGCACCTCGCCGAGACCCTGATCGGCTCGCCGATCCGGGCCGGCGACTCGCTCATGATCGAGCCCCGCTCGGCGTACGCGTACGAGCGGATCCCGAAGAGCGAGGTCGAGGAGCTGGTCCTGGAGGAGGTGCCTGACGTCGACTACACCGACATCGGCGGCCTCCAGGCGCAGATCGAGCAGATCCGCGACGCGGTGGAGCTGCCCTTCCTGCACGCCGACCTGTTCCGTGAGCACCAGCTCCGGCCGCCGAAGGGCATCCTGCTCTACGGCCCGCCCGGCTGCGGCAAGACGCTGATCGCCAAGGCGGTCGCCAACTCGCTGGCCAAGAAGATCGCCGAGCGGCGCGGCGAGGAGAAGCACACCAGCTTCTTCCTCAACATCAAGGGTCCCGAGCTGCTCAACAAGTATGTCGGCGAGACCGAGCGGCACATCCGGCTGGTCTTCCAGCGGGCCCGCGAGAAGGCCGGCGAGGGCACCCCGGTGATCGTGTTCTTCGACGAGATGGACTCGGTGTTCCGCACCCGCGGCTCCGGCGTCTCCTCCGACGTGGAGAACACCATCGTCCCGCAGCTGCTCAGCGAGATCGACGGCGTGGAGGGCCTGGAGAACGTCATCGTCATCGGCGCCTCCAACCGGGAAGACATGATCGACCCGGCGATCCTGCGCCCCGGCCGGCTCGACGTGAAGATCAAGATCGAGCGGCCGGACGCCGAGGCGGCCAAGGACATCTTCTCCAAGTACATCCTCGCCGGGCTGCCCCTGCACCCGGACGACCTGGCCGAACACGGCAGCGACCCGCAGGCCACCGTGGCGGCGATGATCGACGCGGTCGTCCTGCGGATGTACTCGGAGACCGAGGAGAACCGCTTCCTCGAGGTCACCTACGCCAACGGCGACAAGGAAGTCCTCTACTTCAAGGACTTCAACTCCGGCGCGATGATCCAGAACATCGTCGACCGCGGCAAGAAGATGGCCATCAAGGAGTTCCTCACCTCCGGGCGCAAGGGGCTGCGGCTGCAGCACCTGCTCGACGCCTGCGTCGACGAGTTCCGGGAGAACGAGGACCTGCCCAACACCACCAACCCCGACGACTGGGCCCGCATCTCAGGCAAGAAGGGCGAGCGGATCGTCTACATCCGTACGCTCGTCTCCGGCGGCAAGGGCGCGGAGGCCGGCAGGTCGATAGAGACCGCCAGCAACACCGGCCAGTACCTGTAGGCCCGACCAGCACGACGGAGGCCCGTGGCGCGCCGCGCCGCGGGCCTCCGCGCGTCCACGACCGGCCGCCCACGCGCCGCCACACCGTACGCCGGCACCGCGCCGCGCCCCCTTACCGCATACCGGCGACTACGCTCGACGTGACGGGGGACCGGGACGGGCGAGCGGGAGCGGGCAGTCGATGAGCGTAAGACGGATCATGGGCACCGAGGTCGAGTACGGCATCTCCGTGCCCGGCCAGGCCGGGGCCAACCCGATGGTCACCTCCTCACAGGTGGTGAACGCCTACGGGGCGCGCCCGGAACTCAACCGCGGTGGCCGGGCCCGCTGGGACTACGAGGAGGAGTCGCCGCTGCGCGACGCGCGCGGCTTCACCTACTCCGGCGCGGCCTACGACCCCGCCGAGGCGCTCGCCGACGAGGACCTCGGGCTGGCCAACGTCATACTCACCAACGGTGCCCGGCTGTATGTCGACCACGCCCACCCGGAATACTCCACGCCCGAGGTGACCAACCCGCTCGACGTGGTGCGCTGGGACAAGGCCGGGGAGCGGGTGATGGCCGAGGCGGCCCGCCGCGCCGCCACCATCCCGGGCACCCAGCCCATCCACCTCTACAAGAACAACACCGACAACAAGGGCGCCAGCTACGGCTCCCACGAGAACTACCTGATGCGGCGGCAGACCCCGTTCGCCGACATCGTGGCGTACCTGACGCCGTTCTTCGTCACCCGGCAGATCGTCTGCGGCGCCGGCCGGGTCGGCATCGGCCAGGACGGCGGCCAGAACGGCTTCCAGATCTCCCAGCGTGCCGACTTCTTCGAGGTCGAGGTCGGGCTGGAGACCACCCTTAAGCGGCCGATCATCAACACCCGCGACGAGCCGCACGCCGATGCCGACAAGTACCGCAGGCTGCACGTCATCATCGGCGACGCCAACCTGTCGGAGATCTCCACCTACCTGAAGGTCGGCACCACCGCGCTGATCCTCACCATGATCGAAGAGAAGGCGCTCGGCCCGGACCTGGGCATCGCCGACCCGGTCAGCGAGCTGCGCGCGGTCAGCCACGACCCGTCGCTCAAGCACCTGATGCGGCTGCGCGACGGCCGCAAGCTGACCGCCCTGGACGTGCAGTGGGCGTACCTGGAGCGGGTCCGGTCCTTCGTGGACGATCGGTACGGCAGCGACGTCGACGAGCAGACCGCGGACGTCCTCGCGCGCTGGGAGAACGTGCTGGACCGGCTCGGCCGCGACGCCTTCCTCTGCGCCGACGAGCTGGACTGGGTGGCCAAGTTGCGGCTGCTGGAGGGGTACCGGGAGCGGGAGAAGCTCGCCTGGGGCTCGCACAAGCTCCAGCTGGTCGACCTGCAGTACTCCGACGTCCGGCCGGAGAAGGGGCTCTACCACCGGCTGGTCTCGCGCGGGTCGATGAAGACGCTGCTGACCGACGAGCAGACCCGGACCGCGATGACCCAGCCCCCGGAGGACACCCGGGCCTACTTCCGGGGCCGCTGCCTGGCCCAGTACGCCTCCGAGGTGGTCGCGGCGAGCTGGGACTCCGTCATCTTCGACGTGGGCCGGGAGTCGCTGGTCCGGGTGCCGATGATGGAGCCGGAGCGGGGCACCCGCAAGCACGTCGGCGCGCTCTTCGACCGGTGCGCCAGCGCCAAGGATCTGCTGGAGACGCTGACCGGGGGCTGACCGCCGCCGGACGCAGGCCCGTCGTACGCCGGAAGCCGGCGCGCGGCGGGCTTTTCGTCGCTCCCGCGAGGTAAGTTCATCGCAGGCGATCGTGGAGGAGGCACCTGATGGCTACGCAAGAAGGCGGCCAGACCCAGTCCGGCAAGTCGACCCAGGGCGAGGAGATCGAGGACGTCACCGCGCAGGCCAACCCCGAGGTTGCCGAGCGCCACGCCGAGATCACCGAGGACGTCGACGACCTGCTCGACGAGATCGACTCCGTCCTCGAGGAGAACGCAGAAGAATTTGTCAGGGGCTATGTCCAGAAAGGCGGGGAGTGATGTAGAATGTCCGACTTGCCCAGCGAATCGGACAAGGCTTGCCCGCAATCGGCGAGCAGAAGAAGCCGTCTGCTCCGGTACCCGACGGGCTGAAGTGGCGCCCGGACTGCGACCGGATCAAGCCGCTCGACGACTTTCCCCGTACCAGGAAGGCCAGCGGGCGGCACACTTACTGCAAGCCCTGCCACAACGCCCGCGGCAGGGAGACCGCGCAGCGGCTCTATGGCGGCACTCGTGAGTACCACCTGCGACGGCGGTTTGGGATCGGGGAGAAGGAGTTCCGGGAGCTTCTCGCCGAGCAGGGCGGGGTCTGCGCGGTGTGCGGCGACCCCGATCCGGAACATGTGGACCACGATCATCGCACCGGGTGGGTGCGCGGGATACTCTGCTTCAACTGCAACGGTGGTCTTGGCCAGTTCCGTGACAGTCCCGCGAGGCTGGCCAGGGCGATCACGTACCTGAGAGGAACCACGTGGCAGCGGGTTTTGATCCATCCGGGCGTCTTCCAGATGTGTTCACCAACGCGGGGACGTCCTCCTTCACAGCGTTCCTGAGCAAGGTGGCCCCCGAGATGCTGCCCGGCCGACGGCCGCTGCCGCCCGGCATGGCCGCCGACATGGCGCCGCACGCGACCACCATCGTGGCCATCGCGGCCGCCGGCGGCGTGGTGATGGCCGGCGACCGGCGCGCCACGATGGGCAACCTGATCGCCCAGCGGGACATCGAGAAGGTGCATCCGGCCGACGCGTACTCGCTGGTCGGCATCGCGGGCACCGCGGGCATCGGCATCGAGCTGATGCGACTGTTCCAGGTGGAGCTGGAGCACTACGAGAAGATCGAGGGCGCGATGCTCTCGCTCGACGGCAAGGCCAACCGGCTGGCCTCGATGATCCGCGGCAACCTGGGCGCGGCGATGCAGGGCCTCGCGGTGATCCCGCTCTTCGCCGGCTTCGACCTGGCGGCCAGCGATCCCACGAAGGCGGGTCGGATCTTCAGCTTCGACGTGACCGGCGGCCCGTACGAGGAGACCGGCTACGACGCGATCGGCTCCGGCTCGCTCTTCGCCAAGTCCGCCTTGAAGAAGCGCTTCCGGGCCGGCCTGTCGATCGACGTCGCGATGCGGCTGGCGGTCGAGGCGCTCTACGACGCGGCCGACGATGACACGGCGACCGGCGGTCCGGATCTGACCCGCCGGATCTACCCGGTGGTGATGACGGCGACGGCGGAGGGCACCCACCGGCTCACCGACGCCGAGACGGCGACGATCGCGGAAGGCGTCGTCTCCGGCCGGATGGAGAACCCGGGCGGCTGACCCCGCTCCCACCTGACCAGTCAGCAGTCCGCAGCACAGCGCCCGAAGGAGAACCGCCGCCGTGGCCATGCAGTTCTACGCCTCGCCCGAGCAGATCATGCGCGACCGCTCCGAGCTCGCCCGCAAGGGCATCGCCCGGGGTCGCAGCGCGCTGGTCCTGAGTTACGAGGGCGGGGTGCTCTTCGTCGCGGAGAACCTCTCCAGCACCCTGCACAAGGTCAGCGAGATCTATGACCGGATCGGCTTCGCCGCGGTGGGCCGGTACAACGAGTTCGAGAACCTGCGCCGCGCCGGCGTGCGGATGGCGGACCTGAACGGCCTGAGCTACGACCGGCGGGACGTCAACGGCCTGGCCCTGGCGAACGCGTACGCGCAGACCCTCGGTGCGATCTTCACCGAGCAGTCGAAGCCGTTCGAGGTGGAGATCTGCGTGGCCGAGGTGGGCGCGACTCCGGAGGACGACGCGCTCTACCGGCTGACCTATGACGGCTCGGTCAACGACGAGCCGGGCCGGATGGCGATGGGCGGCCAGGCCGAGTCGATCTCCGGGGTGCTCAAGTCGCAGCACCGGCCGGACATGTCGCTCAGCGAGGCGGTCCGGGTGGCCGTGCAGGCGCTGAGCAGCGTCGGCGGGGAGGGCGGGGCGTCGCGGACGATCGCCGCCAACCAGCTGGAGGTGGCGGTCCTGGACCGGCGCCGGGTGGGGCGGAGTTTCCGTCGGATCACCGGGGCGGCGCTGACCGCGCTGCTGGACGGCGACGCCGACGCGGAGAGCGCGCCCGCTCCCGGGCGGGCGAAGACGCCGACGGTGCCGACGGAGGAGGCGAACAAGCCGACCACCTCGGCGGGCTCGGCCGACCTGGAGGGCCAGCAGACCGAGACCGACCAGCCGGAGGCGTAGCCGAACCGCGGGTCGTTATCGCGTCCGCATCGCCGACCTGGCGGTATCCGACCGCGTTGGATACCGCCAGGTCGCCGAACAGCAGTGGCTCCGGCGGCCGATGCACGGCCGTCAGCGGTGCGGCTTGAGCGGCTCCCACCAGGCCCGGTTCTGCCGGTACCAGTCGACGGTGGCGGCCAGGCCCCGGTCCAGGTCGACGGTGGGGGACCAGCCCAGCTCGCGGTTGCTGGTGGTGCTGTCCAGCGAGTAGCGCCGGTCGTGGCCCTTGCGGTCGGCGACCGGCCGCACCCGCTCCCAGCCGGCGCCGCAGGCGGCCAGTAGTCGTCCGGTGAGCTCCCGGTTGGTCAGCTCGGCCGAGCCGCCGAGGTGGTGGACGCCACCGGCGCGCCCCCGGGTCTGGGCCAGTGCGATGCCGTGGCAGTGGTCGTCGACGTGCAGCCACTCCCGGACGTTGCCACCGTCGCCGTAGAGCGGCGCGTCGTGCCCGTCGAGCAGGTTGGTGACGAAGAGCGGCGCGATCTTCTCGGGGTACTGGTATGGGCCGTAGGTGTTGGCGCCCCGGGTGACGACGACGTCCAGGCCGTGGGTGCGGTGGTAGGCGAGGGCGAGCAGGTCGGCGCCGGCCTTGGAGGCCGAGTACGGCGAGCTCGGGTCCAGCGGCGCCCGCTCGGTCGACGACCCGGTGGTCACGGAGCCGTAGACCTCGTCGGTGGAGACCTGCACGAAGCGGCGTACGCCGTGCCGCAGCGCGGCGTCGAGCAGGGTCTGGGTGCCCACGACGTTGGTGGTGACGAAGGCCGCGGCGTCGGTGACGGACCGGTCCACGTGGGACTCGGCGGCGAAGTGGACGACGACGTGGTGGCCGGCGACGGTGGCGTCGACCAGCGGCGCGTCGCGGATGTCGCCGCGGACGACCCGCACCCGGGGATCGGCGCGGACGGGGTTGAGGCTGCCCTCGGTGCCGGCGTAGGTGAACGCGTCGAGCACGGTTACCGCGTCGACGTCCACGGCCGGCTCGGCGCCGCCCAGCAGCCGCCGTACGTACGCCGATCCGATGAAGCCGGCGCCGCCGGTGACGAGGATCCTCACGGCTGGGAACGTACCGGCTCGCCGGTCGGGGCGCGGCGGGACCGCCGGCGCGGCAGGGGGCGCGTGGCGGCCGCCGGTGAGACGGCTGGGTCGAGCGCTGCCCATCTGGGGCCCCGGGCGGCTAATGTCACATCATGGAGCGGCGAATCTTCGGCCTCGAGACCGAGTACGGCGTCACCTGCACCTACCGCGGGCAGCGCCGGTTGTCCCCCGACGAGGTCGCGCGGTACCTGTTCCGGCGGGTGGTGTCGTGGGGCCGGTCGAGCAACGTGTTCCTGCGCAACGGGGCCCGCCTCTACCTGGACGTGGGCTCGCACCCGGAGTACGCGACGCCGGAGTGCGATTCGGTCACCGATCTGGTCGCCCACGACCGGGCCGGTGAGCGGATCCTGGAGGGGCTGCTCGTCGACGCGGAGAAGCGGCTGCACGACGAGGGCATCGCGGGTGAGATCTACCTGTTCAAGAACAACACCGACTCGGCCGGCAACTCGTACGGCTGCCACGAGAACTACCTGGTCTCCCGGCACGGCGAGTTCGGCCGGCTCGCCGACGTGCTGATCCCGTTCCTGGTCACCCGGCAGTTGATCTGCGGGGCGGGGAAGGTGCTGCAGACCCCGCGCGGCGCGGTCTACTGCCTGTCGCAGCGGGCCGAGCACATCTGGGAGGGCGTCTCCTCGGCGACCACCCGGAGCCGGCCGATCATCAACACCCGGGACGAGCCGCACGCCGACGCGGAGCGGTACCGGCGGCTGCACGTGATCGTGGGCGACTCGAACATGAACGAGGTGACCACGCTGCTGAAGGTGGGCACCGCCGACATCGTGCTGCGGATGATCGAGGCCGGGGTGGTGATGCGGGACCTGTCGCTGGAGAACCCGATCCGGGCGATCCGCGAGGTGTCGCACGACATCACCGGCCGGCGCAAGGTGCGGCTGGCCTCCGGCAAGGAGGTCAGCGCGCTGGACATCCAGCAGGAATACCTGGCCAAGGCGACCGAGTTCGTGGAGCGGCGCGGCGGTGACCAGACCGCGAAGCGGGTGGTGGAGCTCTGGGGCCGGGTGCTGCGGGCGGTGGAGACCGGCGACCTGGACCCGGTGGCCCGGGAGATCGACTGGGTGACCAAGCTGCGGCTGATCGAGCGGTACCAGCGCAAGCACGACCTGCCGCTGTCGCACCCGCGGGTGGCGCAGATGGACCTGGCGTACCACGACCTGCGGCGCGGTCGCGGCCTGTACGGGCTGCTGGAGCGGCGCGGCGAGGTGGACCGGGTGGCCACCGACCCGGAGATCTTCGAGGCGAAGGAGACCCCGCCGCAGACCACCCGGGCCCGGCTGCGCGGCGAGTTCATCCGGCACGCGCAGGAGAAGCGGCGGGACTTCACCGTCGACTGGGTGCACCTGAAGCTCAACGACCAGGCGCAGCGGACCGTGCTCTGCAAGGACCCGTTCCGGGCGTACGACGAGCGGGTGGAGCGGCTGATCGCCAGCATGTGACGGCGGGGCGGCCGGTGCTGCGGGCGCCGGCCGCCACCCCACCGGTACGCTGGCGACGCGATGAACACTTCCGAACCCTCCGGCCGCGACAGCGGCACCGAGAAGCTGAACTGGATCGACCGGCGCCGGGAGAAGATCCGCGCCGAGATCGAGCGCAACCGCCGCGGCGAGTACAAGGTGCCGACCTGGGTGTTGGCGGCTGTGCTGGTCCTGATCGTGGGGGCCTGGCTGGCCCTGATCCTCTTCGCCGGCTGACCGTCGCCCCGCTGACCGCGGGGCCGTCCGCGCCGAGCCTCGCGCGTTTCGAGCGGGCGGGTTGCGTGGCGTCGGACCGGTCGGGGGTTGAGCCGGACGGCCGGGGGTGGGAGGGTCTGCCCTGTCGGCGGCCGCCCGCACGGTCGGGGGCCCGAACAGGGACGGTGACGCCATCGCACACATCGATCTCGGCCTCGACGAGGCACGACACCCGGGCATCCAGGGCCTGCTGCGGTTCCGCCCGGAGACCGCCGGGCCGCTCAACGCCCTGGCGGAGACGCTGCTGCGGGCGCCGCACCCGACGCTGACGCCGGGGGAGCGGGAGCTGATCGCCGCGTACGTGTCCGGCCTGAACGACTGCGGGTTCTGCCGCGCGTCCCACTCGGCGACCGCGGCGGCACAGCTGCCGGCGGGGATGTCCCTCGTCGAGCAGGTGCGCGCCGACGTGGCGGCCGCGCCGGTCGGGGAGAAGCTGCGGGCGCTGCTGCGGATCGCCGCCGCCGTCCAGCGCGGCGGCCGGGAGGTGACCGGCGAGCTGGTCGACGCCGCCCGGGCCGCGGGCGCCACCGACCTGGAGCTGCACGACACGGTGCTGATCGCGGCGGCGTTCTGCATGTACAACCGCTACGTCGACGGGCTGGCCGCGTTCACGCCGGAGGATCCGCGGGCGTACGAGATGGGGGCCCGGCACCTCGTGGCGCACGGCTACGCGGCGGGCTGACCCCGCCGGTCAGCGGGTGAGCCGGGCGGCGTGCCGCCCGGCCGCCGCGGCGGCCAGGAAGTAGGCGTGGTCGGCGTCCAGGCCGCGTCCCATGGTGGACAGCGCCACCGGCGTGGCGCGCAGCGCGGTGTCGAGGCCATCGGTGGGCACCCGGACGATCCGGTGCCGCGCCGCGAGGGGGGCGAGGGCCGCGTCCACCTGCGCGGCCAGCGGCGGCGCCAGGCTGTCGGGCACGACCAGGTCCGCCGGGGCGAGCGCGACCCGGCCGTACGCGGTGAGGCTGTGGTGGGAGACGCCGCGGTGCCGGGGGCGGGGGTCGGCGTCGGAGATCCGCAGCGAGCCGACCGGGCGGCCGCCGAGGGTGGCGACGGCGTTCACCGCCTCGCCGACGGCGACCCCGGAGAAGCCCCAGCGGGTGCCGGTGCCCAGGTTGCCGGGTCCCTGGGCGACGACGGCGACGTCGGCGCGGAGCACGTGCCGGGCGGCGAGCAGCCCGCTGTGCAGGGTGCTGGCCTCCAGGTCGCCGCCGAAGGCCTGGCCGACGCTGACCGTGCCGACGAGGCGGTCGGCGAGCCCGGCGAGGGTGCGGGAGAACCAGGCGGGCAGCGCCCCGCCGTCGGTGAGCAGGTACGCCACCCGGGCGTCCGGGGCGTCGGCGTGGACCCCGGCGAGGATCGCCGGCAGGGCGGAGTGCAGGTCGGCGCTGACCACCGGCATCCCGTCCAGGCTCTCCGCGGCGGCGAGCAGTTCGTGGTGCGGGGAGGCCTCCTCGTCCACGCCGAGCAGGATGGGTTGCAGCGGGGTGTAGCGGGCCTTCACCAGGTGGCCGGCGTCGCGGGTGTCGAGGGCCTGCGGCGGGTCCGGCGGCAGCCGGTCGGGCAGCGCGACGACCAGGGCGTACCCGCCGGTGCCGAGGCCCATCAGCAGGGCGCCGGCGTTCAGCAGCACCCGGTCACCGGGCTCCGGGTCGCCGACCAGCGCCGGGTAGGCCAGGGCGCGCATCGCGGCGCCGTCGGGCAGGTCGACGTCGAGTTCGATGGCGCCGGCCCACCGCCGCCGCACCGCCGTGACCGTTCCGGACCGCCATCGCACCATGCCCGGCACGCTATCCGCGTCCGCCGGGCCGGTCGTGCCCGGGTCAGGACTGGCGGCCGGGGCCGGCCTCCCGGTCCGGCGGACGGTCGTCCTCGTCCTGGGTCTGGCGGGCGCGGCGGCCCCCGGCGCCCGGCATCGACCGGGTCGGGTCGAGGAAGACGTACCCGATCTCCGGGAAGCGCTCGGTGAGCCGGCGCTCGGCCTCGTCCGCGGCGGCCTCGATGTCGGCGCCGGTGGCGTCGTCGTGGAAGTCGACCTTGGCGGCGACCAGGATGTCCTCCGGGCCGAGCAGCATGGTCATCAGCGTGTCGACCCGGTCCACCGTCGGCAGGCCGGCCAGCTCGCGTTCGATCTGCCGGTGCACCCGTTCCGAGACGGCGCGGCCCACCAGCAGCGAGATGTTGCTCCGGGCCAGGATGGTGGCGACCGCCAGCAGCAGCACGCCGATGAGGATCGAGGCGACGCCGTCGTAGAGCTCGTCGCCGGTGAGGTGGGAGAGCCCGAGGCCGACGCCGGCGATCAGCAGGCCGATCAGCGCGGCGCTGTCCTCCAGGAACACCGCCTTGACGGTGGTGTCGGCGGTCAGGCGGAGGTAGCGGCGCGGGCTGGCCCGCCAGCGGCGGGACTCCCGGCGGACCTGCCTGACCGCCCGGGCCAGGGAGACCGACTCGATCGCGAAGGAGAGCGCCAGCACGATGTACGAGGCCAGGTAGGCGCCGGTGTGCTCGTGCACGAGGATCGTGGTCACGCCGTGGGTGATGGCGAAGCCGGCGCCGACGACGAACGTGAACAGCGCGGCGAGGAAGGCCCAGACGTAGCTCTCCTTGCCGTACCCGAAGGGGTGGCGGGTGTCGGCGGGCCGTGCGCCCCGGCGCAGCGCCAGGTAGAGCAGCACCTCGGTGGTGGTGTCGGCGACGGAGTGGGCGGCCTCGGAGAGCATCGCGGCCGAGCCGGAGATCAGCCCGGCGACCAGCTTGGCTACGGCGATGGCGAGGTTCGCCGTGCCGGCGACGACGACCGTGCCGACGCTCTCGGTCTTGACTTCCGCTTCCGACATGCGCCAACCCTATTGCCGGTTTCGGCCGCCCGCCCGCAGAGTGGAGCCCGGCCCGGAGGGTGTGGCGTGGCTCGCCCCGGCCCCGACCATCCGCGCGCCGCGCCCGCGCGGGTGCGCGCCCACGCCGCGCGGGCTGCTAGCGTTCAGCTCGTGTCGCGGACCCGCACCGAACGCCTGGTCAACCTGGTGATCTGCCTGCTGTCCACGCGACGGTTCCTGACCGCCGCGCAGATCGCCGCGACCGTGCCCGGTTACGAGCACGATCCGGACGACGCCAAGGACCACGAGGCGTTCCAGCGCAAGTTCGAACGGGACAAGGCGGAGCTGCGCGAGCTGGGTGTCCCGCTGGAGACCGGCACGGCGAGCGTCTTCGACGCCGAGCCGGGCTACCGGATCGCCCACCGCGAGTACGCGCTGCCCGACATCCCGCTGGAGCCGGACGAGGCCGCCGCCGTGGGCATCGCGGCCCGGCTGTGGCAGCACGCCGGCCTGGCCGCGGCCGCCTCCTCCGGGCTGGCCAAGCTGCGCGCCGCCGGGGTGGACGTGGACCCGCAGGCCACCCTGGGCATGGAGCCGATGGTCACGGTCGACCCGGCGTTCGCGCCGCTGACCGCCGCCGCCCGGGACCGGCGGGAGGTCAACTTCGACTATCGGGTGCCGGACCGGGACGCGTCGAGCCGCCGTCGGTTGCAGCCGTGGGGCGTGGTCTGCTGGCGCGGTCGGTGGTACGTGGTCGGCCACGACCTGGACCGGGACGCCACCCGCTGCTTCCGCCTCTCCCGGGTGGTCGGCGCGGTCCGGGTGACCGGCCAGCCGGGGGCGTACGAGCCGCCCGCCGGGGTGGACCTGATCAGTCACGTCGCCCGCTGGTCGGGGCCGGTGGAGCGGACCGGGCGGGCCAACGTGCTGGTCGTCCCGGGCCGGGCCGCCGGGTTGCGCCGCTGGGCGGTGGAGAGCACCACCGGGCCGGACGGCGACCGGCTGGTCCTGCCGTACGCCGATCCGGATTCCCTGGCCGGCCAGCTCGTCGGGTACGGCGCGGACGTGCGGGTGCTGGACCCGCCGGAGGTGCGCGAGGCGGTCATCCAGCGGCTGAAGGAGATCGCCGCCCGGCACGACGAGCTGGCGGTGGCCGGGGGTGCCCGGTGACCCGGCCGGCGGCCCGTGCTGGCCGGGCCTCGGCGGACCGGCTGGCCCGGCTGCTCAACCTGGTGCCCTACCTGCTGGCCCGGCCCGGCATCGAGATCGCCGAGGCGGCCGGTGACCTGGGGGTGACCGAGCGGCAGCTGCGGGAGGACCTGGAGCTGCTCTGGGTGTGCGGGCTGCCCGGTTACGGCCCGGGTGACCTGATCGACATGGCGTTCGACGGTGACCGGGTGACCATCACCTACGACGCGGGGATCGACCGGCCGCTGCGGCTCACCCCGGACGAGGCTCTCGCCCTGGTGGTGGCGCTGCGGATGCTCGCGGAGACCCCGGGCGTGGCCAACCGGGAGGCCGTCGAGCGGGCCCTCGCCAAGATCGAGAACGCGGCCGGCGACCTCGTGGGCGCGCCGGTGGAGGTCCGGCTGCCCGGCGAGACCCGGCGGGTGCAGGAGCTGCGCGCGGCGGTGGAGCGCCGCCGGGCGCTGCGGATCACCTACTACACCGCCGCCCGGGACGAGAGCACCGAGCGGATCATCGATCCGTTGCGGATGCTGATGGTGGACGGCCGGGCGTACGTGGAGGCGTGGTGCCGCCGCGCCGAGGCGGTCCGGCTGTTCCGGGCCGACCGGATCGACGCGGTCACCGAGCTGGACGAGCCGGCGGTGGTGCCGCCGCAGGCCCGCCCGCACGACCTGTCCGACGGGGTGTTCCGCCCCTCGCCGGACCTGCCGCTGATCACCCTGCGGATCGGGCGGGGCGAGCGGTGGATCACCGAGTACTACCCGTGCGAGCGGGTGGCCGCCGACGGCGAGCACTGGCTGGTGTCGCTGCGGGTCACCGACCTGGGCTGGGCCCGCCGCTTCGTGCTCGGGCTGGGCCCGGACGTCACGGTGGTCGCCCCGGTGGAACTGGCCGAACAGGTCCGCGCCCAGGCGGTCGCCGCGCTCGACGGATACGCGACGCCGCCGCGGCCCGCCGATCCGGCGGGGGTCACCGTCACCCAGTAGGCTGACCGCCGTGGTGACGTGGAGCGTGCTCGCGGTCGTGCTGTTCGCGCTCGTCGTGCTGGCCCTGGCGGTGCGGCCGGTGCTGGCGCGGCTGCCCCGGCTGCGCCGGGCGGCGGTGGCGCTGCAGGGGCGCCAGGCCGAGGCGGAGGCGCTGCGGTCCGCCGCCGAGGCGCTTCAGGAGCGGGCCGAGGCGTTGCAGGCCCGGGCCGCCACAGCCCAGGAGCGGATGGCGTTGATCAAGGCCAAGCGGGGCAAGTGATCGATCGGTGTCGGTCCCGGGCGCGTTAGCTGCGCGTTCGTGTCGGGTTGCGCGCAGAAACGCGCCCCGCAGACGGTTGACGGGACACTCCGGGTTGGTCGAGACTTCACCGGCCGGGCCCGCACCGACAGGCCCGGTGGGGTGGCAACCGCTCTCGGCGCACGTACGATGGGCTGCGACCGCCCCTCAACGACACAGAGCGACTGGAGCTTCCCATGGGTGCCCTCCGACCGTGGCACATCGCCGTACTCGTGGTCGTGCTGATCCTGCTCTTCGGCGCGAAGCGGCTCCCCGACGCGGCCCGCTCGCTGGGCCGCTCGCTGCGGATCATCAAGGCCGAGACCAAGAGCCTGCAGGATGACGACCGTGACCTGGCCGAGAAGGCGGACGCGCAGGCCGGCTACCAGCCGCTCCCGCCGTACGCCGGTCAGCAGCAGCCGCAGCAGCAGTACGCCCAGCCGCAGCAGCCGCAGTACGCCCCGCAGCCGCAGCAGCCGGTCGCCCCGCCGGTTGACCCGGTGCAGCGCGTCCGCGAGAACTGACGCGAAGGGCCCATCACCGTGGCCTTCGCGCTGAAGAAGCGCGGCCCGAGCACCTTCGAGCGGGCCGCCGACGGCTCGATGACGCTCATGGAGCACGTCCGTGAGCTGCGCAACCGCCTGTTCCGCGCCTCGCTGGCGATCGTGGTCGGCTTCGGCTTCGGCCTCTGGCTCTCCGGTCCGGTGCTGCACCTGCTGCAGAAGCCGTACTGCGACCTGCCGAAGTCGAGGCTCCCCGACGGCACGTGCAACTTCGTCCAACTCGGGCCGGCCGACCTGTTCCTGCTGCAGATGAAGGTGGCCCTCTGGGTCGGGTTGATCGTCGCGGCGCCGATCTGGCTGTACCAGCTCTGGGCGTTCATCGCGCCGGGCCTGCACCGGCACGAGCGGCGGTACGCGTACTTCTTCACCGCCCTGGCGGCGCCGCTGTTCGCCGGCGGCGCGGTGCTGGCCTACTTCGTCACCTCCAAGGGGCTCGAGTTCCTGCTCAACGTCTCCGGCGGCGGCGACATCCACACGACGCTGGATATCACCCGGTACATCTCGTTCGTCACGAACCTGATCCTGCTGTTCGGGGTGGCGTTCGAGTTCCCGCTGATCGTGCTGATGCTCAACTTCGTCGGCCTGGCGAGCGCGAAGCGGCTGTTCGGCTGGTGGCGGGTGGCCATCTTCGTCTTCTTCGCCTTCTCCGCGGTGGTCACGCCGACGCCCGATCCGTTCGGCATGACCGCGTTGGCGATCTGCCTCTCCGCGCTCTACTTCGGCGCGGTCGCGGTGGCGTTCTTCAACGACAAGCGGCGTGGCCGGGGTCGGGAGATCTACGCGGACCTCAGCGACGACGAGGTGTCGCCGCTGGACCTGACGCCCGAGCCGGTCGAGGCGGGGCAGCGGGTCGACTCGGTCGCCCCGATCGGCCGTCCGGAGCCGGTCGCCGCGCCCGCGCCGATCGAGCGCCGCTACGACGACATGACCTGACCGGGTTGCCGGTCACCGACGCGAACGCCGCCCCGGTCGGGGCGGCGTTCGGCGTATGCGGGTGGACCGGTCACAGGTGCGCCAGGAGCCGGTCGAGCGCCGGCGGCACGCGGGCGGGAGGGAGCGCGTCGGAGAGCAGGTCCGCGTACTGCGCCTTCCGTCCGGACCGGGTGCCGATGAACCGGTGGAGCTGGGCTGCGAGTGGGCGCTCCCGCTGGGCGGGTTGGCGTTGGAAGCGGCGGAACGACGGCAGGTCCCCGGCCGCCTCGACGACCTGCTCGACCGCCGCCACACCGAGCGCGCGGATCAGCTCGTCCTCCAGGTCCGCCACGCACACCTGGAAGCCGAGGGCGGCCAGCTGCTCGCGGGACAGCGCCGGGCCGAGTCCGGCCCGCTCCAGGCCACGCCGGACGTACCCCTCCTCGGCGACGTCATAGAGGCCGGCGAGGCTGCGGCCAAGGCCGCGCGGGCCGAACAGGTCGAGGAAGTGCCCGATGTTCGTGATCCCGCCCATCGGCACGACCGCCACCCCGTCCAGGGATCGTCCACCTCGCCGCGCCACCGCCTCCAGCGCGCGACGGTCGCTGCCGCCCTCGACCAGCACCACCGTGCGCGCCTGCAGACCGGCCGCCCGGTGCAGGCTGGTCCGCAGATCCACGCCACACCTCCCGCCGACGCCGATACTCTGCCCGCGCCCGCCCTGACCGGCAACTGGTATCCGGCTCAGGTGCCCCGGAACGACGTGATCAGCCCCGGCATACTGGCCCGGTGATCGACAATGGATCGCCGGGCCGACCGGACCTCTCCTCCGCGCTGCGGTTCCTCAGCGAGCTGATCGCCTGGGTGGCCACGCCGTGGGCGCTCGCGCCGCACTCGGTGCCGCTGGCGGTCGGCTCGGTGATCGTTCTCGTGGGGCTGCCGACCGTCTTCGCCACCCCTGGCGACAAGAACCAGGTCCTGGTGCCCGTGCCCGGGCCGGTCACCATCGCGCTGGTGGGGCTGCAACTGGTCGCCGCGGCGGTGTCGGCCTGGCTGGCGTGGCCTCAGCCGGCCGCCCTGGCGGTTACCGCGTTGGCACTGGCCACCGTGGTCACCGAGCTGCCCCGCTGGCGTCGGCTCGCCCCGGTCGGCCGCGACGGCCGGCCGGCACGCCGACCTGCCTGACGCCATTCTCCGCGGCGACCGGGCGGCGACCCGACCGGGGACCGGGGCCCCGGCAGGCGCGCATCAGGCCACCCGGCGGATGCTTCCCGCCGGCGGGGTCGGGACGGCCTCCGGGTGCAGGATCGCCGCGATCGCCTCGACCCCGTCGACCAGCCGGGGCCCGGCCCGCACGATCAGCCCGTCCGCGTCGACGGCCCAGACCTCCGCGTCCGGGAAGTGCGGGGCCACCGCCGAGGCCTGGTTGGCCGCCCCGTCGAGGTGGAAGCCGCACGGGGCGACCAGCACGACCTCCGGCGCTGCGGCTCGCAGCGCGTCCCAGGTGGTGGACGTCGAGCTGGCGCCGGGGTGGCTGGCCACCGGTTCGCCGCCGGCGGCCCGGACCTGGTCTGGGATCCAGTGACCGGCGCCGAACGGCGGGTCCACCCACTCCACGACCGCGACCCGGCGCCGCGGCCGGTCGGCCACCGCCGCGGTGACCCCCGCAAGTCGCGCCCGGAGGCCGTCCACCAGGGCCTCGGCCCGATCTGGTACGCGGGCCGCCGCCCCCACCGCCAGGATGGAGCCGAACACCTCCTCCAGGGTGTACGGGTCCAGCGACAGCACGTCGGCCTGGCAGCCGAGGTGGTCGACGGCGTCGGCCACCCGCCCGGCGGGCAGGGCGCAGACCCGGCACAGGTCCTGGGTGAGGATCAGGTCGGGGTCCAGCCCGGCCAGCGCGCCCGCGTGCAGGGTGTAGAGGTCGGCGCCCGCGGCGAGCTGCCCCTTGACGTACGCGTCGATCTCGCCGGGGCTCATGCCCCGGGTGTCCCGGCCGCCCACGACGACGGTCCTGCCGGCCCGGTCGGCCGCCGGCAGCTCGCACTCGAAGGTCACCCCTACCAGGTCCTCCGCGAGGCCCAGGGCGTAGACGATCTCGGTGGCGGACGGCAGCAGGGAGACCAGACGCATCCCGCCATCCTGCCTGCCCCGGGCAGGGGTCCCGCAGCGCCCCCGCGGGTTGCCAGATCCGGGCTTTCGCGCCCGGTGCCGGCGATACGCTGAGCCGGGCCGGGAGCAGGCACGCGTCGGTCGTCGCCGCCGAACGGGTCGCCACGGTCCACCTCGGGGCCGCCCGCCCCGACGGCGATCTTGCGGGAGGCGGTGCGGTGTCGGATCCCATCGGAGCGTTCTTCGACCGACTCGCCGGCGGCGGGTACGAGCGTCTGCTGCGCAAGACCCGCGGTACCGTCCGGTTCGAGCTGACCGGAGACGACGGGGTCGACCTCTGGCACCTGACCATCGCCGACGGGCGGGTCGCGGTGTCCCGGGAGCCGCTTGACGCGGACGCGCTGATCTGCACCGACCGGGCCTCCTTCGCGCGGATGACCCGGGGCGAGGCAAAGCCGCTGGCGGCTTGGCTGCGCAATGACCTCACCATCGATGGGCAGTTCGGCTTCGTCGTCCTGCTGGAGCGGCTCGTCGCCGCGCCGCCGGGGGCCCGGCACCCGCGCGCCATGGCTGGCGACCGGCAGGAGTCGGCGTGAACCCGAATGTGGCCCGGGTGCTGGACGGCAACATCTTCGTGCTCAGCGGAGACAACGGCGACATCGAGGCGAACGTCGCCAACGTGTGCGGCTTCTTCGACTTCGACACCCGCTTCCTGTCGCTGTGGCGCCTCCGGCTGAACGGCGAACGGCTGAACCCGCTCTCCATCGCCGAACGGGACTACTTCGCACTGCGCTTCTTCCTGGTGCCGGGCGAGCCCACCCATTACGTGGACGCGAAGGCCTCGGTGATCCGGGAGCGGTCCATCACCGGCGGCATCTTCGAGGAGCGGCTGACCGTGCTCAATCACGACCGGGAGCCGGTGGAGTTCAACGTACGGCTGGAGGCGGCGAGCGACTTCGCCCCGATCCAAGCGGTCAGCGAGGAGCGTGAGCCGGTGGGACGGCTCTATCGGCGCGTCGAGGAGGGCTGTCTGCGGCTCGGCTACCGCCGGGAGAAGTTCCACCGGGAGACGGTGATCTCGGCCGACGAGCCGGCGGCCGTCGACGAGAACGGGCTGACGTACACCGTGTGGGTGGACGCGAACGGGGAGTGGACGACGACCCTTCGGGTCCGGGCGCTGGTGCTGCGGCCGGACGGCCGGGACGTTCGGGAGCAGCTGGACCGGCCCCCCCGGCGGACCACCGCGGAGCAGCAGGACGACCTGGCGGGCTGGCTGGCCCGGGCGCCGCAGCTGAGCTGCGACTGGGACGCCGTGACCACCACCTACCGCCGGAGCCTGGTCGACCTGGCCGCGCTGCGGTACTCCCCGCTGACCCTCCCGGACCAGGCGATGCCCGCCGCCGGCCTGCCCTGGGTCGCCACCATCACCGGGCGGGACAGTATCCTGACCAGCTTCCAGGCGCTGCCGGTCGCCCCGGAGTTGGCGGTGGCCACCCTGCGGATGCTCGGCATCGACCAGGGCTCGGTGCTCGACGACTTCCGCGACGAGGAGCCGGGCAAGATCCTGCGCGAGTTCCGCTACGGCGAGCAGGCGGCCTTCGAGGAGCGACCCGAGTCGCCGTACTACGGCAGCGCCGACGCCACCCCGCTCTACGTGGTGCTGCTCGACGAGTACGAGCGGTGGACCGGCGACGCCGCCCTGGTGCGGGACCTCGAGGACGAGGCCCGGGCGGCGCTGAACTGGATTGACGAGTACGGCGACCTCCTCGGCGACGGCTACGTCCGCTACCAGCGGCGCAACGCGCGGACCGGGCTGGAGAACCAGGGCTGGAAGGACTCGCCGGAGGCGATCTGCTACGCCGACGGCCAGCTGCCGCAACCGCCCCGGGCCACCTGCGAGCTGCAGGGGTACGCGTACGACGCGAAGCTGCGCGGGGCCCGGCTGGCCCGCGAGTTCTGGGGCGATCCGGCGTACGCGGACCGGCTGGAGCGGGAGGCGGCGGCGCTGCGGGAGCGCTTCGAGCGGGACTTCTGGATCGCCGACCGGGGTTACTACGCGCTCGCGCTGGACGCCGACGGCCGGCAGGTCGACGCGCTCGCCTCCAACATGGGGCATCTGTTGTGGAGCGGCATCGTCGAGGAGTCCCGGGCCGCGCAGGTCGCCACGCACCTGCTCGGCCCGCGGCTCTTCTCCGGCTGGGGGGTGCGGACGCTGGCCGAGGAGCAGGCGCGGTACAACCCGCTGGGCTACCACGTCGGCGCGATCTGGCCGTTCGACAACGCACTGATCGCCTGGGGGCTGCGCCGGTACGGCTTCGCGGAGGAGGCGGGACGGATCGCCGAGGGGATCATCGACGCGGCGGGCCACTTCCAGGGCCGGCTGCCCGAGGCGTTCGCCGGCTATCCCCGCGAGCTGACCCGCTACCCGGTGCGCTACCCGACGGCGAACAGCCCGTACGCGCTGGCCACCGGCGCCACGTTCCTGCTGGTGCGGGCCCTGCTCGGGCTCGAGCCGGCCGGGAAGCACCTGTTGATGGCGCCGCGGGTGCCGGCCCGGTTCGGCCGGGTGGAGTTGCTGGACATCCCCGGGCGGTGGGGCCGGATCGACGTGATCGGCAGCGGGCTGGCTCACGTGGACGCCGGCTGACCGGGGACGGGTTTGACGGTGTGTGCGGAACTGCTCTAGCTTGCACCAGCAAGGTTAGACTTACCTAACTTGCCGGTCGTCCGGTCTGCCGGATCCGTCCATCATGACCAGCCCCGCTGGGATGCCCTCCGGAGAGTCGATGAACAGCCGTACCGTCGCCGTCGCCGTCGCCGCGCTCTGCGCCACCGCCAGCCTCACCGCCTGCGGCGAGGATTCCCCCACGAAGGCCGGCGGGGTGGCGATCACCGCCACCGACAGCGGCTGCGAAGTCGCCACCACCAGCTTCGCGCCCGGCGAGGTCACCTTCACCGTCACCAACAAGGGCAAGCAGACCACCGAGGTGTACGTCTACGGTCAGCAGGGCGCCGGGTTCACCAAGGTCGTCGCCGAGGTGGAGAACATCGCTCCGGGTCTGACCCGGGACCTGAAGGCGACCCTGGGCGGCGGCGCGTACGAGATCGCCTGCAAGCCGGGTCAGAGCGGCGCCGGCATCCGTACCGCGATCACCGTCTCCGGCGGATCGGCCGCCGCCACCGCCGAGGCGGAGGCCGCGTACGACCGGGAGATCGAGCTGGAGGTCACCGCGACCGGCGTCGCCGGCGCCGACGGGCTGACTGCCAAGGTCGGTGAGAAAATCGAGTTCAAGCTGGAGAACAAGGCTGCCGCGGCCCGCGCCCTGGAGATCCTGGACCCGTCCGGGAAGGTGGTCGCAGAGATCGAGGCGGACGCCAACGGTGCCGCCGAGACGATCGTGCCGCTCACCGGCGCGGGCGCCTGGACGCTGAAGGTCGAGGGGCAGGGCATGGCCGAGGTGGAGAAGCCGCTCACCGTCGGCTGACCCGCCGCACCCGGTCCGGCCGACTCCGCGGCGGCCGGTCGGGTGCCCGCCGGCGGTGAGCCCGGCCACCCTCGGGGCACGGCGGGTGGCGGTCGTTGCCGGCCCGGTCTAGCGTTCGCCGGGCGCTCCGCCCGCGCCCGACAGCCACCACGCCCACCCGGAGGACATCCCCTCATGCGCGCCACCGTGATCCACGGCCCGAACGACATCCGGGTCGAGGAGGTGCCGGACGCCGCCGTCCGCACCCCCAGCGACGCCGTCGTACGCGTCGTGCTCGCCTGCATCTGCGGCAGCGACCTGTGGGCGTACCGGGGGGTGGCCAAGCGTCAGCCCGGGCAGCGGATCGGCCACGAGTTCCTCGGCGTGGTCGAGGCCGTCGGCGCCGAGGTGACCTCGGTCCGGGCGGGTGATCTGGTGGTGTCGCCGTTCGTCTGGTCCGACGGGGTCTGCGACTTCTGCCGGGAGGGCTTGCAGACCTCCTGTCCGCACGGCGGCTTCTGGGGCGAGCCCGGCTCCGACGGCGGTCAGGGGGAGGCCGTCCGCGTCCCGTACGCCGACGGCACCCTGGTCAAGCTCCCCGCCGAGGCGGCCGGCGACGAGCGACTGCTCACCGCGATGCTGGCCCTGTCCGACGTGATGTCCACCGGCCACCACGCCGCCCTGGCCGCCCGGGTCCGCCCCGGCGCCACCGTCGCCGTGGTCGGCGACGGCGCGGTCGGCCTGTGCGGGGTGCTCGCCGCAAGGCGGCTCGGCGCCGAGCAGATCATCGCGCTGGGCCGGCACACCGCCCGCACCGACATCGCCCGTTCCTTCGGCGCCACCGACGTGGTCGCCGAGCGGGGCGACGCCGCGATCGCCGCGGTCAAGGAGCTGACCAAGGGGCAGGGCGCGCACGCCGTGCTGGAGGCCGTCGGCACCGAGGAGTCGATGCGCACCGCGATCTCCATCGCCCGCGACGGCGGCGCGGTTGGTTATGTCGGGGTGCCGCACGGCGGCAGCGCCGGCGTGGACATCGGCCAGCTGTTCGGCCGCAACGTCGCGCTCGGCGGCGGCGTCGCGCCGGCCCGGGCGTACCTCCCGGAGCTGCTCGCCGACGTGCTGGACGGCGCCATCGACCCGTCGCCGGTCTTCGACCGGTCGGTGACCCTCGACCAGGTCCCGGACGGCTACCGGGCGATGGACGAGCGCACCGCGCTCAAGGTCCGCATCACCTTCTGACCGCGAAAGCACGCGCCGCCGCTCCGCGTCGGGACGCCGGGACCCGCCGGGCGGCCCTAGGAGCGTCTTCCCCTGGTGGACGGCGCGGGTCGTACCGTACGGTGCTCGCCGTGACCGCGCACCATCATGTTCCGCCCGGCCCCGTCGCCGTGCTCGCCAACCCCACCGCCGGCCGGGGCCGGCACCGTGGCCTGCTGCCCCGGCTGCTGGAGCGGCTGGACGCCGGCGGCCGGCCGCTGCGGCTGTTGACGGCGGGTACCCCGGCGGAGGCGGAGGCGGCGTGCCACGCCGCGGTCGCGGACGGCGCCGGCGCGTTGGTCGCGGTGGGTGGCGACGGCACGGTGCATCGGGCGTTGCAGGCGGTCGCCGGTACGGCCGTCCCGTTCGGTCCCGTCCCCGCCGGTACCGGCAACGACTTCGCGGCCGACACCGGCTTCCCGGCCGACCCGCTCGCCGCGGTCGACGTGATCGCCGCCGCGCTGCGCGACGGCCGGACCCGCCCGGTCGACCTGGCCCGAATGAGCGCCCCGGACGGCGGGCACCGCTGGTACGGGGCGGTGCTGGCCGCCGGCTTCGACGCGATCGTCAACGAGCGGGCCAACCGGATGCGCTGGCCGCGTGGCCCGCGCCGCTACGACCTGGCGATCCTGGTGGAGCTGGCCCGGCTGCGCCCGCGCCGGTACACCCTGCGCCTCGACGGCGAGGAGCTGAACCTCGACGCCGTGCTGGTGGCGGTGGGCAACTGCGCCAGCTACGGCGGGGGCATGCGGATCTGCCCGGACGCCGACCCGACCGACGGGCTGCTGGACGTGGTGGTCGGCGGGCGGTTCGACCGGCGCACCCTGATGCGGGTGAAGCCGCGCATCTACCAGGGCACGCACGTCGACCACCCGCTGGTGCGCAGCTACCGGGCGCGGACCGTGGAACTGGCCGCCGAGGGCATCACCACGTACGCCGACGGGGAGCGGGCCCTTGACCTGCCGGTGCGGATCAGCGCAGTGCCGCAGGCGGTGCGGCTGCTGCGCTGAGCCGCCCGTCGGGCGCCGCGCCGGCCTGTTCGGCGTCGGGCACGCCGACCGGCTCGGGCGCCGGGGCGCCGGCCCGGACCGCGCCGATGCTGGCGGCGATCACCAGGCCGATCGCGAGGACCTCCGTCACACGCAGCTCCTGGTCCAGGACCAGCCAGCCGGCGAGCGCGGCGATGGCCGGGCCGAGGCTCATCAGCACGGCGAAGGTCGCGGTGGGCAGCCGGCGCAGCGCCAGCAGTTCCAGGGTGTACGGCAGCACCGAAGCCAGCACGGCGAGCCCGGCGCCGAGCCCGAGCACGACCGGATGACCCAGCCGGGTGCCGGCCCCGACCAGCCCGATCGGCAGCGTGACCAGGGCGGCCACCGCGAGCGCCAGGGCCAGCCCGTCGGCCCGCGGGAACCGGCCGCCGACCCGGGCCGAGCAGACGATGTACGCGGCCCACATCGTCCCCGCGCCCAGGGCGAGCGCGGCGCCGACCGGGTTGAGCCGGTCGAAGCCGCCCTGGCCGAGCAGGGCCACCCCGGCCAGGGCCAGCCCGGCCCAGCACCAGGCGGCCCGCCGGCGGGCGGTGCAAACCGACAGCGCGAGTGGTCCGAGCACCTCCAGGGTGACCGCCGGACCGAGCGGGATCCGGTCGATGGCCTGATAGAAGATCGAGTTCATGCCGGCCAGGGCCAGCCCGAAGGCCACCACCGACGCCCAGTCGGCGCGGTCGTGGCCGCGCAGCCGCGGCCGGCACACCGCGAGCATCAGCAGCGCGCCGATGGTCAGCCGCAGGGTCACCGCCCCGGCCACCCCGGTACGCGGGAAGAGCAGGGCGGCGACCGCCGACCCGAACTGCACCGACAGCGCCCCGCCGAGCACCAGCCCGACCGCCCCGAGCTGACCGCCGCGCGGGGTGTGGTTCGTCGACGGGTGCGGCCTGGTCGTCATGCCGGTGACGCTAGACGGGCAACGGGGAACCGGCCTCGCCGGGCCGGCTGCTCCGCGGGCGGGTCACGTCGCGCCCGCCGCTCAGTCTGGCCCCACGGTCGTCGGCCCCGCACCGGCCCGGTAGTCCCGCGCCGGGATTCCGTACGCGGCGCGGAAGGCGCGGCTGAAGTGGGCGGGGTCCGGGAACCCCCATCGCGCCGCGATGACGTGGATGGGCTGGTCCCGCAACAGCGGGTCGCGCAGGTCGCGCCGGCAGCGTTCCAGGCGACGCCGGCGGATGAGCCCGGCGACCGTCTCCTCCTCGCGGGCGAAGAGCCGGTGCAGGGTGCGCAGCGAGACGTGGTGGGCCCGGGCCACGGCGCCGGGGTCGAGGTCCGGGCGGGCGAGGTGCCGCTCGATGAACTCGACGACCTGCAGTCTGGTGACCTGGTCACGCGTCTCCGGCGACAGGGACTCCTCGGTGTCCGCGTGCCGCGCCAGGGTCGCGCACACCAGGTCGAGAGCCACGCCGCCGAGCCGCGGCGCCTCGGTCGGCTCGTACTGCTCGGGGTGCGCCACCACCTGCCGGAGGAACTGCGCCAGCAGGCCGCCCGTCCCCCGCTCGGCGGGCATGGCCGCCGCGAGCAGCGGGTTCACCCGGCCGGGGGACAGCGGCAGCCGGGCGTGCGGGATGTGCACGCAGATCGTCGAGGTGTACGTCTCCTCGTCCATCCGGTGCTCCGCCTCGTACGGCCGGGAGCTGTCGAAGAAGGTGAACCCGGTCCGGTCGATGGTCGACTCGTTGCGGGCCTGGCTGATGGCGCTGAACCCGGCGATGGGCAGGGCCAGCTGGAACGTCTCCGCGTCGGCCTGCCGGATCTGCCGGGCGGTCCGCCGGGTGCGCAGGGTCGGGTAGCGGAACGAGGTCAGGTGCACGCCGTCCAGGTCGATCAGTTGCGCGAAGGCGTCGAACGGGACCGACCGGTCGGTCCAGATGCTGGCCGGCGTGGCGCCGACGACGAAGTCCGCCCAGCGGTCGAAACGATCGGCCTCCGGCACCAGCTGGGTGTCGAGCACCTGACGTGGCAGGATCGCTTCCTCCCGAGGGCAGTTGACGATCGAGGCGCCATCGTACGGCAGCTAGCGCGCGCCCACGGGGCATAGGTTGCCGAATTGTCAGGACCCCAACGCCAGGTCGAGCACCGCGCCGAGCCCGGTGGCCCGGCCGGCGTCGGCGGCCGGCAGCACCAGCACCGCGCAGCCCGCGGCCACCGCGCCCGCGTCGGCCGGCGTGTCGCCGACCATCAACGCGCGCTCCGGGTCGACGCCGAGCATCCCGCAGGCCCGCAGGAAGATCCCCGGGTCGGGCTTGCAGCGCCCCACCTCGTAGGAGAGCGCGTACGCGTCGACCAGGCCGTCGAGGCCCCAGGCGGCGAAGAGCGGCCGGATGTCGAAGCCGATGTTGCTGACCACGCCCACCTTCACCCCGGCGCGCCGCAGCTCCTTGAGGACCGCCTCGGTGTCCGGGCACGGCACCCAGCCCTCCGGGACCCGCACCCGCTCGTAGAGCGCCTCGGCGAACCCGTCGATGCCCGCGTCCACCGTCTCCGCCAGCCCGGTGTACGCGCCCCGGTGGGCGTGCTCGTACAGATCCCGATCGGCCCAGAGCTCGGCCAGCCGGGGCGGAACCCGCGCCGGCGGCGGCCCGCCGGCCCGCCCGGCGGTGAGCAGCCGGTCGGCAAGCGAGGTGGCCTTTACCCGGTCCAGCTCCACCCCGCATGCCGCGGCGGCCGCCAGCACCCACTCGCGCGGCTCCTCCACCTGGGCGAGGGTGCCGTGGAAGTCGAAGAGCACCGCCTCCACGGGCCGGCGGGACGTGCTCGGGCGGACGGTGTCGTCGGCGCCGCTCGAGGCATGGGGCGGTTCGGCATGGTCCGGCACGTCGTGCACCCTACCGACCCCCTCCGACCGTCCTGCCGGACGGCCTTGTCAGGTGGGGGTCGGTCCTACCGATTAATCTTGGAGGCATGTCGAGCCCCGCTGAGCGGTACGCCGCGGCGCGCCGCCGGGCCGCGCAGGCCTCCGCCTTCCCGGCCCTGGACGAGTTCGCCCGAGACCTCGGGTTCGACCTCGACGACTTCCAGCGGGAGGCGTGCCAGTCCCTGGAGCGGGGCAGCGGCGTGCTGGTGTGCGCTCCCACCGGCGCGGGCAAGACGGTGGTCGGCGAGTTCGCCGTACACCTGGCCCTGCGCGGCACGCCCGGGCAGCCGGCGGCGGCCGACGCGGCCGAGGGGCCGACCACCCGGCGCAAGTGCTTCTACACCACGCCGATCAAGGCGCTGTCCAACCAGAAGTACCACGACCTGGTGGACCGCTACGGCGCCGAGCAGGTCGGCCTGCTCACCGGCGACAACGCGATCAACGGCGACGCCCCGGTGGTGGTGATGACCACCGAGGTGCTGCGCAACATGCTCTACGCCGGCTCGGCCACCCTCGAGGGCCTGGCGTACGTGGTGATGGACGAGGTGCACTACCTCGCCGACCGGTTCCGGGGCGGGGTGTGGGAAGAGGTGATCATCCACCTGCCCGCCTCGGTCACCCTGGTCTCCCTGTCCGCGACGGTCTCCAACGCCGAGGAGTTCGCCGACTGGCTGGTCACCGTGCGCGGCGAGACCGCGGTGGTGGTCAGTGAGCACCGGCCGGTGCCGCTCTGGCAGCACATGCTGGTCGGCAAGCGGATGTTCGACCTGTTCCACGACGCCGACGCCGCCCGCAAGCACGACGTGCATCCGGAGCTGCTGCGCTACACCCGCGACACCGTGCGCCGCCTGGAGCTGGGCGAGGGGCGCAGCGCCGGTCCCGGCGCCGGCCGCCGTGGCCCCCGGTGGCGCGGCCCGATGCGCCCCGACATCGTCGACCGGCTCGACCGGGAGGGCCTGCTCCCGGCGATCCTGTTCATCTTCAGCCGGGCCGGTTGCGCCGCGGCCGTGCAGCAGTGCCTCGCCGCCGGGCTCCGGCTGACCTCGCCGGATGAGCGCGCCGAGATCCGCCGCGTGGTCGAGTCCCGGGTCACCGCCATCCCCGGCGAGGACCTGTCGGTGCTCGGCTACTGGGAGTGGCTCGACGGGCTGGAGCGCGGCCTGGCCGCCCACCACGCCGGCATGCTGCCGGTGTTCAAGGAGGTCGTCGAGGAGCTCTTCGTCCGCGGCCTGGTCAAGGCGGTCTTCGCCACCGAGACCCTGGCGCTGGGCATCAACATGCCCGCCCGGTGCGTCGTCCTCGAACGCCTCGTCAAGTTCAACGGCGAGGCGCACGTCGACCTCACCCCGGGGGAGTACACGCAGCTCACCGGGCGGGCCGGCCGGCGCGGGATCGACGTCGAGGGGCACGCCGTGGTGGTCTGGTCGCCGGAGACCGACCCCCGGCACGTCGCCGGGCTCGCCTCCACCCGCACCTACCCGTTGCGGTCCAGCTTCCGGCCGTCGTACAACATGGCGGTCAACCTGGTCGGCACCGTCGGCGCCGAGCCGGCCCGGGCGCTGCTGGAGTCGTCCTTCGCGCAGTTCCAGGCGGACCGCTCGGTGGTCGGCCTGGCCCGGCAGGTGCAGCGCAACACCGAGACCATCGAGGCGTACGGCGTCGAGGCGGCCTGCCACCACGGCGACTTCGACGAGTACTTCGCGCTGCGGGTGGCCATCGCCGACCGGGAACGGGCCATCGCCCGGCAGGGCCAGACCCAGCGCAAGGCGGCGGCCGTCGCGTCGCTGGAGCGGCTGCGGGTCGGTGACGTGATCCGGGTGCCGTCCGGGCGGCGGGCCGGACTGGCCGTCGTCCTCGACCCCGCCACCGGCGGCTTCGGCGAGCCGCGCCCGCTGGTGCTCACCCAGGACCGCTGGGCCGGCCGGGTCAGCCCCGGCGACTTCACCACCCCGGCCGAGGTGCTCGCCCGGATCCGGGTGCCGAAGCACTTCAACCACCGGTCCCCGGCCGCCCGGCGGGACCTGGCCGCCGAGGTCAGCGGCACCGGCCTGGACCGGCACGGCGGTCGCCGTGGCGGCCGGTCCCGGGAGGCCGCCGGCGAGGACCACCGGCTCAGCCAGCTCCGCACCGAGCTGCGTCGGCACCCCTGCCACGCCTGCCCGGAGCGGGAGGAGCACGCCCGCTGGGCCGAGCGGCGCCGCCGCCTCGAACGCGACACCGAGGAGCTGCGGCAGCGGGTCTCCGGCCGGACCGGCTCGCTGGCGCGGACCTTCGACCGGATCGTCGCGCTGCTCACCGCCCGCGGCTACCTTTCCGCCGACGGCGGGGTCACCGACGCGGGCCGGATGCTGGGCCGGATCTGGACCGAGGCCGACCTGCTGGTCGCCGAGTGCCTGCGCCGGGGCGTCTGGGACGGGCTCTCCCCGGCCGAACTCGCCGCCGCCGTCTCCGTGGTGGTCTTCGAGGCCCGCCGCGAGGTCGACGAGCGGGCCGGGCTGCCGCGTGGCCCGGTCGCCGACGCGGTCGACGAGACGCTCAAGCTGTGGAGCGACATCGAGGCGGACGAGGCCGGCCGGGGCCTCGCCGTCACCCGCGAGCCCGACCTGGGCTTCGCCTGGCCGATCTACCGCTGGGCCCGCGGTGAGGCGCTCGCCAAGGTGCTCGCCAGCGGCCACGAGATCGACGGCGAGATGCCCGCGGGCGACTTCGTGCGCTGGGCCCGGCAGGTCGTCGACCTGCTCGGCCAGCTTGCCGACTCCGGCGGTGCGTCGGCGGAGCTGCGCTCCACCGCCCGGCAGGCCATCGCGGCCGTCAACCGGGGCGTGTTGGCCTACCACACCTCCGCCTGATCTTCCGGCCACCGCTGGCCGGATATCGACGCATCGCAGCGTCACCGCGACGGGTGTCCCGGATTCGACCGGGGGTACGATTGCGCCTGCTCATCCACCTCCCCGATCATGGCTTGGGCGCCTTGCTGCGCGACGGTAATCAACGGGGGGACGACTGCGATGGCGCAGATCCATCACGTCGAGTACGGGTGGATCACGCCCGCGCTCAGTTACGCCCTGTCCGTGCTGGGCTCGGCCCTCGGGCTGGTCTGCGCCCGGCGGATCCGCACCGCGCGCAGCGCCGGCCAGCGGGCCTGGTGGGGGCTGCTCGCCGCCTTGGCCATCGGCGGCACGGCAATCTGGGCCATGCACTTCATGGCGATGCTCGGCTTCGGCGTCGAAGGGACGAGGATCCGCTACGACGTACCGATCACCGCGGCCAGCACCGTGATCGCCGTCGTGGCGGTCGGCATCGGGCTGGCCATCATCGGCACCGGCCGCCTCAACGCGCTGCGGCTCCTCGCGGGCGGCCTCTTCACGGGCCTCGGCGTGGCCGCGATGCACTACACCGGCATGGCGGCGATGCGGCTGGACGGCACCTTCAGCTACGACCGCATCCGGGTCGCCCTGTCGGTGCTCATCGCGGTGGTGGCTGCCACGGTGGCGCTCTGGCTGTCGATGACCGTCCGGCGCGGACTGGCCATCGCCGCCTCGGCGCTGGTCATGGGCATCGCCGTCAACGGGATGCACTTCACCGGGATGAGCGCGCTCTCGGTGCACCTGCACGAACGTCGGGGCGACCTGGCCGGCGCCGAGGTCAGCGGCCTGCTGGTGCCGATCGTGCTCGCGGTGATCTTCGTGGTGGTCGGGCTGGTCTACGCGCTGCTGGCCGCGCCCACCGATGACGACCGGGCGGGGTCGGCGTACCTGGACGCGCGGCGGGACGGGGTGCAGCCGGCCGCCGCGACGCCCGGGCCGGGGCCGGAGCCGGTAGGGCTGCGCGCCCGCTCCACCCTGGGCCAGCCGGGCACGCCCTTCCCGTCCCGCCGGGACACCTTGCGCCGCTGACGCGGCCCGGCCCGGGGGCCGCGGTCGGCCGACTGCGGCCCTGGGCCGTCTGATCATCCCGCTCGTCTGATCACCCGCCCCGTCTGATCACTATCGGGCGGCGAGCGCGTCCACGAGCCGCCGGCACGAGCCGGCGAGGTTCCACCGCTGCGCGAGCTCCAGCAGCCCGTCCGGGTCCGCGGGCGCCGTCGGCAGCGCGGTGGGCAGCTCCGGCAGCGGTACGTCCCGCGCCACCTCCACGACCTTCGGCGCGACCGCCAGGTAGTCCCGGGCCGCCGCCAGCTTGCTCCGCAGCCCCGGCGCGAAACCGGCGTCCCCGTCGTCCAACGCGCCGAGGATGCCCGGCAGGCCGCCGTACCGCTCGATCAGCCGGGCGGCCGTCTTCTCGCCCACGCCGGGCACCCCGGGCAGCCCGTCGCTCGGGTCACCCCGCAGCGCCGCGAAGTCCGCGTACCGGTCGGCGGGGACCCCGTACCGGGCGCGGACCGCCGCGTCGTCGCAGTCGTCCAGCTTGGCCACCCCGCGCCCGACGTAGAGCAGCCGGACCTGGCGGGCGTCGTCCACGAGCTGGAACAGGTCCCGGTCGCCGGAGACCACCTCCACCGGGCCGGGCTGGGTCACCGAGAGGGTGCCGAGCACGTCGTCGGCCTCGTAGCCGGTGGCGCCGATGTACGGAATGCCGAACGCGGCCAGCACCTCCAGGATCATCGGCACCTGCGGGGAGAGCGTGTCCGGCACCACTTCGCCGCCCTCCGGCGCCAGCCGGTGCGCCTTGTACGACGGCAGCAGCTCCACCCGCCACGCCGGCCGCCAGTCGTAGTCCAGCGCGCAGACCATCCGGTCCGGGCGGCGGGTGCGGACGAGCTGGGCGAGCATGTCGAGGAAGCCGCGCACGGCGTTGACCGGCTGGCCGTCCTCGGTCTTCGCGGCCGACTCCGGGATGCCGAAGTAGGCCCGGAAGTAGAGGCTGGGGGAGTCGATCAGCAGGATCGGGGGTCGCTGTGCCACCCGGACAGCCTGGCACAGCCGTACGACGAGGTGGGGGAGGGCCAGATCGTCCGGGGCGTCCGCGGTTGGCCGACGGGCGAGTCAGGGGCGTGTCCGGCGGGGAGACTGGCGGCATGACGTTCGTACCCGGGCTGGTGCTCGCCCGGCGGTTCCACGACGAGGTGGTGGCGCCGCTGCTGGACCGCCGGCTGCCGGGGCTGCGCTACGCCGCCGGCCTGCTCGACGGTGGGTCGGAGCTGCTCGGCCTGGACACCCTGCGCTCCACCGACCACGACTGGGGTCCGCGGGCCCAGCTCTTCGTCGCCGGCCCGGATGACGTGGAACCCGTCCGGGCGGTCCTCGACGCCGAGCTGCCGGCGGAGTTTCTCGGCTGGCCGACCCGCTTCGTCGGCGGCCCCGACGTCGGCCTCGGCGTCGTCGACGCCGACGGGGACCGGCACGGGGTGAGCGTGGACGAGCTGGGCAGCTGGCTGCTCGGCCGCCTCGGCTTCGATCCGCGGGCCGGCGTCGCCGTGGACGACTGGCTCGCCACGCCCACCCAGCGGCTGGCCGAGCTGACCGGTGGCGCGGTCTTCCACGACGGCCTCGGCGGGGCGCTCACCGCCGCCCGGGCCCGGCTGGCCTGGTATCCGGACGACGTGTGGCGGCACGTGCTGGCGGCCGCCTGGACCCGGATCGGCCATGCCGAGCACCTGGCCGGCCGCTGCGCCGAGGTCGGCGACGAACTGGGCAGCCGGGTGGTGACCGCCGGGCTGGCCCGGGACCTGATGCGGCTCGGTCTGCTGTTGCACCGCCGGTGGCCCCCGTACGCGAAGTGGCTCGGCACCGTTTTCTCCCGGCTGCCGGCGGCGGCCCCGGTGGTCGACGGGCTGACCCGCGCCCTCGGCCCCGACGGCTGGTCCGACCGGCAGGCCGGGCTGGTCGGCGCGCTGGAGACGGTGGCCGGCTGGACCAACGACCTGGGGCTGGCCGCGCCGCTCGACCCGATGGCCCGGCAGTTCCACGGGCGGCCGTTCCTGGTGCTCGACGCCGGCCGGTTCGCCGCCGCGCTGCACGCCGCGGTCGGCGACCCGGCGCTGCGCGAGCGGCCCCCGGTGGGCGCCGTCGACCAGTACCTGGACAACGTCGACGTCCTCGCCCACCCGCAGCGGCTACGCCGGGTCGCGGCGGCGGTCCCGGACTGACCGGACCGAGATCACGGACTCGCCCAGCGCGATGACCAGGATCAGGTCGTACCGCTCCGTCCAAATAGCCCTGGCGGTGTAGGTATCTTTCCTTGACCAGCCATCGGTGTGTAGCTAAGTTTCGATAAGCTGAGCTGCTTGGAGGCACGCGATGGAGCGCAGAACCTTCCTCACCGGCACCGGGGCGGTCACCGCCGGCGCCCTTGTCCCGACCTTGACCGCCTCACCCGGGAGCGCCGATCCGGGGATCCGCCGGGTCGAGACCGGCCTGGACGCGCTGGTGCGGTCCGACTTCGCCGAGCTGCGGGGGCAGCGGGTGGGAGTGATCTCCAACCCGACCGGCGTCGACTCCGCCTACCGGCACCTGGTCGATCTGATGCACGATTCAGGCCAGGTCAACGTGGTCGCGGCGTTCGGTCCCGAGCACGGCTTCCGCGGCTCGGCCCAGGCCGGCGGCAGCGAGGGCACCGGCACGGACGCGCGGACCGGCATCACCGTCTACGACGCCTACGGTGCCTCACAGGCCAAGTGGGAGGCCATGTTCACCCAGTCCGGAACGGACACCGTGGTCTTCGACATCCAGGATGTGGGGGCGCGCTTCTACACGTACATCTGGACGATGTACACCTCGATGGCCGCCGCGGCCCGGGTCGGCAAGCGGTACGTCGTGCTCGATCGGCCGAACCCGGTCGGCGGCCGGGCGTACGGCCCGATGATGACCGCCGGCTACACCTCCGGGGTGGGTCTCAAGGAGATAGTTCAGCAGCACGGCATGACCGTCGGCGAACTGGCTCGCTTCTTCAACGCGGAATTCCTGCCGGTCGAGGCGGGACGGTCGGTCGAGCTGGACGTGGTGCGGTGCCAGCACTGGAAGCGGGACAGGCTCGCCGCCGACACCGATCTGCCCTGGGTGCTGCCCAGCCCGAACATGCCCACCACGGACACCGCGCTCGTCTACCCGGGCACCTGTCTGTTCGAGGGGGTCGCGTCGATCACCGAGGGGCGGGGCACCTGCCGTCCGTTCGAGCTGATCGGTGGCCTGGCGACGGATTTCGACTACCACTGGGGTGACCGGCTCAACGCCCGGAACCTGCCGGGGGTGCAGTTCCGGGAGGCGTACTTCTCGCCGACCGCGGCCGGGCAGAAGCCGGCGCTGCTCAACAAGCCCTGCGCGGGCGTCGAAGTCAAGATCGTGGACCGGGGCGCGTACGACCCGATCCGGACCGGGGTCGCGATGCTGGTGGAGGCGCGGAAGTACCCGGCGTTCGCCTGGCGGCAGGACGCCTGGGACCAACTGCGGCCGTACTGGATCGACAAGCTCACCGGGTCGCCCCGGCTCCGCACGATGATCGACGCGGGCGCCGACGTGGCCGACGTGGTCGGCGCCTGGGCCGACGAGCTGGCCGCGTTCGACCGGCAGCGCCACCCCTACCTGCTCTACTGACCGGCAGGGCCGGGCGGCGCGACGAAGGCGCCGCCCCGCCGCGGCGCCGATCCTCGTACGGGTTCGCTGAGCTCCCCGGCCGACCCCCCTGGCCGTTGACTGCCCGTGCACAGGCCGACGGGGTCCGAGCGGCTGGGCAGCAGGCCGGGGCTTTCTTTCAGCGGCGGGTCGGCGGCGAAGCGGTGTTCCTGTTTCATGCGGTACAGGCGCTGGTCAGCCACCTGCATCAGGGTCTCGAGCGTATCGCCGTCGTGCGGAGCGGTGGCCGAGCCGATGCTGATGCTGGCATGTGGGCGCACCGCCGCGTCGATCCGGGTCAGCACCGTCCGTACGGTGACGTCGTCCGCGTCGACCAGCACGACGACGAACTCGTCACCGCCGATGCGCGCGATGGCGTCGCCGACGCGCAGCACGTCTCGAGTCGCCGCCACCGTCAGCTGCAGCAGCCGGTCGCCGGCGGAATGTCCGAGGCGGTCGTTGACCAGCTTGAAGTCGTCGAGGTCCAGGCAGAGCAGGGACGGGCCGGGGCGACAGCCGTTCCGGAACAGGTGCTTGGTGAACTCGGCCAGGCCGCGCCGGTTGAGGGCGCCGGTGAGCGGGTCGAGCTCCGCGAGAGAACGGAGCTGGGATCGCTGCCGCGCCAGTATCCGTGCCTGCGCGGAACACACCGAGATCAGCACCACCATGGCCGCGACGTAGAGGAAGACGTGACCGGGGGGCGCCGGTCGTCCGGTGGCGGCGACCGCGAGGTAGGACCCGACGGTGAGCGCCGCAAGCCCCATCATCAGCCGCAGGTGCGGGGTGTGACCGGCCACGAACACGGCCGTGGTCACGAAACCCACGGCGGCCGGCGAGGCGGCACCGCCGTCCCAGTACGCGCCGAGCGCCGCCACGACGAGCGTGATCATCAGAATCGTGAACGAGACGCGGTACACCGAGGCCTTCGTGGTCACCGTCCGCGCTGCCCACAGGCCCACGATTCCGGACGCCAATCCACAGCCGTAGCCGGCCAGCATGAGGGACCGATGTGGCTGATGCAACGTCATGAGGCAGTAGGTGACGGCGATCCCGTGCGAGACGACGTGCAACGCCGAGGTGAGCAGCATCCTTCGCCGGCGCTCGTTCACCCGACTGTCCACCGCAGCCACGGCAACCTGACGATGGCACCTGATGACGTGGCAGCGGAATCAATCGAGGTGGCCGTGGCCGTGGTCCCGGTCGAGGCCGCTCCGACGCATCCCACCACTCCGACATTGAACGATGTGCATCAGGTCACGTCAACAATTCGGCATGGACGCGTCTGCGCTGCGTACGCCCACGATGGCTCACCGCGACGTCGCGGTCCGCGCCGTGGCCGTACGCAACCGGCGAGCTACGCACCGCGGGCCCGGCCGGAGTCGTGCCCTGCGCGCTACGGAAGGCCGAGGTGCTCCGGCGACGAGGCGAGCGAACGGAACCGGTCCGCCGGATTGGCCACCAGGCGTCGCGTCTGCAGGTCCAGCATTCCGCCGACCCCGGTCAGCTGGGCGACCGCGGTGCCGTCCACCCGTACGTACTCCTGCTCGAGCCGGAATGTCTTGCCCCCGCCCCAGACGAAGCCGCAACTCACGTCGACCACGTCGCCCGCCCGCAGTTCGCGAAGGTAGCGGATGGTGCACTCGAGCTGGACCGGCCCGACGCCGGCCTCACGCAGCGCCTCCGGGTGCAGGCCTGCGGCGCGCAGGCATTCCCACCGGGCGTGCTCCGCGTACTGCAGGTAGACGGCCTGGTTGACGTGCCCCTGGACATCCAGCTCGTACCCCCGGACGGCGATGCGCACACGAAACGGCTGACTCATGAACAGATCTTGGCACGGGCGTCGCCGGGGAGCGGGTGCGTGCGGGTCAGAGGCGGCCGCCGGCAGCGGTGTCGGAGACGCGCTGGGCGAGGTAGATCGGCACGATCGAGAGCACGATCAGCACCGCCGCGACGACGTTGATGACCGGCGCCTGGTTGGGCCGGAAGAGGTTGTTGAAGATCCAGATGGGCAGGGTCTGGACGCCCGGCCCGGCCGTGAAGGTCGTCACGATGATCTCGTCGAAGGAGAGCGCGAAGGCCAGCAGCCCGCCGGCGAACAGCGCCGAGCGCAGCAGCGGGAACGTCACGTAGCGGAACGTCTGGAAGGTGTCCGCGCCGAGGTCCGCGCTCGCCTCCTCCAGGTTGCCCCCCAGCCGGCGCAGCCGGGCCAGCACGTTGTTGTAGACCACCACGACGCAGAACGTCGCGTGTCCGACGATCACCGAGAACAGCCCCTTGCCGACCCCGAGCGGCTCGATCAGCGAGCGGAAGGCGGTGTCCAGCGCGATCCCCGTGACGATGCCGGGCAGCGCGATCGGCAGCACCACGAGCAGCGAGACGGCGTCCCGCCCGAAGAACCGGTAGCGCTGCACCGCGAACGCGACCAGCGTGCCGAGCAGGAGCGCGACGGCCGTCGCGCCGAGGCCGGCCTTCACCGAGGCCCACAGCGCCTCGCGGGCCCCGGCGTTCTCCCACGCCCGCACCCACCAGTCGGTGGTCCAGCGCGGCGGCGGCCAGGCGAAGGTACGATCGGCGTTGAACGAGTTGACCAGCACGATGGCCAGCGGCACGTAGACGAAGGCCAGGCCCACCGCCATGGCCCCGCGCAGCAGCCAGCGCGCTCCGCGCGACAGCGTCACAGCTCCTCCAACGCGCCGGACCGGCGCACCGCCACCAGATACACGACCATGATGAGTACGGGGATCGTGGCGAGCGCCGCCGAGAACGGCAGGTTGTTCGCCGCGCCGATGTTGGCGTACACCAGGTTGCCGATGAGCTGCGTCTTGCCGCCCACGATCTGCACGGTGATGTAGTCGCCGAGGGACAGGGAGAACGTGAAGATCGAGCCGGCGATCACCGACGGCACGATCATCGGCAGCACCACCGCGCGGACCGTGCGCCCGCCCCGGGCACCGAGGTCCGCCGAGGCCTCCAGCAGCGAGTCCGGCAGCCGCTCCAGCCCCGCGTAGATGGGCAGGATCATGTACGGCAGCCACAGGTAGCTCAGCACGAGCACGGTCGCGAGCAGCCCGTACCCGGGGCCGTTGCCGGCGCCCCCGAAGAGCCAGTCCACCGGCCCGCCGTTGGCGAGCATCACCCGCCAGGCGTACGCCTTGACCAGGTAGCTCGCCCACAGCGGGGTGAGGATCGCGATGACCAGCAACCTGCGGCTGCGCGGGGAGGCGACCTTCGCCATGAAGAACGCCATCGGCAGCGCGATGAGCACGTCGATGACGGTGACCGCGGCCGCGACGCCGAGGCTGCGCAGGGTGACGGTGCGGTAGACCGCTTCGGTCAGGATGGTGCGGAAGTTCGCGAACGTCGGCTCCCGGACCAGGTCGCCGGTGAAGCTGTTGACCGTCCACAGTGCCGAGACGAAGAGCACGGCCAGCGAGCCGAGGTACGCCACGAGCAGCCAGAGCAGCGGCGCCGAGAGCAGCCCGGCGAGGCGTGCCCCGCGGTGTCGGTGCAGCCAGGAGGAGAACCGGCGGACCGGCCCGCGGGCGGCGATCGTGTCGTCGCCCGCCGGCCGGTCCACCGTGGAGAGAGCCGTCACGTGTCTCAGCCCTTGATCGTGGTCCAGGCCTGGGTCCAGGCCGCGTAGTCCTTGCACTTGACGTCGGTACGGCCGTCGAGGCACTGCTCCACCGGGGTGCTCCAGAACCAGACCTGGTCGAAGTACGCTTCGTCGGCGGCGTGGAACGTGGTGCAGTGGTTCTTGTCGGCGGTCTTGTCGCAGGAGAGCTTGTTCGCCGGGGCCTCGCCGAACCACTCCGCCACGGCGGCGTTCGCCACCGGGTCGATGATGTGGTTCATCCAGAGGTAGCCGCAGTTCGGGTGCTTGGCCTTGGCGGAGATCATCCAGGTGTCGGACCAGCCGGTCGCGCCCTCGGAGGGCAGGACCGCCTCGACGGGGGCGCCGTCGGCCTTGGCCAGGTTGACGATGACCTGCCACGCGGTGCCGACCACCGAGTTGCCGGACTTGAAGGCCTGCACCTCCTTGGTGTAGTCCGACCAGTACTCACCGATCTGCTCGTTCTGCTTCTTGAGCAGGTCCACGGCGGCGGCGAACTGCTTGTCGTCCAGCGCGTACGGGTTCTTGATGCCCAGCTCCGGCTGGTGCTTCATCAGGTACAGCGCCGCGTCGGCGAGGTAGATCGGCGAGTCGTACGCCGTCACCTTGCCCTTGTACGGCGAGTTGGGGTCGAACACCGCGCTCCAGGACGTCGGCGCCGGGGTCACCTTGTCGGTGCGGTACATCAGCACGTTCGCGCCGCGGCCGTGCGGGATGCCGTAGGCCACCCCGTCGACCGAGTTCCACTGCTTGAGCTTCAGGCCGTCGAAGACGTCCTTGTAGTTGGCCACCAGGTCGGTGTTGACCGGGGCGACCTCGCCGCCGTAGATCAGTCGCAGCGAGGCGTCGCCGGAGGCCGAGACCACGTCGTAGTCCCCGGTCTTCATCAGCGTCACCATCTCGTCGGAGGTGCCGGCGACCTTCACGTTGACCTTGCAGCCCGTCTCCTTCTCGAAGCCGGTGACCCAGTCGACCTTCGGGTCCGTGGAGCCGTTCTCCACGTACCCGGCCCAGGCGACGATGTTGACCTGGCCCTCGCCGGCGCCGAGCGACGCCAGCTTGTCGATCTTGGGCGGTTTGATGCCGCCGGGGCCGGGGCCGCCGGCGCTGCCGCCGCCGTCGCCGCACCCGGCGAGCGCGAGCAGGCCGGCCGCAGCGAGCGCGGTGAAGACTCGGGTGGTGCGCATCTGCGCCCTCCTTCTTGGGGGTGTCGACAGGGGTCTCAACGGGAGCTCACGGGAACCGGGACGACGTGCTCGGCCCGCCAGGTCAGCCGGATCGGCTTGCCGCGCAGGGCCGCCACGTCGGCGGGGGAGGTCTGCTGGTTCTGCTGCATTGCGACGACGCGCGCCCCGGCGTCGAGGTCGACCACGAAACGGGTCGCCGCTCCCGCGTAGATCACCTCGACGACCTGACCCGCCGCGCTGATCTCCTCGGCGGACGCGGGCGCGCCGCCGAGTCGGATCTTCTCCGGGCGTACGGAGAACACGCCGTCGCGGCCGAGCACCGTGCGGGCGGTCTCCCCCTCGAACAGGTTGGAGGTGCCCACGAAGCCGGCGACGAACGGGGTGCCCGGGCGCTCGTACACCTCGGCCGGCGTGTCGACCTGCTCGATCCGGCCCTGGTTGAACACCGCCACCCGGTCGCTCATCGTCAGCGCCTCCTGCTGGTCGTGCGTGACGAAGACGAAGGTGATGCCGACCTCGCGCTGGATCGCCTTCAGCTCGACCTGCATCTCCTCGCGCAGCTTCAGGTCCAGCGCGCCGAACGGTTCGTCGAGCAGCAACACGGCCGGGCGGTTGACCAGGGCGCGGGCCAGCGCGACGCGCTGGCGCTGCCCACCGGACAGCGCGTTGGGCCGGCGCTCGCCGTACCCGTCGAGGCGGACCGTCCGCAGCGCCGCCGCCGCCCGCTCCCGCCGCTCGGCGCGCGCCACCTTAAGCACCCGCAGGCCGTACTCCACGTTCTGCTGGACGGTCATGTGCGGGAAGAGGGCGTAGTCCTGGAAGACGGTGTTGACGTCCCGGTCGAACGGGGCGAGCCGGGTGACGTCGCGACCGGCGAGCGTGACGGTGCCGGCGGTCGGCAGCTCGAATCCGGCGATCATCCGCAGCACCGTCGTCTTGCCGGACCCGGACGGCCCGAGCATGGAGAAGAACTCGCCGTCGGCGATCTCCAGGTCGATGCCGGCGACGGCCTCCACGGCATCGAACGACTTGCGCAGCCCGGTCAGGCGGATCGCGGGTTCCGACACGGCGGCAGGCTCCAGTTCTTCCACGGATCATGGGGACCCAAGTAGCCAGTGGCTTCGGATTCTTCTGCCGGAGGATAGGACCGCAACGGATACCGTAGTCAAGGGTTGTTGCCGGATCGTTGAGTTGCCGGCCGGTTTCGGGGAGGGCAGGGACATCTGAAGCAAACCGTAAGCGCGGATCGGCAGGGTACAGGGCGTAACCAACGAGCAGACGTTCCAGGAGGAAGCCATGCGCAAGGTCATCGCCTCGACCTACATCACCCTCGACGGTGTCATCGAGAACCCGGTGTGGACCACGCCGTACTTCGACGACGAAGCCGTCGCGTACGCCGGCGCGCAGCTGCGGGCCGCGGACGCGCTGCTGATGGGGCGCCGCACCTACGACGGTTTCGCCGCGGCGTGGCCGCAGATGCCGGAGACCGAGGACAGCGGCGCCGCCGAGATGAACGGCATCCGCAAGTACGTCGCCTCGACCACCCTGACCGATCCGAAGTGGAACAACACCACGGTCCTGCAGGGCGACCTGGTCGAGGAGGTCACGAAGCTCAAGGCCCAGGACGGCAAGGACATCCTGATGTACGGCTACGGTCCGGTCGCGCACACCCTGCTCAAGGCCGGCCTGCTGGACGAGGCCCGGTTCTGGATCCACCCGGTGTTCGTCGGCGGCGGCACGGTGACCACGCCGCTGGCCGACGCGACGGCGACGCTGGAGCTGGCCGACACCACGGTGATGAAGAGCGGCGTGATCATCGCCTCGTACCGCCCGGCGCGGTAGATCCGATCAGACCAGGGCCCGGGCCTCGCCCGGGCTCAGGTCGTGCCCGGCGGCGACCAGCGTGTCGAACCGCTCCCGGCTGAGCGCGGCGACCAGGCGCCCGGTGATGCGGTCCAGTTCGTCCCGCTCAGCGGGCGCCGCGGCGAACTCGGCGGCCCGCCGGGCGGCGGCCGCGGCGCCGAGCACCCGGGCGGCGACCTCCGGCACGGACCAGGCGGCGGCCGATGCGATGCCTTCGAGGGCGCCGATCGCGTCGCGCGGGGCGCCCATCGCCCGCGCCGCGTCGAACGCCTCGACGTGCCGGGCCAACCCGGTCGCCGGGTCGCCGTCCTGCTCGGCCGCGTACCCCAGCTCGACCAGCACCATCGGCAGGAACAGCGCTGGCTGCGCGTCCCGGCGGGCCAGCTCCACCAGGTGCTCGAGGTGAGTGGTGGCGACGTCCAGTTTGCCGTCCCGGCGGGCGGCGAAGCCGAGGCTCAGCTCGGCGAACACCACGGCACCCGCCGAGTCCTGCTCGGCCGCCAGCTTGTACGCCCGCTCCGCCAGTTCCCGGGCCTGCACGTAGTCGCGGGTCTGCACGGCGAGCCAGGCCAGCCAGGACAGCTTGCTGCTCACCGCGGGCCACAGCGACAACTCCTCGGCCCAGCCCAGGCCCTCGCGGTGCAGGGCGGCGGCCCGGTCGTACTCCCCGGTCAGCTCGGCCAGGCCGGCCACCCAGTCGCTGGCCTGCAGCCGGCCCCACCGGTCACCCAGCTCGGCGAAGATCTCCGCGCAGCGGGTGCCGTCCCGCTCCAGGGCGGCCAGGTCACCGGCCGCGTGCGCGAGTTTCGCCCGGCTGCTCAGCACGGCCGCCGCCGTCCACTGGTCGCCGGATTCTCCCGCGCCGGACAGCAGCTCGGCCGCCAGGGTCAGTTCGCTGCGGTCGATCAGCGCGGCGGCCACGAACCAGGCGGCCCGACTGTCGTCGTACGTCGAGATGTCGCCGGTTTCCACCAGGTCGCCCTGCAGCAGCGCGAACCCCACCCGCCAGGCCGCGGCCCGGGCCTGCGCGGACCGGTCGCCGTCGAGGGCCAGCCCGCGGCGGGCCTCGGTGAACCGGCCGCGCAGGAACCAGTACCAGGTCAGCGCGTTGGCCAGGCGCAGCCCGCCGCCATGCGCGAGCGCCGAGCGCAGGTTGGCGTTCTCGGTGTCCAGTGTGGTCAGCCACTCGGCCTGGCCGGGGCCGCGCAGCTCGGGGTCGGCGCGCTCGGCCAGGTCGGTGAAGTACGCGGCGTGCCGGGCCCGGACCGTGGCCGCATCCCCTGGGCGGTCGGTCTCGAGGCGGTCGACGCAGAACGCGGCGACCGACTCGAGCAGCCGGTAGCGCGGGCCGGCCCAGGTGTCGTCCATGCCCACCAGGGACCGGTCGACCAGCCGGGCCAGCACATCGACATCGGCGTCGCAGACCGCCTCGGCGGCGTCCAGGGTGCAGCCGTCGCTGAACACCGCGAGCCGGGCCAGGACCTCACGGTCCGAGTCGTCGAGCAGGTCCCAGCTCCAGCCGATCACCGCGGCCAGGGTGCGCTGCCGGGCCGGCACGTCCCGCTGCTGGGTGGCGAGCAGCCTGAACCGGTCGTCGAGGCGCTCCACCACGCCGGTGACGCCGAGCGCGCGGACCCGGGTCGCGGCCAGTTCCAGGGCCAGCGGCAAGCCGTCCAGGCGGCGGCAGAGCTGCGCGACGGCCGGCGCGGTGCGGTCGTCCAGCCGGAAGCCGCGCTGTTGAGCCGCGGCGCGGGCGGCGAACAGCCGGGCTGCGGCGGATCGGCGGACCGCGTCCGGGTCGTGCTCGTCATCCGGCACGGCCAGCGGCGGCACCTCCCACACCAGTTCGCCGGTGAGGCCGAGTGGTTCCCGGCTGGTCGCCAGCACGGTGACGCCGGGGGTGTCCCGCAGCAGCCGGGCCACCAGGCCGGCGGCCGGCTCGATGACGTGTTCGCAGTTGTCCAGCACGAGCAGCAGCCGCCGCTGCCGGACCGCGGCGAGCAGCCGGTCGGTGGCCGGGACGCGGACGCCGGCCGCCTCGTGGACGTCCAGGGTGGCGAGGATCCGGTCGGCGACGCCGGAATCGCCGGGCGGGAGCGCGGCGAGTTCGACCAGGTGGACGCCGTCCGGGTACGCCTGTTCGCGGGCCGCCTCGGTGGCCAGCCGGGTCTTGCCGACGCCGCCTGGGCCGGTGAGCGTGATCAGGCGTCGCTCCGGGATCAGCGTGCGCAGTTCGGTGAGCGCCTCGGCCCGGCCGACCAGCTCGTTCAGGCGGGCCGGGATGCTGTTGCGGATCAGGGCCGCCCGGGGTGGTCCGGTCAGGTCGGGGTCCTGCGCCAGGATCCGCCGGTGCAGGGCGACCAGTTCCGGGTTGGGGTCGAGGCCGAGTTCGTCGGCGAGGCGGTCGCGCAGGTCGGCGTAACTTTCCAGGGCCTCGGTCTGGCGGCCGGCCGCGTACAGGGCGCGCAGGTGCAGGGCGCGCAGGCCCTCGCGGAGCGGGTGCCGGGCGACCAGGTCGGCCAGGTCGGCGGCGACCAGGTCGTGTTCGCCGCGGGCCAGGCGGGCGTCGGCGAGGCGTTCGAGCACGGCGAGGCGCTGCTCGGCCAGTCGGAGGGCCTCGGCGCGGACGTACTCGGAGTCGGCGAAGTCCGCGTACGGCTCCCCGCGCCACAGCCCGAGCGCCTCGGTCAGCTGGCCCACGTCCGCCGCGGCCGCCAGTTCGCCGAAGCGGTCCGCGTCGGTGGTCGCTCGCAGCAGGTAACCGGGCGGGCGGGACTCGACCAGGTCACGGGCGCCGGATTCGGCGTCGTTGAGCGCCTTGCGGAGCTGGGAGACCCGAACCTGCAGGGCGCCGGCCGCGTTCGCCGGTGAGTCGTCGCCCCAGAGGTCGTCGATCAGCCGGTCCGCCGAGACGACCTGGTTGCGGTTCGCGAGCAGGTCGGCGAGGAGCGCGCGCACCTTGACGCCGGGCACGGTTACCGGCTCGCCGGCCTCGGTGGTGACGGCGAGCGGGCCCAGGACCCCGAACCGCATGCGGGCCACCCTACAAGCCGTAAGCCGGCGGGAAGTCGACCGTAAGCGGGGCGGCGCACGGTGTGGGTGTCAGCGAGTTCGAGAAGGGATCACGGTCATGAGCTACGCACCCGTCAACGGCCTGGACATGTACTACGAGGAGCACGGCACCGGCGCCGGCCGGCCGGTCGTCCTGATCCACGGGGCGCTGTCCGGGATCGGCACGTCGTTCGGCACGATCCTGCCGTTCCTCACGAAGACGCGGCGGGTGATCGCGGTGGAGCTGCAGGCGCACGGGCACACCGCGGACATCGACCGCGATCTGACCGTGGAGGACTTCGCCGCCGACGTGGTGGCGCTGCTCGACCACCTCGGTATCGATCGGGCGGACGTGTTCGGCTGGAGCATGGGCGCGGCGACCGCGCTGCGGCTGGGCACCGACCACGCCGACCGGGTCGGCCGGCTCGTCCTGGCGTCGGTGTGCTTCACCCTGGACGGCATGTACCCGGGCCTGCTGGACGGCATCCAGGAGCTGCGGCCGGAGCACCTGCACGGCTCGGAGTTCCACGAGGAGTACCTGCGTACCGCCCCGGACCCGGCCGGTTTCGCCACCCTCGTGGCCAAGGTGAAGCGGCTCGACAGTGACCTGCCGGAGTGGTCCGCCGACCAGATCCGGGCGATCGCCGCGCCGGTGATGCTCGTGCTGGGCGACTCGGACATCATCCGGCCGGAGCACGCGGTGGAGATGTTCAAGCTGCTGGGCGGCGGGGTGCCGGGCGACCTGACCGGGCTGCCGAAGTGCAAGCTGGCGATCCTGCCGGGCACCACGCACACCTCGATCCCGCAGCGGGCCGAGTGGCTCGCCCCGATGATCGACGAGTTCCTCGACGTCTAGGGGAGACTGGCTGGCCGAGGACGGAAGCATTGAGGGCCGCGGCGGTCGGGTTCCCGTCCAGGCCGCCGTGGCCGCGCCTCGCACCTGACGCTGGCCGGGCAGCCCCGGCTCCGACAACGTCTGAGCCCCAGCTCGGAAGGAACGTCCTGAGCTGGGGCTTCTCCCTGGTGTCGCGGCAACCTAAGGCGCGGGAAATCCCGCCCGCGACGCTGCTCATGTCAGACCGGTAACCAGGGCCGCCGTGACGGGTGGATGGCTCGCCGGGCTGGTCGAGTCGGCTGCGGGTGCTGGGCGGGCGGTTGCACCGCACGGGTTGGCGGTTGGTGGATGAGGGTTGGGCGACGCAGACGAAGTGGCTCAGGGAGCGGCCGGCGGACACCGGAGCCGCTCCGGTAGTGGTAGCGGCCGGGGGCCCACACAGACGTTGACCCATGAGGGCTCGGGCGACGGCGGCGCGGTGGTCGGAGCCGGCCCGGTCGGGGGCGGTGTCGTGGTCGGGGCCGGACCGGTGGTCGGCGCAGGACCGGTGGTCGGGGCCAGCCCCGTGGTCGGGGCCGGATGGGCAGCCGGAGCCGTGGCCGCGGCCGTTGATGCGGCCGGGGTAGGCCGACTCGTCGTCGTCCGCTGGCGCACGTTCGATCTGTCTGCTGCTGGCGCGCCACCAGTGGCCGGAGTTGCGGACGCGCCGGTCAGCGACGTGGCCGTACCGATGTCCGGCGTTACCGGCTTGGCGGGGATGCTCGGGGCGATGACGCCGACGGCGTGCGACGCGTCGGTGGTGGTGGCGACGCGTCCTGCGCCTGCGTCCGCCCGGTACGGCAGGCCAGCGCGCTCCGCCGCGAACGTGTCGGCAGGCAGCGCCGCGAAGATCAACGTGACGACCGCGGCGGCTGCCGCCGCCAGGCGATCCGAAGGCAGCAGGGGCGGCGGGGCCTGGTCCGGCGTCACCTGCGGCGGTGGCAGTGGCCGGGAGTCCCGCTGGGCGCCGAGCAGGGCGTCGATCTGCGCGGCCAATGCGGCGCGTTGCCCGGTGGCGGCGGCGAAAGCGAGGGTGAGGTAGAAGCGGAAGTTCACGGTGGCGGCGGTCGGCACCTGCAGCCCGGCGAGTCGAGTCCCATCGGTGGTGTGCAGCAGGGTGAGTGGAACGTGGGGGTGGTGCGCGGGCCCCACCATGTCCGCGTATGTCCACTCCCGCCGGCCGTCGCGCCCAGCGAAGGCCACCCTGTGGTTGGTCACGACGGCCATGCCGGCGTCGACCACCCGCAGCCCTCGTGGCAGGGTGCGGCCGGGTGCGTCGACGCTGGCCGCGGCGACGGTCAGCCCCGGCGTGGGTAGTCCGGGGACGTGCCGTGCCTCGGCCTCGACCAGTTCCGCGGCCGGCAATACCCGGTAGACGACCTCGTCGTCGTCGAGGTCCACCGGCAGGCCGGTACGCGGCTGCGCGTACCCGACGAACGCGGCGGCCTCGATCTGCAGCCGGATCAGGTGGTCGTGGCGTCGGCGCCAGGCCTCGACCTCGGTGTGGTGCGCGCGGCGTCGCCGGTCGTTCTCGCGCTCCGCCCAGGTGACACGCCATCGGGGCTGCGCCGCCGACGAGATCGTGTCGATGGCGCGTAATTTCGCCGTCACATCCGGTACAACCGATCGGGGGCAAGCCGGGAAACGCACGGTGATCGATACTTCCCAATGTTTGCGATAGGAGAAGATTGAGCCCGTGCAGGGCGTCGGCCGAGACGGTGAGCGTCGCTCGTGGACTCGCCGGCATGGTCGCCGCACTGGAGGCCCTGAGAGGGACGGCCGCCCGGTGTGCGTCGGTGGCGCGCTGCGCCAGGTCATCGTGCAGATGTCGCGGCGTTCCTGTTCGTCGCCACCACCCGGACCGGGGTGATTCTCGCCGTCTGGATCAGCGGTGACGCCGGTCGGAGACATGGCGTACGAGGTGGCGTTCTTCGTGGCGCGGGCCGAACGGCACCTGCCGGTGTACCTCGAGCCGAGGCCTTGCTGCTGCTGGCGCTCGCCGGTTACCTGGCCCGGCGCCGGCGCCCCGTGGCCGGCGCCGGCGGGGTGCTACGGCGGCGGACACGGATGCGGCCGATGAGGGCGGGCGGCGCCGTGGCGTCAGCGGGCAGCCGTGACGGACTCCCGCGCGGTCGGTCCGTCGAGATCCGGGTCGTCCAGGTCGCGCAGCCGGCGGACGGGGGAGAAGAGCAGGGCCAGCGGCGCCAGGACGGCCGCCCCGGCGAAGGCGAAGAGGGTGCCCCGGGCGTCGACCAGCTCGGCGAGGGCGCCGGCGACCAGCCCGCCGACCGGGATGGCGCCCCAGGAGACGAAGCGGACGGTCGCCATCACCCGGGAGAGCAGGTCGGCCGGGCTGGCGGTCTGGCGGTACGTCCGGGTGGTCACGCTGAGCACCACCACGCCGCCGGCGAAGACGACGTTGCCCGCCGCGAACGCCAGGTAGGCCGGCCAGCCGACGCCTACCGGGACGAGGAACGCGCCGCCGACGGCGATCAGGCTGGCGACCAGGAGGGACCGGGCCGTGCCCCAGCGGCCGGTGATCCACGGGGTCAGCGTGGCGCCCACCAGTGACCCGACGCCCTCCACGGCGAGCAGCACGCCGACCAGGGCGGCCGGCGCGTGCAGCTCCCGGACCAGGTAGAGCGGGTAGACCGCGAGTTGGGCGCCGCAGACGAAGTTCACCGCGGTGGCCGTCCACATGGTCGGACCCATGACGGGGTGCCGGGTGACGTAGCGCCAGCCCTCCCCGATCATCTCGCGAACCGGGGGCCATCGGTCCGGGGCGTCGACCCGCCGGGCCGGTAGCGAGCGCAGCAGTGCCGCCGAGACCAGATAGCTGGCGGCGTCCACCAGCACCGTCGGCACCGCGCCGAGCGCCTGGACCGCGAGCCCGCCCAGGGACGGGCCGCTGAGCTGGGTGGCGGCGTGCGTGGCCGAGGTGAGGCTGTTGCGCGCGTGCAACTGCTCCCGGCCGACGATCGCCGGCAGGAAGGTGGCGTTGGCGACGTCGAAGAGCACGTTGGCGAAGCTGACGACCAGCGCCGCGACGACCAGGTGGGCGACGGTCAGCCAGCCCCACCACCAGGCGACGGGAATGGACGACACCGCCACGGCGCGGGCCAGGTCGGCACCGACCTGGGCGCCGCGCAGCGGCAGCCGCTGCACGATGACACCGGCGGGCAGCCCGACCACCAGCCAGGCGACGTAGCTCGCGGCGGCGATCAGGCCCATCTCGAACGCGGACGCGTCCAGGACGGTCAGGGCGGTCAGCGGCAGCGCCACCGCGCCGACCGCCGACCCGACGGAACTGGTCGTGCCGGCGGTCCACCAGCGCCAGAACGCTCCGGCCCCCTGCCTGACGGTCATGCCGTCAACCCCCGTTCGCGAGCCAGTGGGTTCCAATTTGAAACGGACTATAGTCGACGAGGTCGGTCGAGCGGGAGGTGGGATGTGAAGCGGACGGACGTCGGCGACGCCGACTGCGGCATCGCGCAGGCCCTCGGCGTGCTCGGCGACTGGTGGACCTTCCTGATCATCCGCGACATCGCCGGCGGCACCACCCGCTTCGACGCGTTGCAGCGCGAACTCGGGGTCAGCCGGCGGGCCCTCACCGAACGCCTCGGCGCGTTGGTCCAGCACGGGGTGCTACGCCGTCAGCAGTACTCCGCCCACCCGCCGCGCTCCGACTACCTGCTCACGTCCAAGGGGGAGGGCCTGCTGCCGGTGCTGGTCGCCCTGCAGGACTGGGGAACCCGGCACGTCATGGGCGACGGTGATCTCACCGCCACCGCCGGTGCCGGCTCCGCCGAGGCGCGCCGCGTGCACCATCTGATCGGCCGGCGGGTGCCGGGGATGACCCTGACCCGACACGACGGTGGCGAGGAAACCCCGGCCGTGCCCGGCAGTTGGACCGTGCTCTACCTCTTCCCGGGGGCCTTCGCCCCCGGCGCCCAGGGCCTGCCACCGGGCTGGGAGGCCATCCCCGGCGCCGTCGGCTGCACCCTCGAGTCCCGCACGTACGCCGACCGCCACGATCTCTTCCGCGCCACGGGCGCCGAGGTACGCGGGGTGAGCACCCAGCGCCCCGACCAGCTGCGCGCGTTCGCGGAGCACGCCCGGCTTCCGTACCCGCTGCTGTCCGACCAGGACGGCCGGCTCGCCGCCGGTCTGCTCCTGCCGACGTTCCGCGCCGGCGGGGTCGACCGGTTCAAGCGGCTCACTCTGCTGCTCGACCCGGACGCCGTGGTGCGCGCGGTGCAGTTCCCGGTCACCGACCCGGCCGGCTCGGTCGACGAGATGCTGGACCTCGTCGGGCGGCAGCGCACCCCCTGAGCGCACAGCCGAGGGGAGACCCCGGGTGCGGCCGGGTTCGGGTCGCCGCGAAATGCGCGGCGCGCCCCGGGCGCGGGTTAGCGGGCGCAATCGGTGACCGTCGCCACAAAGGTACTTGCTCGGTCAAGGAATCTGCTCCGCGTGCCCCGGGTTGCTGATGAGCGTCAGGTACGACCGGTACGAGCGAGGCAGGCGGCTGAGATGCAGTTCGGAATCTTTGGCGTGGGGGACGTGGTGCGCGACCCGGTGACCGGGCGGACGCCGTCGGAGCATGAGCGGATCAAGGCCGTGGTGGAGTACGCGACGCTGGCCGAGGAGGTCGGGCTGGACGTCTTCGCCATCGGCGAGCACCACAACCCACCGTTCTTCCCCTCCTCGCCCACCACCCTGCTCGGTCACGTCGCGGCCCGGACGGAGAAGATCATTCTGTCCACCTCCACCACGCTGATCACCACCAACGACCCGGTGAAGATCGCCGAGGACTACGCGATGCTCCAGCACCTGGCAGACGGCCGGGTCGACCTGATGATGGGGCGCGGCAACACCGGACCGGTCTACCCGTGGTTCGGCCAGGACATCCGCAACGGCATTCCGCTCGCCGTCGAGAACTACGACCTGCTGCGCCGGCTCTGGCGCGAGGACGTGGTCGACTGGCAGGGCAGGTTCCGTACCCCGCTGCAGTCGTTCACCTCGACGCCGCGGCCGCTCGACGGCGTGCCGCCGTTCGTCTGGCACGGCTCGATCCGCAGCCCCGAGATCGCCGAACAGGCCGCGTACTACGGCGACGGGTTCCTGCACAACAACCTCCTCTGGCCCAAGGAGCACGTCCAGCGGATGGTCGGCCTCTACCGCCGGCGGTTCGAGCACTACGGGCACGGCCCGGCGGACCAGGCGATCGTGGGCCTGGGCGCGCAGGTGTTCATGCGGAAGAACTCGCAGGACGCGGTCCGGGAGTTCCACCCGTACTTCGACAACTCGGCGGCGTACGGGCACGGGCCGTCCCTGGAGGAGACGATGAAGCAGACGGCCCTCCTGGTCGGCAGCCCGCAGGAGGTGATCGACCGGACCCTGGCCTTCCGGGAGTACGCCGGCGGCGACTACCAGCGCCAGCTCTTCAACGTCGACGGGATCGGGGTCCCACGGAAGACCGTGCTCGAACAGATCGAGATGCTGGGCGAAGTCGTGCAGGTACTGCGGAAGGAGTTCGCGGTGGGCCGCCCCGCCCACGTCCCGGACGCCCCGACCCACGCCTCGCTGAAGGCCGCGGCGCTGGCCGGTGCCGTGGAGGAGGTTCGATGAAGCGCACCATCGCCGTCGTGTCGGCCGGCCTGCGGCAGCCGTCGTCGACCCGGATGCTCGCCGACCGGTTGGCCGACGCGGTCCGCCGTGAGCTGGAACGGCTCGGCGCGGAGGTCGACGTCGAGCTGATCGAGCTGCGCGACCACGCGCACGACCTGGTCAACAACCTGCTGGCCGGGTACCCGTCGGAGGAGCTCGAGCGGGTGCACGACATCGTCCGGCGCGCTGACGCGCTGGTCGCGGTGACGCCGACGTTCTCCGCGTCGTACAACGGGATCTTCAAGATGTTCGTCGACGTCCTCGACGACACCGCCCTGGTCGACAAGCCGGTGCTGGTCGCCGCCACCGGAGGGACGGGGCGGCACTCGCTGGTGCTGGAGCACGCGCTGCGGCCGCTCTTCACCTACCTGCGCGCGGTCGTGGTGCCCACCGCGGTGTTCGCGGCGCCCGAGGACTGGGGAGCCGGCGACGCGGCCCAGGGTTCGCTGGCGCACCGGATCGACCGGGCGGCCGGCGAGCTGGCCCGCGAGGTGGACCGGCGTGATCCGCCCGCTCCCGCCGACGTCTTCGCCGACCCGACGCCGTTCGAGCGGTTGCTCGGCGGCCAGTGACCACGGCCTGGCTCAGTCGGCCGTCCCGATCCGCTGAAACGCGCGGGCCAACTGGACGAGATCGAGGCCCTCGAAGTGGTCCAGGAACCGCCGCCGCACGGCGGCCAGGTGGCTCGGCCAGGACTCCTCCAGGCGGGCGAAGCCGGCGTCGGTGAGGACGGCGTTCCAGCCGCGCGCGTCCTCCTCGCTCCGGACGCGCTCGACCAGGCCCTGGGACTCCAGGCGGTTGACGGTACGAGTCATCCCACTCAGTGAGAGTTGGCAGGCCCCGGCGAGTTCGCTCATCCGCATCTGCCGGCCCGGCGCCTCGGAGAGGTTCATCAGGGCGGTGTACTCGGTGAGGGGCAGCTGGTGTTCGCCGACCATGTCGGCGTCGATCGTCCGGGGCAGGACATACATCACCCGGCCCAGGGAGCGGACGAGCGCCTCCTCTTCGGGGTTGAGGGGTCGCAGGGGGGCTGCGGAGTTTCCGGACATGTCATCCATCCTAGTTGCTTGACCGAGCAATTCTTCGGCTCCGATGTGACGGCAACCATAGAGCAGGCATTTGCTTGACCAAGCAATCATTAGCTAGCGTTCACGTCGCCAGGCAAGCACTTCTGAAAGGCGCCAACCATGTCCAGGATCGGGATCATCCTCGGGAGCACCCGCCCGGGGCGTAACGGAGAAGCCGTCGCCCGCTGGGTCCTCGAGGTCGCCAAGCAGCGCTCCGACGCGGAGTTCGAGCTCATCGACCTGCTCGACTACCAGCTGCCGCACCTCGACGAGGCGTACCCGCCGTCGATGGGCCAGTACACCCAGCCGCACACGCTGCGCTGGGCCAACACCATCGCATCGTTCGACGGGTTCGTGATGGTCACCCCCGAGTACAACCACTCCACCTCGGGCGCCCTGAAGAACGCCATCGACTTCCTCTACGCCGAGTGGAACAACAAGGCCGTCGGCTTTGTCAGCTACGGCTCGGTCGGCGGCGCGCGGGCGGTGGAGCACCTGCGTCTGATCGCCGGTGAGCTCCAGATGGCCGACGTCCGGTCCCAGGTCGCGCTGTCGCTCTTCACCGACTTCGAGAACTTCAGCGTCTTCAAGCCGAACCAGTTCCAGCAGGACGCGCTCAACGTCACCCTCGACCAGGTCGTGGCCTGGAGCACCGCGCTCGCTCCGCTGCGCCAGCGCTGAACACGTTCCGAACCGGTCCGGAGACGGCCGCGGGAAGGATCCCGCGGCCGTCTCCGTGTGCTCATGGGCGTACTGAAAGGTTCACCGGCGGCGACCACCGCGCCGTCGCGCATGGCCACCAGATGGGTTGCGTAGCGGGCGGCCTGGTTGAGGTCGTGCAGCACCGCAACCAGGGTGCGGCCCTGCTCCTCGTGGAGCCGGGCACACAGGTCCAGGACCTCGACCTGGTGGGCGATGTCCAGGTACGTGACCTTCGCGGGTATCGGCGCAGGGGTCCATCCGAAGAGGACCTGCGGGCCGTCGCCGGCTGAAATGTCGACCCTTAGCTGCCGCCACCCGGCGTGCCCGGGGGACGCTCGATGGCCAGGGGGAGCAGCACGCGGAAGACCGTCATCCCCGGCGCGGACTCCACCACCGGGTTGCGACGGGCGTCCCGGCTCTGGCCCTTCGCGCACGGGCCGTGACCTGGGTCGGCCCTACGGTGGCCCAGGCGGAAAAGAGGCATAGCATCGGCAGTCGAGCCACAACAGCGCCACCCGTTGAGAGGTTACCCATGAGCACCGATGCCGGTAGCTACGAGGTGCAGCAGTACGACGACATCGAGGACGACGGCGTTCTCGACGGTTCCGACACCCTCGAGGACGGTGTCGAGGACCCGCTCGACGTCGGGATCGTGGCGACCGATCACTGGTCGGGCGCCAACCGCTTCGGGACCACCGCCGCGGAGGAGCACGCGGGCGAGTCGCTCGCGCAGCGGCTCGCCGAGGAGGAGCCCGACATCTCGTCCGCTGACGATCCCGCGCCCTACGGCGACGAGGACGAACTGACCCGCCGGGGATTCGACCGCGACCTGCGTGCGGGGCGGCTCGTCGACACCAACGACGGGTTCGGCGAGGATGTCGAGGCGGATTCCGTCGGGAGGGACGTCGGTGTCGACGGCGGTGGTGCCAGTGCCGAGGAAGCCGCGGTGCACGTGATCGATCAGCCCTATGCCGAGTCGGAGACACCGCTGTGGTGAACGACAGGTAGCCGGCCGGTCGCCGCTTCCGGCCGGTCACCCCGTCCAGGGCCCAGGGCCCGGACAGGGTGACCGACCGGTCGTCGACTCACCAGGGCGCCGGCGCCGGCGGCGGTACGACTGCCGGACGGTCGTTGCAGGTGATGGTGTTCGGCAGCAGCCACGGCGCCAGCCAGCCACCGTCGTTGCCGCCGAGGTCGGTCAGGCTGAACTCGGAGCCGGCCGGGGTGAAGTGGAACGACCCGCAGTTGTTGACCCCGACCGCCCCGACGTTGCGGGCGTCGATGTTGGCGAACGAGGCGGAGCCGGCCGTGCGGGCGCTGACCACCGAAGTGCCGGTGCCGTCGACCCGGATGTCCCGGAATGCGACGCCGGTGATCGCCACCTGGTCCTTCACCGGCCAGTCGCTGACCAGCATGATCGCGTTGTAGGTGTTGTCGAGGAACGCGTCCCCGACGACCTGGATGTCGGCGTCGATGCTGCGGTCCAGCGCGTAGAACCAGATCGCGCCGAGGCCGATGTTCCAGTTCAGTTCGTAGGTGCCCGCGCGCACGGTGGTGTTGTCGGTGATCCAGAGGTGCCCGGTGAACGCCTCGGCGCCGAACCGGGAGCCGACCTGGATGGCGCTGCCCTCGCGGACCGGATCGGCGACGAGGTTGTGCGACACGGTGTTGTCCGTGCCGCCGTAGAGCGCGATGCCGTTGGCCAGGACCGGGGACTGCACGGTGTTGTGGTCGAAGGTGTTGTGGGCGTTGCCGGTCCGCTCCGACCACATGGCCAGGCCGTCGTCGCCGGTGTTGCGGATGAAGCTGTTCGAGATCGACGATTCGGTGACGCCGGTGTGGAAGTTGAGGCCGTCGGCGATCTGGTCGGCGATGACGGTGTCGGTGACCCGCAGGTCGGTCATCGGTCCGTCGAACCACATGCCCACCTTGGTGTGGTGCAGGTACAGGCCGTCGATGGTGGAGTGGTTGAGCGCCCCGCCGATCGCGTTGACCTGGTCGGTGTCGATCCGCTCGCGGACGTCACCCTCGATGGCGAAGCCGGAGAGGTGCACGTCGCTGCTGCCGCCGACCGCCGGGTCCCGGCCGTAGAGACCGACCCCGGTGTGCACCGAGCCGTCGGGGGCCGGGGTGTCCAGGGTGACCTCGCGGCCGCGCAGGGTGGTGTACCAGCTGCCGGCGCCCTCGATGGTCACGTCGTCGACGATGACGTGCCGGTTGACCTGGTAGGTGCCCGGCGGGAGGTAGACCGTCCGGTGGGTGCGGCGGGCCAGGGAGACGGCCCGGTCCAGCGCGTCGGCCGAGTCGCGTCGGCCGGACGGGTCGGCGCCCAGCGCCACGGCGTTCACCGCGTGCGGCGCCACGTGCGGCGGGCTGACGAGCTCCGAGTCCAGCAGGTCGATGACCGTCCAGGCGGCGGCGCTGCCGGGCGGCGAGGTCAGCCGGACGACCTCGCCGGCGCGGTGGGTGCCGCCCAGCAGCAGCCGCTGCTCGTCGTAGAAGTGGTGGGGCCGGAACGGCTTGTTGATGGTCGGCGCGGGCGTGGTGGCCGCCGGGACGCACGAGCACTCGGTGATCCACCAGTCGGGGTGCAGGAGCCCGGCGTCGGGGTCGTTGCTGAACGGGTACTGGTTGTAGAGCCAGGCGTACTGGGAGGTGAGGGTCATCGTGCGGCCACGGCCGGGGCCGACGGTTACGTCGAGGGGAGCGGTGCTGCCGCCGCCGTCGGGGGAGTCCGGGATGCTGTACCGGACGGTGATCGCGTTCGCGGCAGCCGGCAGGGTGAACTCGACGTACTGCCCGGGGGTCAGCCGGACCGCCCGGCGGCCGGAGGCCTCGCTGGGCAGGGTGTACGCCGACCGGTCCGGGCCGATGACCGTGCCGTTGGTCCGGGCGTGCTCGGCCTCCTGCTCGACGAAGTCGACGGCGGCGCCGCGGCCGGCGACGAGCGACGGATCGAGCCCGGCCCGGGTGACCACCGGGGCCGGGCCGGCGGGCCGGGGCCCGGCCACGGCGGGGCCCCCGGGGAGCACGCTCAGCGCCACCGCCGCCGTGAGTGCGGCGGCCCGGGCGCGGCGGCGCCGGCGCCCCGGCGCCGCGTCCTGGTCGAAGCTTCCGTACATCGGATGACCCACTCTCTCGGGTTGGTCTGACGGATGCCGCAGCCCCGACGTCGCGGTGATGCCGAACCGCGCAGGGACGGGCGGGGGCCGCCACGGGCTGGGCGCGCTCATGTTATTGCTATCAGTTGTAAATATTCAAGCATTGCTTTGTCCATTATTTGCGAGGCAGAGCCTTCCGCTGGAGGGTCGGGGCGCGGCCGTGCGGAGCGCCCCGTCAGGAGGAATCCGGGGTCGAGGCGGCGCAGCCAGGCGAGTCCGAACCCCGGCTCGGGCCCCGGGCCTCGCGTCCGTGCGACTGAAATTGGCGGGCATCCGGCGGTTCATTTCTTGAAAGAATCCGACGTAGGATTGCGGCCGTGACGAAGCGGTTGACTGAGGTGGCCCGTAAGGCGGGCGTCAGCGAGGCCACCGTGAGCCGGGTGCTCAACGGGCGCGGCGGCGTCTCCGAGGCCACCCGGACCGCGGTGCTGACCGCCCTGGACGTGCTCGGCTACGAGCGCCCCACCAAGTTGCGTGGTGAGCGCGCCCGGCTGGTCGGGCTGGTCCTGCCCGAGCTGCAGAACCCGATCTTTCCGGCGTTGGCCGAGGTGGTGACCGGCTCGCTCGCCCAGCGGGGTTTCACCCCCGCGCTCTGCGCCCGCACCATCGGCGGGGTATCCGAGTCGGACTACGTGGAGATGCTGCTGGACCACCAGGTCTCCGGCGTCATCTTCGCCGGCGGGTCGTACGCGCTCGCCGACGCCACCCACGAGCACTACCGGCGGCTGACCGACCGGGGGCTGCCGGTGGTGCTGGTCAACGCGGGCGTGGACGAGCTGGGGTTCCCGCGGGTGTCCACCGACGACGCGGTCGCCGTGGAGCAGGCGTACGGGCACCTGCGCTCCCTCGGGCACGAGCGGATCGGCATGGTGCTCGGCCCCGAGGACCACGTCCCGTCGCGGCGCAAGCTCGCGGCGATGCAGCGGATCGCCGGCTGGAGCGACCCGGGGGAGTGTGTGGAGCGGTCGAGCTTCTCCATGGAGGGCGCCCGGGTGGCCGCCACCAAGCTGGTGAACCGGGGGATCACCGGCATCATCTGTGCCAGCGACGTGCTCGCGCTGGGGGCGATCCGCGCGGTGCGCCGGCTGGGCCGCGCGGTGCCGGCGGACGTGTCGGTGGTCGGCTTCGACGACTCGGCGTTCATGACCTGCACGGATCCGCCGCTGACCACCGTCCGTCAGCCGATCGAGACGATGGGTCAGGCGGCCGTCGACCTGCTGGTGACGCAGATCGAGGGCGCGGGCGTGCTCGCCGACGAGCTGCTCTTCGAACCGGAGCTGGTGGTTCGCGGTTCGACCGGGCCGGCGCGGCTGACGACCGGGTAGCGCTGGCGGAGCACAAAAGGACGGACCCTCCCGGGTCCGTCCTTTTTTGCGTCCGGAACGGTCCTAGTCCTTGTCTTTCATAGTCTGGTTCAGTTCTTGCGCGAGATGGTTCGACTTTGTATCGTCATCGCCACGAAAGATGCCGGGCAAGAGAGCTAGGTCAGTTGGCCCGACGCAGATCCAGGCGGCAGGCCACATGGCGGAGACAGATCAGCAGCAGGGTTTGGCCGCGGTGACGATCACCGCAGATCAGCGAAGGTCATGGAGACTCCCGTTCCCGAAGGGATGGACAGATGTCCGTACCGCAGTACCGGAAGGCTGCGGCGTTAGCGCTCGTGGCCGGCCTGGGGCTCAGCCTTGCGGCTTGCTCCACGAAGAGTGACGACGCAAAGACCGATGCAGGTGGCAAGGTCACCATCACCGTCGACTGTCAGCCGGTCGGCTCCCAGAAAGAGCTGTTGAAGAACTGGAACGACGATGTCGTCGAGTTCCAGCGGCAGAACCCAAATATCGTCATCAAGAGCGTCAGCGTCGGCGAGCAGTGCAACAACCCGCCGGACTTCACCGCTCGCCTCGCCGGCGGCACCGTGACCGACGTGTTCTACGGGTACATGACCGATCTCCAGCAGGTGCTCGACTCCGGTCAGGCGATGGACATCACCCAGTTCGCCAACAAGGACACGGTCCCGACCTGGGACAGCGTCGACCCGGCGATCAAGGAGGTCTTCACCGACGGCGGCAAGCTCTACGCCGTCCCGGTGAAGAACTACTCGATGGGCCTGGTCTACAACAAGGTCCTGTTCCAGCGGGCGGGGCTCGACGTCAACAACCCGCCCAAGACGTGGGCCGAGGTCCGGGCCGCCGCCAAGAAGATCTCCGCGCTCGGTAACGGCATCGCCGGCTACTCGGAGTACAGCGCCGGCAACACCGGAGGCTGGCACTTCACCTCCTTGCTCTACTCGCAGGGCGGCCAGGTGCTGACCCCGGACGGCAAGAAGGCCGACTTCAACAACGCCATGGGCAAGCAGGTCCTGCAGAACCTCAAGGACATGCGGTACGGCGACAACAGCATGGGCGCCCGTCAACTGCTGCAGTGGGCCGACCTGCTGACCAACGCCGGCGCGGGCAAGGTCGGCATGTTCGTCGGCGCGCCGGACGCAACCCAGGCGATCGTCAGCCAGTTCCAGGGCAAGTTCCAGGACTGGGCGATGGCCCCGCTGCCCGGCCAGGACGGTGCGGCGAAGGGGACGCTCGGTGGTGGCGAGGGTTACTTCTTCAAGAAGGGCCTCACGCCCGAGCAGGTCAAGGCCGGTCTGAAGTGGATCGCTTACCAGAAGCTGACGCCGGGCAAGGGCCAGTTCGACTACGTCCGGGCCAAGCCGCAGAACTACCCGGTAGGCCTGCCCCAGCCGCTGCTCTTCGCCAACGGCAGCGACGCGCAGAAGCAGGAACTCGAGCTGCGCAAGGCGAACGCGAACGTCGACACCGCGAACTTCGCGATCTTCGAGGCGAACCCGGTCCCGATCAAGGGTGAGCCGCGCAACGCGCAGGCGATCTACGCGGTGCTCGACGCCGCGATGTCCGGTGTGCTGACGAACCCGAACGCGAACATCGACGCGCTGCTCAAGACGGCCGAAGACAAGGTCAACCAGCTCCTGGCCGCCGAAAAGTGATCCGAAGGTGTGGGGGCTGGCCCGCCGCCGGCCCTCACACCGTCCGCGCCGCACCGTCGGTGTACTGACCCACGCAGGAGTTGCCTTGGCGATCACCACCGTCCCGGGGACCAGGAGAGAACCGGGTCGCCCCGCGTCGCCGTACCCGGCAGGGCATCAGCGTACGAGCCTCGGCCGCAAGGTACGCGACAATCTCACCGGGCACGCGTTCCTGATCGGCGCGGTGCTCTGCTTCGCGTTCTTCTCCTGGTATCCGATGATCCGCGGCGTGGTCATGAGCTTCCAGCGCACCCGGCGCGGCGTCACGACCTGGGTCGGCTGGGACAACTACCACCGCATCATCGCCGACCCCAGCTTCTGGACGGCCTGGAGGAACACGTTCTACTTTACGATTCTCGCGCTGGTACTCGGGTACGCGGTGCCGTTCTTCGTGGCGATCCTGCTCAACGAGTTTCGCCACGCGAAGGGGTACCTGCGGATCCTGGTCTACCTGCCGGTCATGCTGCCGCCGGCCTCGGCGCTCTTTCTCTTCAAGTTCTACGCGTACGACCCCAGCGACGCGGGACTCTTCAACTCGATCCTCAAGGCGCTGCACCTGCCGACATCGCAGTGGATGCAGTCCCCCGAGACGACGATGCCGGCGATGGTGATCGCGTCGACCTGGATGAACATGGGCGGCGCGGTATTGATCTATCTGGCGGCACTGCAGAACATCCCCGGCGAACTCTACGAAGCGGCCGAGCTCGACGGCGCCGGGATCTGGCGGCGGATCCGCCACGTCACAATCCCGCAGACCCGGCTGATCCTCGCGCTCCTGGCGATGCTGCAGATCGTCGCCACGATGCAGTTCTTCATCGAGCCGCTGATCCTCGCAAACGGTACGGGCGCGGAGGACTCCGCGACGTCGGTGGCGTACCTGATCTACCAGCACGGGTTCTTCCAGAACGACCTCAACGGCGCCGCGGCGCTCGGCGTGATCATGCTCGTGGTGCTGGCCGGCTTCTCCGCCGTCTACGTGCGGCTCAGCTCGAAACAGGACTAGGACGGGACGACCCATGGCACAGGACTCCGGGACCCGGACCCTCATCTCCCACGCTCAGCTTCGGCGGGGACGCGGCAGGGTCATCTACTGGACGCTGCTCGCCGTCGTCGTCGTGGGCTTCACGCTCGTCTTCCTCGGGCCGCTCTACTGGATGGTCACCGGCGCGCTGAAGTCCGGCCAGGAGATCGCGCAGACCCCGCCATCGCTGTTCCCGAAGGATCCCGAGTCGCAGAACTACGCCGATGCGTGGAACAACCTGAACCTCGCCAAGCTGCTGTTCAACACGTTCTACTATGCGGCTGGCGCGCTGCTGTTCCAGCTCGTCCTCGACACCGCCGCGGCGTACGCCTTGTCGAAGCTTCGCCCGGCGTTCGGCAACGTGATCCTCGGCCTGATGCTGGCAACGCTGATGATCCCGGCGATGGTCCTCATCGTTCCGCAGTACGTGACCGTGATCGACCTGCCGATCCTGCACCTCAACCTGCTCGATTCGCCGTTTGCGATCTGGCTGCCCGCGGTCGCGAACGCGTTCAACATCTTCCTGCTGAAACGGTTCTTCGACTCGATCCCGGAGGAGCTGATGGCGGCGGCCCTCATGGACGGGGCGACGCCGCTGCGCACGCTGTGGTCGATCATCCTGCCGATGTCGCGCCCCATCCTCGGCGTCGTCTCGATCTTCGCCGTGACGGCGGTCTGGAAGGACTTTCTCTGGCCGAAGCTGGTCATGCCGTCGCCCGAGACCCGGACGGTCAGCGTCGGCATCTACGCCTTCTCGGGTGGTACGCCCATGAACGTGGTGATCGCCGCGTCGGTCATCGCCGCGATCCCGACCGTCATTGTCTTTCTGATCTTCCAGCGGAACATCATGTCCGGTCTGACCACAGGCAGCCTCAAAGGCTGACCGCACCGGCGCACCACCAGCGCAACCTCCCGCAGCGAACAACGACCGTTCGCCCGATACACCTTCAGGTCCGGCGACCCCGCCGACGTACTGACGCAGAAAGCAGGTGCCGGTGTCCACAGCAGACAATGGTCCGTGGTGGCGTGGAGCGGTGATCTACCAGGTGTACCCACGTAGCTTCGCCGACGGCAATGGCGACGGCATCGGCGACATCGCCGGCATCCGGTCCCGGCTGAACCACCTGTCCGCGCTTGGCGTCGATGCGATCTGGTACAGCCCCTGGTACCCCTCCCCGATGGCCGACGCCGGCTACGACGTGGCCGACTACCGCGACATCGACCCGATCTTCGGCACCCTGGCCGAGGCGGAGGCGCTGATCGCGGAGGCACACGCGCTCGGCATCCGGACCATCGTCGACGTGGTGCCGAACCACTGCTCCGACGTGCACCCCTGGTTCCAGGCGGCACTCGCCGGCGGCCCGGAGGCGCCCGAGCGCGAGCTGTTCTGGTTCCGCCCGGGTCGCGGCCCGGACGGCTCGCAGAAGCCCACCGACTGGCTCTCGCCGTTCGCCGGGGACACCTGGACCAGGACCACCAACCCGGACGGCACGGCGGGCGACTGGTACCTGCACCTCTTCGCCCCGCAGCAGCCCGACTTCAACTGGGAGCACCCCCGGGTGCGCGCCGAGTTCGAGGACATCCTGCGGTTCTGGCTCGACCGGGGCGTGGACGGTATCCGGATCGACTCGGCGGCGATGCTGGCCAAGGACCCGACGCTGCCCGAAGCCACCCCGGACGGCCCGAACCCGTTCGTCGACGTGGACGCGGTGCACGAGATCTACCGCAGCTGGCGGCGGATCGCCGACAGCTATCCCGGCGAGCGGGCGCTGATCGGCGAGGTGTGGCTGCCCGACTATGAGCGGTTCGCCAACTACCTGCGCCCCGACGAGCTGCACGCGGCCTTCAACTTCGACTTTCTCGGCTGTGCCTGGGAGCCGGCCGCGCTGCGGGCCTGCATCGACGCGACGCTGGCCGCGCATGCCCCGGTCGGCGCCCCGGCCACCTGGGTGCTCTCCAACCACGACGTCACCCGGCACGTCAGCCGGTACGGCCGGGCGGACACCACCTTCAGCTTCGCCACCAGGCGCGAGGGCGTTCCCACCGACCTGGAGCTGGGCACCCGGCGGGCCCGGGCCGCCGCGCTGCTGTCCCTCTCGCTGCCCGGCGCGGCCTACGTCTACCAGGGCGAGGAGCTGGGCCTCTGGGAGGTCGAGGACATCCCCTACGAGCTGCGCCAGGACCCGATGTTCGCCCGGTCCGGCCGGGTCGACCCCGGCCGGGACGGCTGTCGGGTGCCGCTGCCGTGGACCGGCGAGGCACCACCTTTCGGGTTCAGCCCGGACGGCGCGGCGGCGGCGCCCTGGCTGCCGCAGCCGGCGGACTGGAAGGACCGCACGGTCCGCGCGCAGACCGGCGACCCGCACTCGATGCTGGAGCTGTACCGGGCCGCCATCGCCATCCGCCGGACCGATCCGGCGCTCGGTGACGGCGAGCTGACCTGGCTGCCCGCGCCCGCGGGCGTGCTCGCGTACCGCCGGGGCGGCGGCTTCTGCTGCCTGGTCAACCTCTCCGACGCGGCGGTGCCGCTGCCGCCGCACCAGCGGCTGCTGCTGGCCAGCGGGCCGCTCGACGACGACCTGCTGCCACCGGACACCGCCGTCTGGCTGCGTACGCCCTCCGAGCCCGGCGGGCCGGCTGTCCCGGCCTGACCCGCGCGCCGCGGCGCCGGCGTTCCGTCCCGACCGCCGGCGCTGCACCCCACCAGCGAAAGGAGGTACGAGGGAGCACCCGCCACGCCGCACGTACACGGCGACCTGGCCCGCCTGACGAAAGGGGAGACCCTCGCTCATGGCCCACCACCCATTCGGCGGCAATCGCGGGCGGGACGATCGCCCCGGGTGGCCCCTGCCCGTCCGGGCGGTCGCGGCCGGACTCAGCCGTTGCGTGCCCGCCACCGGCGGACCGCGTACAGGACAGCGCTGGCCAGGAAGAGCGCGGCGGTGACGAGCAACCAGCGGGCGAGGAACGGCCCCTGGTCCTGCCCGGTCGCGGCCCGGTAGGTCTCCCGGCCCTGCCGGAGGATCCCGGGCAGGTAGACCAGGAACAGCAGCGCCGCGGCCAGCGCCGGCACGCGGAGGTGGTTCAGCAGCGACGGCCCGGACGCCGGCCGGGCCCGTCGCTCGCCCACCGCCGCCCGCAGCGCCCGATCGGCCGAGGCGTAGATCGGGAACAGGACGAAATCGTGGGCGATCGCGGCGCCGACGAACCAGAGCAGCATCCGCCCGGCGGTCGCCTCCCCGGCCAGCCGCAGGGCCACCCAGCCGGCGACGGCGAAGCAGCCGACGAGCAGCAGCAGGTGCCGCCCCGGCGCCCCGTACGCCGCCCGGAAGCGCGCCGCGACGTCACGCATCGGTACGCCCCCGGAACTCGATCTCCGCCACCCACTTGGTGCAGTGCACACCGGGCAGCGCCGGGACGATGACCCGCGCCGGATAGCCGTGGTCCGGGGTGAGGTCCACCCCGTTGACCCGCAGCGCGAGCAGCGAGTCGGGGTCGAGGACCTGGTTGGTCTGCAGGGTCGCCTGGCCGAACAGCCCCGCCTTCTCCAGGGAACGGACGTGGGCGGCGCCGGGCTGACCCGCACCGACCAGCGCGGCGAGGTCGCGCAGCCGTACCCCGGTCCAGGTCTGCAGGGTCGACCAGCCCTCCACGCAGGCGATCGGCTGCCGGGCGGTGTGCTGGGGCAGGGCCAGCAGGGCGGCCCGGTCCAGGCTGGCCTGCCGCCCGGCGGCCCGCAACGTCAGCCGCCAGCCGGCCCGGGTGTCGGCGCTCCCGATGCCGGCGGCCGCGGCCGTGCGGTTCACCGGGAACCCGGTCGGGCCGGCGCCGGGCTGCCGGCCCCGGGGCAGCAGCAGCGCGGTGCGGCGCCACCGGCCGTCGAAGCTCTGCCCGACGGTCAGACCGGCCAGCAGCAGCGACAGGCCGCCGACCAGGGCGAGGGCGCCGCGCCGGCTCACCGTGGCCGGCCCGGGCCGGGCTGCCACCAGCCCGTCGGGGTCCGGTGGCTCGGGCCGGGTGGCGTCGGGCGGGACGGTCAGCTCGGCGAGCACCGGCCGGGACCGCAGCGCGGTGAGCATCCGCCGCAGCTTGAGCGCCACGTGCGTGACGAGCGCGGCGACGAACACCCACGCGCCGAAGTAGTGCGCGGTGTAGAAGTCGAACCCGAACAGGTACGCGTACTGGATGTTCAGCAGGCCGGTGGCGATCTCGAAGAGGATCCCGCCGACCAGCAGCACCAGGGAGAGCCGTTCCAGCACCTGCGCCACCGATCGGGCCGGCGGCCAGTCGAACAGCTTAGGGATGACCGACCAGAGCTTGCCCAGCACGACCGGGATCAGCGTGATCCCAAGGGCCACGTGCAGGCCCTGGGTGACCCGGAACAGCCAGGACGGGCGGGTCGGCCAGTCGAACGGCGGCAACCGCAGCCAACCGACGTCGTGCGGGAAGGCCTGACCGAACTGCGGGCCGTAGGCCAGGTAGTCGAGCAGGCCGGTGAGGAACACCAGCGGCAGGCCGATGAGCAGCACGAGGCCGTACATCGACGTGAGCCACGGTCCGCGCATTGGGCTGCGCCACCGTCCGCCGATGCTCCGGGCGCCGGGCGGGGGATGTTCCGCCAGGAACGCCCACCCCCGCCGGGGGAAGCCGTAGGCCGGGCGGCCGGGCGGCTCGGTCCGCAAAAGAGGACCCGGGTGGTCCCCGGCGGGGGACGTACGGTCGGCGCTCACCGGCCCTCCTCCTGGCTGCTCGACGTGCCGGTCCACCGGCGCTGGCGGGGAGCGGCGCCACCGGCGGCCGGCGCGGGCCTTCCCTGTCGGCAGGCTACGGGCGGTGTCGGCGGCCCGGCGGGACTTGCCCGATTACGGAAGGCTTACCGGCGCCGGTGGCGCTGCCGGTCGCCAGATGTTGTGGAATCAATACGGCTGTCGCAACGCGGCCCGCCGCGCCGGCCCGCCGACCTAGGCTGACCGGCATGCGGGTACTGGTCACCGGCGCGGCCGGCTTCATCGGATCACAGGTCGCCGACCTGCTGGTCGCCGAGGGGCACGAGGTGGTGGCGATGGACGCGCTGCTTCCCCAGGCGCACGGCGGGGAGCTGCCGGAGTGGTCGCGGCGGCACGCCCCGGTGCTTGGCGACGTCCGCGACCCCGAGCTGCTCGACCGGCTCCTGCCCGGGGTCGACGCGGTGTGCCACCAGGCCGCGATGGTCGGGCATGGGCTGGACCCGTCGGACGCGCCGGCGTACGCCAGCCACAACGACTACGGCACCGCCGTGCTGCTCGCCGCGATGCACCGGGCCGGCGTGACCCGGCTGGTGCTGGCCAGCTCGATGGTCGTGTACGGCGAGGGGCGCTACGAGTGCGCCCGGCACGGCCCCGTCCGCCCCGCCCCGCGCCGGCCGGCCGACCTGGCGGCCGGCCGGTACGACCCGACCTGCCCGCACTGCGCGTCGACGCTGGCCCCCGCCCTGGTGCCCGAGGACGCCCCGCTGGAGCCGCGCAGCACGTACGCCGCCAGCAAGGTGGCCCAGGAGCACCTGGCCGCCGCCTGGGCGCGGCAGACCGGCGGTGGGGTCTGGGCGCTGCGCTACCACAACGTCTACGGCCCCCGGATGCCCCGCGACACCCCGTACGCCGGGGTGGCCTCCATCTTCCGGTCCGCGCTGGCCGCCGGCCGGCCGCCGCGGGTGCTGGAGGACGGCCGGCAGCGGCGGGACTTTGTGCACGTCAACGACGTGGCGCGGGCGAACCTGCTGGCGCTGGCCACGCCGCCGCCGCAGCCCCTGACGCCGGTCAACGTCTGCTCCGGCGAGCCGCACACCGTTGGCGAGCTCGCCGCCACCCTGGCCACCGCCATGGCCGGGCCGGCGCCGCTGGTCGTCGGCGGCGCCCGCGCCGCCGACGTGCGGCACGTCGTCGCCGATCCGCGCCGGGCGACCGACCTGCTCGGGTTCACCGCCCGGGTCGGGTTCGCCGACGGGGTCACCGCCTTCGCCACCGACCCGCTGCGCGAGCCGGCGGCCCTGCCGGCCTGACCGGGGACCGTCCCCGCGCGTGTCCCTGTCAGGAGACGGTCCACAGCAGGTGGTTGACGGCGAGAGCGGTGCCGGCCTGCCCGAGGAGCCACCAGCGGCGCGTGGACGTCGGCAGGTGGGCGGTGGCGACCAGCAGCCACGCGGCGAACGGCAGCCAGATCCGCTCCACCTCGGCCTTGCTCAGCCCCGACAGGTCACCGGCCAGCACCGCCACCGCCGCCGCCGCCGGCAGCAGCACGGTCGGCCCGGCGGCGAGCGTCCGCCGGGCGGGACCGCGCCGGCCCTCGCGGTGCCGGCTCCCGAGCCGGAGCGTCCGGGCGCCGGCCGCCACCGCCCGGCGCAGCGCCGGGCCGAGCACAGGGCCGGTGGAGAGCAGCAGCGCCGCCAGGTTCGCCCACACCCAGTAGCCGTACGGGCGGTCGGCCGCCCAGCCCTGGTAGTAGCGTTCCACCACCAGTCGGTAGCCGTCCCACCAGTGGAAGCCGCCCGCGGTGAACGCGACCGCCACCGCCGCGACGCCGGCCGTCCCGGCGAGCAGCGCGGCGATCCGGGCCGCCGGCCGCAGCGCCAGCACCGCCAGCGCCAGCACCCCGACCAGGACGAAGCCGTACGACAGGTACAGCGCGAAGCCCAGCAACAGCCCGCCGGCGGCGGGCGCCACCCGCCCGCGTACCGCCAGCAGGGCCAGGCCCGCCGCGACCACCCCGGTGAAGAGCCCGTCGGCGGAGGCCCCAACCCAGACCGCCCCCGGCAGCAGCACCAGGAACGGCAGGACGGCGCGGGCGGCGTCGGCCGTGCCGAGCGCCCGCAACGCCACCGGTACGGAGATCGTGACGCTCGCCCCGACCAGGACGCACACCAGCGCGGCGGCGATCCCGCCGCCCAGCCCCACCCGGTCCAACCCCACGAAGACCAGCAGCGCCCCCGGCGGGTGGCCCGCGGTGTGGGTGGACCACGAGTCCGGTCCGAAGTCCAGGATCCGATCGGTGAAGCCGGCCAGCATCGCCGGAACGTCGGTGACCCGGGGCACCTCGTGCAGGTACTCCGCCTGCGGGGTGAGCCGCTCGACGAATCCGTCCGACCAGCCGTCGACCAGGGCCAGCGACAGCGTCCACGCCACGGACGCCAGGTAGGCCGCGCCGAGCAGCGCATTCCAGCCGGCGGTGCGGACCCAGCGCGTACCGGCGCCGATCACCGTGCCCGCGACCAGCACCGCGGCCGGGGTGCCCCAGCCCAGGTGTGGCCGCCAGGTCGCGTAGAGCGGGGCGGCGTCGGCGTGCAGGCCGACCCCGCGGGCGTTGAGGACCGCGCCGACCACCGCGGCGCAAGCGACCAGCGCCGCCTCGACGCCCAGCACGAGCAGGTCGGCTCGGGACCGGCGGACCGGCGCCCGGACGGCGGCGGCGGGCAGCGTGGTCGCTCTCATGTCGACCGGACGGTACGGCCCGCGCCGTGCCGGCCGCGGCCGAACGGCGCAACGTCACCGTTCCGTGGGAAGGGGCCAGGGGGTAAGCGCTGATCGGTCCCCGGTCGGGCGGATCGGGTCCTAGCGTCGGCGGTATGCCGACCCAGATCGACGTGGTGCTCCCGTGCCTGGACGAGGCCGCCGCGCTGCCCGGGGTGCTTGCCGCGTTCCCGCCCGGATACCGGGCGATCGTGGTGGACAACGGCTCCCGGGACGGCTCGCCCGAGGTCGCCGCCCGGCACGGCGCCCTGGTGGTGCACGAGCCGCGCCGGGGCTACGGCGCGGCCGTACACACCGGGCTCGAGGCCGCCGACGCGGAGCTGGTCGCGGTGCTCGACGCCGACGGCTCCTTCGACCCGACCGAGCTGCCCGCCCTGGTCGCCCCGGTGGCCGGCGGCGCCGCCGACCTGACCGTGGGGCGGCGTCGACCCGTCCGCGCCGGGGTCTGGCCGTGGCACGCCCGCGCCGGCACCGCCCTCGTCGCGGCGCTGCTGCGGCACCGGGGCGTACCGCTGCGTGACCTCAGTCCGATCCGGGTGGCCCGCCGCGATGCCCTGCTCGCCCTGGGGGTCGCCGACCGGGCCTTCGGCTACCCGCTCGAACTGCTGATCCGCGCCGCCGCCGCCGGCTGGCGGATCCGCGAGCTGGATGTCCGTTACGCCCCCCGGACCGCCGGCACCCGGTCCAAGGTCTCCGGCTCGGTCCGCGGCACCCTGCGCGCCACCCGCGACTTCGCCGGCGTCCTGCGCAGCGTCCGATGACCGTCCTGCTCGTGCTGGCCAAGGCGCCGGTGGCGGGGACCGTGAAGACCCGACTGTGCCCGCCGGCCACCCCGGTCCGGGCCGCTCGGATCGCCGCCGGGGCGCTGCGGGACACCCTCGACGCCGTGCGCGCCACGCCGGGGGTGACACCCGTGCTCGCCCTGCGGGGACGGTTCGCCGACGCGGAGGAGGGCGGGGCGCTGACAGCTGCCCTCACCGGCTGGACCGTCCTGCCGCAGCGCGGCGACGGGCTCGGCGACCGGCTGGCCAACGCCCACGCCGACGTGGCGGCGGCCTGGCCGGGCCGCCCGGTCCTGCAGATCGGCATGGACACCCCGCAGGTGACCCCGGAGCGGCTGGGCTTCGCGGTCCGGCGGCTGCTCGCGGTCGATGCCGTGCTCGGCCGAGCCCTCGACGGCGGCTGGTGGGCCCTCGGGCTGAGGGACGCCCGGCACGCCGCCGCGCTGCGCGAGGTGCCGATGTCCACCGCGCAGACCGGGCGACGCACCTTGGCGGCGCTCGGGAACCGGGGACTGCGCACCGCCTCGCTGGCCGTGCTGCGCGACGTCGACGAATGGCCCGACGCGCTGGCCGTCGCCGCCGAGGTCCCGGACAGCCGGTTCGCCCGGGCGGTGGCGCCGCTGCACCGCGCCCTCCTGCGCGGCGGCCGTCCATGACCCTCGGAACCCGAGCCGCCGGGCCGCTGCCGGCGCCCGTGGCGGGTGAGATCGAGACCCGCGAGGACGGCTTCGCCGCCGCCCTCGACCGCCGGCCGGCCCGGCACTGGCTGCTGCACAGCGACGGCCGGCGCAGTCCGCTGCCGGTCGGGCGCTGGCACGGCCCGCCCGAGCCGGCGAGCGCGGCGGTCGTCGCCCGGTGTACCGGCCCCACCCTGGACGTCGGGTGCGGTCCCGGCCGGCTCACCCTCGCGCTCACCCGGGCGGGTCACACCGCCGTCGGCGTCGACGTCTCCGCCCAGGCCGTGCGCCTCACCCGCCGCCGGGGGGCGGTCGCCATCCATCGGGACGTCTTCTCCCCGCTGCCCGGTGAGGGACGCTGGGCCCACGTCCTGCTGATGGACGGCAACATCGGCATCGGCGGCGACCCGGTCGCGCTGCTCGGCCGGTGCCGTGAGCTGATCCGTCCGGAGGGCACCGTCATCGTGGAGCTGGAGCCGCCCGGGCTCGGTCTCTGGCGCGGCCGGAGCAGGCTGGTCAGCCTCTCCGCGGACGGCGAACTACGCCGGAGTGGGACGTTCAGCTGGGCCCGACTGGACGCGGTCGCGGTGCACGACGTGGCCGCCGCTTCGGGAATGGTCGTGCCGGAGGTGTTCCGGGCTGGTCGGCGCTGGTTCGGTGCACTCGTCGTTCCTCCGGGAAGGGGGCACCAGGCCGGGAGTCGCGCTCCCTCGGCAGGCCGGTGCCATCCGGGCGTCCGGGGTGAGCCCGAAGGTATCGCCCACCGTCTGGTCGGCCCGGCACTGATCAGTTCCGGGCCGACCAGCATCGTCCTCACGGAGATCACTGACCGCAGGTCCTGAGCACGACCTTCACACAGTGTCTGTCAAGAAGGTTTCCAGTGACCTCCGTCGGCGCCGCCCCGTGACCAGCGGTCCCGCCAGGTCGGCGCACCCGAGCCGCCGGGATCGGCGGGCCCGGGCCGACGGGGCCCGCCGCGCCCCGGTCGGCTCGCCCTGCGGCGGGACCGCGACCTGTGCATACTTGCGCGGTTGATGTTGGTCCGCCGGCCCCGCCGGCCGCTGAGCACGGGTGGTTGTGGTGGGCGAGACGACGACGGCGAGGCGACGGCCCTCGGGGAGCGGCGCGGGCGCGCCCATGACCGATCCGGGCCTGCGGCAGTTGCTGGCCGGCCTGACGGCGGTGCGCGACGGCGACTTCGGCACCCGGTTGCCGGAGGACGCCGACGGGCTGCTCGGCGAGATCGCCACCGTCTTCAACGGCATGGTCGACCAGTTGTCGCTGTTCACCTCCGAGGTCACCCGGGTCGCCCGGGAGGTCGGTACGGAGGGGCAGCTCGGCGGTCAGGCCGAGGTGCCCGGGGTGTCAGGCACCTGGAAGGACCTCACCGACTCGGTGAACGCCATGGCCGGCAACCTCACCGACCAGGTCCGCGACATCGCCGAGGTGGCCACGGCGGTGGCCCGGGGCGACCTGTCGCAGAAGATCACCGTCGATGTGCGGGGCGAGATCCTCGAACTGAAGATCACCATCAACACGATGGTGGACCAGCTGTCGTCGTTCGCCGACGAGGTGACCCGGGTGGCCCGGGAGGTGGGCAGCGAGGGCCGCCTCGGCGGTCAGGCCGAGGTGCCCGGAGTCGCCGGCACCTGGCGCGACCTCACCGACTCGGTGAACTTCATGGCCGGCAACCTGACCAGCCAGGTCCGTAACATCGCCCAGGTCACCACGGCCGTGGCCCGGGGTGACCTGTCGCAGAAGATCACCGTCGACGCGCGCGGCGAGATCCTGGAGCTGAAGAGCACCATCAACACGATGGTGGACCAGCTGTCGTCGTTCGCCGACGAGGTGACCCGGGTGGCCCGGGAGGTGGGCACCGACGGGCGGCTCGGCGGTCAGGCCCAGGTCAGCGGCGTCGCCGGCACCTGGCGCGACCTCACCGACTCGGTCAACTCGATGGCCGGCAACCTCACCGACCAGGTGCGCAGCATCGCCCAGGTGGCCACCGCGGTGGCCCGGGGTGACCTCTCGCAGAAGATCACCGTCACCGCGCACGGGGAGATCCTGGAGCTGAAGAGCACCATCAACACGATGGTGGACCAGCTGTCGTCGTTCGCCGACGAGGTGACCCGGGTCGCGCGGGAGGTCGGCACCGAGGGCCGCCTCGGCGGCCAGGCCGACGTCAAGGGCGTCTCCGGCACCTGGAAGGACCTCACCGAGTCGGTGAACGTCATGGCCGACAACCTCACGGCCCAGGTGCGCAGCATCGCCGAGGTCACGACCGCGGTGGCCAAGGGCGACCTGACCCAGAAGATCCGGGTGGACGCCCGTGGCGAGATCCTGGCGCTCAAGGAGACCATCAACACGATGGTCGACCAGCTCTCCGCCTTCGCCGACGAGGTGACCCGGGTGGCGCGCGAGGTGGGCACCGAGGGCCGGCTCGGCGGCCAGGCCCGGGTGTCCAACGTGGGCGGCACCTGGAAGGACCTGACCGACAACGTCAACGAGATGGCCAACAACCTCACCAACCAGGTGCGTTCGATCGCGCTGGTGGCCACCGCCGTAGCCCAGGGTGACCTGAGCCGGCAGATCACTGTCGAGGCCAAGGGCGAGGTCGCCGTGCTCGCCCAGACCATCAACACGATGGTCGGCACGCTCGGCGCCTTCGCCGACGAGGTCACCCGGGTGGCGCGCGAGGTGGGCACCGAGGGCCGCCTCGGCGGCCAGGCCCGGGTGCCGAACGTCGCGGGCACCTGGAAGGACCTCACCGACAACGTCAACTCGATGGCGAACAACCTGACCGGCCAGGTCCGCAACATCGCCCAGGTCACCACCGCCGTGGCCCAGGGCGACCTGACCAGGAAGATCGACGTCGACGCGCGCGGCGAGATCCTCGAGCTGAAGACCACCATCAACACGATGGTGGATCAGCTCTCCAGCTTCGCCGCCGAGGTCACCCGAGTGGCCCGGGAGGTGGGCAGCGAGGGCCGCCTCGGCGGCCAGGCCGAGGTCGAGGGCGTCTCCGGTACGTGGAAGCGCCTCACCGAGAACGTCAACGAGCTGGCCGGCAACCTCACCCGGCAGGTCCGCGCCATCGCCGAGGTGACCAGCGCCGTGGCCACCGGCGACCTCACCCGCTCCATCACCGTCGACGCCCCCGGCGAGGTCGGCGAGCTGAAGGACAACATCAACTCCATGGTGGAGTCGCTGCGCGAGACCACCCGCACCAACCAGGAACAGGACTGGCTCAAGACCAACCTCGCCCGCATCTCCGGACTGATGCAGGGCCACCGCGACCTCGACATCGTCGCCGGCCTGGTGATGAACGAGCTGGCCCCGCTGGTCGCCGCGCAGCTGGGCACGTTCCTGCTCGTCGAGGAGACCCCCGATGGGACCGTTCTGCGGGTGGTCGGCGGCTACGGGCACGACGCCAGCCGCCGCCGGTACGCCCTCGGCGACTCCCTGGTCGGCCAGGCCGCGCTGAGCAAGCGGGCGATCGTGCTGGACGCCGTACCCGCCGACTACGTCACCGTCTCCTCCAGCCTCGGCGCCGCCGCGCCGCTGCACCTGGTGGTGCTGCCCGTGCTCTTCGAGGACCAGGTTCTCGGGGTCATCGAGCTGGCCAGCATGAGCCGCTTCACCGAGGTCCAGCGCGACTTCCTCGACCAGCTAACCGAGACCATCGGCGTCAACGTCAACACCATCGTCGCCAACGCCCGGACCGACGTCCTGCTCACCGAGTCCCAGCGGCTCGCCGCCGAGCTGCGGGCCCGCTCGGAGGAGCTGCAGGCCCGCTCCGAGGAGCTGCAGCGGTCCAACGCCGAGCTGGAGGACAAGGCCGCCCTGCTGGTACGGCAGAACCACGACATCGAGACGAAGAACTCCGAGATCGAGCAGGCCCGCCAGGAGCTGGAGGCCCGCGCCCAGCAGCTCGCGCTCGCCTCGAAGTACAAGTCCGAGTTCCTGGCGAACATGAGCCACGAGCTGCGTACCCCGCTGAACTCGCTGCTCATCCTGGCCCAACTGCTGGCCCAGAACCCGAACCGGAACCTGACCGGCAAGCAGGTGGAGTACGCCACCGTCATCCACTCCGCCGGCACCGACCTGCTCCAGCTCATCAACGACATCCTCGACCTGTCCAAGGTCGAGGCCGGCAAGATGGACATCAACCCGGAGACGTTCGACCTGTCGGTGCTGCGCGACTACGTCGACGCCACCTTCCGTCCGTTGACCACCCCGCGCGGGCTGGAGCTGGACATCGTCACCGGCCCGGACGTCCCCACCCAGCTGCACACCGACGAGCAGCGGCTGCGGCAGGTGCTGCGCAACCTGGTCTCCAACGCGGTCAAGTTCACCGAGCAGGGCCGGGTGCAGCTGCGCATCGAGCGGGCCCGCCCGGACGAGCTGCCCGGCGGCATCGAGCTGGAGGAGGAGCCGATCGTCGCCTTCCGGGTCATCGACACCGGCATCGGCATCGCCCAGCAGCACCTGACGGCGATCTTCGACGCCTTCCAGCAGGCCGACGGCACCACCAGCCGACGGTACGGCGGCACGGGCCTAGGGCTGTCCATCAGCCGAGAGATCGCCCAGCTGCTCGGCGGCCAGATCACCGCGCAGAGCGTCCTCGGTCAGGGCAGCACCTTCACCCTCTACCTGCCGGTCACCGCCACCGGCCCGCTCGCGCCCGACACCGCCTCCGTCGCGGTCGGCGACCACCCGGCCGGCTCACCGGAGCCGGACCCCCACCGGCGGGCGGAGTCCCGGCTGCTGGTGCTCGAGCCCCGAGACAAGGGGCTGCTCACCCTGCTGGCCCAGGGTGTCGCCGCGGAGACCGGCAGCCCGGTCGAGGTGTCCACGACGGTGGACGCCGCCTCGGCGGTGGAGGCGCTCACCGCCCACCGCCACCGCCTGCTGGTCCTCCGCCTCGACGCGTCGGACGACAGCGGCACAGCCCTGCTCAAGGCGCTGAACGACAACTCGGACCTGCGTGGCGTGCCCGTGCTGGCCTACCACGGGCATCCGCTGACGCCGGGCCAGGAGACCCTGCTGCTCGCGCTGGCCCAGGACCGGCCGATGGAGATCCTGCGCAGCCTCGACGAGCTGCGCGAGCGGATGGCGCTGCACCTGACGGCGGACACCCCGGAACGCGTCGTGCCGTTCACACCTCCGGCCGCCGACCGGCTGCCCGTCAGCGACCCGCTCGCCACGGCGCTGACCGGCCGCAAGGTCCTCGTCGTCGACGACGACGCCCGTAACGTCTTCGCCCTGACCAACATCCTGGAGTTGCACGGCATCGACGTCGTCTACGCCGAGAACGGCCGCAAGGGCATCGAGACGCTGATGCGCCACGACGACATCGACCTCGTCCTGATGGACGTGATGATGCCGGAGATGGACGGGTACGCCGCCACCGCCGCGATCCGCGCGATGCCCCGCTACGCCGACCTGCCGATCATCGCCGTCACCGCGAAGGCCATGTACGGCGACCGCGAGAAGAGCATCTCCTCCGGTGCCAGCGACTACGTCACCAAGCCGGTCGACGCCGACGATCTGCTGCACTGCATCCACCGGTGGCTCACCAACTAGAGCCGACCGCCGTCCGCCTCGGGACCGGGCGGCCCGGAGGCGGGCGGCGACGCTCACGTGGCGGTGCCGGCCCGTGGTCCGTCGGTGTGGTCAGGGTTTGCGGGCCACCGCCGCGTACATCGAGGCCTGCGCCGCGGGGGTGCGCCGCTCCGGCGGGTCGTCCGGTCGCCACTCGGTGACCGGGCTGACGCCCGGCGGGATCAGGTCGAGCCCGTCGAAGAACGACGCGAACTCGTCCCGGGTGCGGAACGCCATGTCGATCATGCTGGTGGCGGCGGACGGCGCGGCGGCGGCCGCGATGTGCCGTGGCACCAGATCCGTGGTGGCGTGGGAGACCACCAGGTAGCTGCCGGAGGGGAGGGCCTCGACCAGCCGGCGGGTCACCCCGTACGGGTCGTCGCCGTCGGGGAGGAAGTGCAGGATGGCGACCAGCATCAGCGCGACCGGACGGGTGAGGTCGAGCGTCGCCCGCAGGTCGGGATGCCGCAGGATCCGCTCGGGGTCGCGCAGGTCCGCGTCGACGTAGGCGGTGGCGCCATCGGGCGCGCTGGTCAGCAGGGCGCGGGCGTGCGCCAGCACAATGGGGTCGTTGTCGACGTAGACGACCCGCGATTCCGACCCGACGCCCTGGGCGACCTCGTGCATGTTCGGGCTGGTCGGGATGCCGGTGCCGATGTCGAGGAACTGCCGGATACCGACCTGTTCGGCGAGGTGGCGGGTGGCCCGCTGCATGAACCGCCGGTTCTCGATCACGGTGGTGCGGATCGCCGGGTAAGCGGCGGCCACCGCGTCACCCGACTCCCGGTCTGCGGCGAAGTTGTCCTTGCCGCCGAGCCAGTAGTCGTAGCGGCGGGCGGCGTGCGGCACCGTCGGGTCGATCCGCGCCGAGGGCGAGGCGTCTTCCACCAGGGGCCGCCCGCCCGATCCGGGCGACTGGGTGTCGGCCACCGCGACCTCCAAGGGCTGTGGGGAACGGCACGGCGATCGTACCGACCGGACGGCCGCCCGGTGGTCCCGCCGCATTCGTGACGGTGGATATCGGCGGGTGGAGCGCACGACCCGACCGCCAGCACCTGCTACTCGAAGTGGCTGACCCCCGACTCGCGCCGCATCTGCGTGTCGAGCGCGGCCGGCAGCCTGACCAGCAGGCTGATCAGGGCGAGCCACGTCTGGGGTCGGTTTACTCCTTCACCTCCTGACGCCGGGACGACCGCGGCTGTCGCTTCTTAGAATCGCCGCCATGCCGCAGATCGTGCAGTTGCTGGCCTCGCCCGTGCACCGTTACGTGGGCCGGCCCGCGGACGGTCCGACGCCGGCGCCGCCCGGTGAGCTGGTGGCGGAGATCCACGTCCGCGCCGGCCTCGGCATCGTCGGCGACCGGTACTTCGGCAAGCCGGCGCACCGCGAAGCGAGCGTGACCGTGATCGCGCAGGAGTCGCTGCCGCCCGACGTCGATCTGGTGCAGGTCCGACGCAACGTGCTCACCACCGGCATCGCCGTCGACGAGCTGGTCGGGTCCGTGCTGATCCTGGACTCGGGACAGGGCCCGGTCAGCCTTCGGGTCCGCCGGCCGGCAAACCCCTGCGCCTGGATGGACGCCACCATCGGCCCCGGGGCCTGGCGGGCGCTGCGCGGCCGGGGCGGGATCCGCTGCAGCCCACTGAACGACGGCACCCTGCGCGTCGGCCCGGTCGAGGTCAGGATCGTCAGCTGACCCGGCCGGAGCCGTATTCGTACGCGCCGTGAGCTGCGATGGTTGTCTTTTGGCAAAGGTCGCGAAGTTTGCGATGATGTGTAGCCTCCTAGCCGTGACCGAGGATCCCAGGGCATCCGACGTGAGCCACCCGACTCCCGGTCCAGCCACGAGCGTGGCGCTGATGTCGCAGGACTTCACCGCCTCCACCGTCACCGCCCTGCGCCACGGCCTGGCGGCCGCGGTGACCGGCGCGGGGCTGGCCGGCGACGCCGGCTACGACTTCGTCCTGGCGGTGCACGAGCTGGTCACCAACGCCGTACGCCACGGCGGCGGCCACGGCCACCTCGCCCTGCGGCGCCAGGACGACGTGCTGATCTGCGAGGTCAGCGATGGGGGCGCCACCCTGGGAAGACTGCCCGTGCGGCTGCCCGCGGTCGATGTCGCCGGCGGACGCGGGCTCTGGCTGGCAAGCCAGCTGGCCGAGGGACTCATCTTCGCCCGGGGGGTGCACGGACTCACCGCCACCGTCACCGCCTGGCTGTCCCCGGACGGCGTACCCGCCATCGCACGACACCACGACAAGCCCGACGGGTCCGTGGAGGACGACGAGCAATGACGCCTCAGCTCAGGTGGCAGCACCGGACCCGCGTGGAGCCGGACGCCACCGTCATCGACTCCACGGTCATCAGCGCGCTCATCACCGCCCGGCACACCGCCACCGGCGCCGGCAAGCGCTTCGGCATCATCAATCCCACCGGTCTCGACGGTGCCGAACTGGAACAGGGTCTGCACGATCAGCCGGCAGTTGCCGTCCGCGGTGCCGTCCAGGGTCACGGTCGGCACGGTGATGGCCGGCTGCCCGGCGAGCCGCGCCTCGATCTCTGCGCATCGCGGGTCGTCGCCGGCGAGGCCGAGCCGGTGCCGGTAGCCGTGGACGACCACGTCGACGAAGTCCGGATTGTCGAAGGCTGCGGCGGCCCGGTCCAGGGTGGCGTCGTCGAAGGGCCATTTGGGATCAGACGGTTGCCTGGACGCCGGGCGTCTCACCGCTCCCTCGCGCCGGCGAGGAGGTCCCGGACGAGCTGCGTCGCCGCGTCCGCCGCCCCGGCCGACTCCGAACGGGCGGCGCTCGCGTAGAGGCCCTCCACGATCAGCCAGACGCGGTCGGCGAGCTGGCCGGGGTCGGTGACGCCGAGGCGGGCCACCAGCCGGTCGATCTCGGCGCGGCTGTCGCGCAGGTAGTCGCGGGCCAACCGGGCGGGCTCGCTCTGGTCGTCCGGGAACTCGGTCAGGTAGATGCGGAACGCGCAACCCCGGAACTCCGGTCGGCCGACCGTGGTGACGATCTCTCCGACGAGTGCGAGCAGTTGCGCGGCCGGGTCATCGCCGGGCACCTCGCCGGCCGCCGCGGCGGCGGACCGGGCCCGTTCCCGCCGGCACTCCCGAAGGTAGGCCGCCACCAGGTCGTTCTTGCTGGGGAAGTGCGTGTAGAGCAGGTTCTTGCCGCACCCCGCGGCGTCGATGACCTGCTTCATGCCCACAGCCCGGACGCCGTACCGGTAGAACAGGCCCGCGGCCGTGTCGAGGATCCGTTCCCGGCTTCCCGGGGCCGCCGTGCGCGCCATGGTCCCCTCCCTGTCGCTCCGTTGTGTCGAGGATAACGGACCGGTCGGTCCGGAAACGGTTGACCGCCCTGTGTCGTGCGGCGCAGTATCGGGCTGTTCAGTCCCGGACCGATCGGTCCGGATCGGGTCGGCAGTCAGGAGACAGCGATGCGTGACGCGGTCATCGTCGAGGCGGTTCGGACACCGGTGGCCAGGGGCAAGCGGGGCGGTGCCTACAGCGGGGTCCATCCGGTGGACCTGCACGCGCACGCCCTGCGCAGTCTGATCGCCCGGATGCCGGGGCTCGATCCGGCGGAGATCGACGACGTGATCGGCGGCGCCGTCGCCCAGGTGGGCGAGCAGAGCACCAACACGACGCGGCTCGCCGCCCTCGCCGCCGGGCTGCCCGAGTCGGTGCCGGGTGTGACCGTCGACCGGCAGTGCGGCAGCAGCCAGCAGGCGCTGAGCTTCGCCGCCCAGGGACTCGTCGCCGGTGCCTACGACATCGTCATCGCATCGGGCGTCGAGTCGATGAGCCGGGTGCCGATCGGCAGCGCAGCGGTCGTCGACGGCGTCCGGACCGACTTCGCCGGTCCCACGGTCGCCGAGCGCTACCCGGGCGGCCTCATCCCGCAGGGCGTCAGCGCCGAGCTGATCTCCCGCAAGTGGGCGCTGTCCCGGACCCAGCTCGACGAGTTCGCCGCGACCAGCCACCGCCGCGCCGCCGAGGCGTGGCGAGAGGGCCGGTTCGTCACCCAGGTCGCGCCACTGCCCGGGGCCGAGCTCACCATCGACGAGACGATCCGTCCGGGCACGACCGTGGACCGGCTGGCCGGGCTGCCGGTGGCCTTCGCCGACCAGCGCTGGACCCGCCGGTTCGGTGCGCTCGACTGGAAGGTGACGGCGGGCAACTCCAGCCCGCTCAACGACGGTTCAGCGGCGCTCCTGCTGACCACGAGCGAGATCGCCCGGCAGCGGGGCTGGCGTCCGCGGGCCCGCGTGCACACCGCCACGGTGGTCGGTGACGACCCAATCCTCATGCTGGCCGGCATCATCCCGGCCACCGCCAGGGTGCTCGCCCGCGCCGGCCTGACCATCGCCGACATCGACGCCTTCGAGGTCAACGAGGCCTTCTCGTCGGTCGTGCTGGCATGGCTGGCCGAGACCGGCGCCGATCCGGCGAAGGTCAACGTCGACGGCGGCGCCATCGCCATCGGACACCCGCTCGGGGCCAGCGGAGCCCGACTCGCCACCACCCTCCTGCACGTGCTCGAACGCACGGGCGGCCGGTACGGCCTGCAGACGATGTGCGAGGCCGGCGGCACCGCCAACGCGACGATCATCGAACGAATCGACGCCTGAGCCGCCCGGTGCGCAGCCGACGACCTTGTCCGTGCCTGTGTGGCCCACCGATGATCCAGGTCATGTTCCTGCCGGGAGGCCGAGCGGGGACGACACCGGCGGGGGATCCCCTCCGGCCGGGCCGGCCAGCGGGACCGTAGAGTCTCGCCGTGATTGAGATCGACACCGCGGTCGACCTGACCCATCCCGCCGACCTGGTCTGGCGCGCGTTGACCGACCGGGAGTTGGTCGCCCGCTGGTTCACCGAGGTCGAGGCGGTGGCCGGGGCGCGGGGGCGGCTGCTGGTGTGCACGGCCGGGCTGGCCGGCTTCGACGCCGCCGTCGACGCGGAGGTGACCGAGCGGCGGGAGCCGGAGCTGCTCGCGCTGCGGTGCGACGAGGCGGGCCGGCGTACCCGGCTGACCTGCACCCTCACCTCCACAACCGAGGGCTGCCGGCTGGTGGTGCGCGAGGTCCTGGAACACGGCACGTGGCCGGCGGACCAGCGCGACCGCCGCGAGCAGTACTACGACCAGGCGCTGACCGGACGGCTGCCGGCCATCCTGGACTGGTTGGCGTTCCAGCAGGTCGACCTGCGGCGCGGTGATCCGGCGGTGACCGCCCAGTTGCCGGTCACCGAGCTGATCGACGACGAGCCGGCGCCGGCCGGCCGCAGCCGTGGACCGCTGCTCATCGCGGTGCTGGCCGGCGCTGTGCTGGCCGCCGGCCTGGCAGTGTGGGCCGTGCTGCCGGCCGAGCCGGACCCCGCCGCCGGCACGGACCCGGCACCGCTGCCGGCGCCGACCGCCGCGACGGCCACGACGCGCCTACCCCGGGCGGCCCTCCCCGTGCGTCCCAAGCCGAGCGCCGGCAGCGGTAGCGCCCGCCCCAGCCGGACGCCCACGGCCAAGCCGTCGGGCGCGACCGCCTCGCTCCCGCCAGCGGCCGGCGTCCTGACCGCCCGCTACGCCACCGTGTCCACCCGAATCTTCGGCTACACCGGTGAGGTGGTGGTCGACAACGCGGGTAGCGCGGCGGCGAATGACTGGAGCGTCGTCGTCACGCTGTCAGAGGGCGGCACGATCGCCGGTGCCAGCGGGGCTGACTGGCGGCAGGACGGGCAGACCGTCACCTTCACCGGAGCACCCGTACCGGCCGGAGGGTCGGAGACGTTCACCTTCGACGTCCGCGACGGCGACCCGCTCACCAAGGCGCCCGAGAGCTGCACGCTGGGCGCCGCCCCCTGCGCGGCCCCTTAGGATCACCCCGCCGGGTCGGCAGCGGTCTCCGTAGCGGCTTTGGACCGGGCGGCGCGGCGGATGTCCAGCAGGTGGTGCTCGCCCTCGTGGACGGTGTGCTGACCGAGCCAGAGCAGCGTCCGGACCTGCGGTTGTGGCCAGGGGTACGCACCGGTGCGGGCGAGCTCCGCGCGGCCGAGCACGGCGAACCGGGCGGCCAGGTGGTCGCCGGCCGCGGTCAGTTCGGCCAGCACCACCGCCGGGTCCTGCGCGTTGTACGCGTCGGCGACGGCCCGCTCGTCGCGACCCATCGGGGTGAACTCCGGTTCGTCGACGGCCAGGGCCAGCGCGAGTCGCTCGCCCTGGACGCGGAGGACGTCTCGGACGTGGCAGGTGTACTCCAGCGGCGACCACACGCCCTCGGCCGGGCGCCGGCGTAGGTCCGGCACCTCGGCCAGCGCGGCCGCGTACCGGTCACCCAGCTCGCGCAGCAGCTGCGGCAGCGCCTCCGCGGGCGCGCTGGCATAGACGAAGGCGCACTCGTCGCAACGATCCACGGGGTCAGGGTAGCGCCGCCGCCACCGGGAGTCGTCCACGCCGCAGTGGCCGCTGCGGTGGCGGGATGGCCCGCTCAGGTGCGAGCCCGAGCGCCGCCACCGTACCGACGAGCTGCGAAAGAGCCGGCGGCGGACGGCCGCCGCCGCCCTCCGCCCGGTTCCGGGCCGAGAGGTGCCAGTGGTGCGGTGCTCGTCGGCCGGCCGGCGCGGGTATGCCGGTTCGCGTGCCGGGTATGCGACACCTGCGGCGCTCGGCCGGCCGACGGTGCTGCGCCGCTGCCGGGCGAGGTTCATGCCACCGGCGACGTCGATCGGTGGGCGCCGCACACCGACGCTCGGGAAGGATGACGCGCGATGAAGGTGCGAAGCTCCCTGCGAGGACTGAAGCGGAAGGTGAACTCGATCGTGGTGCGCCGCCGCGGCAAGGTGTTCGTGATCAACAAGGCGGATCCGCGGCAGAAGGCCCGGCAGGGCTGACACCGGACACGACCGCTGGGCGCGGGCCATCACGGATGACCCGCGCCCCGGTGGGCGCCAGGGTGGGGTCAGCCACGCGCGCCGGAGCCGCTGGTCGCGTGTTCCGCGAGCTGGCGGTCGCCCCCTGCCGGGCGTCTTGCTTGCGGCGGGTGTGTCTTCGTCAGTGCGAGGTCATTGGCCCGCTGCCCGAGGACGTGGCTGTCCCCTCGGGAATCTTCTCGCTCTACGGGCCGAATGTGAAAGCGAACGCGCGGAGGCCGGGTTGGCTGGCGACCAGGGTCAGTAGGTGATCGTCCCGGGACGCGCCGTCGACCAGCCGAGTCATTGCCGCCCGGTTGAGGTGCGCCACGGCGTCCGGACCGACGTCGGCGCCGCGCTCGTCGCCGATCGGTTTCCCATCGAGCAGCACCCGGACCGCCGCCTCCCCGGACGGTCCCGGGTCCACGACGAGGTTCACCTCGCCGGCGTTGAAGGCAAGGGCGATCTCGCCGGTGCCGCCCGCGAGTTCGACGTACTCGCCGCTGCTGTGCCAGTCGCCGACCAGGTCGAAAGTGCCGGGCAGGCGTTGGTCAGTGCCGACATACGTCTCGGCTGTGACGCCGGCGTAGGAGGGTAGCCCGGTCGCGGCGAACGTCATCACCTCGGGGCTGACCGGAGGCAGCTCGGTTGCAGGCACCGCCGCGACGAGAAGCCGGCGGATCTCCGCCTCCACGCGGTCGTAGCTACCCTCCCCGACCCACCGATCGACGGGTCTTCCCTCCGCATCGAACAGATACTTCGCCGGCCAGGCGTTGTTGCCGAGGGCCCGCCAGACCACGAAGTCGTTGTCGAGCGCGATCGGGTAGGTGAGCCCGTGGTCGCGGATCCCCCGGCCGATGTTCTCGGCACGCTTGCCGAACTCGAACTCGGGCGCATGCACGCCAATGACGACCAGGCCCAGATCGGCATAGTCCCGGTGCCATGCCTTCACATAGGGCGACGTGCGGATCCAGTTGATGCAGGTGTACTCCCAGAAATCAACCAGGACCACCTTACCGTGGAGCGCATCACCGGTCAGCGGTGCAGAGTTCACCCATCGCTCAGCAGCGAGCTCAGGGATTCGAAGGGTCAACTCGTCAAGACCGGAGTCACGTCGTGAGAAGAAGAGCGGCATGTCGGCCGGTCAGCGTAGCGGCCGGAACGCCGCGCGAACCTCGCTCGCGAACAGTTCCGGCTGTTCCCAGGCCGCGAAATGACCGCCCATGTCGACCTCGTTGAAGTAGATGAGCTGCCGTCGGCGGAGTTCGACGAGATCCTCCTCCGGAATTTCGACGCGGAACGGGCGGACCCGTACTGCAGTTGCTGTCGCCATCACGGATCCTCATCCCTCCGAATGCGATGCGTGGTGCGGCCTGGCCCGGGCGGAAGTCTGGAAGGTGGCTCAGCCGGGGAAGCGTCGCACCGCCGAGCGCGGGCGGTCCCGGTCGTCGGTGGGACGCCCACCGGCTCCGACCAGGGCTTCCGCCTCGTCGGATCCAGGGTAGAGCGAACGGGATTGGGGTGTGCCGAAACCGTCCGGTTGACCTCCGTGGGCGCGTACCCCGACGAGGTGGCGGCGGGCGCGGGCTCGGCGCCGTACAAGCCGGGACGGCGAGACCGCCCCGGGTCGCGGTCGGCGATGGTATGAAGGCGGGGGAGCGCCGGGGGGAGCCGCGATGTCGAGCAGGCCGGACGCGCTGCTGCGACGCCGTGGCGAGCCCTTGCGGGCGTCGTTCCTGGAACTCTTCTTCGACCTGGCCTTCGTCCTCGCACTGCAGGAGCTGTCGCTCGTCCTGCTCGCCGACGTGAGCGTCGCCGGGGCGGCGCGTACCGCCCTGCTCCTGCTGCCGCTGTGGTGGGTCTGGGTGGTGACGGCCTGGTTCACCGACTGGTTCGACCGCGCCAACCGCTGGGTGCAGGCCCTGCTCGTCGGCGCCGCGCTCGGGATGCTCCTGATGAGCGTCGCTCTCCCGGAGGCGACCGGCGGTCGGGCCGGGCTCTTCGCCGGGGCGTACGTCGCGATCCACGTCGGCCGCACCGTCGTCACGGCGGTGGCGCTCCGGGGGCATCCGTTGCGCCGCCGTACGCTGCGGATCCTGGCCTGGTTCGGCACGACCGGCATCCTCTGGTTGGTCGGGGCGGGCTGGCCGGCGGCCCGGGTGCCGGTCTGGGTGGCGGCCCTGGTACTGGACTACACGGCGCCGCGGATGGGTTGGCGGACGCCGGGGCTGGGCCGCGCCCGGCCCGGTGAGCTGCGGCTGCGGGGCGGGCATCTCACCGAGCGGTTCCAGCAGGTCTTCATCATCGCGCTCGGCGAGCTGATCATCACCGCGGGCGTGGCGTACTCGGCGACCGGCCTGGCGGCGGCGCAGTCGGTCGCGTTCCTGTTGGCCTTCGCCACCGCGGTGCTCATCGGCCTGCTGTACGTCACGCCGGCCGGCCGGAACCTGGGCACCGCCTTCGACGAACGGGACCCGTCCCGGTTCGGCACCGTCACCGCCTACCTGCACCTGGTGCTGATCGCGGGCGTGGTGGCCACCTCGGTGGCCACCGACCTGGTGATCACGCATCCCACCGAACGGGGAACCGGCGCGGTCGTCGCCCTCACCGTCGCCGGTCCCGCGCTCTTCCTCGCCGGCCGGGTCGCCCTGTCCGCCGTCATCTTCCGCCGGTTGTCCTGGCCCCAGCTGCTCGGCCTGCCCACCCTGCTCCTCACCGCGCTCGCCGGGACCGCGTTGCCGCTGCTCGGCAGCGCGGCGGCGACGGTCGTCGTCCTCCTCGTCGTGGCGCTGCTGGACCGCCGGCTCGCGTCTACCGAGCTGGAATCCCGGCCGGGGCGGTGAGCGCGGCGGACTGCTCCCGTGCGGTGGGGAACCGCCGGACGCCGCCGGCGAAATTTCCGCCGACCGCGCGGCCCGCGAGTCGTCCACCGGCCGGGGTCCGGGCGTAAGCTGCTCGCGTGGATCAGGAAGATCGAATTGCGCTGTTCCTCGACTACGAGAACCTGGCGTTGGGGGCGCGCGACCATCGTGGCGGGATGGCCTTCGACTTCCGGCCGGTCGCCGACGCCCTTGCCGAGCGGGGGCGGGTGGTGGTGCGTCGGGCGTACGCGGACTGGTCGTACTTCGACGAGGATCGCCGGATGCTCACCCGGTCGCACGTGGAACTCATCGAGATACCCCAGCGCATGGGCGCGTCGCGGAAGAACGCCGCCGACATCAAGATGGCCGTCGACGCCGTGGAGTTGGCCTTCGAGCGTGACTACATCTCGACGTTCGTGATCTGCACCGGTGACAGCGACTTCACCCCGCTGGTGCACAAGCTCCGCGAGCTCAACAAGCGCGTCATCGGCGTCGGCGTCGAGAAGTCCACCTCGGCGCTGCTCCCGCCGGCATGCGACGAGTTCCTCTTCTACGACCGGCTCGAAGGGGTCGAGGTCCCGGAGGCCCGTGGCCGGCGCGCTCGTCCGGCCCGGGTGCCCGAGCCGCAGCCGGTGGGGCAGGAGCCCGAGCCGCAGCCAGCCGAGGAGGAGGCGCCCCGGGACGTCGACACCCTCGCGGTCCTGGTCGCCCAGACCGTCGCCGGTCTGCAGGGCAGTTCCAGCGGCGCGGTGACCGCCTCGACGTTGAAGCGCACCCTGTTGCGCAAGGACCCGACCTTCAGCGAGTCCGACTACGGCTTCCGGACCTTCGGCGAGCTCCTGCGACACCTCGCCGCGCACAACGTGATCGAGCTGGCGGAGGGCCCCGCCAAGGGCGACCCCGAGGTGTCGCTGCCCGAACACGGTGATCGGGAGGTGGCGTTCGGGCTGCTGCGCACCGTGGTCCAGGAACTGGCGGGCAGCGACGGCACGGTGGCGCTCTCCGGGCTCAAGAACCAGCTTCGCCGGGCGCGCCCGGACTTCAGCGAGAAGAAGCTCGGGTACCGCAGCTTCCTCCAGTTCTGCAAGGCGGCCGCAACCAGCGGCGTCGTCGAGCTGCGGTGGAGCCCCGAGGACGACGACTACCTCCTCACCGCGAAGGCGCCCTGACTGCGGTGAGGCCGTTTCAGTCGCCCAGTCGCTGCCGGGCGAGGAACTTCGGCACCACCATCCGCCACGCCTCCGTCACCAGCTCGGTCATCTGGGCGTGGTCGAGCCGGGACAGGTGACAGCACACCCAGTTGAACCGCAGGTCGGATGCCCGGGGGAGGAAGAACAGATCCGGCTCGGCGGCGACGAGGCCGTTCCGCTGCTCCTTCGGGTAGCCGAAACCCATGGTCTGCTCGTCTCGGGAGAACGCCACGTACACGATGGCGCCGACGCGGAACTTCACGCGGTCGTGGATGAGGTGCTCGGTGGTGCGCGGCAACGTCCGGGCCAGCGCGCGGACATCGGCGACGGTTATCACGGTAGGGACCGTACGGGCGACCCCCGACAATCCGCCGCAGGAGCGCCCGGACGCCTTCACGCGCCACGGAAGTCGGGTGCCGGCCCGGCTCAACCGGCCGGGCCGGCATTCGCGGGCAAGGACGGGACGCGGGGCTGGCCGGGCGGTCCGTCGACGGGCTGGGTTAACCACCCGCGCCGCGGTCTGCCGATCTAGAGTTGCCGCTGCTGCGGGCGTTAGCGGTGCATGTGAAGGCGGATCGTGGTGGCACCGGGCCTGGTGTGGACGCGCACGAGATCGCAGAGCTGGTTGACCAGAACGAGCCCTCGGCTGCCGGGCTGCTGCGGTGGCACCGGAATCCGGCCGGCGAGCGGATTTGTGATGTGCCCAGTGTCGGTGAGCTGGCAGATCAGCCGGGTGCGGTCCGTCCAGACCGCCAGGGTCCCGCCGGCGGCGGTGTGTCTGACCGTGTTCGCAGCCAGTTCGTTGACTGCCAGCGTCAGGTCGGAGGCCCGGTCCGGAGTCAGGCCGGCCGTGATGGCCTCGGCGGTTACCATCCGGCGGAGGGCCGGGAGGGCACGTAGGTCGATGCTCATGGTGGTCGCATTGGCGGGTGGGTCCGGCAGCGGCAGGTTGAACCCGGCGGCGACCGCGACTGGATCGGCGTAATGCGGGCTTTTCCGCACCGCGCTGCCGGTCTGCAGGATCGGATGGGTGCGGTAGGCGTCGTCGAGCCAGCTCTGGCTCAGGCGACTGGTGTCATAGGGGCAGAGGATGGTGGCCCGCCGGCCGGCGAACGCCGCGTTGATCAGGGCCTCGTGCTGCGCGCAAGCGGGGTATTCAGTAGCGGTACGGCCGGCCCAGATGGGTTCGCCGATGATGCGTACCCGCTTGCCGGGGTGGGCAGCGGCGAAGGCGAGCAGCACGCCTGGAATGATGCGCCCGGGGTTGCGCCCGGCCACGCTCATGTCGTGTAGCTGGACCCTGTCCGCGTCGCTGCCGAGCGCGGTGCGGATGTGATCGAGGTTGTCCCCGGGGACGGCGACCATGACCGGCTCATCGGCGGCAAGGCCGGCTTGCATGAACGGCACTGTCCCGGCCAGGTACTCCTCGCGATTGGCGTAGAAGAGGGCGGGGTGCACGAAACTCTCGGTACTGGTGGCGACGGAGATACTCATGCGGCGGCCTCCGAGGGCGTGGTCCGGTCGCCTCGTCGGGCCACAGCAGTGTCAGTCCGGGGACCTGATTGGCGCCGGTCAGGTGCAGTGTACGGGCGACGGCCTGGGAGCAGCCGGTCGGAGTGAACCCGACCGGCGCTGCCGCTGCGGCCTTGGCAAACGACTGCCAGTCCGGTCCGGTTCACCCCTCCTAGTGGCGGGGTGGGCACGGGCGACCTGCCAGCGCCCGGCCTAAGGGTGACTCTGGTGGGCTGCGTAAATGGCCAGTAGGGCGATGTCGTCGGTGGTCTGTTCGGCGGCGAGTGTTGTCATGATGTGGGCGCAGACCGCCTCGGCGGGACCTGGCTCGACGGCTGAGCGGAGTCGTTCGATGCCGACGTCGATGATTTCGCCGCGCCGTTCGACGAGCCCGTCGGTGTAGCAGACCATTACCGCCCCCGGAGGGAACGCGACCTCGGTCTGCCGGCGGACCGGTTGATGCATACCCGTGCCCAACGGAAGATCAACTGGAATGTTCAGGGTGTCGGCCGGCCGTCCTGGTGATGCCAGGATGGGTTGCAGGTGCCCGGCGAGGGACATCTGGATGGTGGCGCGGTCCGGAGAGATCATGGCGTAGAGGACCGTGGCGAGGTTCCCGGCCTCGAAATGGTGGATCTTGCGGTCGAGCAGGGTCAGCGCGTCGGCCGGGTCGTCGGAGACCAGGGCGTAGGCACGCAGCGCGCTGCGGATGCGTCCCATCACGACTGCGGAGCGCAGGCCGTGTCCAGACACGTCGCCGATGACCACGCCAAGCCAGCCCGAGGGGAGGGGGAACACGTCATACCAGTCGCCGCCGACGCCGGCGTCGTGGCCGGGCACGTAACGGGCGGCCATGTCCACAGCCGGCGCGTCGGGTAGGTGGGTGGGTAGCAGGCTGCGTTGCAGGGCGAGGGCGGCGGTGCGGTCGATGCTGCTGGCCCGGGTCCGGCTGGCCAGGCTTGCCCGGTCGGCGGCGAGCTGGAGTAACTGCACGTCGCCGTCGGTGAATCGGTGCGGCCGCAGGCAGCCGACGTACAATATGCCGATCACCTCGCCACCGGCGAACATGGGCACACCCAACAACGAGCGGACCCCCCTGTGGAACAGGATCGGATCGTCGGGGGCGGTGACAGAGTCCAGTCGGACGGGCTGCTTTACCCGAGCGATCCGGCCAGGGAAGCCGCGGCCGACCGGGATCCGAGAGCCGTGCCGGACCTCGTCCAGCCCCTTCGTCGCAGTGGCCACCAACTGCTGGGCGTGCACGTCCAGCAGCAGGATGGCGGCAGTGTCAACCCGCAGCACCTCTCGGACACGGTCGAGGAGCTCATCGAGAAGGTCGCTGACGTCAAGCTGGGACAGCGTCGCGTCTGTGACCGCCTCGATACGACGCAGCCGCTCGTCGCTCCCGCTGCCCTGCACGCCAATCACGGCAGAATCCTAGCCCCTCGCAGGCCCAGGGCAGCCCCTCAGGAGCGCCCTGTTCATCGCGAGGTCCGAGACGGCGGCCCTGGCTTCTCCACCGCGGACTACGGCAACCTCCAGGATCGCCCGCCGCCATCCGCGGCCGGCGGGATGGGCCTATGGATCGCGCAGCAGATGACCGACGACCTGCAGATCGAGAGCAGCCCGGGCGGCGCCGTCGTGCGGATCAGCACCACCGTGCATGATGCGGTCGGCCGTCCCCGCCGCGCGGGGCTGCGGCGTCCCCTGGCCAACGCCCTGTCCGGCTTGCGGGGCATCGTGCGGCTGGCCTGCGTCTTCCCTTCCAGCGTCAGCCTCTCCCGATGCCCCCTCGGCTCCCCGACCACCGCTGGCCGAGGCAGCCACGTGTCGACACCCCCCGCGACAGACCTAGCCCGCCGAACGGGCCACGCCCAGTGATGCCGCGGCGTCACTCTGACCGGCGGCTGCTCCGCTGACCGGCGGCGCAAGCATGCCCGCTCCGGCGACGTCGCCCTCCCCCCGAACAGGCAGCCCGCCGGCCGTGTCCTTGGCGGGGCGACGGCGCCCGGCTCGGACGACCGCTACGGCCGTCACCACCGCCGCCAGCGACATCGCCGCGGCCTGCACCAGCGGCCGCCTCCTGCTCCGTCGACGCCTCATGGCGTTGCCTCCTCACTGTCGCGTCGAAATCTCCTTGTCATGGTGGAGGCGCGACAGTGGCAGTGTGAGAAGTTTCAGCCCATTGGACACGGTCGGGTCTCATCTGCGACCACCCACGCAGCAATAGCCGCGACACACGGTGACGGGCCACGATGCCTCGCCCACCCGCTGCGAGCTGCTGTTGCAGCTCCGCCTGTCACCGCCGGCGACCGTCCTACTACACCCGCCACGACCTGGGCCGGCTGACCCGCTGGTGGATCTTGGCAGCGACCGGCCCGGCGTGCCTGGGATCGCGGCCAACGCCAGGACTGTCGGCCCGGCCGTCCTCGAACGGGTGGACGTCGCCGACTGCCGGGAGTGCTGACCGCCAGACCGCGTGGCCGGCGTCGGCTGTCCGGGACCACCAACTGGCCGCCCTGAGCAGGAACCAGTTACCGGCGCCATCCCTCGCCCGTCCGCCTGGGCGGCCGGGGCGGCTGTGTGCTCAACCGCCCCGGCCTCGGTCGCGCCGGAACCCGGGTACCGGCGGGCACCTCTGCCCAGAATGGGCCATGTCGCGGCGCCGGCCAAGCCGCGGCCGGGAACGTTGCGTGCGCCGCACCTGGAGCCGAGGACTACCGGGTCACCGGCCAGCTGGCAGCTGCCCTGGTCAGAGGTGTTGGCGGGGCACCGCGAACCCGGGAGCCGGCTGCGGGGACTCGCCGCTGACCTGTTTGATGATCTCCGCGGCCACGTCACGCAGTTTGCGGTTTCGGTGCTGCGACGCCTGCCGGAGCAGGGAGAAAGCCTCGGTGGCGGTGCACCGCTGCTGGCCCATCAGCACCCCGAGGGCCTGGTCGATGACGCTGCGGGAGGTCATCGCGTCGGTGAGTTGCTGATGCAGGAGGGCGTGGTCGGCCTGGCGGAGGATCACGGTCAGCGCTGCCGCCCCCTGGTCGGTGAACGCCACGGCGTGCCGGCGTGCCGTGTCGGTGAAGGCGGCGGGCTGGGTGGCGTAGAGGTTCAACGCGCCGACGGTCTCGCCGTCGACCGTCATCGGCAGCGACAGCGAGCTGACGACGCCGAGCCGGAGCGCGTGTTCCCGGTACCGGCACCAGCGGGTGTCCTCACGCAGGTCGACGACCTCAACGACGCGTCCACGGCGCAGGGCCTCGAGGCAGGGCCCCTCGTCGGCGCCGTACTGGATCTCGTCACCCCGGGCGGCGAGGTCGCCACTGCTGGCGACGGTGAAGGCACCGCCGTCCCGCCGCACGGTCAGTCCGCAGGCCACCGCGGGGGTGACGACCTCCGCCGCGACCCGGACGACCTGGTCGAGGAACACATCGACGTGGGGTGAGTCAGCGACCAGGGTCAACAGCCGGCCGTACGCCGAGGCCAGGTGCGACTCAGCAGCATCGGACACCACCGCTACCTCCTGAAAACATGTGCCCGTTCGGTTCGACCGCAGGTGACGCCACCGTCCTGGCTTGCTCCCGGGGGGAGCCGCCGGCCGGTGCATTTTATCGCCAACGAGCCCACGCTTCCCGGTGAGCGGGGTGCGGATCGGGCGGGACGCGGCTAGGGTCAACGTGGGTTCGGACATGAGCCCAGGACCAGTGCCGCCCGCCGACCGCGGGCCGAGCGCCGACCCGGTCCCGACATCCTCACCGAGGAGCAGCTCATGTCCGTGCATCAGGCGTCACACCGAGCGACGCCGGAAACCACCCGCCAGCCGATCCTGTCCCTCGCGGTCGCTCGGGAAGGCCCGGCGGCGGTGGTGGAGGTCCGAGGCCCGCTCGAGATGGGCACCGTCGACCTGCTCATCGACCTCGTGGACAGGGTGATGGCCGGCCAACCGCCCCCGGTGCTGGTACTCGACCTGAGCGGGGTGAATTTCTTCTGCGCCGCCGGGATCACCGCGCTGCTGGCGGTGCGCCAGCGGATCGCTTCGGGCGGCTGCGCGCTGGTGGTGCGCAAGCCGTCTCGGATCATCGTCACTGTCCTCGACATGGTCGGTCTGGGGGACGACTTCACCACCGAGTGACCTGCCTTTCCCACCATGTCGCTGGGTCGTACGCCGCTTTGTTCCGGTCCGCCACATGGGTCATGTCGGACGTCACCTGCCGACTCGGGGACTTAACCCAAAGTCGATCAACCTAAACCCGCGGAACTACCCCGCGAACCGTGGGCTCACTTGCTGGGTGGTCGCCGTGTGGGAGACGCCCCGATTGCCGACCACGGGCTCTTGGCCGATGGCCGCAGCGCGGTCCTGGTGGATCGTGGCGGCTTCGGTGGGTGGACAACGGTCTCGTACGGTGCCTCACGGTTGACCTGCCTGCGTCGGCGCGGTTGCGTGAGGGGGTGTTGCCCCGCCTCGATCTGGCCTGGATGGATGAGGTCGATTCCCGCAACCCCGTCCTGGTCACGGCGTAGGGACTGCTCGTGTACTTTCCGCCCGACGACGTGCACTGATTGCTGCGGGCCTGTGCCGAGCGGTTCCCCGCAGGCGTTGGTTCGCCTCCGGTTCGGACCGGGATCGGTAATGCGCTGATTCATTCGTTGGCGGCCCGGGCCGCCGCAACAGTGTTCGACAATGTCGACCGGGTTCGTTGACCCGCTCCCGAGGGTTTTCTACGGTTCACCCCACGGTGACGTCCGACCTCACGGCGTGACCGACCGGCCCTCGTTTTCCCCCGGACGGGAGGGCCGCCACCCCCACCCTTGGAGGCACCATGGCGCAACGGTGGAAAGTGCCCGGGCTCGTCGGCGAGTTGGCTGCCGAGTTCGCCGGCACCGCGATTCTCATCCTGTTCGGCGTGGGCGTGGTCGCCCAGGTGGTCGCGGCGGGAACCGGCGAGTTCGACAGCATCGCCTGGGCCTGGGGCCTCGGCGTCACGCTCGGCGTGTACGTGGCGGGCCGCATCAGCGGCGCGCACCTCAACCCCGCGGTCACCGTCGCACTGGCGGTCTTCAAGGGCTTCTCCTGGCGCAAGGTGCTGCCGTACGCGCTGGCCCAGACCGCCGGCGCGTTCGTCGCGGCCCTGATCATCCGCTGGAACCACAGCGAGGCGCTGTCCCGGTTCGACCCGGGCCTCACCAGCAAGAGCCAGGGCGTCTTCTCCATCCTGCCCGGCGCCGGCGTGACCGAGTGGGGCGCGCTGCGCGACCAGATCATCGGAACGGCCTTCCAGGACGCCAGTGGATACCCGTACTTCTGGGTGCCGCTCGTCGGGCCGCTCGTCGGGCCGCTCGTCGGCGGCGTCATCGGCGCGGGCCTCTACGAGCTGATCGGCGGCCGCTTCCTGCCCAGCGAGGACGAGCCGGAGCCGGGCACCCTGGCCACCGAGACCGCCCCGGCCGGGGCCGAGTTCGCCCGGGTCTGACATCCGCCGACCCGAATCCTCTCGACGAACACAAAGGAGACCCCGGATGGCTGACTTCGTCGGCGCGGTAGACCAGGGCACCACCAGCACCCGCTTCATGATCTTCGACCACGGCGGCAACGAGGTCGGCCGCCACCAGCTCGAACACGAGCAGATCCTGCCGCAGGCCGGCTGGGTGGAGCACAACCCGCTGGAGATCTGGGAGCGGACCCAGACGGTCATTCAGACCGCGATGAACGCCCGCGGCCTGACCGCCTCCGACCTGGCCGCGCTCGGCATCACCAACCAGCGCGAGACCACCGTGGTGTGGAACCGCCGGACCGGCCGGCCCTATTACAACGCCATCGTCTGGCAGGACACCCGTACCGACCGCATCGCCTCGGCGCTGGAACGCGAGGGCAAGGGCGACGTCATCCGGCGCAAGGCCGGCCTGCCGCCGGCGACGTACTTCTCCGGCGGGAAGATCCGGTGGATCCTCGAGAACGTCGACGGGGTCCGGGAGGCCGCCGAGCGCGGCGAGGCCGTCTTCGGCAACACCGACACCTGGCTGCTGTGGAACCTCACCGGCGGGGTCGAGGGCGGGGTGCACGTCACCGACCCCACCAACGCCAGCCGGACCATGCTGATGAACCTGGAGACGCTGGACTGGGACGACGAGCTGCTGTCGTTCTTCGACATCCCCCGCGCCATGCTGCCGCGGATCCGGCCGTCGTCCGACCCGCGCTCGTACGGCAGCACCGTGCAGCACGGCCCGTTCACCGGCCCGGTCCCGCTGACCGGCGACCTGGGCGACCAGCAGGCCGCCACGGTCGGCCAGGTCTGCTTCGCACCGGGCGAAGGCAAGAACACCTACGGTACGGGCAATTTCATGCTCCTCAACACCGGCACGGAGATCGTGCGGTCGAAGGCCGGGCTGCTCACCACGGTGTGCTACCAGTTCGGCGACGAGGCGGCGGTGTACGCGCTCGAAGGCTCGATCGCGGTCACCGGCTCGGCCGTGCAGTGGCTGCGCGACCAGCTCAAGATCATCACTAGCGCGGCGCAGAGCGAGATCCTGGCCAGCCAGGTGGAGGACAACGGCGGGGTGTACTTCGTGCCCGCGTTCTCCGGCCTGTTCGCCCCGTACTGGCGCTCCGACGCCCGCGGCGCGATCGTCGGCCTCTCCCGGTTCAACACCGACGCCCACATCGCCCGGGCCACCCTCGAGTCCATCTGCTACCAGAGCCGGGACGTGGCCGAGGCCATGGAGCAGGACTCCGGGGTGCACCTGGAGTGCCTCAAGGTCGACGGCGGGGTCACCGTCAACGACCTGTGCATGCAGCTGCAGGCGGACATCCTGGGCGTGCCGGTCAGCCGGCCGGTGGTGGCCGAGACCACCGCGCTCGGCGCGGCGTACGCCGCCGGCCTCGCCGTCGGCTTCTGGAAGAACACCGACGAGCTGCGCCAGAACTGGAACGAGAGCCGCCGCTGGCAGCCGGGCTGGTCGGCGGAGCAGCGCGAGAACGGCTACGCCCGGTGGAAGAAGGCGGTCCAGCGCACCCTCGACTGGGTCGACGTCGGCTGACGTCGCCTCCCACGCCCCTCAAGGGTCTGGGCGGCCGGCGTCCGTCGCCGGCCGCCCGCGAGCGGTCCCTGGCCGCCCTCGGCAGCGGCCAGGAACTGGACGTCCTGGTGATCGGCGGCGGCGTCACCGGCGCCGGCTGCGCTCTCGCGCCGTCACCCGCGGCCTGTCGGTCGGGCTCATCGAGGCCCGCGACTGGGCGAGCGGGACGTCGAGCCGGTCCAGCAAGCTCATTCACGGCGGCCTGCGGTACCTGGAGATGCTCGACTTCGGGCTGGTCCGCGAGGCCCCCCACCGGCACCTGAGCCGCCGCGGGGCGCTGCGCGCCTGCCCGTCGCTGCGGCCCGAGTCGCTGGTCGGCGCCCTGCAGTACTACGACGCCCAGGTCGACGACGCCCGGCTGGTGACCTTCCTCCTCCACACCGCCGCCGCGCACGGGGCGCACCCGCTGTCGCGGGCCCGCGTCGTGGGTTTCCTGCGGCACGGCGCCCGGATCACCGGCGCCCGGGTGCACGACCGGGAGACCGACCGGGTGTTCGAGGTGCGCGCCCGGCAGGTCATCAACGGCGCCGGAGCCGGTCGCCGAGGGGTGACAGTCGCCCGGCGGCATGCCACCATACCGACCAGTCGGTCTCCAACCGGAAGGGGCCCGCGATGCCGGGAACGACCGCGACGCGCACGGCGTACCGCACCTGTCCACTGTGCGAGGCCACCTGCGGCCTGACGCTGACCATCGCCGACGACCGGGTGACGCACGCCCGCGGCGACCGCGAGCACGTCTTCAGCCACGGCTTCGTCTGCCCGAAGGGGGCCGCGTTCCCGCAGCTCCTCGCCGACCCGGACCGCCTGCGCCGGCCGCTGCTGCGGGTCGACGGCACGCTGCGCGAGGTCGGCTGGGACGAGGCGTTCGCCGCCGTCGAGGCCGGGCTGACCGCCGCCCGGTCCGGCGGCCGCGATGCGGTCGCCGCCTACCTCGGCAATCCCAACGTGCACACGATGGCCGGCGGGCTCCACGTGGGACCCCTCGTCCGGGCGCTCGGCACCCGCAACGTCTATTCCGCCAGCACCGTCGACCAGATGCCCAAGCACGTCTCCTCGGGCTACCTGTACGGCGACCCGAACGCCATCCCGGTGCCCGACCTCGACCGCACCGACCTTCTCGTGCTGCTCGGCGCCAACCCCTGGGAGTCCAACGGCAGCCTCTGCACCGCGCCCGACTTCCCCGGTCGGCTGCGGGCGCTGCAGGCGCGCGGCGGGCGGTTCCTGGTCGTCGACCCTCGGCGCACCCGCACCGCCGCCGCCGCCGACGAGCACCTGCCCATCCGGCCCGGCGCCGACGCGCTGCTGCTCTTCGCCGTCGTGCACACTCTCTTCGACGAGGGCCTCGTACGGCTCGGCCGGCTGGCGGAGCACGTCACCGGCCTCGACGGCGTCCGGGACCTGGCCGCGGCGTTCGCCCCCGAGCGGGTGACCGACCGGTGCGCGGTGCCCGCGCCGCGCATCCGCCAGCTCGCCCGCGAGCTGGCAGCCTCCCCGACGGCCGCCGTGTACGGGCGTATCGGCACCTGTACGGTCACCTTCGGCACGCTGACGAGTTGGCTCGTCGACGTGGTCAACGTGCTGACCGGCAACCTCGACCGGCCGGGCGGGGCGATGTTCCCCCTCGCCGCCCACCAGCGGACCCGCGCCGCCGGCCCCGGCAAGGGCTTCCGCACCGGACGCTGGGCGAGCCGGGTGCGGGGCCTGCCGGAGGTCAAGGGCGAGCTGCCGGTCGCCACGCTGGCCGACGAGATCTCCACGCCGGGGGAGGGCCAGGTCCGCGCACTGATCACCATCGCCGGCAACCCCGTGCTGTCCACCGCCAACAGCGAGCGGTTGGACCGCGCGCTCGCCTCGCTCGACTTCATGGTCAGCGTCGACCCGTACCTGAACGAGACCACCCGGCACGCGGACGTGGTGCTGCCGCCGCCCGACCCCGCTCGCGCGGGACACTACGACTTCGCGTTCCTCACCCTCGCCGTGCGTAACGTGGCGAGCTACTCGCCGCCCGCCCTGCCGCCGGATCCCGACGGCCTCGACGAGTGCGACATCCTCGCCCGGCTCACCCTGATCGCCGCCGGGCAGGGCGCAGCGGCAGACCCGGCGGTGCTGCACGAGCACCTGCTCGATCAGGTGCTCGCCCAGGCGGTCGAGGGACTGGGCCGACCGGCGACCGAGCTGCGGGCGCTGATCTTCGGGGACCGGCCGGCCGAACGCCTGCTCGACGCGCGGCTGCGGCTCGGCGCGTACGGCGACCTGTTCGGACAGCGACCGGATGGCCTGTCCCTGACCCGGCTGCTCGACCATCCCCACGGCGTCGACCTGGGGCCGCTGCGACCGCGGCTGCCGGAGGTGCTGCGCACGCCGAGCGGGACGGTCGAGCTGTGCCCGCCGTCGATCGCGGCCGACGTGGCCCGGCTGCGCGAGGCCCGCGACGCGCCGCCGGACGGCTTCGTCCTCGTCGGCCGCCGGCACCTGCGGTCGAACAACAGCTGGATGCACAACGTGCCGGCGCTGGTGAAGGGCCGGGACCGCTGCACGCTGCAGGTGCATCCCGAGGACGCGGCGAAGCTCGGACTGGCCGCCGGGGACGCCGCACGCGTCTCCTCGCGGGTGGGGTCTGTCGTCGTCCCCGTGGAGCTGACCGCCGACACCATGCCGGGCGTGGTCAGCCTGCCGCACGGTTGGGGGCACGACGTGCCCGGCACCCGCCAGTCGGTGGCGCGCGCGCACGCCGGCGTCAACAGCAATGTGCTCACCGATGAGACGGCCGTCGACCCGCTCTCCGGCAACGTCGTGCTCAACGGCATCCCGGTGCGCGTCGAGCCCGCCTGACCGGCGGCGCCCCGCGTACGCTGGCGCATCGCGCCGGCGGGCGGGCCGGGAGGGGAAGGGGCACGGTGGGTCGAACGGGCGACGAGGCGCTGCCGCAGCGGCTGCTGGCGGTCGCCACCAGGCTGTTCGCGGAGAAGGGCTTCGAGAAGACCTCGGTCCAGGAGATCGTCGAGGCGGCCGGGGTCACCAAGGGCGCGATGTACCACTACTTCGCGGGCAAGGACGACCTCCTCCAGGAGATCTACGAGCGACTGCTGCGCACGCAGCGCGAGCGCCTGGAGGCCACCATGGCCGAGGCGCAGCCGGTGGCGCGGCGGCTGCACGGCGCCGCCGGCCTCTCCGAGGACTTCTCACTGGCGGGCGCCTACGCCCGCCTCCGCACCGTGCGCTTCGCCGATGGGCCCGAAGAGGTGCACAAGAACGCCCTGGCGCGCCACGAACTGCGTTGGCAGGCTTCCGCGAGGCAGGACATCCGCGCCTGACCACATCACTGTCCGTGCGGAACCGCGCCTACCTGGCGCGCTCTCGGCCGGCGGTCACTGCTCGCCTCCGACGTTCAGGTCTTCCGCGCGGTCGCCGAGCACGGCTCCATCACGGCTGCCGCCCGGACCCTGCGTTACACCCAGTCCGCGGTGTCCCGGCAGATCGCCGCGCTGGAGGCCGAGACCGGATCCCCCTGTTCGACCGGCTGCCGCGCGGCGTAGCCCTGACCGAACAGGGTCGCTGCCTGCTCGACCATGCCGTGGCGGTGCTCGACCGCCTCGACGCCGCCCGCCGGGACCTGGCCGCGCTCCGCGACCTCACCGCCGGCCGTCTGCGGGTCGGCGCCTTCCCGACGGCGGTCGCCGCGCTCGTCCCGCGCGCCCTGGCCACGTTCCGGTCCGCCCATCCCCGAGGTGGCGCTCTCCCTGGTCGAGGGGCTGACGCCCGGGCTGCTGGAACGCCTCCTCGACGGCGACGCCGACGTCGCCGTGGTGAGCGCCGCACCCGACCAGCCGCTCGACGGCCACCGCCTCGACCTGCACCACCTCCTGGACGAGGTGCTGCTGGTGGCGGCGCCCAGGACGCACCGGCTGGCCCACCGGCGGACGGTCCGGCTGCGCGAACTGGCCGATGATGCCTTCATCGCGGGCTCGGCCACCGTCGAGGAGACCCTGCTGCGGGCCACCCTGCCGGCCGGCTTCCGACCTCGGACGGACATCGTGGCCGCGGAGTGGACCGGCAAGCTGGGCTGTGTCGCGGCCGGGCTGGGCGTCGCACTGGTGCCCGCCCTGGCCGTCCGGGCCATCCCGCCCGACCTCGCCCTGCTCCGACTGCATTCCGACAACGCCTCCGGTTCTGGCTCTTCCAGGGCATCGAGACCGGCATCTTCGTCGTCCTCGTCCTGCTCCTGCTCTATCTCGCCATTCGTAGGATCCGCCGCATCGCGTAACTGGACCAGCGGTGATCGCCGGTTCCTCCGGGATCCGGCGATCACGACGCCTATGGCCGATCGCGGTCGGGCGCCGGCTGGATCGCCGCGACGGCAGCGGCCAGGACGGTGCCGAGGCTCCCCAGCTGCACCAGAGGCGCCCACACCGGCGCGCGTACCGCGAGCAAACCGCCGAGCGCCGCGCCCGCGATCAGCCCCAGCAGGGTGCGGACGCTCGGCGTGACGTCGCGCAGTCGGTGCCCGGAGGTGAGTCGCGCGATCACGGTGGTGAGCGTCCCGGTGAGGTAGGTGGTCGACAGTCCCGCCACGCCGAACCGCTGTACCGTGCTGCTCTGGATGCCGAGCGCGAGCGCGTTGAGCACCAGCAACGACAGTTGCAGCTGTCCCGACGGGTGTCCGCCGCTCAACCACCAGCCCACGGCGTAGCCGGTGAGCACCACGCCCTCGACGGCCAGCGCCCTGGTCACCGCGGGTGGCCAGACCGGGTCGTCGGGTCTGGGGGTGCCGGCGATGCGCGTGCCGAGCGAGCAGCCAAGGATGAAGCAGGCGATCGCCGCCCCGGCGTGTACGGCCAGCGCGCCGTCGGCCCCAGCAACGGCGACCCCGAGCAGGACCATGTTCCCGGTCATCACGCTGGTGAAGGCGCCGCCCAGCGCCAGGAACCCGATCGCGTCGGTGGCGCCGCTGTTCACCGCCAGCACGACGGCCATCAACTCCCGCCCCCGACGCTGCCGGTCGCTGCTGCGCGGCGGCCCTGTCGTCGTCCACCTGAATCGGCGCGGATACGCGCTGTTGATCGTCGGCATCGGCCCACGATGGCAAATTGGCCGACGGAAACGCCGTGGACTGTGTGCACAGAAGACGACGTCGAAGGATGTGCATCTTGACCGTGGGGCGCTGGTCGTCGGCTCCCTAGCGTTGGTGACACCCCAGAGACTCCCCGTGGCGCCACGCCGAGCTGCCGGGACCGCACCGACGCACTACAGAGAGAGGCGACAAGATGACCGAGCTGCTCTCCCGCGACGACTTCCGCACTGCCCTCCAGGACGCGATCAAGGGCAGGGAGGCCAAGAACGCGTCGTTCAGCCAGGCATGGGCCGACGGCAAGCTGCAGCGGCACCACTTCGCACGCTGGGCGGAGAACCACTACCACTACGTGGGCCCGTTCGCCGACTACCTGAGCTACGTCTACGCCAACACCCCGGACACCTGCACGGACGCCAAGGACTTCCTCCTGCAGAACATGTACGAGGAGGAACTGGCCGACATCCGCCACACGGACCTGCTGATCCGCTTCGCCGAGGCGTGCGGGACGACGCGCGAGCGGATCGAGGACCCGAACAACATGAACGCGGTGACCCGCGGCCTTCAGGCGTGGTGCTACGCCACGGCCATGCGCGAGCACTTCGCGGTGGCGACCGCGGCACTGGTCGTGGGCCTCGAGTCCCAGGTGCCGAGCATCTACAAGAAGCAGATCGTCCCGCTGCGCGAGGCGTACGGCTTCACCGAGGACGAGATCGAGTTCTTCGAGCTGCACATCACCTCCGACGAGGTGCACGGCGAGCGCGGCTACCAGATCGTCCTGGACCACGCCAACACGCCCGAACTGCAGCAGCGATCGCTGCAGTTCGTCCGCTGGGGCGCGGAGATGCGTTTCGCCTACACCAAGGCGCTCTACGACACCTACGTGGCGACGGACCTGGTCAGCGCCTGACCGAAGCCGCCGGACGGGTGGGTCCACTGGTTGACCCACCCTGCCGGCATCTGCGGCCGGAGTTCCGCGACCGCTTCAGATACGGAGGGAGTCGGGAGTGAGCGAGCCTAACCCCGTCGAGTGGGTGCCCGTCGCCGAGCTGTCCGAGCTCGCGCGCCGCAAGAGGAAGCAGGTGGTCGTCGGCGGCACGCCGATCGCGCTGTTCTACGTCGACGCCCAGGTCTTCGCGTTGCACGACGTATGCGTCCACAAGCAGCGCTCCCTGAGCAAGGGGACAATCCTGCACGGGCGGATCATCTGCCCCGGTCACCAGTGGTCCTTTGACCCGGCCACCGGCGAGGCGGCGGACCAGGCCGAGTGCCAGCCGACGTACGACGTCCGGGTGGCGAACGGCAAGATCTACGTCAACCCGCGACAGCGCACCGGGCGCGCGGCGAGCGATGCCGCAGCACACCCGGCCGCGGCTGCGGGGTGAGCTGCCGATGACCAGGACCATCGTCACCGTCGGCGCCGGTCAGGCCGCCGCCGTCGCCGCCCGTGCGCTGCGCCGACGCGGTTTCGACGGCCGGATCGAGCTGCTCGGTGCCGAACCGGAGGCACCGTACCAGCGGCCGCCGCTGTCGAAGGAGTACCTCGCCGGCGACGACGACTGCGGCCTGCACCTGCTGTCGGAGCACTGGTGCGCGGCGAACGACGTGCGCCTGCGGCTCGGCCAGCCGGCCGTCCGGATCCGGCCCGAGCGGGGGCTCGTCGAGTTGGCCGACGGCACGGAGGTCGCCGCGGACGCGGTTCTGCTGGCCACCGGTGGGAGCCCCCGCCGTCTGCCGAACGTCGCGGGCGAGCGTATCCACTACCTCCGCACCCGGCGGGACGCCGACCGTCTCCGCGCCCAGCTGCGTCCGGGCGTACAGGTGATCGTCATCGGCGCCGGCTTCATCGGCGCCGAGGTCGCCGCCACCAGCCGCGGCAAGGGCGCCGACGTCACGGTGGTGGAGGCGCTCGGCGTGCCGCTGCAGCGCGTACTCGGCCGCGAGATCGGGGCCACCTGCGCGGCGATCCACCGCCGGCAGGGCGTCACGCTGCGGCTGGGCGAGTCCGTCGAGTCCGTCGTCGAGACACCGACCGGCGTCGTCGTCACCACCAGCGGCTGCCGCATCGAGGGCGACCTGGTGGTGGTGGGCATCGGCATCACGCCGAACACCAGCGTGGCCGAGCGGTCCGGCCTCGCCGTCGACAACGGCATCCTCGTCGACGAGTACTGCCAGACCGGGGTGCCGAACGTGTACGCCGCCGGCGACGTGGCCAACCATTGGCATCCGCTCTTCGGGGAGCGGATCCGGGTCGAGCATTTCGACAACGCGAGCCGGCAGGCCACCGCCGCCGCCAACAACATGATCGGCCGGACCACCGTGTACGCCGAACCGCACTGGTTCTGGTCGGACCAGTACGACCACAACCTGCAGTACACCGGCCACGCGCCGGTCTGGGACGAGCTGGTCGTGCGCGGCTCGGTCGAGGAGTGCGACTTCTCGGCGTTCTACCTGCGCGACGGCCTGGTCCGGGCGGCGTTCGCCGTCGACCGCGGCGCGGACGTCCTCGTCGCCAAGGAGCTGATCGCCGGACAGGTCAGCGTCGATCCGCGGATCCTCGCCGACGAGGACGTCGACCTGACCGAACTGACGGCGTTGGAGGAGCAACCGTGAAGGGCAACTTCATCGGTGGTGCGTGGGTGGGCTCGGCCAGCGGGCGTACCCGCGAGCGGCGGAACCCCGCTGACGAGCGCGAGGTCGTCGCGGTCTTCCCGGATTCGGACGCGAAGGACGCGCACGACGCGGTGACCGCGGTCGCGGCCGGCTACCGGGACTGGGCGGAGCGCGGTCCGGAGGCGCGGGCGGCGGTCCTGCACCGCGCCGCGGACATCCTCGCCGCCCGCGCCGACCACCTCGCCCGGGACCTGGTCCGTGAGGAAGGCAAGACGCTCGCCGAGGCGCTCACCGAGACCCGCCGGACCCCGTCGAACCTCCGGTTCTACGCGGGTGAGGCGCTGCGCGTCGCCGGCAGCACGTACGCCACGGGAGACGGCAGCCTCGTCTACACCTCCCGGGAACCGGTCGGCGTCGTCGTGGCCATCACTCCGTGGAACTTCCCGCTGAACATCCCGTCGCGCAAGCTCGGTCCGGCGTTGGCGGCGGGCAACGGGGTGGTGTTCAAACCGAGCGAGGTGACCCCGCTGATGGGGCAGCGGCTGGTCGAGGCGCTGCTCGACGCGGGCGTCCCGGCCGGTGCGCTCGCCCTCGTGCAGGGTGGCGGGGAGGCCGGGGCGGCGCTGGTCGCGGATCCGCGGGTGGGTGCGGTGACCTTCACCGGCTCCTCTGACGTCGGGGCGGCCATCCACCGCGCGGTCGGACCCAGCCAGCGCTGCCAACTGGAGATGGGCGGCAAGAACCCGGTGATCGTGCTGGAGGACGCCGACCTGGACCGGGCGGCCGACATCGTGGTCCGCGGGGCGTTCGGCCTCAGCGGCCAGGCGTGCACCGGCACCAGCCGGCTGATCGTCCACGACGCGGTGCACGACGCGCTCGTCGAGCGGGTGGTCGCACTCGCCCGCGCTCGCCGGGTGGGCGACGGGCTCTCCGACGGCGTGCAGATGGGCCCCCTCGCGACCCGCGCCCAACTGGACAAGACCCGGCACTACCTCAACCTCGCGGCGGCCGCCAACGCCCGCCTCCGCGCCGGTGACGAGCCACTCGGTCCGGGCCTGGAACACGGCAACTTCGTCCGCCCGGCGGTCTTCACCGACGTCGACCCGTCGTCGCCGCTGGCGCAGGAGGAGATCTTCGGACCGGTTCTGGGCGTGCTGCGCGTCGGATCCTTCGACGACGCGATCAGCGTCGCCAACGACACGGCGTACGGTCTGTCGGCCGGGATCGTCACCCGCGACCTGGGCCGCGCGCTCGATTTCGCCCGGCGGGTCGACAGCGGCCTTGTCAAGATCAACCAGCCGACCACCGGCATGGCGATGAACGCCCCCTTCGGTGGGCTGAAGAACTCCAGCACCCAGACGTTCAAGGAACAGGCAGGGGAGACGATGATGCACTTCTACACCGTCGACAAGACCGTGTACGTGGGCTCATGAGCACGCCCGAGGCCACCGGCACCCCGCACGCGGGAGCGGAGCCGGGCGCCGCCAGATTCGTTTGCGTCGCCCGCTCCGGTCAGGTGCCCGACGGGTACGTCCGCCGGTTCTACGCCGACAGCCTGGAGCTGTGTGTTGCCCGCTTCCAGGGCAAGGCGTACGCGACGTCGAACTACTGCACGCACCTGGACTGCCTGCTCTCGTCGGGCAAGCTCGTCGACGACGGCATCGGCTGCTCCTGCCACGGCAGCGTCTTCGATCTCGAGACGGGCGAGCCGGTCTGCCCGCCCGCCACCGAACCGATCAAGACGTTCCCGGTGCGGGAGGAGGACGGGCAGATCTACGTGGGCGTGACGCCGGAGGACATCGCGACCGGTGGCCCGCGCCGACGCAAACCGGTGAGGTGACGGGAGTGAGCGTGGACTGGCCGGCACCGACCCGTAACCCGGTTCTCGCCGGCGAGCACATGGCGATCTCGAGCCACCCGGGAGTCACCGCCGTCGGCCACCGCGTGCTCGCCGACGGCGGCACCGCGATCGATGCGACGGTGGCGATGGCCGCGATGTCCTGGTTGGCGCTGCCGGGCCAGTGCGGCGTCGGCGGCGACGCCTTCGCCGTGGTCCGGGAGCCGGACGGGTCGGTGTGGACCATCAACGGCAGCGGGTACGGGCCGGACGGCGGCGACCTGGAGTTCTACCGCGCGCGGGGCCTGTCCGCGATTCCACTCACCGGGGCGCTGGCCGTGGCGGCTCCGGGTGCGGTGACCGCGATCGCCGCGCTGCACGCCCGCGGGGCGACGCGCAGCCTCCCCGAGTTGTGGGCGCCGGCGATCGCCGCCGCCCAACGTGGTCTGCCCTGCACCCGGAAGACCCGCGCGGACATCGTCGAACACGAGGCGCAGCTGCGCACCGACGACGGGGCCCGACGGACGTTCCTGCGCAACGGTCGGGCCCCGCAGGTCGGCGAACGGCTCCCACAGCCGGAACTCGCCGCCTCGCTGCGGCTGCTGGCGGCCGATCCCGGCGCCCTCTACACCGGCGAACTGGCCGATCGCGCGGTGGCCGCACTGGCGGCGGCCGGCGCTCCGTTCAACGGCGACGAGTGGGCGGCCTCCGGCGTCCCCCTCGAGGGCGAGGCGATCGCCGGCCGGTACGGCGACCTGGTCATGCACACGTCACCGCCGCCCACACCGGGCTGGATGGTCCTGCAGCAGGCGGCCGTCTGCGACGGGATGCTCTCCGGCCTGCCGTGGCTGAGCGTCGACGCGGTCGGCTGGCTCGCCGGAGCCGCCCGCCAGGGCTTCCGGGACCGTTGGGACCGGTGCGGCGCCGACACGGACGCCTGGCGGGCGCTGCTGCGGCCCGAGGCGGTCGCGGACGTGCGGGCGAAGCTGGCCGCCGGACGGCATCCACTCGCGACGGCCGGGTTGACGCCGGACGGGGACACCACGACGACAGTCGCGGTCGACGGCGACGGCCGTGCGGTCAGCTTCATCCACTCGCTCGCCTTCACCTTCGGCGCCCGGATCACCATCCCGGGCACCGGCATCATGCTCAACAATCGGCTGGGGCGCGGCGCGTACCTGGTCGAGGGACACCCGAACCAGGTGCGACCGCGGCGCCGTCCGCTGCACACCTGCCTTGCGTGGTTGGTGACCGACGCCGGTGGAGCCCTGCGGCACGTCGGCAACACGCCCGGCGGTGACGGACAGGTGCAGTGGAACATGCAGGTGCTGTCGCACCTGATCGACCACGGCCTGGATCCGCAGGAGGCGGTGTCGGCGCCGCGGTTCACGGTGTTCCCGGGCAGCGACTCGGACGTGGTGGGGGCCCCCGACGAGCTGATCTGCGAGTCGCGGCTGGGCGAGCGGACCCTCGCGGGGCTGCGCGCCGCCGGACACCCGGTCCGGGTGGTGGGGCCGTGGGACGCGGGCGGGAGTGCCCTGGTGGTCTCGGTGGACGAGCGGCTCGGCTGCCTCGCCGGTGGCGCCGACCCCCGGCAGGACGGGGTGGTGCTCGGTGGCTGAGCCGGCCGGCCGGGGACGGCTGCCGGCGCCCCCGGCCCCGCAGGGCCACTACGTGCCGGTGGTGGTGCACGAGGGTGTCGCGTACACGGCGGGGATGACCCCGCGGGTGGACGGCCGGCTCGCCGTGCGCGGCCTGGTGGGCGCGGAGCTGACCGTGGCCGAGGCGCGCGCCGCAGCCGGCATCGCGGCCAGCAACGCCGTCGCCGCGGTGGCCCAGGCGGTGGGGGGACTGGACCGGGTGCGGCGATGCCTGCGGATGACCGTGTACGTCGCCTGCCGTCCCGACTTCACGCAGCACTCTCTGGTTGCCGACGGCGCATCCGAGGTGCTGCGGGACTGGCTGGGCGACCGCGGTGCCGTCGCGCGTTCAGCCGTCGGGGTGGCGAGCCTGCCGTCCGGCGCGCCGGTCGAGGTGGAGCTCACCGCCGCCGTGACCGCCGACTGAGCCCCGGGCGGATCTCCGCCGTCCGGCTGCGCCCTCGGCGGACGGCGAGCGGCTGGAGGGAAGTCCCCGGTTCAGAGCCCGGTTGTGCGGTGCCGGCACGGCGGAGGCGGCGGGCATGGCTGCTCCGCCGCCTCCGCACTTCGTGTTGCCGACACTACGGGAAGAAGACCACCGCGAAGATGGTCCCCACGACGAGCCCGCTGACGACCGGAATGAAACACCTGCGCGCCAGGGCGATCACCGGCACCCGGGCGAAACCGGCGACGGCGATGAGTGAGGACCAGGCGACCAGGGTGCCGCCGCCGGACCAGATGTTGCCCATCTGGCCGACGGCGGCGAGCGTCCCGGCGCTGATCCCGGCGGCCGGGCCGAGACTGCCCGCCAGCGACCCGGTCAGCGGCAGTCCGGAGAAGCCCGACCCCTCCAGGCCCGCGATCATGCCGATTAGCAGGATGCCGAAGGCCGCGATGAAGCCGCTGTGGGGGATGTGGCTCTGCGCCGCCGTGACCAGGTCGTACAGGAACGCCGGCCCCTTCGCCGGATCGGCGGTGCCGAGGATCTGGCCGGAGAAGTCGCCGTTGCCGATGAAGAAGAAGCCGGCGATCGGCAGGACGACCCCCATGGCCTTGAACGCGAACACCAGTCCGTTGACCACGTGCTCGGCGGAGCTCTCCAGGAAGCTCTTGCCGTCACCGGCGAGCGCCGCCAGGAAGACGATGAGGGCCGCGATGCCGCCGACCAGGGCGGCGGCGTCGCCGCCGCGCAGGTCGGGCACGCTGTCGGAGAACTTCGCGACCACCATGTACACGATCAGCGCCAGGTAGGCCACCGGCACGAAGATGGCGAAGAAGGTCGGTACGAGGGGGTTGCCGCGGTAGCTGCCGGCTGACTCTTCGGGGCCGTCCCGCAGCTCCTCGTCGTACTCCTCCCGTAGCGCGACGCCGTGCCCGGTCGTCGGCGGTCCGCCCCGCAGGGACGGGACGTCCCCGCCACCGGCCGGCCGTTCGCCCGCGCCGACCAGCTCGCGCTCCCGCTCGGTGACCGCCAGGTCCCTCGCGCGTTCACCGCTGCCGTCTGCCGTCGACTCCCACTCGACGAGCAGGGCCGGGTCTGGTTGGCGCATCGTGCGGAACTCCATCAGGTAGGCGACCGCGAGAGCGACCCCACCGACGACGAGTGACAGCACCATGGCGCGGTCGGCGACCACGTTCGCGTCCGCTCCCGCCGCCTTCGCCGACAGCCCGGGGGCGACCCGGATGACGTAGTCGGAGGAGAGGGCCATGCCCTGGCCCGCGATCGCCACGACCAGGCCGACGGCCATCGGCCGCAGACCCGCGCGGATCGCCACCGGGATGAGCACCGCGCCGATCAGCGGCACCGCCGGGGTCGGCCAGAAGAACAGCGAGATGAAGTACGTGACGACCACCAGCGTCCAGAAGGCGAGGTGGCCGTTGCGCATCACGCCTCGGAACGGGACGACCATCTTCCGATCGGCGCCGATCGCCTGCAACGAGTGCAGCATCGCGGTCACGAGCGCGATGATCAGGAAGATGTTGAACAGGTTCGTTGCCGCCACGAGGCTGGCGTTGAACACCGCGGAGAGCCCGCGGATGACGCTGTGCGAGAAGACGAGCGCGGTCGCGAGGGTCGCGACCACGGCCGGGACTACGATGTTCTTTCTGGCGATCATCGTCGCGATGATGACGACAACGCCGGCTAGATAGACCCAGTGGGCCGCCGTTAGCTGCATCTGCTACCTCACTGCCTCTTGCAGGGAGTTGATTGCACGTCAGACTCCGCGTGTGCAAGGTCAGCGTCTATCAGCCATGTGCACAGGCCGGCGGTCAAAGATTGTGCAGGGTGCCGTAGCGTCATCCGACGGTCACGGCGCAGTCTCGAACGGTATGTGATCTGCGCAGACGACGGGAAGGACGGGACGTGCGGGACACCCGGCTGCGGGTTGGAGGCGCCCCGTCGTTGGCTACGCCGGCCCTCGAGGCTCCGCCGCAGCGAAAGCGGGCGGGACCCGCCGTACTGCTGACCCTGCTCGGTGCCACGCTGCTCGGCACCGTCATCAACAATGTGCTGAATGTGCCGTTGCGCGACATCACCGCCGATCTCGGCGTCTCGCTGTCCTCCGGCGTGCTCGTGGTGAGCAGCTTCGTCCTGGTCCTCGCCACGGGCATGGCGTTGAGCGGCTGGGTGGGCGACCGGTTCGGACGACGCCGTACCGTCATCGCGTCCCTGGCCCTCATGGCGGTCGCCATGGTGGGGGCGGCGCTGGCCCCGTCGCTGCCTGTCCTCGTCGCGATGCGCGCCCTGCAGGGCATGGCATGTGCGGCCTACCCGCCGGCGGTCATGGGCATGCTCGGCAGCATCTACGGGCCGAGCCAGCGGACCCGCACGATGAGCGCCTGGGCGGCCGCCAACGGGATCGGACAGGCCATCGGCCCGCCGCTGGGCGGTCTGCTGGCTGACCTCGCCGGCTGGCGGGCGATCTTCTGGTGCCTCGCGCCGGTGGCGGTGATCCTGCTCGTCGCCACCGTCCTGGTGGTGCCGGACGACCGCGGGCACGCCACCGCGCTGCACTGGCCCGGCGCGGTGTCGTTGACGCTCGGTGCCGCGTTGGTGATGACGGCCGCCACCGCCGTCCCGCAGCACGTGGTGCCGACCTGGCTCACCGTCACGCTCGCGGTGGCGGGCGTCGGCCTGCTGGCGATCTTCGTCATCTCCTCCGCCAACGCGGCGGCGCCCATCATCCGGCCGCGTCTCATCGTCGAGTCACGATTCCTGCGTAGCACGGTCGCCGCGGCCGCCCAGATGTTCTGCCTCGCCGCCACGCTCGTCGCGGTTCCGCTGTATGTCACCGGGACCCTCGGGTGGGCCACCGCCGTCACCGGTCTGCTGGTACTCGCCCTGCCCGCCGCCATGGCCGTGTTGGCCCCCGTCGTCGGCCTGCTCAGCGAACGCGGCCGGCCGCGCTGGATCCTGCGCACCGGTCTGGTCCTGCTCGGCACGGCGGAACTGCTGCTGGGGCTGTACGCGGGCAACGCCGGCCGGAGCACCGCGCTGCTCGTCGCGCTGCTTCTCGCGGTGGGTGTGGGGGTGGCCCTCGTCCAGACACCCTCCGCCGCCGGGGCGACCCGGTCACCCGCAGGCAGATCGGGCGCGGCCCTCGGACTGTTCAACATGATGCGCTTCGGCGGGTCGGCGCTGGGCGCGGCCTGGGTGGCGGTCGTCTACCCGCACGGCAATCTGCTGCTGCTCTTCGCCGGATGCACGGTGATCGCCGCCGTCGGGCTGGTGGTCAGCTTCGCCGGCCCTGACCCGTCCCCGCTCGACACCGACCGGACGTCGCCGGCCACTACGTCGGGCTGAGATCGCGGTCGACGGCCGTCACCGTCTCGGCGAGCAGGTTGAGCTTGTGCGCCAGCCACACCGCGAACTGGTGCTCGGCCTCCCGCAGATCCAGTTGCAGCAGCCGTGACGCGCGGTCGAGCTTGTAGAGCATCGTGTTGCGGTGGATGTGCAGTTCCCGCGCGGCGGCGTTGAGGTTGCCGCCGGATGCGACGTAGGCGATGACCGCCTGCTCCAAGCCGCTCCCGCCGGCGCGGGAGTCGCGGAGCGGGGCCAGCATGTCCCGGGCGAAGGCACGCCCCTGCGGGCTCTCCGCGAGCTCCACCAGGGCGGCGAACACCCTCAGGTCCTGGAAGCCGCAGACCTGGTCCATGCCAAGACGGTTCCGGATCCCGAGCGCGATGCGCGCCTCCCGGTAGCTGTCGAAGATGCGGCCGGCGCCGCCGACGCAGCGCCCGTGTGCCACGGCCACCGGGCGCTGGGTTCTCCGTTCCAACTCCGCCTGCAGGGTGCGGGCGAAGTCCGCCAGCGCCCGGTCCTGCGCGTCCGGCGAGTCCCGGCGGCCCGTCGGGTTGACCTGCCGGACCACCGCGAGCACGTCGCCGACGACCGTCGCCAGCGTGTGCCCGTTCGGCCGGGCGTCGAGGCGGGCCGCGTGCCGGGCCAGTTGGAACAGGGCGGTCGGGGAGTCGGGGCTGCCGACCGAGCCGAGTCCGTTCGCGACGACCACGCCGTAGGTCGCCCCGACCGGGAAGTCGTAGTGTGCCGCCCGGGCTTCCAACTCGTGCTGGTTCGAGAAACGGCCGTGCAGCAGCGCGTGGACGAAGTCGCCCCGCGCCCGCTCCTCAGCCTGCTCCACGCTGCGCAGGCGCAGCATCTCGGTGCCTACGATGGTGGCGGCCTGCTCGACGACCACGCGGTGCTGCGCGACCTCGTGCGGGCTGGGCGGGTCGGCCGACTCCACGATGACCACCCAGCCGTCGTGGCGACCGCTGAGCAGGATCGGATTGAGCACGCACGTCGCGCTGATCCCGTCGATCAGCAGCGTCCGAACCTGGGGCCCGGCGGGCGGCTGCTCGGTAGCGGCCGGCCTTGGTCCCGCCGCGGCGTCACGACCCGGTGACGCGCTGTCCGCCGTCACGCCGGACGCGTCCTCGCGCAGCGCGTCCGCGACCGCCGCCGCCTCGAACACGCGGTCGCGGCTGGGTTCGAACGCCAGGACGCGGTACTGCGGGTCGAGGATGGCCGCCGTGCACCCGGACAGCCGGGCCATCTGGTGCCCGAGCGCGGCCAACCCGGCCCCGCGGTACAGCAACTCCACCAGCGAGCGGTGCACCCTCAGGCCGTAGCGGAGGACGTGGGTGTCCCGGGCCAGGACGAGTTCCGCCACCAGCTGACTGAGCTGACGGAACCCGACGTGCGCACCGACGTGGATCACCGGCAGCCCGCAGGCCGGGTCGGGAAGATCGCCGGCGCCGCCGGCGACGACGATCGCCGCGGCGCTGCGCCGGCCGAGACCGGCAAGCAGTGCCGGTCGGACCTGCTCGGCCCGGGCATGGACGACAACTCCGGGCAGGGGGTCGACGCTGGTCTGGACCTCGTCCCACGGCAGGCACCAGGTGACGGCGGCGTCGAGCAGCTGGGCGGACGCCGTCGTACGGGCCGGGCGGAGCAACCGTTCCTGCAGCAGCCGGCCCACCGTCAGGTGCTGCGGGTCCACGTCGCCAGGCGGGCCGTGAAGTGCCTCTGCCGATGGGTCGGTCATGACAACTCCTTGGACAGGTTGCACAAGCTTCCCCCGCCGCATCGCGGCAGTCTAGCCATTGTTCGCGCCCTCCGCGTACCGGCAGGCTGGTCGCACGGACGGCCCGGTAGTGGGCAGAGGAGGCAAGGTGCACAGGATCTACCGAATCACGCTCGACGACGCGCTTCCCATGCTCGCCGCAGCGCGAGCGAAGGCGGAGGAGATCGGAGTCCGGCAGACGATCTGCGTCTGCGACGACGGCGGCCATGTGCTCGCGCTGCATCGGCTGCCCGGTGCCCGCCTCACCGGAGTCGAGATCGCGATGGCGAAGGCGTTCACCGCGGCCGGGCACGAGCGGGCGACCCACAAGTTCAACGAGCCGCCGAACGGCCCCGCGCTGCCGGGCAACGAGGCGTTCGGGATCAGCCACATGTACCCCGGGAAGTTCGCCATCTTCGTCGGCGGGTTCCCCATCGAGTACGAGGGCCAGATCGTCGGCGCCGTCGGGGTCAGCGGCGGCAACGGCGAGCAGGACAAGGCGGTCGGCGCGGCGGCGTTGGAAGCGTTCGCGAAGCACGTCGCGGAACTGGGGCTCAGCGGGTAGCCCTCGCGAACGGCCTCGTCGCTGATGTGCGTCGACCAACGGCACGTCAGCGACGATGTCGGATCGACCCGGTGCCGGCAATCACTGGTGGCGCCGGGACTCGGTGAGGGACAACGGGGCGTCGAGAACCACGACCGTCGCGGCGATCTCCGTGTTCGGGTCGTAGTCCTTGAGGACGACGCGTACCGGAAGCCCGATCCTGTCCTTGAGCTCCTGGGCCAGCCGCCGCTTGCCCTCGTCCAGCAGAGCCACGTCCACCTCGCGGGTGATGTCGCGGCGGGCGGGATCCAGCGTCGCGAGCGCCTTGACGCGCTGGTGCTGGGCGAGGATGAGGATGCGGTCATCCATGAGGTCGACCCGCTGCCGACTCACACCGACGCCCGCGATCGCCTGGTTCACGGCGTTGTAAACGCGCAGAATCTCCTGCTTGAGCTCTCCGGGCGTCCGCGGTGGTGTGCTGCCTGAGGGATCCATGGCGCGACTGTAATGAGGGTCGGACGGGTCGGTCGAGACCTTGACACCCTCCGGCGAGCGCCGTTATATATCACAAACCTCTGAGGCGCTGTTCCTGCAGGTACGGGCCGACGAGGACGTCGTGATTCAGAGCCGACGAACGGTCGAGGGAGCTTCCGTCCCGAAGAGCCCGACAGCTGTCGCCGATGGCGGTTGGCGGTCTGCGCGTGTTCGCGCATGCCGCCGAGTCCGAGCGGTGGCAGCTCTTTTTGCTTCCGCCGCACCAGGTTCAGTGCGTGTCGCACTGACGTCAATGGAAAGGCGGACGAAACGCGTGACGAACGAGGCGGTGTCGCAGACCTGTCCGACCGTGGCCGACGTGGTCGCGGCCCTCGACGGGTTGACCGGCGGCCGGGTCACGAGCTCCGAGGGGGGCCGCAACCCGTGGGTGATCAGCAAGGACTCGGGAATTCCCGGCAAGGCGGTGACCGAGCGGCCCGGCCTGGTCTGGGGGGCCTCCGACAGACCGGTGCGGCGGCTCGCGGTCGCCATGACCATCACCGAACACCACATCGAACTCGCCTACGCCAGTGGCGTGGACGCGATCGTGGCACACCACCCGATCGCGGACGCGGCGAGTTCCGGCGGGGTCGCGCTCGCCGACTACCTCTCGCTCTACGGGGTCGCGGTGCTGGAGTGCCACGAAGCCTTCCACGGACTGCACCCCGGCATGGCGCACCTGCACGGGCACCGGCCCTTCTACGTCAACCCCGCGTACGACGGCGTGCATGGGCTGGTGGTCATGGTCGGCCGGCCGCTGCCGGGAGTCACCACGGTCGGCGACGTGCTCGCCCGGCTCAACGCGGGCCTGGAGCGGTCCCTGGACCTGCGCATCCTCGCCGGTGAACGCGCCGTCCGCCAGTGCGCCGAGCTGGTGGACAGCGTCACGGCCCCGGGCATGCGGGTGCTCGCGGGCGCCCCGGACGATCCCCTCGGCGAGGTCGTCCTGCACGCCTTCCCGCACACCGGGTTCGGTGAGAAGCAGCTCGCCCAGTTGCTCGCCGAGTACCCGGCCATCTCCACGGTCATCTTCAGCATCAGCGCTGCCGCACCGGATTCGGCCGTGGTGGCGAGTGCGGCAGCGCGCGGCCTCAACGTACTGGTGGGCAGCACCCACGCCTCGGAGGTCTTCGAGAACGGACTTCCGTTGGCGTTCGGACTGTCCGCACTACTGCCGAACGTCGACGTCGTCCTGTTCCGGGACCGGGTCGTCTCGATCCCGATCAACAGCGTGGGCACGGGCCCACTGCGTGAGTACGGACGGACGATGGCGCAGGAACACCTGCTGCCACTCGCCGAGGCCGCACGCGTTCGCGCCGCTGCGACGACGGTCGCGGCCACACCCCTCAGTCACTCCGAGCAAGCAAGCTAGGAGACAACAATGGAAATGACGCCAGCGCACTGGGTGTACCTGGCAGGTCTGGCTTCACTGATCGTCGTCATGGTCGCCCGGAAGAACGTCGTCGTCCCCGCCATCGCCGCGACCTTCCTCACCGCCGTTACCTTCACCGGCAGCGTGCCCGGGGGAGTGGCGTCGGTGTTCCGCGCCAGTCTGGTGGCCGCCTCGGAGCTGTTCAACATCTTCCTCATCATCGCGCTCGTCACCGCGATGCTCGCTGCGCTGCGAGCCATCGGGGCCGAACACCGGATGGTGGCGCCGTTCCGTCGGCTGATGGTGAACGGGCCGATCGCCTACCTCGTCCTGTTCGTCGTCACCTACGTCTTCGCGCTGTTCTTCTGGCCCACGCCGACCCTCGCGTTGATCGCGGCGATCCTGCTCCCGGCCGCCATCCGAGCGGGCCTGTCCCCGATGGCCGGCGCGATCGCGATCGCCATCGCCGGACAGGGCATGGCACTGGCCTCCGACTACGTCATCGGTGTCGCGCCCGCCCTGTCGGCGAGCGGCGCCAACGTGTCGGCGGACCTGATCGCCGATCGGGCCCTGGTTCTGTCGTGGGTCGTCGGGATCGTCGCATTGGCGATGAGCTACCTGATGACGGTGCGTCGCCGCCGGCCGAGCCTGGCGGCGACCGAGCCCAGCCCCGCGATGTCGACGAGTGTGGCGCCTCGCGCCGAACTCGCCCCCGCGGCGGTGGTCGCGGGTAGCGGTTCGGGCGGGACCTCCGAGCAGCTCGGCCACGCCCTGGCGACGAAGCAGCCGCCGCGGGAGGCGCTGGAGGACGGGGAAGCGACAACCACCGACGCCGTGCTCGACGATGATCCTTCCGACCAGCGCGGACAGAACTGGCGGGCCAAGCTGTTCGCCGTCCTGGTACCCGTCTCCTTCGGCGCGCTGCTCGTGTACATGCTGCTCGGTCGATTCACCGACCTGGTGTCGGTCGACGACGGCGCCGGGGCTCCGCTGGTCGGCGGCCTGGCCGCGCTGCTGCTCCTCGCCGTGGCAGTGACCAGCGACGGAGTCCGGTCCCTGGAGAGTTGTGCCGAGCACGTCGTCGACGGCCTCTCGTTCGCGTTCAAGGCGATGGGCGTCGTCATCCCCATCGCCGGGTTCGTCTTCATCGGCATCTCGGACTTCTCAGGCCGCATCATGGGGCTGGCAGAGGGCACGACGGCGCCAGGATTCCTGTTCGACGCGATCCGCAGCGTCGAGGACCACATCCCGAACAACCCGTTCGTCATCATGCTCGCCGTCCTGCTGGCCGGCATGACGGTCGGCCTCGACGGATCAGGTTGGGCCGGGCTGCCGCTCACCGGCTCCCTTTCGGAGGCGCTCAGCCCCCACGCCGGAGTCGACACCGCCACGCTCGCCGCCATCGCGCAGAACGGCGCGTCGTGGACCGGGGGCGGCACGCTGGTCATCTGGTCGTCGCTGATCGCCGTTGCCACCTTCTGCGGGGTGTCCGTGGTCGACCTCGCCCGCAAGCTGTTCCTGCCCGTGGTCACGGGACTGGTCGTCAGTACGGTGGTCGCCGCGATCATCTGGTGAGGCATCGGGTCATCCGAGCGGAACGACGCCGGCGCTGCTGTCACGGGCGCACCGTGCGGCAGCGCCGGCATCGCGAGGAGCCCGGAGCCTCAGGGGAAACCGGGGTGCGAACAGGGGGCCGGTCGGCCCGTCCCGGTTCAGGTAGGTCGACTCGGCGAACGTCGTGCGGCACGCCCGCTCACCGGGGGTCGATGAGGCACATTCCGCCGGGAGCCGGCCGGTCCATCGCGGCCAACGCGGTGGGGACGTCGGCGAGGCCGACGGTGCGGGTGATCAGCTCGGCGGGGCGCAGTACGCCGGCGGTGACCAGCCGGAGCAGCTCCGGATAGGCGTGCGCGGCCATGCCGTGACTACCCCGCAGCTCCAGCTCGAACGCGATCACGAGCTCCATCGGCAGGGCCGGTCGGCCCTGCGTGGCGGGGAGGAGTCCGACCTGGACGTGCCGTCCACGTCGCCGCAGGCTTTCGATCGAGGCGGTGCAGGTGGCGTGACTGCCCAACGCGTCGAGCGACAGGTGGGCGCCGCCGCCGGTCGCCTCCCGGACCGCCGTGGCCACCGCGCCGGGTCCGGTCAGGGCACTGCCGTCCAGGCAGACCGTGGCCCCGCAGCTCCTGGCCAGCTCGAGCGCGCCGGGGGCGACGTCGACCGCCACCACCTGCGCGCCGCACGCAGCCGCGATCATCACCGCGGACAGCCCCACCCCGCCGCAGCCGTGCACCGCCACCCACTCGCCCGCGGCGACCCGCCCCTGGCTGACCACGGCCCGGAACGCCGTGGCGAAGCGGCAGCCGAGCGCCGCGGCGGCGGGGTAGTCCAGGTCGTCGGGGAGCCGGACCAGGTTGACGTCGGCGTTGTGCACCGCCACGTACTCGGCGAACGAGCCCCAGTGGGTGAAGCCGGGCTGCGTCTGCCGCTCGCAGACCTGCTGGTCGCCCGCGAGGCAGGCCGGGCACCGCCCACACGCGCAGACGAAGGGCGCGGTGACCCGGTCGCCGGGCCGCCAGCCGCGTACGTCAGCGCCGACCGCCGTGACGACGCCGGCGAACTCGTGGCCGGGGACGTGTGGCGGGCGGATGTCGGGATCGTGTCCCTGCCACCCGTGCCAGTCGCTGCGGCACAACCCGGTCGCCTCGACGCGGATGACCGCGCCTCCGGACGGCGGCACCGGGTCCGGGACGTCGCGGACCTCGGGTCGGGCACCGAACTCGTCGAAGATCACGGCGCGCATGCGCCGCATCCTCACATGCCACGGACCGGCCGGCGCGCCCACCCCCGCCGGTCACGGGCTGTCAAGGGTCGAGGCCGGGCCCGGCTCGACATGCCCGACGGCACCATCGCCACCGACTCCACATACGGCATCCGAGCCGGCGCTGTCCTGCGCCCGGCGGGACAGACGTGGAGCGCCCCACCGTTGGCCGGTTCCTCGCCGCGCACTTTTGCGCCGCCACGGAGCCGCCCAGATCAGGACGGCCAGTACGAGGGCAGCGCCGATGCCGAGCCCGGTGGGCAACGAGAACGATGACGACTCCCCGGCCCGACCAGGGCGCTCGCCTTTGACCGGGACTACGGGACGGTCATACTTCTTCTCTTCGGGTGTGACCAGGCGGCCGACGGACGCGTCGGGAGGAAGGGCGAAGCCCCAGTCGAGCAGGGCCGCGGCCTCTCCAAAGCTACCCAGCGGCGCGGTTTCCGCTCCCAGCAAGGTCACCGCGAGCCGACGGCCGTTGCGTTCGGCCACGCCGACGTACGTCTGCCGAGCCAGGTCGGTGAAACCCGTCTTCCCCCCCAGCGTTCCGGGGTAGCGGCCCAGCAGCGTGGCGTCGTGGGTGATCTCGAATGCCGGGTTTCCCGGCTGTGCCGGTATCTGCGCCACGGTAGTTGCCGCGTATCGCCGAAAGTCTTTGCGGGCGAAGGTGGCTCGCGCGATCAGCGCGAGGTCGTATGCGCTGGTGTATTGACCGGGGCCGTCCAGGCCCGAGGGCGTTGCGGCGTGGGTCTGGTACGCGCGCAGCCGGCGCGCTTCGTCGTTCATTGCCTGCACTCCGCCCTGCCTACCGGCGGCGCCGCCGCCCACGCGAGCCAGCACGTTGGCCGCGTCGTTCCCCGATCTGAGCAGGAGTCCCAGCCACAGGCTCTCGACCGAGTACCGGCCGCCCTCCACCACCCCCATCAGCGAACTGGCCGGATCGAGATCGCGCAGATCCGCCCGGTTCACCTCCACCATCTGGGCCGGATCGAGGCGGGGCATCAGGGTCGCGGCCAGCAGCAGCTTCTGCACGCTGGCTGGGGTTCGGTGCTCGTGGGGGCCGCACCCACCCAGGACCTCGCCACTGTTGAGGTCCGCCACGAGCCACGAGGTGGCGGTAACTGCTGGCGCCATCGGCGCACCCGCGGGAATGGCCAGTCCCGCAGTCGCCAGCGCCTGCCCCCCGACTGCCCGGTGGGTGGGGTCAACCGGTGGCGGCGACGGCGCGGTGGGCGGAGGTGCCGGCGGCTTGACGGCCGGGCATGGCACGTACGGCGCGGCTGCCGCTCGCGTTGGTGGCATGATCGCGACAGCGGGCAGACCCAGGATGGCGCTGAGCGTCGCGGCGGTAACCCGAGAGTTGGTCACGTTAACGTACGGTAGCCGTAAGCAAGGCTGGCGCGGCCCGATTGACGGAATGCACGCGTGCACGCTCCGTACCTGCTTGGAGAGGCAGGTGCCGGGCGGTGAGAATCGGTCAGCGCCAATATAATCGGGTGTCACCTGTAACGCCCGCCTGCGGGGCATCCGCGCGGGCGTAAGCCGGCGCGAAGGGGAGCGCGAGGGTGAGTCCACGTCATGGATCCGGTCTTGAGGGCATCTGGCGGATTGGACCGGTCCGCCTGCTGACGGTCGTGGGAGTCGGCTACCTGACCGTCGTGCTGACGCTGGCGGCGGTCAGTTCGGATCTCGACGGCGGGCAGCCGACCGCGGCGGGTGGCCCTCCCTCGACCGGCGCGGTGAGGGCGGACGAGGGTTACCACGCCACCACCGCCCCGACCCCGTCCACGCCTGTCGACGCCCCCGGGGATGTGCGCGTCGGATCCGCGGAGACCCGGTCCGCGGCGCCACCCGCGGCTCCGCCGCCCGCCCCACCGGCGCACACCACCCCGCCCGCACCGCTGGTCGTGACGTCGTACGAGGCCGAGTCGGCGGCGAACGGGCTGGCGAACATCCGGATCTACACCTGCCCCGGCTGCTCCGGCAACAAGAAGGTGGGCAACATCGGCCGCGGTATGGGGACGCTGCAATTCAATGGTGTGACCGCCCGGACGGGCGGCTCGGCCACCGTGACGATCGCCTACGTCAACGGTGAGTCCCCGCGAGTGGGGCAGGTCAGCGTGAACGGCGGGCCTCCGATGACGCTGACCTTCCCGGGCACGGGCGGGTGGAGCAGTGTCGGCACGATGGTCGTGACGGTGCCTCTCCGGCCCGGGCCCAACACGCTGAAGATGTTCAACCCGAACTCGGCGGCACCCGACTTCGACAAGATCAAAGTCAGCGTTCGTTGATGCCCAGGCAGCCCCAGGGCGGTTCGATCGGGCTCGTTCGGACCGGCTGGCTGATCTTCAAGAAACGATGGTCTGTTGACGGCCCGGTGTGCCCGGAAAGCGCGGCGCTTCGGCGGCGCGAGGTGCTTGCGGATGGAGGGCGAGGAGGGCGACGAGCAGCGGGATGGTGATCAGGAAGGCGGTGCGTAGGCCGACGTTGCTGCTCAGGGCCGCCAGGGCGGCAGGGGCAGTGAGGATGGCGACGCCAGAGGCGAGGGCGCCCAGGGACGCGGCGTGGTGTGGTGCCAGGTCGGGGGTGGCCACGAGGGTGGCGAGAGTGACCGGATAAAGGGTTGCGACGCCGATGCCGGCGAGGGTGAGCGCCCCCGTGACCACGGCGGCGTGGTGGGTCGCGGCGATGGCCAGGGTGCTGGCGGCGACGAGGGCGCCGCCGACCGGAATGACGGGCAGGCGGGTGAGCAGCGGGGGTCCGAGGAGGCGTCCGACGGCCATGCCGGCGGGGAAGGAGCTGCCGAGCAGGGCCGCCGTGGCGGTGGAGACTCCGGTGTCGTGCAGGCGAGCGACCGCCCAGATGGTGAAGCAGAATTCGACAGCCACGGCGAGCACCACGCTGCTCCAGTGCCGCGCGATCTGCCCCAGGGCGGGACGCGCGGTGGTCGTGGAAGTTTGCGCCTCGGTGGCGGCCGGGCGGATGGTGGCCAGCATGAGCAGGGGCGCGACGGTGGCCAGCAGCGCGAGCCGGCCGTTGGCGCCAATGATCTCGACCGCGCCGATGGCGGCGGGAGCGATGACCGCAGCGGTGCTGGAGGCGGCGTTGACGCGGGTGAGGCGCACCGCGGTGTCCGGGCCTGCCAGCAGCGCCGGGGTGACCAGCACGATGGCGGCGCCGCCGATGCCGAGCAGCAACGCGCCGCCGATGGCGATCAGCAGCGTCGGCGCGACGGCGAGCAGGGCGCTGCCGGTGGCGGTCAACAGGGCGCCGCCGCGCAGCGTGAGGTGCGGTCCGCGGCGCAGCAGGCTCGGTCCGGCCGCGGCGACGACCACCAGGCCGACGCCGAAGGTGGCGGACAGGCCCGCGACTCGCTCCGCCGGCATGTGCAAGTCGCGGGCGAGCAGGGCGATACAGGCGCCCAGGCTGGTGAGGACGAACCCCAGAGCCGCCTGCGCGGTGCCAGCCTGCAGGCCGGCGTCGCACCGCAGCGGCGTGGCCGTCTCGCTTGCCGAGGTCCGGCGTCTCATGACGCCATCGGCGGCTGCCCGGCCAGCAGCTGCGCCAGCTGCGCCAGATCATCGATACGCAGGTCCGCGTCCACGCCCTTGAGCCCGGCCGTCATCGCGCCCGCGCCGCGTCCGGCCTGCACACCCACGTCGGCGTCCTCGACGACCAGACACCGAGCCGGCGGTACGCCCACCAGTTCGGCGGCGCGCAGGTAGCCCTGCGGGTCGGGCTTTCCGGCGGTGAGGTCGTCGACGGTGACGAGCACCGGCGGGTCGATACCTGCCGCGGTCAGGCGTGCCTTGGCCAGCTGGGTGTCCGCGCTGGTCACCACCGCCCACGGCAACCGGAGCCGGGCCAGCGTCGCCAGCAGCTCGAGTGCGCCACGGGTGGCGGTCACGTCGGACAGGTCGTCGTACTGCAACGCCAACTGTCGCGCCGCCGCGGCGGCCACCGCCGCGTCGTCGGCGTGCGGCAGCAGCAGGCGTACGGTGCCATCGGCCGGGCGGCCGTGCGCGACTGCGAGCGCCGCCCCGGGGTCTGCGTCGTACTCGGCCGCCCATGCCCGCCAGGCTCGCTCGACAGCGGCGTCGGAGTCCACCAGGGTGCCGTCCATGTCCAGCAGCACCGCACCGACCGTTGACAGGTCCATGACCACGCTCCTCTAATATTCTCGTGGGACGAGGATAAGGTGGTATGGCCCTCTCATGGCAAGCTCTACTCGGCAGCGCGCCGACGCGGCCCGGTGGCACACCGCGTCGCAGGTGCTGGCCGTCGTGCGCCGTCGGCCCGGGATCACCCGAGCGGCGATGGCCCGCGAGCTGCACCTGGCCAGCGGGTTCGCCACCGAGATCACCGCCCGCATGCGCCAGCTGCGACTGCTCACCGAGGCGCCGGCCCCGATCAGTGGGCGCGGTCGGCCCACCACCGTGCTGCAACCGCACCACGACGGGCCGGTAGTGCTCGCCGTCGACCTGCGACAGGAGGACTGGCGCCACGCCGTGGCGACCGTCGACGGGATGCTGCACGAGGCGCAGCGGCACACGCACCGCCGCCGGCAGCCGACGGCGGTGCTGCGCGAGATACGGCACGCCGTTGATCGCGCCCGCGCCCGGTACGGCGAGCGGCTGCGGGCGGTTTCCCTCGCGGTCGCCGCCACACTCCACGACCAGCATCTCGTGCAGGCGTCAACTCTCGGCTGGGGGCCGGTCGACCTGAGCAGCATCACCGGTGACGCCATCGTGCCGCTGCTGGTGGGCAACGACGCCACCCTCGCCGGCGTCGCCGAAGCCCGCACCGGCGCCGCCACCACCGCCGGCACCGCCCTGCACCTGATCGTCGAAGTCGGCATCGGCGGCACCCTCACCATCGACGGACAACCCGTACTGGGGGCTCACGGCGCGGCCGGTGAATATGGCCACCTTCCGTTCGGCGACCGCCGCCTACGCTGCCCCTGTGGCGCCCGGGGATGCTGGGACCTCGACGTGGATGGCCGCGCTCTCGCCCGCCACCTCGGCGAACCGGCCCCCGCCGACCCGCGCAGCTATGCCCGCCACGTCCTTCACCGCACCGCCAACGACCCCCGCGCACGACAGGCCGTCAGCACCGTGGCGCAGTCCCTCGCCGCCGGCATCGCCGGGCTCGCCAACATCCACGACCCCGACCTGATCACCCTTGGCGGGCTCGGTCCCGCCATCCGCAACACCGCTTCCGCCGCCTTCGACGCGGCCTACACCGACGGCCTCATGACCTTCCACCGCGCCCAATCCCCACCCGTCGTCGACGCCGCACACGGAGACCAGGGGCCGCTGCACGGCGCCGCTCTCCTCGGCCTCGACCACTGCACCAGCGAAACCGCCCTCGCCGAGTGGGCCGCCCACCTGTGACACCACCAGACGTAGCCGGTCGGCCGGGCCGTCATCGCCGCCGGCCGTGGGTCGGGCCGCCCCGCGTGGCCCAAGGTCGCCCCGTTGATCGTCACGTGGCGGAGCAACATCGCGCGGCCCAGCACCGGGTCACGTAACAGCACAGGGATTCACGTCGCCTGTTCTTGACGTAGGGATGAAGGTCGGCCGCGCGGTCAACGGGCAGCTGGGCGGGCCTGCGCCGGACCGCAACGTTGCGGCGGTGGACCTGCGCGCTGACGGGCCGGTGTCCCACCAGCTCGGACTGGAGGGTGCGATAGTGACCGCCGATCTCACCGCCACCGCGCGGGAGCGGGCAATGCTGGCGACCGTCGCTGACGCGATCATCGCGGTGGCGGCCGGCAAGGGGTTGTGTGTCGCGGTGGCCTGCCCCGATTCGCAGGTCGCCTTCGTGGGCCACCTGACGCGTGCTCTGCACGCTCGGGGGCGCGCCTGCCGCTGCTTGGCCTCCAATCCGAGCCAACCGAACGCCACCCGCCTCACGTCATCCGATCACGAAGCCGGCGGTTCGACCGTCATGGTGATCACCAGCGGGACGCTCGCACCGAGCGACGAAGAGGTGTGCCAGGTCAGTATTCGCGTGACCACGGGAGGCCCGATCACCCCCGAGAGCGGGCAGACCAGCGGCGGTCATGCGGACCCGGACCACGGACCCGACATTGTTCTTGACTATCACGGCCCGAGCGGGCCGAAGATTCGGCACATCGCGCCCAAGCTGGCGCTGCCTTGACCCCCTGCGCGGAATGGTCCGCGTCGAGCCGACCGGTGGCGGCCCGTCGGTGGTGGCCACCACGAACGACGCGAAGGGCGCCGGGGTGATGTCCATGGCAGAGGGTGACACCGAAGAAGGGGATCACCCATCCGGCGGCGACGGTCATGGGCACGCCCAGCCATCCCGGCCGGGTAAAGATTGTTAGGTAGCTTGCCTTACGAAAAAATGCCGACTACGTTGACCCTAACGATGAAGGTCGATGCGCGGCTGGAAGTCGCAGTCCGCTTTCTGCGGCATCGGTAGGCTCCGGAGGCAGCCATGACCATCGGCGGCGTACGTTGTTTCCTCACCACCGTAATGCTCGTGGTCTCCACCGGCGGCGTCTGGGGGAGTCCCGCCGTTGCCACCGTCGCCCGGGCCGGGACTACGGCCGTTTCGCCGGCATCGGTCGTGCCGGCACCGGTCATCGCGACCCCGACAGGCGGTGTGACCTACCGGATCACAGCGACGACGACGATCTACACCGAGCCCGGTTCGACAGCGGCGGCGGACATCGCCGGCCAGCTCGCCGCCATCGTGCGCCGCTCGACCGGCTATCCGATGCCGGTCGTCGACGCACCGAGCGCCACCCCGACCGACGGCATCGCGCTGCTGCTGTCCGGCGCGCCGACGGCTGTCGGTGGGGAGGGCTACCAGCTGGACGTCACCGACGCGTCGATCGCCGTGCGCGCCAACGAGCCGGCCGGCCTGTTCGCCGGCGTCCAGACCCTGCGCCAATTGCTACCCGCTGCCGTGGAAAGCCCGACGGTGCAGCCCGGGCCGTGGGACGTGGCCGGCGGGCGCATCGTCGACTACCCCCGGTTCGCTCACCGGGGCGCGATGCTCGACGTCGCACGGCATTTCCTCCCGATGTCGGTGGTCAAGCGATACATCGACGAGATCGCGCTCTACAAGGTGAACCGGCTGCACCTGCATCTTTCCGACGACCAGGGGTGGCGCATCGCCGTCAACAGCTGGCCCAACCTTGCGATCTACGGTGGGAGCACCGAGGTCGGCGGTGGCACCAGCGGGTACTACACCCAGGACGAATACCGGCAGATCATCGCGTACGCCGCCGCCCGGTACATCATGATCATCCCCGAGATCGACATGCCCGGCCACACCAACGCGGCGCTCGCCTCGTACGCGGAACTCAACTGCGACGGCGTGGCGCCGAAGCTCTACACCGGCACCAAGGTCGGGTTCAGCTCGCTCTGCGTGGGCAAAGAGATCACTTACACGTTCCTCGACCAGGTGCTGGGCGAGATCGCCGCGCTCACACCCGGGCCCTACCTGCACATCGGCGGCGACGAGGCGAGCTCCACCACCGCCGCCGACTACGCCACCTTCATGAACCGCGCGCAGCAGATCGTCGCGGCGCACGGCAAGAGCGTCGTCGGCTGGCACGACATCGTCAACGCCCCGGTCCTATCGTCGACCGTCGCCCAGTTCTGGGGGACCACGACGTCCAACGCCGCGGTGGCGACGGCCGCCCAGAACGGCACCAAGGTCATCATGTCGCCGGCCAACCACGTCTACCTGGACATGAAGTACAACTCCCGCACCCGGCTCGGCCTGCGCTGGGCTGGCTACATCGACGTCCAGGACGCGTACGGCTGGGACCCGGGGGCGTATCTGGCGGGCGTCGGCGCAACGTCGGTGCTCGGGATCGAGGCGCCACTGTGGACCGAGACGATCGAGACGCTGGCCGACGTCGAATACCTGGCCTTCCCGCGCCTGCCGGCGATCGCCGAGCTGGGTTGGTCGCCGATGAGCACCCACGACTGGACCTCGTTCAACCAGCGGCTCGGCGCCCAGGGCCCGCGCTGGCGTGCCATGGGGATCAACTACTACCACTCCACGCAGGTGTCCTGGCCCACCGGCTCCTAGGCGTCGCACCGAGCGGCGCACCGCTTCCCTCCAACTGGATCGAGGAGGCCAACCATGCCACCGCCCCCTGCCATCCACCCTGTCCGGCGTAGACGTCGACTGCTCCCGACGCTGCTCGTGGCGTTGACCCTCGTGGCCGGCGTCGGCGCGGTCCACCTGCCGAGCGCGAGCGCCGCCGCCGTCGGATCGACCGAGCTGTCAGCCGGTTGGGCGTTGAGATCAGCCAACAACGTCACGGACCCGGGAACGACCATCTCCCAGGTCGGCTACAGCACCGCGGGCTGGAATCCGGTCTCGCTCCCGTCGACCGTCCTGGCCGGGCTGGTCGCGAACAACGTCTACCAGAACATCTACGTCGGTACGAACCTGCGGTCGGTGCCCGACCTGACCGGGCAGAACTGGTGGTTCCGGGGGCAGTTCACCGCCTCGGCCGCGACCGCCGACCAGGCGTACTGGCTGCGCTTCAAGGGGATCAGCTACCGGGCCCAGATCTGGCTGAACGGCACCCAGCTCGACGCCAACGCGGTCGGCACCATGGTGGTGCACGAGTACAACGTGACGAACCTGATCAGGCCCGGCGCGCTCAACGCGCTGGCGATCCTGGTGACCCCGCCCGCCCACGACTGCAAGGACCTCTCCTTCTGCACGGTGGACTGGAATCCCGAGGCCCCTGACATGAACGCGGGCCTCTGGGGCAGGACGTTGCTGGAAACGACAGGGCCCGTGGCGCTGCGGGATCCGTACGTCAAGTCGGTCCTGCCGCTCCCGGCGACGAACGCGGCGGATCTGACCGTCTACGTCGATGCCGTCAACGCGACCAACGCCCCGGTCACGACGACGGTCAGCGGGACGATCACCAAGGCGGGCTATCCGACCATCTCGGTCAGCCAGACCGTCACCCTGGCCGCCAACGAGCGCCGTGAAGTCGCCTTCGACCCGGCGAGCTATCCACAGCTGCACGTCACCAACCCTGCGCTGTGGTGGCCCTACCAGTTCGGCAGCCCGGAGCTTTACCAGCTCTCGACATCGGCCACGGCGGCCGGCGCCACCTCCGACACCAAGTCGATCAACTTTGGGGTACGCCAGTTCACCGACTACCGGAGCACCGTCAACGGCACCTCGTTCGTCGGCTACAAGGTCAACGGGCAGAACATCTTCTTCCGGGGCGGCGGCTACATGTGGGACATGCTGCAGCGTTGGGACACGAAGACCAACGCCACCCACGTCCAGTACGTCAAGGACATGGGGCTCAACACCATTCGCCTGGAAGGGACCCTGGGCAACGAGGAGCTCTACGACCTGGCCGACAAGGCCGGCGTCATGATCATGCCGGGCTTCGTCTGCTGCAGCGCCTGGGAGAACGACAACACCTGGACGGCCGAGCAGGAGCAGGTGGCCAACGCGTCGCTGGAGAGCCAGCTGCGGGCGCTGCGCGCCCACGCCAGCCCGTTCATGTGGAACTACGGCAGCGACCAGCCGCCGACTGCCACCCACTTGACCATGTACAAGAACACGGCTGCGAAGCTGCACTGGCAGAACCCGACGGTGGACAACGTGGCGACCTGGTCGAACGCCAACGCGGGCATGAAGATGGACGGTCCGTACAAGTGGGAGCCGCCGGTGCTGTGGTGGGACAGCCCCAGCCAGTCGGGCAGCGCGTTCGGCACCAATGCCGAGGAGGGCACCGAAGCGCCGCCGCCGCTGGAGAGCCTGCGGAAGTTCATCCCCGCAGCCGACCTGTGGCCCATCGGCGCCACCTGGAACTACCACGCCGGCAAGCCGCGCAGCGTGTTCGACAACATCCAGGTCTTCACCGACGGCGTGAACAAGCGGTACGGCAGCACCGCGAGCGCCGAGGACTACTCCCGCAAGTCGGAGCTGCAGAACTACGAGAACACCAAGTCGTTCTTCGAGGCCTGGAACTCGCACGAGTACACCCAGTCGTTCGGGGTCATCTTCTGGATGCTGAACAACGCCTGGCCCTCGGTGCACTGGAACCTGTACGACTACTACTTCAAGCCCGGGGGCGGATACTTCGGCAGCAAGAAGGCCAACGAGCCGGTCCATGTCGCCTACGACTACAAGACCAGGAACGTGTACGCCGTCAACTCCACCCTGAGCGGGCGAACTGGTCTGACCGCCACGGCGACGGTGTACAACATCCCGAGCCTGACCCAGGCCTACACGACCTCGGTTCCGGTCAACGCGGCGGCGAACGCCTCCACCCAGGTGCTCACGCTGCCGGCGCTGACCGGTCTGTCCGCGACGTACTTCATCCGACTGCAGCTCAAGGACGCCGCCGGCGCGGTCGTGAGCAACAACCTCTACTGGTACTCCACCCAGCCCGACGTGCTGGCGAACAAGAAGAACTGGTACATGACGGCGGTCAAGACCTACGCCAACCTCACCGGACTCAACAGCCTGCCGTCGAACCCCAACCTGGCGACCGGCGTGACCCGGACGGTCTCCGGTGGGCAGGAGACCGCCACCATCACGATGACCAACAACAGCCCGACGAACGTCGCGTTCTTCCTGCGACCGGAGATCACGGCCGGCAACGGGGGCGACGAGGTGCTGCCGGTGAGCTACACCGACAACTACGTCTCGCTGTGGCCGGGGGAGTCGGCCACCATCACGGCGACCTACCAGACCAGCGATCTGGCCGGCCAGGCTCCATACCTGCGCATGCGGGGCTACAACATTCCGACGGCATCGACCCCGGTGCCGTAACCGCGGCCGGGGGCGGCGGCGAAGCCGCCCCCGCTCCGGCTCATCCTGGCGGCAGCTTGGTGTCGGCCGGCATGTGTCGAAGCTCGATCGGCCGGCCGGCGCGCTCCGCCAGGGCCTGCGCGGCGAGCTGTACGGGAAGGATGTCGAGTACACAGCCGCCGAGGCCGGCAACGCCCGGAAGCCGGACGACCCGCAGGTTGTCATGCGTGGGCTCGCCGGCTTCGGCGTCGGTGACCAGGACGACACGCGCGCCGTATCCGGCGAGGTCGGCAGCGAGGGAGACCTCGCGGCCCGCGCCGAACAGCAGCACTGCGTGGCCCGGTCCCGCAGTCTCCAACGGCCCGTGCAGGTATTCGTGGGTGGCGAAGCTGGCGGTGGGCAGGTGGGCGGCCTCACGCAGGAGCAGGGCCGCGGCGCCCGCCGTCGCCAGCCGTACCCCGGAAGCGACGGCGTCGACGCAGCCGGCGCCGGTGAGGGCCTCCGCTAGCGGCTCGACGTCATCCTCGAGCACCTCGGCCGCCAGGTCGGGCAGCAGGTCCCAGTCCGTCTGGGGGCGACCGCTGATCCGCTCGGCGAGCAGGCCGAGCGCCTGCAGCGTGGCGGTGTAGCTCAGCGTGGACACCGGGGTGTCCAGGGCGCAGCCCAGCGTCACGACGGTGTCGGCCGCCGCGCCGAGCGGGCTGTCCGGGTGGTTGGTCAGGGCGAGCCGGGCGGCCGGTCCGGCCGGCACGCCGGCCAGTGTGTCAACTGTGTCCCGGCTGCGGCCTGACTGGCTGATGCCCAAGAATGCGGCGGCGAGTCCCGGTGGTACCCCGTCGTGCAGGTCGGCGGCGCTCGCCGAGATCGCGGGCAAGCCGCCGGCGCGCAGGACGGCGGCGAAGCCGGCGGCGGCGTGGCTGCTGGCACCCATGCCGAAGGCCAACAGGCTGCCCCATCGTGACGCCGCGGCGGCCTGGGCGCCGGCCGGCCCGGCCAGCGCCGCCCGCACCGTCTCGGCCGAGCGCCGCAAATTGTCCGGCTGCGCCCGCACCCCGGCGAGGTAAGCGACGGTCATCCCTTCACCGCCCCGGACGCGAGGCCACTGATGAGGTAGCGCTGGAACATCACCGCCAGCGCCACGGGCGGCAGCGCGGCGAGGACCCCGCCGGCGGCGATGAGGCCGAAGTCGACGGCGTTGCGCCCGGTGAACTCGGCGATCGCGACCGGAACCGTCTTGGCCTGTGCGGTGGACGTGAAGATCAGCGAGTAGAGGAACTCGTCCCAGCACAACAGGAACGCATAGAGGGCGGTGGCCAGGATGCCGGGCTTGGACAGCGGCAGCATCACTCGTACGAGGGCGCCGAGTCGGGTACATCCGTCTACTCGGGCGGCCTCCTCGAGCTCCACCGGCAGGGATGCGAAGAAGGTGCTCATGTTCCACAGGGCGAACGGCGTGGCCAGCGAGCAGTACACGATGATGAGACCGGTCCTGGTGTCGAGCAGCCCGAAGCGCGACATGAGCAGATAGAGCGGGATGATCAGGGCGATCGGTGGCAGCATGTAGGTGACCAGGAACGACAGCAGCGTCACCCGCCTGAGGGGAAACCGCAGCCGGGCCAGCGCGTAACCGCCCAGCACCCCGACGGTGAGCGCAATGATCACCGTCCCGCCCGCCACCAGGAAGCTGTTGACCATCGCGCTGCGGAACGCGGCGCCGGCGCTGGTGCCGCCGCCGGCGAAGATCTCGCGGTAACGGTCCAGCGTGACGTGCTCGGGCAGCCAGCGCATCGGCCGGGAGACGAGGTCGGTCTGCCCCACGAACGACGAGTAGAGCAGCCAGGCGAACGGCGCGAGGATCACCGCGGACGTGGCGAGCGCGGCCAGGTGGATGAAGAGGCGATAGCCCAGGCTTGCTCTCATGGCGACCTCAGCTCGCTCTGCCGCAGCAGCCGAAGGTAGATCAGGGCCAGCACGAGGATGGCGACCACCGTCAGATAGGCCAACGACGCCCCCGAGCTGAACCGTTGGGCCGAAAACGCCTGGAGGTAGGTGAAGAAGGTGACCGTCTGGGTGCCGCTCGCGGGACCACCGCCGGTCATGACGTAGACGATGTCGAACACCTTGAACGCCTCGATGGTGCGCAGCACCAGCACCAGCGCGATATTGGGCACCAGCAGTGGGAGCGTGATGCGGAAGAACGAGCGGATCGGCCCCGCCCCGTCCACCCGCGCCGCCTCGTAGAGCCCTTGCGGGATCGTCTGTAGGCCGGCCAGCAGGAAGAACGCGACCAGTGACGTGTTCTTCCAGACGTCGGCCACGATCACCATGTTCAGGGCGAGGAAGGGGTCGCTGCCCAGCCACGACCGATAGCCGCCCTGCAGGTGCAGTTCGGTGAGCAGCGCGTTGGCCACGCCGTACTGGGCGTTGAGGATCCACCGCCACATCGCTGCGTTGACGATCGTCGGCAGCGCCCACGGCAGGATCACGATCGCGCGGAAGAGCCACCGCAGCCGCAACGGCGCGGCGAGCAGTTGAGCCAGCCCCAGACCGAGGACGAGCTCGAGCGCGGTGGAGACGGCGGTGAAGTAGGCGGTGTGCCCGACCGCCGTCCACAACCGGTGGTCGGCAAGGATCTCGGTGTAGTTGCGTAGGCCGACGAGCGGGTAGCGACCGGGGAACGGGCTGTCGACGTCGTAGAACGAGATGACGAGAGCGCGCCCGGCCGGGTACAGCACCACGCCGAACACGACGATCGCCGCGGGCAGGAGCAGCAGCAGCGCCAGCCGGACCTGACCGCCCCCGGCGCGCCTGGTAAACGGCCACCGGCGCGCCGGCGGGACACGCCGAGTCGCCGGTGGCGCGGGTGCCGGGCGCGCCGGGGGCGCCGCCGTCATGACAGCAGGCTACGGGCTTGTTCGGCGGCGTCGTCCAGAGCCTTCTTCGCCGGTTTCCTGCCGAGCAACGCGTTCTGCACCTCGGCCTGCAGGATCTGGCTGATCTCGTTGTAGCGGGGCACCTGCGGCCGGGCGATGAGGTTGGCGAGCTGTTTCCGGGCCACCGGCACCACCTGCGGCAGCGCGGACACGACCGCACTGTCGTCGTACGACTTCGTCCAGCACGGCAGCGAACTCTTGGCGTACTTGTTCTGCACGTCAGCGCTGGTGATGTAGCTGACGTATGTCCAGGCGGCCTTCTGGTTCTTACTGCCGGAGCTGACCGACAGGGCCATCGAGCCGTTGACGCCCGGGGCGCTGGCCGGTCCCGCTGGCGTGGCCGCCACGCCGACCTTGCCGACGACTTTCGACTGCTGCGGGTCGTTGGCGGCGTTGAACATGTAGGTCCAGTTGAGCGCCATGGCCGCCTGGCCGTCGGAGAAGATCTTGCGAACGTCCTCTTCCAGGGACTCGACCGAGTTGGGGTTGGTGAGCTTGGTGTCGAGGGTCATCTTCATGAACTCCAGCGCCTGCAGGCCCCCGCCGGTGTTGAAGGCCACGGATCCGCCGTCGTCCGACAGGAACTTGCCGCCGAAGGCGCCCACGAGCTGCGTGTAGTCGCAGATGAGCGCCTCAGCCTGCTTCCAGCTCCAGATCAGCGGATAGTCGACGACCTTCTTCGCCTTGAGCGTCCGGGCGGCTGCGAGGACGCCCTCCCAGGTGGACAGGCTCGCCGGAGCGACGCCCGCCCTGCTCAGCATGTCCGTGTTGTAGAAGAAGTACTTCGTGTCGAGAATCCACGGGACGCCGAAGTAGCGGTCACGGTAGGCGGCGGTCGCCAGCGCCCCACCGAGCATGTCGCTCTTCCACGCCGCGGGGAACTGGTCGGTCACGTCGGTGACGATGCGTTTGCTGCCGAACTCGGCCGGCCAGATCACGTCGATCAGCACCACGTCGAAGGTGCTGGCCGGGGCCGCCGCCACGATCTTGTCGTGCAGCGCCTCGTAGGCGACGAAGGACGGCTCGATGGTGATCTTCGGATACTTCTTCTGGAACTCGTCGGTCATCGCGCGGATGTCGTCCTCGGAATAGCCGGCCTGCTTCATGAACAGCGCCTTGATCTGGCCTTCACCGGTGCCTGCCGCGCCCCGGTCACCGCTCGCGCCACTGTCGTTGCCTCCGCCGACGTCGCAGGCCGCGAGAAGGAGGCCCGCGCCACTGACAGCCGACAATTGAAGGAGTCTTCGCCTGGACAGCTCGCTCATGCTCTCCGACATGATCGCCCTCCTGGGCATTAGGTAGGCTGCTTAACAAAAACTTGTACTCGGTTCGCGATCACGGGTCAAGGCCGTCATCGCAGCCTTCCGGATCCAACAGGCGAAGGAGTGGAAGCCTTGGTCTCCGTCGACTCGTCCGGTCGGTTGGTGCTGGCCGCACTGCTCGACAGCGTGCCCATGACCCGGCCGGAGCTTGCCAACCGGACGAGTTTGTCGCGGCCCACCATCTCCGAGGTGGTACGCCGGCTCGTCGACACCGGCCTGATCGTCGACGCCGGTGTGCGACGCGGTCGTCCGGGTCGGGTGCCCACCTACTACCGGCTTGCCCCAACCGCGGGGTACGTGGTCGCGGTCGACGTCGGTGGCGACAACCTCCGGGTCGCGGCGGCGGACATGAGCGGCGCTCTCTGTTTCGAGCAGCGGCAGGCCACCAGAGCAACCGGCGCGATCCGTGTCGCCGTGCAGGTTGCCCGGATGATCACGGCCGCGACGAAGGCGGTGGGGGATCAGCTCGGGCCACTTCGTAGGGTCGGCGTGTCGGCGCCCGGTGCCGTCCATGCCGACGGTCGCACCATGTCGGTCGCCCGCAACCTCGGTGAGGAGGGCTCGTTCGACCTGATCACCCCGCTCGAGGCGCGCGTCGACGCTCCGATCGTGCTGGAGAACAACGTCAACCTCGCGGCGCTGGGCGAGCGCTGGCGGGGGCACGCCCGGGAGGTCGGGACGTTCGCGTTCCTGGCCGTCGGTGCCGGCATCGGCATGGGTCTGGTTCACGACGGCGAGCTCGTACGCGGCGCGCACGGTGCCGCCGGAGAGGTGGCCTACCTCCCGCTGCCGGGTTCGGTGCCGCCGGGACAGCGGGTCGGTCGCGGCAGGGAGCAGCTGGCCGACGAGGCCGGGGCGTACGGCGTTCTCGCGGCTCTCGACGCCCGCAGGTCCTGGCCCGGCACGCGGCCGTCTTCGGTGGAGGAGTTGTTCGCCCAGGCCGCCACGGGCGTGCCCGCCGCGCGTGATCTGGTGGAGGCGGAGGCTCGGCAACTCGGCCTCACGATCGCCAGCGCGTGTGCGATCTTCGACCCCGAGCTCGTCGTCCTCGGCGGGGGCGTCGGCCGCAACCCGCTGCTGCTGCCGACGGTCCGGGAGACCGTCAACGCGTACGCGCCGTTTCCGCCACGGATCGAGACCAGCGCGCTGGGCGAGGCGGCATCCCTCACGGGAGCATTGTTCGTCGCCCTGCAGGCCGCACGCGCTGAGCTCCTGCGAGTCGTCAGCGGCTCCGACGGCGGTTGACCGGCTTCGGCAAGGACAGCGCGAGCGGGCGGGGAGAAGGTCCGAGGTGCGCGCCCTGCCCGTCGCTGCAGGGCTCGAGGTGGACGGCAGTGACATTCTGGACCGGGCGGTACGGGGCATACTCGGGTCGACGACGGGCTGGCGCTGACCTGCCGCCGAGGGCGGTGGCTGCTAATCCGAGCGCAAGTGTCGGTGCGGGTCTTTAGTCTGCGTGTGGACCTCGCTTTCCGTACGTGACACCTCGCGCTCGACAGGCGCGGTGCCGCCCACCGTCCGGCGGCCGAACCGAACTCAGGAGACTTTTTGTGACCCAGCAATCTGTCGCGACACCGGACAAGCTCGACGCCGCGGTTCTCAAGGTGGCGGGAGTCGTCGTTCTCGGTGCGATCATGTCGATCCTCGATGTGACGGTCGTCAGCGTCGCGCTACCGACGTTCCAGAGCGAGTTCGACGCGTCCTACGCCCGAGTCGCGTGGACGATGACCGGCTACACGCTCGCGCTGGCCACGGTGATCCCGCTCAGCGGTTGGGCCGCAGACCGTTTCGGCACCAAGCGCCTCTACATGGTCGCGCTGGGGCTGTTCACGATCGGGTCCGGGCTGTGCGCCACTGCCGACACGATCGGACAGCTGATCGGCTACCGCGTCCTGCAGGGCCTCGGCGGCGGCATGCTCATGCCGCTGGGCATGACGATCATGACTCGGGCGGCCGGGCCGAACCGGATCGGTCGGTTGATGGCTGTCCTCGGCATCCCGATGCTGCTCGGGCCGATCGGCGGCCCGATCCTCGGCGGGTGGCTGATCGACACGGCGAGTTGGCGCTGGATCTTCCTGATCAACCTGCCGATCGGCGCCGTCGCGCTCGTCTACGCTCTGCTGGCGCTGCCGAAGGACAACCCCGAGCCGTCGGAGTCGTTCGACTTCCTCGGCATGCTGATGCTCTCGCCGGGGCTCGCCCTGTTTCTCTACGGCGTCTCCTCGCTGCCCGAGGCCGGCACGTTCGCCGACGCTGAGGTGTGGGTGCCCATGCTGATCGGCGCCGCGCTCGTGGTGGGGTTCGTCATGTACTCGTTCAAGCCTCGGCACCCCCTGCTCGACCTGCGGCTGTTTGCCAACCGCAACCTGACCGTCGCGGCGGCGACCCTGTTCGTGTTCATCATCGCGTTCATGGGCGCCGGGCTGCTGTTCCCGAGCTACTTCCTGCAGGTCCGCGGCGAGTCGACGCTGGCCGCCGGCCTGCTGATCGCACCACAGGGCATCGGCGCGATGATCACGATGCCGGTCGCCGGGATCTTGGCCGACCGGGTGCCCGTCGGCCGGACGGTGCCCTTCGCGCTGGGGCTCATCGTCCTCGGGTTCTTCACCTTCACCCAGGTCGACCCGCACACCTCGTACTGGCTGCTCTGCGGGTCGCTGTTCGTCATGGGCCTGGGCATGGGGGGCACCATGATGCCGATCATGACCTCGGCGCTGAAGACCCTGCACGCCCAGGAGGTGGCCCGCGGCTCCACCCTGGTCAACATCCTTCAGCAGATCGGCGGCTCGGTAGGCGCCGCGGTGATGTCGGTGATCCTCACCAACGAGCTGAACGGCTCCCGGCCGATCCCCGGCGTGACGGATCCGAGCGGCAAGCCGATCACTGAGGCCGGGCTGGCCATCGCCAGCCAGCAGCGGCCGGAGCTGACCCAGCAGTTCCCGGTCGATCCGTCGATCATCGAGCGCGGCCTCGACTTCGCGGCCAACTCCTTCGCCACCACGTTCTGGGTCGGATTCGCGCTCGTGCTGGCCACGTTCATCCCGGTCGCGTTCCTGCCCCGTCGACGCGAGCCGTCGCACCTGCTCGGCGACCAGGGGGAGCAGTCCACGACACCAGTCGCCATCCACTGAGCCACCGTTGGGCCGTCAGGCACGTCCTGGCGGCCCACCTGTGCGGTGGGCGGCCTCGGCCGCTCATCGCACCGCCGGGTCCGGTGGTCGGCCCCGGGGTGGCTCAGGGCACCGCTGGGTCCGCGGCGGCCCCGGGCCTCGGTGCTCCGCGGGCCTGGTCGTTCAGCCCTCGGGTGTGCCTCGCGATCGCCGGAATCTCCATCGCCGCAGTCGTGGCCGTCCTCGCCTTCGCGCTCCTCCTCTCGCCAGTGATGACGCGGCTGGACGCCCACCCGGCGGTGCTTCGCCCGCTGGCGTACGCGGTGCCGACGACGTATGTGGCCGACGCGTTCCGAGACATCTTCGGCTCTGGTCCGATGTATCTACCCTTCGCGGTGGACGTGGCCGTGCTGGGTGGGCTCCTCGTGGGCTGACCGTCCTGGTGCCTCGGTTGCCGGACTGGCGTCGGCGATAGGCGGCATTCCGGTCAGATCCTCTCGAACGTGACCGCGAACTGCTCAACGGTGCCGAGAGGACCTCGGCCGTTCGTTGTCCTGCATTCCGTACTCGCTCAACGGGGCACGTCTCACGCCAGGATCAGGTCGGCGGCCCGCCAGGCCAGTGCCATCACCGGGGCGTTGAGGTAGCCGGAGACCAGTACCGGCAGCACGGAGGCGTCGACGATCCGCAGGCCGTCGACGCCGCGGACCCGGAGCCGCGGGTCGACCACGAACTCGTCGTCCGGGCCCATCGCGCAGGTCCCTACCGCGTGGTACCCGCAGTAGCCGTGCGCCAGCGCCGCGTTGATGATTTCGCCGTCGTCCTGTACCGCCGGACCGGGCAGTGTCTCCGCGGAGATCCGCTTCGCGATCGGCCCGGTGGCGAACAGCTCCCGCATCCGCCGGAAGGCGCCCACCGCGACGCGACGGTCATGTGGGGTCCGGAAATAGTTGGCGACGATCCGCGGTGACACCGCCGGATCCGCCGAGGTGATTGCCAGACTGCCCTCGCTGTCCGGCCGGGTCACGGTCGCCAGGCCCATCAGCCCCGGCTCGGTCTCCAACTCCAGCGCGCGCCCCGGGCGCCGCGGCGCCGCCGAGAAGGGCGCGATCAGCAGCTGCGCGTCGGGACGGTCCGCCTCCGGGCCGGAGCGGATGTACGCCCCGACGTCGTACACCGGCAGGGCGAGCGGGCCCTGGCGGGTCAGCAGGTACCGCAGCATGGCCCGCCCCTGGCCGAGCCGGCCGCTGAGCATCGGGTTGTAGCCGCCCGCGGTGTTCAGCCGGAACTGCAACGGCATCGACCGGTGCTCCCGCATGCCGGCCCCCACCCGGGCCCGGTCGAGCAGCACGTCGACACCGGCGCGGCGCAGCGTGTCGGCCGGACCGATGCCGGAAACCTGCAACAACTGCGGGGTGGCGATGGCGCCGGCGGCGAGGATCACCTCAGCGGAGGCGGCATAGTCAATCGTCTGCGCGTGCCGGCGGGCGCGCACCCCGATCGCTCGGCCGTCCTGCACGAGGACCCGGAGCACGACCGTCCCCACCGCCACGGTCAGGTTGGGCCGGTCGCGTACCGGGTGCAGGAAAGCATCGGCGGCACTGGTCCGGCGACCGTCGCGAATGGTCGCCATGAGGTAGCCGATCCGCTCGTCGTCGTGGGCGTTCAGATCGTCCGCCCGGTGCCAGCCCAACTCCACCCCGGCGGCGATCGTCTCCTCGCAGAGCTCGTCGGTACCGGTCGCGCTGGACAGCCGCAGCGGCCCACCGGCTCCGCGTACGTCAGAGGCGCCGAACGGGTTGTCCTCCAGCCGCTTGAAAATCGGCAGCATGGTGTCCCATCCCCACCCGGGGTTACCCAGGCGTTCCAGCCCGTCGTAGTCGAGCCGGTCGCCGCGGCCGTACACCATTCCATTGATCGAGCTGGACCCGCCGATCATGCGACCGCGCTGCCAGACCTCGCGGTGCGCCGGCCCCGCCGCAGCCGGGTAGTGCCAGGCGGTGCGCCGGTCGTCCATCAGCCGGCTGAAGCCCTTGGGGATGCGGACGAACGGACTGCTATCCCAACCACCCGCCTCGATCAGCAGCACCCGGGTGCCCCGATCCTCGGTCAACCGATTGGCCAGCACGCACCCGGCCGAGCCCGCACCGACCACGACGTAGTCGAACTCCTCCACGCGGGGCACCCCCGTTCGCCGGCACTAGTGTCGCGCCTACCGTAGTTCGTTGATCACAGAACGGAAAGGGGTCGCGCGAGCGACGCCTGGTGTGGGCCTCCCCGGGCCGCGCCACGTCATCGAATGCCGGGCCGCTACCCGTTTCCCACCACACGTCACCCGCAGGTTCGGGCGTGACAAGGGTGCTCGTGCGCCGGTGACGGCGACCCCTCGCTGTCCGCTGCCGCACTGCGCCGTTTGTTGGAGGGCCGCGGGCAGCCCGAGTACGCCCGCCGGGACAGCACCGACCGCGGCCACATCCATCTGTCCGGCCCGACCGGTTTCGAGAGCAGCACCATCGGTGTCGACCATGACCCGGTTGCCAGGCTGCGGCGGGAGGCCAGGCAGCTGGCCCGTCCGGGCGACGCGGCGCGCGGATGCGCTGGTTGGGCCCTGGCGGGGCTTCCGCTAATTCAGCGAGTTGGCGATCTCAATAGCCTCCATCTTGGTGAGGTCGCCCTCAAGCCGATAGCTCACGCCAGCCTCCTGCCAGATCAGGGTCGAGGCGGCGAGCCGCGCGGTCTCCACGCGGACCGCGCCGATGCGATCGACGTAGGTCAGTGCATGTGGGCCGCCGATCCACACGGCGAAGTCGTCGTTGACCTGGACCCAGTCCGCGCCCGGCCCGCTGGCCTGTTTCTGGAAGACCGGGTCGAGACGACCGTCGAAGGCATCGATGCGCAGCGCGCCCCCGCGATAGAGCAGAGTCGCGACTCGATAGGTGCCCGTGTCATCGAGGTCGGCGACCAGTACCTGCTCGGGCGGGCCCAGCTTCGCCGGTAGGCGGATCGGGAAGCGCACCCTCCGCTGCGCCTCCGCCAAGGCGGCGGCCCGCTGCGACGGCAACGGTGACGGTGTGCCGGTGGGCATCGCCGGTGCGGGCGACGTCGCGATGCTGATCCCCGCGAAGCGCAGCAGCCCCGCCACGGCGTCGGCGAGGGCGGCCCGCCCCGGCGGCAGCAACGCGACGAGCAGGGCGACGAGCGCCGCGGCGACGTAGTAGCGCCACCGGCGTCGCCTCGGCACGGGTGCGGCGAGCTGTGCGTGCACGCGGGCGGTCACGTCGGGCGCGTCGGGTGCCTCCAGCCAGGCGGAGAGGTCGCGCAGCTCCCTTTCGAGGTCATCCACGATGGACCTCCTCAAGGTCGAGCAGGCCGCGCAGCTTCGCCAGTGCCCGAGATGTCCGCGACTTCACCGTGCCTCGGGGCCATCCCAACATCGCCACGGTCTCGTCCTCGCTGAGATCGAGGAAGAATCGGCAGACGATCACCTCACGGTCCCTCTCCGGCAGCAGGCGCAGGGCCTGTACCAGCCTGGCGCGGCGTTCCCGGGCGAGGACGGCGCCGACCGCGACATCCTCGGCGATCTCCGATTCCGGATTCGCCGCCGCGGCCCGCAGGACGAGTCCGTCCCGCCGGTTGCGCGACCGGTGCAGGTTGCGGGTCTCGTTGGCGACGATCGCCAGGAGCCATGAGCGGAAGGCCGACTCTCCCCGATAGCGGGAGAGCTTGCGATACCCCTTCACAAACGCCTCCTGGATGACGTCCTCCGCCTCCGAGCCCGCGCCGAGCAGCACCGCCGTCCGGTACGCGGACGCGGTGTGCCGAGCGACCAGGAGGTCATACGCCTCCAGGTCACCTACCCGAGCGCGGGTGACGAGTTCTTCGTCGTCCAGTGGAAACCTCCGGTTGGATCACACTCATGACACCGCCCGCGCCGTGCGGGTTCCACGCGTCGGGTGGAACCGCGGCGGGTGCGGTGGTGTCACCCGGGCATGATGGCAACGACACCGATCTCGCGTCGCACCATTCTGACGGTGCTCGCCGGTACCGGCGCCGCAGCGCTGGTCGGCTGCGATCCAGCTCGAAGCCCGAACTCGACCACCGCCGTCACGATCCCCGACGCACTGCTCGTCGAGGTCGACGACGGGCTTGGCGTACTGCGTGGTGCGGACCGGCAGACGATCCCGCATTCCCTCGCCACCGCCGACGGGCTGGCGATCTACGCGACCGCACCCGAGGGCGCCGACACCGCCTTCTGGCGGATCGACACCGCCACGGGCCGCACCTCCACTCGCCTCAAGCTGCCCGGACGCTGGGTGCCTCAGGCCGTGTCGGTCAGCGGTACGAAGGTGGCGCTCACGTCGAACGAGGTGAATGTCACCAAGGGGCGCCCGGAGGGGCGGGACGTGACCCCGGTGCTGATCGCCGACGTCACCGGGGTCCAGCACCGGCTGGAGTTGCGGGGCAACTTCGTACCGGAAACGTTCACCGAGGATCTCGCCGGACTGTTCGTCCTCGAGTGGCTCCCGGCGAAGGCGCCGGATCGCTACCGGGTCCGCGTCGTCGATCTCGCCACCAGGGCGCCCGGTCCTCTCTACACCCGCACCAAGGCGCCGATCCCGCCCGGCGCCGAGGAGGAGATGCGTGGCGACGGGCGCCAGGCCGTGCTCGCGCCGGATCGCACGACCCTCTACACGCTCTACACCCATCAGCCCGACCACCAGCACACCCGCAACCTGATCAGCGGGCGGCCGGGCAACGCGCACGCGTTCGTGCACACGCTGAACCTCGCGGCGCGATGGGCGTACTGCATTGACCTGCCGCACCCGTTCGGGGTGGCGTCCGCGAGCGGTCACGCCATGGCGATCAGCCCCGACGGAGGCCAGCTCTTCGTCGCCGACGTCACGTCGGGCAGCGTCGCGGAGATCTCCACGGAGGAGCTGACGGTACGGCGCACTGCCACGCTGGCCAAGGACACCGGCGCCGGACACGCCGCCGCCGACCCCGACCGGCTCTTCATCGGGGCCGGCACCGCGGTGCGCACGGTGGGTCTCGCGCGCCTCCGCCTCGCCGCCGATTGGCAGGTCCGCGAGCGCGTCGCCGGTCTTGTACTGAGCCCCGACAGCAAACGCCTCTACGTGGGCCAGACCGACGCCGTGAGCTGGCACGATTCCGCCACCGGCGCTGAACTCGGCCGCGTCGCCGTGCCCGGTCTGGTAGTCCTACATGGCCTGGCCGGACACGCCTGACGCAGCGATCGGATTACCTTGGTGGTCGCGAAACGGGGATGCGCCGTCGATCAGGACTCGGCACCCTCAACGGATGCAGCCGACCGATGACCTCGCCGCTCTGCGCTATGTGCGGATGCGCTGGAATACGCCGTTGTCGGAGGAGCATGCCGAGCTGCTGCTGGGGCGGCTTGATGTCCGCCCTGGCGCACGCGTGCTCGACCTCGGCTGTGGGTGGGGTGAGCTGCTGCTGAGGGCAGTTGCCGCCGGCGGCGTGGGCGGCGCGGCTGCGACGACGGGCATCGGCGTCGACACGGACGATGCTGCTCTCGCGAGGGGGCGGGCGCTGGCCGAGGGCCGGTCGTTGGACAAGCACGTCACCTTCGTGAAGGGGGAAGCGGCGGCCTGGCGGGAGCCAGCCGACCGTGTCCTGTGCGTTGGCGCCGCGCATGCCTTTGGCGGGACGGCGGTTGCCCTCAAGGCGCTCGCCGGGCTCGTCCGGCCCGGTGGTCGGCTCCTGTTCGGTGACGGGTACTGGGAGCGTCCACCGACGGCCGAGGCTGCGGAGATCTTCGGGGACGAGACCATGCCGCTCGCGGACCTCATCGAGCACGCACGTGGGCTGGGTTGGCGGGTCCTGCACCTCAGCACTGCCGACCAGCGAGAATGGGATGACTTCGAGTCCACCTGGCGCGCGGGCCGGCAGGAGTGGCTGCTGGAGCATCCGGAGGACCCCCGCGCGACAGAGGTCCGCGAGGAACTCGATGCCCGGCTGCGCGAGTACGTCGGCATCTATCGCGGCGTTCTAGGTCTTGGGTACTTCGTGCTCGGTCGCTGACGCCATGGCAGCTCACCACGGGCCCGTTGGCCTGGTAGACGGCCTGGGCTTTGACCTCGCAACGCCCCCACATCGGCAGATCGCTGTAGCTCAGCAGCCGCCGACCCGCAGCCGGGTCATCAGGTGGCGGACGGCAGCCTGGTAGTCCTCGTCAGGGTCGAACCGGTGACCCTGGATCGGTGGTGGCACGGTGTCCTCCGGCGGGGTCAGCAGGCCATGCGGGTCGCGTAGCCGCCGGTCCACCCCGGTCGTCGGATCAGCCGCACCATTCGGACCCGTGCCCTCCGCTGCCGAGCGGCCCGGGTCCGGGGAGAAGACCCACCCGCCGATCGAGTCGGTGTCCCGCCACAGATTCAGCCAGCGCCAACCCACTCGGTCGCCGACGTCGCGCAGCGTCGCGGGACCCAGATGCGCGGGAAAGACCCTGCTGTAGAGGCGGCGCACCGGATTGGCATGGGTCAGCAGCGCGACCCGGTCGAGGCAGGCGGGCGGCAGTTGTAGCACCGTCGCCGCCACCAGCACCGCGCCATGACTGTGTCCGCAAAGCACCACGGTGCCGTCGTGACTGGTCAGGTACCTGATCCGTCGGGTGAGCTCGGGCACTGCGCGTTCGGAGTAGCAGGGCGGGGCGAGCGGGTGGGCGGTGCGCGGCCAGAACGTGGCCAGATCCCACAACACCCCGACCAGGCGGATGCCCCTCGACCGGTGGGCCAGCAGGGCGGCGACCGCCATCGCGATGGCGAAGAGCCCGGTCAGGTTGGTGCCCAGGTGGCTGATGAACACCACTGACCGGGCCAGCGATTCACCGCCGATGCGCAGGCCCAGATCTCTCGGCCCGATACCGGCGAGCGACAGTCCGGCGGAGCCGAGGATCAGCACGAAGACGACGGCGTACGCGGCGGGCAACGGCCAGCTCCGGTCGGTCAGCTGCGCTCGGGCGATGGCGTCGCGCACCGAGCGGACCCGCGGCTGCGGTTCCGGCGGGGCGTCCGGGAAGTCGCGGCGCGCGATCTCCATCGCGGTCCGGCGCCGCTGCCGCAACGTCAACTGGCTGCGCAGGAGGGTGGCGAGTGCCGTCACCAGGAGGGCCACGAAGAAGCCCAGCGCGGCCCACCGGTACGCCAAAGGGGGCAGCAGTGGCGGGATCCCGGCGGGCAGCACGCGGCGTGGCCTGGGATCGAGGCTCCTGTCGAGGTAGTAGGAGGCGGCGTAGAGCAGGGCGGACGAGAACGCCACCCCGAATCCGATGGCGAAGGAGACAACGACGGGGGCGCCCAGGCCGCCGAGGATCGCGGGGCTTCTGGTCCTGCTTCGCTGCCGCACGACGATCGCGCCGAGGACCAGCATCAGCACAGCCTGACTCACGTAGAGCCAGGCAACCAGGGCGTCGTAGCCGGGCAACTCGGTCCCCGGCGCCCATTCGGAACGGGGCAGGGCGGCGTAGCCGAGCGTCAGCGCGGTGACTGCCAGCATGGCCGCCCGCACGGCGAGGATGGCTGCTGCGATCCGCCGGTCTGCGGGGTGGCCGGGGCGTGCCGGGCGGCAGAGCAGCGCCAAGGCGGCGACGATGACGGTGACGGTGAGGGCGAGCAGGCCGTAGCCGATGGTCCGGTCGTCGTGCGGGGCGACCACACTGAGCAGGACGACGTCGACGGCGCCCAGGGCGATCGCCACGTGCAGCGACCGCAGCCGGCGCAGGAAGGCTCGGTTGTCCCAGAAATCGCGGGCGTCGAGGCGGAGGGCGCCGAGGCCGCCCGGCACCGCTTCGGCCGAGGCGTCTTCGGGCAGCCGCCACGACCGCGCCCCGAGCCACCAGGCCATTCCGATGGCGGCGATCGGCACCAGGGCGGACATCGCGATGCGCTGGCCCGGCTGCACGCCGACCAGCCAGGAGATCATCGGGCGGTCCGCGCTGCAATGGTGGTAGGCGGCGCACTGCCAGGCGACGAGGTCGATCGCCACTCCGGCCACCGACAGCACGTACATCGCGGTCAGGGTCGCGGCCAGCAGGCGGCAGATCGCCCGGGCGGCCGCCGCGGACCCCGCCGGCCCCGGCGGCAGCATCCAGATCGCGATGTTGCTCAGCATGAACGGCAGCAACAGCACCAGGGACAGGGTCCGGCTGGCATGGCCGCCGGTCAGGTTGCCCCAGCGGTACGCCTCGATCAGGGCCCCACCGGGCCCTCTCGGGTCGCCCAGGGTGGCCTCCGGGCGGAAGAATCCGGCGTTCTGGTCGCCGGCCACCTTGGTCACGCTCGGCCGGTCGAGGATCCCTTCCGCACTCGCGCCGCCGACGCCCGGTACCCGCAACTCGGTCGTGTCCACCGGTACCCGCCGTTCCGTCACCTCTTCGCCGCCGCCGGTTACCCGCCGCGCCGCTTCCTACGCCCGTCGCACGTGCAGCTACGGCGGTGGCGCCCCGGCGTCAGAGGCGCAGCACCGCCTTGATCAGCCCGTGCTCGCGGCGGTCGAAGTGCCGGTACAGCGCGGGGGCGTCGGCGAGCGCGCCGTGGTGGGTGACGATGACGCCCGGCCGGGCCTGGCCGGAGACCACCAGGTCGCGGAGCAGTCGGGTGTACCGGCGGTCGTGGGTACGCCCGAACCGCACGCCGACCCCCTTGGCGAACAGCGTTCCCCACGGCGCGTTCAGGTGCCCGTCGGCGCTGCCGCCGGTGCGGGGGTCGGTGTCCTTCTCCGGGTACACGCCCGCGACGGCGACCGCACCGCCCGGGTTGACCAGCCGGGCGGCGTCCGCCAGCACCTGGTCGGGACGCTCCCGGTCGGGGTGGGCGCGGTCGTGGGCCTGGAAGCCCACCGCGTCGATGACCTTGTCCACCCCGGGCAGCTTCTCCTCGCCGATCGGCAACCCGCGGCGGGCCCGGTCCGCGTGGATCTGCGCCACCGGGTCGGCGCGGCGGAAGTCGACGGGGACCGCGCCCAGCTCGCCGGCCTTGTCCAGCCGGGCGTCCACCCCGTCCACGCAGTACACGACCCGGGCGCCGAGCAGGCGGGCGGAGTAGGCGCTGAGCAGTCCGATGGTGCCCGCGCCGAGGACCGCGACGGTGTCCCCGGCATGTACGTCGGCGAGGGTGGCCGCGGAGTGCCAGCCGGTGACGAACGCGTCGGCGAGAAGTACGAAGTCGTCCTCGTGCCCGTCGCCCGGTTCGCCCGGCAGGGGCAGGCAGTTCGCGTCGGCCCAGGGCACCCGGAGCAGCTCGGCCTGCGCGCCCCGGTAGGGACCCATCCCGGCGTAGCCGTACGCGGCGCCGGGCCCCTCCGGCCGGGCCCGCAGGCAGAGCGCGGACAAGCCCCGGGCGCACATGGCGCAGGTGCCGCAGAACAGGTGCGTGGGGACCACCACCCGGGTCCCGGGCCGGAGGGTCTGCACCGCGGAGCCCACCCGCTCGACCACGCCCAGCGGCTCGTGGCCGAACACCAGGCCGGGTTCGGCCCCGGTCCGCCCGTCGTACATGTGCAGGTCGGTGCCGCACAGCGCGGTCGAGGTGATCCGTACCAGCGCGTCGGTCTCCGCCTGCAGCGTCGCGTCGGGCACCTCCCGCACCTCGACGTTCCGCACCCCCTGGTAGACGACGGCCCTCATCACCGCGCCCTCCGGACGTCGATGCCATCCGTGTTCCGCGCCGTGCGGGCGGCCGCGACGAGGACCCCCACCGCCAGCGCCGCCGCGAGGGCCGGCGCCCATTCCGGTGCCAGGCGGAGCAGCACGGCACCGAGCACCGCGCCAGCGAGCAGCCCGGACAGCCCGGCTCAGCCCGCGGCGTCCCGGGTCACGTCGTGGCGGCCCGGACGGCACCCGCCCGGCCCGGGAGGTGCCTCATGCCGCCCCGCCCAGTCGTGACAGGGCTCGGGTGACCACCGTCAGGTCCTCGGGACCGAGCCCCTGGTTCACCACCCATTGCCACTCGGCGGCCAGGCCTTCGGCGGCCGGGAAGCGGCCGGCCTCCACCTCGCGCAGCGCCAGGTTGACGTCCTTGAGCGCCAGGGCCAGGGGATACTGGGTCGGGTAGTCGTCCCGGCCGATCCGCTCCAGCTTCTCCGCGGCCCAGGGCGACACCAGCGGGCTGCCGTGCAGGGCGCCGAGGACCGCCGCGCGGTCCAGGCCGAGCGCGTCACCGAACGCGACCGCCGTGGCGAGCCCCTCGGCGACGAAGGCGAGCAGCAGGTTGTTGACCAGCTTCAACCGGGAGCCGGCCCCGGCCGGCCCGACCCAGACCGTACGCTGCCCCACCGCGTCGAAGACCGGCGTGACTCGGTCCCGGGCCTGCTCCGGCCCGGACGCGAGGACGACGAGCCGGCCCTGCTCGGCCGGGCCCCGGCTGCCCGCCACCGGGGCGTCCACCAGGGCCACGTCGGGGCGCTCCCCGGCGATCAGCCGGGCGAGGCGTTCCGTCTCGGTCACGCCGATGGTGCTCATCTGGGCCCACACCGCGCCCTCGGCCATGGCGGCCAGCATCCCCTGGTCGGTGGCGATGGACCTGACCGCGTCCGCGTCGGTCACCATGGTGACCACCACGTCGGCGCGGCGTACCGCGTCGGCCGGGGCGGCGGCCACCTCCGCGCCCTGGTCGCCGAGCCGGCGGGCGGGCTCCGGGTGGCGGTTCCAGACGGCCGTCGGCAGACCCGCGCGGAGGATGTTCGCGGCCATCGGCGCACCCATGCCGCCGAGCCCGAGTACCGCCACGCGTGCCTGCGTCATCCGTCCCCCCGGATTCACCTACCGCGAAGCGTAGCCAGCGCGGACCGCCGGCGGACCGATCCGGCCGAAGCCGGAGCGGGGGCAGGTGCCGCGTGCCACCATCTGCGGGGCGGCCCGTCCGGCGGTCGGCGTCCCCGGCCCGCGCCGTCCTCCGCCGCGCCGGCCTCGGGGCGCTCTGCCGCGCCGCTCACTGCCGGATCGTCCCCGCCAGCAGCGCCAGCCCGGTCTCCCGGTCGATTCGCTTGGCGAGGCTCGCCCCGACCTCGGAGATGATCACCTCCAGTGTCGGCCACACCTCACCCCGCAGGAGATGACCGCCGACGGTGGTGCCGTCCCGGCGGCCGAGCACCGCGTGCACGTGCAGCGCCGGCTGCCCCTCGTGCTCGGCGATGTCGCCCAGCAGCGATAGGACCTCGACCTGTTCCCCGACCGGGATGCGCAGGTAGTCGCGCTTCTCGCGGTCGAAGTAGCCCAGCTCGGCGGAGGCGAAGCCGCCGACGGCGGTCACCCGGGCACCGCGAATGCCGTACCGCACCGCCGCCTCGTTGACGGCGGCCACCGCGTCCTCGCCCTTGTCGACCGCGACCACGACCACGCGCCGGTCACCGTCGCTCAGTTCGACATCGCTCATGATCCGCCTCATCCTCACCGGTCGCGCCGCGGCCCCTGCCCACCATCTTCGGCGCAGCGGGACGTGCGACGACGCCGAACGCGGCAGGCGACGGGAGGGAGACCGGACCACAGCTTGGTGCCGCGCCGTTCGGCCGCCCAGCCCTGCACGATGGTGCGCCGCTGCCCCGGAACGGGACAGCGGCGCCGTTCGTGGGGCGGGCCGCAGGCGATCGACGGCGGGGTTCAGCCCTTCGTGAGCTGGGCGACGTGGTCCACCAGCGCGGCCCGGAAGCCCTGATGGTCCCGAAGGTCCGCGCCGAAGATCTCGTCGACGTGCAGCAGAGCGTCGACGAGCCGCTGCGGGTCGCCGCCCGCGGCCGCCCCGGCCGTGCCAAGACGCTCCGCCATCGGGTCGTCGAGTGGGAGATCCCGCCCACGGACGTCCCGGCCCTGCGCGACGTACACCATCCAGGCCGCGACCGCGAGCGCCGCGTGCCGGGGCACCGCGCCGGCGGCCAGGCGGTCCCGGACGGTGCCGAGCAGCCGCACCGGCAGCTTCTGCGATCCGTCCATCGCCACCTGTACGGTTCGGTGCCGCAGCGCCGGGTTGGCGAAGCGGGTCAACACCTGGCCACGGTAGTGGTCGAGATCCAGCCCGTCCGGCACCCGCAGGGTGGGTGCCACGTCCTCGACCATCAGCGACTCCGCGGCCGCCGCGAGCCGGTCTTCGGTCAGCGCGGCCGCGATCGTGTCGTATCCCCGCAGGGCGCCCAGGTACGCGAGCAGCGAGTGGCTCGCGTTGAGCATTCGGAGCTTCACCGCCTCCCATGCGGCGACGTCCCTGGTCAACACCGCGCCGGCCCGCTCCCAGGCGGGCCGGCCGGCCGCGAAGTCGTCCTCGATGACCCACTGGCTGAACGGCTCGGCGACCACGACGCCCCGGTCCTCGAGGCCGAGCACCGCGAGGGCGTCGGCACGGTCCTCGGCGGTGGTGGCCGGCACGATCCGGTCGACCATGCAGGACGGGAAACGTACCGAGGTGGTGATCCAGTCGGCGAGGCCGCCGGCCTCGGACGACGGCAGCGCGTCCACGATGTCCTGCACGAGCCCGCGCAGGACATCGCCGTTCCCGACGAGGTTGTCGCAGGAGAGCAGGGTGATCGGCTCCGCGCTCTCCGCCAGGCGACGCTGCAGCCCCCGCACGAGCTGGCCGACCACGGTCCGGGGCGGTCGGCCGGCCAGGTCGGCCACCACCTCCGGGTCGGACCGGTCCAGCCGGCCGGCACCGTCGCGCCGGTAACCCTTTTCGGTGACGGTCAGCGTGACAAGGCGTACGGCCGGGTCGGCTATCCGGTCGACGACCGCCGCCGGATCGCCGGCCCCGAAGACGACGTCCCGGACGCTGCCGACCACCCGCAGCGGTGCCGCGTCAGCACCTCGTTCGAGCACCGAGTAGAGGCCGTCCTGCGGCATCAACTGGTCGCGCACGGAGGCCGACCGCTGCGTGACGCCGGTGATGCCCCAGTCCTCGCGCCCGGTCGCCGCCGCGGCCAGCTCGGTGAAGATCGCCTGGTGTGCCCGGTGGAAGGCCCCGATCCCGAGGTGCACGACCCCGACCCGTAGCGCGCGCGGATCGACCGCCGGGCCGACCCAGCCACGGCCCTGCCCGGAGAGCCGGTCCAGCGTATCGAGGCGAAGGCGCTGCGCCACCCGCACCGTGTCGTTCACAGCACCGCCCCGAGCTGCCACGGCACGATCTCCTCCCCGCCCAGGGCCAGCTCCTCGCTCGCGCTGCGCCGCCCCGATGCGACCTCGAGCAACAGGTCGTAGACCTGGCGTCCCATCTCCTCGTCGTGGCCGTGCAGCGTCACGACCGCGGTTTCGCCGGCTCCCAGAGTGATCTGGAGGTGGCCGGCGTGGATCTCGCCCACGGTGGACCGGAACCCGGGCCAGCTGCCGTCCGCGTTGACGGTTCGGCCGTCGATGGGGATGCCGGGCGCGTCGAGGTTGCGGCCCCCGTCGCTCGGATCATCCGGGGTCATCCGGTCGATCTCGTACCTGGCACCGGGTGCCGCCACGTCGACCGACACCCGCTGGTCGCCCTTGTTGACGAGGAACAGCCGTCGCTCCGACGCCGCGCCGTCGACGCGCCAGGCCTTGACCTGCCCGCCCTGCGGGGCGCTGACCGTCACGGGCACCGGTCGGAGCCCGGCCGGACGGACAGGTGACCTCACCGAGCCGCACGATCTCCGCCCCGGTCGCGCAGTCTACGGCCAACGTCGCCCGCCATCGCACGACAGAGGGAGGCGATTGTGCCGATCTTCCGGGCGCCACGAGTCCCTGCGCCTGGATGGACATCGCCGTCGGCCCCGGCGCTTGCGGTCAGCCCACCTTGGGCGCGGCGCGGGAGATGATCGTGGCGAAGTCGACACCGGTCGGCAGTGTGCCGAACGCCTGCCCGTGGTCGCCGCCGAGCCGGGAGGCGCAGAAGGCGTCGGCGATGGCGGGGTGGCCGTGCCGCACCAACAGCGAGCCCTGCAGGACCAGTGCGAGCCGTTCGACGACGCGGCGGGCCCGCAGTTCGAGGTCGGCTTGGTCGGACAGGTCGGCCTGAACCTGGCGTACCGCGACGTCGAGCCGCGCGTCGGCGCCGGCGGCGGCGGTCACCTCGGCCCGGAACGCCTCCATGACCTGGGGGTCCTTGGCGAGTGCGCGCAGCACGTCCAGCGCGGCGACGTTGCCGGAACCCTCCCAGATCGAGTTCAGTGGGGACTCGCGGAACAGCCGCGGCATGCCTGACTCCTCGACATAGCCGTTGCCGCCCAGGCATTCGAGGGCCTCGGCGGCGTGTGCCGGCCAGCGCTTGCAGACCCAGTACTTGCCGACGGCGAGGGCGAGCCGTTTGAACGCGGTCTCGCTGGCGTCGCCGCGCGCGGATCGGTCGGTCGCTCCGGCGAGCCGCATCATGAGGACGGTGGCGGCCTCGGACTCGACCGCGAGGTCGGCGAGCACGTTGCGCATCAGCGGCTGGTCGACGAGGTACCGGCCGAAGGTCCGCCGGTGGGTGGCGTGGTGGGCGGCGGTGATGACGCCTTGGCGCATCCCGGCCGCCGCGCCGATGACGCAGTCGAGGCGGGTCAGGTTGACCATGTCGATGATGGTGGGCACGCCACGGCCCTCGTCTCCGACGCGCCAGGCGACCGCGTGCTCGTACTCGACCTCCGCGGAGGCGTTGGACCGGTTGCCGAGCTTGTCCTTCAGGCGCATCAGCCGCATCGGATTGCGCGTGCCGTCCGGAAGGACGCGCGGCACGAGGAAGCAGGTGAGTCCGCCCGGTGCCTGGGCGAGGGTGAGGAAGAGGTCGCACATGGGCGCCGACGTGAACCACTTGTGCCCGAGGAGCCGGTAGGTGCCGTCCGGCTCGGGATGGGCGGTGGTGGTGTTCGCGCGCACATCCGAGCCGCCCTGCTTCTCCGTCATTGACATGCCGGCCAGCAGCCCCTGCTTGGCCAGCGGCGGACGCAGCCCGAAGTCGTACGTCGCGGCGGTGAGCAGCGGCTCGTACTGCGCGGCCAGTTCCGGGTTGTGCCGTAGCGCCGGCACGGCTGCGTAGGTCATCGAGATCGGGCAGCCGTGCCCGGCGTCGGGGCGCCATGTGTGGAACTTGGCCGCCCGGGCCACGTGTGCGCCCGGCCGGTCGTCCGCCCACGGCGTGGCGTGCAGGCCGTGCGTGACGGCGGTACGCATCAGCTCGTGCCAGGCCGGGTGGAACTCCACCTCGTCGATCCGGTGGCCGTACCGGTCGTGGGTGCGCAGGACCGGCGGGTGTTCGTTCGCCAGCCGCCCGTACTCGATCGCCTGCTCGCTACCGCCGAGCCGGCCGAGCTCGTGCAACTCTGCGGCGGCCCAGCCGGCGCCCTCCCGCTGGAGGCCGTCGAGCAGTGCCGGGTCGTCCGCCGCGTCGTAGCCGACCAGCGGGGGAACCTGGTTGAAGACCTCGTGTGTCGTCACGGCGATACTCCAAGCGCGCGGTGGATGAACGTGATCAGGCTGGGGATGGTGCTCGGGCCGGCGACCCCGGCGGCCAGCGGGCCGACCATGGCCTCGGCCAGGGCGCCGACCAGAGCGGTCGCGGTCAGCTCCGGATCCTGCGGGGGTAGTTCACCGCTCGCCACACCCGCCGCGACGTAACCGGCGATCAGTTCGGCGTACGCACGGCGGAAGACGAGCCGCTCGGCGTCGACCGCCGGGTCGACCGGCTCGGCGAGCAGGGCGTACGCCAACCGTGGGGACTGCAGCGCGCGACCGGAGAACGTCTCGATGACGGCTGACACCCGCTCGGCGATGGTGGTCTTCAGCGCTGCGGCGCGCGCGACGGCGTCCACCTCGCGCTGGGAGGCTGTGCGAAACACCTCGGCGAACAGATCGGCCTTGGTGGGGAAGTGGCGGTAGACGCTGCCGGTGGCCACGCCGGCCCGCTCGGCGACCGCGGCGACCGAGCAGCCGGCGTATCCGTGCCGGGCCATGATCTCCAGTGCGGCGGCAATGATCCGCTCCCGGGAGGCGCTCAGCCGAGCTTTCACACGCTCGGTGCTCCGGTAGGCCACACAAGGATTGAACCACCATTCAATCCTTGGTTGCAAGGTGGCGACCCCCCGGGCTGCGTCGCCTCGATGTACGGCAGCCGGGTCTTCGCCGCCCAGCCCTCCTCGTTCCGGTCGAAGCGCTCTGGACGGGGGCGCGACGGTGACGAGCCTGCGGCCGCCCGATCGCCGACGCCGGCGTCCCACCGGGGGCGCGGCCGGTCCGCCGCCGGGCCCGCCCGTCGTCCTCGGACGTAGGTTCGCTCGCGGGCGTCAGGGGCCGCTGGACAGCAGCCGGCCGATCTCCGGGGCGGCTGGATGCTCCGGGGCGACGGCCAGGAAGCGGCGCAGCGTCCGGGGTGCTTCCGACGAATGGTCGCCGAGCTGTGCCAGCCCGAGCACGAGCAGGCCGTCCGGGGAGTCCGGGGCGTGGTCGAGCACCTCCCGCGCCGCCTGCTGCGCGCCCGCGGTGTCGCCGGACCGGAGCAGGGCGAAGGCGAGCCGCAGCCGGACGGCGTCGTCCGGTCGGTCCCGTAGCGCCTCCCGGTACAGCTGCGCGGCGGCGTCGTAGCGGTCCTGCGCCTCCAGGTCGCGGCCGAGCTGCACGGCCACGGCCACCGGGTCGGCCGGTGCCGGCGGTGCCGGCGGTGCCGGCGGTGCCGGCCCGTCGAGCCGACCGCCGACGACCGCGACCGACGCCACGAGAGCTACCAGCCCGACCGAGCCGACCCACCATGCCCGGCGGGCGACCCGGCCGGCCGGTGTGGGCCGCACCGCGACGGTCGGCGGGGCCGACGGTTCGCGGGGGCGCAGCGTGCGCAGCGCGGCGTAGCCAGCGGTCAGCAGCGTGAGTGCCGGTACGGCCCACAGCAGCAGCTCCACGCCATGGGCGGGCGGATCGACCAGCACCTCCGGCCCGTATCGCTGGACGAACCAGCGACGGATCTCATCGCGGTCCCGCCCCTGGGCGAGCTGGTCCGCCACCGCCTGCCGCATCGCCGCCGCGATCGGCGACCGCGAGTCGGCCACCGACTCGCCCTGGCAGGCCGGGCAGCGCAGGCCGGCGGCCACGGCGCGTACCCGGTCCTCCCGGCCGGCGTCCCCGGTGGAGCGGAACAATCCCGCCCCGGCACCGGCGATCAGCGCGGTGAGCACGAGGACTCCCAGCGCTGCCCGCCACCTCATCCGGTCAGCAGCGGTGCGACCCGCTGCTCCAGCCACGCCCGGGTGACGACGCCGCGCTGCCGGTCGACGATCCGGCCGTCCCGGTCCACCACGAAAGTCTCTGGCACGCCTCGTACGCCCCAGTCGACCGAACGGGTGCCGTCCGGGTCCGGCAGCACGGTCAGTCTGGTCGCGCCGGTCTCGTCGAGCAGCGCCCGGACCGCCTCGGTGCCGTCCCGGACGTTCAGCCCGACCAGGCGCAGCCCGCGCGGGGACCACCGTCGTCCGGCGTCGACCAGCAGCGGCAGCTCGTCTCGGCAGGGGCCGCACCAGGAGGCGAAGACGTTCACCAGCACCACCTGGCCCCTGGCGGCGGCCAGGTCGAAGCGGCCGCCGTCCAGGGTGACGCCGGACAGTGCCGGCGCGGACGCCGGTATCACGGGGCCGTTGTCGGCGGGCCCCGGCGTGACGGGTGACCGCAGGCTGAGGGCGGTCAGCGTGCCGACGGCGAGGGTGACCGCGAGCACCACCGCCGGTCTTGCACGCAGCCAGCCCGGTCGGTGCAGGGCGGCGCGGCTCACGGGACGGCTCCCGGGCCGACGGCGACGGGCGTCGGCCGCTGGTCGTCCGGCCGCTCGGGTGACCGCCGCCGCCGGGCGGCGCCGACCGCCGCAAGGAGGCCGCCCAGGGCGGTCAGGGCGCCACCGGCCCAGAGCAGTCCGACGAGCGGGTTCACCGCGAGCCGAAGCGTGGCGCTGCCGCTGTCCGCGGCGACCGCGATCAGTGTGACGTACGTGTCCCGCGTCAGCCCGGTGTCGATCACCGGCACGGTGACCGCCGCGTCCCGTGCCGGGTGGTAGCGCAGGGCCGGCGTGACGGTCCGCTCCGCGCCGTCCGCCTCGATGAGCCGCAGCCGGGCGCGTACCGTCATCCCGTCCTGGCCGCCGGCCCGGTCCACCCCGTCCAGACGGACGGTCACGTCGGCCACCCGCAGGACCTCCTCGGTGCGGAGGGTCCCCTCGGTGTCCCGGCCGTAGGCCGAGGAACCCGCGACGCCCACCGCGACGAGGGCGATTCCCGCATGCGCGACGAGTCCGGCGAGGCCGACGGCGCCGCGACCCCGCCTCCGCACCCGGTTGGTCAGTTCTCCGGCCAGGCCGGTGAGCACGAACGCCGCCGCGCCGAACGCGGTGAGCGCGGGCAGGCCGGGCCGGGTGAGCAGGCCCACCACGGCGACGGTGGCCAGTGCCGCGCCGCCCGGCACGACGAGTCGACGTAGCGCCCCCGCCCGGTCGCGCAGCGCCGGCGTCACCCCTGCCAGCAGCAGCACCACGATCGCCAGCGGTATCGCGGTGCGCTGGTAGTAGCCCTGGCCGACGGAGGCGCGTGTCCCGCTCAGCGGCCCGGAGAGCAGCGGGAAGATCGTGCCGATCAGGACCACCGCCGCGATGGTCACCAGGAGCACGCCGTTGACCAGCACGGCCGTCGCCCGGGACAGCAGCGGGGCGTCGCGCCGGGGCGGTACGGCCGTGCGCCGTCCGGTGAGCACGGTCGACGCGACGACCGCCAGCAGGACGAAGCCGAGCAGCATCGGCCCCAGGGGTGAGTCGGTGAAGGCGTGCACGCTGGTCACCGCGCCGGATCTGGTGAGGAAGGTGCCGAGCAGTACCAGGACGAAGCTGGCGCAGGCCAGCGCGGTGCTCCAGCCGGCCCGGCCGGCGGCGCGGCCGACGGCGGTGTGCAGGAACGCGGTGGCGGTCAGCCAGGGCAGTAGGGAGGCGTTCTCCACCGGGTCCCACGCCCAGTAGCCGCCCCAGCCCAGCACGGCGTACGACCACCAGGCCCCCAGCCCGATGCCGGCGGTGAGCGCCGCCCAGGCCACCAGGGCCCAGGGGCGGGCCACCCGCAGCCAGCCCCGTCCCTCCGGCCCGGTCAGGGGCGCGGCCAGCGCGAGGGCGAACGGCACCACCAGGCCGACGTAGCCGGCGTAGAGCAGCGGCGGGTGCACGCCCATCGCCGGGTGCTGTTGGAGAAGCGGGTTCGGTCCCGGGCCGTCGGCCGGTACCGGGATCACCTCGCGGAACGGGTTCGCCGCGAAACGGGACAGCGCGAAGAAGAACATGGTGACGGTGCTGACGACCATCATCGCGTACCCGTGCAGGCGGGCCGGGTACGGCCGCCGGGCCAGCACCGCCGCGTAGCCGGCGAGGACCAGCAGCCACAGCAGGAGGGAGCCGTCGAGGCCGGACCAGAGACTGGTCACCGTGTAGTAGATCGGCACCCGGCGCCCGCCGTTCTCTGCCACGAACCGGACGCTGAAGTCGTGCCGGAGCAGGGCCGCCTCCAGCATGCCGCAGGCGATGGCGGCGGTCGCCAGGGTCGCGGCGGTGCCGAGGCGGGCCGGCCGGGCGGGCGCGGCGAACAGGGCCACCCGCAGCCAGAGCAGGGCGGTCAGGGTGGCGCAGGCCAGGCCGACCGCGAGGCTCGCGGTGCCGAGGTCACCGAGCATCGACCGGTCCCGCCGGGGCGGTGGACGGGCGGTACTCGTTGCCGTGCCGGACCATGACGTGGTCGGCGCGGAACACCCCGTCCGCCGACAGGCTGCCCTCGACGACCGCCCCCTCGCCCTCCCGGAAGGTCTCCGGCGGCACGCCGCGCTGCTCGACGGTGATCTCGTGCCCGTCCTCGGCTAGGCGGAACACCACCAGGTCGCCGCGGTGGCGCAGCGAGCCGGGCACCACGTCGCCGCCGAGGCGGACCCGCTGCCCGGTGGCGGCCGGGTCGTCGAGCACCTCGCTCGGAGTGCGGTAGTAGGTGAGGGTGTTCCGCAACGCGCCGGTGACCAGCAGTCCGCCTGCGGCGAGCAGCACGGCGACCAGCGCGGCCCGGCCCGCGCGGCGACGCGTCATCCGACCGGGACCCCGACCCGGTCGGTGGCGGGGGACGGGTCCGGGGCCAGCCGTCGTTCCAGCCGGACCACCCGGTGCAGCAGGACGGCGAGCGCGGCGAGCGTTGCGGCGGCCACGGCGAGCAGCAGCGCCGCGCCCATCCGCGGGTCGATCGGCGGGCGCTGCGGGGCGAGCACGGTCGCCTGCTGGTGCAGCGACCGCCACCAGACGACGGAGAAGTGCACCACCGGGACGAGCAGGAAGCCGGCCGCGCCAACGACCGCGGCCGGGCGGGCCACCCGGTGGTCCCCGCCGTCGCGGGCCCCGGTCCGCTCGGCCACGGCCCGGCGTAGGGCCAGGTAACCGGCGTACGCGAGCAGCAGCAGGGCGGTGCTGACCAGCCGGGGGTCCCACGCCCACCAGGTGCCCCAGACCAGGTGTCCCCAGAGCGATCCGGTGCCGATGGCGACGGCGGTGAGGACCACGCCGATCTCCGCGCAGGCCCGGGCGAACCGGTCCCAGCGCAGGTCGCCCCCGATCACGTACGCCCCGCTGGCGGTCAGCACGACGGCGAACGCGGCGTACGCCACCCAGGCCGCGGGGACGTGCACGTACATCAGGCGCTGCGCTTGGCCCTGCACCTCGTCCGGGGGCGCCAGCCATCCACCGGCCGCCCCCGCCGCCGTGCCGAGGCCACCGGCGAGCCAGGCGATCGTCCGGCGTCCGGCGGCCGCTCTGGCGGTGTCCGCGACGAGGTCCACGGTGGAGGCGCGCATGATCTCCCTGTCCACGCCCGGGGGCGCTTGCGGATGGAGTGGTCTGCGGCTCCACCATAAATGGCACTCCGACGACAGATCCCAATATTCGTCATAAACCGGCTGATAGGCACCTGAAGCTCCTAGGGTCGCTCCTGGTGGACACGACAGCGGAGACGACCTCGAGCACGGCCGGGCGGCACTGGCGGCCGCGCCCGGTGCTCACGGCGCTGTACGGCCTGCTCCTGCTCGCCGGATGCGCCGGCGACACTCCCTCGGCGCTCAATCCCGCAGGGACCGGGGCGACCCGGGTCGCCGGCCTCTGGTGGCTGTTGTTCTGGATCTCCATGGCGGTGTTCGTCGAGGTCATGGTGCTGTTGTCCTGGGCACTGGTGTTCCGGCGGGGCAACGTCCGGGTGCGCCACGGTCAGCCGCTGCGCTTCGTCACGATCGCCGGCGCCGGCCTGCCCTTCGTCATCCTCGTCGCCGTGTACGGAGTGGGCCTGCGCGACCTCGCCGCACTCGGTCACGGTCCCGGTCCGGACGCCCCGGCCGTCGAGGTGACCGGTCACAAGTGGTGGTGGGAGGTGCGCTACGCGGGGGCGTCCGGGGCCACCGCCAACGAGATCCACATCCCGGTGGGGGAGCGGGTGCGGGTGCGCCTGCGGACTGACGACGTGCTGCACAGCTTCTGGGTACCGCAGCTCATGCCGAAGACGGACCTGATCGCCGGCGAGACCCGGGAGACCTGGCTGCGGGCGGAGCGGGCCGGCAGCTACCGCGGCCAGTGCGCCGAGTACTGCGGCACCCAGCACGCCCACATGGCCTTCCTGGTCGTGGCGCAACCCCGCGCCGACTTCGACGCGTGGTTGGCCCGACTGAACGCCCCGGCCCGTCAGCCGAGGACCGACGCCGAGCGGCGGGGCCAGCAGGCGTTCGTGCAGGGCACCTGCGCGGCCTGCCACGCGGTGCGGGGCACCGACGCGCAGGGGCGGGTAGGGCCCGACCTGTCGAACATGGGCTCGCGGTGGAGCATCGGCGCCGGCGCCGTGCCCAACGACGCCGGGCACCTGGGCGGCTGGATCGCGAACTCGCAGACGGTCAAGCCCGGCAACGCCATGCCCCCTCAGCCGGTCGACGCCGCGCAGTTGCCCGATCTCATCGCGTACCTGCGGTCGCTGGAGTAGGCCGGGGAGGCGAGATGTCGACCACCATCACACCGCCGCCCGGCCCCACCCGGGAGGACCTGGCGCGGCTGACCGAGCACTGGGCCGAGCGTGCCTCGCTGCGGGCCTGGTTCAGCACCGTCGACCACAAGAGGATCGGCCGTCGCTACCTGGTCACCGCCGGGCTCTTCTTCGTCCTCGCCGGGCTCAGCGCCCTGGTGATGCGTACCCAGCTCGCCCGACCGGAGGCGGGCGTGGTGTCGCCGCAGGAGTACAACCAGCTTTTCTCCATGCACGGCACTGCGATGATCTTCCTGTTCGCCACACCGATGCTCTTCGGCTTCGGCAACTTCCTCGTCCCCCTGATGATCGGCTCCCGGGACATGGCATTCCCGAGGCTGAACGCGTTCGGCTACTGGGTCTTCCTGTTCGCCGGGCTGTTCATGTGGACGAGCCTGCCGTTCGGCGCGGCGCCGAACAACGGTTGGTTCGCCTACGTGCCGCTCAGCGGGGAGCAGCACAACCCCGGCCTGCACATGGACGTCTACGCGCTCGGGCTGCTCTTCCTCGGCATCTCCACCACCTCCGGGGCGATCAACTTCATCGTCACCGCGCTCAAGCTGCGCGCTCCCGGAATGTCGCTCAACCGGGTGCCGCTGTTCGTCTGGGCGATCGTGGCCACCGCGTTCATGGTGATCTTCGCGTTGCCGGCGCTGAACGCGGACAACGCCATGCTCTTCCTCGACCGGCGGTTCGACACCCACTTCTTCGACCCGTCCGGCGGCGGCAACGTGCTGCTCTGGCAGCACCTGTTCTGGATCTTCGGTCACCCCGACGTCTACATCATCGTGATGCCGGCGCTGGGCATCGTCTCCGCCGTGCTGCCCGCGTTCACCCGACGGGGGGTGGTCGGCTACCCGCTGATCGTGCTGTCCATCGTGGCGATCGCGATCATCTCGTTCGGCGTCTGGGTGCACCACATGTTCGCCACCGGACTGCCGCAGCTGTCCTACAGCTTCTTCAGCGCGGCCAGCACGATCATCACCATCCCGTCCGGGATCCAGATCTTCGCCTGGCTGGCCACCATGCTGCTCGGCCGGTTGGTGATCCGGGTACCGCTGCTGTTCGTCATCGGATTCGTGGTGACATTCGTGCTGGGCGGCTTCACCGGCGCGATGTTCGCGATCACCGCGTTCGACCAGCAGGTCACCGACTCCTACTTCGTGGTGGCGCACTTCCACTACGTGCTGATCGGTGGGGCGGTCTTCCCGATGCTCGCCGGCATCTACTACTGGCTGCCCAAGATCACCGGGCGGATGTACCACGAGCGGTTGGGCCGCTGGGCGTTCTGGCTGGTCTTCGCCGGCATGCACGTCACGTTCTTCCCGATGCACCTCTACGGCCTGTTCGGCATGCCACGGCGGGTCTACACCTACCGCAGCGAGCCCGGCTGGGACGGCTGGAACCTGGTCAGCACCGCCGGGTCGTACCTGCTCGCCGTCGGACTGCTGCTCGTGCTCGTCGGCGTGGTGCACGCGGTACGCCGGGGCCGGCCGGCCCCGGCCGACCCGTGGGACGGCGACAGCCTGGAGTGGTCGACCGCGTCGCCGCCCGAGCCGTACAACTTCCCGGTGGTGCCCCGGGTGCACAGCCTGCACCCGACCTGGGACGAGCGGACCGCCGAGTCGACCGGTGCCGGGGCGACGGCGGACCGTATCCTCAGCGAGGGCCGCCGGACCCTGTTCACCAGCGAGCTGGACGCCCACACCGAGCGGGCGGTGCGGATGCCCGAGCCGACGCTCAAGCCGCTCCTGCTCGCCGGCGCGCTGCTGGTCTTCTTCACCGCCATGCTCCTGGCCTGGTACCCGGTGGCGGCCGTCGCCATGGTCGTGGTGGTGGCGACGATCGCGGTCTGGCTCTGGCCGCCCCGCCACCCGGACGAGGAACTCGGGGTGGCGGCATGACGGACCGGGGCGGAGTCGTGGCGGCGGCCACCGGCGCTGAGGCGCTGAGCACCGAGCTGCCGGTCGGTCGGTCGACCGGCTGGTGGGGCATGGTCCTGCTCGTGGTCACCGAGGCCACCCTCTTCGCCTGCCTGCTCGGCAGCTACTTCTACCTCCGCTTCCAGTACGGTCCACAGTGGCCGCCGGGTGGCAACGGGAACCCCAAGCTCCTCACGCCGCTGGTGATGACCGCCGTGCTGGTTCCCAGCAGCCTTCCGGTGATCTGGGCGGAGCACGGCATCCGCCGCGGCCAGCGCTGGCGGCTGCGCTGCGGCCTGGCCGCCACGCTGGTACTCGGGGTGACCTTCCTGGTCCTGCTGGCCACCGAGTACGCCGAGAACCTGAAGCGGTTCACCATGACCACCGACGTGTACGGCTCGCTGTTCTACCTGATCACCGGCTTCCACGGGCTGCACGTCCTGGTCGGACTGACCATGATCAGCTGGCTGTTCGCCGCCTCCCTGCGCGGCGACAGCTTCGGCGCCCACCGGCACGAGCGGGTCCGCATCACCGCGATCTACTGGCACTTCGTCGACGCGGTGTGGGTCGCCATCCTGTTCACCATCTACCTCTCCCCGCGACTGTGATGACCACCCGGCCCGGCGCCCGGGCTCGCCTGGCCGGCGGGCTGCTGCTCTGGTACGGAGTGCTCGGTGGCGCCGTCGCCTGGGCGATACACCTGCTGGCCGCCTGGAGCGTCGACGAGCTCACCTGCGCCGCCGGCTCCGAGCGGGTCGCCGCCGTATCGCTCTGGCAGGCCGTCGGCCTTGCGGTGGTGATCCCGGGCCTGGTCACCGTCGGGTCGCTGCTGGTGGCCGCGCTGGTCTGGCGGCGCACCGTGCGGGCGCAGTCCGGCGGCGCCGAGGACCGGGCGTTCGGCCGGTCCCGAATGCTCGCCGTGGTGGGCGTCTGGGCCAACCTGCTGTTCCTGGCCATCATCGTGCTCGGTGGGGTCGCCGTCCTGGTGCTGCCGCCATGCCAGCGCTGAGCGTCGACCGGGCCCACGGGCCCGGCCCGAGCCCGCTGGCCGAGGGCCTGCTGACCATGCTGGCGGTCGTCACCGCCTGCCTGCTGATGGCCGGGTACGGCCGGGGCGTCCAGGAGCTGTGGACGCGCCGGGGCGCCGGCCAGGTCGTACCGGGCTGGCGGGTGGGCGCGTTCGGCGCCGGGGTGCTGGTGGTCCTCGCGGCGGACCAGGGCCCGGTGCACGAGTTCGCCGAGTCCTCCTTCACCGGACACATGGCCCAGCACATGCTGCTCCTGCTGGTGGCGGGGCCACTGCTCGCGGCCGGCGCGGCGGGGCTGCCGCTGAGCCTGGCCGCGCCGGCGCCGCTGCGTCGGCTGCTGGCCCGCTGGCGGGTGGCGCCGCCGGTACGCCGGTTGCGCCGGCCGGCCGCGTACGCCCTGCTGGCCGGCGCGGGCCAGACCGTCGTCCTGTGGTTCTGGCACCTGCCCGGGCCGTACGTCGCGGCGGTGGACCGTCCCGCGGTGCACGCCGCCGAGCATCTGTGTTTCCTGGTGACGGCCTGGCTGTTCTGGGCGCCGGTGCTCGGCTCGTCACGGCATCGGGCGCCCGCGCCGGTGACGGTGCTGCTGCTGGTCGGCACCATGCTGCCCGCGTCAGCCCTCGGCGCGGTGCTCACCTTCGCCCCGGAGCCGGTCTACCCGGCCCGGGTGTTCGACGCCGAACCGCTCACCGACCAGCAACTCGCGGGGCTGCTGATGTGGGCGCCGATGGACCTGGTCGTGCTGGTCGTGGCGCTGAGCGTGTTCCTGCGCTGGCTGCTGCGAATGGACCGCGACCGCCCCGACGGCCTGGACGGCGACCAGGCACGCCGAGCGGCCGACCCGGTGGCGGTCGAAGCCGGAACGGAAGGGATGCTGCGATGAAGCTGCCCCGTCAGCTCTGGGCGCTCGGTGCGGCCCTCGCGAGCCTGCCGGTCGCCTCGGTCACCGGCTGCGCCTCGACGCCACCACCGCCACCACCGGAGTCGCGCAACGGGCGGCCCGACCGGGGCGCGGAGCTGATAGCCCAGTACGGCTGCGGATCGTGCCACACCATCCCCGGCGTCAACCGCGCCGACGGCCTGGTCGGTCCGCCGCTGACCCGCTTCGGCGCCCGCTCCTACATCGCCGGTCAGCTGCCCAACAATGCCGACAACCTGCGGCGCTGGATCTCCGACCCGCAGGCGGTCGAGCCGGGCACGGCCATGCCGAAGCTGGGCGTCAACGCGATCGACGCGCAGGACATCGCCGCCTACCTCTACACGCTGGACTGACCGGTGCTCCGGTCACGAGCGGTGGCGAGCCCGCCCGCCCTGCACGCGCGCCGGGCCCTCGTGGTCGCGGCCGTGCTGGTGCTCGCCGCGGGCCCGGTGGTGTTGACCCCCGGGCCGGCCCCCGGGGAGCCGGCGGCGCCGGCCGCTCCCACGCCCCCGTCCGGCACCGCGGACCGGGGCGCCGAGCTCTACCTGGGGCAGTGCGCGAGCTGCCACGGCAAGCAGGGACAGGGCACGCAGCGGGGACCGTCCCTGGTCGGCGTCGGTCCCGCCTCGGTGGACTTTCAGGTCTCCACCGGTCGGATGCCGGTGTCGCAGGAGGTGCCGCAGTCCGTACGCCGCGAACCGGTCTTCTCGGCTGGCGACATCGCGGCACTGGTGGACCACGTCGGCCGCTTCGGCGGTGGCGGTCCGGGGATTCCCCAGCTGGCCCGGGGTGACCTGGTCCCCGGTCGGGAGATCTTCGCCGCGAACTGTGCACCCTGTCACGGGGCGACCGGCGGGGGCGCCGTGCTGACCAACGGCTGGGTCGCGCCCCCGCTGTACCAGTCGACGGCGACGCAGGTGGCCGAGGCGGTCCGGGTCGGCCCCGGGCTGATGCCGGTCTTCCCCAGCCAGGTCCTCGACGACCAGCAGGTCAACGACCTGACCGCCTACGTGCAGCGGCTGCACAGCGAGCGGCTGGACCGGGGCGGCAACCCGCTCGGCCGCCTCGGCCCCCTGGTCGAGGGGCTGGTCGCCTGGGTGGCCGTCCTGGGCCTGCTGGTGGCCGCCGTCCGGTGGCTGGGCCGGAGGGCTGGGGAGTGAGCGGACCACGTCCCTCGGCGACCGAGCGAGCGGTGAGCCGCCGGATCGTCGCCGCGTTCGGAGTCAGCGCCGCCGGAGGGGCGGGCTTCGCCGTCACGTACGGGCTGGGCGACGACACCCGGTGGGAGGGGGTCTGCCTCGCGGTCGCCTTCGCCGGACTGGCCGTGGGCCTCGCAGTCTGGGGCCGGCGACTGGTGCCGGTCGGCGGGTACGTCGAGGAGCACGAGGGCTTCACCCCGCCCCCGGCGGAGCAGGCGATGACCGCGGCGGTGCTCACCGCGCCGGACAGCCCGCTGCGGCGGCGGGGCCTGCTCGCTGCCCTCGGTCTGGCGCTGACCGCGCTCGGCGTCGCCGCGCTGTTTCCGCTGCGGTCCCTGCTGCCGTGGGACCGGGCCCGTCCGGTGGGGGCGCGCAAGGACACCCCGTGGGGGCCCGGCGTGCGGCTGGTGACCGCCGACGGACGGCCGGTGCGGCCGGCGGACGTACTCGCGAACACCATGGTCGCGGTGTTCCCCGAGGGTCACGTCGACGCCGGGGACGGCCCCGCCTTCGCGGTCCGCCTGGAGCCGCAGCGCTTCTCCCGACCGCCCTCCGGGGGACACCTGGACGGGCTGGTCGTCTGGTCGCTGCTCTGCACGCACGCCGGCTGCCCGGTCCGGATCTACCTCAAGGGTGCCGGACGGGTGCTCTGCCCCTGCCACCAGTCGTCGTTCGACCTGCTGGCGAACGCCCGGCCGGTGGGCGGACCGGCCGCGCGGGCGCTGCCCGGCCTGCCGATCGAGGTCGGCCCGGACAGCTTTCTGCGCGCCACCGGTGACTTCACCGCGCCACCCGGCGCCGGATTCTGGGACACGCCGTGATCACCGACCGGCTGGCCCGGGCGCTGGACGACCGGCTGCGGCTGTCCCCGATCACCCGCCGGGCGCTGGCGAAGGTCTTCCCCGACCACTGGTCGTTCATGCTCGGCGAGATCGCGCTCTACTCGTTCGTCGCGCTGATCCTCACCGGCGTCTACCTGACCTTCTTCTTCGACGCCAGCTCCGCCCACCGGGTCTACCACGGTGCCTACGCCCCGCTGGACGGTGCCACCACCTCCGCCGCGTACGCGTCGACGGTCCGGCTGAGCTGGGACGTCCGGGCCGGCCTGCTGATCCGGCAGACCCACCACTGGGCCGCGCTGGTCTTCGTTGCCGCGATCCTGCTGCACCTGACCCGGATCTTCTTCACCGGGGCGTTCCGTAAGCCGCGCGAGCTCAACTGGCTGATCGGCGTGACCATGCTGACCCTGGCCCTGGCCAACGGCTTCACCGGCTACTCCATGCCGGACGACCTGGTCTCCGGGCTGGGCCTGCGGATCATCACCTCGGTGGTCGAGTCGATCCCGCTGGTCGGCACGTGGCTGGCCTCGCTGGCCCTCGGCGGGGAGTTCCCCTCCGACACGATGATCCCCCGGCTGTTCGTCAGCCACGTCCTGCTGGTGCCGGCCGTCCTGGTCGCCCTCGTGTCCCTGCACCTGGGCATCCTGGTCCGGCAGAAGCACAGCCAGTTCCCGGGCCCGGGGCGGACCGAGCACAACGTGGTCGGGTCGCGGCTGTGGCCGAGCTATGCGCTGCGTTCGCTCGCCCTGTTCGCCTGGGTGCTGGCGGTGCTGTTCGCCCTCGGTGGCCTGGTGCAGATCAACCCCGTCTGGCTCTACGGCCCGTTCGAACCCGCCCAGTCCACCTCGCCGGCCCAGCCCGACTGGTACGTCGCCTGGGGCGACGGGGCCCTGCGGCTGTTCCCGCCGTGGGAGTTCAGCGTCGCCGGGCATCTCGTCCCCGCGCCGTTCTTCCCCGGTGTGGTGCTCGGCGGGATCACCTTCCTCGCCCTCTACGCGTGGCCGTTCGCCGAGCGGCTACGCACGAAGGACCGTCGGCCGCACCACCTCCTCGACCGGCCCCGCGACCACCCCGTCCGGCTCGGCGTCGGCATCGCCGCGCTCACCTTCTACGCGGTGCTCGTGGTCGCCGCGGGAGACGACATCATCGCCCGGCTGCTGCGGGTACCCGTCTACGACCTGCTGGCGCTGTTCCGGGTGCTGGCGCTCGTCCTGCCGCTGCTGGCCGGTGCGGTCGCATTCCTCACGGCGCGGGCGCTGCGCCGCGGCAAGTCCGGCGGGCTCGGTGAACTCACCCTTGCCGACCTTCGGCGGGCCGTGCGGCGGCCGGCGGGGGAGCCCGCCGGGGACGGCGCCGGCGCGCCGGCGACCCCGGCGCAGGACCGACCAGGCGAGCGGATCGAGTTGTGGCCGGACGGCGACGTGTGGCGTTGGCGCTACCGCGACGAGACGGCGCCCGTGGTCCTCTCGGGAAATCGGGCCGCGCGGTCGGAGGAGGAGGCGATCGAGGCTTCCCGGCTCGCGTACCCCGGGGTCGACCGGGTGGTGGTGCCCGGGCCGCCCCCGCCCTCGCCGCCCGGCCCGGTTCGCGCCGCCCTGCGCCGGTGGGGCCGCGCCGCGGCGGCGGGATCGCTGCTGGTCGCCGCCCTCGTGGACCGGCGGCGTGACCGCCGGCGCCACGAGCAGGCGGGACGCGATCCGTCGCCGTCGCAACAAGACCGAAAGCCGGCCGAAGCCGGGCCGCCGGCCGAGGCCGCGGACCAGCCGTCGGCCCCGGGTGGGCGGACATGAGACATCTGGTCGGCCAACCAACGGAGCTGGCCCGTTCCGTCCGGGCGAAGCGTCTGGCCCGACGGCGTGGCGGAGGACGAGGCGTACGAGGGGCCTTGGGATGATCTTAGGTCCGGCTGCGCGCTTGGTTAGCATGCCCGGCGATGATGATTATTTTTCGCTCTCTGCGGCTACGCCGCGCCGCCCGTCGGCACTTCGGCTGGCAGCGGCTGCGCGCCACGCAGCTGCGCGCCATGCGCGCGCTGCTGGCGGGCCGTGACGCGCTGGTCGTGCTGCCCACCGGGGGCGGGAAGTCGGCTGTGTACCAGGTTCCCGCCACGCTCCTGCGCGGCCCGACGGTGGTGATCTCACCTTTGCTGGCATTGCAGCAGGACCAGATCGGCAACCTGAACGAGCGGGGCGATCCGGCGTTACGTGCGGTTCGGATCAGTTCTGCGGAGAGTCCGAGCAAGCAGGCGGCCGCGCTGGACGAGTTGCGCTCGGGTGCCGCGACGTTCCTGTTCATCACGCCGGAGCAGCTCAGTTCGCCGGAGCGGCTGGCCGAGGTCCGCGCGCTGCGTCCGGCGCTGGTGGCGGTTGACGAGGCGCACTGCATCTCGTCGTGGGGCCACGATTTCCGCCCCGACTACCTCACGCTCGGCCACCTGATCCGCGACCTGGGACGCCCGCCGGTCGTGGCGCTGACCGCCACGGCGTCGCCGCCGGTGCGCGATGACATCATCGCGCGGCTCGGCATGCGCAAGCCGCGACTGATTCTGTCCGGATTGGACCGTCCGAACCTTTTCGTGGCGGCCACGCACTGCCCCAGCGAGGACTACCGCTGGCGCAGGCTGCTCACCCTGCTCAAGGAGGCCGACCCGCCCGGCATCGTGTATGTGCCGACCCGGCGTGCCGCCGAGGACCTCGCCGAACGGCTGTCCGATGCGGGTTTCCCCGCACAGGCCTACCACGGCGGCATGGCAGCCGGGCTACGTCGGCGCAGCCACGAAGACTTCCTCGCCGACCGGGTGCCGATCATGGTCGCCACGTCGGCGTTCGGCATGGGCATCGACAAGCAGAACATCCGCTGGGTGGCACATGTGGCGCTGCCCGATTCACCGGACAGCTACCTGCAGGAGATCGGGCGGGCGGGGCGCGACGGTGAGCCGGCCCGGGCGCTGCTGCTCTACCGAGCCGAGGACATTGCCCTGCAACGCTTCTTCAACGGCGGCGCTCCTGAGCTGGATGAGCTGCGAGCGGTCGCAGCCGTCCTGCACCGCGGCCCGGTGACGCGCACCGCGCTGGCAAAGGCCACCGGCCTGGGCCAGCGTAAGGTCGCCAGCCACATCAGCCTGCTTGAGCAGGTCGGCGCGGTGGCGACGGGACCCAGGGGTGAACTCAGCGTCGCCCGGTACGCGCCCCTGCCCGATCAGGCGGCTCGGGAGGCGCTGGCCGAGTACGCCCGCCATCAGGCAGGGCAGCGTTCCCGCACCGACATGATGCGCCGCTTCGCCGAGAGCCGGGGCTGCCGTATGCAGGCGCTGCTGGGCTACTTCGGCGAGCAGTTGAGCCGCCCCTGCGGGCACTGCGACAACTGCCACGGCGGCACCTCCGAGGTGCTCCCGGACGCCGGGCCGTACCCACTCCACAGCACGGTGCGGCACGCCAAGTGGGGATCAGGCATGGTCCTCGGGTACGAGAAGGACCAGATGACGGTGCTCTTCGACGATGTCGGCTACAAGACCCTGTCGGTCTCTATCGTGCAGGCCCAGGGGCTGCTGGCGCTCGAGACGAATCGCCGCTGAGGGCACCCCGGCCGGCGGCGGCTCTTCGGGATACGGTGACAGGCGTGGCAGAGGCGGTGTGGGTGTCGATGTGGTCCAGCTGACCTGGTACGGGCACAGCACCGTGTGGATCGAGGACTCCGGAACCCGGCTGCTGACCGACCCGCTGCTGCGTGACCGGCTCGCCCACCTGCGCCGTCGCCGCGGCGCCACCCCGCAGCTGCCGTGCGCCCCGGACGCCGTACTCGTGTCGCACCTGCACGCCGACCACCTGGACTTCGCGTCGCTGCGCCGGCTGCCCGAGCACACCGCGCTGGTGGTGCCGGCGGGTGCGGCGCGCCTGGTCCGCCAGGCGCTGGGCGCGGCGGCCGCCCGCCGTTGCACGGAGCTTGCGGTCGGCGACCGGACCACGATCGGCCGGGTCACGGTTGCTGCCGTCCCTGCGGCCCACCACGCCGGCCGCGGTCCGTGGTCCCGGCACCGGGCACCGGCCCTCGGCTACCTGGTCCACGGTCAGGCGCTTACCTGGTTCGCGGGGGACACCGGCCTCTTCGACGAGATGGCCAGGATGGGGCCGCTCGATCTGGCGTTGATCCCGGTCGGTGGCTGGGGACCCACGCTCGGCGCCGGCCACCTCGACCCGGCGGGTGCCGCCGAGGCGGTACGGCGTGCGGCGGCGGCGTGGGCCGTACCCATTCACTTCGGCACCTTCTGGCCGGTCGGCTGCGATCGGATCCGGCCGGACCGGTTCTTCCGACCGGGGGCTGACTTCGCCCGCCAGGTCGAAGCGGTCTCGCCGGGCACCCGGGTCCGCGTTCTGCGGCCGGGCGAGTCGTTCACGGTGCGCCGACCGTGACGGCGACGCTCGGCGGGCTGGGCTCGCTGATCCTGCTGGTGCTGTTCGGCTCCGTGGTCCCGGTGGTGCCGACCGGCGCGGCGGTCAGCGGTGCCGCCGCGCTCGCCGCCCACCAGCATCCGGTGACCGTGGTCCTCGTGGTGATCGCCGGCGCGATCGGGGCGTACGCGGGCGACCTGGCGACCTACGGCATGCTCGGCTGGGGTGGCGAGCGGATCGCCCGGCGGCTGCACTGGCTGCGCGGAGCACAGCGGGTCGGCCGGGTGTCGACGCGGGTGCGCGAGGGGCATGTCTCGACCCTCCTGGTGTCCCGGCTCATCCCTGGCGGCCGGGTCCCGGTGCTGCTGGCGGCGGCCGTGGCCGGGCTGGCCTGGCGGCGCTTCGCCGTTGCCAATGCGCCGGCCAGCCTGCTGTGGTCGGTGCTCTACGCCGCGATCGGCGTCCTCGGGCGAGCGATCTTTCCCGAGCCGTGGCAGAGCGTCGTTGCCGCCATACTGCTCGTCGTGCTGGTGAGCCAGGGGCTGAGCTGGCTTAGCCGGCGCCGGGCGCTGCCGGACAATCCGGCGGCGACGCCGTAGCCGGCACCGGCGTGCCTGGTCGCTCGCGCTACGCGCGCGGACAGTGGCCCGCGTCGTGGTCCAGCTTCCGGCCTGCGCGGTCCTACCGCGCGTCGGCGTGGTCGTCGGGCTGGCGAAGGCCGAGCTGGCGCATCCAGGCGAGCAACTGGCGGTGTACGGCGTCCGGGCCGACCAGCTCGCCCTGTTGCGGCCAGTCGGCGGGGTGGATGAGCAGGGCCTCCGTCTGCCAGCCGCCGAGTCCTCCGTGGCAGCCGATCAGTTCCTCGAAGGCCGCCACCTCCTCCAGGCCTGGGTCCACCGCGCTGATCACGACGAGGTCGCCCACGTGGTCCATCGCCTGGTGGCGCAGCAGGTCCTGACGCGCTCGCCGGCCGTACGGCCCCAGCGGATCGTCGCCGTCGACCTGCCCGTCCCGTAAGCGGTGGCAGCCATGCGCCCCGATCGCCAGCGGCCCGGCGGCGGAGTCGACGACAACCAGCCCGATGCCGGGGTGCGCGGCCAGGCCGTCGATCAGCCCCGGGACGACGGCGTCGATGCGCTCGCGGGTCAGGCGCCCCGGATGGCGGGGCAGGTAGATCATCGCCAGGTTGCCCGACGCCACCACCACGGTCTCCGGATCGGTACGGGTGGCCGCGTCCTCCCGTCCGGCGGGCCCCAGGGTGACCTCGCCCCCATCCGTACGCGACCGTACGGCCACCCGGGTCGCCGTGCCGGTCGCCCCGCCCCGGCCAGCCACCTCGGTGAGCAGCGTGTTGACCCGTCCCCACTCCTCGACCGGGCCGGCGGCCTCTGCGGTGGTCGCGGCCCGGACCGGGGTGGGGGGCGCCAGCCGGCCGTCGGGAGCAACCGGGCGGACCTTCGGCGCGGCAAGCCGGGCAACCACCTGTGCCAGTGACTCGCCGTACCGCTGGCGGAACGTGGCGCCCTGGCTCTGCCCATGGTCGCTCAGCACGACGAGGTGGTAGCGCCGCGGCGCCTCGGCCGCCAGACGCTGCAGGATGCCGAGGGTCTGATCGAGCGCCTCGAGGACCGCCAGCGCCTGCGGACGGGCGGGTCCGGCATGGTGGGCCACCTCGTCATAGTCGAGGAAGTCGCAGAAGATCACCGGTGTCCCGCTGGCCATCTGCTCGGCGATGAGCGACACGTTGAGGTCGCTGAGCAGGCTTGCCATTGGACGCAGCGCGAGGTAGGAGCCGCTGCGGCGCCCCCTGGGCTGCACGCCGCGCAGCCGCTGCCGCCGCGCCTCGTAGAGCTCGCGAAGCACCTGCCCGGCGCCGCGCACGACGGCTCGGGCGAAACCGTACGGGCTGGCCATGAACGCCGCGTAGCCCCGAGTGAACGGTCCGGGCAGCCCGGCGCGGCTCACCGTGAGCAGGCTGGTGGGGGCGTCGCCGGAGAAGGCGGTGCTGATGCTGACCCCGCCGTCCCGCAGCAGACCGCGCCCGGTGGACAGGCGCCGCTCGATCTCGGCGGCATCGCGGGGTCGGCTGGTCACCATGAGACGGCCGGTGGAGCGCGCGCCGTTGCCGCTCGGTGTCGCCTTCTCGTACCAACGATAGGCCGGCACCCGCCGGACCTCGCCGTGCAGCAGGCCCGCCTGTGCCGCGGGCGTGGTGGCCGGAAGGCCGGTGTGCCAGCGGGTCATCCGGTGACTGCGCGAGCGCAGCCACCGGCCGACCGTGGGGAGGTTGCCCGCCCGGATGGCCCACTGCACCAGCGGCGCGGCCACGCCGTCGAGCTGGATGATGAGCAAGGCGTCGGCCGCCTGCCGGTCGGGTGGCAGCACAGCGGCCACCGGCTGCCGCCGTCGTGGCCGCCACGCCGGGCGCCGGTGAGGCTCCGACCTGCGCCGTACCCGGGTCATCACCCACAGCATCTCGCTGACGAACGCGTCATCAGTGCCGGCGTCGGCCAGCCAGTTCACGATCGCGGCGAGCGCCACGGCGAGCCACGCAGCGGCGAAGGCATCGGCGAATCCGGCGACGTGCGCTCCCGGGTCCAGGCGCAAGGCGACGTACATGACGACGGCCTGCACGCACACGCCGATGGCGAGAGCGCCGAGCCCGCCGAGCGCGGTGGCCAGGGCGAACAGCAGCGGGCGCAGTACCGCGCCGATCACGGCGATCAGCCCGACCAGCCACAGCAGCGGGACCAACCCGCTGGCGGTGACCCCCGGTAGGAGCCACAGCGTCGTGCTGAGCACCACGAACGAGGTCACCGTGCTCCGTAGCAGCGCGCGGGCCCGCGCGACCGTGGGTCGATAGTCGCGCAGCACCCGCAGGCCGACGCGGACGGGCTCGGGCAGGGCCGGGCGCGCCTCGGCGTCTCCATCCGGCTCCATTTCAGTCACGATGCCACACCTGACCTGTCAAGATCGGCGCCGGGGGATGGGCAATCCAGGCGCGGCTTCGTCGGGTCGGTCGCCGTGGTCGCCTTCTTGGACCCGGAGTCCTACGCCGATGAGGATTGGCGAGGCGTCGGCCAGGAAGTCTCGCTCGGCCGCGGCATACGCCTCCTGCACGCACTCCTCGGCCAGGTCCAGCTCCCGCGCGACGCGCGCCGCCGCCCAGCTGGGCGGCGGGGTTGCGCCGGGCGATCTTCAGAGCGCCGTCGAGGTCGGGCGCCTCGATCACGTAGAAGCCCGCGACGACCTCCTTGGCGTCCAGGAAGGGGCCGTCGGTCACGACATCACCGCGGATGGACGTCGCCGTCGCGATCGGTTGCAGCGCGAACGCCGCGGCCATGCAGCCGGACTCCTCCAGCTCCGTGGCGGGCCGGTCGTGTACCTCAAGCTCCTCCGGCGTGCCGTCTGCGCTGTGGGCCGAGTCCGTCGCGTAGATCAGGATTGCGTAACTTAGCCATGGCGCTCTCCATTCAGGTGCCAGTCGTCGCCTTACACCCCTACGTCGAACGGCCGGCGCGGATTCGACAGCACCCGCCCAGGTTAGGTGGTCTTCGGGGGTGTGCAGGGACAGGTCTGGCCGCGGCTCACGGTCGCGATCTGAGATCGTGGTTAGTCACCCCGAGGCGGGGTACGCGGCGTTCGAGGCAGGGGTGCGGGGAACGTCGGGGGTCGAGCTGCCGATGGCGAAGGATCGCGGTGCAACGCGGAGATATCGCGCGTGCGCCCTCGAGTTTGCCTGCTGTGTGTGGTCGACCGCGCGCAGTTCAGTGCAGACGAGCGGATGATGCGCTGCGCGGAGGGGTGCCGCCGGTGCGCTGAGCCGGACGACCTGATCCGAGAGGAACGACTGTGTCACGCGAGTATCGCAAGGACCCCGAGGCGATTTCTCGGCTGTCGAAGGAGCAGTACCAGGTCACCCAGGAAGCTGGGACAGAGCCGGCCTTCAACAACGTCTACTGGGACAACGAGGAGCCGGGCATCTACGTCGACATCGTATCCGGTGAACCGCTGTTCGCGTCGGTCAACAAGTACGACAGCGGTACCGGCTGGCCGACCTTCACCAGGCCGATCGAACCGGAGAACGTCGTCGAAGTCCGAGACTCGAGCCTCGGGACGATTCGCACCGAGGTGCGGTCGGCGCGCGGGGACAGTCACCTTGGTCACGTGTTTGATGATGGTCCCGTGGACGCCGGCGGGTTGCGCTACTGCATGAATTCGGCGGCACTTCGGTTCATCCGGCGTGACGACCTTGAGCGTGAAGGTTACGGCGAGTACCGCAAGATGTTCGAGCCGCCAGGCGGGGGAGGGCAGCGATGACTGAAACGACCGAGAAGGCGATCCTGGCCGGCGGGTGCTTCTGGGGAATGCAGGACCTCATCCGCAAACGCGCCGGCGTGCTTGCCACCAGGGTCGGATACACCGGCGGGGACGTGCCGAACGCGACCTACCAGAACCATGGTTCTCACGCCGAGGCGATCGAGATCGCTTTCGATCCCAGGGAGGTGTCCTACCGAGAGCTCCTCGAGTTCTTCTTCCAGGTACACGACCCGACAACGAAGAATCGTCAGGGCAACGACGTGGGAACCAGCTACCGCTCAGCCATCTTCTACATGAACGACGAGCAGCGACACGTCGCGGAAGAGACGATTGCCGACGTCGACGCCTCTGGCCTGTGGCCAGGCAAGGTGGTCACCGAGGTCAGCCCTGCAGGGCCTTTCTGGGAGGCTGAGCCTGAACACCAGGACTACCTGGAGCGGTATCCAGCAGGCTACACGTGCCACTACATCCGGCCGAACTGGAAACTGCCACGCCGCAGCGAGAACGCCAGTTAGGACTCCAGGCAGTGCGGTGCCACAACTGGGGACGCCCTGGGTCCGTTCGAAGCCCCTCAGACGGGGTAACCGCCGACGGCTCCCGAGCCCTTCGGGACGCGGAAGGAAAGGGCGGCAATGACCAGAATCGGCATCATCATCGGCAGCACCCGTCCCGGCCGTAACGGGGAGACGGTGGCCCGCTGGGTGCACGACATCGCCACCAAGCGCGTCGACGCCGAGTACGAACTCGTCGACATCAAGGACTTCAACCTGCCGCACCTCGACGAGATGGCGCCCCCGTCGCTCGGGCAGTACACCCAGCCACACACCCTGCGATGGGCCGAAAAGATCGCCTCGTTCGACGGGTACGTCTTCGTGACGCCGGAGTACAACCACTCCACGTCCGGGGCGCTGAAGAACGCGATCGACTTCCTCTACGCCGAGTGGAACAACAAGGCGACCGGGTTCGTCAGCTACGGCAGCGTCGGCGGCACCCGCGCGGTGGAGCACCTGCGCCTGGTGGTGGCCGAGTTGCAGATGGCGGACGTACGGGCGCAGGTGGCACTCTCGCTCTTCACCGACTTCGAGAACTTCAGCGTCTTCAAGCCCGGCCCTCATCAGGTGGATGCGGTGAACACGATGCTCGACCAGTTGGTGGCCTGGAGCGGCGCGTTGGCAACCCTGCGGGCCGGCACCACGATGGCGACGTCCCAGTCCGGTACGTAGCCGGGCGCAGCGCTGCCGACGGCGGGATCGGCGCCGGACGCGGTCTGGACCCCGCCGGCCGCGTCCCGGTCCCGCTGTCGGGGCGTACCTGCGGCGGGACCGGGCCCCGTCAGCTCAGCAACTCCCGGACGCGCGGGATGACCCGGGTGCCGTAGAGCTCGATGGCGGTCATGAGGGCCTCGTGCGAGAGGCCGCCCATGCCGTACTTCATCTCGAAGCGGTTCGCGCCGAGCACGGTGAGGTTCGCGGCGATCTTCTGCGCGACGGTCTCGGGCGACCCGACGTAGAGCGCCCCGTGCGGCCCGATCTCGTTCAGGAAGGACTCCCGGGTCGGGACGGCGAACCCGCGGGTCCGGGCGACCCGGCGGATGACCTGCTGGTAGCGCGGAAAGAACTCCTGGCGGGCCTGCTCGTCGGTGGCGGCGATGTGCCCGGGCGAGTGCGCGCCGATCGGCAGGGGATCCTTGCCGAGCTGCTTCAGTGCCTGGTGGAAGAGCCGGGAGAAGGGCGCGAAGCGTGCCGATGACCCCCCGATGATCGCGAGCATCAGGGAGTAGCCGTACCGGGCGGCGCGGACGACCGACTGGGGGTTGCCGCCGACGCCGATCCACGCAGGGAAGGGTCCCGACTCGGTGTGCGGTACGACGTCCTGCTCGTGCAGCGGCGCCCGCATGGTCCCCTTCCAGGTGACCGGCCCGCCCTTGAGCAGCTCGGCGAAGAGCTGCGCCTTCTCTTCGAAGAGCTGCTCGTAGTCGCCGAGGTCGTAGCCGAACAGCGGGAACGAGTCGATGCTGGACCCGCGGCCGAGGATGACCTCGGCCCGGCCGCCGGAGACCGCGTTGAGGGTGGAGTAGCGCTGGAACACCCGCACCGGGTCGTCGGAGCTGAGCACCGTGACCGCCGACCCGAGGCGGATGCGGGTGGTGCGGGCGGCGATCGCGCCGAGCACCACGTCGGCGGCGGAGAGCGGGAAGTCGTCGGTGTGGTGTTCGCCGATGCCGAAGAAGTCCACCCCGACCTGCTCGGCGAGGACGCCCTGCTCGACGAGGTTCCGGATTGTCTGGGCGTGGGAGAGCGGGCGGTCGTCGGCGTCGTGGGTGACGTCGCCGAAGGTGTCGAGGCCGAGCACGAGGGGCAAGGTCGTCGGTTCGACGGCTCGGTCTGCGGGTGCTGTGGTCACGGTGTTCTCTCGCTCTCGGGTTGCGGGAACGGGGTCGGTCAGGCGGTCTCGGCGGCGAGTGCCGCCTCGAAGTCGGTCCGGCGCAGCGGTGCGCCGAAGACCGGGCCGCCGGGTTGAAGGAGGCGGCCGGCGCGCAGGCTGTCGAGCCGGACGGCGTCGTAGCCGATGCCCTCGATCAGGTCCGCCACGATCTTCACCGCGCCCAGGTCGTCCCCGGCGATGCCCAGCGCCCGGCGGCCCGGCGCGGCGGCCGGGCGGCGGTCGTCCTCCAACTCGTGGTAGCCGATGTGGTTCAGCGTCTTGACGACCGTCGACCGGGCGAGCCGGTGCTGGACGATCTCGCTGCTGCCGTACCGGGGATCGTCGAACATCTTCTGGACGCCGTCGACGGGCGGCCAGTAGTTCATCGTGTCGACCACGAGCCGGTTGGCGACCAGGGCGGGGTCGAGGGTCGGGAACCGGTGCAGCGGTATGGCCAGCACCACGATCTCGGCGTCCGCGACGGCGTCGGCGGCCCAGCGCGGCTCGGCGCCGGGGGCCAGGATCTCGGTGATCAGGGCGATGTTGGCGGGGTCACCGGAGGCCGCGATCGACACCGGATACCCGGCGGCCATCGCGACCCGGGCGATCACCGGACCGGTGTGCCCCGCGCCGAGCACGGCGATCCGCGGCGGCGGTGGCGGGGCGGGCAGACCGGCCGGCACGGCCGGGTCGCCGCCTGACCTGGCGAGATCGTCGTCACCCATGGCTGCCACCTCATTTCCTTGATCGGTCAACAATATCTCCTATGCTTGACCGGTCAAGGATGTCTCGATCACACCTTGGGGGTCGTGGTGACGGTGGATACACGAGGTGGGCACCCGATCGTGCTCGGGATCGACAGCTTCGGAGAGATGACGCTCGGCAGTGACGGGCGGCTGCTGGGCCAGCCACAGAACATCCGCGAGCTGGTCGCGGAGGGGGTCCTCGCGGAAGAGTCGGGGCTCGACTTCTTCGGACTGGGCGAGCACCACATCGAGGAGATACCGCTGCCCGCGCCCGACCTGGTGCTGGCCGCGGTCGCCGCGCGGACCTCCCGGATCCGGCTGGGGTCCGCGGTGACGGTGCTGAGCTCGGACGACCCGGTCCGGGTCTTCCAGCGGTACGCGACCCTGGACGCCCTCTCCGCCGGCCGGGCCGAGGTGATCCTCGGCCGTGGCTCCAGCAAAGAGTCGTTTCCGCTGTTCGGGTTCGACCTCGCCGACTACGACCGCCTGTTCGAGGAGAAGCTGGAGCTGTTCGCCCGGCTGCGCGCGGAGGAACCGGTCACCTGGTCCGGAACCACCCGGGCGGCCGTGCCGGGGTTGCAGGTCTACCCGCGTACCGCCGGCGGCGCGCTGCCGACCTGGGTGGGCGTCGGCGGGAACCCGGCGTCGGTCGTCCGTGCCGCCCGGTACGGGTTCTCGCTGATGCTCGCCATCATCGGCGGCAATCCGGCCCGCTTCGCCCGGCTCTCCACGCTCTACCGGGCAGCCACGGACCAGGCGGGCTTCGCGCCCCTGCCGATCGGGGTGCACTCGCCCGGGCACGTCGCGGCCACCGACGAGCAGGCGCGGGAGGAGTACTGGCCCACCTACGAGACGTTCATGCTGGAGGCCCGCTGGCAGCGCGGCTTCCCGGAGATCACCCGGGAGTACTTCGAGCACGAGGTCGAGTACGGCTCGCTCTACGTCGGCTCACCCGACACCGTCGCCCGGCGCATCGTCCGGACCGTGACCACGCTCGACGCCAGCCGCTTCGACCTGAAGTACGGCATGGGGCCGATGCCGCACGCCGTCCTCATGGAGAACATCCGCCTGTTCGGCACCGAGGTCGCACCGCGGGTGCGCGAGCAGCTCAAGGAGGGGTGATCAACGGGCGGCGCCGGGTCGGTCACCGCCGTCCCGCGAGGAGTACAGCGGCCTCGTCGGCGCGCAATTCGTGACGACGGAACTCCCGTTCGGCGTGACGCGGGGGATACCTCGGCGGGTTTCATGGGTGTTCTGGGGTTTTGGGCGCTGCCCGGTCCAGCGGCCGATCGGGCAGGACGGGGTGCGATCTCGGCCGCGCTGGCGCGTTCCCACGTGCCACCTCGATCATCATGAACCCGAGGCAGACTGCGGCCAGTGAGGCGAGCGAGGTCAGCGCCGGAAGCCGGGCGGTGGCCGGTACCATCGCCGTCACCACCAAGGTCTGGGCTATCCGTTGCCGGTTGGCGCGGCGGGACACCCGCCAACGGAAGCCGTGGTCGGCGAGCAGGTAGACGATAACGCCGCCGAAGAGAGCGAGGTGGGCGAGCCCGTGAACCGGCACCCGAGTTCGAACAGGCCCGGGCTGCCCAGCACCGACATCGTCTTGCCGAGTCCGAGGGAGACCAGAACGATGCCGGCGACCATCGGCAGATGCAGGAAGGTGTAGGCGTCTCGGGCGATCGCCGTACGCGTGGCTCTGCCGCTCGCTGCGAGGGCCCGCTCGCCGACGGTGGCTGCCGCACCGAAGTAGATCCACCACAGCGCGGCCAGCAGAGCCGTGCCGAGCGCGGCGGCGATGATGATCCGGGCGGAGATCGGTGTGTAAGCCACGGCCGTGCCCATCGAGATGACCGCTTGGCCGAGCGCGATGATGATGATCAAACTGTGCCGATCTGCCCAGTGCTCCGCGGACCATACCCCCCAGTGACGGAGCCCGCTCAGGGCGTTGCCGACCAGGTCCACGGCGATGGCGGCGATCCAGAGCCCCGCGCGCACCGGGGTCAACAGCCGGATGTCGCCGACGGGGTGCGGTATCAACGCGGCAGCCGACAGCATGGCGAGCGCTAGAAGGGTCGGCACCGCGCTGTGCGCCACTGCGGGCCGCTGCGTCGGGTCTTGCCGGTTGACGAGCCAGAACGCGCCGAGGTGCAGGAGCCGAATCAGCCCGTAACAGGCCACGAAGACCACTGGCCCGGAGAGACCACCGCGGGCATCGTTGAATGCCTGCGGGCTGGCCAGCGTGATCACCGCAGTCAACGCGACCACCACCACCATCACCAGACGCACCACCGGGCTCTCCGAGCGGACCGCGACGGCCAGCCAGGTGTACATGGACCAGGCGAACCAGAGCACCACGAGCACCAGCAACCCGCGCACCACGCCGTGCCAGGTGGGATCGTCGGACATCAGGGCGGCGACCTGCAGGAACGCGTACACGAAGACCAGGTCGAAGAAGAGTTCCTTCGGCGTCACCCCGGATTGCGCGGCCATCGGTTGGATCGCCGCGTGCAGCTGGCGGTGGCGGCGCCGGAAGATTGTGGCGTCGGCCAGTCCCATTGCACCCACCGCTGCGGTCAACAGCGCCAGCTGGGCCAGCACGGGCAACCGGGGCCCGATCATCGCCAGGCAGCTCACCAGGAGGATCCCGAGGAGCGGTGACCGGCCGAGCAGGCGCAGCGTCCGCACCTCGAACAGAATCAGGCCGACGAGATAGAGGATCACACCGCCGTAGAGCACCACCAGCCCTATCCAGACCGATGCGTCCGACGGAACCCGCAGCTCGGCGAGTGCGTGCTTGATGCCGAGGGCGACCAGTACGAGCCCGGCCGTCATCGGCAGGTGCAAGAAGATGTACGCATCCCGCCCCAAGAGGGCTCGGCGGGCCTCCGACTTTCGTTGCAGCGCTAGCTCCGCCGCGAACCGGGCCACGTCGAAGTAGCTCCACCACAGCGCCCCGGCAAGCACGACGCCGAGCAGCGCGCCGGCCAGCACGGTCAGGGTGAGCGGTTGGGCCACTGCGGCGCCCTGGCTCAACCCTACCGAGATGATGGCCTCACCGAAGCCGATCAGAATGATCAAGCTGTGCCGTTCGGCCCAGTACGGGATGGATCTAATTCGCCAGGCTCCGGTGCCGAGCAGCAACGTGCCGGTGTACCCGGCGACGATCGCGCAGGCCACCAGGGAAAACCTGGTCCATTCGCGGGCCACCGCGCCGTTCACGTACTCGGGGACGATGGCAGCAGCCAGCAGCGCTATCGTTCCCGCCCCCAGCGGCGGCAGGGCTCTCAAATACTGCCGCCGCGTCCCCGGCTCGGTCAGGCCGGCGGCGGAAGCGAGGACAAGAGCGCTGCCGCGGGCGATCAGGTAGCACACCGCGAATACGACCGGTCCCGATAGCCCGCCGGGACGGTCGAAGAACGCCTCGCGGACCGTCAGGCCCATCACGAGGAGCGTCGCGCTGAGTCCGAACATGAAGACCGGCATGACGCCTCGGTCGAGCCGGACCATGTTGCCGAGCCAGGCATACGGGGCCCAGCAACCCCACAGCAGGACGAGCAGCACAGACCGCGGGGAAGGCCGGCCGGATTGAGCTGCTCGGCGGTGACCCCGGTGATGTTCAGGAACGCGAACACGAAGATCAGGTCCAGGAACAGCTCTAGCCGGCTGACTCCGCCCTCCTCGCGGGCCCACGCAGTTCGACCGAAGCCCCGCACGATCTCACTCTGTCAACCAGCCAAGCCGACGACAGTTGATCGCCTCAACCCGGCCCTCAGGGAGAGGAGTGTGGTACCAACCTCGAGGCTGCCTACTTACCCGGGTCGCCTGATCGTGCGAACCCTCTGCGAGCCCGACATCGCCGTGACCGTGTACGACCACGGGTAACGGTACGGAGGGCGGCGGCCGACTTGCCCGGCCAGGGAAAGCTCCACCGTGTGGGACACGACATCCTGCGCTTTGGCCACGAATCCGAGCGCCCAGAGCCCCGCTCGGCGCAGCTCGGGCGTGTCACCGGTGGCGAGCTCGAGTGCCGTGCACCGGCCGGCCGCCCGGCCCGCGTGCAGCAGCTCGATGATCTCGCTGCGGCGAACATGCCCCGCGCGAGGTGCAGGCCGAGCACCAGGAGGGTGCTGGCGGCGAGTTGGCTTCCGACCTGCTCTTCATCTCGTACGTCGGGGGTTGAGGCGGCGTCGGCCTGGGACGGTGCCGGGCCCGCACAGTGAGACGACGCCTGCGCTCGGGCCCGGCGGGGACGGTCAGCGTAGCGCCGGCATGATCAATCGAGGCGAGCAGCGTGGACCAGAGAAGAACTGAGCCGGGCTCACGTCGAGCGGGACGCCACCCGGTCGGCACGCGACGGCACGGCGTTGTCGACGTTGAGCAGTCCGGCGTCGACCACTGCCCGGCTCATTGGCCGGGTCAGCTCGGCGAGGCGGGCGCACCCGTCGGCGCCGAGCACCGCGTACGCGGGCGTGGCGAGCCGGTCGGTGGCCGCCTCGATCCACGCGCGCTGCGCCCGTCCGCTGTCGCTCAACGCCGGCTCGTCGCCCTCGATCAACCCGCGCCCGCGCAGCCGCTCGATCGCGTCAGCCCACTGCTCGCCGTTCCAGCCGCGGGTGCGGCGCAGGAAGCGGACCGGCACCTCACCGGACGCGGCGTGCAGGACCAGTGCCTCCAACCCGGTCAGGCCGGCGAGCACCAGGGCGGCCACGTGCCCGTCGCCGCGGAACTCCCGCAGGACCGTCTGGGCCTGCCAGAGAATCAGATGCGGCTGCTCCGGCCAGGGCAGCGCGGCGTGGGCGGCGAACAGTGGCCGCCCCTCGGGGTAGGCGGTGGCGGACTCGGCGGCGCAACGGGCCAGCTCAGCGGCCTCGACCATCTCCGGGCCGTGCACCGCGTCGCCGAGCGCGCGGGACAGGGCCGCGCCGGCAGCCTGCAGCCGGGCGGCCAGCACGGCCGCCGGCGTCGCCCGCTCCCAGGCGGCCGGCAGCACCCGGGCGACCAGGTCCGGGTTGAAGTTGAAGAAGCTGGCAACGACCGGGCCGGGGCCGACCGGCCCCAGGGCAGCCGCCCGGGAGGCGAAGTAGCCGGCCGGCTCGGCGATGCCGAGGGCGGCGTACCGCTCGTGCGCCTCGGGCGCGAAGTAGATCATCCCATGCAGGGGCTCGGTCACCCGCCAGGCGTGGCGCACGACGGCCGGGTCGAGTGTTGCCGGCGTCTGCCAGCTGGGAGCCGCCACGTCCGTCATGTCGCTGCCTTCCGTCGACGACGTTACCGGCCGGTAGCTTCCCATGCCGGCGGCGGCCCTGTCACGCCCCAGTCCCTGGGGGCACCGGTGCAGCGCAATGGACGCGAGGCCACGGACGGCGACGAGATAACCCGGCTCGTCGCCGCCACGCATGCCCGCTGACGGGTCTGCCCAGCAGCGTGGCCGACCCCGGGCCGGAGGCCCATCATCCGGCACGAGGGTGATCGGTGCATCCGGCTCCGCCGGTAGGTGCCACCATTAGCCGTGTGAAGATCCTGTCCATCCAATCCTCGGTCGCCTACGGTCACGTCGGCAACTCCGCTGCCGTCTTCCCCCTGCAGCGGCTGGGCCACGAGGTCTGGCCGGTGCTTACCGTTCATTTCTCCAACCACACCGGGTACGGCGCGTGGCGCGGGCCGCTTCTGGCGCCGGCCGATGTTGCCGAGGTGATCGCGGGCATCGAGGATCGTGGGGTCCTCGGGGACGCCGACGCGGTGCTGTCTGGCTACCAGGGCGACCCGGCGATGGGCGCGGTGATCCTCGACGCGGTGGAGAAGGTGAAGGCGGCCAACCCGGATGCGGTGTACTGCTGCGACCCGGTGATGGGCGACGTCGGCCGCGGCATGTTCGTACGGCCGGGAATCCCCGAGTACATGCGGGACACGGTGGTGCCGCGCGCCGACATCGTCACTCCGAATCAGTTCGAGTTGGAGTTCCTCGCGGGTCGTGCGACGGACTCGCCGAGGGAGCTGCTGGAGGCGGTCGACGTCGTGCGCGGGATGGGGCCGCGGCACGTTCTGGTCACCAGTGTGCTGCACGGTGACGTCCCTGACGGGTCGCTGGAGATGGTGGCCGTGTCGGACGAGGGCGCTTGGGCGGTGACCACGCCGCTGCTGCCGATCAGCCCGAATGGCGCCGGCGACGTCACGGCGGCGTTGTATCTCGCGCACCTGTTGACGACCGGCTCGCCCGCCACGGCGCTGGAGCATACCGCCGCCGCTATCTTCACCGTTCTTGAGGCGACCCTCGCGGCAGGCACCCGCGAGATCCAGCTGATCGCCGCCCAGGACGCGATCGCTGACCCGCCCAAGAGGTTCGCCGCCAAGCCGTACGCCACGTAGTGGCTGCGTCGGGCGGCGTTGTCGGCCTCGGTGGTGGTAGAAGGCGATCATCGGAAGACGTCGCGGCTGGCCTTGCCTCGGATGCCCGTACCGCCGCGCGTGGTCCTCGGCCACGGCCTACCGGCCCGCCGCCGGCCGAGGAATCGGTCGGCGGCGGGCGGTGGGGTTTGCTGGGTGGGCCGGTAGGAGCGCTACGAGGGCCGCGAGGTACGGCTACGGCGTCGCAAGTCCGAGGCTGATCGTCTTGGTCAACGTGGCGTTGTCGTCGTCGCCGTCCAGCGACCAGACCATTGCTCCGGCCAGGCCGGCCCGCCGGATGTACAGCGTCTTCTGCAGCACCACCGCCGGATCATCGTATGTCCAGAACGTCGTGCCGTCGAACAACCAGGCGTGCCCGGCACGAAGGTCGCGGTGAACGGTGAAGCCATTGCCGGCCAGGGTCTTGAGCCGCCGGTAGTCCTCGTATCCGGCCTCGAAGGTGGCCGGCGCGGGCCCGGCCGCGGGCTGGAACAGGCCGTTCCCACCCCCGGTGACGTCCGTCCAGCCCCGACCGTAGTACGGGATTCCCAGGACCAGTTTCTCGCGCGGCGCACCGCGGGCGATCCAGCCGTCGATCGCCACCTCGGCGGAGAAGTCCGGGCTGTCCGGCGCTCCCGCCGGCACACGCAGCGCCGACTGCTGGTTTGTCACCGCGTCCCAGGCGCCGTGGAAGTCGTACCCCTGCACCGTTGCGAAGTCCAGGTACGGGAAGATCTCGCGCCCCTCATACCCGGCGTCCATCGTCGCCGGATTGGCCGGCAGAAAGGCGGTCAGCGGGTAGTGCTTGCGGGTTTTCCGGCCGTACGCGTCGAGTTGCCGGCGGAACTCGGCGAGCAGCTTGGTGAAGTTCTGCCGGTCCTCCGGGCGGATCACGTTGCCCGGCTCACCCGGCCAGTTCGGCCACTCCCAGTCCAGATCGATGCCGTCGAAGACGCCGGCGGCCGCGGCCGGGCCGCCACTGCCACCGTCCAGGACTGGGAGGTTGCCCTTGAGGTAGAGGTCGATGCAGGAGGCGACGAACGCCCTGCGGGAGGCGTCGGTGCGGGCGGCGTTGGAGAAGTACGTCGACCAGCTCCAGCCGCCCAGCGAGATCAGCACCTTCAGATCGGGGTGCTTGGCCTTGAGCTTGGCCAGTTGGCCGAAGTTGCCGTTGAGCGGTTCGCCCCAGGCGTCGGCAACTCCGTCGACGCTCTCCTCCGCCGGGACGGGACGCTGGTAGTCGGCCCAGGCGTCACCCTCGCCCGCCCCACCGTCCACATAGCAGCGCCCGTCCTCGCTGACGTTGCCGAAGGCGTAGTTGACGTGGGTGAGGCGGCTCGCCGCCCCGGAGGTGTCGAGCTTCTTGACTGGGAAGGCCCGGCCGTAGATGCCCCACTGGGTGAAGTAGCCGACCCGGTGGTAACCGGCCCGGCGGTTCGGGCTGTCATCCGCGCTCGCGGCGGTCGGCGGGGTGGCGGTGACCAGCACGGTCGCCAGGGCGACGAGGGCGGTGAGGTGGCGGTGGTGGAATGGTCGCATCGGCACTCCCACGGAGGGACGGAGCGAGATTAGTAAAGAGACCTTTCTTATCGAAGAAGCTAAGCCGATCACATTCGGCGGTCAAGAGCAGGTCAGGGCCGTAAGGCGTTTGCGGCTGCACTGGGCGTGAGCTCCCAGAGAAGACCGAAGTCGTCAAGCTGCCGACGTTACGGATCGAACCCGCTTCGATGGCCAGCTCGACCGTCACGGCGACCCAGCGCCGGAGCCGCCAGATTGATGCAGATCCTGGCGCAGCGGTGCGTCGTCCCCGAAGCAACCAGCTGTACGTGGGAGTGGAGCAGGTCGATCGCCGTGCGGGCACTGCTTCGGGCGGCGCCCGCGAGGTTTCCCGGGCGGCTTCTACGATCACACCTCAAGACGTGATGGGGTCGGTGCTGGTGCTGGTGCTGGTGCTGGTGCTGGTGCTGGTGGTCTTGGTCTTGGTCGACTGGTGATTGTCGCTGATCGACCGTCCCGAAGTGGCGCAGCAGCAGCTCTCATCCGGGCTCGGCGGACACGTCGGTGGCCGTGGCGCTGACGATGGCCTTGTCACCGTCGTTCTGCACGTAGCCGACCACCGAGGCTTGTCGAGGATCAAGATCTGGCGGCACGTCCAGTTCCACCCGCCCACGCTCCGCGTCCAGATCCACGGACGTGAAGGCGCGCACCACGTTGTCCTGGCGCAACGTCCGCCCGGCGTTCTCACCTCGGGCGACCTCGCTTTCCAGGCCACGTTCCACGATCGCCACGTTCAACACCGCCCGCTGCGGGGGCCGCTCAGTTTGATAGCCCACCACCACCCGACGTCCGCCGCCGGTGCTCCTGGCAGCGTCCTCGACCGACAGTGCGAGCGGCGTGGTGGCTACCGCCGTCAGGGCGGACGCGATCGCCGTCGCCGCCCGCCGACGGTCGGAACCGACGAACTCGACGGTGCCGTTGATGACCATCTGCGGCGTGTACAACTGCCCGGAGCCGAAGGCGCGCGCGTACGCCTGCTGCCGGGCGGTGTACGCCTCGTCCGCGAACCGGTCGGGCCAGCCCAGGTCGTCCCAGTAGTCGACGTGGAAGCCGAGGGCGTAGATGGGTTGTTCCCGCTTCCGGGCGTCGCGCTCGATCTCGGTCAGCACCTCCTCCGCGGGAGGACAGCTCGAGCAGCCCTGGGAGGTGAACATCTCCACGACGGCGAAGCCGCCACCGGCCCGCGCGACGTCCCGCGCCTGCAGCGGCGAATCAGGCGGGCGGGCACGATCCGACCCTGTGCGCGACGGGTCCGCCATGGGGCGTCCTCCCTTCGTCGGTCCGGCTGGTGGCTCTCCGGTTCCCGCTACGGCCGCGACCATGCCTGATCACCCTCGCCGCGCGGCGACGGGTGGGCCCGCAGTTGATCTCCCAATCCGCGAGCCGAACTGCCCGCCGGACGACTGCTGGCTGCGCTGGTTCGGCGCGCTCCTGACCAGCCACACGCTGGAAGGCGTCGGCTACATCATCGCCGGGACGTTCCTGGCCGCTGCGATCGACCAAACCGCGCCGGGCTGGGTCGGCAGGGGCGCCTGGGTCCTCGTCGGCCTCGCCGCCCTGCCATCCTCGGCGCTGTGGGCATTTCCGCAGTCCAAAGGCAGTGGATCGTCCCGCTTCACACACCTGCGCTCAACGGAGTGAACAGCCGTCAACGATGGCATCCATGGCGGTCGCTCCGTGAGCAGGGTGGGCCGGAGCTGGTGGCGGTATACCGCTTCGGTAACGGTCGCCCCAAAGGGCCGAGTGCTTCTCCCTCCTCGGCCAGGCGGGCGTCCCAGCCGGCGGCGGAGGCGATGCCGGGAACGAGGCACCCCGTAAATGCGGAAGCAGTACCGTCGTAACCGAGACCCTGCCTCACCGGCGGCCTCAGTCGGAGCGATGGCCCGCCTGATCGTCTGGGGAGTCCCGGCCGTTGGCGCAGCACGGAGGCCAGGAAACCGACGGGGGTGTCCCACTCTGGTAAGACGCCGCAGGGGAAGCGCATGATGCCCTGACTCAGCCCAGGGAGGCCGCGATGAGCACGAACGTCGACATGAAGCTCGAGGTGGTCGTCATCCCGGTCTCGGATGTCGACCGCGCGAAGGAGTTCTACGGGCGCCTCGGGTGGAGGCTGGACCAGACACCGCCTGGCGTGATCCAGTTCACGCCGCACGGCTCCGGGTGCTCAGTCCAATTCGGTACGAATCTCACGTCGGCCGCGCCCGGTTCAGCCAAGGAATACCTGATCGTGTCCGACATCGAGGCGGCCCGGAACGCGCTGGTCGCCGCCGGTATCGAGGTGAGCGAGGTTTTCCACATCGGCCCGGACGGCCCGGTCAGCGGTCTGGATCCCGAGCGCCGCAGCTACTTCTCGCGCGCCTCGTTCCGCGATCCCGATGGCAACGACTGGCTGCTGCAGGAGATCACGACCCGGCTTCCCGGGCGCATCGAGGCTGCCGCGACTTCGTTCGGCTCCGCAAGCGACCTGGCGAGCGCGCTTCGGCGTGCGGCGGCCGCCCACGGCGAGCACGAGAAGCGCATCGGCGAGGCGGACGCGAACTGGCCCGACTGGTACGCGGAGTACATGGTGAGCGAGCAGACAGGCGCCGAACTGCCCAAGTAAGTCACTACGCTGCGATCGTCATCGGCGCTGGCGCGCCGGGAGGGCACTGCGCGGGCGAGCCGGCCGGCGGCGGTCTGCTCGACGAACGGCGAGACAACATGAGAAGGTCACCGTCTTTCTCAAGCGTTGCCGATCAGATGTCGGGTGCTCGCGCCGGTCAGGGGAGATCCGCCTCGGCCCAGCAGCAGGCCGACATGCGGCCGACCCGGGCATGATCAGCTCGAGCGTCCGACATCATCGCCGGCGCGACGCCCGGGCGGGTCCACTGCGCTACAGGGCGGCCGTTGAGACGCCACGGGTGGCCGCTGACCTGGGGCCACCCTTCGGGTGAGTTCTCCCAGTTCTCTTGCCGGCCGTACACGGTGAGGTCCAGGGCGTGGTAGCTGGTCATCAACGCCTCCACGCCCCGCCCTGTGGTCCAGTAGGTCTCGTAGACCCGGTTGTCGTCGCGCAGGTAGCACGCGATGAACCCGAATCCGCGACCGTCCGCCAGAGCCGGGTCGGAGTGTTTCGCCGAGTACCAGGGGAACGTGTAGCCCATGAACTCCGCGAACGCGGCACTGTCGTCGTAGGGGCCCTGGCAGAACACGGCGTAGGTGACGTCCCGGGCATGCAGGTAGTCCAACATCTGCACGTGACACGTCGAGAAAGTGCACCCCTCACACTGATCCTCGAACGGTCTGCCGTCGTGCCACATGTGGAAGTAGGCGATGAGCATCCGGCGGCCCTCGAACACCTCCACCAACGGGGTGTCCCCGCCGGGGCCCTGCACCGTCACTGTCGGCACCAAGGTCATCGGCAGCTGACGACGAGCGGCTGCAATCGCGTCTCCTTCGCGGGTATGGTCCTTCTCCCGGACCAGCAGTTCGTTGCGCTCGCGCAGCCAGGTCTCCCGGTCGACGACCGGCGGCGTGGCGGCGCTGTACGCAGGGGTTGCCGTCATGGCTGTATCCCTTCGTGGAGTCGGGGGTCGATCACCGGTATGGACGAGCGAGTCGGCGATCGTCATCGGTCACCGATGACGGATGAGGTCGGCGGTCGTCAGTACGGTCGTGACGACGATTCAGCCCATTGGGAGATCACATGTCTGACTCGCCTGGCGAGCAGGCGGTTTGGCTGCAGCGCGCATTCGACGAGCACCGGCGTGAGCTACACGTGCACTGCTACCGCCTCGCAGGCAACGTCACCGACGCGGACGACCTGGTGCAGGAGACCTTCCTACGCGCCTGGCGCGCCCGAGGCCGCTTCGAGGGGCGGGCGTCCGCGCGCACCTGGTTCTACCGGATCGCCACGAACGTCTTCCTCGACAGCCGCAAGGCGGCTGGTCACCGGACGGTACCGTCGGGTGACCCGCTGGAGTGGTCCACCGAGCTCGGTCCCTATCCCGACGCCCTCCTGGCCGACGACCTCCAGGCCGGTCTCGCCGCCCGGGAGACCGTCGAGCTGGCCCTGATCGCAGCGCTCATGTACCTGCCTGCGCGGCAGCGGGCGGCCTTCGTGCTGCGCGACGTCTACGGCTGGACGCCGCAGGAGATCGCCGGCGCGCTCGACACCGCCGTAGCGGCCGTCAACAGCCTCCTCCAGCGGGCCCGCCACACCCTGCGGCGGCATGCTCCGGCGGACCCGCTGGACTGGCGCCGCCCGCAGCTCACCGGCGAGGACGAAGAGATCCTGCGTCGCTACGCCAACGCGAGGGACCCCGAGACGTTCCGGGCACTGCTCGCCGAGGACGTACGGATCACGATGCCGCCCGAGCCGCCGGTCGTTGGGATCGACGCGGCCGCGAGGTTCCTCGGCCGACCGCTGGACTGGCGTACGTTCCCCGCCTCGGCCAACGGGCGCCCGGCACTGATCAACTATCTCCGCCGGCCCGGCAGCCCGCACTACGAGGCGCTGGTCGTCGACGTACTCCGGATCGAGGACGGGAAGATCGTGGAGAGCAACGCCTTCGTCGGTGCCCGTCACGTCGCCGCCTTCGGCATGCCCGCCACGCTCGTGCCCTGGACGAGTAAGTCCTGAGCTCAGGCCCTGCGCTCGCTTTCAGCCCATTGGTGGATGCCTTGCGACGAGGAACCCGGGCACTGACGGTTGGAAACGAGCGGGCGCAGGCTTGAGCAGCGAGCGGATTATGCTGCTACAGCAGCGCCGTCAACGGGCTTCGTCAGGGGGTGGTCGTCGCGGCACCGGTCTGACGGGCTGGTTGGAACAGTTCGATGAGGTTGCCGGCGGGGTCGGCCAGCAGGATCTGACGCCCGCCGGGGCCGGAAACCACGTCACTGCGGAACGACAGTCCAGCGCCCCGGTGCCGGTCGATCTCGGCGTCCAGATCGTCGACGGTGAGGTGGATGCGGTTGCGGCCGGGAGTCGTGGCGTCCTTGGGCGTGGCTCGGGCGCCTGAGCTGGCGGGCCCGGACAGCAGCAGCCGCAGCGGGCCGCGGACCACGTCAGCGAAGGCGGGTCCGGCCGTGGTCCTGAGTTGGAAGCCGAGGTGAGTGGTGTAGAAGTCGACGGCTCCCTGGACGTCGTCAACCAGGTAGCGGACGCTGGCGTACTCGTCGGGTCCGGTCATGGCTCAAACCTCCTTGACTCATAGCTGGGCGGGTAGCGAGGACGGGTAGCAGATGGCGGATGCGGGTATCGATGTCGGCGGCGTTGCGGGCAAAGGCCTGGTAGCTGGCCTGGTCGCTGTCGCCGGCCAAGGCGGGGTCAGGGATGCTCCAGTGAATGCGGCGAGGGTGATCGTCGAACTCGGGGCAGACCTCGCGGGCCTTGTCGCACAGGGTGATCACGTAATCGAACCGACGGCCGGCAAGGGTGTCCAGGTGGCGGGGGCGCTGACCGGCGATGTCGATGCCGTACTGGTCGCGCAGCGCCCGCACGCTGTTGGGATGCAGTAGCGGCCGGGGGCGGCTGCCGGCGCTGTTGACCTCCACCTGTCCGGCGGTGTGGTGGCGTAGCAGGCCTTCGGCGGTCGGTGAGCGGGCGCTGTTACCCGTGCATACGAACAGCACGGCGAGGTGGGGCAACCGCCGCTGGTGGACCGGTGGGGCCACCGTGGCGCCATCCAAGCGTAGGGCCGGGTGCAGGGCGGCGCCGGTGCTGGCCAGCGCTTGGGTGCAGCGGTCCAGATCCAGGTGGTAGTAGCTGTCGCGGCCGTCGAAGCTGCTTTGCGTGGCGGTGACCAGGCCGCCGTCACGCAGCAGCCGCAGGTGGTAGGAGACCAGGTTCTGCGGCTGGCCGATCAGCGTGACCAGCTCGCGGACCCGCAGGTCGCTGTCGGCGAGTTCGGTCAGTAGCCGCCACCGCAGCGGGTGGGCGGCCAAGCGCATGAACGCTGGGGCGGCTTGACTCGACGCAGCCATGAACCAGAGGGTACATCAAACTGACTTGATTGACTGTCTTCGTGCCGCCGGCCGGGTCAGGGAGCTTTCCACCTCGTTCGCAAGGCCGGCGAATGCTTCGCCGGCCTCCTTGCGGCGTCAGCTGCACACTGCTGTTGCGGAAACCGCGTCGAGCAACATGTGTACGCCTTTGCAGCACTCGTCATCGTGCGCGGCCTCGTTGGGGCGGACCGACCAGGCCGCCCCAACCAGAGGTCCGTCAGGTGACGGTGATCGTGTAGCTGATGGTCAGTGCGTTGCCCGCGATGTCGTGTGCTGTCGTGACGAGGCTGTGCACGCCCCAGGGTAAGGGCTTGACGACGACAAGGTAGCCATCGGCGACGGCCGACTGTGCGGTTCCGGTGACACAAGGATCGATCGCGTGCATGGTTCGATCGCCGGTGAAGGTGAACAGATGCGTCGCTGTGCGGTATTCGAAGAGCCCCGTTACCTCGACACCGTCAATGGTCAGTGTCAGTTCGTCGATACCGTCAGCGGCGCGCCCACGGCCGTTTCAAGATTATGAGCTTGAGCGGGGGCCGCTCGTCGCCGAGTGGATCGCGACCTGATCAACGTCGGCGTGTCGCTCCATATAGGAGACGAAGCTCCGGGTAGCAAGGGTCTTCCTACAGATCCTCTGCGCCGGAGCTTCGTCGTGACCCACCTCGACAACCGCCCGTTCGAACCCTGCCTGTCGATGCAATACCCTGGTCAAACGCACGCCATGTTTCGATCTTCGGTATCCTGTTCTTCGCAGCTCAGAAACTAGACGGGGCACGGCGTGCCTTGTTGATCAGGGCCTCAACTCACCCACGAGAACGTCAGAAGAGCCTCTTTGGCCGGTTCTGTGCTTCCAGCACTGGATCCGCGACACCCTTTACCGCGAAGACCACTCCCGCGTCCGCACCCGCAACGGCCCCCGCGTCATGGCCTCCCTGCGCAACCTCGCTATCGGCGCGCTACGTCTGGCCGGACGCGCAGACATCACGAGGCCACCCGCTGGGCCTGCCGCAACATGACCCGACCCTTCGCCATCCTCGGGCTCACATCATGATCTTGAAACTGCCGTGGCGGCGCGCCTGGCTCCGTCGGCTCGGCGAGCCTCAAGACGCCGCTTGGTCCTTGCCAACTGGCGCCTTCGACCGCGCAACCCGCGAATACCTAAAGCGCGCCAGCGAGACTCTCAAGAGACTGGGCGTACCCCGACAAGATCCAGGAGACACACCCTAGTCGTTCGGCGGGATGCGATAGACGGACACGTGGGAACGCGATTCGGCGGTGAAGTCGCCTCCGGTCCAGTCCGCATGCCTGGTTTCCAGCTCGAACCCGGCCAATTGAGCCATGAGGTCGAGCTCGGCCGGCCAGATGTAGCGGTGCGGGCTGCGGGTCAGCCGAGCCTGTCTGCTCTCATCGAACGTGAAATGGTGCGATACAACGTGCTGGCGTAGAACATCGTAGGTGTCCAAGCCGATGTACCCGGGCTCGGAACGCCACACCATGGCCTGCTGACCAGGTGGGAGCTTGCGCAGCTCCGGCACCCAGAGCTCGATCACGAACCGGCCACCGGGCATGAGGTGGCCGGCAGCGTTGCGGAAGCACGCAACCTGCTCGGCCTGAGTGAGCAAATTGGAAATCGTGTTGTAGACGAGGTAGACGAGCGTGTACTTCCCTGGGGCGACGGCAGTCGCCATATCGCCGACGACCACGGGGATCGTCGCTTCTTCCACCTTCGTTCGCAGTTGGTCGATCATCGGATGCGACAGCTCGATGCCAGTGACCCGTACCCCTCGCTCGGCGAGCGGGACGGCCACGCGGCCGGTTCCGATGGCGAACTCGAGCGCCTTTCCACCGCCTGCAAGTTCGGCCAGGCGGTCCACGGTCGGCCCCAAGACCTCCGGGGCGAACATGCCATTGTCCGGCGTGTCATAGCGCTGGGCGGCGTCGACGTCCCAGATCTCCTCCTGTTGCATGGCGCCAACGATCGTCATGGGTTGGACGCATGTCCAATGATTTTGGGACCCCGCGGGTAGCAAACGCAGTCATGCGGCCTTGCCCGCTCTGTCGTGAACCGTGAGGGCCGCTACGCGCATCTTGAGGATCATGGCAAGCGTCTGGTGGCAGGGAGGTGTCCCTATGGCGTTGTCAACGGTTCGATGGCTTGTTCGTAGGCTGGGTCGATGGCACGTCGTGGTCCTCGGTGGCTGGTGGTTGGCTCGAAGCGGTTCGCATGGTCGGTTGGCCATGCTCATGAGGTTGAGGGCGATGAGCAGGTCGGACGGCGCTGGCTGGGCTGCCGCGAGGTCGTGAGGCTTCGTCGTGAGGGTGCGCGAGGGCAGCTCGTGGTGGTTTTCAGGGCCGGTGATGGGTCACATCGCCACGGACGGGCTGATGCACGCGGGCGCGGTGCTGCGTGCCGATAGACAAGGGTTGAACCTGAACGAGCCTGGTGTCGTCCGGGCGTTGCTTTCGTGGGTCGCGAGTCCGATCGAGCGATGCGGTTGAAGCGTAGCCGTGATCCGCAGGCCGCCGAGGATGCCTTTGTCCTGCTTCAAGAGCGCGCCGGTGAGCACGTCGACGAGCTGATCGACGAGTTCGGCCGTGAGCGCGACCATGGTGTGCGGTGTTGACTGCTGGAGCTGATCGGCGAGACTCGCGCACCTCAGGGTTTCGATACGTCTGGCTCTCGCAGATTCGTCCGCCGGATCGCCACATCATCGCTCAGGCTGCCCCCCGATCCACTGTGGGGGGTCGGAACGAAGGTCCGTTCGGGGCCACGAGGCGACCTCGACAGGCTGAGTCGGCGCGGGGCGGCGCAGCAACGGATTGCTCAGCCGCTCGGCGGTTCCGACCATCCGCGTCGGGGACCCCGACCGATGTGGTACGACTGCTTCAACACTGACGCGAAGCGGACGGAAACGGGCAAAATATGACGACCGCTCGCTGGCCTGAGCTGCTGCGGGGCCGCGAGGGGGAACTCCTCCTCGACCTGGTTTATGTCTTCGCGCTCACCCGGCTCTCGCAGCGCCTCATCGAGGACTTCACCACCGACCGGCGCATCGTCCTGCCTGAAGCCGGTCAGACGGCACTGCTGCTGCTGGCCCTGTGGTTGGTCTGGATCCACGCGGCATGGGTGACCAGCTGCTTCGATCCGCGACAACCGGCGATCCAGCTGATGGTCGTCTGGGTCATGTTCGGCAGCATGATCATGGCGGTCGCGCTGCCCCATGCGTTCGGCCCGCGGGGTTTGGTCTTCGCGGTCACCTACGTCGCCATCCAATGCGGCAAGCCCCTCTTCCTCCTGCTCGCCTCGCCCCACGAGCGGCACAACCCCGCCCGGACCCTCTCCTGGGCCGCGGTGTCCGCCGTGCCCTGGCTCGCCGGGGCCGCGCTATTCCCGCAGAGTCCCGCGCGCGGGGTGCTGTGGACGCTTGCGATAGCACTGGACTACACGGGACTCGCCCTCGGCTGGCCCATACCGGGGCTTGGTCGCACCCGGATGAAGGAGTGGATGATCGCGGGCGAGCACCTCGCTGAGCGCTACCAGCAGTTCATCATCATCACGCTCGGCGAGACAATCCTGCTCACGGGATTGACCTTCGCCACAGAGTTTACGCCCGACCGGGTGCTGCCGACCGTAGTGTCCTTCGCCAGCACGGTCCTGCTGTGGCGAATCTACTTCCACCGCGCCGGAATCGTGCTGCCCGCCGTCCTCGAGGCCGCCCCCCGCCCGGCCCGCCTCGGTCAGTCCGGGACCTACACCCACCTGGTCATGGTGACCGGCATCCTCACCACCGGCGTGGGCCACGCCCTCGTCATCGACCAGCCCCTCGAACGGGACCCGACGTGGCTCGCGGTCATCTTCGGCGGGCCTGCGCTGTTCCTGGCTGGGCGATCCCGCCTCGAGTACGACGTGTTCGCCCGGGTGTCCGCGTCCCGGGTGGTCGGACTGCTCGCGCTCGCCGCCCTGACGCCGGCGATGCTCCGCCTGCCTCCGACGATCCCCGCCAGCACCGCAGCCATCGTCCTCGCCGGGGTTGCGGTGCGGGACGCGATACGCGAGTGGAAACACCCACGGGAGGAGCCCTCGCCACCTCCCTAGAGGATTAGACCCCCTGCTCCTCCACGACTTGGCGCAGCGCATTCACTGGGCGAGGGGACATGGTGACCGGTACCCTGCCGCGACGCCCCTTCAGACCACCTCACGGCTCTGCCTACAGCCATCCGCACGGCCAAGACCGCCCTCAAACCCCCGGCGCTGCCCGACAACCGCGGACGGCGATCGGACATGCTCGCTACCACGCGGGTCGCCGCGGTTCACCTGATCGGGGTGGTTCCCGCGCGGTCAGCCAGTGCCCGACAACTCCTCGTCGGGGTGGTAACCGTAGGCCGCTTCCCGGACGCGCGGGATCCGGCGCCCACACTGACGAAGCAATTGGCGGGCGTACGGGTGCCGTGGCCGCTGGATGTTGTCAGCGGACGAGGAAGTCGAGCACGCGCTGGGTCAGCAGCTTGGCGGCGTCCGCGTCGTAGGACGGCAGGCTGGAGTCGGCGAACAGGTGCCGATCGCCGGGGTAGACGAACAGTTCGGCGTCCTCGGCCGACTCGACGAGAGCGCGGGCGGCGTCGAGGTCGCCCTCGCCGGCGAAGAACGGATCGGCGTCCATGCCGTGGATCTGTACCGGCACGCCCGCCGGCCAGGCGGTCCCGAACTCCGAGACGGGGAAGCAGGACTCGAACAGCATCGCCCCGCGCGCGCCGGCCCGGGTCTGCGCGAGCTTCTGCGCCGGCATCACGCCGAGCGAGAAGCCCGCGTAGACGAGCTCCTCGGGCAGCCCGTCCGCCGCACCCACGCCCCGATCGAGCAGGTTGTCGAAGCCCACTTCCCGGGCGTACGCCAGGCCGTCGTCCAGCGTCGCGAAGGTGCGGCCGTCGTACAGGTCCGGCGTGTGCACGGTGTGCCCGGCTCGGCGGAGCTCGTCGGCGAAGGCGAGGACGCCCGCCGTCTGACCCTGCGCGTGATGGAACAACAACACCTCAGCCATGGGGTCTCCCTGGTCTCGGTAGGATCTTGCCGCGAACACTCCAACACCTTAGATTGTTCAACAAATGTCGAGCAATACCCGAATCCCGGACTACGACCTGCCCGACGCCGTCGACGTGTCCACACCCACGCAGCTGCGCGCGATCGCCGACCCGCTTCGGGCCACGATCCTCGACCTGGTGCTCGAGCGGGCCGCCACCGTGGCCGAGCTGGCCACGGCAGTCGACCGTCCAAAGAGTTCGGTCGCCTACCACGTCAACGTGCTGCTCGAGGCCGGGATGCTGCGCGTCGTCCGCACCCGGCGTGTGCGCGCCATCGACGAGCGGTACTACGGACGCACGGGCCGCACCATCCACGTGGGCGTGGTCCGGCGCTCGGGCGACACGACGACGCCGGTGTGCATCAACGGCCTGTCCGTCGCGGCGGCGGAGTCGGTGCCGGCCCACGAGGCGGACACGCTCTACACCACGATGCGCCACGCCCGCATCCCCAAGGAGAGCGCGGCGCAGTTCTGGCGGCGCGTCGAGGCGCTCATCCGGGAGTTCACCGAGCTGCCGCGCTCCGGCGACACGGTCTACGGCTTCGTTGCCGGCCTCTACCCGACCGACCACCCTGTCCTGCCCGACCCGGACCACGCGCCCGCCGAGGACTCGGACTGAGGCCGTCCGCCGTGATCCGGCTCGTCAGCGCCATCCTGGCCGAACTGCCCGATCAACCGGACCATCACGCGCCGGCACCGCGGGCGCGACAGTAACGGTGATAGCAACCGGCGCGTACAGCAGCGGATCCACCACCGGAGGGCTGCCCGAGGCTGGGCGCCGGCACGAACACGGACAACCAGGGTGCGCAGAGCTCGCAAGCGAGATGTCAGACCGACCAACAGCCAAGGGAAGTCGGGCAGCAGCGCACCCAGGATGAAACAACTGACCATCGACACCCTCGCACCGCTTGGACCAGCAGTCGCTCGGACCGCCCGGCCCGGGTGTCCATGAGGACGACTCCGTTGCTGATCACCTCGTAATGTCCCGCGTTGGCCCGCAGGGCAAGCTCGCCGCGTTCGGTGACCCTTCGTTCGACGGTGACGGCCACGGAGTCCACCGCGCCAACCTATGTCACCGCGACCGGTCCGGTCCGCCGCTCGTCAGGCCAGGGCGGCGGGGTTCGCCGCGGTGTCTGGCCTTACGGGACTTCGACAGACCGCACTCTGAGGAGACAGTGGAGTGGCCCGGTCGCACGGTGCGGGACAGCGCGCCGGTGGTCTCCAGGATGAGCGATGCGACCAGGTCCGGGTCGTCGCTCATCGGCACATGGCCGCATCCGGGCAGCGTCACCACCCGGACTGCCGGCAGGTCGGCCCGGGCGCGCTCGGCCTGGTGGACGCGGAAGATGCGGTCGCAGTCACCCCAGCCGATGGTCACCGGCACCGTCGTCCCGGACAGTCGGGCACCATCGAAGCGGTAGTCGCGGGCGGCTCGGGCCACGCTGGTGAAGCCGAGCCCTCGACGCAGGGCGAGTGCGTCGCCGAGCGCGCGCTCGGCGTCCAGCAGCGCCGGGCGTGTCATCAACGGGGCGAAGCACATCGCCCGCAGGTACGCCGAGCGCAGCGCGACCCGCATGATCGGGGTGGGTAGGTAGGCGTTGGCCCGCAACATCCTGAGTATGGCCAGTGCTCGGCGGCGTTCGGCTGGGGTGAAGAAGCCGGCGGGGGAGAAGGCGGTGGCCGACGCGACCGTCCCGGCGGCGGCGAGCTCCAGGCTGATCGCCCCGCCGAGGCTGTAGCCGGCCACATGCGGACGCTCCAGTCGCCACTCGGTCAGGACCGGCAGGATCGCGGCGACGGTGGCGGCCATGTCGGCGGGCATGCCCGCGTCGGGCACCGGCGACTGTCCGAAACCGGGCAGGTCGAGCGCGATCACCTCGTGGTGGGCGGCGAGCCGGTCGAACACCGGATCCCACGCCTGGTGGCGGTGCCCGATGCCGTGGATGAGCACGAGCGGCTCACCGCCGCCCGCGCGACGGAAGTGGATCCCCATGACTACCCTCCCACCGAGGTCTTGCCGAAGGAGCGCCCGAGCTGGCGTACCTCGTCTTCCATCTGGTTGACCAGGGTCCGGCCGCCGAACCGGGTGACCAGCGCGTCCGAGAGCCCGCTCAACACGACCGGCCGCAGCGCCTGCACCACGGCGAGCGAGCGTGGCACGTAGACCTTGCGCTTGCGGCGTTCGATGCCACGCAGCAGGGCAGCGGCGCACTGCCCGACCGGTACGACGGTGGACAGCGGCCACGGCAACCGGCGCAGCGCGCTGCGGAACGATGCCAGGTCGTCGTGGATGTCGCGGACCAGGTCGGTGTCGATCCAGATCGGGTGGGCGGTGCCGACGGTGACGCCGCGCTGGCGGGTCTCCAGCCGCAGCACGTTGGCGAACTGCTCGACGCCCGCCTTGGACGCGCTGTAGGCAGCCATTCCGGGCATCGCCGTGAAGGCGGCGGCTGACGAGACGATCAGCACGTGGCCGCGGGCGGCGGCGACGTGGGGCAGCGCCGCGCTGACCGTGCGGATCGCACCGCAGAGGTTCACCTCGACGGTACGGATCAGCGCGTCGACCGGTCCCAGCGCGACGGTGCCGAGGTTGGCGATGCCGGCGTTGGCGACGAGCACGTCGATCCCACCGAAGCGGTCCACCGTGGATGCCACGGCGGCGTCGAGGGCTGCCTGGTCGGTGACGTCGCACTCGTACCAGTGCGCGTCGAGGTCGGTGCTGAGCTGCTTGAGCAGCTCGGGCTCCAGGCCGACGAGGGCAACCTGGGCGCCGCGTGCGACGGCCTCGCGGGCCAGTTGCGCCCCGATGCCGCGCGCCGCGCCGGTGATGAGGATGGTCTTGCCCGCCAGGTCATACCGCATCGGCGTGCTCCCGTTCCGGTTCGTTGGGGGTGCTCCCGGCGCCGACGACCTGGTGGTCGGCCGGGCGGAATCGGCGCAGCCGCAGCCGGAAGCTGCTGGCGAAGCCCGGCCAGATGGTGGCGTTACGGCCGGTGGCGTCGAGGTACCAGCTCGAACAGCCGGTCTTCCAGACGGTGCCGGTCATCTTCTGGTCGACCCGTTCCGTCCAGCGCCGTTGGGCGTCGGCGGTGGGCTCGATCGCCTGGATGCCCTTGGCCCGCATGTGTCGCAGGGCCGCGAGCACCAGCTGCAGCTGCGCCTCGATCATCAGCACGACGGAGGTGTGCCCGAGCCCGGTGTTCGGGCCGAGCAGGAAGAACAGGTTCGGGAAGCCGGCGACCATGGTGCCCCGGTACGCGTGCATGCTCGGGGTCCAGGCCTCGCCCAGGCTGCGCCCGCCACGGCCGCGGATGCGCCGCACCACGGGGGAGTCGGTGACGTGGAAGCCGGTGCCGAGGATGATGGTGTCCGCCCGGTGGTGCACCTCGTCGGCGGCGACCAGGCCGTCCGGCACGATCCGTGCGATGCCGGCGGTGACCACGTCCACGTTCGGCCGGGTGAGCGAGGGCCAGTAGTCGTTGGAGATCAACACCCGCTTGCAGCCCATCGCGTAGCGCGGGGTGAGCTTGTCCCGCAGCTGCGGGTCGGCGACCTGGCGCCGCAGCGTGCGCAGCGACAGCCGCGAGGCAAAACGGTTGACCGCCGGGTGCAGGAAGCCCACGCCCATGGTGTCGCGCGCCAGATAGAGCCCCGTCCGGACGGCCCGCTGCGCACCGGGCACGGTGCGGAACACGGCCTGCTCGACCCGGCTGATCCGGCGCGACAGCCGTGGCATGATCCACGCGGGGGTGCGCTGGAACAGCGTCAACTTGTCGACCGTCGGCTGGATCCGCGGCACGAACTGGATCGCCGAGGCACCGGTGCCGATGACCGCGACGTGCCGGCCGGTCAGGTCGTGGTCGTGCTGCCAGCGGGCGGAGTGGAAGATCGTGCCGGCGAAGTCGTCGATCCCCGGGATGTCCGGGGTGGCGGGGTCGCTGAGCGGGCCGGCCGCGCAGATCAGGACCCGGGCGGTGTGGTCGCCGCCGGAGGTACGCAGCCGCCAGCGCTGGCGCAGGTCGTCCCAGCTCGCCCCCTGCACCTCGTGGCGCAACCGCAGCCTCGGGCGTACCCCGAAGCGGTCGACGCAGTCGCGCAGGTAGTCCCAGATCTCCTGCTGTCCCGAGAAGGTGTTCGACCAGCGGGGGTTGCGGGCGAAGGAGAAGGAGTACAGGTGCGACGGGACGTCGCAGGCGCAACCGGGGTAGCTGTTGTCCCGCCAGGTGCCGCCGACGTCGTCGCCCCGGTCGAAGACGAGGTAGTCGGTGAAGCCGGCCCGCTGCAGCCGGATGGCCGCGCCCAGGCCGCCGAAGCCGGCGCCGATGATGGCGATGTCGGTGTCCATCACTCCTCCACGGGCTCGGGTGCGACAACCGGCTCGGCCGCCGGGGGCCAGGGCGGATCGCCCACGCCGGTGATCCGTACGCCGCCCCACGGGTCGACCTCGGCCAGCCGGGCCGGGCTGACCCGGTCAGCGATGCGCAGCTCGACGTCCCGCCGGCCGGACCGGAGCAGCCGGACCACCTGCGGCTCGGGCTCGATCCGCCCACCCCAGTGGTAGCGGCCGTCAACCGGCTCCCACCGCCCACTCAGGTGCACCTGGACCGCGTTGCCCGCGACGCCCGCCGGGCCGTGGTAGCTCATGGCGCGATCCGCTCGTGGGCGCGGGTGAGCTGGTGCGGCAGGTCCGCGCTGCGCCGTATCCCCTCGATCCCGCTCCACAGCAGCGTGGTCAGGTAGTCGGTGAGCGCCGCTCGGGGGATCGGCTGGCCGCGTGTGGTCCACCAGTCGCCGACCGCCTGTACGAACCCCACCAGGCCGTACGCCCACGGCTCCGCCGGACCGGCGTCGAGGCCCAGTGAGCGCAGCCGGTCACCGATCACCCGGGCCAGGCCGGCGGCCACCTGCCGGCTGGTGCCGGCGACCACCTGGTGGATTCCGGGGTGGCTGGACTGGTGCATCAGGAAGCGGTAGAGCTTCGGCTCCGACTCGATCACCCCGAGGTACGCGTCGATGGTCGCCTCGACCAGGCCGCGTTCCTCGCGGACCTGCTCGACCGCGGGTGCGACGGTGTCGATCACCCGGGCCGCCACCACCTCGCTCACGGCGAGCCAGAGCTGCGACTTGTCGGCGAAGTAGCGGTAGAGGACCGGCTTGCTGACGCCTGCCGTGGCAGCCACCTGGTCCATGTCGACCTCCGGCCCGTGCCGCAGCAACGCCTGCACGGCGGCCCCGATGAGTTCGTGCCGCCGCTGCTCACGATGGTCCGCCCAGCGGTCCTTGCGGCCGCTGGCCTTCGCGGGGGGAGTGCCGCCGGAGGCCGGGCCCGAGGGATCGGATCCATTGACATCCTTGAGGGGCGATTGCATGCTACTACTCGTAACAGTTACCGGGCGTCACGTCAATATGGAGGCGTCATGGAGACGACACCGGCCGGGCTCGAACGCGAGGCCCTCGCCACGCGGCTGCTCACGGCCTCGCTGCATACCAGTTACGAACCCACCGTGGAGATCGACTGGGACGCGCCCCACACGCCGGGCGCCTACTGGCTCCCGCCGCGCCGCAGCAGCCTCTATGGCACCCCGCTGTGGGAGCAGCTCGGCGAGGAGCGGCGCGTCGAGCTCACCAAGCACGAGGTGGCCAGCGCAGCCAGCGCCGGGCTGTGGTTCGAGACAATCCTCATGCAGATGCTGATCCGGCACTACTACGACGCCGACCCGACCAGTCGGCACGCCCAGTACGCGTTGACCGAGGTCGCCGACGAGTGTCGACACTCCATCATGTTCGGACGGCTCATCGAGGCGATGGGCTGCCCGGTCTACCGGGCGAACCGGGTGGACCACCTGCTCGGGCGGTTCCTCAAGGCGACCGCGACCGGCCCGCAGATGTTCGCCGCGATCCTCATAGCGGAGGAGGTCCTCGACGCGTTCCAACGCGAGATCATGGCCGACGAGTCGCTCCAGCCGCTCATCCGGATGGTGTCGCGCATCCATGTCGTCGAGGAGGCGCGCCACGTACGGTTCGCGCGCGAGGAACTTGCCCGCCAGGTCGAGGCCGCCGGTCCGCTGGGCTTGACGTACGCCCGGCTGCTGATCGGCCGCGCCGCCTACTCGATCGCCAACCGCCTGGTCCATCCCGACGCGTACGCCGCAGTGGGCATCCCCCCGGCGGTCGGCCGTGCCACCGCCCGCGCCAACCCGCACTGGCGCGCCACCCTGCGCTGGTCGGCCGCGCGGGTGTACGACCACCTGACGAGCCTCGATCTGGTAACCGGGCCGGGCCGCCTGCTGTGGACCCGAGCGGCTCTGGTCTGATCGGCCCAGGCATCTCGAGCGGTGGTGCGCGCCGGCCGGCGTCCACCACCGCCGCGTTGAGCCGCTGAGCAGGTGACGCGGCTCCCCTTGGCGGATTGTCGAGGGGAGCTGGTTACTCCCCGACGGGTGCCCGTTGGTCCACGAGGGTCGCCGCGGGAGTGGCTGCCGCCAGCGCAGTCCGGACAACGTCGAGCAGCGGACGATCCGGCTGGTCGAACCACTGTTGGACGGCCACCCGCACCGTGGCCAGGAACGTCGCCGCCAGGACCCGCGACCGCAGGGGCGCGTCGGCCCCGGTGAGTCGGAGCGCGATCTCCGCGGCCAGCTCGCGCTCGATCGCCACGTACGCCGCGACCTGGTGGGCCGCCAGGCCGGGGTGGCCGCGCAGCTGCCGGCGTCGGGTCAACCAGGAGGGGTCGGCGTACAGGTACGCCTCCTCGGTGAGGCGCGTCGCTGCCCGGCTCAGCACCGTCCAGGGCCGCTCGTCGCTCGGCTGCTCGCGGATCAGCTGGAGCAGCCGGCGCAGCCGCTCGGTGTCGCCGTGAAAGAGCGCCTCCTCCTTGCTGGAGAAGTAGTTGGAGAAGGTCCGTCGGGAGACGTTGGCGGCGTCGGCGATCGCCTCGACGGTCACCCGGTCCAGCCCCTGTTCGGTGGCGAGGCGCAGGGCCGCCTGGTGCAGAGCCAGGCGGGTGGCCGCCTTCTTGCGCTCCCGTAGGCCGGTGGTCTCCTCCATGACCCTCAGGGTACGTGGCGGTGATGTACTTCTCAATGAGAAAAGTTGCCTAATGGGCAAGATCCGTTGATGCTTGTATGTGGCAACCAATCCAACGCGGGGAGGAAAGGGTGGACAGCACCGTTCGTGACCTGGGTCTGCGGCTGCGCGACCTGGTCACCAGTGTCCGGCTGCTCAGGCAGCGGCGGGCCGACGAGCGGCCGACCGTGCCGTCCGGCCTGGTCGGCATCCTCATGGAGATCGACCGGCTCTCCACCGGATGCCACGCCCGGGAGCTGGCGGCCCGCACCCGGCTGGACCCGTCGACCGTCAGCCGCGCCGTCGCCGCGCTCGTCGCGCACAAGCTGGTCGAACGGCGCCCCGACCCGACCGACCGGCGGGCCAGCCTGCTGGCCGTCACGCCGGCCGGTCGAGCCGCCCTGGCCGACACCAACGACTGGTACGGCGAGGTGCTCGATCGGACGTTCGCCGACTGGACCCCCGGCGACGTGACGGCGCTGAGCGCCGCGCTCGGCCGGTTCACCCGCGACCTCGAGGTCGCCCTCGCACACCACGACAACCTGGAGGCCGCGCGATGAGCGCACCCACCACCACGACGACCGGCGCCGCGCCGATGAGCCATCGGCGGACGCTCGAGGCGCTCAGCGGCCTGCTGCTGGTGCTCTTCGTCGCGATGCTCAGCAGCACCGTCGTCTCGACGGCACTGCCGAAGATCATCGGCGCGCTGAACGGGTCGCAGACCCAGTACACCTGGGTCGTCACGGCGACCCTGTTGACGGCGACGGCGACCACGCCGATCTGGGGCAAGCTGGCCGACCTGTTCAACAAGAAGGTCCTGGTGCAGGTCGCCATCGTCGTCTTCCTGCTGGGCTCGGTGATCGCCGGCTTCGCGCACAGCGCCGGCCAGCTCATCGCCGCCCGCGCCTTCCAGGGCATCGGGGTCGGCGGCCTGCAGGCCCTCGTCCAGGTGGCGATCGCGGCGATGATCCCGCCGCGGGAGCGTGGCCGGTACAACGGCTACCTGGGCGGCGTCATGGCCCTCGCGACGGTCGGTGGCCCGCTGCTGGGTGGGCTCATCGTCGACACGTCCTGGCTCGGCTGGCGGTGGTGCTTCTTCGTGGGCGTGCCCGTCGCCGTCGTCGCGCTGATCCTGCTGCAGCTCACCCTGCACCTGCCCACGGCCCGCCGCGAGAACGTCAAGATCGACTACCTGGGCGCGACCCTGATCGCCGCCGGCGTCAGCGTGCTGCTCATCTGGATCTCGTTCGTCGACGACTCCTTCGCCTGGGCCTCCTGGCAGACCGCGGCCATGGTGGGCGGCGCTGCCGTCCTGCTCGCCCTGGCGACCTGGGTCGAGTCGCGCGCCGCCGAACCGGTCGTCCCGCTCAGCATCGTCCGCGACCACACCACCGCCCTGGCCATCCTCGGCAGCCTCGCCGTCGGCATGGCCATGTTCGGCGGGGCCGTCTTCCTCGGCCAGTACTTCCAGATCGGCCGTGGCTACAGCCCGACCGAGGCCGGCCTGCTCACCATCCCGATGATGGCCGGCGTCCTCGGGTCCTCGATCGTCGCCGGCCGGCTGATCACCCGAAGCGGCAAGGTCAAGCCGTACATCGTGGTCGGCGCGATCGTCCTGGTCGCCGGGTTCGCCCTGCTCGGCACCATCGACCACGAGACCTCGCTGGTCCTGGTCGGCGCGGCGATGTTCATCGTCGGCACGGGCGTCGGCATGACGATGCAGAACCTCGTCCTCGCGGTGCAGAACACCGTGGCGCTCAAGGACATCGGCGCGGCCAGCTCCACCGTGGCCTTCTTCCGCTCGCTCGGTGGCACCATCGGCGTCTCGGTGCTCGGCGCCGTCCTCGCCCGCCAGGTCACCGACCGGATCACCCACGACCTCGCCGCCGCGGGGATTCCCACCTCCGGCAGCGCGGGTGGGACCAGCACGCTCAACCTCACCGCACTGCCCCCGGCCGTGCAGCACATCGTCCGTGCCGCGTACGGCGACGCCACCGGACACATCTTCCTCATCTCCGCCGCGATCGCGGTGGTCGGCGTCATCGCCGCGCTCCTGCTCAAGCCGGTCACCCTGCGCACCAGCCTCGACCTGCCCGACCCCGCCAGGTCGGCGGCCGTCGCCGCGGACGCCGTCGACGGCGCTCCCGCCTTCGACCAGGTGGCCGTCGACGGTGGGCCCGACGGGGCACCCGTCCGCCGTTGACCGCCTCCACCGGAAACCGGGGCCGCCGCCGTCCGAGGATGGCGGCGGCCCCGCGTCCAGCCGTCCGGCAGGGCCGTCACCCACGACCGTGAGGCGAATCGAGGAGCTCGTGGAGACAGGGGAGGCCGCTCCGGCGGCGACGCCCGCCCGACGCACCGCTCCGGTGCGCCGGGCGCTGCGCGAGCTGGCGCTCGTCGGCGCGCTCTTCCTCGCGTACAAGCTGGGTCGCCTCGCCGTGGCCGGCCGGGTCTCCACCGCGGTGGCGAACGGGGAGGCCGTCTGGCACCTGGAGCGGCTGATCCACCTGCCCGGTGAGGCCGCCGTCCAGCACCCCCTGCTCGCCCACGACCTGCTGGTGCACCTGGCCAACAGCTACTACGCGTACGTGCACTTCCCGGCCACCGCCGTGTGCCTGGTGTGGCTGTATCTGCGACACCCGGTCCACTACCAGTGGACCCGCCGGATGCTCGCCACGCTCACCGCCGGGGCACTGGCGCTCCACTTTCTCGTCCCGCTGGCGCCGCCCCGGTTGACCGCCCTGACCGGTCTGCTGGACACCGGCAGACGCTACGGACCCGCCGTCTACGGCCCGCCCGACACCGATGCGTTGAGCAACCAGTACGCCGCGATGCCGTCCCTGCACGTCGGTTGGGCACTCGCCGTCGCCATCGCGCTCATCGCGGTGACCGGTGGACGCCTGTGGTGGCTGTGGCTGGCGCATCCCCTCATCACGCTGCTGGTGGTCGTGGGCACCGGAAACCACTACTGGCTCGACGGGGTCGTCGCGGCGGCGATGCTCATCCTGGTCCTCCTGGTGCTGCCCCGGCCCGTCACCGCCGCTCGACGGGTCGACGTACCGGGCCCGCGCCCGGCCGGTTGGCCGGATCCCGAGCCGCCGGGTCAGCAGGTGGCCCACCGGCCGGTACCGACCGTCGACGCCGGCGGCGTGCGATGAGGGCCGGATCGGACCGCTCGCTGGCCGGTGGACCGGTGCGTCGCGCGGCACGGCGTACGTAGATGCGCGGCCGCGGCGTTCGCGGCCGCGAACAGGACCATGGAACGCCCAGCAGCCGGCGGTGGGGGATCCGGTGGGTCAGCCGGGTCAGCGGCACGGACGCCAGCACGACCACGACGGCGTACCCGCTGACCAGCAGGCCCCCCCCTGCGAGCGCGAGCGGTCCAGGTCCGGTGCGATGAGGGTGAGCAGGCCGATCTACGAGGTGGAGGTCTACGGCAACTGACGTGCGCCATCCTGCTCCCCGATCCCGGTGCAGCAGAGGCCGATCCCGGACTGCCGCGCGCCGGTCGCGACGAGGTTCCGCGCGTCGCCGCGGTCGCAATGTCATTGGCGTTCCCGCCCGATCGGCCTATGGTGTGGCCATGTTCCCGGCCCGGCAGCTGGTCGCCACCGCCGTTCCCACGGCGGTGCCGGCTGCTGCCCGCGACCAGCGGTCCGCGGTCGCCGCCATCCGCCCGGTGGACGCGCGGCAGGCCGCGCCCATCCACGGCCTGCCCAGCCCGGTTCCCACCGGCCGTGGCCCTCCGGAGAAACCACCCCCCGCGAGTACGGCCACCAGGGCGAAGCCATCCGGCTTCGGCCCTTTTCTTTTCCCGGGAAGGAACCCCAGATGAGTACCGACCTTCGAGGCACCCGCGACCCGCAATGGCGCGCCCGGCTGCGCGCCACCCTGAGCACCGAGTTCGAGGCGCAGACCGTGCGGCTGACCGAACTCACCGCGGACACCGGCGACCCCGGCGAGGCGCACACCCGTGCCGCGTTGATCGCCGCCACCCGACAGAGCCTGGCGCAGATCGGTGACGCGCTACGGCGCATGGCCGACGGTGGCTACGGGACCTGTGAGCGGTGTGCGGCGCCGATCCCGGCGGAACGCCTGGAGGCGGTGCCGCACGCTCGGTTCTGCGTGCCGTGCCAGCAGAAGCACGGCTGACCCGACCTGTGGCGCCGGACCGATCCGTCGGTCCGGCGCCAGGCCGGATGAACCCGCGGTGACCATGCAGGGTCGACGGCCCTGGAGGGCCTTGACGTCGTCGCCGAAGGTCCAGCCCTTCGACCCGTCCCAGTTGATCGACCAGGTCATCAGGCCCTTCAGGCCGCCCTGGTACGTGTTCCACGCCTGCGCCACCGAGGACGGCGCCAAGTACCCGCCGCCGGCCCCGGACTGCGCCGGCAGGCCGGGGACCTGCCGGTCGTACGGGACGCGGATGGTGGTGCCCTGCACGACCAGGCCGGGGTTGAGGCAGTTGGTCTGCGCGACGAACCCCTGCACGGTGCCGGCGGCGTACGAGTCGCCGGAGCAGCCGTACATGCTGCCGTTGTAGTACTGCACGTTCAGCCACCAGAGCCGGCCGTTGTCGACGTACCGCTTGATGATTGGCAGGTAGGCGCCCCAGATGGACCCGTAGGTGACGCTGCCGCCGGTGACGTACGCGGTCTCCGGCGCCATGGTCGGCCCGAAGCCGGCGGGCATCTGGGCGAGCACCCCGTCGATGATGCGGACCAGGTTGGCCTGTGCGGTGGAGAGCCGGGTGATGTCGCCGCTGCCGGTGAGGCCGGTCCCGATGTCGATGTCGATGCCGTCGAAGTTGTACCTCTTGCGCATGGATCGCCGAATGGCTGCGCGCGAAGCGGGCCGGCGACGACGCCGCACTCCAGCGGGCCGGCGACGCGTTGCGCAGCAGCCACAAGTGGCGGGTGCTGCACCAGATGAAGGACCAAGGTGGCTGGTCGGAGGTGTTCTGGGAGATCGCCGACAAGGTCGCCGCCGGACACCCACCGGCGGGGTACGCCCAAGGGTTGGGCTGCGACTGACTTTCTTGACCATGACGCCTACCCAGGCAACGCCGGCACTCACGCAGCGTGCGTGCCGGCGTCGCCCCCCGGTCCGGCCCGGCATCGGGCCGTGATCCCAAGGTGGCGCCGGTTCTCACGAATATCCGCAAGTCACGGGGGCGCCGGCACGGCGCCCCCGCGCTGCCATCTGACGAACTCCACGGCCGCGACGCCCAGCACGACGAGCGCGGCGACGACGCTCAGGACCAGGTTCGGCAGGTGCGGGGCAGCCGGCACCAGGGCGACGGCGGCGAGGACACCGATGACGTGCGAGAGCGGGATGCGTCCGAGGACCTCGTGGTCCAGGGTGGCCCGGCCGATCAGGAACAGCGCGACGCCACCCAGGGTGAGCGCGGTCAGGGTTGCCTCCGGGCGTTCCGCGGGATGCTCGATGATCCGTTCGAAGCCCGCGGCGAGGCCGACCACGCCGACCACCATGAGCCAGTGGGCGTACGGGTTGGTCTGGACCAGTCGGGACCGATGCGGGGACCTCTCGATCGCGCTCCTCAGTCTCGCCCCGGCCCCGCGCGTGTAGCTCCACCACAGTAGAACGGCCGCGACGAACGCGACGGCGAACGCGCTGAGCCGGCCGATGTTGAACGGCATGTCGCTCAGGGTGAGGACCGTGACGAGAATGAGTTCACCCAGGGTGAGGACATAGATCTGCTGGTAGCGCTCGGCCAGGTGCTCCGGCACCACGTCGTACTGCAGCAGTCGCGGCCGGCCGGGTATCGGGAACCGGAGGCCGAAGGCGAGGTAGTCCACGGCGAGCGCGGCCAGCCACACCGCGAGACGCGTGCCGGGATCGGGGACCAGGCCGCCGACGATCCAGAGGGTGCCGGAAACGGTGTTCCACGCCAGGACGCGGAGCGGCCGCTCCCGCTCCCTCCGGCCGCGCAGCGACGCGAGGAGCACCAGGCCCCGACCCCAGTTGATTGCGGCCCAGGTGGCGCCGAAGGCCAGGCCATGGCTGCTGAACGCGGTCGGCAGGGCGGCGGACATCAGCATGCCGCCGAACATGATCCCCAGGATCACGAGCTGGACGGGTCGCTCCTGCGGGCTGTAGAGGTCCGTGAACGACGTGGTGGTGACCCAGACCGCCCACAGCGTCGAGAGCGCGAGCAGCGCCTGAGCCAGTCCCGTCCAGGTGTCCTCGTTCGCCATCTTCTGCGACGTCAGGGTCAGACTGGCGATGAGCGCAAGATCGAAGAACAGCTCCAGCAGATCCGTCGGCTGTCCACGCCTCATCGTGCGCGTTATCGGCCGACGTCCGCCATTCATCACAGCAGGCCTTCTTGGTCTCGCGGCGCCCGGTCAGCCAGCCCGGCGACCGCGTCCGGCCCTGGTCGGCTTGGCGCTGGATCTCGGCCAAAGCTAGCCGACGGCCACTCCGGTCACCGATGAATTCCGGACTCTGCCACCCGGTGGCGGTCAGGTGGCGGTCGCCGAACGGGAACGTCAGCTCGACCTCCTCGGTCGCGGTGACCGTGACGCGGGCCTGTCCCGAGGACGGATATCAGGCGGCGCAGTCGGCCGCTTCGGCGTCGGCACCGGCAGGTGCGCTTCCGTCCTACTCGAGGCCGCGGAGGATGTGCTGCTCGTCCATCGGATCGTCCTCGTCAGCGCCTGCCCGGCCGAGCTGTGCGGCACGAGCCCAGACCGACAGGGACGGCGTGGTCACCGTCGTGCCGCTGATCTGTTCGCCCTCACTGTGCCGGCCCAACTCGGTCCGGAGTTCTGTGTCGGGATCCGTCATGGTGCTGCCTCCTCGTCACGCATCCGGCCGGCCGGAACCGATCGCCTCTACGGCACCACTGGGAACCATCCACGCCACCGTGCGCCGGGATCCTCAAGTCGTCGTAGAGCGCCGGTGAAAGGCTGCCGACCCGAGCGGGACGGGATGCCGGCCAGACCCGGAATCGCTCTGCAATGACGCCATCGTCCCTCGCGCCGGTGTCCAACGCACCAGCAGGCCGGCGGTCAGTCATGGTCGATCCGACTGGAGCCCTCAACGAACGGCGAGGAGAATCTGTTCGATTCCATGCCCGACCCGCTGCCGCAACTCCGCCAGGTCGGCTACGGCGACGGGATCGCCGGCCGCGGCTGCCGGCCCGAGAACACCTGGGTCGCCCTTCGGGCCGGCCGCGTGATCGGCCGGGCGGCCTGGGTCCGTCCGCCGGGTGCCGTCGGCGCTTCCTGGCTGGGCGTGTGCTGCTGCGCGCCGCCGACGAGGCGTTCGGCGGTCCCCGGTTGTACTACGCCTCAATACCGGCGAACTGGCGGCACCGGCGGGCACAGCCGAACGTGGAGTGACAGCCGCCGGATGGTGGAAGGTCTTCGCGCGCACCGCCACCGTCCGGCCGCACCAGGGCGACCACCCACCGCTCTGGCCTCCCTCACCCCTCGCCCCTGACCCAACTGGGTGAACGGCGCCCGGGCAGCGATCCCCGACGCCATGGGCACGACATGCTACGAGCGCCGGTGCGTGCCGATGCGCGCCCGGACGCGGGTTCACCGGATGCGGGCGCAGCGGGGCGGAGAGGAATCGCACATGGCAGCGGGGGATGTGCCCGAGCGGATGCAGGCGGCGGCCTTCGACGAGTTCGGGGGCCCGGAGGTGATCACCGCGCGTATCCTGCCGGTACCGCAGATCGCCGACGACGAGATCCTGCTCAAGGTGTGGAGCGCCGGCGTGGGGGTGTGGGACGCCCTCACGCGGGAGGGCACGCTGGTGCCCGAGGGCGCCGCGTTCCCGATGGTGCCCGGCGCCGAGGCTGCGGGGACGGTCGCCGCGGTGGGACGGCGGGTGACCAACGTCGCGGTGGGCGACCTGGTCTACGTGTACGGCTACACCCGGCCGAAGGGTGGCTTCTACGCCGAGTACGCGGCGACGAAGGCGCAGTACGTCGCGAAGCTGCCGGCGGGTGTGCCGGCGGAGCACGCCGGGGCCATGCCCACCGACGCACTGACCGCGCTGTCCGGACTGGACGTCCTGGGCCTCTCGGCCGGCGCATGGGTGCTGATCTTCGGCGCGAGCGGCGGCCAGGGGCATCTGGCCGTGCAGTTGGCCAAGCGGCAGGGACTCAACGTCATCGCCGTGGCGTCCGGGGCGGAGGGCGTGGCGCTGGTGACCCGGCTCGGCGCAGACCTGTCCCTTGACGGCCACGGCGACCTCACTGAGGCGCTCGCCCGCATCCGCGACGTGGCACCGGACGGCGTCGACGGCGTCCTGGCGATGGCGGGTGGCGCAACCCTGGACCGACTCGCCGAAGCGCTCCGTGACGGTGGCATGCTCGCCTACCCCCACGGGGTGCAACAGGCGCCGCGCGAACGACCCGGCGTGACGGTTCAGGCGTACGACGGCGAGACGGGGCCCGAACGGTTGCAGCGCCTCAACGAGCTCATCGAGGCGGGACCGTTCCAGGTGCACGTCGCCGAGACGTTCCCGCTGGGGCGGGCGGCGGATGCGCACCGACGCCTGCAGACCTCCTTCCCCGGCAGGTTGCTGCTCACGGTCCGGTAGCAGACCCTGCGTCGGACCCTGTCCGGCCGCCCGAAGCGGGCCGACGAGGTCCGGGCTGCGGCGTGTCGATGTCGCGGCGATGAGGGCCCCCGGACTGGAAGCCTCGGGGCGCAGGACCTCGACGGCGGCACCGAGGCTGAGCAGGGCGGAGCACGCCCACGACTCGTTCTCGAACGGGACCGTCAGCTCGACCTCCCCGGTTGCGGTGAGCGGGACCAGGGCCTGGCCGTGGACGGGGACCAGCCGGCGCAGCCGCGGCAGGGCCCGGGCCGCGACGCGTACCGTGACCTCGACGCCGGGCTGCTCGTCCTCCAGTTCCCGGCGCGCCTCGGCCCAGCAGCGGGCCAGGTCGAACCCGGCCGGGCGCGCCACCGGCTCCTCGAGCAGCTCCACCTTGCGGACCCGGGAGGCCCGGTAGGTGCGGCGCTCGCCGTCGCGCAGGGCGACCAGATACCAGTCACCGGCAGCGAGGACGAGCCCGAGGGGGGCGATCTCCCGGGTGCTCGCCCGCCCGTCCCGGACGTACCGCAGGCGCACCCAACGATCACGCCAGACCGCGCCGGCGAGCTGGGTCAGGCACGGCACCGGCTCGGGCGTGCCGTACCAGCGGACCGGGTCCAGGTGGAACCGATCCGCGGTCCGGCCGGCGCGCTCCCGGGCCTCGCCGGTGAGGCTGGCCCAGACCTTGATCCGGGCGCCCTCCAGCATCTCGCCCAGGCCGAGCTGCTCGGCCGGGCCGGCGAGGCCGAGGAACGCCAGCGCCCCGGCCTCGTCGAGGCCGACGCCCGTCAGCCGGGTGCGGTAGCCGCGGTCCAGGCGGTATCCGCCCGCCGGCCCACGGGTCGATCGCACCGGTATCCCGGCCGCCACCAGCGCCTCGACGTCCCGCTGCACGGTCCGCTCGCTGACCTCCAGCTGCCGGGCCAGCTCGCGGGCGCTGGCCAGGCCGCGGACCTGGAGCTGGAGCAGGAGGGCCATCATCCGCGAGGCACGCACCCCCCAATCCTGACCCAGATATACGACAGAAGGTGTCGGGAACTCGGGTGACACTGGGCCGGCGGCGCCGCCCCGGCGCCCGGCGGCGAGAGGAGTGACATGGCTGAGGTGTCGACGGACCTGACCGAGCGGCTCACCCCGCGGCAGTTCCACGAGGCCGACGGGGTCGGGGACTGGCGGGTGCTGGGCGAGGGAGCGTCCGCGTACTTCCGCACCGGGTCGTTTGCGGCCGGCGCCCGGCTGGTCCAGGCGATCGGCGAGCTGGCCGGCTTGGACGACCACCACCCGGACGTCGACGTGCGGCACGCGGGCGTGACCGTACGGCTGATCACGCTCATCCCCGGCTTCTACGGGCTGACCGAGGGCGACGTGGAGCTGGCCCGGCGGATCTCGGCGGTGGCGCGCGACCTGGGCCTGCCGGCCGACCCGTCCGGCCTGCAGAACGTCCAGGTCAGCATCGACGCGCTGGTCGGTCCCGAGGTGCTGCCGTTCTGGCGGGCCGTGCTCGGCTACGTCGACCGCGGCGACGGCGACCAGGACCTGATCGATCCGCGTGGGCGCGGGCCGCTGCTCTGGTTCCAGCAGATGGACGCGCCGCGCCCGCAGCGCAACCGGATGCACCTCGACGTCTGGGTGCCGTACGACCGGGCCGAGGCGCGGGTGGCGGCGGCGGTCGCGGCCGGCGGCCGCCTGCTGACCGACGAGTACGCGCCGACGTACTGGGTGCTGGCCGACGCCGAGGGCAACGAGGCCTGCGTCGGCACGGCCGGCTGGACGGGGCCGGAGCCGGGCGCTCGGTGAGCGGTACCGTGGCCGTCCGGGTGCGCAGGGGTGGAGGGGTGCGGAGAACGGCCGGACGACCGGCATTCTTCGGTGCTTGGTTCATGGCGTTAATCTGGGTGACGCATCCCGGGTGAGCCGCCACGGGTGGTGACAGGGAAAGGTGGGCGGACATGGACGCCAGACGCACCACCGTGCGCGACATGCGCCGCGCCAACCGCTCGGTGCTGCTCACCCGGATCTGGCTCGACGGCCCGCTCAGCCGCCACGAGCTGGGGCAGAGCACCGCGCTGAGCCTGGCCAGCGTGAGCAACCTGGTCGGCGAGATGATCGGCGAAGGTATCGTCGAGGAGGCCGGCTCGGTCGAGTCCGACGGGGGCCGCCCCCGGGTGCTCCTGCGCGTCGCCCCCGGCTACGGCTACCTGGTCGGCGCCGACGTGGGCGAGACCCGGGTCCAGGTCGAGCTCTTCGACCTGGCGATGACCGCGCTGGCCAAGGCCGAGTACCCGATCGCCGCCGCCGAGCCGGATCCGCACGCCGTGGCCACCCATCTGCTGCACGGGCTGGCCGCGGTCGTCGAGCAGGCCGGCGTCGACCCCGCCGCGGTGCTCGGCTTCGGCGTGGCGGTCTCCGGAACGGTGGAGCGGACCGCCGACGCGGTGGTGCACGCGCAGACCCTCGGCTGGGACGGGGTGCCGCTCGGGGCGATGCTGCGCGCCGGCACCGACATCCCGGTGCACATCGACAACGGCGCGAAGACCCTCGGCCAGGCCGAGATGTGGTTCGGCGCCGGCCGCGGCGCCCGGCACGCCGTCATCGCCCTGGTCGGCTCCGGGATCGGGGCCAGCGTGGTGGCAGACGGGGTGGGCTACCGGGGTGCGCACAGCAGCGCCGGCGAGTGGGGCCACACCACGATCGTGTACGGCGGTCGCCGCTGCCGCTGCGGCAACCTCGGCTGCCTGGAGGCGTACGTCGGGGCGGAGGGGGTCCTCGACCGGTTCCGGCAGGCCAACCGGGGTCGCCCCGCGGCCGGCGGCGACGAGGAGAGCGCGTTCGGCGAGCTGCTGCGCTCCTCCAGCCGAACGGCCGCGAAGGTGCTCGACGAGACGGTCGGCTACCTCGGCGCGGGCGTGGCGACGCTGGTCAACCTCTTCAACCCGGAGCGGGTGGTGCTCGGTGGCTGGGCCGGCCTGGCGCTGGGGGAGCGGTACCTGCCGCAGATCCGCCAGGCGACCGCGCGGCACGCGCTGCGCCAGCCGTACGCACAGACCTCGATCGAGCTGTGCCAGCTCGGACCGGACGCGGTCGCGATGGGCGCGGCCACCCTGCCGATGGCCCGGCTGCTGCGCGAGGGCGGCGTGCCCCGCGACCCGGTCGCCCGGGTGACCACGACGCCACCGCGCCCGACCCGCCGCCCCCGCTCGCGCGCCCGCTGAGCCGCCGGGCCGACGCGGGGCGCCGGCCCGGCGTCGCTCATGCGGGCAGGTTCCACTTCTGGTTGGCGGCGCCCGTGCAGGACCAGATCTGCACCTTCGTGCCGTCGGCGGAGGTGTTGCCGGTGACGTCGAGGCACTTGTTCGCCTGCGGGTTGACCAGGTCCCGTCCGGCGGTCCACGTCCACTGCTGCGCGGCGGTGCCGTTGCAGGTCCACAGCTGCACCTTGGTGCCGTGGCCGCTCCGCTGCTGGCGGCGAAGCTGAGCGGGTTCTGCCGTTGCAGGCCCCGGGTGACGGTCCGGCCGCCGGCGTCGGAGGTGGTGGTGAGCCAGACGTCGACGCTCTCCCCGGCGGCCTGGGCCGCCGGTGGGGCGAGGGCGACGGTGCCGGCGACGAGGCAGAGCGCCAGGGCGGCGCGACGGCTCGGTGGCCGCCCGGGAGCTGTTCCGGGCGGCCACCGAGCGGCCGGTCACCGGTCCCCGCGCACCCGCCGGACGGTGTCGCGGTACCAGAGCGCGCTGCGCTTCGGGGTGCGCCGCTGGGTGTCGTAGTCGACCCGCACGATCCCGAACCGCTTGTCGTACCCGTACGCCCACTCGAAGTTGTCCAGTAGCGACCAGGCGAAGTAGCCGCGCACGTCCGCCCCGGTCAGCCGGGCCCGGGCCACCGCCCGCAGGTGCTCGGCCAGGTACGCCACCCGGTCGTCGTCGGCGACGAACCCGTCGGCGTCGGGCCGGTCGTCGAACGCCGCACCGTTCTCGGTGATCACCATCGGCACGCCCGGGTAGTCCTGGCTGAGCCGGACCAGCAGCTCGGTGAAGGACTCCGGGACGATCTCCCAGTCCATCGCGGTGCGGGGCAGGTCCCGCCGGACCACCCGCTGCACCGGCAGGCCGGCCTCGTCCCGATCCCGCCCCTGCTCGTCCACCCCGGAGAAGAGCTGCCCGAAGTAGAAGTTCACGCCCAGCACGTCGAACGGGGTGGAGATGACCGCCAGGTCCCCCTCCTCGACCGGGATGTGCACCCCCTGGCGTGCCAGGTCGGCCATCACGTCCTCCGGGTAGCGGCCGTGGACCAGCGCGTCCAGGTAGAGACGGTTGCCCAGCCCGTCGGCCGCCCGGGCGGCGTCCCGGTCCGCCGGGCTGTCGGTGGCCGGGTCGGCGGTGGCCAGGTTGACGGTAATGCCCAGGTCCACCGGCCCCTGCGCGGCCGAGCGCAGCCGCTGGACGGCCAGGCCGTGGCCGAGCAGCAGGTGGTGCGCGGCGGCGATGGCGTCGCCCAGGTCGCGGCGGCCCGGAGCGTGCGCGCCGTAGGCGTAGCCGAGCATCGCCGAGCACCACGGCTCGTTCAGGGTGGTCCAGGTCTTCACCCGGTCGCCGAGGGCGTCGAAGACCAGCTCGGCGTAGTCGGCGAAACGGTACGCGGTGTCCCGGACCGGCCAGCCGCCGGCGTCCTCCAGCTCCTGCGGCAGGTCCCAGTGGTAGAGGGTCACCCACGGGTCGACCCCGCGGCCGAGCAGCTCATCCACGAGGCGGTCGTAGAAGGCCAGCCCGGCCGGGTTGGCCGGCCCGCGCCCGCCGGGCTGCACCCGCGGCCAGGCCACCGAGAAGCGGTACGTGTCCAGGCCCAGGTCCGCGATGAGCGCGACGTCCTGCGGCATCCGGTGGTAGTGGTCGCAGGCCACGTCGCCGTTGTCGCCGTTGGCCACCGCCCCGGGCATCCGGCAGAACGTGTCCCAGATGGACGGCGCGCGCCCGTCCTCGGCGACCGCGCCCTCGATCTGGTACGACGAGGTCGCCACGCCCCAGCGAAAGGTCGGCGGGAGGGTGTCGATCGGGTCGGCCTGCCCCGTGCTGGCCGAGGCGGTGCGGTCGCTGTCCATGGTTCTCCTCGCGGTTGCAAGTGGTTCGGAACGGGCGTGGTCGGGCCGGGTCACCGGGGCAGCGCCGCGGCCGTGGGGTGCAGCCAGCAGGCGACGGCCCGCCCCGGGTCGTCATCACCGGGCGGCCCGAGCGGCGGCAGGTCGGCGTCGCAGGGGGTGAAGGCCCGGGGGCAGCGCGGGTGGAACGCGCACCCGGTCGGCATGGCCCGCAGGTCCGGTGGAGAGCCCGGGATGCCGGTCAGCTCGCGGCGCGGGCCGCGCAGCGCCGGGAAGGAGTGCAGCAGCCCGTCGGTGTACGGGTGCAGTGCCCGCCGGTACAGCTCGGCGGCGGGCGCCTCCTCGACGATCCGGCCGCCGTACATGATGGCGATCCGGTCGGAGAACTCGACCAGCAGCGACAGGTCGTGGGTGATGAACAGCACCGCGAAGCCGAGCCGCTCGCGCAGTTCGGCGAGCTGGCCGAGGATCTGCCGCTGCATCACCACGTCCAGGGCGGTGGTGGGTTCGTCCATGATGACGACCTGCGGTTCCAGCGCCAGCGCCATGGCGATCATCACCCGCTGCCGCATCCCGCCGGAGAGTTGGTGCGGGTAGCTGTCCAGCCGGTCGGCGGCGATGCCGACCAGCCGCAGCAGGTCCCGGGCCCGGGCCAGCCGGCCGGCGGCGGTGCTCCGCGGGTCGTGCGCCTTGATCACGTCGAGCAGCTGGGTGGAGACCTTGTGCACCGGGTTGAGCGAGTTCATCGCGCCCTGGAACACGATCGAGGTCTCCGCCCAGCGGAACTGCCGCAGCTGCGCCGGGCTGAGGGTCAGCACGTCCACCGGCGGGCCGCCGACCGGGTGGTAGATCACCTCGCCGCCGCTGACCACGCCGGGCGGGGGGAGCAGCCGGGTCAGTCCGTACGCCAGGGTGGACTTGCCGCTGCCGCTCTCCCCGGCCAGCCCCAGCACCTCGCCGCGGTGCAGGGTCAGGTCGACGTCGCGGACGGCGTGCACCGCGGCGTCGCCGAGTCCGTAGTCGACGCGGAGCCCGCGGATCTCCAGCACCGGCTCGCTCATGGCGCGACCTCCTTTCGGGGGGCTGGCACCGGACGGGCCGGCGCCAGCACGGGGGTGAAGCCGACCCGCATCCGCACGGTGCGGCCGTCGGCGGTGCGGATCCGGGTCTTGCCGGCGCTGCGCAGTCGGGGGCTGACGAACTCGTCGATGCCGAAGTTGATCAGGGCGAGGGCGGTGCCGAGCAGCGCGATGGCCAGCCCGGCCGGGACGAACCACCACCAGGCGCCCTGGGCCAGGGCCTGCTGGCCCTGGGCCCAGAACAGGATGGTGCCCCAGTTCCAGGACGAGATCGACGAGATGCCGATGAAGGCCAGGGTGATCTCCGACATGACCGCGAAGATGACGGTGCCGACGAAGCCGGACGCGATGATCGCGGTGAGGTTGGGCAGGATCTCGAACAGGATGATGCGCCAGGTCCGCTCGCCGGTGGCCCGCGCCGCCTCCACGTAGTCGCGGCGCCGCAGCGACAACGTCTGTGCGCGCAGCACGCGGGCGCCCCACGCCCACGAGGTGAACCCGATGATGAGCGCGACCAGCGTGTCGCTGGCCCGCTCGATCATCGACGTCACGATGATGATCAGCGGCAGTGCGGGAATGACCAGGAACACGTTGGACAGGGCCGACAGGCCCTCGTCGGCCGCCCCGCCGATGTAGCCGGCTGTCACGCCGATGAGGATGGACAGGATCGTCGCCAGCACGCCGGCGATCAGGCCCACGACCATGACGCTGCGCGCGCCGACCAGGATCTGGCTGAAGATGTCCTGACCGAGATGGGTGGTGCCGAACCAGTGCGCGGTCGACGGCGGCTGGAGGACGTCGCCGCTGCGTGCGTCCGGGTTGTACGGCGCCACCCACGGCCCGATGACCGCGAAGAGGCAGTAGAAGGCCAGGATGACCAGGCCGGTCGCGGCCTTGGCGTTGGCCACGAACCGGAACCGGCGCCGCTTTGCCCGGCCCGGCGCGGCCGACGGCTGGGCCATCGCCCCCTGGCCGGGGATGACCTGCTCGATGCTCGACGGTGAGATTGTCATCGCTCAGCTCTTTCGGGTCCGCGGGTCGAGAAGCAGGTACGCGACATCGGCGAGCAGGTTCGCCACCAGCACGGAGATCGTGATGATCAGGAAGATCCCCTGCATCAGCGGGTAGTCCTTGGCGCCGACCGCCTGGAAGAGCTGGTACCCGAGACCCGGGTAGGAGAAGACGATCTCCACCAGCAGCGTGCCGCCGACGATGAACCCGAGCGACAGGGCGAAGCCCGAGACGTTGGGCAGCAGCGCGTTGCGGGCGGCGTAGCTGAGGGCCACCCGGCGCTCCGACAGCCCCTTCGCGTGGGCGACCGTGATGTAGTCCTCCGACGAGACGGTGACCATCATGTTGCGCATGCTGAGGATCCACCCGCTCATCGAGGAGACCAGGATGGTGGCGGCGGGCAGGATGCTGTGCTGGATCGCGCTCGGGATGAAGTACTGGTCGAACGCGGGCACGAGGCCCGGCTCGTAGCCGCCGGAGGACGGGAAGAAGCTCCCGGGGCCGGCGAACAGGGCGATGGCGACGAGGCCCAACCAGAAGTACGGGATCGAGGACAGAAACGTCGTGGCCGGCAGCAGCCCGTCGACCCACGAGCCGCGCCGCCAGCCGGCGCCGACGCCGAGCGCGGTGCCGAGGAAGAAACTGATGATCGTGGTGATGCCGACCAGGCCGACCGTCCACGGCAGGCTGTCGCCGATCACCGTCGACACCGGCGCCGGGAAGAAGGTGAACGACAGCCCAAGGTCACCGTGGAGCAGCTGGTTCCAGTAGTCGACGTACTGCTCCCAGACGTTCTGGTTCTTGTCCAGCCCGAAGAGCACACGCAGCGACTCGATGGCGTCGGCGCTGATCCGGCCCTGGTTGCGGGAGATGAGGGACTGGACCGGGTCGCCCGGGACCATCCGCGGGATGAAGAAGTTGAGCGTGATCGCCGCCCACGCCGTGAACAGGTAGAAGGCCACGCGCTGCAGGAGGAATCTCATCGTGCCTCCCCCAGGGTGGCGGTGTCTTCCCGCTCGACCAGCGCCGGAGGTGGCGGTACGGCCGGGTCGGCGTCAGGGGCGGCGGAGCCGGGGGCGTCGGCGGCGACGGTGGCCGGATCGTAGAGCCAGCACGCCGTCCAGTGGCCGGGTCGGTCGCCGACGGTCAGCCGCGGCGGCAGCTCTGCGGTGCAGCGCCGCATGGCGTGCGGGCACCTGGGGTGGAACCGGCAGCCGGCGGGCGGACTGATCAGGCTCGGCGGCTCACCCTGACCGCGGTCCTTCCCGGCGGCCTCGTCGATGCCGGCACCGTCGCCGGTGATCCGCTCGGGATCCGGTGCCGACTCGGTGAGCAGCCGGGTGTACGGGTGGGCCGGGTTCTGGGTGACGGTCTCACTGTCGCCGCCCTCGACCATGCGGCCGGCGTACATCACGATCGTCTCGTCGGCGAAGTAGCGGGCCGAGGCGATGTCGTGCGTGATGTAGAGGATCGCGAGGTTGAGCCGTTCCTTGAGGTCCTGGAGCAGGTTGAGCACGCCGAGGCGGATCGAGACGTCGAGCATGGAGACCGGCTCGTCGGCGAGGAGCACCTCCGGGTCGGCGCCGAGCGCCCGGGCGATGGCGACGCGCTGCCGCTGGCCGCCGGAGAGCTCGTGCGGGAACACGTCCAGGAAGCGCTCGGGCGGGGTGAGGCGGACCCGGGTGAGCAGATCGGCGAGGGCCCGGTCCAGGTCCTCGGCGGTCCGTCCCGCGTTCCCGTGGATCCGCAGCGATCGGGTGAGGTGGTAGCGGACCGTGTGCACCGGGTTCAACGACGCGAACGGGTCCTGCAGGATCAGCTGGACCCGCCGCACGTACGCCCGGAACGCGCGGCCGCCCCGCACCCTGGTCGACCTGCCGTGCAGCCGGATGTCGCCGGCGGTGCGGGGGTAGAGCTGGGCCAGCAGCCGGGCCACGGTGGACTTGCCGGAGCCGGATTCCCCGACCAGCGCGGTCACCTGGCCGCGACGCAGCGCGAACGACACGTCGTCGACGGCGTGCACGACTGCCGGCGTCCGGGAGAAGAAGTCACGCAGCCGTTTGCGGACGGGGAAATGCTTGGTCAGGCCGGCGGCCTCCAGCACCACCTCGTTGACCGGCGCCGCCGCGCTCTCGCTCAACGTCATGCCGAGTTCCTGTCTGGGGTTGCCGTGTCACCCGAAGGCGACGGGTACCGATTTGAGGGGTGAGTTCCGCCTCCCCGGTCGGCCGCGGCCGACCGGGGAGGCGGGGCCGGGTGTCAGCTACCAGCCGGCTTCAGGTGCAGGACCACGTCCAGCGCGTTGGGCTGGGTGGGCTGCATGGCGCCGTACGGGTTCGAGTCGTCGGGCCAGCCGGTCCAGTTCTTCGTGCTGTACGCGCCACCGATGTTGTCCGCGCCGACCGGGATCATCGGCATCTGGTCGACGAAGACCTTCTGCAGCGTGTTCATCGCGGCGGTGCGGGCGGCCTCGTCGGTCGCGTTGGCGTAGGCGACCAGGGCGTCGGTCGCCTGCTTGTTGTTGAAGCGGCCGAAGTTGCCGGCGGGGGAGGCGGTGCCGATCGGCTTGAGCTGCCGGCCGTCCATCACGGTCCGGTAGATGTCGTACGGCGTGGCGCCGCCCTCGGTCCACCGGAAGGTGGCCTCGAAGTTGCCCTGCTCGACGTTGCGGAACCAGGCGTCCTGGTTGGCCTTGTCGACCGTCGCGGCGATGCCGATCTTCGACAGGTTGTCCTTCACGATCTCGAGGCTGGTCTGGTAGTCGGACCACCCGGCCGGGTCGGTCAGCTTCACCGTGACGGCCTTGCCGGTCTTGTCCTTGAGGGTGTTGCCGTCGAGCTTGTAGCCGGCGCCGGTGAGCAGCGCCTTGGCGCCCTCGACGTCGACCTTGTGCTCCTGGCCCTTGAAGTCGGGCGCGACGAACGAGTCACCGGCGGGGCTGGGCAGACCGGTCACGCTCTTCACCAGCGGGTGGAAGTACCCGGCCTCGGCGGTGGTGAAGATGTCCTCGCGGTCGATGACCATGTTCATCGCGCGGCGCAGCGTCGGGTCGTCGAACGGCTTCTTCGTGGTGTTGAGGTAGAGGCCGTGGATGCCCAGGACCGGCGGCGCCCACACCTTGTGGTGCGCCTGGTCCTTCGCGACGAAGACGGCTTGGACGTTCGGGATGAAGACGAAGCTCCACTCCGACTCCCCGTTGGCGAGGGCGGTGGTCTGCGCGCTGTTGTCCGTGTACGAGGTGAAGCGCAGCTCCTTGACCTTCGGCAGGTCCTGCCAGTAGCCCTTGTCACGGACCGTCAGGGTGGTGGTGGCTGGTGTGAACGACTTCAGCGTGTAGGGGCCGCTGCCGACCGGCTGCTTGACCGGGTCGGTCGTCGGGTCGCTGATCTTCTCCCAGAGGTGCTTGGGCACGATCGGCACCCGCCACAGCACCTTCTGCTGGTTGACGAACTGCGGGCTTTCCATCTTGATCGTGACTTCGTTGCCGCTGGCGGTCGCGTCGGTGTAGGGCACGCCCTGGTCGTTGAGCGCCGGGTACTTCTTGACCAGGTTGTAGGTGAACGCGACGTCCTCGGCCGTGACCTTCTGCCCGTCCGACCAGGTCGCGTTGTCGCGGATGGTGACCTTGACCGAGGTGTAGTCCGGCGACCACTCGGCCTTGGTCGCCAGCCACGGCTTGAACGGGTCGGCCGGCTTGACCGGATTCCACATCATCAGCGGCTCGAAGATCTGCCAGCGGTAGCCCAGTGAGGCCCCAGCGGACGTGGTGAGGAACGGGTTGTTGTTCTCGGCCTGCGGGCCGTTCGGCATGCCGACGTTCAGCACGGTGGCCGTCTGGTCGTTCTTCTTGTTGGCGTTCGGGCTGTCGCCACACGCCGCGAGCGCGGTGGCCATCGCGCCGGCCAGCGCGACGGCGAGGAACTGCCTTCTTCTCATGGAGGTCTCCCTCGGTGCTCCCGCATGTCCTCGAGCGGGATGTGGTGGATGGAGGGTGTGCGGTGTTGCCGCCGGTGGGCGCGTGCCCGCCGGTATGGGTGGTGGATACAGCGGTGGAGGGGTCAGGTGGTGCCGGTCGAGGCGCGGACGGTGAAGCTGGTGGGGATGATGGTCGGCGTGTCGGGCAGCGGCGTGCCGGCGAGGTGGGAGATGAGGGTGCGGGCGGCGGCCGCTCCCATCTCCCGCAACGGCTGGCGTACGGAGGTCAGCGGCGGGTGGGTGTGCCCGGCCAGGGGTAGGTCGTCGAAGCCGACGACCGCCACGTCGTCCGGGACGCGCAGTCCGGCGTCGCGCAGTGCCTGCAGCGCCCCGGCGGCGGAGAGGTCGTTGTGGGCGAAGACGGCGTCGAACGGCACGCCGTCGGCGAGCAGGCGTTCCACCGCGGCACGCCCGCACTCGAAGGTGAAGTCGCCCTCCACGACGAGGGCGGGCTCGATGGGCAGGCCGGCGTCGGCGTAGCCGCCCGCGAAGCCGGCGAGCCGCTCCTGGGTGCAGCCGAAGCGGCGCAGGCCGGTCACCACCAGGGGGCGGTGTCGGCCGAGCGCGAGCAGGTGCGCCGCGGCGGCGCGCGCGCCGGCCTCGTTGGTGGTGCGCACCGAGGGGAAGCGCGGTTGGTGAGCGCGGTCGTCGATGAGGATGACCGGCAGGCCCCGCTCGTGCAGGTCGCTGATGTAGTCGAAGGTGCCCTCCGGCTCGACCACCAGCAGGCCGTCGAAGGACTTCGCGGAGACCTGGGAGGCGAACCGCCGCATCGACTCGTCGCCCCGGTTGCAGGTGAAAAGCAGGAGGCCGTACCCCTCCGACTCGACCGCGTCGACCGCCCCCTGGAGCACCTCGCCCATCCAGGGCCAGGTGAGCGCCGGCACCAGCATGCCGACCACCCGGGTCCGGCCGCGGGCCAGCCCGACGGCCCGGGCGCTCGGCACGTACCCCAGGTCGGTGATGACCGCCCGCACCCGGTCCGCGGTCCGACCGTCCACTTCGCCCTTGCCGTTGAGCACCCGGGAGACGGTCGTCTTGCTCACGCCCGCCCGGGTGGCGACGTCGGCGATGGTGATCGGCACGTGACGCTCCCGGGTCGCAGGGATTGAGGACGTGTTGCGGAACCGGTTGCGGAAGCGGTTCCGTCGCAGTCAACCGAAGTGACAGTGGTCACGTCAATAACGCCGAGATAACGAAACATGCCTTACTTCAAGACTTCAAAGAAGTCGGTGGTGTGGGGCTTGCGCCACCGGTCGAAGGCGTACGGGAGACCGCGCGGACTCCGGGGCGCTGAGCAGCGTCCATCCGGCGCTGCCGAGGACCAGAATGTGGGCGGCTCGTCCTCCGCCATCGCCGCGAGGATCGCGCGGACGCCGCGGGCCGGATCCCCGGGCTGCCGGCCGTTCTGCTTCACCATCGTGGCGCGGACCGCCTCCAGCATCGGGGCGTAGTCCGCGACTGACCCCTGCACGGGCTCGTCGGCGAACCCGGCGTAGGCGCGGATGCCGAAGGCGCCCGGCTCCACTGCCGTAACCCGGATGCCGAGGGACCCCACCTCCTGCCGGAGCACCGCCGTCATGCCGTCGGTGCTCCGGCAGAAGCGGTGCTGTCACGATTCCTGTCGTCGCCTCCGGTCACAACCAGTAGGTGCCGTGCTCGACGAAGAACCGGGCGCGTTCCTCGTCGGTCAGGCCGTTTGGCGGGGCGCTCGGGGCGGACCCCGCCGAAGTTGCGCGGCCTCAGACCGGGGCGCCGAAGTCCACCGCCTTGGTCTCGACCGTCCCGGCCGTCCGCCCCGGTGCCGTCTGGTCCGTCCAGTACAGGTTCGTGTGTGCGATGACCTGGTCGGGCGGCGGGGCCCCCCACGACGTCTGGTCCTCCGTCGTGTGGGCGTCGCTGACCAGGGTCGTGTCGTACCCCCGGACGAGCGCGCCGTGCAGCGTCGAGCGGATGCAGGCGTCGGTCTGCGCGCCGACCACCATGAGGCGCCCGACGCCGAGGCCCGACAGCACGGTCTCGAGGGTGGTGTCCTCGAAGGAGTCGCCGTAGTGCTTCTCGACGATCGGCTCGCCGTCGCCGGGGGGCAGTTCGGGGACGATCTGCCACTCGTCGCTGCCCCGTACCGTCTGCTCGTCGGAGTGCTGGACCCAGACCACGGGTACCCGTTCCCGTCGGGCCTTCTCGACCAGGCTGCCGATGTTCGCGACGACGGCATCGCGCTCGTGGGCCCCCGCGACGACGCCGCTCTGCACGTCGACGATGAGAAGTGCGGTCTTCGACCGGTTCTCGAGTGTGGTCATGATCTCCCCTTGCTCGGGCTGGGCTCCACCCAAGGTAGGCCCGCCCTCCGACAATCAACCGGATCACACTGTCGGTCAAGGCCCGGGTCCGGTCTGCCCTCCCCTCGCCGCTCCGGGTTTCCCCGGCCCGGCCGGCCGGCTCACGGCGTCTCGACGACCTCCTGGCCGAGCGGCCAGAGCGCCGCGGGCACCAGCTTCAGATTCGCCACGCCGAACGGGATCCCGAGGATCGTGACGCAGAGGGCGAGGCCGGCGAGGAGGTGGGACAGCGCGAGCCACCAGCCCGCCAGCAGCAGCCACAGCACGTTGGCGATGCCGGAGGGCATCCCGGCGCCCCGCCTTGGCACGAGGGTGCGGCCGAACGGCCACAGCGAGTACGAGGCAAGGCGGAGCGAGGCCACGCCGAAGGGGATGGTGACGACCAGGGCGAAGCAGATCAGCGCCGCCACCCCGTAGCCGAGGGCGAGGACGATCCCCCCGCCGAAGACGAGCCACAACACGTTCAACACGAAGCGGATCACTACCCCATCGTGACCACCGGCCGCCAGCGTCAGCTGACGGTCGGCGTCGGTCGTCGGGTCGACCCGGCCTGGCAGACTCAGGCCCGCGGCGCGGCCGGCGCGCCGCGGTGGGGGGGAGACCGGATGGAGCAGGACCGGGACGGTGTCGTGCTGTACTGGCGGCCGATGTGCACGTACTGCCTGAAGCTCTGGGTGAAGCTGCGCTTCGCCCGGCTGCCGTACCGGGCGGTCAACATCTGGCGGCACCCGGAGGCCGCCGCGTTCGTCCGCTCGGTGGCCGACGGCAACGAGACGGTCCCGACGGTGACCGTCGCCGGGCACCCGCTGGTCAACCCGTTGCTGCGTCAACTGCGGGCGGCGGTCCGGGAGCACGCCCCGCACCTGCTGGCCTGAGATGGGCCGCCGCCCAAACGACCGTTAAGCTGGGCGGGTGGGAACCGACGAGCTGTACCCGGCCGACCGGGTGGCCGCCGCGCAGCGTGCCACCGCCGCCGCGGGGCTGGACGCGCTGCTGCTCACCCCCGGCTCGGACCTGCGCTACCTGACCGGGTACGACGCCCACGCGGGGGAGCGGCTGACCTGCCTGGTGCTGCCCGCCGAGGGTGAGCCGACGCTGATCGTGCCGGTCCTGGAACGCCCGGCCGCCGAGGCGTCCCCCGCGCCGGGCATCGGGCTGCGCATCGTCGACCACGCCGACGGCACCGACCCGTACCCGCTGGTCCGCGCGGCGCTGCCCGGCCCGGCGACGGCCGTCGGCCTGGCCGACCGGATGTGGGCCGAGCAGGTCCTCGCGCTGCAGGCCACGCTGCCCGACGCCGCCCAACGGCTCGCCGGCGAGGTGCTGCGCGAGCTGCGGATCCGCAAGTCCCCCGCCGAGGTGGCGGCCCTGGCCGAGGCCGGCGCGGCGATCGACGCGGTGCACGACCGGATGGGGGAGTGGCTGCGCCCCGGCCGGACCGAGGCCGAGGCGGCCACGGACATCGCCGCCGCGATCCGCGCGGCCGGCCACGTGACCGTCGACTTCGTCATCGTCGCCGCCGGACCGAACGGCGCCAGCCCGCACCACGGCACCTCCGACCGGCCGATCGGCGCCGGCGAGCCGGTGGTGGTCGACATCGGCGGCAAAATGCCGTCGGGCTACCGCTCCGACTGCACCCGCACCTACGTCGCCGGCGGCCCCGCCCCGGCCGAGTTCACCGACTACTACGCCGTCCTGCACGAGGCGCAGCGCGCGGCGGTCGACGCCGTCCGGCCCGGGATGACCGCCGCGGCGGTCGACGCGGTGGCCCGCGACATCATCGCCGCCGCCGGCTACGGCGACGCCTTCCTGCACCGCACCGGCCACGGCATCGGCCTGGACGGCCACGAGGAGCCGTACGTCGTGGCCGGCAATCCCCGTCCGTTGGAGGCCGGCATGGCGTTCTCCATCGAACCCGGCATCTACCTGGCCGGGCGGCACGGCGCCCGGATCGAGGACATCGTCGTCTGCACAACGGACGGCGTGCAGCGGCTCAACACCACCCCCACGGAGCTCATCGCGCTATGACTGTCGACCGGATCCTCCCCACCGACGAGGCCCACGACCTGCTGGACCTCGCCACCGAACTCGCCGACCGGGAGCTCGCGCCGAGGGCCGCCGGCTTCGAGGAGCGGGGCGAGTTCCCCCGTGAGGTGCTGCGCACGCTGGGCCGGGCCGGCCTGCTCGGCCTGCCGTACCCCGAGGAGCACGGCGGCGCCGCCCAGCCGTACGAGGTCTACCTGCAGGTGCTGGAGGTCCTGGCCAGCCGCTGGCTCGCGGTCGCGGAGGCGGTCAGCGTGCACACCCTCTCCTGCTACCCGGTGGCCCAGTTCGGCACGGACGAGCAGCGCAAGCTGCTGCCGGACATGATCGGCGGGGAGCTGCTCGGGGCGTACTGCCTCTCCGAGCCGCAGGGCGGCTCCGACGCCGCTGCCCTGACCACCAGGGCGGTCCGCGACGGCGACGCGTACGTGGTCTCCGGCACCAAGGCGTGGATCACCCACGCTCGGGTCGCCGACTTCTACAACATCTTCTGCCGCACCGGCGGCCCCGGCCCGAAGGGCATCTCCTGTCTCCTCGCGGACCGGAACACCCCGGGCATCCACCCGCAGGCCGCCGAGCGGACGATGGGGCTGCACGCCTCACCGGTCGCGCAGATCGCCTTCGACGACGCCCGGGTGCCCGCCGACCGGCTGATCGGCGGCGAGGGGATGGGGTTCACCATCGCCATGTCCGCCCTGGACTCCGGCCGCCTCGGCATCGCCGCCTGCGCGGTCGGGCTGGCCCAGGCCGCCCTCGACTACGCCGTCGGGTACGCGAAGGAACGGCAGCAGTTCGGCCGGGCGATCATCGACTTCCAGGGGCTCGGCTTCACCCTCGCCGACGCGGCCACCCAGATCTCCGCCGCCCGGGCGCTGACCCTCGCGGCCGCGCGGCTGCGCGACGCCGGGCGGCCGTACTCCATCGAGGCGGCGAAGGCGAAGCTCTTCGCCACCGACGTGGCGATGCGGGTGACCACCGACGCGGTGCAGGTGCTCGGCGGCGCCGGCTACGTCGCCGACCACCCGGTCGAGCGCTACATGCGGGAGGCCAAGGTGCTGCAGATCGTCGAGGGCACCAACCAGATCCAGCGCCTGGTCATCTCCCGCGCCCTGGCCAAGGGCCACTAACCTGTGCCGATGGCCTTCCCGCGGATCACCATCGACCCCGACGTCATGGGAGGTGCGCCCTGCGTGCGGCAGTCCCGCATCCCGGTCGCCACCCTGCTGGCGATGATGGCCGAGGGGATGTCCGTCACCGACATCCTCACCGACCTGCCGTTCCTCGACGAGGCGGACATGGCGGAGGTGCTGAACTACGCCGCGGACGCGGTACGCGACCGGACGGCGCGTTGATCGTGACGGTCGGTGGACCGGGGGAGGCGCGGGTGCCATTTTCCCGGTAGGTTGCACGCCGTGGAGGAGATCGACCGCGCAATCGTCGCCGCGCTGACCGGGGACGGTCGGCTGTCGTACACGGACCTGGCCGAGAAGGTGGGTCTGTCGGTGTCCGCGGTGCACCAGCGGGTCCGCCGGCTTGAGCAGCGCGGCGTCATCAAGGGGTACGCCGCCCGCGTCTCCTTCGAGGCGCTGGACCTGCCGCTGACCGCGTTCGTGGCGATCCGGCCGTTCGACCCGTCGCAGCCGGACGACGCGCCGGAGCGGCTGGCCCACCTGCCGGAGATCGACTCGTGCTACTCGGTGGCGGGGGAGGACTTCTACCTGCTGCTGGTGCGGGTGGCCAGCCCGACGGACCTGGAGCGGGTGCTGCAGGAGATCCGCACGGCCGCGAACGTCACCACCCGCACCACCGTGGTGCTGTCCACGCCGTACGAGAACCGGCCGCCGAAGATCAGTGCCGAGTTCCCGGGGCGGGGTCGGTCCCGGGCGGCGGCGGAGCCGGCTGGTTCCAACGCTGGATGACCTGCCGTCCGTGCTCGTGACCGAGCACGCTGACGGTGGTGGTGTCCAGCCGCAGCAGACCACCGGCGGACGGGGGCAGGCCGATCCAGCGGGCGCCGAGCACCCGCAGGCTGTGCCCGTGGCCGACCAGGGCGACGTTGCCCTGGTCGAGCAGGGGAGCGACCCGGGCGAGCACTCGGTCCAGCCGCTCGCCGACCTCCGCGGGTGACTCCCCGGCTGGGGAGCCGTCGGTCCAGAGATTCCAATCCGGATTCTCCTCGTGGACGTCGGCGGTGGTGCGTCCCTCGTACTCGCCGTAGTTCCACTCAGCCAGGTCGGGGTCGGTTGCGTCGACGTTGAGACCGGCGAGGTGGGCGGTGCACACGGCCCGCTGTCGAGGGCTGGACAGCACCCGGACGAAGCGCCGGCCGGCGAGCATCACGCCCAGCGCGCGGGCCTGTCGCTCGCCGTCGGGGGTCAGCTCCAGGTCCGTGTACGAGGTGTGCCGGTGGCTGGCGCTCCAGGTGGTTTCGCCATGCCGGATAAGCAGGATCTCTCCCATTCGTCCAGTTAACCAGCCGCAGCGTCCTCCCGTTCACCTAGTATCCTAGGACGCCTTGGCGGCGGTGCCGGCCGCCACCGGAAGAGCATGCGTTTCAGCGGGGAACACCTGGGGACGCGGTGGGGGAGCGGGCGACGGCCCGCAGCACCGCGGCAGCGGAGGAGAGCCCCATGAGCTTCACCGACAAGGCGAAGAGCAAGGCCCAGGAGATGAGCGGCCTCGCCAAGGAGCGGATCGGCGACGCCACCGACAACGAGCGGTTGCGGGCGGAGGGCGCCAGGGAGCAGAGCGCGGCCCGGGCCCAGCAGGCAGGCGAGAACGTCAAGGAGGCCGGCCGCGACGTGCGGACCTCGTTCGAGAAGTGACCCGTACGGGCGGCGGGCTTCCGGTCTCCGGGGGCCCGCCATCGCGTGTCCATACTGGCGTTCTGAGACTCGGCACCGCCACGTTCCGGGCTTGCGTTCGGTACCCGGGTACGGGATTACCGTCGAGGCATGAGCCGCGATGACGAGGGTTGGGTGCCCGAGGCGTGCACCCTGCCGACGGTGCGACGGCCACTGCGGGTGGCCGAATTCGACGAGCTGTTCCGCACGGCGCTGCGCGGCCAGCGGCGGTTGTCCCCTTGGGAACTGGCGGGAGGCGCCGAGGCTGCGACGCGGGACCTGACTGCGCGGGAATCCGCGTGCTGCTCGTTCTTCAGCTTCACAGTCGCCCATGCGGCAGGCGGAGTCCGGGTGGACGTGCGGGTGCCGCCGGCGTACGTTGCGGTGCTGGACGCACTGGCCGATCGGGCGGCGGCTGCGAGGAGCGCGTCGTGACCGGGTTGCGCAGCGGTGAGGTGGCCGCGGCGGCGGGGTTCAACCCGCAGACTTTGCGCTACTACGAGCGCCGGGGGCTGCTGGCCGTGCCGAGCCGCAGCCCGGGCGGGCACCGCGTCTACCCGCCGGAGACGGTCGCCCTGTTGCGCGTGGTGAAGGCGGCGCAGCGGTTGGGTTTCACCTTGGACGAGGTGGCCGGGCTGCTCGAGGTGGGCGGCGGCGTGGGGCGCCCGACGTGCGGTCCCGGGCGGAGGCGAAGCTGGCCGAGGTGGACGCGCGGATCGCCGATCTGCGGGTGGTTGCCGGGACGTTGCGGGCGGCCGTCGAGGACGGTTGCGCGGATCTGGTGGAGTGCGCGGGCACGCCGCGCTGCCCGCTCCCGTTCGATGTGCCGGGGGAGCGGCGCGTCGGGGGTCGGCGAGGCGTGCCGGCCGGGTGTGGGCCCAGCGCTGGGTAGGGTCACGGCGTGATGGTCGCCCGGTCCCTGCTGCTGTTCGTGCTGGCCGCGTTGGCGGAGATCGGGGGAGCCTGGCTGGTCTGGCAGGGCTGGCGGGAGCACCGGGGGCTGTGGTGGGTCGCGGCGGGCGTGCTGGCGCTGGGGGCGTACGGCTTCGTTGCGACGTTCCAGCCGGACCCGAACTTCGGTCGCATCCTGGCCGCGTACGGGGGTGTGTTCGTGGCCGGGTCGCTGGCGTGGGGAGTGGTGGTGGACGGGTTCCGCCCGGACCGCTGGGACGTTGTCGGCGCGGCGATCTGCCTGCTCGGCGTGGCGGTCATCATGTACGCGCCGAGGGAGAGCTGAACGCCCGTCCCCGCGCAAGCGACGGGCGGCGAGAGTCGGGCCGGGCGACTGACCTCTACGCCACGGCCGCTGTGCCCGGTGCGCGCCGTCGGGCGTCGGCCAGCAGCATGGCGGTGAGCATGACGGTGGTGTCGCGGTGGGGAAGACGCGTCACCCGGCACCTCAGGGGTGCCGGGCGACGGTGGGTCGGGTCAGTCGTCGCGGTGCTCGGCCCACCACTGCTGGCCAGCCTCCGGCAGGGTGTCGATCGGGTCGTAGTAGGCGTAGCGCTTGTTGAGCGCCTCCAGGTCGGCGGACTCGATCGAGGTGCGGTAGTTCTTGGTCCAGTAGGAGATGCCGCGTTCGCGGTCGTACTCGGTGAGCATGTGCACCCAGCGCTTGCCGACGAAGGGGACGTCGCAGACGATGCGCGGGGTGGCGTAGCCGGGCAGGTAGCCCATGATGTCGTGCTGGAGCTGCTGGGCGTGCCAGACCGGGACCCGCCAGTGTTCGGCGTTGGGGATCATGTCGCACATGTAGAAGTAGTACGGCAGGATGCCGGCTTCGCCTTGGAGGGCGAAGCAGAGGTCGAGCAGGTCCGGGGTGGTGGCGTTGACGCCGCGCATGAGCACGCCCTGGTTGCGGACGTCGCGGACGCCGACGTCGAGGGCGGTCTGGGCGGCCTTGGCGACCAGCGGGGTGAGCGACTGGGCGTGGTTGACGTGGGTGTGGATGGCGAGGTTGACGCCGCGGCGGGCGGCGGTGCGGGCGACCCGTTCCAGGCCCTCGACGACGTCGGGCTGGAGCCAGTGCTGGGGCAGGCCCATGAGGGCCTTGGTGGCGAGCCGGATGTCGCGGACGGTTTCCAGTTCCAGTAGCCGCATCAGGTACGACTCGAGGTTGCGCCACGGCACGTTGGCCACGTCACCGCCGGAGACGACGACGTCGCGGACGCCGGGGTGGGCCTTGAGGTAGGCGATGTGGGCGTCGTAGCGGTCGACGGGCTTGAGGGTGAGCTTGAGCTTGTCGACGGCGGGGGTGGAGTTGCCGACGAGGTCCATCCGGGTGCAGTGCCCGCAGTACTGCGGGCAGGTGGAGAGCAGCTCGGCGAGGACCTTGGTGGGGTAGCGGTGGGTGAGGCCCTCGGCGACCCACATGTCGTGTTCGTGCAGCGAGTCGCGGCTGGCGTAGGGGTGGGACGGCCAGTCGGTGCGCCGGTCGGAGGCGACGGGGATCATGTAGCGCCGGATGGGGTCGGCGAGGAACGCCTCGGTGGTCATCGGCGCGAACGGCACCATCGTGTTGATCATCTGCGGCGGCACCAGCATCGACATGGTGGCCAGGGCCTTCTGGTCGGCCTCGAGGTCGTCGTAGAACGACTCGTCGACGAGGTCGCCGAGGACGGTGCGCAGCTGCTTGATGTTCTTGACGCAGTTGACCCGCTGCCACTGGGCGTTCTCCCACTGCTCGCGGGTGACGTGGCGCCAGCCGGGGAAGCGGGTCCAGTCGGGTTCGACCAAGGGGCTGCGGCGGTATTCGTACGGCTGCCCGGCGGTCGGTACGGCGACCGGGGCGTGACGGGGTTGAGGGATGGTCTCAACCGGTTGGGTCTGGGTCACGGCCCCTCCTCGGTGCGTGGCGCGGGTTGATCAGCGGTCCCGAAGGCTACTGGAAAATATCCGGTGAAGAAACTATTCTGCCGGAAGTTTTCCCGCGACGCGAGTCCTGGCCAGGGCTTCGGGCGGGCTGGACGGAGGAGGGTCGGCGTGACGTCACCGGTGGGTCTGCACCGCGTCGTGGAACCGGCGGGGGTGCTGCCGCAGGCGGCCTGGCGGCTGGACGCCGACCCGCGGATCGCGTCGAACGAGGTCCGCATCCGGGTGGAGCGGCTGAACCTGGACGCGGCGAGCTTCCGGCAACTGTCGGAGAAGCACGGCGGCGACGGGGAGAAGGTCCGCGCCGAGGTGCTGGAGATCATCTCCAGCCGGGGGAAGATGCAGAACCCGGTGACCGGGTCGGGCGGCATGCTGATCGGCACGGTCGAGGAGGCCGGGCGGCGGTCCCCGCTGGGACTGACCGCGGGCGACCGGGTGGCGACCCTGGTGTCGCTGACGCTGACCCCGCTGATGATCCTCGACGGTCTGGCCCGCTGGGACGGGCGCAGCGAGCAGGTGCCCTGCGACGGGTACGCGATCCTGTTCGCCCGGTCGATCGCGGCGGTGCTGCCGGCCGACCTGCACCCGGAGCTGTCCCTGGCGGTCCTCGACGTGTGCGGGGCGCCGGCGCTGACCGCCCGGGTGGTGGCCGAGCACGTGGCGCGTCGGCAGCGTGAGGGTGACCCGCGGCCGGTGAGCGTGGCGGTGATCGGCGGCGCCGGCAAGAGCGGGTCGCTGTCCCTCGCCGCGGCGCGGCGGGCGGGCGCGGCTCGTACCGTCGGGGTGGTGCCGGTGGCGGCGGAGCGGGACGCGCTGACGGCGGCCGGGCTGGCAGACAGCGTCGCGTTGGCCGACGCCCGCGACCCGGTGGGCCTGTCCACGGCGGTGACCACCGCGCTGGGCGCGCCCGCGGACGTGACGGTGGTCTGCGTGGATGTGCCGGGCTGCGAGCACGGGGCGGTCCTGGCCACCGAGGACGGCGGCACGGTGATCTTCTTCTCGATGGCGACGAGTTTCGCGGCGGCGGCGCTGGGCGCGGAGGGCCTGGCGGCCGACGTGACGATGCTGGTGGGCAACGGGTACGTGCCGGGTCACGCGGAGGTGGCGCTGGAGCTGCTGCGCTCCGAGCCGGGGGTGCGTCGTCTCTTCGAGTCCCGGTTGGCGGCAGACTGAACCCCATGACGAACCCCTCGACCTTGTACCGCGGCGGCGTGCTGCACTGCCCTGCCGAGCCGAGCGCGACCGCGCTGCTGGTGCGTGACGGCAGGATCGCCTGGCTGGGCGCGGCCGCGGACGCGCCGGCCGCCGACCGGGTGGTGGACCTCGACGGCGCGCTGGTGACACCGGCGTTCGTGGACGCCCACGTGCACGCCACCGACACCGGGCTGGCCATGTCGGGCCTGGACCTGTCGGCGGTGCGCTCGGCCGGTGAGCTGCTGGACGCGGTGTCGGCGTTCGCGGCGGGCCTGCCGGGCGACGCGGTGGTGCTGGGGCACGGCTGGGACGAGTCGAACTGGCCGGAGAAGACCCTGCCGGACGCGGCGACGCTGGACCGGGCGGCCGGCGGCCGGCGGGTGTACCTGTCGCAGGCGTCGATCCACTCGGCGCTGGTGTCCGCGGCGCTGCTGGCGGCCTGCCCGGAGGCGGCGGCCGCGCCCGGCTACGACCCGTCGGGCTGGCTGCGGCGCGACGCCCACCACGTGGTGCGGGCGGCGGCGCTGGGCTCGGTGTCGGCGGCGCAGCGGGTGGCGGTGCAGGGGACCGCGCTGCGGCACGCGGCGTCGCTGGGCATCGCCGCGGTGCACGAGTGCGGCGGGCCGGGCACGTCGGACGAGTCGGACTTCACTGGCCTGTTGGCGATCTCCGGCGACCGCGTGCCGGAGGTGTACGGGTACTGGGGTGAGTTGCTCGGCGCGGCGAAGGCCCGGGAACTGGGCGCGGTCGGGGCGGGCGGTGACTTGTACGCTGACGGCGCGTTGGGGTCGCGCACGGCGCACGTGTCGGCGGCGTACCTCGACGGTGAGCCGGGCGGCTGCGGGCACGGTTACGTCACCGCCGAGCAGGTGCGTGACCATCTGCTGGACTGCACGGCGCACGGGCTGCAGGGCGGGTTCCACGCGATCGGCGACGCGGCGATCTCCACGGTTCTGGAGGGGTTCGCGGCGGCGGCGCAGAAGGTGGGCACCGACCGGCTGCGGGCGGCCCGGCACCGGGTCGAGCACGCGGAGATCATGAACAAGCGGCTGATCGCCGGGTTCGTGGAATACGGGATCGTCGCGAGCATGCAGCCGGCGTTCGACCGGCTGTGGGGCGGCGCGGGTCGGATGTACGAGTCGCGGCTGGGCCTTTCCCGGTCGTTGGAGTCGAACCCGGTGGGGGCGATGCACTCCGTCGGCGTGGCGTTGGCGTTCGGGTCGGACTCGCCGGTGACGCCGCTGGACCCGTGGGGTTCGGTGCGGGCCGCGGCGGCGCACCACAACCCGGCGCAGCGGATGAGCGTGCGGGCGGCGTTCGCCGCGCACACCCGCGGCGGGTGGCGGGCGGTGCACCTGGACAACGAGGGTGTGCTCGCGTTGGGCGCGCCGGCGACGTTCGCGGTGTGGTCCACCCCGGCCGGGGTGGACCGGGGACTGCCGGTGCTGCTGGCCGAGGACCCGGAGCTGCGGGGTCCGGAGGACCCGACGCCGCTGCCGGCGTGCCGGGCCACGGTGCTGCGGGGTGACGTGATCTATGAGGAAGGGCTTTCGTGAGGGGCAAGCTTGAGCTGGATCCGGCGCTGGTGGCGCGGGCGCGGGAGTTGGCGCGCCGCGCCGGGCAGCCGGTGGTGGATCTGGCGCGCAGCCACACCACCGTGTCGGTGGAGCGGGCGGTGCTGCGGCTGGCCGGGGTGACCGGCGCCGACCCGGACGGCATCCCGTGGGTGAACCGCCTGGTCGACGCGGTGGTCGCCGACACGGGTCTGGGGCACGGGGTGGCGGCGTCGGTGTTCGACGCCCTGGCCCGGGAGGACATCACCGACGTGACGCTGCTGGCGCAGAAGGCCGCCGCCGGGTCAGTGCGGTTCCAGCAGCCCACCGGCAAGGCCGCCACCGCGGCGCGCAAGGCCGCCCGCAGGGCGGTCGCCGCCGGGATCCGGCAGATCGATCGGCGCCGGGCCGAGCGGGACCGCCTGGTGAAGCGGTACGGGGATCCGAAGCAGCGGCCGTGGATCTACCTGATCGTGGCCACCGGCGACATCTACGAGGACATTCCCCAGGCGCAGGCCGCCGCCCGCGCTGGCGCGGACATCATCGCCGTGATCCGGTCAACGGGGCAGTCGCTGCTGGACTACGTGCCGGAGGGGGCGACCCGGGAGGGTTTCGCCGGCACCTACGCCACGCAGGAGAACTTCCGGCTGATGCGGGCGGCACTCGACGAGTCGTCGAAGGAGCTGGGCCGGTACGTGCGGCTGACGAACTACGCGTCGGGGCTGTGCATGCCGGAGATGGCGACGTTGGCCGGCCTGGAGCGGCTGGACATGATGCTCAACGACTCGATGTACGGGATCCTGTTCCGCGACATCAATCCGATCCGCACGTTCGTCGACCAGCGGTTCTCCCGGCAGGTCCACGCCCGGGCCGGGATCATCATCAACACCGGTGAGGACAACTACCTCACCACCGCCGACGCCGTCGACGAGGCGCACACGGTGACCGTGTCGCAGCTGCTCAACGAGTACTTCGCGCACGAGGCTGGGCTGGCCGACTGGCAGTTGGGGCTGGGGCACGCGTTCGAGATCAACCCGGATGTGCCGGAGTCGTTCCGCCTGGAGCTGGCGCACGCGCTGCTGGCCCGGGAGCTGTTCCCCGACGCGCCGCTGAAGTGGATGCCGCCGACGAAGCACATGACCGGCGACGTGTTCCGCGGCAACCTGCTCGACGGGTTCTTCAACCTGGTCGGCACCATGACCGGGCAGGGCATCCTGCTGGTCGGCATGATGACCGAGGCGGTGGTGACGCCGTGGCTGTCCGACCGGGACATCGCCCTGCAGAACGTCCGGTACGTGCTCGGCGCGGCCGGTGGGCTGCACGAGGACTTCGTGCCCGCGCCGGGCGGGTTCATCCAGCAGCGCGCCCACCGGGTGCTGGGCGAGGCCGTCGATCTGCTGGAGCGCATCGGCGAGCAGTCGCTGCTGACCGCGATCGCCGAGGGCACCTTCGGGATCATGAAGCGGCCCGCGGACCGGGGCAAGGGCCTCGACGGCGTCGCCAGGCACGAAGCCGACTACTTCAACCCGGCCACCGAGATCCTGGAAGGGGACGCCACGTGAGCGCCGTGCAGGCCGACCCGGCGGCGCCGGGCGGCGCCGAGAAGAAGATCGTCCGGCCGTACGGGGACACCACCGGCGACGGCATGGTGCAGGTGTCGTTCACCCTGCCGGTGCCGCACGACAAGCGGGCCGAGGGCGCGGCCGTCCAGCTCGCGAACAGGATGGGCATCGACCCGGCGATGCTGGTGCACGCCAAGCCCATCGGCGACGGGTTCACCTTCTTCGTCGTGTACGGGCGGGTGAACCACCTGGTGGACCTGGCCACGGTGCAGGTGGTCGAGCGGGACTTCCCGCTGCTGTCGGCCAAGGAGGTCAACGCGGTGGTGAAGCAGAGGTTGCGGCGCAAGCTGTCCGTGGTCGGGGCGTGCATCGGCACCGACGCGCACACCGTGGGCATCGACGCGATCCTCAACGTCAAAGGCATCGCCGGCGAGAAGGGCCTGGAGTACTACCGGGAGTTGAAGGTCACCAACCTGGGCGCGCAGGTCAGCGTGCCGGAGCTGGTGGAGGCCGCCCGGGCCGAGAAGGCCGACGCCGTGCTGGTGTCGCAGGTCGTCACCCAGCGCGACGCGCACCTGCACAACACCCGGGAGATGTCCGCGGCGTTCCGCGAGGCGATGCCGGCCGGGAAGCGGCCGCTGCTGATCGTCGGCGGCCCCCGGTTCGACGAGACGATGACCGACGAGCTGGGCGTGGACCGGATCTTCGGCCGGGGCACCACCCCCGGCGAGGTCGCCAGCTACCTGGTGCACGCGCTGATCACGAACAAGAAGGCGAAGGCATGAGCGACGCACGGCTGGGCTTGACGGTGACGCACCGGCGGTACGTGCCGTACTCGCACGCCCACTACGCGGGGAACCTGGTCGACGGGGCGTATGCGCTGGGGCTGTTCGGGGACGTCGCCACCGAGGTGTGCATCCGCACCGACGGCGACGAGGGGCTGTTCGCCTCCTACTCCGACGTCCAGTTCCGGGCGCCGATGAAGGCCGGGGACGTCCTCGAGGTGACCGCGACGGTGACCCGGGTGGGCACCCGCAGCCGCACCATCGACTTCGCGGCCCGCGTGGTGTGCCGGGGCCGCCCCGACAAGGGCGAGTCGGCCGCCGAGGTCCTCGCCGCGCCGATCGTGGCGGTCACCGCGACCGGCACGGTGGTCGTACCCCCGGCGGCGTGAACGTCGCCGTCTGCGCCGACGTCGGGTCCACGTACACCAAGGCGGCGGTGGTCGACCTCGACGGCGGCGCGCTGGTCGCGGCCGCGTCGGCGCCCACCACCGTCGGCACGGACGTGCTGCACGGCCTGGACGCCGCCGTCGGCGCGGCCACCGCCCGGCTCGGCGTGGCCGACCTGCCCTGGTACGTCTGCTCGTCCGCCGGCGGCGGCCTGCGGCTCGCGGTCATCGGCTACGAGCCCCTGGTGACCGCGCAGGCCGGCCGGCGGGTCGGCCTGTCCGCCGGGGCGAACGTGGTGCACGTGGCCGCCGGCAGGCTCGGCGCCGCCGAGCTGACCGCGCTGCGCGCCGCCCGCCCCGACGTGGTGCTGCTGGTCGGCGGCACCGACGGCGGCGACGCCGACACGCTCACCCACAACGCCACGCGGCTGGCCAGGGCCCGCTGGCGGGTGCCCGTGGTGCTCGCCGGCAACGTCGACGTCCGCGACGACGTGCACGACCTGCTCGCCGCCGCGAAGGTGCCGGTGACCGTCGCCGACAACGTGCTGCCCCGCATCGGCGTGCTCGCCCCCGCGTCGGCGCGGGCGGCGATCCGCGAGGTGTTCCTGCGCCACGTCATCGGCGGCAAACGGCTCTCCCGCGGCACCCGCTTCGCCCGGCTGGTGCGGGCCGCCACCCCCGACGCGGTGCTCACCGGGGTGGAACTGCTCGCCGACGCCCTCGGCGGGGACCTCGCCGTCGTCGACGTCGGCGGCGCCACCACCGACGTGTACTCGGCGCTCACCCCCGACGAGCGCGACAGCGGGCCCGGGCGGGAGGTTGCCGGCACCCTGTGGCGGGCCCGTACCGTCGAGGGGGACCTGGGCATGCGGTGGAGCGCCCCCGGCGTGGTGCGCGCGGCCGCCGAGGAACGTCTGCTCACCCCGGCCGAGCAGGACGACCTGGCCGCCGCGGCGGCGGTGCGGGCCGGCGAACCCGGCTTCCTGCCCGCCGACGACACCGACCGGGCGGTGGACGCCCGGATCGCCGCCCTCGCGGCCACCGTGGCGCTGCGCCGGCACGCCCGTGGCGCGGCGACCGGGGAACGGGCCGGCCGGGACCTGCGCGACGTGCGGCTGCTCGTCGGCTCCGGCGGGGTACTGCGCCACGCGACGCCCACCGACGCCGCCGGCGTACTCGGCGCGGTGCTGACCGATTACGCCGGCGGCTGGCCGCTGCCCCGCGCGGCCCGGCCGGTCGTCGACGTCGACTACGTCCTCGCCGCCGGCGGGCTGCTCGCCGAGGAACATCCCCGGGCGGCGCGGGCGCTGCTGCGCCGCCACCTCGACCGGTGACCCGCCGCCGTCCCCGCGTCGACGCGAACGCCGAGGTGGGGACGGGTGAAGGCCGAAGCAGCGGCGACCGCGCACGGCGGAGACTCCCCACCGTCGATCGAGACTCGCCGACGCGACACGCCGTGGCGCAACACACGACAGGCCCGGACGGGTTGACAGCGGGCGGGGTCCAGCACGTACCGTCTTTGAGTCCTACCACGGGAAGCGGCTGTTGTTCGCTTCGTCCCTTCGTCCGCTGGCCGAGTGACCCACAGGTCGCGGCGGCCAGGTCCAGCGGACGGGGGTCGGCGGGGCGGCGCGAACCGGCCGCGGTTACCGGTGTACGGGCAGGGTGAAAGGCACGGCCAGTAGACAACGGCCAGGCGGGGGCAGCCAGTCCACGTCCGGTCGGTCCGAAGGTCGGCGCCGTTCATCCTCGCCCCACCGGCCGGGAAGGGCCTGGGAGCATCGGGGCGCGGCGCGAGCCGCGCCCCGATTTCGTTCCCGCCTCAGACCTCCCGCCGGTACGTCTCCAAGCGGTCGGCGAGCAGCACCGGTTGGCTCAGCGCCAGCAGGTGCCCGCCGGGCAGTTCGTCGGGCTGCACGCCCAGCCGCTCACGCGCCAGCCGGCGCTGGAAGTCGACCGGGAAGAACCGGTCGTCGCGGCCGGACACCACCCGGGTCGGCACGTCGGGCCAGCGGCGCAGCGGATTCGGTCGGGTGAACACCGCCGGCGACTCCTGCGGCCCGCCCGCGGACATCATCCGCGCGGTCACCTCGTCGGGCACGTCATGGAAGAAGTCCGTCGCCAGGTCCACGCCGGCGTCCGGGTCGCGGCCCTGCGCGGCGGCGTACGCGGCGCGGGCGGCCGGGTGACCCGTCGCCGCCCACCAGTCGCCCGCGGTCTCCCCGGGCGCCGGGATCATCGGGTTCACCAGCACCAGCAGCCGCACCGCCGGATGGTCGGCGACCAGCGGGGCGATGAACGCCCCCAACGACTGGGCCACCAGTACCACGTCGGGGCGGTCGGGCACCGCGGCGCGGACGACGGCGGCGTACTCGGTCAGGGCGGCGTGCTCGTCGGCGGCCGGCAGGTCCACTGCGATCGCCTCCCGACCCCGGCGGCGCAGCTCGCCGCCGAGCAGCCGCCAGTAGTCGGCGCTGCCGCCGGCGCCCGGGATGAGCACGTACGTCATCGTCGCCCCCCGCAGCTGCCCCGTGGTCGCATGGCGCACAGGATGCCAGGCGGGTCCGACAGGTGCGTGTCGGAACACCCCAGGGTCAACGGGCGGTGGGGCGGGCGCGGACGTGCAGCCGCTCACCCTGCGGGCCGAAGAGGGTGAGCAGCTCCGCCGGCTGCGGGTCGGGGTTGGCGACCGCGTGCGGTACGCGAGTGTCGAACTCGGCGACCTCGCCCGGGGTGAGCAGGAGGTCGTGCTCGGCCAGCAGCAGGCGGACCCGACCCGACAGCACGTACAACCACTCGAAGCCCTCGTGGACCTGCTGTTCCGGCTCGGCGGGGGTGTGCGGCGGGAGGATCTGCTTGAACGCCTGCAGGCCACCCGGGCGGCGGGTCAGCGGCAGGAAGGTGATGCCGTGGCGGACGATCGGGCGCGGGTGCACCCGCGGGTCGCCGGTGGCGGGCGCGCCGACCAGCTCATCGAGGGGCACCTGGTGGGCCCGCGCGAGGGGCAGCAGCAGCTCCAGGGTGGGCCGGCGGCCACCGGACTCCAGGCGGGACAGGGTGCTGACTGAGACGCCGGTGGTCTCGGCGAGCTGGGCGAGGGTGACGCCGCGCCGGGTGCGCAGGGCCCGCAGCCGGGGACCCACCGCGGCCAGCACCGCCGCCTCCTCGTTTGCCATACCGGCAACGGTACTTGTCGGCGACCGCGGGCCGGCGAGCGCCGTTCCCGATCCTGACCGGGGAGCGGCGGTACGGGGACGGAGACCTGCCCGTCATCCGGATGCCCGACTCAGGCGGGCCGGGACACCGACGTCGGCATGTCCTTCGGCAGACGGCTCACCGATCGACCGTCCAGCTGAGGGAACCGCCAGCTGATTCGTTTGCCATACCGGCAACAATCCTTGCGATCGGTCGCGGTCCGGCGGAGCGTGGCACCGACGACCCGCGACGAAGGGATTCCCCGTGGACGACAGGTACGACGTGGTGGTGATCGGTGGGGGTGCGGCCGGGCTCAGCGGGGCGCTGACCCTGGCGCGGGCCCGACGGTCCGTGCTGGTGGTGGACGCGGAGCAGCCCCGCAACGCGCCCGCCGGGCAGGTGCACAACTACCTGGGCCGCGACGGCACGCCGCCGGCCGACCTGCTCGCCGCCGGCCGCGGCGAGGTCACCGGGTACGGCGGCGAGATCGTCGCCGCGACGGCCGAGGACGTGCGCAGGGACGGCGGCGACTTCCTGGTCCGGCTGGGCGACGGGCGCGGGGTGCGGGCCCGGCGGCTGCTGGTGACCACCGGCCTGGTCGACGAACTGCCCGACGTGCCCGGGCTGGCCGGGCGGTGGGGACACGACGTGCTGCACTGCCCGTACTGCCACGGCTGGGAGGTCCGCGACCGGCGGATCGGCGTACTGGCCACCGGGCCGCTCGCCGCGCACCAGGCGCAGCTGTGGCGGCAGTGGAGCCCGCACGTGACGCTGCTGCTGCACGACGCCCCGAAGCTGGACGGGGAGGAGGCCGAGCGGCTGGCCGCGCGCGGCATCACCGTCGTCGACGGCCCGGTCGCCGGGCTGGAGGTGACCGCGGACGCGCTCACCGGGGTACGGCTGGCCTCCGGCGAGGTCATCGCGCTCGACGCGGTGGTCGTGGGCGCCCGGATGACCGCCCGGGCGGGCCTCCTGCGGTCGTTGGGGCTGACGCCGGTCGACGTGGAGATGGGCGGGCATGTCGTCGGCGCGCAGATCCCCGCCGACCCGACCGGGGCCACCACCGTGCCCGGGGTGTGGGTGGCGGGCAACGTCGCCGACCTGCGCGCGCAGGTGATCACGTCCGCGGCGGCCGGCCTGAACGCCGCCGCCGCGATCAACGCCGACCTGGTCGCCGAGGACACCGCGGACGCGGTCGACCGGTACCGGCACGACCTGCGCACCATGTTCGAACGGTCCGGGTGGGAGGAGCGCTACCAGGCCCGGCCGCAGTGTGGAGCGGACGGCCGAATCCGCAGCTGGTGGCCGAGGCCGCCGAGCTGGCGCCGGGCCGGGCGCTGGACGTCGGCTGCGGCGAGGGCGCGGACGCCGTCTGGCTCGCCCAGCGGGGCTGGCAGGTGACGGCGGTCGACATCGCCGACACCGCGCTGCGGCGGGCCGCCGGCCACGCCGCGGAGGCCGGCGCGGACGTCGCCGACCGGATCACCTGGACGCGGGCGGACCTGCGCGAGCAGCCGCCCGCCGAAGGCCGGTACGACCTGGTGTCCGCGCAGTTCATGCACCTGCCGGGCGACACGCGGCGGCCGTTGTTCGCCCGGTTGGCCGCCGCGGTGACTCCCGGCGGCACCCTGCTGATCGTCGGGCACCATCCGTCCGACCTGCGCACCAGCGCGCACCGGATGCACTTCCCGGACATGATGTTCACCGCCGAGGAGGTGGCGTCCTCGCTCGACCCGGGGCAGTGGCAGGTGTGCGCGGCCGAGTCCCGGCCCCGGGCCGCGGTGGACCCGGACGGGCGGGAGATCACCATCCACGACGCCGTCCTGGTGGCCCGCCGCCGCTGAGGGCCGGCCATTGGGGGAACTCCCATGCCCCGGTAGGGGCACGGGCGGGGCCGCCGGCGCCCTGGCGGCCCCGCCCGTGCCGGGCCGGCGCGGGCGCCGCCGGGTAGCCTTCGGCGCGTGATCGTGGTGAGGTGCCGGTGACGACGCTCGACCGGGAAGAGACGCGTGCCACCAACGGGGCACGCGAGGGCGGGAGCGGGCGTCCGCTGCCGCTGAAGGTGGCCGTGCCGCTGGCGATCGCGGCCGGGCTGGCGCTGCTGGCCGCGTTCCCCCCGTACGGGGTGTGGCCGCTGGCGCCGGTCGGCGTGGCGATGCTGGCCGCGGCCGCGCACCGGCGGCGGCTGCGCGCCGGCGCCGGACTGGGCTTCCTGACCGGGGTGGCCCTGTTCGCGCCGCTGCTGGAATGGACGAACCTGCACACCGGCTACCTGCCGTGGGTGCTGCTGTCCCTGCTGCAGGCCGGCTACCTGGCGCTGCTCGGCGCGGCCACCGCGTGGGTGACCCCGCTGGTCGACCGGTGGCGCTGGGCGTGGCCGGCGCTGACCGGGCTGCTGTGGGTGGGGCAGGAGGCGCTGCGGGACCGCACCCCCTTCGGCGGGTTCCCGTGGGGGCGGCTGGCGTTCAGCCAGGACTCCTCCCCGCTGCTGCCGCTGGCCGCGCTCGGCGGGGCGCCGCTGGTCACCTTCGCGGCCGCGCTGGCCGGTGGGCTGCTGGTCGCCCTCGCCTGGCGCAACTGGCGCCACCAGGCCGGGCAGTGGCGGCCGGTGGCCGGGCTGCTCGCCGCACTGGCCGTCGTCCTCGGCGCCGGGTCGGCGGTGCCCGTCGGCGTACGCGGCGGGGGAGAGAGCCTGACCGTGGCCATCGTGCAGGGCAACGTGCCCCGGCTCGGGCTGGACTTCAACGCCCAACGCCAGGCCGTGCTCAACAACCATGTCGACGCCACGCTGACCCTCGCCGCGCAGGTCGCCGCCGGGGCACAGCGCCGTCCCGACCTGGTGGTCTGGCCGGAGAACTCCAGCGATATCGACCCGCTGCGCAACCCCGGCGCCGGGGACCGGATCTCCCAGGCCGCCGACGCGATCGGGGCGCCGATCCTGGTCGGGGCGGTGTTGCTCGGCCCGGGCGCCGGGCAGGTCCGCAACGCCGGCCTGCTGTGGCGCCCCGGCAGCGGGGCGGACCTCGGGCAGCTCTACACCAAGCGGCACCCGGTGCCGTTCGCCGAGTACGTGCCGCTGCGCTCCATCGCCCGCAAGGTCAGCTCCGAGGTCGACCGGGTCCGCTCCGACTTCGTCGCCGGCACCAACCCCGGCGTGCTCGACGCCGGGCCGGCGGTGCTCGGGGACGTGATCTGCTTCGAGATCGCCTACGACGGCATCGTCCGGGACACCGTCACCGGCGGCGCGCAGCTGCTGGTCGTGCAGACCAACAACGCCACCTTCGATGTGGCCGAGGCCCGCCAGCAGCTGGCGATGGTGCGGCTGCGGGCGGTCGAGCACGGCCGTGCCGCGCTGATGGCCTCCACGGTCGGAGTGTCCGGGTTCGTTACCCCGGACGGGCGGGTAGACGGTGCCACCGGATTCAACACTGCGGCGGTGGTGGTCCGGCAGATGCAGCTCGGGGACGGTCGCACGCCGGCAACCCGGGCGGGGGTGTGGCCCGAGGTGGCCCTCGCGGCGCTCGCCGTCGCGGCCCTGGCCGGCGCCGCGGTGCTGCGCCGCCGCCGGGAGGTCGCCCCCGGGTAGGACGACGGGTGCCGGTACGCCGGCGGAAGGCGGTAACGCGGTGGTCGAGGCAGTCGACAGACGGACGGTCGGCCATCCGGGGGTGGGACGGGTCCTCGTGGTGATCCCCACCTACAACGAGGCCGACAACGTCACCCGGATCGTCGCCCGGGTGCGGGAGGCCGCCCCCGCGGTGGAGATCCTCGTCGCCGACGACAACAGCCCCGACGGCACCGGCGCGATCGCCGACGCCCTCGCCCGTACCGACCCGCACGTGCACGTGCTGCACCGGGAGGGCAAGAAAGGGCTCGGCGCGGCCTACCTGGCCGGGTTCGCCTGGGCCCGCGACCGCGGGTACGACGCGGTGGTGGAGATGGACGCCGACGGCTCGCACGCCCCGGAGGACCTGCCGGCGCTGCTGGACGCCGCCCGCGACGCCGACCTGGTGATCGGCTCCCGGTGGACGCGCGGGGCGCAGGTGGTGAACTGGCCGCTGCGGCGGCTGCTGCTGTCGCGCTGCGGCAACATGTACGCGCGCCTGGCGCTGGGCATGCCGGTGGCCGATGCCACCGGCGGCTACCGGGTTTACCGGTCGACGGCGCTGGCGGCGATCGACCTGGAGTCGGTCCGCTCCCAGGGGTACGCGTTCCAGGTGGAGCTGTCCCGGCTGGCGCACCGCGCCGGGGTGCGGATCGTGGAGGTGCCGATCACCTTCGCCGAGCGGGAGCACGGTGACAGCAAGATGAGCCCGCTGATCGTGGCCGAGGCGCTGTGGCGGATCACCGGGTGGGCGGTGCAGGACCGGCGCACGGCGGTGCGGCGGGGCGTGCACCGCACCCCCGACGGTCAGGTCCGGTGGCCCTGAGCGGCGCCGTGTCATGCTGGAGAGGGCGGATGTCCGGCCGCCCCAGGCAAGATGAGGTGACATGCGCCGAGGACTGAGGTTCGTACCGCCGGCCCTGCTGCTGATCGCGGTGCTGGAGCTGACGGTGTTCGTCCTGGTGGGCCGGGGGATCGGGTTCGGTTCCGCGGTGCTGCTGGTATTCGTGGCGTCCCTGCTCGGGCTGGTGCTGCTGCGCCGGGAGGGGATGCGCGCGTGGCGGGGCTTCCGGAGCGCCGTCGAGTCCCGTCAGCCTCCGGGACCGCAGGTGACCGACGGGCTGGTGGGGCTGCTGGGGGCGTTGCTGTTGGCGACGCCCGGGCTGGTCAGCGGCGTGGTCGGGCTGTTGCTGCTGGTGCCGCCGGTGCGTCGGCTCGCCCAGGTCGGCGTGCAACGTGCCGCCGAGCGCCGGGTGTCGTCGATGGTCGCCGGTGACCTGTTCGGCCCGCGCCGGGTCCGGGTGCGTCCCGGCGCCCCGCAGCCGCAGCCGGAGCCGGCGCCTGCACCCCAGCAGCCGATCACCGACCCGGGGCGGGCCATCGAGGGCGAGATCATCGAGCCCGGCCGGCCCTGAGCGACACACGACACGAAGCGCCCCCGGGAAGAACCTTCCCGGGGGCGCTTCGGTCGTTCGTGGTGCGCTCAGGCGCGGCCGCGGCGGGTGCGGACCTCCTGGAGCCGCTCGGCCAGGATGTCCTCCAGCTCGGCGATGGAGCGGCGCTCCAGCAGCATGTCCCAGTGGGTACGCGGCGGCTTGGCCTTCTTCTGCTCCGGCTCGCTGCCGTCGACCAGCCGGGCGACGCTGCCGTCGAACTTGCACTCCCAGGTCGCCGGGACCTCGGCGTCGACGGCGAACGGCACCTCGAACTGGTGGCCCTTGGCGCAGAGGTACTCGCGGGTCTGACGCGGCGCGAGCTCGGTGTTGCGGTCGGATTCATAGCTCACCGCGCCCAGGCGGCTTCCGCGCAGCATACGCTCGCCCATGATCGACTTCCCCTCGTTGGTGGTGCTGGTCTGTTCGGTGTAACGGTCCGTCGCCGCCGGGGCATTCCCGCCCGGGTGGGTGATCCGGCCCCGCGACCCCCGCAAGGGTAACCGGCCATGACCTGAACCCGGCGGGGTCGTCCCCGGCCGGGTCGAAACGGTGGAGTGTTTTCGGTGTCACCGGGGATGTTAGCCGCCCCAGGTGTGCGGGAGGTGACGATGACCAGTGACGCGCCGGTCGACGCCCGACCGCCCGGCGGGAAGACCTTCTTCGGTCACCCGCGGGCGCTGTCGACCCTGTTCCTCACCGAGATGTGGGAGCGGTTCAGCTTCTACGGCATGCGCGCGATCCTGGTGCTCTACCTGACCGCCACGGTCGCCGACGACGGGCTGGCGATCCGGGAGTCCACCGCCAACGCCGTCTACGGCACCTACAACGCCATGGTCTACCTGATGGCGCTGCCCGGCGGCTGGGTCGCCGACCGCCTCATCGGGGCCCGGCGCAGCGTGCTGTGGGGCGGCGTGGTCATCGCGGCCGGCCACTACGTGATGGCGATCCCCGCCCGGTGGAGCGTGTTCGCCGGCATGAGCCTGATCGTGCTCGGCACCGGACTGCTCAAGCCCAACATCTCGACCATGGTCGGCGACCTGTACGACCGGGACTCCCCGCGCCGCGACGCCGGGTTCTCCATCTTCTACATGGGCATCAACCTGGGCGCGTTCATCGCACCACTGATCACCGGCTTCCTCGGCGAGAAGATCAACTGGCACCTGGGCTTCGGTGCCGCCGCGATCGGCATGACCTTCGGCGTGCTGCAGTACGTGCTGGGCCGGCGCAACCTCGGCGAGGCCGGCGCCCGGCCCGCCGACCCGCTGCTGGGCGCCGACCGCCGCCGGGCGCTGACCCGCATCGGCCTCGTCACCCTGGCGGTGCTGCTGGTGCTCGCCGTCCTCGCCCTGGCCGGGCTCTTCACCGTCAACACCGTGGTGAACCTGCTCACCATCGTCACCGTGCTCGTGACCGTCGGCTACTTCGCCCGGATCCTCACCGACCGGGAGATCAGCGGGACCGAACGCAGCCGGATGAAGGCGTACCTGTGGCTGTTCGTCTTCGCCGCGGCGTTCTGGCTGATCTACGACCAGGCCGGGTCGGTGCTGAACATCTTCGCCGCCGACAAGACCGACCGGGACGTGCTCGGGTTCACCTTTCCCGCCTCCTGGCTCCAGTCGGTCAACCCGATCCTGATCATCATCGGCGCGCCGCTGGCCGCCTGGCTGTGGCTGCGCCTGGGGCACCGAGTCGCCACGCCGATGAAGTTCGCCGTCGGTCTGGTCCTCAACGGCCTGTCGTTCGTGCTGATGGCCGCGGCCGCCAAGGCCGCCGTCGGCGGCGACCTGGTCTCCCCGTGGTGGCTGGTGGCCGTGTACGCCATCCAGGTCGCCGGTGAGCTGGCGCTGAGCCCGGTGGGTCTGTCGGCCACCACCAAGCTCGCCCCGGTGAAGTACGCCAGCCAGATGATGGGCCTGTGGTTCCTCGCCACCGCCGTCGGCGACGCGATCGGTGGCCAGGTGGCCCGGCTGGCCGAGACGTGGCCGGAGCCGACGTACTTCCTCACCTTCGGGCTGGCGTCGGTGGTGCTGGGGCTCGGCGCGGTGATGTTCGCCCGGCACATCCGGCAGCTGATGGCCGGCATCCACTGACCGGCCCGGCGGTCACACCGTCGGGGTCGGCGGCAGCGGCAGCGGTAGGCCGGGCAGCCCGTCGATGCTGGTGGCGACGTGCTCCTTCGTGGCGAAGTACGCGCTCAGCGAGGCGTCGTCCTCGCGGGCGAAGCGCTTGCCGTGCAGGTCCCGGTCGGCGTCGTAGGTCATCAGCGGCACCGCGTAGCCGCAGGTGTCGCGGATCAGCTCGGCACGTACCAGGATGATCGCGCGCAGGCCGTGCGCGCCGGCGTCGATGTCGGGGAAGAGCCGGACCAGGGCGGCCCAGCGGGGATCGTCGCGGAACACCGGCTCGCCGCGGCCGTGCACCCGCACGATGTTCGGCGGGCCGGAGAACGCGCACCACATCAGCGTGATCCGGCCGTTCTCCCGCAGGTGGGCGATCGTCTCGGCGTTGGAGCCGGCGAAGTCCAGGTAGGCGACCGTCCGGTCGTCGACGACCGCGAAGGAGCCGCGCAACCCCTTGGGGGAGAGGTTGACCGTGCCGTCGCCGGACAGCGGCGCGGTGGCGGTGAAGAACATCGGCTGCTCCTCGATGAAGGTGCGCAGCCGGCCGTCGATGCGTTCGTACGTCTTTCCCACCTGGGCATCATCGCCGCCGACGGGCGCTGCCCGCTGTCCCGTCCCGGCCCTCGGCGATGTGCGGGCGCTCACTCAGGCGGGCAGTGCGAGCTGTTCACGCAGCCAGTCGGCCACGGTCGCCAGCGCCGGGGCGGCGATGCCGTGCCCGACCGGGTCGCGGCGGGCGACCGTTCCGGCGCCAGAGTCGTCGAGCAGGTAGGTCCAGGTGCGGTCCAGCAGCTCGCGGGGAATGACGGTGTCGTGGTCGCCCTGCGCCACGACGACGGACGCGCCGGTCAGCCGGCCGGGCGTGGTGGGGACGCCGGCGTCGAACGGCAGGGTCCCGTACAGGATCGCGGCACCGGCGTACCGGTGCGGGTCGTCGAGGAGGAGCCCGCCGGCGAACGCGGCACCGCCGCTGAACCCGATCAGCACCACCGGGCGGCCTGCGGGAGCCACCGCGTCGAGCCACCCGCGGAACCAGTCCATCGTCGCGCGCAGCGACTCGGCCACCGGGCGGCCGATGCCGCGGTTGGCGAACCAGGCATACCCGCCGCCCTCGGCGATCGGCGCGCGCACCGCCGCGTACGTGGGGCCGGCCGGCAGGTGGTCGGCGAGGGCGAGGATCTCCCGCTCGTGCGAGCCGCGGCCGTGCAGCAGCACCACCAGCGGTGCGGCCGGGTCGGCGCTGCCCGCGGTGACCACGACGGCCGGCGGGAAGGTCTGCGCGGTGGTCACTGCCCTGCCCGCTTCGCGCGGAGGATCGCGATACGCATGCGGCGTCCCAATCTCAGATAGTTGCTTACTCAACAAAACTAGGTCGCAAAAGTTGAGCAGTCAACATCCCCGGGTCAGGCGCTCTCGGGGCGGCGGGAGCTGAGCCGGGCCAGGGCGCCTGCCAGGTCGCTGACCTGGTCGGCGAGCTGCGCCGCCCGCCGCTGGGCCAGGTCCCGGTCGGCCTCGGCAGCCCGCAGCCGTACCGTCAGCTCCGCCAGCCGGGCCTCGACGGACGCGGCGGCGGCGCGGGCGGCGCCCAGGTCGGCCGCCACGCTGTCCCGCTCGTCGGCCCGGGCCGCCAGCTCCTGGCGCGCCGCCACCGCCGCCACCACCGCCTCCTGCCGCGCGGCCTCGGCCCGGCCCCGCGCGTCGGACGCCTGCTGACGGGCCCGGTCGGCCTCGGCGGCGGCCGCCCCCGCCCGGGCCGCCTCGGCGCGCGCGGCCTCAGCCTCCGTGCGGGCCTGCGCGGTCTCGACGCGCAGCCGCTCGGCCCGCTCCACGGCCTCAGTGGCCGAGCGGGTGGCCCGCTCGGCGTCGCCGCGCGCGGCGTCCCGCTCAGCGGTGAGGTCGGTGGTACGTCGCCGCTCGCCCTCCAGCTCCGACCGCAGGGTACGCAGCTCGGCGCGGGCGTCGTCCCGGTCCCGCTCGGCCTGCACCCGCAGCGCCTGCGCCGCGCTGGCCTCCCGCCGCGCCTCGTCCCGGGCCGTCTCGGCCTGCTCCGCCCGCCCGACGGCGCGGCCGGACTCCTCGACGGCCCGGTCCGCCCGCTCGCGGGCCGCGTCCCGATCGGCGACCGCCGCGCGGGCCTCCTGGCGGTCGCGGACGGCGGTCGCGGCCGCGTCCTCGGCATCGCGGCGGGCCTCGTCCCGCTCGGTGTGCGCGGCGGCCACCTGAGCGGCCGCCTCGGCGCGCAGCAGCGCGAGCTGCCGCTCCACCCCGGCGGGGGAGAGCTCCGCGTGCAGCGCCTCGGTGAGGGTCTCCACGATCTGGTCCAACCGGTCCACCGCCTCCCAGGTGCGGGCGACCTGGCCGGGCAGGCCGGGGGCGGTGCGGTGGCGCATCCGGGAGTTGCGCGACGCCCGCTGGCAGGCGCCGTCGTTGTCCCGGCAGTACCGGAACGGCCGGCCCGCGCCGGCGCGCTGCGGCACCTCCCGTCCACAGTGGGCACAGGGGCGGGTGTCGGCGGCGGGGGTGGTGGCGGGCTGGGCGTCCATCGAGCGCGAAGTCTAGTGGCTCCGGCGCGGAGAGCCGGTCGGCGTCGCCACTAGGGTGAGCGGATGCCCGTCTCCCCGTACATCACGACGATGCGCAAACACATCGGTAACGATCTGCTCCTGCTGCCGGGGGTCAGCGCCGTGGTGCGCGACGCCGCCGGGCGGGTGCTGCTGGCCCGGCGCGGCGACAACGGCCGCTGGTCGTTGCCGGCCGGCATGATCGACCCGGGTGAACAGCCGGCGGACGCGGTGCTGCGGGAGGTCCTCGAGGAGACCGGGGTACGCGTCGAGATCGAGCGGGTCGGCGGCGTCGCCACCCACCCGGTCGTCTACCCCAACGGCGACGCCTGCGAATACCTCAACGTGTGGTTCCGCTGCCGCCCGGTCGGCGGTACGCCCACGGCGGACGGCGACGAGTCCACCGAGGTCGGCTGGTTCGACCCCGACGAGCTGCCCGAGCTGGACGACTGGTCACGGCTGCGGATCGAGACCACCGTGAGTGAGGACGCCCCCACCTGGCACGCCCGGCCCGGCCAGCGGCACCCGGCGCTGGGCCAACCGGACGCGCTCTGACCAGCCGGCGCGGCCAACGGTCAGGAGGTGACCAGCGCCGCCCGGGACCGGTCGGCGGCGATCCGTACGGCCAGCCCGGCCAGCACGGTGCCCATCACCCAGCGCTGCACCCGCAGCCAGAACGGCCGCCGGGCGAAGAACGCCGCGATGCCGCCGGCGGTGAGCACGATCAGCGCGTTGACGGTCAGCGCGATCACGATCTGGGTGAGCCCGAGCAGCAGGCTCTGCGCGGCGACGTGGCCGCCCGCCGGGTCGATGAACTGCGGCAGCAGCGACACGTACAGGATCGCGATCTTCGGGTTGAGCAGGTTGGTGACCAGGCCCATGGTGAACAGTCGCCGCGGCCGGTCCGCCGGCAGCGGCTCCGGCGCGAACGCCGACCGGCCGCCCGGGCGCAGCGTCCGCCAGGCCAGCCACAGCAGGTACGCCGCGCCGGCCAGCTTCACCGCCGTGTACAGCGGGGGCACCAGCACGAAGACGGTGGCGATGCCGGCCACCGCGGCGGCCAGGTAGACCAGGAAGCCGACGGCCACGCCGAGCAGCGAGATCAGCCCCGCCCGCCGGCCCTGGGTGACCGACCGGGACACCAGATAGACCATGTTCGGGCCGGGAGTGAGCACCAGACCCAGCGCCACCAGACCGATCCCCACCAGCGCCCCGACCGTGACCATGTGGCCCCTCCCACCGCGTCGATCCCTTGATCACCCTACGCGTCGTCGACGTCCCCGCCGAGGCGGTACGCGTCCCGGACGGCCTGGCGCAGCCGCTGCTCGTGCCGGGGCGCCACGTCCGGGGCCCCGGCGCCGCGCAGCACGATCAGCTCGGCGGAGAACGGGCCGAGCGGATCCGGTGGCTGATCACCGGCGAGAACGGCCCGCGTGGCGTCAGCGTGAAGGTCATCGGTGTCGAGGTCATCGCTGAGGGTCTACCAGCGAGGATCGACATCCCGGCGGCGGAGGGTCTCGCCTGCGCCGCGACGGCGGGCGACACTACCGGGATGTCGATCGAGCTGCGCGCCGCGCCCACCTCCACCGCGCCCGGTCTGCTGCTGCGCCCGTGGCGGGGCGACGATGCCGACGACCTGCTGGCGGCGTACCGGGACCCGGTGCTGCGCAGCTGGACCCGGTACCCGGTCAGCACTCCCGCCGACGCCCGGGCGTTCCTGCGGCGCAGCCGGCAGGGCTGGGCGGCCGACCGCCGGTTCAGCTTCGCCGTGCTCGAGCTGTCGCCGGACGGGCAGCGGTTGGTGGCCAACGTGGTGCTCAAGGACGTCACGCCCGGGCGGCCGTACGCGGAGGTGGGTTACTGGACCGCGGCTCCGGCCCGCGGGCGTGGAGTGGCGCCGCGCGCGGTCACCGCCGTCACGGAGTGGGCGTTCGCCCGGTTCGCCGCGGGCGGGCTGACTCGGCTGGAGCTGCTGCACCAGGTGGACAACCCCGCCTCCTGCCGGGTGGCGGAGAAGAGCGGGTACGCCTTCCAGGAGGTGCTGCCGGCCCGGCCACCGTTCCCCCGCGACGGGCACCGGCACGTGCGCTGGCGGGCCTGACCGCGACCGCCCGTCACTCGTCGCCGACGGTCTCCGTCTCGTCGTCGTGGGTGAACTGGACGGCGAGGTGCTCGTCCGGCTGCGGGGCCTGGTCAATGTCGTGGTGGGGATCTCCGTCGCGTGAGAAGAGCACGTCGTCGGTCTTGTGGGTCTTCTCGCGGTTCTCGTCCGGATCTGTCACGTCCACTCCTCCCGGATGCCGCACCGACCGTGAACCGTCCCGCCTGCTCAGGCCAGCTTCCTGCCACCCACCCTAGGCCGACCGGGCGGCCGCGGCAGGGGTTCGGCGACGCGGTCGCCAGCCGGCGAGGAAGAGCACCTCCGCAGCAGCGCGGATCCGAGCCCCGACGCCCCACCGAACGCCACGAAGGTGCGTTCGGTGGGGCGGGACGGTCGCCGTCCGACGCGGCGCCATGCCACCAGGCCGAGCAGGAACACCCCGAGCAGCCGCTTCAGCGCTGCGACAGGGGCCTGGCGCGAGCAGCAGGGCCAGCAGGAACGCCGCAGGCGGGGCGGCCAGCAGCCTGCCCACCGGCCACTCAGGGGTCGACCGGCGCTGCGCCGGCCGGTCCCCTGCCCGGCCCGTCGGTTTGTCCGCCGGCCGGTCCCCTGCCCGGCCCGTCGGTTTGTCCGCCAGCCGGCCCGTCGGCCGGCGGGCCGAGCAGGCGCAGCAGCAGCCGCGGCTCACCGGGCCAGGCGTCGAGCAACACTTGCCGGGGCACCTGCCGGCCGGCGTACCGCAGGGCGAGGGCGACCACGACGATGTCGTCGAGCGGGCCGATGACCGGCAGGAACTCGGGGATGAGATCGATCGGGCTGGCCAGCCAGAGGCCCGCGACGACGATGGCGATCCTGGCGCGGCGGGGCACCCGCGGGTCCTTGCGTAGCCGGCGCACCGTGGTCAGACAGTCGGGGATGAACGCGGCCAGGTCGCGCAGGATGCCCGGCGGTAGTCTCCGGGCGAGCAGCACCAGCAGCGCCCAGCTCGCGAGCAGACAGGCCAGCGCCACGCCGAGCCCGATCAGCCAGTCGCGCACGCGGGGTCCTTTCGCAGGGTACGGGCCACCGAGGAATCTACGCCGGACCGCCCGGGCCCGCCCGGCACGCGGCACGGCGGGGAATGCTTGGCCGGCCGCACGCGCTGAAACCGACCGCGGACAGCGGATACGGTGGGTGCGGGAGGTGGCGGCGGTGACGATTGGCTGGGAGGCGGCGGTCGAGGCGCAGATCCGCACGGCCCAGGAGCGCGGCGAGTTCGACAACCTGCCCGGGGCGGGCAAGCCGATCCCCGGCCGGGGCCTGCCCTACGACGAGTCGTGGTGGATCAAGAGCTTCCTGGAGCGCGAGGCGCTTCCCACCGACCTGCTGCTGCCGACGCCGTTGCAGCTGCGCCGCCGGGTCGAGCAGCTTCCCGACGAGGTGCGGGACCTGCCCACCGAGGAGTCCGTGCGCGCCTTCGTCGCCGATTTGAACGCACAGATCGTGGCGTGGCTGCGTACGCCCACCGGCCCCCGGGTGGTGGTGCGCCCGGTCAACGCCGATGACACCGTACGCCGGTGGCGGGCCGACCGGGAGCGGACGGCGGCCGAGCGGCTGACCGCGGCGGCGGTGGAGCCGTCGGCCGCCCCGCCGACGACCCGGCGCCGCTGGCGCCTGCCCTGGCGGCGCCGCGGCTGAACGGCCGTCCCGGCCTCCACTCGGGGGCGGGCAGGGCGGCGCCCGCCGGCCCGCTCAGGACACTGCCGCCCGCCAGGACCACGACGTGCGGCGGGGACGGTCGCCGAGTGCCGCGCGGCCGGTCAGCCAGAGCAGCACGTCCGGCGGCTCTCCGGCCGGCACGTCGGGGAACAGCCGGCGCACCACCTTGGCGCAGAGGTCAGCGGGCATCGGCCAGTCGACGTCGAGGCCGCGGGTGACGTCGTGGGTGTGCAGCAGGATCTCGGCGACGCCCATCGCGGCGAAGCCCTCCGGGTCGGTCGGCCCCCAGTGCCAGGCCCGTACGGCGGGGTCGGCGCCGTCGATGACGCCGGCCAGCAGCCGCGCGCACGCGTCGACGACCCGCAACACCTCCGCCGGCGCCGCGTCCGAACGCACCCGCAGGTCGTACGGGAGGTAACCGTCGCTGGGCTGCCCGGCGACCTGGCCGGCGTAGGCGAGCAGGTCGTGTGCGACGTGCGCCGCGGTGGTCCAGCAGGACCACTCCAGGTATCCCGCGGGAGCGGCCCAGTCCCGACCGGTCAGCGGGACCAGAACCGCGGCCATCGCCGTCGCCGCCGCCCGGACGTCCGCTCCCGTCAGTGCCGTCATGCCGTCGACTCTGCCGGCAGCCGGCGGCGTCCGCCACCGGGGCGCGAGCGGGGAAAAGCGTTGGTGGTACGGACGTCCGGCTTCCTAGGATCACGGCCATGGATGCGACGGCGGGGTGGACGCGCGGCGTCACCCGGGTGGCGATGCTGACCGGGGCGGGGATCTCCACCGACTCGGGCGTGCCGGACTACCGGGGCCCGAACGGGGTGTGGACTCGCGACCCCGCCGCGGCGGAAGCCTTCACCTACGACCGGTTCATGGCCGATCCGGCGGCACGTGCCCGGTTCTGGCGCACCTACGCCGATCACCCCGCCTGGCACGCCGTGCCGAACGCCGCCCACCGTGCCGTGGTCGAGCTGGAGCGGTCCGGTGCGGCGGTCCGGGTCCTCACGCAGAACGTCGACGGTCTGCACCAGCGCGCCGGCCTGGCAGCCCGCAGGGTTCTCGAGCTGCACGGCACGATCCACGAGGTGCAGTGCACGGGATGCGGTGCCCGGACGCCGACCGCGCGGACGCTGACCCGGGTCCGCGCGGGGGAGACCGATCCGAGGTGTCACGACTGCGGCGCGGTCCTGAAGCTCGCCGTGGTGCTCTTCGGCGAGTACCTGGACGACCGCGTGCTGTCCCAGGCGCGGCAGATCGCCGCCGCGTCGCAGCTCCTGCTCGCCGTGGGCAGCTCCCTGCTGGTGGAACCCGCCGCGTCGCTCTGCGCGGTGGCGGTCGACGCCGGCGCCCGCCTCGTGATCGTCAACCGGGACCAGACGCCGTACGACCACCTCGCCGACGAGGTGCTGCGGGAGCCGATCGGCGAGGTCCTGCCCCGCATCGTCGCCGCCCTGGGCGCCAACCGGAGCCCCGCGCCGATCCCGTAGCCGGGAGAATCATGTGGTCAGGGGCGGTCCGGGGACCAGTCGGTGTTCGCGCCGCAGATGACCACGCAGGGGAGCTGCCCGGGGACTCGGCCGGCCAGCCAGGCCGCGAACGGAACCGCCACGGCGGGTTCGGCCGCCACTCGGAACTGTTCCCACAGCAGGTCATGGGCGGCCAGTAGCTCGGCGTCGCTGACCAGCACCGACCGCACGGGGTGGCGCTGGAGTAACGCGAACGGCAGGTCGCCGACCCGGGCTGCGTCGAGTGCCGAGGCGGCGACCGAGCGCACCCGAGTGTCGACCGGTCGGCCGGCAGCCAGCGCGTCGGCCAGAGACCGGCAGCGGCGCGGCTCTACCGCGACCGTGGTGCGCTGGCCGATGGCCGCCCAGCGACGCGCATGAGCGACGCCGTAACGACGAAAACCACCGCCCCCGGGGCGGCAGGAAGCTTGTTACCGGATTACCGGTAACAACAACACCTCAATGAGAACGGACAAAACGTCCATAGCGCGACTACACCATAATGACAGTTCTTGGGCGTAAGGAATCAAGATGGTGCATCGGGCCCGACCAGTGGCATCGGCATCCATGAGACCGCAACACCTCCCGCACTTCGGCCGTCTTGAGGGTTGTCCTGATGGCGACCACCCGATCGCAGAGTGCGCCGTCCTGGCCGCATTCGGTGTGGCCAGCGTCAGCAACAACCAGCGCCGAGATTGCAGGCGCGGCGTCGCTGGCCGGGATGGACATGCAGCACTCGCCCTCATACACCCCCTCGAGCAGTCCCCAGCACCCTGCTGTCACGGCAAGAGCCGCGAGCGCCATCACCGGATTCCACCGCCAGGAGCGAGAAATCATCATTGCGAGAGCGCAAATGACGATGGAGACAGTGGCGGAGGGCAGGACCCAGTCGATGGGTGGGGCTGCCGGGCCATGACTGAGGTGTCACCGGTTGGGCGTCAGTGCCGCGGTGGCAGCAGCTCCAGCAGCAGTGAGGTCAGATCGTCGGCGTCGAGGTCCGGCAGCCGGTCGAATGCGCCAGAGGCCCGGGCGGTGAGGACGCCGATGAACGCGGCGGTGAGTACCTCCGCCTTCTCCTGCGGCCGGTCCACCCCATCGGCGGCCAGCCGGGCGACCAGCGGGCCGACGATCCGCCTGTGCAGCTCCGCCCGCGACGCGGCCTGCGCCCGCGGATCGTCGTGCGGCCGGATTGTGACCCGGTAGATCGGGCTGGGTCCACGGCGGATGGCACGGTCTACGAGGTGCCGCATGCGGGCCGGGTCGAGGATGTCCACGGGGATGTCGTCGCCCATCTCCTCGCGCAGCACGGCGATGTACAGCTGCGCCTTGCCGCCGAAGTAGCGGGCGATCATGGCGGCGTCCACGCCGGCCCGCTCTCCGATGTCCCTGATGGTGGCGTGGTCGTAGCCCCGCTCGGCGAACAGTTCGGCTCCGGCCTTCAGTAGCGCGGCCCGGGTGCTGTCCGCGTCCCGGCGCCGCCGCGTGGAGGCCGCGCCGCCGCGCGAGTCACTCATGCCGACTCCTCGCCGCGCTCGGCTTCGTCATGAGGCACCGGCGCGCTCAGCTCATTGATTCGCTCGCTGCGATCGCGCATGGGGGTCATCTTGGCAGCGCGGCGGTCCGGTCGGCGTTCCTTTCGTCGTCGGGGAGCGCGTCGGCGATGCGCTCGTCCGCGAGGAGCTGCTCGTCCACCGTCTGACCCGCCGGCTGGCGGTGCCGGGTGGGGAGCAGTACGCCGGCGGCCAGACTCATCAGCCACAGGGCCACCCCGAGGAAGGCGGCGACGGTGTAGCCGGAGGCGGACGGGTACCGGTGCCCGTCCGCGGTGTGCGCGGCCAGCATCGCGGCGCTCAGCGCGCTGCCGGTGGAGTACCCGACGTAGCGCAGCACCTGGTTGAAGCTCATCGCGCTGCCGGTCTCCTGAGCCGGTACGGCCCGAGTGATCATGCCGGGCATGACCGCGAACACCGTACCCACCGCCAGCCCGACCACGGCCATCACGACCACCAGTTCCCCGATGTTGTGCCGGAGGAGCCCGAACAGCATCGTGCCCGCGAGCGCGAGCGCGGACGCGGCCGGGATCAGCAGCCGCCCGCCACCGCGGGATACCAGCGCCGGCGTGATCCGGCTCGCCGCGAAGCTGCCGGCGGAGAACGGGAGCAGCACGAGACCGGCGACGACGACCGAGCCGCCGAGCCCACCGGCCGTACCGACAGGGGTCTGCACGAACTGCACCACAAGGGAGATCAGCAGGTACATGCCGAGCCCGGCGAGCACCGCGGTGACGTCCGCCGCCAGTACCCCGCGATGGCGCAGCAGCCGCAAATCCACCAGCGGCCGCTGGTGGCGCACCTCGTACCCGGCCCAGGCCGCCGTCGCCACGACCGCGACGACGATCGCCACCACCGAGCGCGGCGAGAACCAGCCCCAGGCGTCGCCCTCGCTGATCCACAGGATCAGGGCCGCCAGTCCGGCACCGAGGAGCACCGCACCGGGTACGTCGAGCCTGGCTCTGGGCAGGTGACACGAGGACGGCACGATCCACCCCGCGGTGAGCAGCGCCACCAGGCTGACCAGCGCCCCGAACCAGTACGCCAGGTGCAGCCCGCCGTACTCGGCGATCAGTCCGGTGACCGGGTACCCGAGGCCGACCCCGGCCACCGTGGTGATGGAGAGCATGGCCATGGTTGGTCGCGCCCGGTGCGGCGGCAGCGAGTCCCGGGCCGTCGCGATCGTCAGCGGTGTGAGGCCCAGACCGGCGCCCTGCAACCCCCGGCCGACGAGCAGGGTGGCGAACCCGGTCGGCAGCGCGGCCAGCGCGCTACCCGCCGTGACCAGTACCAGCCCCGCGAGCATCACCGTGCGCCGCGCCGGGCCGTCGCCGAGCCGGCCCATGATGGGCGTCGCGACCGCGCCGACCAGCAGCGTGATCGTCAGAGCCCACTGGGCGTCGGTCACCGAGACGCCGTCGGCCGTGGCGATCTTCGGGATGAGCGGCGCACCGAGGCTGCTCACCACCGCGACCACGATGCCCATGAAGATCAGTGTGGGTACCAGCCCGCGTGTCGAGCGCCCCTGAGACGTGGGCAGCTCCTCCCGTACCGCCGTCATGCCCGCCCTGCTCCTCACCGCCGGGTATGGCCACCCGCGTCCGACGCATAAGTCATCAACCGATGTCATCTACTGATGACTACGGTAGGCGCCGAGTGGGCGGCGGGCGGCCGGCGGTGGTCAAGGTCACCCTCCGGGCCGCCGGGCCTGTGCCGCGGCCGTGTCCGAACCATCTGCATCCAGTGCGTAGACGTCGCAGCGGCAGACGACGCTGGGCTCACCATGCGTGACCGAGGATCAAAGTACTGACACACCATGTCGTTTCCACTGACACTTTCGTGTCACTCAACACTTCGGGTCAAACCTGGTCCTGATCGCTAGCGGCCGAACGTGGCCCGCGCCCGAGCCACCTCGGCGGACTGCCGGTCGCGCCACCGCCGCTGCGCCTCGCGGTTACAGGCGCGGCACACCCGGCGATACTTCCCGGTTGCCTCGTCGATCTCCCGGTCGTGCCCATTGCGGCACTTGTCGTTGCGCCGTCGGTCGCGGCAGTTCTCCGCCCGGCTCACCTGCCGCAGGTGGCTGGGCTCGATGCAGTCCGGCACGCCGCAGCGCTGGTCGACGTCCAGGTCGGGGTCGTAGCCGCCGATGAACACCGCAAAGGCTGCGATGTGCGCCCACGCCCGTCCGGCGACCTTCTGGTGGACGTCGCGCCGCGAGCCGTACCCGCGCACGATCAGGCAGCCGTCGGCGCGGCGTGCCGAGCGGTCGAGCAGGTAGGAGCGCAGGCTCTCCTCGGTGAAGTGTCGGGACAGCCCCTTCACCCTGGACAGCATCGCGTCACTGTATGCGGCCCGACTCCCGCCACCGCGTTCACCTGCTGACGGGACGTTGGCGGAGCGGGGCCGGTCGAGTCGCGTACGACCAGGGTGTGGCCGGTGGGACGACGGCGGGGGCGCGTCGCGCGGGGCTTGAGTGCGAGGGTGAGCGCCATCCGGCCCATGTCGGTCATCGGCAGCCGTAGCGTCGTGAGGCTCGGCGCGAGGTCGTCCCGGGCTCGGCGTGGACGTCGACGAGTCGGTGGTGCGGGAGCTCGCCGTAAACGTGCTGGACCGGTAGGCGGCTGCCGGTTCAGGCCCGCGCGCCGCCGAGACCGAGCAGGACCGCGAGGCCGAGGGCGCTGCGCGGGGCGTACGGCACCCGCCACAGCCCGCCGTGCGCCGCGGCGTACGCCTCGTCCTGCCACGGGTGCGCGTGGGCCGGACCGCCGCCGGTGCGCAGGTCGTGCACCAGCAGCGCGGCCATCAGGGTGTTGCTGGTGGCGGGTTCGAACACCTCGATGCCGAACCGGTGCGCGCCCGCGTACGCGGCGGCGAGCGCCCGGTTGCGCAGCACCGACCGGGTACGCGTCGGCGGTGCCACCTTGAACGACACGCTCGTCCCGGCGTCCCGCGCCACCGTCGCCCGCCACCGCTGCAACCGCTTCGCCAAGGCGTAGTTCGGGCCCTGCTGCGGCACCAGGCTGTCGTTGATCCCGGGGTCGGCGCCCGGCGGGTAGTTGCGGTGCAGCAGCCGACCGCCGGAGAGCAGCCGCAGGGACCGGCGGGCGACGCCGCGGGCGGCGTAGCCCCGTTCGGCGTGGCGGACCGCCTCGGTGGGGACGGCGAACACGTCGGTGGGGGTGGCGAGGAACGCCAGCGCCACGTCGTCGCGGTGCTGCTGGAGGCGCCGGGTGAGCGCGTCGACGGCCATGGCGACCCGCACGTTGGTCGCCCCGTCGGCGTAGACGTAGTTGCCGAGGACGAGCCGGCCGTCGAGCCCGAGCAGCCACTCGGCGGCTTGGGGGAGGCGGTGCAGCAGGTCCGCGCCGGCGCCGGCGGCGAGGGCCTCGTCGTCGTCGGCGGTGCCGGGTCGGACCGGCAGGTGCAGGCGTCCGGCATACCGGTGAGCGGTGCGCAGCAGCCGCCGCCAGATCTCCGGACGCGGCAGGTCCACCGCGACGACGTCACCACCCCAGCGCAGCACCGACGGCAGCGGGCCCATCTCCGCGCCCGCCCCGAGCACCACGATGCGTTGGTCGCGCAGGTCGAGCCAGTCCGGGTTGTCCATGACCGCGCGTACCGCCTCGGCGCAGGACGGTTCGACGACGCCGGCGGTGACCCAGGCGTCGAGCCGGCGGCGCAGGTCGTCGCCGCGCAGCCGCTGCCCCCGGTACGGCAGGGACAACTCCCGCTCCACCTCGCCCGTGCCGGCGACGGTGGCCGTGCGCAACGGCTGCCCGGTGGAGGTGCTGAAGACCTCTTCCAGCGCGGCCTCCGGGCCGTCGTCCGGGACCACCCGCATCCGGGCGTGCAGGGAGGCGAGCCCGTCGCGGGCGACGGTCACCGCCGCCTCCCGGGATAGCAGTCCCGCCTCGACCAGGCGGCGGAAATGCCCGAGATAGCCGTGCCGCCAGTTCGTCTCGTGCTCGGCCGAGCGCGCGCCGACCGGGTCGACGGCGCGCAGGGCGTCGGCGACGACCGCGCGGCCGAGCGCGCTCGTGCTGCGCGTGCCGTCGGCCGCGGGAAACACCACCCCAGTCGTCCGTTCCACGGCCACTGCCCTCCTCATCCCGGCCGTTCCCGGCCACGAATGCCACTCTGCCGCATCCGGAGCAGGGTGGCTCGATCGGGCACCCTCTCCATCGAGACCGATCGCCCTTGCGCGGCGTCCGGAGCAGACCATTCCGGCCCGTCGCCGGCTGGCTGGCTCAGGTCACGTCTTGCGCACGAAGCGGTTACGACGTTCACGCTTGCGTATCGGCTCGGCCACGACGGGATCCGCCTCGCTGCTGGTCTGCGTCAATGACCGGAACAGATCCGGCACGCTGTGGCCGGGTCGCCTGCCCCCAGCCCGCCCGGGAGGATCCGATGGCCCACATGCGACGGTCGCCGCTGCTGCTCGCAGTGCTGGCGATCACGATGACGATCACGGCTTGCACTGCCGGAGGGCAGGACGCACGGCAGAGCGGCGCGGCCCCGGGATCCGTCCGGCACCACGACGGCACGCCGTGGTCCGGTGGTGACGAGACCGCAACGGAGGACGACCCGCGCTCCACCTTCGGCGTCGACGTCGACACGGCGTCGTACGGCTACGCCCGCCGGCTCATCATGGACGGACGGTTGCCCGAGCGGACCGCGGTGCGGCCCGAGGAGTTCGTGAACTCCTTCCGGCAGGACTACGCCGAGCCGGCCGGCGACGGGTTCGCCGTACACGTTGACGGCGCCCGCCTTCCCGACACCCACGAGGTGTCCGGGGAGGTCCGGTTGATGCGGGTCGGATTGCAGACCCGGTCGGAGGACGAGGAGAGCCGTCCGGACGCAGCCCTCACCTTCGTCGTCGATGTCTCCGGATCGATGGGCGAGCCCGGACGGCTCGACCTCGTGCAGGACGCGCTGCACACGCTCGTGGACCAGTTGCGCCCGACCGACTCCATCGCCGTCGTCGAGTTCAGCGGCGAGGCCCGGGTGGTTCGGGAGATGACCCGCATCTCCGACGCCGACCAGCTGCACGACGCCATCGATTCCCTTCGTACGCGGGACAGCACGAACCTCGAAGCCGGCCTGGTGCTCGGCTACCGGGTGGCCCGCGAGGGGTTCCGCCCCGGCCGGACGAACCGCGTGATCGTGCTCTCCGACGGGCTCGCCAACGCCGGCAGGACCGACGCGGAGCCGATCCTGCGCCGGGTGCGCGACGAGGCGGAGAAGGAGATCGCCCTGCTCGGCGTGGGGGTCGGCAGCGAGTACGGCGACGAGTTGATGGAGCAACTGGCCGATCGGGGCGACGGCTTCGTGGTGTACGTCGGCGAGCGTGCCCAGGCCCGGAAGGTGTTCGTACGACAGTTGCCCGCGACGCTGAGTGTCCGGGCGCTCGACGCCAAGGTGCAGGTGAGCTTCGAACCGACATCCGTGCGGTCCTACCGCCTGATCGGGTACGACAACCGGGCACTCAACGATGAGGACTTCCGCGACGACCGCGTCGACGGCGGCGAGGTCGGACCGGGGCACAGCGTCACGGCGCTCTATGCCGTCCGACTCGCCGACGGGGCGCCCCCGTCGGCCCGGATCGCCCGCGTGCAGGTGCACTGGACCGATCCGACGAAGCGTGAGGCCGCCGAGACGTACGAGTCGGTGACGGTCGCCGGCGTGAACCGGAAGTTCGGGGAGGCGTCCCCGCGGTTGCGGACCTGCTACGCGGCTGGCTACTTTGCCCAGGCGCTGCAGGGTGGCCCGGACGGCCGGGAGGTGCGCCTGGACGATCTGGCGGCGATCGCGGAGCGGGCGGCCGCCGCCACCGACGACGCGGAGGTGCAGGACCTCGCGAGCGTGATCCACGCGGCCGGCCAACTCCGCTGATTCCCCGGCCTGCTCGCTTCGCGATGACCTTCGGCGCGGAGTGCGGCAGCGCGGCCGGGAGCCGCCCGCCGGTTGACCGGTCACCCGGCGGGCGCGGTCACGTCGACCGCCTTGATCGCCTCAGTCGCGGCGTCGCTGTCGAGGTGGGCATGCAGGTGCATGTCGTGCCAACCGTCCGCGTGGTGGCCCTCGCCGCCCTTCGTGCCTTCCGCGGCGAAGCCGGCGCGCTGCGCTACCCGGTACGAGGCGGGTTCGGCGAGCAGGGGCACGGGCCGACTTCAGGCCGCGGCAGTCACCGGCTCCCGGGTGCCGTCACCACCCGCCACCCGACCACGTGATCAGCCTCTGGTCACGCGTCGTCAAGCGGGATGTAGTGCACCAACTCGGGGGCGATGACCGCCGGGACCAGGTGCGGCTCACTGGTCAAATAGTAGGCGTCGTGCGCGAGCGCGGCCCAGACGCAGTGCGCGCGGGCGAGGTCACCCTTGACCAGGCGGACCGTGGCGGCGACCGCCGCGGCGTCGGCGGCCGTCAGGGGGAGCACCGCGACGCCGGGCAGGGTGGCCAGCACTCCCAGCCGGGCACTGGCCGGCTGGTCGGTCCTAATCTGCGCGTACGCGTCCAGCAGCGCCACCGTCGGCAGCCCCACGTATGCGCCCTCGTCGGCGATGTCGACCAGCAGCTCACCGACGTGGACGTGCGCCCGGGAGTAGGACAGTATCGCGGAGCTGTCCAGGACGGCCCGGATCTCGATGTCGTCGTCGCGCATCAGGCGGCGGTGACGGAGCCGTCAGCGGGCCAGGTCCCGGCCCGGAGCATGTCCCGGCGCCGGGCGTTCTCCGCCCGCTGCTCGGCGGTCGGGCGGGGCAGCGTGCCACGCACCCGTTCGCGGCCGACCTCGGTCACGTCGATGCCGACCGCCCGCAGCATGGCGGCGGTGGCGGCGGCGCGGTCCATGCGGGCACGCAGCGCGTCGGTGACGGCCGCCGAAGCGTTCTCCTCACCGTCGAGGTACGCCGCCACGTCATCGGGCAGGCTCACGGTCACACGCTTCGTCATACTCGGATCATACTGCCCGGCGCGCGCCTCAACCTACGCCGACACGACCGCCCGCTGCCCGAACCGCGGGCGGTCGGCCCTCGATCAGCGGCGCCCGGCTGGGGCCTGGGCGGCCGGACGGGTGCGGTCGGCGTCGACGCCGACCAGCTCGGCGAGCCGGGGGTCGACCGCCAGCAGCGGGCGCGGTCCGAACAGCGCCATCGCCGTCAGCAGCTCGTCCGTGCCGCGCTCGCTCCACGCCGGCCGGCGCTCCGGCGCCAGCTCGGCGTGCGCGCGGCGCTGCCGGCGCAGCAGCCGGCGGGCGACCACCCCGATCTCCGGCACCTCGCACAGCCACCAGCCGGCCAGTGCGGTGGCCAGGCAGCACAGCAGGAGGCCGGCAACGGACGCGGGCCCGCCGGCGGTACGCCCCTCGACCGCGCTGTCGACCAGCCGGGTCACCCCGACGGCGGCCACGCCGAACAGCGGCAGCGTGCCGACGGCCATCCGGCGGCGCTGCGCCGGGGTGAGCAGCCAGCCGTCGCGGACCAGCCGGCCGACCATCCGCCGCAGGGCCCGGGCCACCGCGGGGTCGGCGAGCGCGGCCGCCCAGGTCTGCGGCCGGCGCAGCGCGGCGTGCAGGGCCCGGACCAGCGGGGCCGAGCCGGGCGGCGGCGGCCCGTCGACCGACAGGGTCGACAGCTCACCGCGGCGTACCGCGCCGACCCGGTGCAGCGCCGCCAGGCCGACCTGGCAGGCCAGGCCGGCCCGGTCGTTGAGGTACGCCAGCTCAACGGTGCTCGGCGGTTCACCCCGGGTACGCCAGCCGGTCAGCGACCTGATCGCCAGCGCGACGACCAGCGCACCGGCGACCGCCGCCAGGTAGTCGAGGAGGAAGAGTGGACCGCTGACGCCCCAGAGCATGGCGACAAGTATGGGTCGCCGCCGGCCCGAGACCACGTCAGTGTGACCTGAACCTGTTCACCCTGGCCTTGGCTGCGCCGATCGCCTGCCGAGCGGCCCGGTGCGGGAGCGTCGGAAGTGCAGGCTGCGCAGGAAGTTCTTGGTGTTGGCGATCTCAAGGTTCGGCAGCAGCCCGTCCTCGATCAGCGCGTCCACGACAGTGGCCTGGTCCTCGTGTCGCTCAGCCCCGGGTCCCCTTCAACATCGTCATGATCTCCGCCACCACGATCTCAGGCTCCTCGTGGTGGACGCCGTGGCGGCTGCGGGCGGCGATCCGGTGCCGGGCACCGTGGCGGCGGGCGAGGTCGTGTTGCATCCGCTGACCCACCCGCAGGATGTCCGGCGTCGGCCAGTCCGGCCCGGCCGCGTCCGGCCTGCCCCGGGTGATGACGCTGAGCAGCACCCCGTCGGGGAGCGGACGCGCGGCGACCTGCCGGTAGCTGGTGGGCTTGTCGATCCGTTCGGCGTTGCGCGCCGGGTCGGTCAGGTAGGCGCGGTTGGCGGCGTGCAGGTGGGCGGGGAGCACCGCCTCGTACGCCGTCTCCCGGTGCTCGACCACGGCGTCCACCAGCACCAGCCCGGCGATGTCGTGCGGGTGCCGGCAGGTGAGCAGCCGCGCGATCAGGCCGCCGAAGGAGTGCCTGACCAGCAGCCAGGGGCCAGTTCCGCGAGCAGCCCGGCCAGCTCGTCGGCCCGGTCCGCGCAGGTCCGCACGCCGGTCATGGCCGGGCTCCGGCCGACTCCCGCCCGGTCGTACGACAGGGTCGACGCCCACGGCGACACCCGCCCCCGGACGGGGCGTCCCAGGTGTCGCCCGTGTCCCCGAGGCCGGCGACGCGGGCAGCATGGACCAGCACCTGCCTGGCTGGCGGTCGTCACTTGGCGCCTCGCTCTTGTCGCCATCCGTGGGCGCAAGGGCGTGGTACGACTTCCTTAATGCTGGCGCAGAGCCGACAGAACGGGCGAGCGGATGGCGAGTGAGGCGGGCGAGCTCCTGCGGAGACCGGAGGAGCCACAGCGGGCGACGTTCCTGGAACTGTTCTTCGACCTGGCGTTCGTCGTCGTGTTCGCCCAGCTCTCGCAGGGGCTGGTCGATGATCTCAGCTGGCGCGGCGCCTTCCAGACGCTGGTGCTGCTGCTGGCCATGTGGTGGGTCTGGTTCATCACGGCGGCGGTAACCGACCGGTACGACCCGCAGCGGCCAGCGATACAGCTGGTGGTCATCGCGACCTTGGTCGGCACTCTGGTGCTGGCTGTCGCGGCGCCCGAGGCGTTTGCCGAGGGAGGCCTGATCTTCGCAGGCGTTTACGTCGCCATCCAGCTCGGCCGCGGCCTCTTCCTCGTGCTCGCCCTGCAGGGCCGCGAACTGAAGCGCAGAATCGTACGGTCGCTGTTCTGGTTCGGTGTGTCCGCGGTGCCATGGATCGCGGGGGCCATGGTGCACGGCACGGCGCGCGGGGTGCTGTGGGCGCTGGCGGTGGCCGTGGACTACGCGGGATTCGCGCTCGGCTGGCCCACGCCGGGGCTGGGCCGCCCGCCCAGGTCGGAGTGGTCTGTCGTGGCCGAGCACCTGGCCGAGCGCTACCGCCAGTTCTTCATCATCGCGCTCGGCGAGTTGATCCTGGTCACTACCTTGACCATCAACCGCAGCGGCTTCGCGGCTGACCGGACCGCGGCGTTCCTGGTGTCGGTCGCCACCACCGTGCTGATCTGGCGGATCTACATCTACCGGGCCGGCGAGCTACTGGCCGCGGCCATCGAAGCATCCCCCGAGCCGTTCCGCCCTACCCTCTTGGCGAAGTACTCTCACATAGTCATGGTGGCCGGCGTCGTCGTCACCGCCGTCGGCGACGAACTCGTCATCACCCATCCACTCGGACACACCCCACCGGGCTGGATCGCCGTCATCCTCGGTGGACCCGCGCTGTTCCTGGCCGGACGTGCCCACTTCGAGTACGCCGTGTTCGGCCGGGTGTCCCGGGATCGGCCGATCGGACTGCTCGTGCTGGCCGCCATAGCCCCGGTGATGCTCCTCGTACCGCCGCTGATGGCCGCCCTCGCCACAACCGCAGTCCTCACCGCAATCGCGGTCGCCGACACGACCCGCGCCCGCGGGCGCCCACCCGAGATGCCGTCACCACCCCGCTAGCCGGAAGTGTCACCCTTGAGACTGTTTGTTCATGCGGAGGGCCTTGATCCATCGCGCCTTCTGCGCCCGACGGGCAGGGGATTGCGGAAGTCCGGCAGACGGCTGCTCAACGCCCAGATAATGCGGGAGTCAACCTGGGATCCAGCTCTGCCTGGGGCGCCGCGCGGGGCTGACCTGGATGCGGTCGGGAAGGAGACGTCGTCGGATGAGCACGATGTACGCCGTGAGAGCGCACACCAGGGGCGGCCCGGAACAGCTCGTGTACGAGCAGGCGCCGCGGCCCGAGCCGGGGCCTGGTGACGTGTTGGTGGCCGTGAAGGCTGCTTCCATGACCCCCCACGAGCTCACCTGGCCGGCAACCTGGACGCACAGCTCGGACGGGACAGGACCCGACCGCACCCCGATCATCCCGTCGCACGAGTTCTCCGGAGTCGTCGCGGCGTCCGGGGCGGGGGTGGAGAGCCCCACCGAAGGGGAGGCCGTCTACGGGTTGATCCCCTTCACCCGCGATGGCGCGGCCGCCGAGTACGTCGCCCTGCCCGCGGCCGTCGTGGCGGGCAAACCCGCCACCGTTGACCATGACCACGCCGCAGCGCTCCCACTGGCTGCGCTGAGCGCCTGGCAGGCACTGGTGGACCACGCCGACCTGCAGGCCGGCCAGCACGTGTTGGTGCAGGGCGGCGCCGGCGGCGTGGGGAGCTACGTGGTGCAGCTCGCGGCCGGTCTCGGTGCTCGCGTGAGCGCCACGGCGGCGGCGGCCGACCTGGAATTCGTCAAGGGTCTGGGTGCCGAGCAGGCCATCGACTATGCGCACGACCGCTTCGAGGATCACGTCAGCGACGTGGATGTCGTCGTTGATCTTGTCGGGGGAGCGACGCAGTCGCGGTCCTGGTCGGTTCTGAAGCCGGGCGGCATTCTGGTCACCCTCTCCGCGCCTCCCGACCAGCAGGAGGCAGCCCGGCACGACGCCCGCGGGGTGTACTTCATCGTCGAGCCCGACCAGAACGCGTTGCGTTCCATCGCCGAACTCGTCGACAACGGCCGGTTGAGGCCGGTGCTGGACCGCGTGCTGCCCCTCACTGAGACACGCTCAGGTTACGAGGCGCTCGAGACTGGCAAACGCCGCGGGAAGATCGTCATCCACGTCGCCGACTAGCGCGGTTCATCACCCTGTTCGGCCGGGTCTCCACGTCGCAGTGCGGGGCCGGACCCAAGGGCGAAATCACGTTCCGGTCCGCCGGTCGCCGGGCCGGTGCGAGACTGGGCGCGTGCCAGCCCCGCCGGCGCCCCGGCACCGGTCGACCCGACCTGGCAGGTGGAGAACATGTCCAACGACGACGAAATCCGTCCCTTCCGGCTCGACACGCCGGAAGAAGCGATCGCCGACATGCGTCGCCGGATCGCGGCCACGCGCTGGCCCACCCGAGAGCTGGTCACCGATCGCTCCCAGGGCGTGCAGCTGGCGACGGTCCAGGAGCTGGCCCGCTACTGGACGACCGATCACGACTGGCGCGCGTTCGAGGCGAAGCTGAACGCCCTGCCGCAGTACACGACGGACATCGACGGCGTCGAGATCCACTTCATCCACGTGCGGTCGCAGCACGAGAAGGCCCTGCCGCTGATCATGACGCACGGCTGGCCGGGCTCGGTCGCCGAGCTGCTCGGGGTCATTGGCCCGCTCACCGACCCGACCGCGCACGGCGGACGGGCCGAGGACGCCTTCCACCTGGTGCTGCCGTCCTTGCCTGGCTACGGCTTCTCGGGCGAGCCGACCGAACTCGGCTGGGAGAACGGCCGCATCGCACGCGCGTGGGCGGAGCTGATGAACCGCCTCGGCTACCCGCGCTACGTCGCCCAGGGCGGCGACGTGGGCGCCGCCGTCACGGACGCGATGGGCCGCCAAGGACCCGAAGGGTTGCTCGGCATCCACGTCAACTTGCTCGCCGGGGCGATCGGTATCAAGGACCAACTGCCGGCCGAGTCCGAGCAGGAACGCGCGGCGCACGACGCGCTCAACACGTTCACGACGGACGGCTTCGGCTACTTCCTGGAGCAGACCACCCGGCCGCAGACGATCGGCTACTCCCTGCTGGATTCGCCGGTCGGGCTGGCGGCCTGGATGCTCGACCACGACACGGACAGCTACTACAAGATCTCCCGCGCGTTCGTTGACGGCGAGCCCGTGGGCGGCCTTACCCGGGACAGCATCGTCGACAACGTCACGCTGTACTGGCTGACGGGCACCGGCGCCTCGGCCGCCCGGTGGTACTGGGAATTCGGACGGTTCCTGGCCGCGGCCAGTGCGGCCGGCCAGGCTCCTCCGGCGGTCTCGGTCCCGGTCGGCTTCACGACGTTCCCCGGCGAGATCTGGGCTGCCCCGCGTAGCTGGGTCGAGACGGTCTACCCCGACCTCGCGTACTTCAACGAGGTCGACAGCGGTGGCCACTTCGCCGCGTGGGAGGAGCCCGACCTCTTCGCGACCGAGGTGCGGGCCGCGTTCCGGCCGCTGCAGAAATCCTGAGCCCCCTCCGGTTCGCGGTGACACCATGCCGGCGCCGCAGCACGATGCCCTGCGGACGGCGTTCGGCCTCGCCGGCGGCCCGCCGCCCGACCGGTTCCTGGTGGGTCTGGCCGTGCTCGGCCTGCTGTCGGAGGTGGCCGAGGAACGCCCGCTGGTCTGCGTGGTCGACGACGCGCAGTGGCTCGATCGGGCGTCGGCGCAGGCGCTGGAGGCCGCGGCCCGGCGGCTGGCCGTCGAGCCGGTCGGTCTGGTGGCGGTACGTGGTCGCTGGTGGAACGGGAGCTGGGGCAGCATGGCCCGGCGGGACATCTGGCTGCTCTCGGAGGGTCGACTCTGGCGGGTGGGTGGCCGCCATGGTGGCGACGTTCAGGCTCAGGCCCGGGTGGTTGTTGGGCGTCGGCGCGGGTAGACATCGGCGCCAGCCGGGTAGCGACCACTGCGATCATGGTCGCGGCTCACCACAGGCTGCTGGCCGCGGTTGGAGGGTCGCTGGCTGATGCGCGAAGAGTCACCGTCATCCGGGCAAGGGCGGTTGTCAGGGGAAATCGTGGAGCTGAGGGTCCATGGGGTGGCGGGCGCCGGGGCCGGTCAGGTGCTCGGCTGCCGGGACGTTCGCCAGGTGGCCGGTGACCGCCGGGCCGGCTTCTACCGCCCCCGAACGCAATCCCGGCACACCAGGGGTGCAGGTGGGACGGTGCTGGAGGCGTACCAGTGGAGCGACCTGGCCTCGGGCACCGCGGCGCGGACGCTGTCCCTGGTGTTTCTGCTGCCGTTCATGCTGAGCAACGTGACGTTCTGGATGCGCCCGGCGGGAGGGGGCTTGCAGTCCGGCGTCACGGTGCTGTGCCGGCTCGTCGCGCTCACGCTGACACTGGTCTACGCGCTGACGGCGGCTGGGGTCGCCCTCGACCTCCTGGCATGGAAGTGCATGGGCTCGTCCCGCTGTCTCGCCGGCCGTGGCTGGCTGTCCTGGCTGGGCGCCCGACCGGTCGGTCTGCGCCTGGCGCTGCTGGCCCTGGTGCCGTTCGCCGCGGTGGCACTGGTGTGGTTTCTCAACGCACGACAGACTCGCTCGTACGGAGCCTTCCGGCTGCCGACCGCAAAGCCGCAGGGTGAACACCTCACGGCGCTGGACCGGTGGGACGTCTCGCCGAGGGCGAAACGTCTTCACGCGATCCACGTCGCCGCTGCTTTCGTCACGCTGGACGTCGTGCTGCTCGCCGCACGCGCCGCCGCCGGGGCTTCCGTGACGGTGGTCGTGCTGTCCGCGCTCGCTGGAGCGCTGCTGGCCACGTGTGTGGTGCTGCTCTGCGTCCCGGGCCTACTGGACTCGGCTCCGATCGCCAGCACCACGGATCGGATGCCTCTGGTGCTGCGCGCCGTAGCCGGCGGCCTGACGGTCGCGACGCTCGGGTCCGTCGCCGTGGAACCGGTCCGCTGGCCGCGGTCGAACGGACTGCCCGGGTACGACGACATCGTCGCCATTGTGTTCGTCACCCAAACGGCGCTGCTCGTCGCGCTCGCCGTACTGGTGCTGTGGCGTCCTGGCGGCCGGGACCGCCGGCCGGCGCTTCTGCGCGGGTTGGGCGCCGCCGTCGTCGCCGCAGTCGCGACGGGCCTGGCGGGGGCCCTTTCGGGCGAGCTGGTCTACCGTGCGGCGTCTCTGCTCAGCAGGCAGCCGCTCATGCTGCGGCCGAGGGACCTGGCGGTGCCGGTGCCGGCATACCGGTGGGCGATCCTGGCCTTCTTCCTGACCACGATCGCCGCCGTGACGGCGTGCGCCATCATCATCCTGTCGACCCGCACGGACCGTCGGCGAACCGCAGCAGCCATCGCGGCCCGGGATTACCCGGCTCCCCCGCCGGAGGCGAACGCCCAGGTCCGGCGAGTGGAGAGAGCGGTCATCCGGGCATCCTTCACCGAGCAGCTGGGCTCACTGGCCATAACCTACGCGTGCCTGACCGTGATCGGGCTCGCGGCCAGCGTGCTGGCTCTTGTGGGCTTGGAGCCCAACCCGCTGGCGCGGAGCCTCCTCGGCGTGCCCAGCAATGTGCTGAGCGTAGTGATGGCCATCGGCAACTATCTGATCCTCGCAGTCGTCGTCGGGCTCCTGGTGGGCGGGCTGTTCGCCTCACGGACGGCAGGATTTCGCCGCTACGTCGGAGTGCTGTGGGACCTCGGCACCTTCTGGCCCCGCGCGGCCCACCCGTTCGCGCCGCCCTGCTATACCGAGCGGGCGGTGCCCGAGCTGACGGATCGGATCTGCCAGCTGGCGCGACGCTACGACGGGGTGGTGCTCAGCGGACACAGCCAGGGGTCGGTCATTTTGGCCGCAACCGTGCTGCGACTGCCGCCAGAGGTGCGGCGACGAGTCGCGCTGCTCACCTATGCCTCCCCCCTCAAGCGACTCTGCGCCCAGCTCTACCCGGCGTACCTCGGCGGGCCGGTGCTGCACGAAATCGGCGACCAGATCGGGTGGCGCTGGCTGAACCTGTGGAGCAACACCGACCCCATCGGCGGCTGGATCTTCTCCACACAGCGGCCCGGGGACCCGCGCGCGTGCCCTCCGCCCGCTGTGTTGGTGGACCGCCGCCTACGCGACCCCGAAGACGTGCTGGCACCACCTGGGGACAGCACCCCGCCGCCGATATGGGGGCACACACCATATGAATCGGACGATCGCTACGCCGCGGCAGTCCGCGAGCTGGCAGACCGGCTGCGAGCAGATCGGGCGCAGCGCCCGTGACTCCCGGGCGGGGGTCACGGTTCGGGCACGCGACCGGAAACCGGATCGCCGGCGATCAGGCGTCCGACTAGCGTGCCGCGGATGCGGATCCGAGAGTTCATCGAGGCCGACTGGGAGCAGGTCTGGCCGATCGTCCAGGACGTCATCACCGCCCAGGAGACCTTCCCGTACGACCCAGGCTGGACCGCCGAGATATGCCACGACGTGTGGGTGGAGCGGACGCCCGGCCACACGGTGGTGGCGGAGCAGGACGGGAAGATCCTCGGCACCGCCAAGATGGGGCCGAACAAGCCCGGCCCCGGTTCGCACGTCGCCACCGCCAGTTTCATGGTGCCCGCCGCCGCCCGCGGCCGCGGCGTCGGCCGGGCCCTGTGCGAGTACGCGCTGGACTGGGCCCGCCGGCAGGGGTACGCGGCGATGCAGTTCAACGCGGTGGTGGAGGTCAACGAGGCGGCGGTGCGGCTGTATCGGCAGCTCGGGTTCACGGTGATCGGCACGGTGCCCGAGGCCTTCGCGCATCCCACCCTGGGGCGGGTGGGCCTGCACGTGATGCACCGTCCCCTGTGAACGGCGCCGGTGGGCGACGATGACGGCATGAGAGATGAGCCGATCGAGCTGACCGCCGCCCTCGCGGGCTTCGACCAGCTGTGGAGCCCACGCATCGTCACGAGGGTCAACGACTACGACGTCCGGCTCGTCAAGGTGGCCGGTGACCACGTCTGGCACACCCACGACCACACCGACGAGTTCTTCCTGGTGCTCGACGGGGAGCTGCGCATCGCGCTGCGCGACGGAGCGGACGAGCGGGAGGTGGTGCTGCCGCGCGGCGCGGTGTTCGTGGTGCCGCGCGGGGTCGAGCACCGGCCGTCCAGCGCCGAGGGCGCGTCGATCCTGATGTTCGAGCCGTCCGGCACGTCCAGTGTCGGGGACCGGCACGAGACCGTCCCCGACCACGTGGACGCCACCACCGGGCACGCCCTCTGACTTCTCAGCGCCCCGCCGGGACCTGCTCGGCGGGAGCCGGCGGGGCGCTGACCGGCCAGCCCAGCCGGCGTACCGCGGGGACGGCGGCGGTGCCGGCGCAGGCGAGGGCGACCAGCGCCCCGGCGACGGCGAGGGGCACCGGCGGGCCCCAGGCCCGGGACGCCAGCGGGGCGAGGGCGTAGCCGAGCGGCATGGCGCCCAGCGACACCAGCCAGTCGTACGAGGTGACCCGGGCGAGCACCTGCGGCGGGAACTGGCCCTGCACCACGGTCTCCCAGACCGGGTTGAGGAAGCCCAGCGCGGTCAGCGCGAGGCAGTAGGCGGCGATGACCGCGCCGGCGGGCGCGGCGACGGCGAGCAGGAGCAGCGGCGCCGCGTACGTGGCGAGGCCGAGGTTGGCCACCAGCACCGGCCGGCGGGGTCGGGCCCGGGCGGCCAGCAGCGACCCGGCGAGCATGCCGACGGCGCCGCCCTGCTGCAACAGCACCCAGACGCCCTCCCCGCCCAGGCGGTCCACTGCGACCAGCGGCCCGAGGGTGAGCAGCACCGCGGCGGCGCCGTTCCAGACGCCGTGGGCGAGCAGGCTGCTCCAGAACCAGTCGCGGGAGCGGACCTCCCGCCAGCCGAGCGCCAGGTCGGTCCGGATGGACCGGCGGGGCACGGGGACGTGGCGGACCCGGATGACCGACAGCAGCAGCGCGCTGAGGGCGAACGACAGCGCGTCGAGGACGAACGCCCAGCCGGGGCCGGCGGTCCAGATCAGCAGCCCGGCCAGGGCGGGGCCGAGCAGCCGGCTGGCGTTGGCGGTGACGCCCATCAGCGCGTTGGCGCGCTGCCGGGCGGCGGGCTCGACGGTGCCGGCGACCAGCGGTGAGGCGGTGGGCATGGCGAACGCGGAGGCCACGCCGCCGAGCGCGGCGGCCACCGCGATGTGGGTGAGCGACGGGGTGCCGCCGAGCAGTTCGGCGCCGACGACCAGTTGGGCGACGCAGCGCGCCAGGTCGGTGCCGATTGCGACGCGGCGGGCGTCGAACCGGTCGGCCACCACGCCGCCGAGGGGCAGCAGGAGCAGCCGGGGGAGCATCGCGCAGCCGAGGACGAGGGCCAGCGCGGCGGTGGAGCCGGTGGCGCGGAGCACGGCGAGGGCCAGCGCGGTGGGCACCACGGCGTCGCCGACGGCGGAGACGGTGCGGCCGAGGAAGAGCAGCCGGAAGGAGCGGAGCCGGAGCGGATGGGTCACCACGACAAGGTAGTTCGGCGTCGAATATTTCGTCAACGAATATTTCGGCGCCGACGTAGGCTGGTACCCGTGACCGACCGCGTAGATCTGCACGTGCAGCGCTGGCTGCCCGTGCTGCCCGACCTGGACCCGGACGTCGAGGGCGCGGTCACCCGGATGCAGTTCCTCACCCGGCACCTGCGCGCGGTCAAGGAACAGGCGATGGCGGACCTGGACCTGCAGACGCACGAGTTCGACACCCTGCACGCCCTGGCCGGGCGAGGCGGTCGGGGCGCGCCGTCGGAGATCGCCGGCGACCTCGGCATGGCCCCGGCCTCGATCACCGCCCGGGTGGACGGGCTGCTGCGGCGGGACTTCGTCCGCCGGATCCCCTCCACCGTCGACCGGCGCCGGGTCGACGTGGAGCTGACCGACGCCGGCCGGGCCGCCTGGCTGCGCGCGATGGACGTGGTGGGCGGCGAGGAGCACCGCCTGCTGGGCGCCCTGGCGCCGGACGAGCGCCGCCTGCTGTCGGACCTGCTGCGCCGCGTCGTCCTGGTCGCCGAGGGACCCGCCGGCTGAGCGGCGGCCCGGGAAAACGCCTCGCCGCGACGGCGGTCCCGCTGCCAGGCTGGCCGGCATGAGCACACACGCCCTGGCAGGAGCACTCGCCGACGACCGACGCCGACTGGTGTTCGCCGCGATCACCCTCGGCGACGGTGACGTCCCCGGCGTCGCCGCTCGCACCGGGCTGTCCGCCCGGGACGTCGCCACCGCCGTACGCCGGCGCGGCTCGCCGAGCGGTTCTTCGGCAGCACCGCCCGGCCGGCGGTCAGGCACCTCGACGCCTACCGCGACGGCGACTGGTCCTACGCCGCCTTCGACCTGCCCGGCGTGGACCCGGACCAGCCGCGACGGATCAGCATCACCGCGCCGGCGAACGGCAACGACCGCAGGCAGATCAACGCCTGAACACCGGGTCGGCGGGCCGCGGATACAGCCCGGCGAGCGCGTGCGCGGTGGCGGTGAACCGCTCCCGCAGCTCCGCCGGGGCGAGCACCTCCACCTCGGCGCCCAGCTTGAGCAGCTCCACGTGCCCGTGCTTGACCGACTCGATCGGCACGGTCGTCTCCAACCAGCCGGACCCGTCGGGCTCACCGGCCGCGGCCCGGGCCGCCCGGCTCATCGCCGGCGGGAAGACGTACGCCATGAACTCCAGCGCGGCCACCGTCACCCGCACCCGGGCCTCGTCGCGGTAGACGCCGCGCTCGTACCGGTCGGTCCACTCCTGCCAGAAGCCGGCCAGGTCGAAGTCGGCCGGCCGGTCGAACCGCTCGTCCAGCACCACCAGGTCGAGGATCGCGCCGACCCGGTAGGTGCGCACCTGCTCGCCGGAACGGGCCACCAGATACCAGCGGCCGGCCTTGAGCACCACGCCCAGCGGGGCGAGCAGCCGGGTCACCTCCCGCGGTGTCTTCCACCGGCGATAGCGGACCTCGACCAGCCGGTCCTCCCACACCGCGCGGGCCAGCGCGGTCAGGTGCGGGGTGGGCTCCGGGTCCCGGAACCAACCGGGCGCGTCCAGGTGGAACCGCTGCCGGGCCCGGCCGCCCCGGTCGGCCAGTTCGTCGGGGAGCGCGGCGAGCAGCTTCAGCTCCGCCGCCGCGAGCACCGGGCCGAGGCCGAGGTCGGCCGCCGGGCCGGGCATGCCGGCCAGGAAGAGCGCCTCGGCTTCCGGCGCGGTCAACCCGGTCAACCGGGTGCGGTACCCGTCCAGCAGCCGGTACCCGCCGGCCGGACCACGGTCGGCGTACACCGGCACCCCGGCGGCGCCGAGCGACTCGACGTCGCGGTAGACGGTCCGCACCGACACCTCCAGGGCGTCGGCGAGCTCCTGGGCGGTCATCCGCCCCCGGGTCTGCAGGAGCAGCAGCAGGGAGACCAGCCGGCTGGCACGCACCGGGCGACCGTAACGCCGGCCCCGAGCGGCGCCGTCGCCGGGAGGGACATCGTTCGCCGGGTCACCGGGTCACCCTGGAGGTGGTGGAGGCGGCGTTGCGCGAGTTCCGGGGCACGGTGATCATGGTCCGCCATGACGCGTATCTCGCCGGGGCGGTGGGCTTTGACCGGCGGTGACGGGTCGCCGACGGTCGGCTGACGGAGAAGGCGGTGTGACGTATGTCGGGTTCCCGTCGGGCGCGCCTCGTCGCCATTCGCCGTGAAGGCTGAGAGCCTTTCTCACATGCTGCGTCCCGACGTCCCGGTGCTGCCCCGCCCGTCGGCCCGGCCCGCCCTGACGGGCGGGCCGACTGACTTCACCGAGGCCTGGCTGCGCAACCGTCGGTTGTCGGAGCACACCCGGGACGCGTACCGGCGGGACATCGCCGGCTGGCTGGTCTGGTGCGCCGGCCGGGGTCTCGACCCGCTGCGGGCGAGCTTCCTCGACGTCAACGACTACGGCCGGGAGCTGGAGTCGACGCTCGGCGCCCGCAGTGGCCAGCCGCTCACCCCGGCCACCGTGGCGCGCCGGCTGTCCGCCCTGTCCAGCTGGTACGACTTCCTGGTCAAGCTGCGCGCCGTGGACGCCAACCCGGTCTCGGGGGCGGACCGTCCGCGGATCGACCGGGACCACTCCGCCACGGTCGGCCTCACGCCCGAGGAGGTCGACGCCCTGCTCGCGGCCGCCGAGACGGACACCGGCCCGACCGCCGCCCGCAACCGCGCCACCATCGCCCTCCTGGCCGACCTGGGGCTGCGGGTCGGCGAGCTGATCTCGCTCGACCTGACCGACCTGGGCGCCGAGCGGGGTCACCGCAGCGTGCGCTTCGTGGGCAAGGGCGGCAAGGTCCGCCGCCGCGCGCTGACCCCCGGCACCGCGTACGCGGTGGACGCCTACCTGGCCGCGCGGGCCACCGCGCAGGGGGTGACGGTGCCCGAGCTGACCGGTCCGCTGCTGGTCACCGCGACCGGCGCCCGGCTCGACCGGCACTCGGTGTTCCGGCTGGTGCGCCGGCTCGCCCAGACGGCGGGGATACCGGCCTGGGCGAAGCTGTCGCCGCATTCGCTGCGGCACGCGTTCGCCACCACTGCCCGCGCGGAGGGGGTGCCGCTGGAGGACGTCCAGGACGCCATGGGTCACGCCGACCCCCGCACCACCCGCCGGTACGACCGGGACCGGCACAACCTCGACCGCGACCCGGCGTACGTCCTCTGGGCGGCCCGGGCCCGCCGGCTAGGTTGAGGCTCCGGCACGCACCGGTGACGGAGTGAGGCGAGCCGGCCGGTAGGCCGCTCGTAAGAGTCGGCCGTCCGCCCGCGCCAGCGCCCGGGACGTCGATCGAGGCCGTCCGGGAGGTCCCCGCTGCGGGAGCGGAAAGCGTCGCCCTGCGGACGGGCGAAGCTGGCGCTCTTGGCCGAGTACGAAGGCAGCCCGGTCAGCCTGTTCCTCTACCTGGCCGGGTGTCTGCACGACGCCATCGGCGAGCTGCACAGGCTCAACCCCGGCATGACGGGAAGCGCCGCCGACATGTTCGACCGGTTCCTCGGCTGGCCGGCCCGTCACATCCGCTCCTACCGGGTGACGACGACCGGCTCCCCGCAAGCAGAGGAGGTGGAAACGTGAGCGGCATCGGTGTCAGCTGACCGGCCTCGACTCGAAGGGCTGGTCGTCAGCCGTCGGCGAGGAACAGCAGTCACGTCAGGTGATGTTCCGGCTCAAGCGTCGTACGGCGGTCGTACGGTCGGGCGATGCGACACGGACTGGAGATCTCCTGCGGTGGCCCGTCCATGACCGCGTCCCTCCTGGTCGAGTTGGGGGAGCTGGCCGAGCGCGCCGGCTGGGACGGGGTGTTCTTCGAGGGACTTGACGTGCTGGTCGGGCTGCTCGGCGGCGACCGGGTGCAGCATCGGGGCGTCCACTACCGGGCCGACGGAGTGGCCCTTCGCCCGGCGCCGGTGCAGACGCCCCGGGTGCCGGTGTGGGTGGGCGGCAGCACCCAGGCGGAGGCGGTGCTGCGCCGCGCCGCCCGCGCCGACGGCATCGTGCCGTACAAACTCACCGATACCGACGGCTGGTCCGACTTCACCCCCGAGGAGGTGCACGACCTGGTGGCCGCGCTGCCGGCGACCCGCGCCGACGGTCAGCCGTTCGACGTAGCCGTCGGCGGCCGGCGGCGCCGCCCCGACGAGCGCGCCGAGCGGGCGTACGTGGCGGAGTTGGCGGCGGCCGGCGCCACCTGGTGGCTGGAGTTCATCAAGGCCGGTGACCCGCGGACCGCTGCGCTGACCGGTCAGGCTCGCCGGCTGCCGGGCCGCTCCCGGGCGTCGTAGGCCAGCCGAGCCCGGTCGACCTTGTCGAGGTTGGCGGAGGACCACTCCGCGAGGGTGGCGAACAGCGGCGCGAGGCTGCGCCCCAGGTCGCTGATCTCGTATTCCACCCGGGGCGGAACCTCGGGGTGGTAGGTGCGCACGACGAGGCCGTCGCGTTCCAGTTGCCGCAGCCGTTGGGTGAGCACCTTCGGGGTGATGGTGACGAGGCGGCGTTCCAGCTCGACGAACCGCTGCCGGCCGTACTCGTGCAGCGCCCAGAGGATCGGCGTGGTCCAGCGGCTGAACACGATGTCGACCACCGGGGCGATCGGGCAGGCCTGCTCCGGGTCGACGTCCACTCGGGACGCCGGGGCGGTGGTGTCGGTCACAATCACTCCCTCGGGCCATTACTTTCCTCTAGGTACCTACTATACACAGGAAGGTAGCGTCCTCTCAGTCCACAAACGAACTGGGAGGAATTGCCATGATCGTGGTGACGGGAGCGACGGGGAACGTGGGGCGGCCGCTGGTGCGGGCGCTGGCGGCGGCCGGCGAGCAGGTGACGGCCGTGTCCCGGCAGGTGTCGGCGGCGGACGTACCATCGCGGGTGCGTCCGGTGGTGGCCGACCTGTCCGACCCGGCAGGCCTGAAGGTGGCGCTCGACGGCGCGGAGGCGCTGTTCCTGCTGCTGACCGGTGACCTGCTGGCCGGCGATGCCGACCCGAGCGGCATCCTCGACGCCGCGCGGGACGCCGGCGTACGGCGGGTGGTCTTCCTGTCCTCGCAGGGCGTCGCGACCGGGCGGCATCCGGCACAGCTGGAGGAGGCCGTGACGGGGTCCGGTCTGGACTGGACGGTGCTGCGCCCCGGCGGCTTCCACTCCAACGCCTTGCAGTGGGCCGGGACGGTACGGGAGCATCGGCTGGTCGCGGCGCCGTTCGGCGACGTCGCGTTGCCGACCGTCGACCCGGCCGACATCGCGGCGGTCGCCGCCGTCGCGCTGCGGGAGCCCGGCCATGCCGGTGCGACGTACGAGCTGACCGGGCCGGAGCCGATCTCGCCGCGGCAGCAGGCGGCGGCGATCGGGCGGGCGCTGGGCGAGCCGGTGCGCTTCGTCGAGCAGAGCGCCGCCCAGGCCCGGGCGCAGCTGCTGCGCTTCATGCCCGAGCCCGTCGTGGCGGCCACCCTCGGCATCCTGGGCACACCCTCGCCGGCCGAGCAGCGGGTGCGCCCCGACGTCGAGCGGGTCCTCGGCAGCCCGCCGCGCCCGTTCGCCGAGTGGGCGCTGGGCAGCATCGACGCCTTCCGCTGACGGGCCGACTCACCGGCTCGCCGGGCGGCTCACGACCGCCCGGCGAGCGGGACTCAGTCCTGCCGGCGGGGGCAGATGCAGAATGGCTGGCCGATCGGGTCGATCAGCACCACCCAGCGCTCGCCGCCGGGCTGGAACTCCGGCTTCGCCGCGCCGGCCGCCACGAACTCCTTCTCCGCGACGGTGAGGTCGTCGACGTAGAGGTCGAGGTGGTAGCGCTTGCCGGCGGTCTCGTCGGGCCAGGCGGGCGGCGTGTAGCCGGGCACCAGCCCGAACCCGACGGAGATCCCCTCTTTGCTGATCATGGCGTACTCGGCCTGGCTGTGGGTGATCTCCCAGCCCAGCACGCGGGAGTAGAACCCGGCGTGGGCGACCGGGTCGGAGCTGTCGAGGTTGACCATGGCGAGGTCGGCGGTCACTGTCATGCCGGCCAGTCTCGCTGCCGTACCTGACACCTTATGGCAGGTACGGCAGGCGGTTTCAGCGGAGCACCTCGAGCTGCAGACGATGCCGCCGCCAACGCGGCAGGGGGCGATGTGCCTGCGCGGGGACGTATCGGGCGCTTACGGTCGATGCTGATGGGCGGTGAGCGGGCGTGGAGCAGGCCGGCCCGGCGGCGCCGGCCGGTGCGCACCGGCCTGCTGCTGGGCGGCTTCGGGTTGGGCCTGTGCCTGATCGGGGTGGCCGGTCTCGCCGTCTGGAACGTGCAGGTGTTGATGCAGGCCAACGGGCCGGTGCGGGACACCGCCGACGGGTTCTTCCGGGACGTGTCCGCCGGGGACACCGACCAGGCGTACGAGTGGTTGTGCTCAGACACCCGCAAGAGGTGGAGCGCGATCGGCTTCGGCAGCTGGTTGCGGACCCCGCCGCAGGTCACCGGCTACGAGATCACCGACGTGTCGATCTCCACCCTGCGCGGCCGGCCGCGCGCCACGGTGACCGTGCGGGTGACCCGCGACGGCGGGGCCAGCGAGGAGCGCGAACTCCCCGTGATCCAGGAGAACGGAAAGTGGCGGGTCTGCGGGGACCCGTTCTGACGCCTCAGCCGCGCGGGCCGAGGTCGCCGGAGCGGTAGTGGCGACGGCAGAGCACCTGGTAGCGCACGTCGGCGCTGTCCATGGTGTCGCCGATGACGACCTGCTCGCCTTCGCGGACCACCCGCCCGTCGACCACCCGGGCGTTGAGCAGCCCTTCCCGGCCGCACCAGCAGAGCACCTCGACCTGGATGCGGGCCACCTCGTCGGCGAGCTCGAACAGCCGCTGCGCGGCCGGGAACAGGCAGGAGCGGAAGTCGGTGGCCAGGCCGAAGGCATACACGTCGACGTCGAAGTTGTCGACCAGGTCGGCCATCTGCTCGACGTGCGCCAGGTCGTAGAAGGAGGCTTCGTCGCAGATGAGGTAGTCCACGCGTACCCCCTCGGCCCAGGCGTCGCGGACCAGGTCGCGCAGGTCGAGGGCGTCGGTGACCTCGATGGCGGAGTGGGCCAGGCCGATGCGGGTGGTGACCTGCGGGCCGAGCGAGCGGTCGATGCGGGTGGTGACCAGGCCGCGGCGGCCCTGGCGGGCGTGGTTGTAGTTCATCTGCAGGGCCATGGTGGACTTGCCGCAGTCCATCGGGCCCCAGAAGAACTTCAGCGCGGCGGCGTGCAGTGGACGCCCGTTGACGCCGCGGGCGGCGGCGCAGCCGCCGGCGCGGGTGTCATCCGGTCCCGGGAGGGGCCGGGCCAGGCAGATCGGGGCGGCAGCGGCGTCGTCGGTCACGTCGGGGCAGCCTAGTCCATCGATCGGCCCGGATCCGGCCCGTGGCGTCCGGGGCTACAGCACCCGGGGCGGGGTGTTGCCCGCGGCGACGATGGCCCGCCGGATCGGCACGGCGGCCAGCAGCGCGAACCCGACCACGAAGAAGATCAGCAGTGAGACCAGGCCCACCCGGTAGGAGGCGGTGAGCTGGAACACCAGGCCGAAGGCGAGCGGCCCGAGCCAGCTGGTGCCCTTGTCGCTGATCTCGTAGAAGCCGTAGTACTCGCCCTCCTTGCCGGCGGGGATGAGCTGGCTGAACAGCGACCGGCTCAGTGCCTGGCTGCCGCCGAGGACCAGGCCGATCGCCCCGCCGAGGACCATGAACGGCAGTGGCGCCTCGGCGGGCAGCCGGAACGCGGCGATGATCACACCGGTCCAGAGCACCAGGCTGATCAGCACGGTCTTCCACGCGCCGATGCGCCCGGCGAGCGCGCCGAGCGCCAGCGCACCGCCGAAGGCGAGGAACTGCACCAGCAGGATCGTCACGATCAGGGTGCTCTGCTCCAGCCGCAGCTCCTTGGTGCCGTACTGGCTGGCCAGGGTGATGACGGTCTGGATGCCGTCGTTGTAGACCAGGAAGGCGAGCAGGAAGAACAGCGTCAGCGGGTACGCCTTGATATTCCGCAGGGTGTGGCCGAGCTGCCGGAACCCGTCGGTGAGCACGTTGCCGCCGCCGACCCGGGCTGCCGCGGCGGCGGCGGGGTGTTCGCGCAGCCAACGCAGCGGCAGCAGGGTGAACGCCGCCCACCACACGCCCGCGGACACGATCGACCAGCGGGCCAGGTCGAGCGTGCGCTGCGGGTTGCCATCCTCGCTGAGCACGGTGACCGCGACCAGATTCAGCGCGAGCAGCAGACCGCCGCCGAGGTAGCCGATGGCCCAGCCGCGGCTGGAGATGCCGTCACGCTCGTCGGGGCCGCCGAGCTGCGGCAGGAACGAGTTGTAGACCACCACGGCCGCGCCGAAGGAGATGTTCGCGATCAGGAACAGCGCCCCGCCGAGCAGGTAGCGCTCGCCGGTGACGAAGGCGAAGGCGATGGTGGCGCCGGCGCCGGTGAACGCGGCGGCGGCCAGCAGCCGCTTCTTGTGCATCGACCGGTCGGCGATCGCGCCCATCACCGGCAGCACGAAGACGGTGAGGAAGACCGACAGCGAGATCAGGTACGGGTAGTAGGAGCCGGCGGCGACCCGGATGCCGAGCGGGTGCACGTACCCCTCGCAGCTGTCCGCGCCCAGTTCGCAGCCGGCCGCCAGTTCGGTGACCGTGGTCAGGAACGGGCCGAGGAAGACCGTGATGACGGTCGTCTGGAAGGCCGAGTTGGCCCAGTCGTAGAGGTACCAGCCGCGCCGCTCGCGGCGGGTGCTCGACGGTGGCTCGTGCAGGATCGGACTGACCGTCTCGGCCATCGGTTCCTCCGCCAGGAGTTCAGGCGGCCCAGTGGCCGCGGCTGCGGTAGACGTCGCGCAGCACGCCGACGTGATCGGTCATGATGCCATCCACGCCGAGATCAAGTAAGTCGTGCATCTCGGCAGGTTCGTCGATCGTCCAGACGTGCACCTGCAACCCGATCCGGTGGCAGTACGCCAGGAACCGTCGGTCGACCACGGGGATGCGTCCGTAGCGGACCGGGACCTGGGCGGCGACCACGGACGGCGGCAGCCGCAGCGACCGCCCGTGCAGGGAGGCCATCCGCAGTCGGGCCACCCCGCGCATGCCGAGGCTGGTGGCGACCTTCGGCCCGGCCAGGGCGCGCAGCCGGGTCAGCCGGGCGTCGCTGAAGGAGGCGAGCAGCACCCGCTCGCCGGCGCCGGTCCGGGTGACGGTGGCGACGGTGGGTTCGACGCCGCCGTCGGCCTTGACGTCAATGTTGAAGCGGACCTCCGGCCAGGCGGCGAGGACCTCGTCGAGGCGGGGCACCACGGCGGCGCCGCCGACGCGTACCGAGGCCAGGTCGGCCCAGCGCAGGTCGGCGATGCGCCCCGGCTCGCCGGTCACCCGGCGCAGGGTGGCGTCGTGGAAGACCACCGCCACCCCGTCGGCGGTGGCGTGCACATCGGTCTCGACATACCGGTAGCCCAGGGCGATGGCGCGGGCGAACGCGGCGGCGGTGTTCTCGTCGCCGTCGGCCGCGCCGCCACGGTGGGCGAAGGCGATCGGCGCGGGGGCGTCGAGGTAGCCGGAGCGGGGCTGCACGCCCGGCAGTATGCCCGCGCCCCGTGGCCTACGGGTGACCGGCCGGCGATCACCAGACGCCGGATCCGCCACGTTCTGGATGGCGTGCTTCCCTATCGTTACCTATCCCGCCTAGCATGGGCCCCGATGAGTGAAGATATGTATTCGGTCGAGCAGGTCGCCGGCCGGCTCGGCCTGCACCCGCGCACCGTGCGCGGCTACATCCGCGCCGGCCGCCTGAAGGCGGTGCGGATCGGCAAGCAGTACCGGATCGCCCGCGCCGACCTCGACGCGCTGACCGGCCGGGCGGCGTCGGCCCGGCCGGCCGCGGCCCCCGCGGTGGAGGTGTCGAGCATCGTGCAGGTCGACGGCGTCGACCGGGCCGCGGCCGACCGGCTGGGCACCCTCGTCCTGGCCGGGGCGAACACCGTCCACGATCCCGCGCAACCGCTGCGCGTCCAGACCGTCCACGACGAGGAGCGCCAGCGCATGAAGATCGTCATCCTGGGTGGCGCCGCGGCCACCGCCGACGTGCTGCACCTGCTCGACGCCGTCCTCGACGGCGGCAACGGCCTGCTCGCCGGGGAGGCCGACGATGCCTGACGTGGTGCAGCAGCGGATGGGCGTGCCGGTGCTGGTGTGCGACCCGGCCGGCCCGCCGGTGGCCACCGAGCGCGACGCGCTGGACCTGATCAGCGCGGCGTTCCTCGGCGCCGAGGTGGTGGCCGTGCCCGCGAGCCGGCTCGGCGACGACTTCTTCTCCCTGGGCACCCGCTTCGCCGGCGAGATCATGCAGAAGTTCGTCAACTACCGGCTGCGCCTGGCCGTGGTGGGTGACATCTCCCGGCACCTCGCCGCCAGCGCGGCCCTGCGCGCCCTGGTCCACGAGTCGAACCGGGCCGAGCACGTGTGGTTCGTCCCCGACCTCGACGCGCTCGACGCCCGGCTGGCCGGAGCGCAGCCACACCGTTGATCAGGCCAGCCAGCCGGCGGTGATCGTGGCGACCGCGAGGCCGTCGAGGTCGGCGAGTTTCGCCCCGACGAACTGGCGGGCGGTGGTCGAGGTCTGCACGCGCGGCGCCGGCTCCGGGTCGGTCAGGGTCGCGACCACCGCCGCGGCGGCGTCCGCCGGGGACTGCGCGGCCGCGAACGCGCCGGCGGTGCGGTCCAGGTACGCCCGCAGCGCCGGCGCGTACACCCCGGCCTGCGCGACGGCGGCGTCCCGGTCGACGCCGGCGTTGGCGACGAACTCGCTGGCCACCGCGCCGGGCTCGACCACGGTGACGGTGACCCCGACGGTCGCGGCGACCGGGGCGAGGGACTCCATGAAGCCCTCGACCGCGAACTTCGCCGCGCAGTACGCCTCGTTGAACGGCTGCCCGACCACCCCGCCGACGCTGGTGACCGTGACCAGCCGCCCCAGGCTGGCGCGCAGATGCGGCAGCGCGGCCCGGCTGACGTGCAGGACGCCGAAGAAGTTGACCTCCATGACGGCCCGTACGTCGTCGACGGTCTCCTGCTCCAGGGTGCCCACGTGCCCGGCCCCGGCGTTGTTGACCACCGCGTCGAGGCGCCCGTGGTCGGCGATCACGTCGGCCACGCAGGCGCCCACCGAGGCCTCGTCGACCACGTCGAGCCGGCGTACCTCGACCAGGTCGGCGACCCCGGCGGCAGCGGCGGCGCGGCGCAGCGCGTCGGCGCGCGACACGTCGCGCATGGTGGCCACGGCCCGCCAGCCGGCGCGGGCCGCTCCGACGGCGATCTCCAGGCCGATGCCGGTGGACGTGCCGGTGACCAGCACAGTCGGTCCGCCCATGGCCGCCCTCCTCCGCGGGACGCGGTGCCCCGGCCCGAAGAGTCTCACCGTTCGGGTGCGCTCGAAGGCAAATCAGCCCGACGGGCGCCGCCGGTATGACCGCGTGGTCTCGCTGGGGCGGCCGGGGTCGACGTGCCGGGGGCGGTCCGGCTCGTCGGGGCGCAGCGGCGCCAGGTCGTGGGTGATCGCGTCGATGATCCGGTCGGTGGCCCGCCGGGCCGCCCCGGGGGCGCCGGGGTCCAGGTCGCGCAGCGCCACCGGGGCGCCGAAGTGCACCCGGATCGTCGGCCGGCGTACCAGCGCCCGGGCCAGGCCGCGCAGCATCCCCTTGGGCGCGCGGTACGGCAGCACCTCGTGGGAGCCCCACTGGGCGACCGGGATGACGGGGGCGCGGCTGGCGAGGGCGAGCCGGGCGGCGCCGGTCTTGCCGCGCTCGGGCCACATGCCGGGGTCCAGCCCGATCCGTCCCTCGGGGTAGAGCAGGATCACCGAGCCGCCGGCGACGGCCGACGCGGCGGTGTCCAGGGCCTGGTGGACCGAGGTGGTGCCGCGGTCGACGCGGATGTGTCCGGCCCGGCGCATCAGCGACCCGATGACGGGGGTGCGGAACAACCCCGCGGTGGCCATGATCCGCGGAGCGACGCCCCGGGCGCGGCAGGCGGCGGCGAGGACCACCGGGTCGAACGGGCTGATGTGGTTGGCGGCCAGGATCAGCGGCCCTCGGCGCAGCTCGGCCGGCACGTCGCCGGTGACCTCGAGGTGGCCGAGCGCGCCGACGACGGCGCGGGCGAGCAGTTGGGCGGCGCGCCAGAGCAGCGGCGGTCGCCACCCGGTCGGGGTGCTGTTCATCAGTGCTGGATGGTCGCACGCGCCGGGGTGAGCGGGGGACCCGGTCCCGGGCCGGGTGGCAGAGGTGATCAGGGTCATTGGTCCCGGATGGGGTCGGGACCACCGCCCCTGCCGATTTCTCTACGACGCCCGGTAGTATTTACTACGTCTCGTAGTATGCACAGCTGGGGGTTTCAGGTGGACGCGTTGGACGTCGCCCGCTGGCAGTTCGGTGTCACCACCGTCTACCACTTTCTCTTCGTGCCGTTGACCATCGGGCTGTCGGTCCTGGTGGCCATCCTGCAGACCATGTGGCACCGCACCGGCAACGAGCGGTACCTCAAGCTCACCAAGTTCTACGGCAAGCTCTTCCTGATCAACTTCGCGATGGGCGTGGTCACCGGCATCGTGCAGGAGTTCCAGTTCGGCATGAACTGGAGCGACTACTCCCGCTTCGTCGGCGACATCTTCGGCGCCCCCCTCGCGATCGAGGCCCTGGTCGCGTTCTTCCTCGAATCCACCTTCATCGGCCTGTGGATCTTCGGCTGGGACCGGCTGCCCAAGCGGGCGCACCTGGCCACCATCTGGGCCGCCGCGATCGGCACCAACCTCAGCGCGTACTTCATCCTCGCCGCGAACTCGTTCATGCAGAACCCGGTCGGCTACCGGGTCAACCCGACCACCGGTCGGGCCGAGCTGACCGACTTCGTCGCCGTGCTCACCAACAAGGTCGCCCTGATCACCTTCCCGCACACCCTGTCCGGGTCGTTCCTGGTCGCCGGGTCGCTGATCGTCGCCGTCGGCCTGTTCCACGTCATCCGCAACCGCGACAGCGCCGACACCGCCGCCTACCGCTTCGCCACCAAGTTCGGCTCCTGGGTGGTGCTGGTCGCCTCGGCGCTGGTGCTGTTCACCGGCGACCTCCAGGGCAAGGTCATGACCGACGTGCAGCCGATGAAGATGGCCGCCGCCGAGGGCCTCTACACCACCGAGAGCCCCGCCTCGTTCTCCGTGCTCACCGTCGGCAGCCTCGACGGCAGCCGCGAGGTCTTCGCCCTCAAGATCCCGTACCTGCTGTCGTTCCTGGGCACCGGCGACCCGCACGGCACCGTGCAGGGCATCAACGACCTGCAGGCCCAGTACGCCAGCCAGTACGGCGCCGGCAGCTACACCCCGATCATCCCGGTCACCTACTGGAGCTTCCGCTTCATGATCGCCTTCGGGATGGCCGCCGCCACGATCGCCCTGCTGGTGCTCTGGAGCCAGCGCAAGGGCCGCACCCCCACCAGCAAGTGGCTGCTGCGCGCCGGCCTGGTGATGCCCGTGCTGCCGCTGCTGGCCAACTCCTTCGGCTGGATCTTCACCGAGATGGGCCGCCAACCGTGGATCGTCTTCGGCGAGATGCTCACCCGCAACGGCGTGTCCCGCAGCGTCTCGCTGACCGAGGTGCTCACCTCGTTCACCGCCTTCACCCTGATCTACGCCACCCTCGCCGTCATCGAGTTCAAGCTGCTGGTCCGCTACGCAAAGGCCGGCGTCCCCGATCTCACCCCGGCCCCCGAGCCCGACGACACCGACGACGCCGAGCGCCCGCTCGCCTTCGCCTACTGATCCCCGGAGCCCATCGTGGAACTGACGACCGTCTGGTTTCTCCTCGTCGCCGTGCTGTTCACCGGCTACTTCATCCTCGAAGGCTTCGACTTCGGCGTCGGCATGCTGCTGCCGGTGCTGGGCCGCGACGACCGGGAACGCCGCGTCCTGATCAACACCATCGGCCCGGTCTGGGACGGCAACGAGGTCTGGCTGATCACCGCCGGCGGGGCAATGTTCGCCGCCTTCCCCGAGTGGTACGCCACCCTCTTCTCCGGCTTCTACCTGCCGCTGCTGCTGATCCTGCTGGCACTGATCGCCCGCGGCGTCGCCTTCGAGTACCGGCACAAGCGTCCCGAGGCCTCCTGGAAGCGCCGCTGGGATCGGGCGATCTTCTTCGGCTCGCTGCTGCCGGCGGTCCTGTGGGGCGTCGCCTTCGCCAACATCCTGCGCGGGGTGCCGCTGGACGCCGACCACGAGTACGTCGGCGGCCTGCTCGACCTGCTCAACCCGTACGCCCTGCTCGGCGGCCTGACCACCCTGGCCCTGTTCCTCACTCACGGCGCGGTGTTCATCGCCCTGAAGACCACCGGCGAGATCCGCGAGCGGGCCGGCGCCCTGGCCGTGAAGCTCGGCGTCGGCGCCGCCGTGGTCGCGGTGGCGTTCCTGGCCTGGACGCTGACCATCCGCTCCAGCACGGCCGCCGTCGTGCTCGCCGTCGGCGCCGCCCTCGCCCTGGTCGGTGGTCTCGCCGCAGCGAGGGTACGCCGGGAGGGCTGGGCGTTCACCGGCACCGCGGTGGCGATCGCCCTGGCGGTGGCGACCCTGTTCGCGGCGCTGTTCCCGAACGTCATGCCGTCGACCCTGGACGCCGCCGGGACGCTCACCGCGACGAACGCCTCCTCCACCCCCTACACCCTGAAGGTCATGACCTGGGTGGCGGTGGTGTTCACCCCGATCGTGCTGGCCTACCAGGGGTGGACGTACTGGGTGTTCCGCAAGCGGATCGGGGTAGTGCACATTCCGCAACACTGACGAGGCTGCGGACGCGGGACGCGGGGCCGGTGCGAGGGGGTCGCACCGGCCCCGCGGCGCGTCCCGGCCACCACCGGCCCGGCTCCCGCCCGCCGCTCGACCACCGCGGAAACCCCGTGCACCGCCAAGATCTCCGCCGCTACGGTGGGCCGGTGACCGTCACCGTCCGCGAACTCACCCCCGACGAACTGGCCGACGCCTGGCAGCTCGGCCGGCTCGCCTTCGGCTCCGAACCGCAGCCGGCGCCGCACGCCACCGCACCCGTGCCCGGCCTGACCCGCTACGGCGCCTTCGACGAGCGCGGCCTGCTCGTCGGCAAGGCCGCGGACCTGCACCACGACCAGTGGTGGGACGACCGTACGGTGCGCGCCGCCGGCGTCGGCGGGGTCGCCGTCGCTCCCGAGGCGCGCGGCCGGGGCGTCGCCCGAGCCCTGCTCGGCGGGCTGCTCCGGGGCGCCCACGAGCGCGGCGCTGCGGTAAGCGCCCTGTTCCCCACGGTCACCGCCCCCTACCGGGCCTGCGGCTGCCCCGGCACCGGCCCGCACCACACCTGACGCTGCGCGCCGGCCAGGCCGCCGACCTGCCCGCCGTGACCGCCCTCTACGAGCGGGTGGCCCGCCACCGCCGCGGCCTGCTCACCCGCCGGGGCGAGCTGTTCACCCCACCCGCCGGCAACCTGCCGTACGACGGCCTCACCCTCGTCGAACACGACGGCGACCTGGTCGGCTACGCCGGCTGGAACCGCGGCCGCGGCTACCGCCACGACGCCGTCCTCACCGTCGAAGACATCGCCGCCAGCACCGGCGACGCCGCCCGCGCGCTCATCGGCACGCTCGCCAGCTGGCAGAGCGTCACCCCCACCCTGCGGATCTGCCCGCTGCCCGGCGACGCCGTCGGCGCCCACCTGCCGCTGGAGGCCGCCCGGGAACACGAACGGGACCTGTGGATGCACCGGCCCGTCGACGTGGCCCGCGCCGTCGCCGACCGCGGCTGGCCCGCGCACCTGCGCGGCAGCGTCGACGACGACCTCGCCGACTGGAACACCGGCACCTGGCGCCTCGAGGTCGCCGACGGGGATGCCCGGCTCACCCGGGTCGCCACCGACGCCGACCTGCGGCTGACCGTCCGCGGCTTCGCCCTGCTCTACTGCGGCGCCACCGACGCGCCGGCCGTCGCCGAGGCAGGCCTGCTCCACCTCGCCGTCGGCGCGGACCCCCGCCCGCTGAACCTGCTCGCCGCCGGGGAGCAGCCCACCTGCACGACTACTTCTGAGCCGCAGCGGGCCCGGTGGAAGAGCGGATCCTCGGCCAGCCCGCGTGCTCGGCCACCGACAGCCGCGACAGACCGACGGCTGACCCCACCGGCGGCCCGTGCGGCGGCCCCGACGGGCCGCCGCACCGGGCCTCCGTCAGCGGGCGTCGCGCAGCTCCGCCAGCCGCGCCTCGATCTCCGCCAGCTCGGCGCGCAGCTTCTCCGCCTGCTGCTCCGCCTCCGCCCGCTCCGCGGCGAGGATCTGCTCCACCGCCTCCTGCACCCCCGGCACGTCCACCAGCGCCACCATCCGCAGCGCCTCCGCCGGCTTCACCACGTACGGCTTCGCGAGGGCCTTCGCGCCCTGCTGCGCCGCCACCGTCCACTCACCCTCGGCGTACGCCAACGTCACCGTCAGCCCCGCCGGGCCCTTCGGCTTCGCCGCCTTCACCGGCCGACGCGCCGGCGCCTTCGCCTCCACCTGCTGCTCCACCTTCGGCTCCTCCCGACGCGGCGCCGGCACCCGCGGCGTGTCCAACACGAACTCCGGCTCCGCCGGCGTGGCCGGCTCCTCGACCTCCGGCTTCGGCTCCGCCGGCGCCTTGCGCCCCGCTCCCCGCGGCGCGACCGCCACGTCGGCGGGGGAGAAGGGCAACTCGTCCCGGCCGAACCGCACCACCACGAACTCGTCCGACGCCGCCGGATCAGTCAGCTCCACCACCTGGCCGAGCTGACCCGCCACCTGACCCGCCGCCGTCGTGAACACCACCTTCGGCTTCCGGCCCGCGGCCAACGCCTCCCGGATGCCTTGCACCTCATCAGTGGACAAACCCTGGCCCGCCATCACAGCCCTCTTCCGTACACATGTTTGATTGCAGCCTTGATACCAGCCGGCTGCGACACGGCGAAGATCAGGCCCCCAGCGCGCGCAGCGCCGCGTCGGCGTGCTCGTTCATGCTCAACTCGCTGTGCACCACCGCCAGCACCCGGCGGTCCTGACCGATCACGAACGTCATCCGCCGCGTGCTCAACGCCCCCAGCGGCAGCCGCCGCCGCACCCCGAAGGCGTCCGCCACCGCGCCGTCGACATCCGACAGCAGCGGATAGTCGAACCCGTGCCGCCGGGAGAACTCCGCCTGCTTCTCGACCGCATCCCGGCTGATCCCCACCCGCTGGGCGCCCACCGCCGCGAACTCCGCCGCCAGGTCCCGGAAATGGCAGCTTTCCGCGGTGCACCCGCGCGTCATCGCCGCCGGGTAGAAGAACAACACCACCGGCCCCGCCGTCAGGAACTCCGACAGCCGCCGAACTGTCCCCGTCTCGTCCGGCAGCGCGAAATCCGCCACCAGGTCACCGACACCCACACCCACCGCGCACCTCCGCTGATCGACCCCGAGCGCGCTGAGCGTAAGCGATCAGCCCCAGACCCGGGCCACCTCGTCGGACACCGCCGCCGCCTGCGCCCGGCCCGCCCGCGCCGCACCCGCCCGCCGCGCCGGATCCAGCACGTTGCGCCCGATCGCCCGCCGGGCCGCCGCGTCCGGCGCCACCACCGTCACCCGCGCCGAGCGCCGCAGCGCCGCCACCTGCGCCGACAGCCGTGGCATCGGCCCGAACGCCGACGACACCGGCGCCACCACCACCACCGCCTCCGCACCCTCGGCCAGGTCCGCGTTCACCGCCGAGCGCATCCCACCGTCGACGTACCGGCGATCGCCGATCGTCACCGGCGGCCACACCCCCGGCACCGCGCAGCTGGCCCCCACCGCGTCCACCAGCGACACCCCGCTGGCCGCGTCGAACACCACGAACTCACCCGAGCCCGCGTCCACCGCCGTCACCAGCAGCCGCCGCGCCGGCCACTCCCGCGACGGCAGGCGCCCCTCGATCACCGCCCGCCGCGACGCCTCCGACGCCGTCCGTGCGGCGAGGGCCATCGCCCCGATCCGGGCCCGCGACCGCACCTCGTCCCGGGTACGCCCACCCGCCCACAGCAGCCGGGCCACCGCACCCACCCCGAACCGAGCGGCCAGCTCGCCGGTGGCCGGGCGCAACTGCGCCGCGTACAACTGCTCCACCGGCACCCCGGAACACACCTGCGCCCCCACCACCGACCCTGCGGACGTGCCCACCACCAGGTCCGCCCCGGCCAGCTCCACGCCCCGCTCCGCCAACCCGGCCAGCAGCCCCAGCTCCCAGGCCACCCCGGTCACCCCGCCACCACCCAGCACCAACGCCCGCGTCATGTGTGATCGTCCTCTCCACCACCGGACCGTGCCGGTCACGGTAACGTCACCCGCACCACCAGGGCAGGGGAGCGGGCATTGACCTCCGTCACCATCGTCACCGGCGGTAGCCGCGGCATCGGCGCCGCCACCGCGCGCCGCCTCGCCGCGGCCGGCCACCACATCGCCATCGGCTACCGCCGCGACCACACCGCCGCGAAGGCAGTCCTCGACGACATCCACGCCACCGGCCGCCGCGGCCTCGCCGTCCCCGCCGACACGACCGACCCCGACCAGGTGCAGCGCCTCTTCGACACCGCCGCCGACCTCGGACCCGTCACCGGCATGGTCAACAACGCCGGCATCACCAGCCCGATCGGCCCGTTCACCGAGCTGCGCCCCGACGACCTGCGCCAGGTCGTCGACGTCAACCTCATCGGGTACGTCCTCTGCGCCCAACAGGCCGCCCGCCGGATGACCCACGGCGGCGCCATCGTCAACGTCTCCTCCGCCGCCGCCACCCTCGGCAGCCCCGGCGAATACGTCCACTACGCCGCCGTCAAGGCCGCCACCGACACCCTCACCCTCGGCCTGGCCAAGGAACTCGCCCCGCACGGCATCCGCGTCAACGCCGTCGCCCCCGGCATCATCCGCACCGACATCCATGCGCTGTCCGGCGTACCCGACCGGGCGGACAGCGCGGCCGGACGCATCCCGCTGGGCCGCGCCGGCGAACCCGACGAGGTCGCCGCCGCCATCGCCTGGCTCCTCGGCCCCGATGCCTCCTACACCACCGGCGCCGTGCTCCGCGTCGCCGGCGGCCTGTGACGACGACGGCCCGGGGCGATACCCGCCCCGGGCCGTTCCCACCCACCCCTAATGGGTGAACAACTTCGCGGCCGTGATCAGCGTCTGCACCACCCCGTAACCCAGCAGCACCGACACCACCAGCCACGAGATCCACAACCGGGCCTGCTGCCCGCGCGGGCCTGCCTCGTTCATCGCGTGCCGCTCCTCTCCGCCGTCACCGGCTCCGTACCCTCATCGACGCCACCGCCCGCCGACGGCTCGTGGAACCGCTCCGGCACCGGCCGGATCAACAGGTTGGCGATGAACCCCACCGCCAGCACCCCGACCATCGTGAACAACGCCGGCCGGTACGCCGCCGCCGTCAACGTCCCCGGCTTGCCCTGGGCGTCCAGGAACCCGTTGACGATCAGCGGACCGGCGATCCCCGCCGCCGACCACGCCGTCAACAGCCGCCCGTGGATCGCCCCCACCTGGAACGTGCCGAACAGGTCCCGCAGGTACGCCGGCACCGTGGCGAACCCGCCGCCGTAGAACGACAGGATCACGCACGCCAGCAGCACGAACAACGCCGTGGCCGTCTGCCCGACCAACGCCAGCAGCGCGTACAGCACCATGCCGACGCCGAGGTACATCAGGTAGATCGGCTTGCGGCCGATCAGGTCCGACGTCGACGACCACGCGAACCGGCCCGCCATGTTGAACAGCGACAGCAACCCCACGAAGCCACCCGCCGCCGCCACCGACACCGCTGACGTCCCGTTGTCCCGGAAGAAGTCCTGGATCATCGGGCTGGCCTGCTCCAGGATCCCGATACCCGCGGTCACGTTGCAGAACAGCACCACCCACAGCAGCCAGAACGACCGCGTCCTCACCGCGTTCGCCGCCGACACGTTCGCCGTGGTCACCATCGGCTTCGCCGCCACCCGCGCCGGGTCGAAGCCCGCCGGCCGCCAGTCCGCCGCCGGTACCCGCACGTTGAACACCCCGAACATCATGATCAGGAAGTATCCGACGCCCAACGTCACGAACAGCCACACCAACGCACCGCCCGACGCCGTCGAACCCGCGTTCGCCGGGTCGTACCCCGGATCGTAGAACGACAGCAACTGCCGAGACAGGGGAGAGGCCACCATCGCCCCACCCCCGAACCCCATGATCGCCAGACCGGTCGCCAGACCCGGCCGGTCCGGGAACCACTTGATCAACGTGGAGACGGGGGAGATGTAGCCGATTCCCAGACCGATCCCGCCCAGCAACCCGTAGCCGAGATACAGCAGCCACAACTGCCGGGTCGCGATGCCCAGCGCACCCACCAGGAACCCGGCCGCCCAGAAGCACGCCGAGACGAACATCGCCTTACGCGGCCCGTTCGCCTCCACCCACGTGCCCGCCACCGCCGCCGACAACCCCAGCATCACGATCGCGATGCTGAAGATGATCCCGATCGCCGTCTGGCTGGCGTCGAAGTGGGCGATCAAGGAGTTCTTGTACACGCTGGTCGCGTAGACCTGCCCGATGCAGAGATGGATCGCCAACGCCGCCGGCGGAATCAGCCAGCGGCTGTACCCGGGCGGCGCGACGGTATGCCCACGATCGAGTGCGGAAAGCATGCTTGTGCTTCCTCTCCGAAGGGAAACCTTGCCTGCTTTCATGCCCGCAACGCCCACCGCGGCGAAACCCTCGGCGCGCCGGACGGTCGCTCCGGTGAGCCGAACGGTCACCACCGGGTCCTACGGAAGGTGTGGCTCGTCCTCCGCCAAATGCCGACTCCCACACGGGTACCCAGGCGGGCTGCGCGCAAGGGGGAGAGAGCGTCAGGCCGGCCAGGGAGAGCAGTACACCTCGTCCAGCCCGTCCTCACCCTCTGCGTCCAGCTGCGGGGCACGGCGCAGACCCACCCGGCGCGCCACCCGGGCCGAGGCGACGTTGGCCGCGCGTACCCGGGCCACCACCGGACGGCCCGGCGCCCGCGCCGCCGCCCAGCCGACCACCGCGGCGGCGGCCTCCGAGGCGACGCCGCCGCCCCAGACCGCCGGGTCGAGGCGGTAGAACAGGTTCAGCACCTCGCCACCGTGCAGCCGCATCACCTTCAGCCCGCAGAACCCGATCGGGGCATCGCCGGGATCGGCATCGCCCCACCGCACCGACCAGTATCCGAATCCGTGTCGCCGCCAGTGCCCGTCCCAGCCGCGCTGACGCTCGGCGGCCTCGTCGGGGTCGGCCAGCATGTCGGACGGGTTGTGTGCGCAGGCCAAGGGGTCCCGATGCAGGGCGAGGATCGTCGGGACGTCGGCCGCGCTCGGCCGTACCAACCGCAGCCGTACGGTGAGCAACTCCTCGTCGCCGGACCCGCCCTCGCACACGACCGCACTGTAGCGGGTGACTCTGAAGCGGTTCGCATGCCGGCTCGACGCCCGAACGTCAGTTGCCGGTACCCCTTGACCTCGGTGGGGATCAGAGTCGGCGAGCGGTGCGCCACCGATCCGGCCAGTAGCCGGTACCGTCCAGGATGGGTACGCCGGAGAGGTCGCCCATGGTGGGACCGTCCGTCTGGGACCGGCTGGAAATGAACCGGTGGTGCCCGCCGTCGTCGAGGCCGAGGTAAATGCCCGAGTGATCGATTTGGCCGCTGGGGATCGGCTGGGCGTTGAAGAACACCAGGTCCCCGGGGAGTAGGCGGTCCATCCCCCGGGCCCGCTGGCCGGAGTTGGGCATCAACTGGACGCCTGGGCCCACTGCGGCCATCGCGGTTGCACGGCGTGGAAGACCCTCGCCCGGGGTGTTCGATCCGCGCAACGGATACCCGAGCCGGTGACCGTAGACCATCCGCAGGAAGCCGGAGCAGTCCAGGGACAGCTTGCGCTCCGGGTCAGGCATGCCAAGCTTGCCGTCCAGGAACGTCCACGGCATCTCCAGGTAGTCGTAGAAGTCGGAGCGCTCCGCGCGGCCGTCGGGATCCAGGGGGTCCGGTGGCCCGAACGAGGCGTCACCCGAATACTGCTGTCCCTGGTTGTCCTTCTTGACGGGGGCTCCGTCGACGTATTCAAAGGCGATCGCCAACACGTCCGGCGAGCGGTCCTGGCGGGCCGCGACGAGCCAGTCGGTGAACCATTTCTCCTGTTCAGCGCCGGCATGCCACGCCTGCGGCGCGAGCCGGACCCAGACGTTCGTGTCGATTTTCGCATCGGTGAAGCGCGGCTCCTCGAACGTCCGGGACGGACCGTTCAGCTGCACCGTCCGCGCACCGTCGGTCATGGTCGCAACGGGTTGCCCGGAGGAGTCGATGATCTCCGTACGGTCCGGTCCGGTCGACCGGTGGTAGGTGTAGCCCGAAGCACCTAGTGCCGAACCTTCGGCCGCCTTCGCCCCGCCCAGAGTCAGCACCGGTTGGTCCGAGGGCGACGGTCGTGCCACGACATAGATGATGGCGCTTGCGACGATCAGCAGGGCAAACCCGGCGACGGTCAGCAGGACTGTCGGCCTGCGGAGGTACGTCCGGTAGTCCATGCCCGCTTCTCCTTTCGCGACGTCGTCGTTCGGGCGATCGGTCACGTCACCGGAACGAAGCCGGCGACGATGCCGCTGTACGCCAGGCCGAAGGTGATCCCGGTCACGATGATGGTCGCCAGGATGGTCGCCTTGGGCGGCTGACGCACGAGCTGGTACGCGATCAGTCCGGGGATGACGAAGCCGAGCGTCTGGTGGGCGAACAGTAGCGGCAGGTCCTGCTGGACGATGACGAACAGGGTCAGCTGCAGGAGGACGCTGAGCAGCACGATCGCCGCGAACAGTCGCTTGCCGTAGAGGATGACGACCCGTTGCAGCAGTAGGGTGAGGAGATAGGTGAGAACGGTCATCCCGACGATGATCAGGGCCTGCAGCTTATCCTCGATGAGCGTCAACGCGATCCAGCCAGGGGTGATCATGCCGCCCGGCGAGAGGTTGGTGGTCAGGTAGCAAAGGAGCGCGAACACCAGTCCGATGCCGAGGCTCGCGGTAGCCATCTGGGCACTGAGTTCTCCGCCGAACGTCATCGTTGGATCCTTTCTCCAGTTGGCGTACGAAGCGTGGAGGCGGATGGTGAACCGTCCTCGCAGGTCCAGCCCGGCAGCTCCGCCAGCTGATGGACCAACACCTCACCCTGCCCGTGGATGTTCCCCACCGCGACGATCGAGGAGTCGTTCGGCGCTGCGGCCGCCACGTCTCTCAGCAGTTGGTCCGGAGCGAGCTTGCCACCGAGATCGACGATCCGATCCTGAAGGTCCGGCGGAATGGTCGTCCGGGCGCTCTTGGTCACCTCACCGATCAGGACGATGTTGTCCGGTCGCACCCGGCCGCTCAGCTCTCCCATCTGACCGTTGCGTTCGATCCGGTCCGGCCGGCAATTGATCACCATGGTCAGCGGTCGGGTGATGAGCTGCTGGTTCTCCAGCTGCTGGATATTCATGTAGGTGGACTCGGGGTCGTTCGCGGCGAAGATGTTGGCGAACCGGATCCGCTTGTCGCCGTGCAGCACGCGCGACACGGAAAGGACACCCGGATCGGACGGCGCCTCCCACATGCCCTTGAGCGCGCTGTGCCGGTCGACACCCAGTTGCTCGGCGACGGCCAGCGCGATGGCGACGTTCTCCTTGAAGGTGATCCAGCCGAATCCGTCCATCTCACGGTCCGTCACCGACTCGGGATCGACCGCGATGAGACGGCAGTCGCGCCGTTCCGCTTCCTCCTGCAGGATCGCCAGCCGGTCCCGCTCGGCGGTGATGCAGACACCTCCCCGCGGCATCGACCGGCTCAGGGACCGGGCGACGTCGTCCAACGTGGGGCCCATCTCGGTGAGATGGTCCTCGCGTACGTTGCACAGCACCCCGATGTTCGACCGGATCAGCTTGCTCTGATTGACCTCCTGCAGCGCCGGCATCACCGCCATGCACTCCATGACCAGGACGTCCGGGTGGTACACGGCGGCCCGTCGCACAATGCCGATCTGCTCGACCACATTCGCGATGCCGAACTTGCGGTGCACCGGCTCTTCACTGGCGTCCGGGAAGATGAACCGGGCGGCGGTGCCGGTGGTCTTGGCCACCACCACTCGGCCGCCGCCGCGCAAGGCGCCTGCGCAGAGGCGGGTGATCGAACTCTTGCCGCGGATGCCGTTGACCAACACACGGTTCGAGATCTTCTCCAGATTGCGGTAGTGATTGCGCTGCTCGATGACCCCGGCGACGAGCAGGGCCAGGCAGCAGAGGACGAAAAGGATGTAGAGGTATGCCATCTCAACCCCTGTCGTCTCGATCGTCGGGGTGATCCGCTGGATCGCCAGGTGACGGCGCGGCCGGATCAGCCTCAGGCCGCGGCGGAACCTCGGGGAGCACGGCGGTGGGGTCGTTCTCCGTGCCGCGCAACCGGGTCGCACCGCCCAGTCGGCTGGAGCCGGTGTGCCGGACCTGACGACAGATCTCCAGGCAGATGGCCAACGCGCCGATATCGTCGTGCCGTTGCGGCGGGATGGGGGCCTCGACGGACCCGTCGCTGATCCTGTCGGCCTCAGCGGCGAGCCGCCGCAGCGGCCGCGCGAATACGTAGTACTGCCACACCTGGGCGAGCACCACGACGCCTGTCGCAGCGCCGGCGACCAGTAGCGTCCAACGCCGCCCGTCGCTTGCCGGCAACCGCAGACCGGCCAGGTCCTGCTCCACCACCAGCGACCACTTCAACGGAGTAACCGTATTGGGCTTGGTCAGACCGGCGGCAGCGATCAGAGTTGGCTTCCCGTCGGGCGTCTCCGCCTGCCCGACGGTGCCGCCCTTCAGCGCCTCCGCCGCGGCGCCACGTGCGCTACCCTCCAACGCCTGGAAGGCGCGGAAGCCCTTTGAATCGAAGATCGTTCGCAGATCCTGGTCGACGATCCGGGCCTGTCCGTCCACCGCGCGCAGCATGTCCAGCAGGTAGTCGATGTTGAACTCGCCGACGACCCCGACGCCGTTGGCGCCGACCCGGAAGGCATAAACCACCGGGACGCGGGCGGTCCTGCCGTCCAGATCGATACCGGCCTCGCCGCGCAGCGGCTCCTTCCGGAGCGGCTCGCGTCCGGCGGAGCTCACCGTCGACCCGTTCGGGTCGATCAGGTAGAGGCTGCGGAAGCGCTGGTGGTTGTCCAACTCCTGCTTCAGCAACGGGGTCATCTGGGTCGGGTCCCCGGCTTCAGCCGCCTGGGAGATGCGGATAACGCTCTGCAGACCATTGTTCAGCGCCTTACCCATGAGCGTGCTCGCCGCCTCGGCCCGGGTCTCCTCGTCCCTGACAAGCTGGTCGGGTATCGACGGCTCAGGTGCGCGGAGCGTGGCGGCCATGGCCGCCATCGGCCAGAGCAGAGCGACCACGGTGGCCAAGGCCAGAGCCTGGTTGGCGGTCGGCCGCCACCGCCACCGGTTGCGCGGCGCCGTGGAAGGCGAGGGGTCGCCGGACGTCAGTGCCAGCGCCCGGGCGATGCGGTGCCCCTCGGCGACCAGCAGCAGGCGTCGCTTGGGGGGTACGTCGCCGCAGGCGTGAGCCTTGGCCTGCTTGAGCAGCGACCGTACGGGGCCGACCAGCGCCAGCCGCATCAGCAGAAAGCTCGGCACCGCCATGGCCAGCAGGGTCAGGCCGGTCAGAACGCCCTGAATGGTAGAGGTGCCACCCGCCTCGTCCGCGACAATCAAGGTGGCCAGTGTCACTCCGGTCTCTCCCACCGGAGCGGAGGCGAGGACCAGCTGCTTGTCCGGCCACTCGGTCACCCTGATCGGGAGGCCTTCGCTGGACTTGGACTGTGCCAGCCCGCGGAAGACCACCGGCAGGTGCACTTTGTCGACGGCGCTGACCCCCTGCATCAGGGTGCTCTTGCCATCCGGGGTGATCACGAAGACGCCCTGTCGGGCAGTCGGGCTGAGCCGCAGCTCGTCCACGTCGAGCGGTTGGGCCGCCAGCAGGGTCCGCACCGGGTCCAGCGCGACGCTGCGGATCAGCGCCGGGCCATCCGCGGTGGTGACCGGGTACGTGGTGTTGGCAGTCAGCGTTGGCGGCAGGAGGTCGACGGGCAACCCGGGGCCGAGGGTCGCCAGCGGGCGCCGGGAGGCCGTCTCGACGATCGCGGCTCCGTTCCAGGTCGCGCCGTCCCCGACGACCTGTTTGAGCAGCTCCGCATCGGGCGTCGTCGGGGACCGGGCCGCAATCCGCTGGTCGAGGTCCTCGATGGAGTGCTGAATCGTCAGGCTCGTGCTGGTCGCGACCTTCAACACGTTGTCCCGCTGCGAGTCGACCACGGCCGGGGGCACGCCCCGTTGGCTGTTGACCGCGAACCCCAGCACGATTGCCGCCGCCAGGACCATCGTCGCCCAGAGGTAGACCAGCGACGGCCTGCCGGAGCCCGCGGGAAACCGGGCGGCAGGTAGCTGCTGGTCAAGCGCCCGTCGCCGCCAGGTCGCCGCCTGCTCCGGCGGCGGCGGGTCGGTCGGCGCCGCGGCAACCGGAGCGCGGCCACGAAACCGCTGCTGATCAGTCCGCCGGTCGGGCGCAGGCTGGTCCCCGCTGCCTTTTCCCCTCATGGCGACCCCTTCCTTCCGTGAACTCGGAAGTTGCACGGTCAAACTCGATCATCGAACTCGCCAGGGTGACGCTGCCTCACCCTGGCGGTATGAACCCGCAGCGTGCGGCGGCCCTCCCGCCAGAGCCGCGTCGAGTGCAGGGGGCGCGGAATGACTCGAGCATCGAACGTGGCGGGGTGAGTTGACTTCACCCTGCCGAGATGAACGGAAGCGCCTGCCGCTGTCTCTGCCGGGCCAGGTCGGCGACTGGGTCAGGCAGGCGGCAGTTCACCGGGTCACATGCAGCCCGGCGGCGATCGCGCCACGGCTGTCGAGGTAGCCCGTGATCTGATCCTCAGCGGCGGTGTAGGGGCCGCGGCGGCGGTCGCCGGCGGGCATGTGCTGGAGGGTGCGGGCCAGGTCGAGGACGCGGATGGTCGGTTTGAGGGAGAGCCAGATGGGGATGGCCTCGGCGTGCGTGACGACCCACCGCTGGTTGGGCTGCTCCGTGAACGTGAACTTGGCCAGGACCCCCTCCCGGTTGGCGTCCTTGGGGAAATCGTGGCGGGCGAGGGTGTTTCCGACGCCGTAGGCGATCCATTTGTCGCCGACCCGCTCGAAGGGCTGCACGACGTGGGCATGGTGGCCGATGATCAGGTCGATGTTCGGGTCAGCGATGAGCTGTCTGGCCCAGGACAGTTGCTGGGCGTCCGGTGTGTGACTCATTTCTGTGCCCCAGTGGGCGGAGAGCACGACGATCTGCGCGCCCGCCTTGCGGGTAGCGGCGGCGGCGGTGCGGATCGCGGCGACGTCGATGCGATTGGCCAGCCACGCCTTCCCGGCTGGCGGTGCTAGGCCGTCGTTGAAGTGCATCGCCCAGGACAGATGACCGATCTTGACGCCGTTGACCTCGTATATCGTTGGCGTGGCCTGCTCGGCAGCGCTGCGGAAGGTGCCGGTGTGGCGCAGACCGGCCTTGTCGAGGGCGTCGAGGTTGTCGTACACGCCTTGCTCGCCCTGATCCAGCGAGTGGTTGCTGGCGGTGGAGCAGGTGTCATAGCCGGCAGTCTTGACCGCGGCGGCCAGGTCGGTGGGGGCCTTGAAGCGTGGAAAGTCCTTGGGCTCGCCGGGCCCCATCGGGGCCTCCAGGTGGCAGATGGCCAGGTCCGCCGATTCGACGCCGGGACGGATCGAGGCGAAGATCGGGTCGAAGTCGTAGCCGGCGTGGCCGGCCGCCTTGGCGTCGGCCCGCGCCTGCTGCCAGGTCGGCGGATGCACCAGGATGTCCCCGGAGCCCAGGATGCTGACCTGGCGTGGCGTGCCCGCCGCCCGTTGCGCGCCAGCCGCGGTGGGCTGCGGAGACAAGCGCTCGCGAACGACGTCGCCGCCCTGCGCCCGTACGCCGGCCGGAGTCATGACCAGCGCGGTGACGAGCACGACGCGGACGACGAATGCATTCATCGGAGGTGGCCCCTTCCTGGCGGCGGATGACGCGGCGCAGCCGCTCACCGCACTGACCGGAATCGAAACCCGATGTCTATATCGGACGGCGCTAACGCCCGGCCGCGGCGCCATCCCTGCGCTGGTCGGCCGCGCCGAGAAGCTGCTTCCCTCGGACCTCGATGGCGGTGAGGCCACTGTCCAATGGCATGACTCTGGGGCAGGGGTGCTTGCGCACCACCAGGTCGGGCAGGTTCACTGCGATCCGCCTGCCTGATTCAAGCTCGGAGGGCGCATCCCTCGCCCCCCCGCACTTGCGCGTGATGTCCTGCCCGCTGTAATGACCCTGATTGAGCGCCTCCGACGGGCTCATACCGTCGACGATCACTCCCACCAGCGCCTGGGTGACGTAGTCGGGAATGTGTGAGCCGCCGGCAGCGCCGACAACAAGCCTCAACTTCTTTCCCTCGCCGTCAAGCACGATCGTCGGTGCCTGCGAGGCAGTGGGTCGCTTCTTCGGTTCCTGGACGTTCACGGGCTTGCCCGGTGAGACCGACGACGTGTCCGTGAAGTTGTTCAACGCATTGTTGAGCATCATCCCCCGTGCCTCCAGGTGCGACCCGAAGTGGGTGTTGTTGGTCGTGGTCATGGACACGGCGTTGCCGTCGGCGTCGATGATGCTTGCGTTGCTCGTCGGATCACCGACATCCGTCGTGGCGGGCTGATCGCTGATGGACGGTCCGGGTGGAGCCACTCCCGGGGGGCTGCCTGGTTCAACCGGGTGGATTGCCTTGTCCGGGGAGTAGAGGGCGAAGCGATTGTCGAGATACTTGCCGTCGAGTAGCCCACCAACGGGCACGGCCTGGAAATCCGGGTCCCCCACGTACGCGCGGCGGTCGAAGTTTGCCAGCCGACTAGCCTCGATCGAGAGGTGGATGCGGTCCGCCGAGCCGGGCTTGGTCTTGCCCACCTGGCCGCGTTCGAGCAAGCCAAGCATCTGCAGGGTCGCCACCCCGCCGAACGCCGGCGGCGCCGAGGTGCACACCGACAAGCCGAACGCCTTCCTGCACACCTCGGGCCGCTCCACCATTGTGTAGTCTGCGAAATCCTGCGCCGTCATGAGACTGGGGATGACTACGGGGCTCGCTGTGTCCCCTTTGAGCTTGATCGGGCCCTTGGCCGCATGTTGCGCAATTGCCGGGGCGATCTTGCCGTTCGGATCGTAGAACGCATCTGCGCCGCCGTCCCGAACCTCCCGCAGCACCTCCGCGATCTCAGGGTTGTAGAGCGTCGCCCCCACCGGCTTCGGTTCGTCGCCATTGCAGTACCGAGGGCGCAGGTCAGGATAGTTGCAGCGCTTCCGCCCGTTGAAGCGCTGCTTGAAACCGCCATGCAGACTGGCGGACATGGGGAAACCGCGCGTGGCCAGCCGGATGGCGTCGTCGAAGAGTTGATCCCACGGGAGGGCACCGTACTGGCTGTGCACTGTCGAGAGCACTCGCAGGGTGCCCGGAACACCGAACGCCCGTCCGGTTGCCGAGGCCGCGTTCGGGAATTGGTCGGTCCCGAGTGCCTTGCGCTCCTGCTCGGTGGGCGTCCTGACATTCTCGGTCACGTTCTGCGGGGCTCTGGCCAGGCCGTCGAAGAACCGGACCTTGTTCTTGTCGGGATCCCAGTAGTTGATGAGTGTGCCGCCAGCCAGCCCGGAGGCGTGTGGCTCCACAACAGCGAGAACGGCCTGAACGGCTACAGCCGCGTCCGCAGCCGTGCCGCCCTTGTCGAGGATCCTGCAACCTGCCTCGACGGCGAGGGGATTGGCGGCCGCCACCATGAACTTCGTACCGACCGCATCTGCCTGTCGACCACTCGTAGGATTCGCGCAGGTATCGGAAGGCGCGGCAACCGTATTGGCGTCGTGGAGTCCTGTCACGGATGTCAGACCGAGCACCAGCGCCAACGTGGCAGTGACATACAGCTTGCGCGCCGACATATATAGAAACCTTTCAAGATTTCCGCAGGAACGAATGCGTCACGCCGAACGCCAGAAGCCCTGCGGCAATAATGTGTCCACCTGTTCGGCGATTTGTCCAAATCGTGGGCTACAGACGGCAAGCAGGAGGCAACACAGGCATCATCGTCGGCGGTTGGGCGACGGCGCAGGGCATCGCGAGAAGTTGGGGCCTCAGGGGTGAGAGTGCCGCAGGTGGAAACGCGGGAGCCCAGCCCGACACGTCCTCGAATTCGACCGATTATCCGACCAATGTTCAAGGACGAGGTATTGGCACGGCAGCGCCCGGACGCCGGACCAGGACCATGCCACACCAGCTTTCGACTCCGAGGTCTACAAGCGGCACCACGCCGTGGAGTGCGACGGCCCGGCACTTCGCCGGCTTTGACACCCCGATGTTCGGCCGGAAAGGGCGACAGCTGGCCGGCTCCAAACAGGAGGCCGCTGGCCGGGCCCCGTCGTCAGGAGGCCCGGCCAGCGGTCGGGTCGCGCGTCAGCTGGAGTAGCCGCGCTCGGCGACCCAGTCGGCGACCTTCTCGTCATTCATCCAGTAGCGCGAGTCGGAGTCGTACGGGTCGGCGATCTTCACCGTGTCACCACCGTCGCGATAGCCGACGATGCTCAGGTAGTGCCCGGTCGGATACGAGTGCGCGTTACCGTCGGTGTCGACCGCGATACCCGTGATGTTAGCTACCACTCCTCTCTTGGCGTCGACCGCCTGAACCACGTCGACGCGCAACTTGTCGACCTGCTCAGGTGTCGCCTTGGGCCCGCCGATGTCGGTGGTCTGGTAGCCACCGCCGGTCACCTCGTTGAGCACTCGGGTGGTGTCGTCGGCCGAGTTGGTGCCGGCCTTGGTGGTGCCCAGCTTCTTGGCAACCTCGCTCTGGCTCAGAACCTTGCCCTGAGTGGACAGGGCAATCCGGGTGGCGGCCGGAGCGCAGTAGTAGCTGTTCGGTTGCCGCTGGTAGTCGTACTCCAGCACCCGCTTGCCCTGGGCCGGTGGCGCGCCCGGCAGCACGGCCGCCGGCTCGCTCGCGGCCGAGGCGGCCGGGGCGGCGATCGCCGGACCAGCGATGGCGCCACCGGTGACCATCAGACCAGCGACGGACAGTGCGCTCCTGCGGAAGATCGAGTTCATGGTGAAGCTCCCATCGGTTGATGCCTGCATGGGAACCGGAGGCGCAAACACGGCGGGGAACACCCCCGGTGCGTCGGAGCGTCGATGCCCCCGTACGCCTCCGGGCTTCCCGGGCTCGATCGGCTTCCCGGGCTCTCGACCGACGGTTACCCCGCCCACGTGCGCGAAAACGCGCAGGAGCATAGCCGAGAAGCGGCGGAACAGGTGCCAGATTCACGTAGCCACGCACCTTGGATCGCTGTGCGTCTAGCATGCCAGGCGCAACGCCGCAATTCGCCGGCCGCGGCCCGTCGGCCCGACAGGCGCCTAGGGCGTACGGAGGACGAATTAGCCTCAGCCGGGACGAATTCCGCCGCGACAGGAATAACTTCCCTCGCAGCCCGTTCCGACCCGTCCGGCACGAATTGCGCTATTGCTGACGCGTTATTGGTCGCCGCACCGATCGCCCGCACGGGCGGCGGCTTCGGGGGATGGTCGTGCATTATTCGGCTCCACAATCAGTGATGTGCCCCGCACGTTGAGTCCGGCTCGTGTTAGCGTCGGATAAGGCGGGGTCGTGTAATGCGCGGCTCACGAGGGATAACCATCATCGCTCGTTCGGTGCCCGCCGGTACCAGGTGACCAGGCCCGGTGCGGGCCTCACGTCCGCCCGGCCAATTCGCGCGACATCCACCCCAGAGGAGGAATCGTGCAGGATCGGTTCGACAACCCGGGTCGTACCCGGTGGCGGCGGTTCGCCGCGATGATGGTCCCGGCCGCAGCCGTCGCCAGCGCGATCGTGTTCGGCATGGCCAATGGCGCGGTCGCGGCCTCGTTCGCGGTCTCCGGCCAGACATTCAAGACCTCCGCCTCCGAATTACGCGGCGAGGGCTATGTCCAGTTTGGCGGAGTCGCCGAAGAAATCGACGGCACGAAGCACCCCGTGGCCGTAACCGGCATCCGCAAGGCGGAGCTCTTCGACCTCTGCCAGTCGGTGAAAACGCCCGGTGCACCCGTGGTAATCACCACCACTGCCGGCGGCGGTGGCAGGCCCGCCACCGCGAGCGACCTGCTGATCGATGTGGAGTCGCTTGAGGGTGACGTGGTGTTCAAAAACATCAACATCGGACAGGACGCGTCGAGCCTCAAGGGCGGTCCCCCCGGCGCGACGGGCGACCGGAAGGAATTCGGCCAGCAGGCCGACAGCGTGAACATCAAGAATCTCCGCCAGGTGGCTCGCTCCACCCATGCTGGGACGTTCAACCTGACCGGACTGAAGTTGAAGGTAAACGTCGGCGCCGCCGCCAAGGAATGCTTCTGAGCTGACCACCGGGGCCTCGCGAAGGGCGCGCTCCACGGGCCCTTCCTGCCCTCGACCCCTCATCGGCAGGAGGCGTACATGACAACGGCCGAACCACCACAGTCCCGGCCGAACCTGGGCCGCGGCGCGTGGCGCGGCTTTCGCCGCTGGCGTCGGACCCGGCCGTTCTGGGGCGGCCTGCTCACCGCACTGGCCGGTCTGGAGATATTCGGCACCACCCAGAAGTCGGCCAGGGGTCTCACCTTCCAGATGGGACCGACCGGCTTCCTCTCCTGGCTGATCCCCACCATCCTGGTGACCTGCGCGCTGCTGATGTGGCTCAGGCCGCAGCAGCGGATCTTCTACGCCGTGGTCGCTGCGGTGACCGTGCTCTTCTCCCTGATCGGGGTGAACCTCGGCGGCTTCTTCCTCGGCCTGCTGCTCGGCACAGTGGGCAGCGCCCTCGGCTTCGCCTGGGTGCCGGGCCCCCCGACCGAACGGCCCGACGGCGGGCCGGCCGACGACGGGACGATCCGCGACGAATCGCCTGACGACGCGACAGAGCACGACCGATCGGCCGATGATGAAACGGTGCGTCGCGAGCAGAAGGCCGATGGTAGCCGTGACCTGCCGGCCAAAGACCCTGCTCCCAAGGGGCCGATCGCGAACAGCCGGCCCTCGTCGACGAGCTGATGTCGGGCGGGAACGGCATCGGGCCGCAGGTGACCCAACCGCCGCTCGCCGCGTGCGAGGAGACCGATGAACCCGGATGGTTGCGGCGAGCCGCGGAGCCGGAGGAGGCGCCGTCGATGTCCGGGAACCGCGATCCGCGGTTCTTTGCGGTGCTGCTCGGGCTGCTCGGCCTCTCTGCCGCCGCGGCGCTGGCCGCGCCCGACTCGGCGCGGGCGTGCGCCCCGGCCCCGCCGCTGGCCGGGGCGGCGCTGTCTCAGGCGGTGCTGGTCGGGGCGGCCACCCCCGCGCCGACGGCTCCCGCTGCCGACTGCGGCACCCCGAGGCTTACGCCGAGCCCCACCCGCAGCGTCGGGGTGGGGAGATGGCTGCCGCTGATCGCCGCCGAACCGGGTCAGCCGATGGTGGCGACGACCTCGTCGAAGCTGACCGGGTCGAAGGTGACGATGACGGGGCTGCGGTTCGAGGGCATCGTCGACCTGCCCACCGCCGAGGGCACCCTGAAGGTGTTGAAGTTCAGCACGGACCAGGCGGTCACGGACGACTTCCTGCTCCGCGCGCCCGGACCGGCGGGCCGGACGCTGCGCTACGCGGCACGCCGGTTGACCGTGGAGGGCGACGTCGCCTTCTACGTCACCCGTTTCGTCGGCCGGCTGCTCGGTATCGAGATCACGCTGGCGCCGAACCTGCCGCTGCCCGAATCCATCCCGATCACGTCGTCCAGCTCGATCACCTTCGCCGACCCCGCCATCGACCTGGCCTTCGTCACCAGCGACGTGCTGACCGCCCGGCCGAAGCTCACCCTCGACTGACCCCCCTCAACCACCCCAGCTGGGTGGGACCGGCGTTCCACGCGCCCGCACCACGGCCGGCAGTACAGGACCGGCGAGCTGTGCAAGCTCGTCGACGCGGCAGCGCAGCGGGCAGGTCCAGGCCCGAAGCCGCCACCAACCGGCCACGATCGCGTCTGCGCCGGCAGGGGAGTAGCCGCCGACCCGCCGCGTCCCGTGAGCAGCGCCCCGCGCACCTCGTCGGCCGTGGGGGAGAGCCCCCGGCTGACCCACCCGGCCGCGTCACCAGACCACCGCCGCGTACCGGGGCGTGCAACCCCGCACGCCCGCACGCGCACGAGCGGGATTTGCGCTCGCCGGCGCGGCACTTCTGGTCACCGCTGTCCTGACATGACGGTCACTCGACCATGAACATGGGCCGATCGGCCGGCCAGGCTGGTGGCTCGGGGACCAGAAGGCCTCGGTAGCTTCCCTGTCATGAGTGAGAGCACCTTCCGCTCGGTGGAGATCGAGCGCACCAGCGTCGGGCAGTACGTCGTGCGGAACGTCCGCGGCGGATCGATGTCGATGGGCACGGGCCAGGATGCCAGCTTCACGCCGGTGGAACTGCTTCTGGCGGCCATCGGCGGCTGCACCGCGATAGACGTGGACCACATCACCAGCCGCCGCGCCGAGCCGACTCAGTTCTCCGTCGAAGTCACTGGCGAAAAAATCCGGGACGAGGCCGGAGGAAATCGGATGCAGAACCTCATGGTCGAGTTCACCGTGACGTTCCCGGTGGGCGCGGACGGCGACAAGGCGCGCGAGGCGCTGCCTCGGTCGCTGCAGCAGTCGCACGACCGGCTCTGCACCGTCTCCCGTACGGTTGAACTCGGCACTCCCGTCTCGATCGTCGAGGCTGCCGGTTCCACCGGGAACTGAGGTCTCCGGGCGTCACCCGGGTGGTGTACGGGCGGCGAGGCGTTCGATCATGTCCCTTCTCATTCATCCTGAGCCACCTGAACCGCCCCTGACCTGCAGTGGCTCAAGATAGTGAGAACTGCCCAGCCGAAGCTCTTCTCATTATCTTGAGCCAAGTCCACGTCTTGCCGTCCGTCCGAGCTCGAGACGCTGGCCTCTATCGGCAATGGGACACGCTGTGGCAGTTACTATGCGTCACCTCCGCCAGGCGGTGGAAGGGTGCTGCTGGCGGCGTACGGCCAGCTGCACACGGTGGCCGCCGAGTACGTCAACCACCTCGCCGAGGAAGGCAAGGCCCCCAGCACCATCGACCGGGCGGTGGCGGCCATCGCGGTCGCCCATCGCTCCGCCGGCGCCGGACGGCTTGCCACCGACGCGGCCCGGGCCGTGCGGTGATGTCCAGGCCGGCCCACGTGGGCCGGCCTGGACATCACCGCGGTCCGTCAGCGTCATGTTGGCGGCGGGCCGCCTCAGCGGGCGCAGCTGACGCAGGTACGCGCGGACGGGCGTACCGCAAGCCGTTCCGTCGGGATCGGTGAGCCGCATCGCTCACACCTGCCGTACGTGCCCCCGTCCAGTCGTTCCTCGGCGGCATCCAACTCGGCGAGGCGTCGACGCGCGGCGGACAGCAGCGCGGCCACCTGCGCCCGCTCGAACGCGATGGTCGCGCCTTCAGGATCGTGTTCGTCGTCGGCGTTGGAGGAGCGGGAGGCGTCGATGACCCCGGTCAGGTCGCGGGTCAGTGCCGCAATCTGCAGCTCGGTCTCGTGCCGTGCGCGTTGCAACGCCTCCCGAGCGAGGGGCTGCGCCGTTCGACGAGTACGAATCCGGTCAGCACCAGGGCGGCGAGTGGAAGTGCAACGAGGGCCTGCGGGCTGGTCCAGCCCTGCTGGCCGCCCTCGATCACGCCGTAGATCAGCGCGAAGATGCCGGGGACGTCCAGGCGGCGGTCGGCGAAGCCGGGATGGGTGCGCTGCAGGAAGTGGCTGCTCTCGGCCCCGTCCAGAACCAGGTCCCGGTAGGTGTCGCGGCAGGACACCACGAGCGCGACGTGCGGATACTGGGCGACCGCCGACCGCAGGGCGGGCAGGTGAACGCGCCAGAAGTCGGCCGGCACGGTCTCGTTCAGCGCGTCGAGGACGATCAGAAATCGGCTGCCGGCGGTCGTTGCGGCCTCACCGGCGGCGTCCATCGCTAGCAGCAGAACGTCGGCACCGACGGCCGGCAGCCCCAGCTGGTCGGCGATACTCGCCCACAGGTTGCCCTGCCCGAGCTGCGCACCGGCAAGGAACACCGCGGGCCGACCACTGTCGAGCGCGCGGCCGGTGGCGTCGAGCAGCAGGTGCGTCTTGCCGGAGCCGGCCTGTCCGGTCAGGAAGTACGCCCGCCGCCGCAGTGCCCGGCCCGGCGACGACGCCAGCCACGGTCGTCGGCCGGAAGCTCACGGCGCGAGGCCTCGGCGGCGCGCTCGTAGTCGACCACCGCGTCCACCGCGTCGGCCTGTGATCGTGCACGAACAACCAAATACGCACATACACCGACAGTTGGGTGCGGCGGATGAGCCGACCCCGAGGAAGCCCTTCATCGACGCTGGCCTCGCGATGCACGATGGAGCCGCACAGTAGTGCGCGGGCCTCCGGCCCGTAGGCATGAAGCGAGGCTGACCGCAGGGATGTGAGGAGACTGCGACGTGGTTCGTGATCCGAATCAGGCTGTCACCGCACTGACTGGCGCCGCACATGGCTAGTGCGGTCGACATCGGCCTCGCCGCGGACGTGCGGCGGGAGGGCCGGACGCCCGAATTCCTTCGCGTGAGCCTGCTCGTTCCCGACGATCAGGACGTCGTGACCGTGCCGACCGGCACACCCATCGGCTCGGCCATCGACCTGATGCGCCGGCACGATTTCGACCAGCTGCCCGTGATGACAGTGAACAGCCACGTCGTGGGCACTTTCACATACCGGTCGTTCAGTCAAGGCCTGCGGCATCTTCGTGCGCAGGACGATCCGCTGAGCATGCCGGTCGAGGACCTGGTCGAGGATCTGAGATTCGTACGAGCGGCAGATGAGGTGAGCGCCGTCCTGGGATACATCGAGACCGACCGGGCCGTCCTGGTCGGCGACGAGGACCGGCTCCTGGCGGTAGTGACGGCCGCAGACGTGAGCGCGTTCCTGTGGCGCAGGACTCGTCCGTTCGTGCTCCTGCAGGACATCGAGCTGGCCGTGCGAGACCTGATGCGATCGTCCTGTACCGACGAGGATCTGGCGAGTGTCGTTTCGGCGGCACTGCCCGGCGGGAACGATGAGCGAGCCGCACGGCTGGAGGACTTGACCCTGAGCGAGCTGTTCACGGTGCTGCTGCATGGCACGAGCTTCGGCAGGTTCTTCAGGACCCGGTTCGGCAACAACCGGCATCTGGTCCGCGCTACCCTCGAACCGGTTCGGGAGATCAGGAACAAGGTGTTCCATTTTCGCGACGAGCTGTCGGCTGAGGAGCTCCAGCGTCTCCTCGATGTGGCGTCCTGGCTCAGACGCAAGATTCTGATCAGAGGCGGTGCCCGATGAAGCCGTTGTGGGGCTATCAACAGGAGCTGCTGGACCGCCTCAAGAATCCCCTGCGGCCGCGACATGCAGTGGTCACCGCGCACCCCGGAACCGGAATCCGCAAGGCCATCGAAGCGTACCTCGGCGAATTGCCCTCCGGCTCTGTCGCCCTGGTCCTGTGCCCTTACGCGGCCACGGTCGAGCAGTGGGCCGATCGTTTGCGAGCGAAGGATATCGCCGTCACCGTCCTGGATTCCGCGACGGTGGCGCTCCGGCTGCTCGAGGGAGAGCCCGAGCGCGGCGGCCGAGTGCTGGTGGCGACCTACGCGAGGGCCACCCACGGACCCACCAGCCTCGTCCTGTCGGAGGTGACCTTCGAGCTGATCGTGCACGACCAGCCGATGCCGGGCGTTACAAAGCAGGTCGATCGACTGCATTCCCGCGCGCGCTATGTCGTCGCGCTCGTCGATCCGCAGTCCACAGGCTTCTGGTCGGGTTGGCCATTGCTTGCCGACATCACGTTCGAAGACGCCAACCGTGAGGTGGGCCACCCGCTCTTCGTGAACGTTCCGTACGAGCTGAGCACCGAGGAGCGCCGACTGCGCCGTGAGGCAGTCGGTTTGTTGTCGGAGTACGCCGCACTCCGCAAGACCCCGCCCTTGGTGCCCAGCGACAGTCGGGCGGAGCTTCACGCCCGACTGTTGACCGTTGCCTCCGGCGCGACGCCCGACGTCGGCGCGGCTGGAGACAAGCGTTCACCACGGGATGACGATCTCTCCGACAGGGCGTGGAGGCTCCTGGATCAGATCGAGGGTTCGCAGGACGTGGACCCCCGCCTGGACGCGCTCGACACCATCCTCGACCGACACCTTAGGGTCGGCGTCTCCTGCTTCATCCTCTCGTCCACTCCGATGGACGCCAGGTACATCGCCGACCACCTCGCCGGTGCGGGACGCAAGCCGCGCGCCGTGCTCACCGCGGAGGATCCGCTGGCCGAGCGGCGGTCCAGCCTCCAATCGACCGGCCCGGGAGACATCGTCGTGGCAACCCACGGGGCCTGCGCGTTCTTCGAAGGATGGCCAACCGGCTCCATCGTGATCTCGTGGTCCTCCAGGAACCACCGGGAACTCCGCGACGTGCTGACCACCTTGGACGAGGCGTCCGGAGTCGCGGTCTTCCGGCTCACGGCGCAGAACCCGTCGGCTGACACCCCTCGCCCTCCCGGTCGGTCTTCGGGGTGAACGCCGTGTGGGCGAGGACCCGATCCGGTCCGGTCGGCGACGACGGACACGTCCGCGAAGTGCGGGTCTCGTTCGATGCTGACGCGGATCAACGGGCCGCATCCTCCACAGTGGCCGCCACTGAGTAAGCCTTCCCGGCTGGACCGACCGCCGCGGGCGAGCAGATCTGGCTGAGGCGACGTCCCAGGTCGACCGCAAGCTGTCGTGGACGAAGCTGCGCGTCGACCGGCCCGGACCAGGCTCCCGCTCCGGAAAGCGCCCACTGGACTTGACAGGTTCCGGGATCTCAACGAGACCATGTCTGCGTACCACCCATCCTGTCGCGCGCTACACCCTGCCTGCGGAGGGGCACCCATGTACGGACATGACTCTGCTGTCCATCCTGATGTCCGTATTGCGCTTCCCGATCACCGGTGCATCGGCGCCGGAATCTGCCTGGTTTGCAAGACCGTTAAGGAGTGGCAGCGTGCCGAAGGCGGCAGGACCTGGACCCTCTCACGTGAGGACCGGGCCCGTCTCGCCGTTGCGATCATGAAAGCCGCGGAGGATGCCGGCAACCCGATCACGCAGGTCCATGTCGCGCGGATGCTCAACGTGCACAAGTCACAGATTTCGCGCGACATCCGGGACCTCATCCCGGACAGCGAGGGCCGGAATGCGTTCGACCGCCGGCGCATCGAGGGAGCCAGCCACGGCGGTGCGCGTCAGAAGCGCAAAGATGTCGAGCGCGTCGCCATGATGCGCCAGGATCTCGGAACGATCCTCGCCCAGCGACTCACTTCGACGGATGACGAGATGCGCCTCATCCTGTCAGACGCGATGGTGGAAGAGATCCGCGCGTTGCGGGACCTCTGCAACACGGCGCTTGTCGGCGCCGGCATGCTCAGCTAACACGACCAACGATGGCACGCGCCACATCGGCGCGCCGCAAGGGCGAGGCCGCGGACGCCTGGACATCTGCGGCCAGGGGTATCGGTAACAACGGGCGTCGGGTCACCATGGGCTAGGCGAGGAGCGAGGTTGATCGTCTGCGGGATCGTGAGCTTGGAGCACGCCTGGTCGGCTCAGGTAGAGGCGGCGGAGGAACTTCTCGCTGTATGGATCGTCAGGTAACGGAGGGTGGCGTTGGTCGTCGATCCACGTTCGCAGCCGTCGGTTACCTCGCGCTATTCCGCTGGGTTTTGTCTTCCGGTCGATTTCGTCGTGGAAGCGCTCGCGGTCTTCGATCTGTCTGGACAACGCCATCCGGCGCCAGAACGGTGAGGAGATTACGGTGAGGATGTTGACTACCTCGGGGTACTGGGCAGCGTATACGTAGGACAACGGTAAGGACTCTGCTTGCTCCCGTGCGAACAGGCGCTTCATGCGATCGTTGTGAGGTGACAGCGCCAATGGGTCCCGAGAAACCCAATGTTCGACCTCGCAGGCGTCCAAGTAGTAGAAGCTGACTCGTGCATGACCGAGCCGGCGGATGCGCCGCCGGAGCCGGACCTGCGCCCGGGTGATCTCGGGAAAGTCGGAGACGTCGAGCTGGTCGTGGGGATGCCAAACGCCCCGCCCGACCCATAGCTGATGGCGGATGCAGACGCTGTAATCGCACCTGGCCCAGATAGTGACCTGGCCGATGATGCCCTTGGCGGCCGCGCAGAGTCGGCACCATGGGCGTTGTCGGTTGGGTTGGCCGGCTACGGTCTGTCCGATGAATGGCCGCGCTTCTCGCTCCGGGAGCCGCAGCCTCATCTCCGGCAGCGCATGGGCTAAGCTCGCCGCGGCGAACCCGCTCACTGACGCCTGGGAGTCAAGTGAGACGAGCTGATTACGCCGCCTGTCGTGGCGCTTGGTCGTGGTCAGGTAGTCGACGAGGTGATCCCGGGACAGGTGGTTGTTGGCTGCGAGCCGGCCGATGTACGACTCGAGCGTCTCGTCGTGCACGGGAGGGACGCGGCGCGGCAGTCGTCGAAGTCTTCCCCTAAGCCAGCTGTCGGTAGCCTGAGTCATCGACGTGAACTCGTGCGGCGGGCTGACGAGTCGGCGGCGTGATCGATCCGAACCTTGTCCATCGCAGCCTCGGTGATGGCTTCGGTTCCGCTGAGGATGGCGCGGATCGCTGCGGCGCGGATGAGGTGGGACAGGCTGCCGATCATGCCGCCGGTGCGGTGGTGGAGGTATTTGGCCAGCATGGTCAGCGAGCCGGGCTCGTGGTGGTGCAACCGCAGGGCGCTCTCCATGCCGGCAACCAACTGCTTCCACTCGTCGTGGTAGGGGAATGGCCCAGTGTTGACAAGGACGCAGCGTCCGGCGAGCTGTTTGCCGCGAACCCCGGTGAACATGCCGGACCGTTCGATATCGATGCCGGCATAGATGAATGTGGCGGGCAAATGCTCGGTGAAGTACTTCATGTGGTCCGAGTAGTCCTCGCCAACCGTGGTCGCCATGTTGATGTTGTGCAGCTCATCAACAATGACGATGTCGCAGTGGACGTCGATCAGGATTTGACAGACGGCATCAGCGATGTCAGTCGCGTTGGCGCGGGAGGTAATCGCGGGCAGGCCGAGGAACCGCGCAAACTCCATTGCCAGTTTGCGTGGTGAGCCTTTCGGTGGAGCGGTCACGTAGACCACCGGAATCCGCTCAGAGCCGGGGAACCGGGCTCGGACGCGCAGCTCGTGGAGCCGGCCCAGCTGTTTGATCGCTGTTGTCTTGCCGGTGGCGGCCGCACCGGAAACGATCAGCCCGCGGCGAGCGCCGTTTTCTCTCTGGTTCAGCAGCGTCAGTAACCGGCCCTCGTTGGTGATCTCCTGAATCGCGGACGTCGTGACCACGACGAGTTCAGCGTGGTGCGCGATCCTCGCCTCGTCATATACGGTGCGCTCATGCTCGGTCAGCGCTGACCAGTCGCTGTCCGGCAGCAGTTCGAAGTCGGTCGAATCGACCTCCACGAAACGCCGCCAGCCTTCCACAGTGGTGGTGGGTTGCCGGCGATCCTCTAGTTGGTTGACCGCGGTCAGAACCGCCACTTTCGGGCCTCCTTGCGTGCGTCGAACACGGGCAGCGGGATGACCTTTGCCAGCGGTTCGTCGGGGCTGTTTCCGGCCGCAGCTACATCCGGCGCCTCACCGACGTCCTCGTCCTTCGGCGCTGGTTCCGGTCGTGGACCTGAGGGCGAGTTGGTTGCGCGAGTTCTTCCGGCGACTCGCCGATCCCTCTTGGCGGTCCTGGGCGGCTGCTCAGGACCTTGCTCCGCCCGGTCCAGCAACTGTGCCGCGGCCTGAGCGATCTCCGCCTCTGTCGCCTTGTCCTGGCCTCGTTGTCGCAGGATGCTGCGGGCGTGCTGCCAGGCCAACTCCCCAAACGGCGCGGGAGAACTCCGTAGATGTTTCCAGGGAACGGTGATCCAGCCACCGTGATGGTGGTTCCGGACCCAGATGCGGGTGACGTCGTAGGGATCGTAGTGGACCTCCCACAGCCCCTTCTTCGCCGTGACGCCGGAGTGCGCGCGGCGGTAGTCGTTGAGCGCACCTTTCTTGTCGTCGTAGGTGCGCCGGTTGAGTTTGATTCCGGAGGGGGTGATGGCGCGCCAGGCGACGGGAAGTAGCTCCACGTAGTCATCTGCGCTCAAGGGAACAGGTACATACCCGGCGACCTCGACGAGCGCGGCATACTGCTCGTTCGGCGTCAGGGCCTTGTCCGGGGTAAGTGGATGCCGGAGCCCGTCATGTGGCCTGTTGTGCCAGACCGTCACGATCCACTCGTCCAGCAGCGCCTGCAGCTCAACGATCGACCACACCGCGTCCTGGTCGGCATTCTCACCGCGATGCTCGACGCTGCGCCCGACGTAGCCGGCGACGTACTGAGCGAACAGGGTGCCCAGTGAATCGAAGCTGCGTTCGACGACACCCTTCTCCCACGGCGAGCCCTCATGGGTGGGCTGGAAGTTGATCCCCATCGCCCTGCAGGCAGTTCGGAACGTCTGCGAAATGTACGCCTTTCCGTTATCGCAGACGATGTTCTCAGGAACGATCACCGGCCGGCAGGCCGCATGCTCCAGCCGCTCGTCGAGCGCGGTAAGGCGGCGATGCGGCAGCACCGAGCGTGACAGCCGCACCGCGTCGGCCCAGCCCGGCCGCATGGGCTCCGGAGTCAGTGCTCGAGCCAGCAGGACCGCCGCGTCGGCGGCTTTGGTCGTGGGTCGCAGCACCGCCGCCGGAATGCCTCGGGTGCCAAGGTCCGCCATCCACGTCAGCTCCGCACGGTCGACCATACCGTTGTCCAGGACCACCCGGACATCGATCGGAGTGGAGTCGATCTGCACCCACTCGCCGGGTCTGACGGCCGACACCGAGCCAAACGGGCCCTGCGGGGCCTTTGCCTGCGATCGGCGGGTCTTCGCCGAGCCGAACGTGTGCTTACCCCGCGAGAGCCGGGTGACCAGGCGGTAGAAGGTCGCAGGCGATGGCAGATCGGGGGCGGACGTACCGTGCTGGGCGGCGAGGATCTGTGTCACCCGGCGGCGCAGCCTGGTCACCGTTCCTGTCGAGCGGTTGGTTTCCTCGGCGATCGCCTGCACGGTCGCGGCGACAATCCGTTCGTCGACCCTACCGGTGGGGCCGGCTGGTCGAGCCAGGCGCCGGTCGACCAGCCCCCACAGCCCCTGCTTTTCGTAGGCCGATCGCAGCCGTTTGATCGTAGGGAAGCTGACGCTGTGCCCCGCTGCCTGCAACTCGGTCAGCTTGGCTAGCTCACGCTGACGCAGCGAGTGCCGGCGCGGATCGTACTCGGGCTTGGGCGCCGATTCAGGCGGCGTATCCGGCGCAACGCCGGTCAGTAGTTCTATGAGGTGCTGCTCCCACCACAGTGCTTGCTTCACCGCGGACTCGGGCAGCCCGTCCAGAAGACCCGCGGGTGGTAGCGGAGCGGGACCGCGTGGCGAGGACACCCACTCCAGGTCGCGGCCGGTAAGCACCTCGGTGAGCGGCATGGTGGTTTCCATACCGACGATGTCCGCCAGCCGTACTCCGGTACCGGTTACGGACGTCACCGTGTACAGGGAGCCCCTCAACCGAATCTCGTCCCCGGTGCGCAGCATTCGGGGTCGAGACACGGTCATGGCTGCTCACCGCCACCGCGGACCAGCGATCCTTCCCACAAGGGCGTAGTGGCCAGGTCGGTCCGAAGCACCTGCCGCCAGAGCAGATGAAACAGCGTGGGAAGCACGGCAATCGGATCCCCGACGTGACGGGCGCCTTCCATCAGCGCCGCGCCGTCAGCAAACACCCGCCTCAGGTCGGCCGCCCGGCCCGGGTCTAGGCAGCGAGGATGCCGGTACCCAGACAGCCATCGTAGGTTCGCCGTCAGCACGCCATCCATCTCGCCGACCCGCCGGAATTCCCAGCCGACGGCGTCGCATGCCTGTGTGATCGCATCCCAGGCCGTCAGATCGTCCAACTCGACCTGATCGCCCGGCAGCACGTCGATCAGCACTGCCGTCCCGTCATCCAGCCGTGCGAAAAGGTCCGGCGTATGGGTACGGGTCTTGCCATCGTGCCGCCATGCAAGCCGAAACGGTCGCGAGGCCAGCCCTATCACAGCCGGGTCAAAGTCCAACGCCATGACGTGATCCCGCTCCAGCCACGACTCGTAGCTGACGTGATCAGATGTGGTCGCCAACCACCACAACCCAGAGAAGCTCTTCTTCCCGCGATAGGAAGCCAAACTGCGGATCGGAAGGGCAGCCTCAAAGGGCTGATTCCAGCACTGGATTAATGGCTCCTGGAATTCTCGGCCTTCAGAGTCGATGAAATTGACGTCGAAACGTTCGGGCCCGTAAAGGCGCTTGTCAGAGGTGGCGGCAGTCGCTGGCCCATGCCCCGACCTCCTTCCTCTCAAGCGCCTCGGCGGACCGGCAATGCCAGACTTCGTGGACCCTCGGTCGGTGCTCATCCTCGTGAGACCGGCCGCAGACGATGACGGGCTCGCTGCAACCGAGCTCTGTAATGCTCGGCCTGCCGCCTCAAGTCGAAATCTTCCTGGTCAGATGGTTGGGTAATCAGGAGCCCCGCAACAAACCTGCGCTTTGAGGGGTGGGTCTCAGGGTTGCGGACGCATGGGCTGCACGTTGGCCCAAGTCCAAAGTCGAACCCTCCGCCGCCAAGCCACCGTACGGGACGATGACGCCCTGCGTTGTCCAACTCAACGGCCACGTTGAAGGCATTGCGACACCGGCAGTGCGATGCCCCGACAAGGTCTCTGGGGTGCAAGCGCAACGCTCCTGGCGCCCAGGTGATGCGAGCTAGAACGCGATAGATTCGCTCAGCGCCCTGCCTAGATCCAGGTAACGTCGGCCGATTGAAGGCCATGACGCGATTATTGCTGCTCCCCTCGTTGAGAGCAACGCCAGCGACGGAACTCGCCGCACCTTTCCAAGTCGAGCATATGAATGGTATCAATTGGTAGGGGTATCATTTGGGTGCGACACCCGGCGTCATGCCTGGGGCCGCCGCCCGCCAAACGCCTGCGCTGGAGCGTCGCTTCCCGACTAACTGATCAAGTTCGGGCCGAGCCCGTCCCTATGTACCGGATCAGGGCCTGAAGCCTGCAGCCCACGTTCCGTGACAGAGCAGGTGGGGCCCGTTTCTGTGGTCGCGCGAAGCGCACCAGGACCTCGCTGGCACCAGCCGGCGGCCGACGCCCTAGCCGAGCTGTTCTCGTTGCAGGACGAGTTCACTGCCCGGCTCGCCGCGGAACCGGACACCACGGCGATGCACATCCCGGTCGTGTGACGCGGCCAGCGTCAGCACCCACAGCTTGATCCCAACAATGCACTCTCAGCAACGATTGACACTCATCGGGAGCGCCCGGACGCCCTGCCGCAGCGACGAACCACTGAGAGCCCCGCCCGGCCGGCGGCAGATGCGGATGTCCAGACCTGAGTTCGTAGGCCCCGGGCCTAGGCTGGGCCGCCATGAGTGAAGGACTGCTCAACCAAGTCGTGTACACCGACTACGGCCGGCTGACGTTGGAGTGGGGCGAAGAGATCTGGGACGGCGACGCTGACCGATTCTTCAAGGACCAACAGAACGGGCTCGTCGGCGCGGCGGTCCCCGACAACGTCGTGATCATGCTTGCCCGTCGGTCAGGCGGTTCCGTCGTACGCATCGTGCTGGAGGCCACCGAGCCAAGAGTAAGTGCCGACTGGGAAGACGTCGTCGAGGCATCGTTCGACTTGCCCCCAGGTCGCGTGATGCGATGGTCGACCTGGGCGGGCGAGTCCGGCGGGCCGCTTGCCGTGCCGCCAGGGCAATACCGTCTGAGAGTGTCGGCCACGGGTCGGGACGCCGGCGCGCAGGGCGAGTTTGCCGATGAAGTGGTCGATAGGTATCTCATCGAAGTCTGGCCTGCGCCGGCGACGCCAGATGCTGTACTTCGCGTGGGCAGCGACGACGCCGGCTACTGGCATCAGACATGGGGAAGTCGCCGCTGAGCCGCCTCACCAGTCTTCTGGACGGGCCGGCCAGGGGCTCTCGGGGGCAGGGCTCCAGAGAACGGTGTCTGCTCGAAGACTCCAGGATGGTGGTCCGCTGCTCCGGCGGGCCGCGGCCACGGCCTGGGCAAGGTTCTTGACTGCCCTCACGACCCATCCGCTTCTTGGCTACGTCCGGATGCGTGCACCCGTGAGCTGGTTACCTTGCGTGACGAGCGCTTCGCGGCAGATCCGGATGCCGGTCATCGGCTGGGCGGCTCGAACCGGAGGTCGTTCACCGCAGCACCATCGAATCACCGCAGCATGATAATGATCGATTCGTTGTCAGCGGACATGCCCGCAGCGCGATGGTGAAAAACGACTTGACAGCGGAGATATTCTGATCCTCCGTACTTTCGGCGGACCGTGAGTCGCGAGGGGGCCCTGCCCTCTCGACACTCAGGAGCCGCAATGCGCCGGGCGCCCGCCCTCTCCTTTCTCCTCGTCACCGTCTTCCTCGACATGCTCGGGCTCGGCCTGATCGTGCCGATCGTGCCGGCCCTGATGACGGCCGTCACCGAGGACGCCACCGCCGCTGTCCGCTGGTCCGGCCTGCTCGGCTCGATCTACGGGCTGCTGCAGTTCGTCGTCTCGCCGCTGCTCGGACGGCTCTCCGACCGGTACGGCCGGCGTCCCGTCCTGCTCGCGTCGCTGACCTGCCTCGGCGTCGACTGGCTGGCCCACGCGATCTCACCCAGCCCTTGGACACTCTTGCTGTTCCACGCCCTCGCCGGTGCGTGCGCGGGTACGAACACCGTGGTTAACGCGTACATCGCGGACGTCACGGAACCCGAGTCGCGGGCCCGCGCGTACGGGCTGATCGGCGCAGCGTTCGGGCTCGGCTTCGTCGCCGGCCCGACCATCGGCGGCCTGCTCGGCGCCGTCGACGTACGCCTGCCATTCTTCGCCGCGGCCGCGCTGTCCTTCGCCAACGTCGCCTACGGCTGGTTCGTCCTGCCCGAGTCGCGGCCCGGAGAGCGGACGACCCCGCTGACCCTGCGGATGGCGAACCCGGTCGGCTCCCTCGCCGTCGTCCTGCGCCGACCGGTGCTGGGGCGGCTCGCGTACGCCCGCTTCTGCGCCGACGTCGCCCGCATGACCCACCAGTCGATCTGGACGTTCTTCCTCACGTACCAGTTCGCCTGGAACACCGCGCACATCGGCGTCGTGATGGCGGCGGGCGCGCTCGCCGGCGCGGTCTTTCAGGCCTGGGCCGTCGGCCCGGTCGTCCGCCTGCTCGGCGACAAGCGTGCCGCGGTGGCCGGCAGCCTGCTCGGCGTCGCGTCGCTGGTAGGTACGGCGTCCGTGTCCGTGCCGTGGATGCTCTACCTCCTGCAGGCGGTCGGCGTGCTCGGCTCGGTCGGCGGTGCGGCCGCGCAGTCGTGGATCTCTCGCAGCGTCCGGGCCGACGAGCAGGGAACCGTGCAGGGCGCGCTGACCGGAATCGGTGCCGTTGCGGAGACCGTGGTGCCGCTTGCGGCCGGCGCGGCGTTCGGGTGGTCGCTCGCGTACGCCTCACCGGGTTTGGTCTACGTCGGAGCGGCCGCTTTCGCGGCCGTGTCGGCGCTCCTGCTGGCCGCAACGCCCGATGTCCGGACAGTACCGCTCAGATAAACCGTCGCGGTCAATGCGCTCGTCTCGGGATGCACAGGATCCCGAGACGAGCGCCCGATGACCGCAACGCATGCCACTCGACGCACTCAACTCGGCATGTGCGTATGCCGGCCGAGTCGGCACTTCGTGACGCCGCGTAGCGCGCGGATCGCGGCATGACAGTGCGTTCGCCCGTGAAAGAGTTGCTGTCATGGCAGCTGCAGCGACTCCGGGCCGCGAGGTGGTACTCGAGACGGGTCGCCTGTTGCTCAGACCTTGGCGGGTAGCCGAGGCTGTCGTCCAGCGTGAGCTGTGGTCCGAACGTGATCCACGAGTGCCGCCGCACCGCCGAATCGACGCGGATGGACACCCCACGGTCGCGGAGCTCGAGGATTGGATCCGCACCAACCAGCCATCGTCGATCGGGTTGCTGGCGGTCGAGCGGAAGGCCGCTCGTGACGTCATCGGCTACTGCGGGCTGATCGACGGCGGACGAGGATCGGAAGGGGAACCGGAACTGGCGTTCGAGCTGCTACGCCGAGTCTGGGGTCAGGGATACGCGACCGAGGCCTCGTTGGCGGTTCTGGACTGGGCGAGATCATCCGGCTACGAACGTCTGTGGGCCACGGTCTGGGACTGGAACACCGCTTCTCGCCGTGTGCTGGCCAAGGTCGGGTTCACCGAGACCGAGCGGAAGGAAGTCGACGCGGTCTACGGGACCACCCTGTTCGCCACGAGACGGCTCTGACACACCCGATGTTTGGCCTTGAGGACGGCTCCGACCAGCGACGGCAGGCGTCAGCTGTCCCGTTCCGAATTCGTGCTGCCGTAGTGGTGCCCGTGATCACTCAAAGTCGAAGTGAGAGACATCCAGTATTCGGCAGATCCGCTTGTCGTAGTCGCTAGGTTCCGGAGGCCATGTAGGCGGCGAGGATGTAGTTGGGGTGCCGGTCGAGGTTCTTGCGGGCGCGGTCGTAGCGCATAGTGGTGCGAGGGTCGGCATGACGGGCGGCGATCTGTACGTCGCGCAGGCTCACGCCGGCGTCGAGCATGGTGGTGACGAAGGTGTGGCGCAGCATGTGCGGGTGCATCCTCGGCATCCGGATCCCGGCGCTGGCCGAGAGGTGCTTGAGCCGGCGGGTTGCCGCGTGCCGGTCATCCGCGCCCCGAGGGTGTTGCGCAGGATCGGGCCATCGAGGCGGCCGTCGACCGCCCGGTCGACGGCCCTGGCCACGGCGGGCGGAAGCGGGATGAGGACGATTTTGCCGCCCTTGCCGTGCACCCGCAGGACGCGGTGGCCGTGTTCCTCGCCGATGTCGCCTATGTTGGCGGCGCAGGCTTCGAATATGCGCAGCCCGAGCAGGCCGAGCATGGCGATCAGCGCGAAGTCGTTCGGGTTGGCTGACTGCCGTGCGGTGGTGATCAGGGCTTCGAACTGTAGGTGGCCCACCCCGAGAGTGGGTGATTCGGGTGGCACGACCGGTCGGCGGACGTCGGCTGGTGAGTGCGGCAGGATGCCGTCGATGACGCAGACGCGGTAGAAACCGACCACCACCGACAGCCGGCGGGAAACGGTCGAGGGCTGGAAGCGGCGTGCGTCCTGCAGCCAGCGCACGTACCGCTCGATCTCCACGCGAGCAACCGGCAGCGGGTCCAGGTCCTGGTTGGCGCACCAGGCCAGGAAGACGCGCAGGTCGGACTCGGTGTGCAGCCGCGAGTCACCCCGGTACCGACCGAGGTAGGCAGAAACCGCCGCACGGAGAACAACACCATCAGGAGAGACGACACCGGGACCGGAAGCGGGAGAGGTAGTCATACATCACGGTGCGTTACCGCTCGCAGTCAGTGTCAACGCCCTCTGCGCGGCAGTTGAGGATGCTCGTCGTGACGGGGGTCCCGGCCCCAGTTGCTTAGCTGTCGAACCAAACAACCAGCCGTACGTTGTCGTCGCCATTCTGCTCGGCAAGATCGCGCATGGTGTCCAACAGCGCGCGCAGCTGCGGGTCGGTACGCAGCACGTCGCCGTGGGAAAGGCGCTCCACCCGCCACATTCGGTCGGCGGCACGCCATTCGGTTCCCTCCGGGTAGCTGCTGCCCCGGGGATCGGCGTGCTCGCCGGCCACCGCGCGCCAGGCTCGCCCGTGGTGGCCGGCCTTGCCGTTGAAGAGCGGCCCTTCGCTTGTCAGCTTGTACTCATGGATCCGGTCGTCCACGCGGGGCGCTCGCGCCCTCCAATCGATGCAGGCCAGCTGCGTCCATGCCACCCAGGTGTGACCGTGTTCGCTGTCTGCAAGCTGGAGACCAAGCAGGTCGGCACTGGCGTTTTCCGGCAGGCCACGGCCGGGCGCGACGGGTTCGAACCCGGCGTAGTTCCGTACGCCGAACAGCAGCCCGAGGGCGTCGTAGTGGCGAGGTAGGGCATCCAAACTGACGTCGGCCAGCATCCAGGGTGAACCCGGACCGTGCGGCCGGATCTCCACCCCGCCAGCGATATCGGTACCCACGTCAGCTCGCCTTTCGTCCGCGGTGGCCAGAACCGTGCCCAGCGCAGAGGGATCCCACAGTCGGCCACGCGAGGACGATACGCAAAGCCCCGGCGATCGCGCTCTTCTCGGCAGGCTTGCGCATCAAGTGCCACCGCACGTTCCCTCACGTACCGTGACAACCCGGTCGGCGGCAGATGTGCGCAGTCGCTGGTCAGTTGACGGTCACGACGACCTTGCCGAGGGCGCGTCCGTTACCCACGTGGGCCAACGCCTCGGGCACCTCGTCGAGCGTGAAGGTGCGGTCGATGTGGATGGCGAGGTCGCCCGTGGCGCAGAGGTCGGCCACCGGTTCGAAGTGCGTCGGCCCTTCCTTGACGGCGAGCACGCCCAGGCGGCGGTGCGTGAGCCGGCCGGCCACCGCGCCGATCGTCAGTACGCGCAGCAGCGCCGGGACCGATCCGCCGACGCACCGGTAACGGCCGCCGGGGGCCAGTGCCCGGCGGTAGGCGAGCACCGACCGGTGCGCGACCAGATCGAGGATGAGGTCGTATGGGCCGCTGCGGGTGAAGTCCTGGCTGCGGTAGTCGATCACCTCGTCGGCGCCGACCGACCGCATGAAGTCGAGCTTGCCCGCGTTGTCGACGCCGGTCACCTGGGCGCCGAGTCGCTTGGCGAGCTGGATTGCGAATGAGCCCGACCCTCCGCCAGCACCGTTGATCAGGACCCGCTTCCCGGCTGCGGCGCCCTCAGTTCCCTGCCACGCGATCACGCCCGCCTGCGGAATCGCCGACGCCTCGGCAAAGGTCTGTGCCGCGGGTTTGCGGGCCAGCACCGACTCGGGAGCGATCGTGTACTCGGCGAAACCGCCCTTGAGCATGAGGTTGTCGCCGTACACCTCGTCACCGGGTCGGAACCGGGTGACGGCCGGGCCCACCGCATCGACCCATCCGGCGATGTCCGAGCCGAGGGTTCGGCGTGCCGGGGAGCGCAGCCCACCAATGCGCGAATACAGTGGCGAGCCTTGGAGGGTCTCCCAATCGCTCAGGTTGACCGAGGTCGCCGCAATCTTGACGAGCACCTGCCGGGCAGCGGGACGGGGCTTGGGGACGTTCTCGATCCGCAACACGTCAGGAGGCCCGTACCGGTCGTACACGACCGCTCTCATCCGCGTACCCCTAGCCCTTGGTGGAAGTAGGCCAGCCGCAGTACCCGAGGCGTCCAGGGCCAGCAGGCTACGCCTTTGGTAGCACACAGAGACGAACGGCTGACCCACAAGGAGGCTGCCGGCGACGGCGGAGTAGGTGCCCGGGGGCTCGGGTGGTGGCCGGTCGAGGACGAGCGATGAGTTCCGGTGCCGAGTCGTGTCTACTCCAGTGTTGAGCGGAGGGAGAACGTGATGAGCGAAGCTGAAGTTCTGATGGAAGGCATCGTTTTCGGCGAGTCACCGCGCTGGCACGACGGGCGAGTCTGGTTCTCCGACTGGGGCGCCAACCAGGTGATCGCGCTTGACGCCGACGGCAGCCAGGAGGTGGTGGCAACCGTCGCGTCGTTTCCGATGTGCATCGATTTCCTGCCTGACGGGCGGCTGCTCGTCGTGGACTCGGCACAGCGTCGGTTGCTGCGCCGTGAGCCGGACGGGTCGCTGGTCGAGCATGCTGACCTGTCCGCGGTCTCGGACAAGCCGTGGAACGACATCGTGGTCGACGACCGGGGCAACGCCTATGTCAACAGCATCGGTTTCGACTTTCCCGGGGGCGAGTTCGTACCGGGGCTGGTCGTGCTTGTCACCCCCGAGGGTGACGTCGAGCAGGTAGCCGACGACCTCGCGTTCCCCAACGGCATGGCGATCAGCCCGGACGGCGCGACCCTGGTCGTTGCCGAGTCGTACGCAAACCGGCTTACTGCCTACGACATCGGCGGCGAGGGGGTCCTCAGCAATCGACACGTGTGGGCAGAGACTCCCGCCGACCACCCCGACGGAATCTGCATGGACGCCGAGGGCGCCGTCTGGTACGCCGACGTCGGCAACCAGCGCTGTGTTCGGATACGCGAGGGCGGCGAGGTGCTGGCCACCGTCGGCTTTGATCGCGGCGCCTTCGCCTGCGCGCTCGGCCGCGGGCGGGACCCGCGGTTGTTCGTCGTCGGCCAGACGTGGGGTGGATCGGAACCGTCGCAACCTAGCGGGAGGCTGGTGGCGTTCCCGGCGCCCGCACCGGGAGCCGGGAGACCTTGACCCGGCCAGGTCCGGCGCAGGTCCGGCATGGCGCTGCCACCCTTGGGCCCATGTTGAGCCAGCCCTTTCGCTGACACGCCCGAGCCGCCGTACGTTGCGGTGACCTTCACTTCCACTCGCTCGGATGGCGACCACGGGATATGCGGCGATGGTCGCGTCCATGGAGGCCCTCGCCACGGAACAACCCGGGTTCTTGGGCATCGAGTCTGCGAGGGGACGGCCTAGGGATCACAGTGTCCTACTGGACGGATCAAGTGGCGGCGCGCGGCTGGAAGCAGGTGGCCGCGCATTTGGTCGCTCAGCGACGAGGCGGCGAAGTTTGGTACGAGGACTACCGCGTACGAGTGGCTACGGTTGAGCGCGAGTACAACATGGGATCATCGTCGACCGATAGTGACCCTCTGATTGCGGTAGAAGCTGGTCCCGCTTGTTCTGGGTGCTATCCGAGCGGTGCAACGCGGAGATCACGGGTCCCTCGGTGCTGGTCACGGCGCCTGGCTGTCGTGGATCGCCGAGGGTGGCACCGGCTCCTTCTACGAGCCCCTGCGCTGGCCCGGCTGGCGAAAGAAGCGGGTCTACCCGTTTCTGTGGTCACACGAAGCGCACCAGGACCTCGCTGGCACCAGCCGGCGGCCGACGCCCTAGCCGAGCTGTTCTCGTTGCAGGACGAGTTCACTGCCCGGCTCGCCGCGGAACCGGACACCACGGCGATGCACATCCCGGTCGTGTGACGCGGCCAGCGTCAGCACCCACAGCTTGATCCCAACAATGCACTCTCAGCAACGATTGACACTCATCGGGAGCGCCCGGACGCTCTGCCGCAGCGATGAACTACTGAGAGCCACGCCCGCTCGGCGGCAGATCCGGATGTTCGTCGGACGCTTCGCTACCGCATCCCCCGTGGCCAGCGCATCTTCTACGTCGGTCCGATGGGGCACCGCGCCGGGCCATCTGGCGTGATGAGGGCGCACCACCAGCGGTATGAGCGTGCGATGTGGGCGCGGCAAGGGGGCATGGCCATCGCCGGAGCGGGGAACTCCGTCGATGGCTGTGGTATGCGAGCGATCAGCCGGTCACCGGTCGCGGTGCCCGTCTGGCACGCCTCTGCCGTAGTCGCGCACGCCACCACCATGGTTCCAGCGGGAGCATGCCGAGCATGAAGGCGCCCAAGAACGCGGCGAGGAATCCGGCAGGGGTCTTCCACCCTTGGGTGTCGGTCTCCTGATAGATCTGGGCGAGGCTTCCGGTGTCGCGTGCTCGTACCGTGTCACCGATCGTGCCCCCGGGTGGCAAGCCTCCGTCAAGTTCCATGTGCCGCCGAACCACCGTGCCGTCGTCGCTGACGAAGTCACCGAACCAGCCGCATCGGTGCCGTGGTGGCGGATTGTGGTCGCAGGACATGGGTTCCGTGAGGGTGAATGTGCCGGTGTGGCCGCTGCCGTGCGCTGCTTGCCATGCTGATATGAGCATCACCGTTGACCCGCAGGCACCGCAGCCGCCGATGACCACCCATGCGATCGCAATGACGATCAGCAGCGGGGGGCTCGGAGGGGGCGGCTTACTCATGTGCGCACCGTAGGCGCTCGTCACCTGTGCCAGCAGTCACCACGGCGACTAATCCTGGGGTACCGGCCCCGTGCCGATCCCCTACTGCCGTCGACCGAACATCCTCAACTCGGCACGTCCGGACGGCATCCAGGCCAGCTCGGCGTGACGCTGCATAGGGCGCGGATTGCGGCAGATCCGGATGCCCTATCATGATCGGTGTTGTGCGTTATGGGCAGCGCGATTGTGGATAGTCATCCTGCAAGACCGATGGTTCCTAATGATCACTCCGTGTGCGGGTTGCGAACCGTTGGCGGGGTGTCAGCGACGCATGTTGACCCGGATGCCACCGAACACCGCTCGACCGAACGAACTGACCCGGCCGCGGCGCTTTAGTTCATTGAGCAGCTCTTCGGTCCCGTCCCGTTCCTTCAACTTCGGACGGTGGCCACCGACCCTGGTGAGCGGTTCGTACTCGTCGCCGAGCGCCAGAAGAATCTGGTCCAACACCGGCAGCTCGATGTCAGGGAGGTGGGGTTCCAGCAGACTCAGGATGTGCTCGGCGGGCGCTCCGGCTTCGCTGAGCTTCACCAGCAGCTCCACCGAGACGGTATTGCCCTTGGCCGCCCACTCGCAGATCGCGATCGCGCCCTGCCTGGACAACCGGCCGTGTACGTACTCCGCGTCGTCGGCGATTGCCCGCTTGACGGCCGGTGCCACATGTCGACTCCGCATGATCTTGGGCAGGTCGTCGCTCGATAGCGGTAGCTCGCACACGTAGGACGCCAGGCATTTCGACACCGCGAAGTACTCCTCGCGGAACGCGAACGGGCTACCGCCCACGCGCGCATAAGTCTCGGCAGCATCGGGCACCAGTTCGGCGGCCAGCAGCGCCGGGAGCAGCTTGAGCCCGGCGCCGGTCAGGCGTTCGCGATCTAGACCGCCGGGAAGCTTGAGCTGCTCCACCAGCCCCACCCTCACCGCCGGGTCTAGGTCCTCGGCATGAGCCAGCGCATACCCGAGGTCGTACCTGGATTCCTCCTCCACCTCATCGACCTCGGTAAGGTCGAGGCTGTTCAGGATCTTCATCAGTTCCTCGCTGACGCCGAACTTTGCTACGAACTGGCTCACGTTCCAGACGGTCGGCGCGAACCGGCTCGCCGATACCACCGCGGTCCATGCCGTACTGTCGAGTTCCTCCAGGTCGGCCACCTCGCACGCCTCCGACGCACCCTTCGCGACCGGCAGCAGCGCCGATTCGGCAGCGCCGGCGACGTCATTTAGCACCGCGACGAACTCCTCCGAGGCATCGACGGTCACTTCGTCGTCCTCGCGGGCATGGAGGTAGCCGTCCAGGTTGTCGAGGATGTGCTGGTAGACGGTCGCGTTGGTTGCCTTCACCACGTCAAGGGCCAGCGGGGTGCCTTCACCGAGTGCCGCGGACAGGTTCGCCCGTGTGACCGGGTACAGGCTATCCGTGACCACCGCCTTGCGCTGTGCGTCTCCCAGCACCGCGAGGTCGCTGACCTGGGCGCCGAGACGACGAACCAGGACCGCCACGTCAGCGGCCTGTGATGTCTCCACGGCCCCGACAAACGCCTGCATCTGGGCGTAATGCTCCGAGAGGAACTCCGCGACCCGGTCCGAGGAGTCGTAGTCGACGCCTGGATCAGCGCTGCGGACAGCGGCATCGACGAGCGCGACGGCCGCCGAGAGGTCGATCGGTGCTTTCTCGACCAGATGGACGAACGCGCCCTTCCAGCGAGGAGCCATTTGGCTTACGAAGCGTTCCCTGGACGCGCCGTCCGTAAGGTACGCGTCGATGAAGGAGGAGTCGGTCCCGGCGCGCATGACGAGCGTGTCGAGTGCCTTGTCGAGCCGCTCGGGGCGCGTGGGCAGGTAGTGGTCGAAGACCTGGAGGTTGAAGACGCTCTCGCCGTCGAGGAAGCGGGCACCCATCTCCTTCTCGACCGCGTCGACGGAGGCAGCCTCGTCGAACCGGAAGCGGTGGTCTGCGCGGTCGGCCTGGACGCAGTGGAGGATGAAGTTCATCGCGCTGACGCTGATGGCGATGCCGTGGTAGTCCGAGCAGTACAGGGTGAAGTTCTCGTCGATCTATCCCTTGGCCAGGAGGTCGTGGGCCAAGGGCGACACGAGGTCGGCGACGATGGCTTCCAGGTTGCGTTCGACGCCGCCGTCGGTGAGCATGACCAGGTCCGTCCTGGCCATGAGCTGCGCCATCGTGGCTTTCGCGACGAAGTCCTTGGTCTTCAGCGCGGCCCGGGAGGCGCGCTGGAGACGTGCGACATCGGCTTCGACGGCGTCATCCAGCGCAGCGGCTCCATCCCCGACCAGCGCGATCACGTCATCGAAAGACAGGTTTACGCCATGGTATCCGGGTTGGGCGAACTGCATCCCTTTGCGAGTCTCGTGCAGCAACCTCCAAAAGTCGCCGGACGTAAGGTCCGAGAGCGCGTAGTGCTTCGACTGGTACTGAAGGACCGGCTGGCCACCGCGCTGCGACGCCCGGTAAACAATCGGCAGCACCTCCTGGAGCCGTTTGCCGGCGGCCTTCGCGTGCTTGTCCCACAGGGCGTTCGACGCGATCCGGTCTAGTGCCTCCTTTCTGACCGCTGCCTGGTGGCCCGTCTGATACGTGACCATGTCGCGGAAAGCGCGGTGGGCCTCGTCGATCTTGCTCGTGCCAAGTCGGATGGCCTCGAAGTCCTCCAGGTGGAGGTTCTTGTAGACCATCATCGCGAACAGTCGGTCCGGGGTGAGGCCCTTGAGGCCCTTCTCTCCCAGGACCGAGGCACGGTAGATCTCGAACTCATTCCGGATGTTGCGAATCAGGCGCATGTCGGTCAGATGCGCGCCGACCAGATTCACTAGCGCAGTCGAAGGCTGCTCATCCGATTCGGCGAACTCCGCCGCCAACAGGTCCCGCGCCGAACGGTGCGTGATGAACGGAACCATTGGGACGACCAGGTCGAAGAACTTCGTCCTGTTCGCCGACGGGGCGGACTCCAGAGCGGACGCACGAAGCGCTGTCGCATCGGTATCGGCGTCCGCGTCGCCGTCCGGGGCGGCATCGACTTTAAGTTGCTCGAAGATGCTGTCGCGGACCGCATACACGAACCGAACCGGCCGCGACTTGATCTGCTCGGAGTTGTTCAAGACGGTGTTCAGCTCGCGTAGCGTCTCGAAGATGTGAGGGTCCCTGAACCGGTCCAGGTCCTCAAAGATTGCGACCTGGGTCTTCGTCTTCTGGAAGAAGTAGACGATCTCGTCGAGGAATTCATCGAAGTACGAGTTCTCCTTCGCGCTGAGCTTGACGGCCGCACCGCCCGCGGAGACGCTCTCCACCCGCACCCGGCTCCGCAGAGCACGCAAACCCAGAAACCAGATCACACCTAGGAACACGCCGAGCCCACCGACGATGGCCCACGGCACCCAGTCACGACTGGCGACCAGGGCCTGGGGCCCCATCTTCTCCACGCGATTCACCAGCCCGAACAGGACCGCGATCACGAAGAACACCACCGCGACCGCGGCGCCCCCGAACGCAGCCGGCCAGGGCCTGAACGAGTCGATGCGGAAGTACCTCGACCCCGGCATGTCCGCGGGGGCCTTCCGGTAGAGCAGCTGCTTGACGATCTCCTTCTGAATGAGGTTCGTCAGTGGCGGCAGCGTCCCGTCCGGCTGGATGCGCGCCCGCTTCGTGTCGTCGATGCCCAGGCTCGACAGCGACAGATTGACCCAGTTGATCTTCCGCTCGTCCAGACCCGCCTGGACGCCGCGGATGACACTGCTCTTTCCGCTGCCGTAGTGCCCCGCGAGCGCGATGTTCGTCGCGGCGCTCGCGGACCTGTCGTCCAGGACCTTGAGGAGGACCGCTGCGTGCCGCCCATGCAGGTTCTCCTCATACGTGGGTCCGAGACTCCGAAGGACCGGCACGTCGGGCCGTGGTGCGGACCGTCGGGCCCGGCCTACTCGTGGCATAGACGAGATCTTACGAACGGGGTCTGACTTGTTCGCGGGAGAAGCGGATACCTTCGCCGATTTCAGATCTTGCGATCGGCTTCTGCGCTCCCACGCCGCCGACAGGCAGGCCTCAGCCTCGAAACCGAGGATCCGGTAGGACGCCCCAAAAGGTCGCAGGTCGATGCGATTCCCAGTGGGTCTCCGCCAACATGCCGGTCAGCTCCACTCCCGAACTCCTGTGCGCTCGAATCAGCGCCTTCCACGCTTTGGTATACACATGCGACGCTCCGTGGAAGGGAACCGCCGTGGGTTACGAGACCACGTTCACCGGCCAGGTGACGATCACTCCTCCGCTGAACCAGCACGAGATCGACTACCTGCTGGCGTTCGCCGAGACCAGGCACGAACCCCGGTCCGCCGGCCCCTACGCCCTCGGCTACGGCGACGAGATCGAGGACGCCAGGGATCCAGACCCCAGCAAGCCCGGGTACTGGTGCAAGTGGGCGCCGACCGCCGACGGCACCGCGATCGCCTGGAACGAGCACGAGAAGTTCTACGATGCCGAATTCTGGATGGGGTACCTGGTGCACACGTTCCTGAAGCAGGACGCCACCGTCGCGCGCGAGCGGGTCGACCCGGTGCCCGGCCGGGTGTATCCGCCCGCGCTGGACAGGTTCACCTTCGACCACGTCGTCGACGGCGTCATCGAGGCCGAGGGCGAGTGGCCCGACGACCGCTGGCGTATCGAGGTGCGCGCCAACGCCGTCTACGTGGTCCGGCTGCTGACCGAACCGGATCACGCCGAGTACCCCCGCACCCACCGCGACGACTGGACCGACGAGCAGCGGGCCGACTTCGCCGCGCGGACCCGGCACAATTTCGTGTACCTGGTGCGGGAGGGGCGGTTGCACGAGGTGGGCCCGGCGGACGGAACGTCGTTCGACCCGATTCCGGCCGACGTGGACTGAGCGCGGGCCCGGGGTGTCCGCGTGGACAGGGCAGGGTTGCGTCGGCTGGTCAACGATGAACAGCTCGCCATGCTGCGGGTTCCGCAAGACCGCCGCCCGTTGCTCGGTGAGGACCGCACTCGGATGACTCCCAGCCCGCACGGTCGGCGGCATGAGCGTGCGTTCGAATCTGGTACGCACACCGCACGATGGCAGCGGCCACGGCGTCGGGGACTCGTTGGCAATCGGCTCCGGGGCGATTCGACGTGGCGATGAGCAGGTAGCCTGCCGGCTTATGGCACGCAGATTCGAGGCGATCGTATGCACGGACGTGACGTTGCAGACGGCGGCGGAGGTCGGCGAGCGGCTGCGAGAGTGGCTGTTGCGACAAGAGATTCTGTTGCCGGAGCTCAATGCGGAGCAGGCGCATCCGGCCGGATCGCAGGCCGCGCAGACCACCTCTTGCTCTTGTTGGCAGGCGGGGGTCGACGGGGATCTTCTCGGCACAGCGAAGCTCATCATCGGCCGCAACATCTACTGGTCTGAATGGGGTCACAACCTGCACTGTCCGGTCTGCCAACACACGGTCGAGCCAGAGGATGACGAGGCCTTGGAGGCTATGGCGCAGTGGGAGCGCGGCGAGCCGGCGGGCGAGGTTGGTTGTCCAGACTGTGGGCTGCGTAGGCCGCTGGCCGACTGGGACAGCGACTGGGGCTACGGCAATCTCGGGATTGAGTTCTGGGACTGGCAGCCTTTGGCGTATTCGTTCGTGCACCGAGTGGGGAGGATCACCGACTCTCGGGTCACCGTCGCCCACGGTGGTCGCGGCTGACACACCTTGAAGCAGGTTTCCATCCGCTATTCGGCACGTCCGGATGCAGGCACCCGCGATCCGGTTACCTACCATGACGAGCGCTTCGCGGCATGTGCGGATGTGTGGCTGACCCACGAGCTGTATGTACGGGCGGTGACTGATTGCGAGCGGGTGCCACAATCGCGCCATGGCCGATGCCAAAGAGCCGCGTCCTGAGTTCCCCCCGCTTTGATGGAGCGGTGGTTACCTGCTGCCGGCTGGTGCAGGGGTAGCGATGGTTGGCTCAGCTGGGTTGTGCTGGCGGGTGTGCCAGGCGGTTTCGTACTCGTCGGGGCTGAGGTAGCCCAGTTCCTTCTGGATGCGGCGGGTGTTGTACCAGCCGTCGATGTAGGCGAATATCGCGTTCTCGGCCTCGTCGCGGGTGCGCCAGCTCGTGCGGTAGACGAGTTCGATCTTCAGCGTCGACCAGAAGTTCTCCATGAGCGCGTTGTCGTACGAGTCGCCGACGGAGCCCATCGAGGGCAGGATCCCGTTGTCCTGTAAGCGTTCGGCGAAGCGGAAGGACGTGTAGTTCGACCCGCGGTCGCTGTGGTGGATCAACTGGCCGTCGCGGACGTCGCGGGACCAGATGCCGTATTCGAGTGCGGCGAGGATCAGGTCGGTGTCGCAGCGGTCGGAGGTCTTCCATCCGACGATCCGGCGGGAGAAGGCGTCACGGACCGCGGCCAGCCAGAACACGCCTTCGCCGCAGGGGATGCGGGTGGCGTCGGCGACCCAGAGCCGGTTCGGCCCGGCGGCGGTGAACTGCCGGTTGACCAGATCCGGCGCCGGCGTCGCCCGCGGGTCCTGCCGGGTCGACCCGCCGCGCCAGCCTCGGCGCAGGAACGCGCCCTGCCAGCCCTGCTGCGCCATCAGCCGCTCCACCCGCTTGCGGCCCACGCGGATACCGTCACGGCGTAGCTGCCGGTGCACCCGGTCCGCGCCGTAGGTGTGCCCGGACGCCTCCCAGATCTCGTGGATGTTGGAGACCAGACCCAGGTCGACCACGTCGCGGTCGCAGGGCTGTTCGACCTGCTTGACCCACGCGTAGTACGTCGACGCGCCGATGCCGAGGACCCGTAGCAGGAGCGCGACCGCGAACTGGTCACGGTGTTCATAAATGAACGTCATGACCGCCGCCGGGTCGGGTCGAGCTCCGCCGCGAAATACGCGCTCGCCGCTTTCAGGATCTCGTTCGCCCGCCGCAGCTCCGCGACTTCCTTGCGCAGCCGCCGGTTCTCCTCGGCCATCTCGCTGGTGGGCCGATCGGTGCGCTCACCCGCATCGGCCTCGGCCTGCCTGATCCAGTTCCGCAACGCCTCGTGATGCACGCCGAGCTGCTCGGCCAGGCGCCGGATCACGGGCTTCGGGTCCGACTCGCGATACAAGCGCACAGCGCGCTGGCGAAGCTCATCGGGGTACTTCTTCGGTGCTGCCACGGACGACTTCCTCCCCATGGCCATCAGACCATGATCAAGAAGCTCCATGAAAGCGGGGGTGGCTCATCCCTGGCCTCGGATCAGGGCGGCGGCACCGCGCGACGACTTCCCGGACACTGTGCCTGTGGTGGATCCTCGAACGCGTGGCGCAGCAGAAGTCGGGGGGGCGGACAGTGCTCTTGGAGCCAACAGACGCGGACGAGTCCGGGTGCGGTCGGCGATTGATGGTGGGTGGAAGGGCCACCGCATGGCCCAAGCCGGCCTTGTTCTTGCCGCAATCCTGGCCGGGTTGGCGTGGCTGTCGGTGGCAGGTCTTGTCTTCCTTTCTGTGGCTGCTCGAGATGATCCGGAAGGGATGGCCAGCGTTTTCGCGGTCTCGCTGACGCCATATGCGCTTGTGCCCGCGCTCGGCCTTACCGCTGGCGCGGCGTTGCTGTATCGCAAGATTCGGGGTGGCCGAGTCCCGTTGCTGATCGCTGTGGTGACCACGTTGGCGGCGCTTGTGGTCTGCTGCTCCTGGTGGGAGCTCGTACCGATCCTGCCCTGTGGCCCCCTGCGTCCCTGTTTCCCCTGATGTCCACGGGGACCGCTCAGTAGCGTGCGCCGCCCACTGGCTCGCCGCCTAGGTTTGGCGCTTGTCGCACGTGACCTGGCGGACACGTGTCGCGGATCTGTCGTCGGATCACACGCCGGCAGCCGGCTGTCCGGTCTCAGGACCTGCATGACGATCGGTATCAGCCGGCCGTCCTGTCACGGGACATGCTTGAACCCCGCGTCCCACCTGCTGTCCGACATGATCCTCAAAGGGCGTCGCGGAGGCCCTCACGGTGCGCGACATGGGCGCGCATCGCGGCAGATCCGGATACGTGACCTTGGCAAATCCGCACGGCGGCGGTGGTAACAGCCGTGACGGTGACAATCGGATCGTGGATCAGGCCGGTCAGGCGGCCGGTTCGCTAGTGGGCGACCGGTGGCCTCCGTGGCACGCGACCAACGCGTCTGCCACGATTTCAGCGTCAGCTTCTGCGACGTCCGCCGGGTACTCCGGTAGCAGGTCGTCCCAGACGACCAGCCACGACCCGTACAATTGGGCCTGCCCCTCGGGCCGAGCGAAGAACCAGACGTGCAGGTGGGCGCCACCATCTCCGATGCGGTAGACGTGGGCCCGCGAGATGTGCGGCAGTGCCTGCATGTGGCGGACGATGCGAGTGCTCAATAGCCCCAGTTCGGCGACCAGTTCGTCAGGTAGATCCGCCATGTCGTAGTGATCGCGCGGATACAGCATGAGCACCAGCGGGACGCCCACTCCCGGAATCCGGACCAGGCGCCAGTGATCGTTGAACCAGATCCCTTCGTCCCGGTCGCGGCAGGCGTTGCAGTCCGACGGATCCTCGCCGTGCCGCGCGGGCTCCGGGAGCACCGGCGGGCGCAACGGCGCTACGCGCAGTCCGTCCGGCTCGAACGGGCTGATCTCCCATCCCGTCATGCGCGCCAACGGGAGCCGGCGTTCGCTGTCCGCGACGGCGACTGCGTGGTCATAGAACTCGTCCGGTCGCAAGGCCATGCGGCGAAGACTAGTACGACAAGATTCCAAGTGATCGACAGCCCCGTTGTGGCTGCCAGGCACCGCCCGATGGTCTCGTACTCGATGGTCCGGATGAACTCGAAGCATCCGCTCGTCGGCACGACAGCGCACTGCGCCGGGCGGGGCCAACGCGCGGACAGCGGCAGATCCGCGCACCGCTGCAAGCTCGGTCTCAGGCACGGTAAGGCCCATCAGCGCAGCCGTTCGTTGCTCGCCGACGTCGCGCGATGACCGTACGATGCACCTCATGTTGAGCAAGATCATCGGACATCGGTGGATGTTCCTCGTAAGCGTGCTGTGCACCGCCGTTGCCCTTGGATCGCTCCTGCAAGCGCAGATCCCGATCGTCTCCGTTGTCTGCGCAGCGCTGCTCGCCCTTCTCACGATGTCGCTCGCCGTCGCCGGCATCGTCGCGTCATCCGCGCGCCGGCCCGCGACCTTCCTGCCACACCCAGGCGCCTTCGCCGCGCCGCCGCACGGTGGCACTCTCCTGTCGACCGGCATGCTGACCGTCATCACCGTGCAATCGTGGGTGTGGGCCGCCGAGCGCGCCCACCGCGGCCTCGGACCCGACCGGCTGCAGATCGCCGTCGCGGCACTGCTGCTTCTCCTGCTGCCTTTGGCGTGGTACGGCGCACTCGGAAGGTTCGGTATGATCCTCCGCCCCGACGGCATACTCGACCGACAACCCCTCGGCTCAATTTTCGTACCGTGGGAGGCAGCCCCCACCGCTCGGCCCGCCCGTCACGGCGTCAAACTGGGCCTCGCCCACCCCGAACTGCTCGTACGACGCGGAATCCGGCCCGGAACAATGATCGCGACCGGAGCCGACCCTGCCTTCACCGCCCGAGCGATCAACATGTACACCGCGCGGCCCGACTACCGCCCGACGATCGGCACCCACGACGGGCTACGGCACCTACCCGATCACTGACCGCAGCTGCCAACATGATCGGCAGCGCGCTCATCGACAGTTCAGGATGCCCGCTCGACTCAGAGGCTAGCTACCGAGCGTGATCGCCTCGGTCGGCGAGCACGCGCGAGTCGCGGCATGTCAGTGCGTTCAGCCGAGGGTGGGTCGCCCCTCGGCGATCTGTTCTTCCACCGGCCGACCGGACCAGGCCAGCCATGGATCCGCGCCGGACTTGGGCACGACCACAGGTCCGTTGCCTACCAACGAATCGTGTATGTCGCCTGACTCGATGAAGGCGCGGGACTGGTAGCCCACGGACCATGCGGTCTCGTGCTCCCACGCACCGATGATCACCCATTCACCGGTGCGAACCTTGTCAATGCGGTCAGCGAGGAAGGCAAATGCGACCTCGCGAGCCTCTTCATCGGTCATGCTCGTGTCCCTTAAGCCTTGATTGGTGCGGCCGACCTGGCGGCCTGCTCGATCTTCGCGCAGTAGGCTGCACGGGCTTCCTCGTCGATCTGCTTCTCGTGTTCGGCGCGCAACCCGGTCCGGCCGTCGAGGCCCTCGCGCAGGATATCGGCGTGCCCGGCATGCCGGATGGACTCGCCGAGGACATGGACCATGATGGCGAACAGGTTCGTGTCGGCATAAGGCTCCGGCCACCACGGCACGTGGCCGGGGGCGTCGAGGGGAAGCTCGTTGATCGTCGCGTCCGAGTGTTCCCACGTGCGCCGGTAGAACCCGATGATCTGATCGCGGGTCTCGTCCTCAGTCGCCCACAGATCGCTGCCGTTGGAGTCCTGCCACCGGGGCAGCGGTTCCGGGGAAGGGCGGTCGAAGACCTCGCCGAAGTACCTGGCCTCGACGGTGGCCACGTGTTTGACCAGGCCGAGGAGGTTGGTCCCGGTCGCCGTCAAAGGTCGGCGGGCGTCGTATTCGGACAAGCCGTCGAGTTTCCAGAGCAGCGCCTTGCGGTCCCGCCGCAGTCTCCCGTGCAGGTTGTCTTTCGCGAATTCGTCGATCATGCGGCATGAGCCTGCCATGGGCTGCTCGTGGTCTCAAGATCCCGTACGTGGTCCGCAACGACTGGCAGAGCCGAGGCCTGGCCATGGCCGCCGCCCTGACCTGCTACAAGAAGCTCGCGAAACTTGCCACGTGAGACAACCTCTAACGCTGAGACGACATGCAGGACCGAGCCAACGCGCTGCCATCGGCACGTCCGGACGGCAACCAGGCCAGCTCGGCGTGACGCCCCGTAGCGCTCGGATCGCGGCAGATCCGCGCATCGAGGGCCGCCCGACGCGGGTCAGCCATCCGTTCACTGCCGGGTGGCGAGCCATGGCTGGCACAGGTGTGGGAGGACGGGGGCGACCTAATCACGCCGCGCGTCATCGTCGTCGAAGACGGGGCGATGGTGGTCCGGTCCAGCGGTTGAGGGCGAGGGCGTACCCGGTCTGGAACGGCCGCCACCACGACGGCGGTGTCGCCTGCTTCATCGCCGACATGCGGCCGTTCAGCAAGGTGAAGACGACGCTGACCAGGGCGAGGGCTGCTGATGTTGGCCGGTGCGGCTAGAACGGCCGCGGGATGTAGGCGGCGTCCATGCCGATCAGGCACACGGCGATGGTGAAGACGTAGGCTGCGGCGATCTGCCAGCGGACCGACGTCTCGATGCTGAGGTACTCGTTGGCCCGTCCCGATCTGCGCTCGCGCCAACGGTGCCACGTCTCCACGCCCCCGAGGATCAGGATGAAGAAGAAGACGGGCGACGGGTGCCAGATGATCAGCCCAACCGCGGCAGCCATACCGCCTAGCCAGACCACCGGGTGCAGCGCACCCGCGACCCGTCCGCCGTCCAGCGGCAGCACGGGGAAGAGGTTGAAGAGGTTGAGGAAGAAGGCGGTGTAGGCCAGCGCCCGCAGGAAGTCCGAGTTCATCGACTCGGCGACGCCGAGCACGGCACCCGCACCGAGCAGGCCCGCGAACGGTCCGGCCAGCGCGGAGACAGCCTCCTGCGAGACGGACCGCTGTTCGCCCTCGATGTTGACGAACGCCCCGATGAAGGGGATGAACATCGGCGCGCTTGCCTTGATCCCCTGTAGCCGGAGCGCAAAGACGTGCCCGAGCTCGTGCACGAACATCAGCAGGACGAACCCGACGGCGAACTTCCAGCCCCAGAAGGTCGCGTAGGCGGCGATCGAGATCAGCATGCTAAGGAACGTCTTGAGCTTCAGAAGCGTGAACAGCCCGAACTTGCCGATCAACACAATCTTGCCGAGCACCTTGAGGGTCGCACCGCCGACGACTGCGGTGCCGCCGCCGACTTTCCCTACCTTGGCCCGCCAGGTCCTACGCCCGCCCATTACGGCGTTATGCATGTCGGCGACCGTCTGGTCAGTCACGGGCGCGGCTGGCTGCGGCCGTACGTCGGGGCGCAACTGGCGGTCCAACGACGGGTCGCTCATGACCGGCGACGGTAGCAGGCCTGCGCTAGCGCCGGGGGCCTCGCAGCTGGCCGTCCCTTCGTGCGTGACGGGGTGGATCAACGCCCTGAACGCGGCAGAAGAGGGCACAGCGCGGTTGTACATGGTGACGTGTCTCGACGACACTGGCTCTATGCCAGTGCCGTACGAGGAGCTGTCGAACCCGGCGCGCACCGTCTTTCTCGTCAGTGTCGGCGCTTTCTTGGCAGGCGAACTCGTGCAGGCGTTCCGGTCACGTCGCGGCGCGACGCGCGTCGATGTGCGGGCAGAGGCATTGTTCAGGGTGATGTTCTTCGCCGGGATCTTGATGTTGCCCCTCGGCCGGGCTGTCGCCCCAAGCGCGGTCATCGGCGGTGGCGTGTTCTTGTTCGCGCTTGGGGTGGTGCTTGGATGGCTGGGACTGCTGCTGCGCTGGTGGTCATTCGTGAGCCTGGGGAAGTACTTCACCGTCGTGGTCAAGACCAGCGAAGACCAGCCCGTCGTGGAACGCGGCCCCTATCGCATCCTGCGCCACCCGAGCTACACCGGCCTGGTCCTCGCTTTCGCCGGCGCGGGCTTGATGGTGGGGAATTGGCTCAGCGCCGTTGGCGCGGTCTTCCTGGTACTGACCGCTCTGATCCACCGTCTGCGCTTCGAGGAACGCGCCCTGACCGCCGCACTGGGCAACCGCTACCGTGAGTTCGCAGCAAGCCGCGCTCGGCTTATCCCCTACATTTGGTAGTTCCTGTTACAGAGTCGAATGCTTCCTCCGGCGGGCAGTCGCTCGCGCGGCAGCAGCGCGCTCATCTCGGCAAATCCGTGCGTTGAGGGCGACGTGGCCGTGTTTGCGGTGGCCGACCAGGTCGCTGGCTGTTCAACTTACCGCTTGTCGGCGTACTCGTTGATGTGGCTGGCTGAATGGAACGGTGATCCGGAACTGTTCCGTTGAGGATCATCTTAGGTTCATGATCGACGGGGGGGGGGTGGGATCAGCGGGTGAGGCCTCGGAGCTTGTCCGGGTTGCCCTGCATGCGTACGCCGGTGATCCGCTCGCCGTCGAAGTCGAGGCAGATCGCCCCGGCCGGTTGCCCGTCGGCCAGGCCGAGGATGCCCGGCCCGCCGTTGATCTCGGTGATCACGAGCCGTGTGTTCTGCGTCTCCGGCTTGGCGAAGACCCCGAGCAGCCAGCGGGCGACGTTGTCGGCGCCTTCCAGCGGCCGGCGGGCCGCGGTCACCTTGCCACCGCCGTCCGACCAGCAGATCACCTCGGGCGCCAGGAGTTCCATCATCGCGTTCAGGTCGCCTCCGGCACAGGCCTTGCGGAACCGGTCCACTGCTTCTCGGCGTACGCCTTGGTCGACGTCGAAGCGAGGCCGGCGGGCCGCGACGTGCGCCCGCGCCCGGACCGCGGTCTGCCGCACCGCGACCTCGGACCTGTCCAGAATGGATGCGACCTCGGCGTGGTTGTAGCCGAAAACGTCGTGGAGCAGGAAGATCGCGCGTTCGGCGGGGGTGAGCGTCTCCAGGACGACGAGCATCGCCATCGAGATCGACTCGGCCATCTCGGCCTCCTGGCCCGCGTCGGGCGCGGTGAGCACCGGCTCGGGCAGCCACGGCCCGACATACGTCTCGCGGCGGGCGCGGGCCGAGGTGAGTTGGTTGAGCGAGAGGTTGGTGACGGTCTTGACCAGGTACGCCCGGGGGTTCGCGAGCTGGCCGCCGTCGACGTCGCGGCACCGCAGCCAGGCCTCCTGCAGGATGTCCTCGGCATCGGCGACGCTCCCCGTCATCCGGTACGCGACGTCGAAGAGCAGCCGCCGATGCTGAGCGAAGACCTGGCTATCGATCATGGGAACAGGCTAGACGTGACCGAGCGCCTGCGCCCGCAGCCCGTCCAGCACCGTCGCGTACGCGGGCTGCCACCCGAGCTCGCGGCGGGCCTTCTCGCTCGAGACCCGCATGGTGACGCCGAGCATCAGGTGCATGTAGGGCGCGACCGCCATCATCCACGTGGGCACGGTGAACGGCTTGGGTGTGCCGAAGGTCTCGGCGATCGCCCGGATCATCTCCCCGAAGCCCATGTGGTCATCGACGACGTTGTACGCCTCACCGGGCCGGCCGCGATCGATCGCCGCGACGACGGCGGCGGCCGCGTCGGCCAGGTGCGTCCACGGCGAGATGTGGCCGTGGTCGTTGAACGCCGGCAGTTGTCGCTTCCGCAGCATGTGCACCATCGTCTCGGTGCCCCCCGGCCCGTAGAAGAAGCCGAATCGCAGTGAGATCGCCTCCAGCCCCGACTCCCGGGGCAAGCGCTCCTTCTCCCGCATGCCCTCCAGGTGCCGGTTGATGTTCGGGTCCGTCACGGACGCCCCGAACTCGTCGGCCTCGGTCAGAACGCGGTCGCCGAAGTCGCGGTAGCCGTAGCCGACGGCGACGTTCTCGCCGATGAAGCGGCGTACGCCCGCAAGTTTGGCCGCCTCGATCAGGTTTGCGGTCCCGGTGACCCGCAGGTCGTCGGTGCCGAACATGCCCTTGTGCGTCATCGGCGGCTTGCGCAACGCGGTCGCGGCGTGCACCACGACGTCGGCCTTGATCCCCTCGAACGCCCGCAGCAGTCCGTCGCGGTCGAGCAGGTCGGCGCGGATCTCGTTGCCCTCGCCGCGGCCCACGCCTAGCACGGTGTGCCCGGCGTCGGTCAGCGCCTCGCGGATGTGCCGGCCGAAAACACCACTGGCTCCGGCCACGATCACACTCTGGTTCTTCATCTCCGTCATGGCCATGGGACAAGGCGGCCTTCCGATCCGTGACATACCCGGGCGTGACCCCGGTCACTCGAGTCCTCCACTCCGGGCCTTGAATTCCAACAGTGAGAGGATCTTGTGGCAGCTCGATAGTCGTCTCGGTGCCGAGTTGGCGATGCAGGCTTGAAAACGCCCACGGGAAAGGTGTGGCGACGCCTCAGTCGGTGCACCTCTCATCGGCATGATCGAGTGCACTGTCATCGGCACGACCGGACGCCGACCCGACCGAGCATCGTGACGTTGCGTAGCGCGCGACTCGGGGAGTGGGCGTCAAAACATCGCGACGCCAGCGGGCGCCAGTGGCATGCTCTTCCCGGTGTTGAGGCAGTTGAATGACGGCGTCGAAATCACCGCCGAGGCGGGGCTTGGGTCCGTCCGTCTTCATAGCGCCGAGCGGCCGTGGAACGACGAGGTACTCGACCTGCGGTGCGAGCTGGCGATGACGGCGTCCGTGCTGTGACCTCGGTCCGGACGCTCAATGTCGACAGGATCGTGTCGTGGGCAGCCGACCTCGCCGAGTCCTATGAGGGATGGGACGGCCTGCGCGCCTGGGAGTCACTAGAACACGACCTCCGCATCGACGCGACGCATGACCGACGAGGTCACGTCAATCTCCGTTTCGTCATCCGGGGCCCTCGGGGCTACGACCCGAGTGCGTGGGAGGCATCCGTCATGGTGACCCTTGACGCCGGCGAGGACATGCGACGTCTCGTCGCCGAACTCGGCGACCTGGTCTCGTAGCGCGGCTCCAAGTCGGAGGCGCGCGATCGGCGGCATGTGAGCGCGGTGGATCTGTGCGGCATGCCGCAGGCCCTTGTCTGATGGCTCTATCGTGACCCTCGCCGGTCGATGTGGCCGGGCACTGTTTGGGGAGTGTGCGGTGGGTCGGCGGTCGGTCGAGTGGCACGACAACGGCGCGCTGGTGTGGACCTGGCGCCTGACGCTGATCGTGTCGGGTGTTGGGCTCGCGCTGTTGGGTGTTGCGGTGGTGTTGTGGGCGACCCGCACCCCGGCCGAGGCGGCCCGTGGGGACGCGGGATACGGGCTCCCAGCAACGTTCGGCGCGGTCGCCCTCATCGTGGCGGTTGCCGGGCGGATCAGCTCAGCAAGTGCGTTGCGCTACCGCAACGCGTCTCTTCCACCGGTACCAGCACCGTCCGCGGTGGTACACCACGTCGAGGCGCGGTCATGCTCGGTGCACCGCCGCAGCGGCATCGCCTATCTGATGATGGCTATCACTGGTGGTGGGCTCGTCTTGGCCGCTCTCGTTAACTGGGACACCCAGCCCCGCCTGGGCAGCCTGCTCGAACTGGTGCTGGCGGCCGCCTGTGCCGCTGGCTGCTACCTGGCCGGGCCGGCGGCCCGGTTCGTCATGACACCCCGGCACCTGCACATCGACACAGCGCTGCACCGGATCAGCGTGCCCCGTCACCTGCTCGGTCAGTTCTCCCGCCGCGGTGTCGAGGTCCGTCTCGACCTGACCAATGGCGACCACGTGTACTTCCGGGTCGACTCACCGCTGTGGGACCTGCGTGGGGGTCAGTACCGTACCAATGGCCGCTGCCAGGTGCGCACGGTCGAACGGATCGTCGCGATGCTGGGCGAGGTACCGCCCGCCACTCACACCGATGACGCGGTTGTCACCACCACCCGGGTCGGCATGATCGCTCTCGCGGTCGGGGCCGGAATACTGCCGGCCGCAGCTATCGTCCTGATCGCGATCACAGCGCGATTAGGACATTGAGCGTGTCCAAGCAACCAGCCACACGCCGAAGTCATTCGGCCTCGGCTCGACGCACTCTCATCGGCATGTCCGGACACTCCGAGGGCTGCTGCTGGGTGGTCACGCTCCGCAGCGCGCGGATCGCGGCAGATGCGGATGGCGGACGGGCGGAGGTTCGGCTCTGTTAGTGGCTCACCGCGAGTCCCACCACCGGGCATCATCATTCGCGGAGCATCATGACACCGTCTTGCCGCGTCTCTGCGGGCGACCGCGCGCCGCGTACTTCCTTGAGCGCTAGTGGAGCCGCAAGCCTGCGATGACGAGTCCGACCATGAGGCGCGCGTCGTAGCTAGGGCTGTCGGCGCCGATGCAGAGATTGCCGATGCCGTGCATCAGGACGAGGGCGTCCATGTCGGGGATGATCTCGCCCGCCGTGGCTGCGGCGTCGAGCAGCTGGGCGCAGACGGGGACGAGGCGGTCGAGGAAGTAGGCGTGCAGCGTCTGGAAGGCGGCATCGTCGGACCGCATCGCCTCAGCCAGGCCGTGCTTGGTGACCAGGAAGTCGACGAAGAGGTCGATCCAGCTTGCCAGGGCGGCGTGCGGTGTGGCGCTCTCCGCCAGCAGCGCCGGGCCGGCCTCGGCGCACGCCTCGACCTGGTGCCGGTACACCGCGACGATGAGATCGGCCCGCGTGGGGAAGTGGCGGTAGATCGTGCCGACGCCGACGCCGGCCTTGGCGGCGATCTCACGCACAGGCGCATCGACTCCGGAGGTGACGAACGCCGCGGCGGCCGCCTCCAGTAGCGCCGCCTCGTTGCGCCGGGAATCAGCCCGCTGCTTTCGCGCAGCACCCGATCCGCTGCCCGTGCCGGCCACCGTTACCCCCGTCACATCCCTTGAAAAGCGGAACCATGTTCCGTATGTTTTAACGGAACCGAGTTCCGCATTCACAGCATGCCAGAACGGCAGGCCAAATGCCAAGTCACGAAGGAACGACCATGCACGCAATGCCAGAGCCCACGCCGGTCATCTCGGTGCACCCCATCACGCTGCAGGCCCCGGATCGCGGCGACGATCTGCAGGTACGGGTCTCCGCACCCACGGCCGGCCACGAACTGCCCGTCATCGTCTTCTCGCACGGCTTCGGCCAGTCGGCGACCAACTACGACCCTCTGGCCGACTTCTGGGCCTCCCACGGCTTCGTCGTCATCCAGCCCACCCACCTCGACTCGCGGACACTGAACCTCCCGCCCGACGACCCCCGCACACCGCTGATCTGGCGAATCCGTGTCGACGACCTGAAGCGCACCCTCGATCAGCTCGACCTGCTGGAGTCGTCCGTCCCCGGCCTTGCTGGACGCCTCGACCGCACCCGCATCGCCGTGGCCGGGCACTCCTGGGGCGCCCAGACGGCGAGCACGCTGCTGGGGGCGCGAGTCCTCGACGCCAACGGCAACCCAGGAGAGGACATGTCCGACCCACGGATCAAGGCGGGCGTCCTGCTGGCCGTAACCGGCCGGGGCGGAGCCGACCTTTCCCCGTTCGCGGCCGAGCACTTCCCCTTCATGAGCCCGAGCTTCGTGGACATGACCACCCCGGCCCTCGTCGTCGCCGGCGACCAGGACGACTCCCCGCTGTCAGTCCGCGGGCCGGACTGGTTCACCGATGCGTATCACCTGAGCCCGGGCAGCGAGAACCTGCTCACCCTGTTCGGAGCAGAGCACTCGCTCGGCGGCATCTCCGACTACGAAGCCAAAGCGACGACGGACGAGAGCCCCGAGCGGGTTGCCCTGATCCAGCGGCTCACGTGGGCCTACCTTCGCGACGCCCTCGGCCTCAAGGACTCCATCTGGCCGGCACCGGTCGAGAGCACCCTGGGCCGCCTCGAATCCAAGTAAAGACAAGCGGACTCCACGCGTACCCGAATGGGTGAACTCACATTCTATCGATAGTTACGATCAGGATGGGAATGTTCACCTTTCCGTGGTCCGGGCGCGGCGACAAGGCATTCAATGCCTTGTCGCCGCGCCCGGAAAGGGCACACGGGAAGACGCTCCGCCCGCAGGCAGCCCAGGGGAGGGCCCACTCGGTGAGGCCCGCCGTCGATACCGTCCGGACGGCACTCGCATGGCTACGACGCCGGGAAGAAGATCACGGACGGAAACGAAAGGACTGACGGCCCTATGCCGCAAACACCCCGGCCCCGCTTCGGGATCATGACCGCACCCTCACAGGTCGACTACCACGACGTCCTGCGGGTCTGGCGCGAGGCAGACACCATCCCGGAGATCGAGCACGCGTGGCTGTTCGATCACCTCATGCCGATCGGCGGCGACCCGAACGGGCCGACCTACGAAGGCTGGACCCTGCTCTCGGCCCTCGCCGCACAGACCCGACGACTGCGCCTCGGCCTGCTCGTGACCAGCAACCGCATCCGCCCGCCCGCGATGCTGGCCAAGATCGCCGCGACCGTCGACATCGTCTCCGGCGGACGGCTCGACTTCGGTATCGGTGCGGGTTCACGACCCAGCCACCCCCTGGCCCGGCGCGAGTATGAAGCACACGGCCTGCCCTTCCACGACACGGCATACGCCGTGGGAAGCCTCGCCGAGGCGTGCACCGTCATCCGGCGTTTGTGGACCGAGGCCGACCCGTTCGACTTCCACGGGACCTACCACCGTCTCACCGGAGCGTTCTGCAACCCCAAACCCATCCAGCGCCCCCACCCGCCGATCCTCGTCGGCGGACGCTCGGCCGCCGTGCTGCGCGTGGCCGCCGAGCACGCCGACCTGTGGAACATCCCCGGCGGCGACATCGACGACGCCGTCAGCCGCAGCGCACTGCTGGACCGCTACTGCACCGAGATCGGGCGCGACCCCGCCTCGATCACCCGATCCATCGTCCTGCAGGTCTCCTACGACCAGCCCAGCATCACCCAGGACGCGATCGGCAAAGCGATCGACGCCGGCTTCCAGCACATCGTCCTCGGACTGCCCGCGCCCTACCCCGCCAACGTCGCACAGTGGGTCACCGACGAGCTCATCACCACGCCGGCCCAGTAACCCAGCCGCCGAGGGAACCTTCGCATCGCGTTTCCGCGGCCGTTGCCGAGCGCGGGAGAGTTCGAGAGATCGGCACATGCTCAATTCGACAGATCCGGATGCCGCCGGCGGTCCCGCTCAGTGGCGGTAGCGGAGGTCTGCTCGTTCAGAACGGAATCTCCGTAGCGATGCACGGGTCGTCTGCTATCACCTCCACCGCCAGCTCGACTTTGGCGGTCGATCTGTCGGCGAACACCAGTCGGACTTGGTAACCCCTCCCGTGGCCGTCTGTCACCGATGACCAATCCCATGTGTTGACGATGGTGAAGGACTCCACGAGGGGGAGGTGCCAATCTGGTTGGTTCATGCCGGGCAGTTCGACGGCGCTCGTGTCGTCGTCTCCGCTGCAGAGCATCCCGTCAGCGCCCGGGCGATCGCGTCCTTGTACGAGGGTCAGGTATCGGTCGACCTCTTTGTCCGCTTCGCGCGATTCGTTGCGGTCGGAGTACCGAGCGAACCCAAGTGGCAGCCCGCAGAAGAGGAGCAGGGCAGTCACAACCGCCAGCGTCCAACTGAGCCGGCGAGCCCTGCTCTTCTGCACGGACTGCGACGGCGGATCGGACATGGTGGACGATCATATCGAGGCGGCCGTGCGAAGGATCACGACAGTGCCGGATTGGGTGGATCGCTACCTATCAGCGTAGTGAGCGGACAGCGCACTGTCATCGGCAGATCCGCTTGTTGTGGTCGCTACGTTCCGGAGGCCATGTAGGCGGCGAGGATGTAGTTGGGGTGGCGGTCGAGGTTCTTGCGGGCGCGGTCGTAGCGCATGGTGGTGCGGGGGTCGGCGTGACGAGCGGCGATCTGCACGTCGCGCAGGTTCACGCCGGCGTCGAGCATGGTGGTGACGAAGGTGTGACGCAGCATGTGCGGGTGCATCCTCGGCATCCGGATCCCGGCGCTGCACGCCAGGTGCTTGAGCCGGCGGGTCGCCGCATGCCGGTCCATCCGCGCCCCGATGGCGTTGCGCAGAATCGGACCGTCGATGCGGCCGTCCACCGCACGGTCCACAGCCCTAGCCACCGCAGGCGGCAGCGGAACGAGGACGACTTTGCCGCCCTTGCCGCGGACGCGAAGGACGCGATGGCCGTGTTCCTCACCGATATCGCTGATGTTGGCGCCGCAGGCTTCGAAGATCCGCAGCCCGAGGAGTCCGAGCATGGCGATCAGGGAGAAGTCGTTCGGGTTGGCCGACCGCCGCGCGGTGGTGATCAGGGCCTCGAACTGGAGGTGGCCCAGCCCGAGGGTAGGTGATTCGAGGGGCACCACCGGCCTGCGGACGTAGTCGGCTGGTGAGTGCGGCAGGATGCCATCGATGACGCAGACGCGGTAGAACCCGATCGCCACCGACAGGCGGCGGGAGACTGTCGAGGGCTGGAAGCGACGTACGTCCTGGAGCCAGCGCACGTACCGCTCGATGTCCACACGTACTGCCGACAGCGGGTCCAGATCCTGGTCGGTGCACCAGGTCAGGAAGACGCGCAGGTCGGAATCGGTGTGCAGCCGCGAGTCACCCCGGTACCGACCGAGGTAGGCAGACACCGCTGCGCGGAGAACAACGCGATCGGGAGAGACGACACCGGGACCGGGACCGGAAGCGGGAGAGATAGTCATACCTCACGCTGCGTCATCAGTCACAGTCAGTGCCAGCGCCCTCCTTGCGGCAAATCCGGTAAACGGGCTGCGCGTCGTCGCGGCGGAAACACGCACGTTCGCGGACGGGGAGACGAGACCCTCACATGGCCGCCAGCGGCTGCGAGGGCCGACTAGCGGTCGGCGTGTTGCCTTCACGCGTGAACCGCGAGCGTTCGTCGTGACACCTACGAACATCGTGTCGGCCGGGAGCTAGGCTGCGTCGAGTGCCGGATCAAGCGCCTGACGCCTACGCCGCAGCGTTCGATGCGCGGTGTGCCGCCGCTGAGGGCCCCGGAACACGGCGCGTGGACGGGTTCGGCATCCAAGGACTGGTTCCGGTCGACGGGGAGTCACCCACTCAGCTCTTGGTCCTGGATGACCGAGCCTTCGACGTGCTCTCGGCCGTGCTGCCGCTCGCCTCGGCCGGCACGGTCAGGGTCCACGAGGCGGCCGGGCGGTGCGCCGAGCTTATCCGCCGGGACCGGACGTGGACGCCGAAGGCGGTCACGGCGATGGTGTGCCGCGACCTTCGTACCGTGCCGGAGCCCTTGCTGCCTACTGGCCTGACTCTGCGCCCGGTATGCCGCGTCCCTGAGGACCCACCGGACGGGGTGTCGTTGACGGATGCAGTTGCGGCCGCCGGACGGGCGATGCCAGCGGGTGAGGTGTCGACCGCGGCACTCGTCACGTACCTGAGGTCGCTGCCGGAAGGGCCCCGGCTCTTCGCGGCGGTCGACGACGACGGCGTGGTGCGCGGCACGAGCGGATCGCGGACCTTCTTTTCGGACGCGTACGTGTTCTTCGTCAACACCGATCCCGGCTGGCGCCGCGGCGGCGTGGGGCTGTCGATGACAGCGGCCGCGCTGCGCTCCGCGGTGAAGTCGGGAGCGACACGGGCCAGCCTCGACGCCAGCGGGCCAGGCATCCCCCTCTACCGGCGGCTGGGCTTCACTGCTGTCGCCCAGATCACCCAGTTCTCCCGTTCCGGCTGATCAATGTGCCTCCGCTCCTTACGCAGGAGCGCGAACGTCCGCACTTCGGCAGATCAGGATGCCTGCTCGGCTCAAAGGCCAGCTACCGAGCGTGACCACTCTGGGATCAGTGTGCGCGCACGGACGGCGGCAGATCCGCGCGCCGGGCGGATCCGACATCAGCGAGTCGGTGATCCATCAACCATTGTCAGGGCGCACGGCTCCCTATTCGTCGACTGCTTTGTCCCCGGGGCTCAGCCGGTGAATTCGTTGACGCCGAGGGCGAAGTCCCAGTGGCCGACCCCGTTGCGGGCGAGGCCCACCGTGACCACGCCCGCTCCTTCCAGCCAGTGCGCCATTTTCAGGCCGCCGACGTCCAGCGGGTGCAGCCCGAGGCTCTCGACGAAGGCCGCCACGCCCGCCTTGGCCTGCGCATCGTCGCCAGCCATGAAGACGTCGGGCCGGCCGTTCTCCAGGACATTACGGAAGATGGTGTTGAAGGCCTTCACCACGCCGGCACCGGCCGGGGCCACCTTGGCGACTTCCTGCGCGATCGAGGTCTCCTCGCTGTGGGCCAGTCCGTCGAACGTGGCGTTGAAGGGGTTGCTGATGTCGACGATGACCTTGCCCGCCAGGGCGTCTCCGTACTCGGTGACGACCGGAACGACAGCGGCGTACAACAGGGCCGTGATGACGATGTCCCCGGCCGGGACGGCGCCCCACTCGCCCGTCGTCGTGCCACCGCCCAGAGCCTTGGCCAGGTCATCGGCCTTGGACTGATCGCGTCCCATGACCTCGACGGTGTTGCCGCCCGCCACCGCGAGCGTGCCGATGGTGCGGGCCATGTTCCCTGTACCGATGAAGGTAATGCTGCTCACGAGGTGTGCTCTCTTCCTGATTCCGGGTGTGTGTTTCAGAGGGCGGTGGTGCCGCCGTCGGCGACCAGTTCCAGGCCGTTGACGTAGCTGGAGTCATCGGAGGCGAGGAACAGGGCGACGGTGGCGATCTCCTCGGGGCGGCCCATCTGCCCGCGGGGGATGAGGGACTCGAAGGCGGCCCTGGTCGCCTCGTCGAACAGTTCTTCCTGTTTGGCGGTGCCGACCTGGCCGGGGGTCAGGACGTTGACCCGGATCTTGCGGTCGCGCAGTTCGTTGAGCCAGACGCGGGCCCAGGCCTGCTGGACGGCTTTGCTTCCCGCGTAGAGGCTCCAGCCGGGGAAGGCGCCGAGGGAGGCGTTGGATCCGGTCATGAAGATTGAACCGTTGTCGTTGATCAGCGGGAGTGCCTTCTGCACGGTGAACAGGGTGCCGCGCGCGTTGAGCGAGAAGGCGCGGTGGAACTGTTCCTCGGTGATCTCGCCGAGGACGGCGGGTTCGCCCATCCCAGCGCTGGCCCACAGCACGTCGATCGAGCCCTTTTCCCGCTTGACGGTGTCGTACAAGCGGTCCAGGTCGTCCAGCACGGCAGCGTCACCCTGCACGGCGGTGACGTTGCGGCCGATCAGCTTGACCGCGTCGTCCAGTGCTTCCTGCCGCCGGGCCTGGATGAAGACGTGCGCGCCTTCCTCGACGAACAGTTTGGCGCCGGCCAGTGCCATGCCGGTGGATCCGCCGGTGATCACCGCAACCTTGCCATCGAGCTTTCCCATGATCACTCCGTTGATTTGATGGTTATCCGAAACAGTGCAGTTCGTATGTAAACCATTCTGTGTACCTAACGTAGCCGACGGCTGGCCGTCGCGCAAGCTACGTACACCGATCGGTACCAACTGGGTCTATGCTGGGGGCATGACGGAGTTGGAGAAGGGCCCGCTGGGCCAGCGCCGCGGCAGGGGCGCACGCGAGCGCATCCTCAGCGCGTCACAACAGCTGTTCCGCGATCAGGGCATCAACCGCACCGGCATGGACCAGCTCTGCGCCTCGGCTCAGGTGTCCAAGCGCACGGCCTACCAGCACTTCCCCAGCAAGGACGAGCTGGTCGCCGAGTACCTGCGCCGATTCGATCCTGACGTCATGCCCGACGTGTTCGACCGCACCGACCTCACACCCCGCGAACGGCTCCTCGCCGCCTTCGAGATGCCCGCGTCCACGCCCCTGTGCCCGTACATCGCGGCGGCCGTCGAACTGCACGACCCGCAACACCCCGCATCCGAGTACGCACGGGAGTACAAGACCGCCATCGCCGCGCGGCTCACCGAGACCGCCCGCGAAGCCGGCGCCACCAACCCCGAACAACTCGGCGAACAACTCGCGCTGCTCATCGACGGCGCCTCGGCCCGCACCCGAGTCCTCGACAGCGATTCCTTCCCCATCGCCGCCGCCATCGCCGCCGTCCTTATCGACAACGCCATCCCCGCGTCATCTCCTCGGCAGCCCAGCGATGACCGCGGAACTACCAGGCCTGCGCCCGTTCCGGTGGGAGGCCAATGACGGCCCGATCACGCCTCATCGGCCGGACGGCGACGTGGAGATCCGTACGGTCATCTGCTCCACGAACGCGATCGAATCGGTCAACGCCCGCATCCGTAGGGCCGTGCGAGCCCTGGGTCACTTCCCGAACGAGCAGGCCGCCCTGAAGTGCGTCTGCATGGCTTTGGTGAGCCTAGGTCCAACCGGAGCGGGCCGTCGGAGGTGGACGATGCGCTGGAAAGCGCCGCTGAACGCGTTCCAGATCGCCTTCGAAGGCCGGCTCATCCCGGCCACCCACTGATCAACCTCAACAACCAAGCTCAGCCGTCAATTTGGCAGACCCGCTCAGCGTGACACTGGGCCGACCCCCACCATCCCACCGGGCACAACCGTCGCGATTCTCCCGCATCCACTGCCGGTCTGTCCTCGATCGAGTATCCGCTCCTCGGCAGATCCGGATGCCGGCGCTAGCCCGTTTCGGCTACGGTCTGTGATGCGCTCCGGCAGCGGACGGCCCGCCAAAGAAGAACTCGCTCAGAACGAAAACGCGCTCCTGCCAGTCGGGCGGGCCACAAAGAAACTGGTAGCCTGAGGCCGCAGGACGCCCCTCGGGGCTCCCGCGCCCGCCTTAGGGCCCGCTAACGCGGGCCCTTCGTGCATCCAGGTCAGCCCCGACTGGCCATCGGATCCCAGCACCACGAGTGGTAACAGCGAGGCTCGACCAGCGCCCACAACTGCTCGTTCACCGCGGTGACCCGCGCCTGCGTGCCAGGCAACTCAAGCCGCTGGAATGGGAACGTCACCAGGGTCAACCGCCTGCACCAACCTGCTCGCATGCGACGACGCGAAATGCAGTGGGACACGCCGGTGGGCGACATGGAAGGGTCCTGCGTTCGAGCCGTGGAACTACCGTGGTGGTTGTCGAGCCGCACGAGGTCCTGCAGGTGCTGTGGTCGCGGCGGGATATGCCCCTCGCGGCCAGCGGCGGTGTTTCATTGCGGTGATGGGACGCACCTAGGCCGGGCGGCCCTTGGTCGTTGCCGTCTTAAGGTCGACGACTTCGGCCAGCAGATCATCAGGGCCCGGGAGATGGCCCCGGCTGAGTTGAAGCGCTACGAGGCGTGGGAGGCCAGCGGGTGATGAGCGAGGACGTGGTCCGGGCGGCTGAGTTGAAGCGCTACGAGGCGTGGGAGGCCAGCGGGTGATGAGCGAGGACGTGGTCCGGGCGGCTGAGGCGTTCGCCCGCGGCGAGGTGGAGTACGACGAGACCGCCCAGATAGAGCTGCCGCCGACGGCGGACACCGAGCCGATGGTGATGCGCTTGGTGCGTCTGCCCGTTGACTTGGACCAGCGGGTACGCGCCGCCGCAGATATGGCCGGCGTCAAGCCATCCACCCTCATCCGCGAGTGGATCGAGCTCGGCCTGACCGAACTAGAGAACGACCGGTCCGTTTCGCTGTCCGCGCTTCGCCGGGCGATCGCCCACGCCACCCAGTCCGTCCAATGAGAAGCTGGCCAGACCCCGGGGCCAGGGCAACTGAGAAGCGGCCACTTCGCCTGAGAACTGACACGAGCCAGGTGGGTGGACCTCACGAGCGCCTCGACCTGACCGGGCGGCTGCTCCGGCGGACTTTAGGCAGTCACCGCGCTGGACGGCATGCCGTCAGGCGGCGCGCCGGTACGCCTCGCCCAGGAGGTCTCGCATCAGCTCGATCGGGTTCATTCCCCGCCGGCCCGCTTCGGCCTCCAGCCACTGGTGCAGCTTGTCGTCGGAGTCGAAGCTCAGCGTGTAGGCCACCCGTGTCCGCCGGTCCGTGGTGTCCACGTGGGCGGCACTCCAGTCGATGGGCTCGTCTGCCTGCTGCGCAACCTCGTACCGCCTCATCGGCGTCCCCCTCCTGTCCATCTGCTTGTTTGGGACGGAACTCAACAGCCGGAACTCACTGCAGGTTGCGGCCTAATTCGATACAAGGGAATGCGTCCGCCACGAGCTTGATCAGTTAGCTGGGTGGCGACACCCCACCGCAGGATCTTTGCAACTGTCTCGTCGGCGATGTCGATGCCGAGCCTGTCGCTCGCCGCGTCAGCAAGCTCTGCTACGTCGCCGACGAAGACGCCCTCTGAGTCGGCCGCCGCGAGGATCGCCTGCCACACAGCCCGCCAGGTGCGGCGTTTTTGCGGGCTCCATGCTTTGGCACGGATGTCGAAGGCCTGGAGCCGGTGATCTTGCGCGGGTCGCTGCGGTCGGGTCGACCCCCTTGGCGTTCGGATGCAGAGTTGGTAGGTGTTGCAGCGCTGGCCGTTGCCGTGGTCGACGACCTTCAGCAATCCAGCCCCCTGTAGCCATCTCAAGGATGCCTGGACGTTGGCCCTGTTCGCCGGACGTCGTCCAGACGCTGTTGCGATCGCCGCTGAGAGTTGGGTCGGTGACAGCGCGACGTGCATGGCCTCGTCGGCGCCGTCGACGAGTGCCCGCCAAACCGCACGACGGAGGCTCGCCACCTTGCCAGCGATGGTGTGCGCGCTGACCCACGGGGCCGACGGATGGCGGTCGTCGAAGGCTCGGTAGGCCCGCTCACGGTCGATCATCGCATCGCCGTCCTGCAGGCACGGGCGCCAGTGGCCCAACTCGTTCGCGACCACCCCAATCCTGCGATCCGGGCTTGGTCGCCGGACGGAGCTGCAGTGAGGCGACGGGCGACGGCCACATGCCCACCAATTTAGGGCATTATCCTGCACTGACAAGAGTTCTGGCAGCGACTTGCCTGAATTCTTGTGATCGAGCCGCCGCCGCCCGTGGACCTTGCGGCGCTCGGCCATGCGGTCGCGAAGGCCAGACACGCGGCCAATCTCACCCTCGACGGCCTCGCCGAGCGCAGCGGCATCTCACGGCGGATGCTGGTTGAGGTCGAGGGAGGCCGCATCAACTGCACGATCGGCGTCCTGCACGGCATCGCGCATGCCGTCGGCGTGCCATTGGGCGACCTAGCCCAGACGGCCTGCACAGACAGCCGTACCAACTAGCTGGCATCGCAGCAGCCGAGGACGGCGCCGACGCCGTAAGCAGACGTCGGCCGGACGCTAGACGCGCCGAAGCACACAGACGACCTTGCCCAGGATGACCGCGTGTTCGGCGGAGATCACCTCGTAGAGCGGATTTCGCGGTACCAGCTCGACGCGACCGCCGCGGCTCCGGTAGACCTTGACCGTCGCCTCGCCCTCGATCATCGCGGCGACGATGTCGCCGTTCTCAGCGACCGCCTGCTGGCGCACGACGACCACATCTCCCTCGCAGATCGCCGCCTCGATCATGGAATCGCCCTTAACCATCAGAGCGAACAACATGCCGTGCCCGACTAGGTTGCGAGGCAGCGTCAGCTCGTCCTCCACGTGTTCCTCGGCGAGGATCGGGGCACCGGCAGCGATAGTGCCAAGCACCGGAACTTTGACACTTGGCTCGTCTGCTCCGTTCGATGCCGTACCAACCCGCGCCCTGCGGATGTCGACCGCCCTGGACGCGTTTGCCTCACGACGCAGGAGGCCACGCCGTTCCAGCATGTTCAAGTGGTACGCCACGGACGAGGGAGAGCCAAGCCCGACCGCTGCGCCGATCTCGCGCACCGTGGGTGGGTAGCCGTGCTGCTGGATCCAATCGTGAATCACCGTCAGGACGCGCTGCTGCTTGGCGCTGACGTGGGGCGGCTCGGCCTCGGCCCCATCGGAGGTTGTCATCCATGGACAATACAACAGATTTTAGAACGCGCGTACTAACGCGCTCGGTGCGGGTTCGGGTATCCGAACTCCTCGAGCTCCCCGGGGAAACGGCGAAGCCGTATCCGGACGTGCGTTTCGAGGCAGACGTGGGTGTAGTCGACGTTGTCGCCGATCGCCGTCAGCCACGACCGCGTTCCCGGCTGTGGCAGGTTCGTCTCCACGAACAACCGCCGCTGCACATCCGATCTGGCCTCGTTCGGGAGATGGAGGCTCGAAGCTAACCGCCACCGGCAGCTGGGTGAATCTCCTTCCGGTCGTCGTACGGCCGATCGATGTCCGGTTGAAGTCATGTCGGACCCCGGCGTGGCCCGCTGAATGTCTTCCGCCTTCGGCCATGCGACCGCTACCATCATCGTCGATCAATTTGAGAGGGCGGTGCGATGGCGAAGCCACCAGCGGCTGCGGGTCGGGGGGTGGCACCTATCTGCGCCGCGGCATCCGCCTCTGCCCGCCCAACCGCGACTACCGACGGCACCGATTCGTGGCGACACCGGCCAAGCCGGAACTAGGCGAGATGCAGCTGGCAAGGCCTTCCACTCGCCGTCTTCGATGCAAACGAGGAGGCCACGCAATGGCAGTAAACGCTGAGGCGCACGGCGACGGCCTGCCGAATGAGCGGCCCGACCCGATCACAACCTTGCGCGGCTGGCGCCGTTTTGTGGAGGCGGTCCCGCCCCACTTCGAGTTGCTCCCCGAGGCCGAGTGGGCCGCGCTGTCCGAGGCCGTACGCCCGGCCTACAACAAGGCCCGGTTCGACTACCACTGCGGAAGGGTGGTCTTGGCGACCCCCACTATTCAGGAGATCGAAGAGCAGGTTGGGCTGAGCCAGCTCAACCATCACGACTCCATCGCTCGCCGTGGCCTGGTCGTGTCGGGACCCCCGTTCACGGGCAAGAGCACCGGCCTCACGCAGCTCGGGCGCGCCTACGAGCTGTGGGTTCGCCAGCGCTATCCCAGCCAAGACCGCATCCCCGTGGTCTACGTGAGCACCCCGCCGCAATGGTCTCCCCGCAACCTTGCTGCGGAGGTCGCCCGGTTTCTCGGCCTGTCACCGATCAACCCGCGGGCCAGCTTCACCAACTTCGTCGACGCGGTCGGCCAAGCGCTCACTGAAGCCCGATGTGACCTGGTGCTGGTTGACGAGATCCACAACCTGTACCTGCCTACCGCCGCCGGTGAGTACCCTTCCGATCAGCTCAAATACTTGACCGAGCGCCTGCCGGCGACGTTCGTCTACGCAGGGATCAACCTCGAACAATCCGGGCTGTTCACCGGGGTTCGTGGCACGCAGACCGCTGGCCGGTTCGTGTTCGTCAATACGGGGCCGATTCCCTATGGGCCTGAGTGGGAGGGCCTGGTGGCCACGCTGGAAGCCGGACTGCGGCTGCACTGCCACGAGGGCGGCACTCTTACAGGCCTGGACCGGTACCTGCATGAACGCACGCACGGGATGATCGGCAACCTGTCCCACCTGATCCTCGCGGGGGCATTAGCCGCGATCGACGACGGCAGCGAAGCGATCACCCGCCAGCTTCTAGAGACCATCCCACTCAACTAGCCCATGTACCCACCGCGATCTCCCACCGGTGGGCGAACTCACCCGAGTGGTGAAGGAAATCGTGGCCTTCGTCGGCGGGCAGAAGACAACCGGCGGCGAGGCAGCGTGATATTGAGCCTGGCCCACCGCTGGGCGTCAACGGCCGCGGCAACGAAGGCTCGGCCAGCCAGGGCGGCTGCGCTCGTTGCCGAACCGATTCGGACTGGCGGTGTGAGGCGGTCGAACCGTCCGGTGCCGACGCCCGGCGGGCGCCGGCTCGAAGGGGTGCAGGTTCGAGACGCGGCGTGCGGGGGCTTCAGCAGCCGCAGGAAACCCGACACACGAGGTCGTGCTCGAGAGTCAGGTGCACCGGCCCCTCCGAGGGGTCGCGGTCGAGAAGCAGCTCCACCGCCCGCGACGCGAGATCGGCAACGGGGCGACGCAGCGCGGTGAGAGGTGGGACCGTGACCTCACAGTCCTGAGTGCCGTCGCCACCCATGACGGCGAGGTCGTCAGGGACTGCCAGACCTGCCTCCCAGGCTGCATTCAGGACACCGAATGCCTGCTCGTCGGTCGCGCAGTACACGGACCTCGGCCGATTTTGAGAGCCGAGCCACGTCCTGAGCAGGTCCCGTGCGGCGTACCTGGAGACGGGCGTGGCCCGGTGCTCGATCCGGGTGTGCGGCGCGTGCGCGACAGCCTGTCTGACGCCGATGAGGTGCTCGTCCGTGCCTGGTGAGCCGATGGGACCGGTAAGCACGCCGATGCTTTCGTAGCCGTGCTCGACCAGGTGCTGAGCGGCCTCGCGGGCGGCATCCACGGACGAGATCGACAGGCTCGACGCGGAGGAGCCGGGCGGCATCTGGTGCAGCGCGACCACGGGAACGCCGCCGGTGTCGAGGCTGATGAGGGCCTGCTGGTCCCGCACCGAGACGAGGATGAGACCGTCGACCTTGCGACCGATGAACGAGCTGATGTGAGCGCGTTCCTGGTCGGCGTCACCGCCGGCGTCGCCGATGAGGAGGAGGTGGTCCCTCTGGCGCGTCGCCGCTTCTAGCTGCTCGGCGAGGGCCGCGAAGTAGGGGTTACGGATGTGCGGCACGACGAGCCCGATGGAAAGGGTGCGGCCGGCGCTGAGGGCGCGGGCGAGCACATTCGGCCGGTACTGCAGCTCCTCGGCGGCTTGCAGGACCCGCTCACGCGTCGCGGCGGCCACCGGCCTCGGCCCGTTGTTGAACACGTAGCTCACGACGGCGGTGGAGGTTCCCGCTCGCTCTGCGACGTCACGCGCTGTGGGCATGGGGCGCGCCTGACTGGGGGGCTGCTCGGCCGGCACGTTCGATGGCCGAGATGATCTCCTCGGCGGCGGACTCGGCGTCGACGCTGAGGGAGATCCGGGTTGTGCCGTTGACATCGGACACGAATCTACTCGTCCCCTCGTCGGCTCTGGAGGTGCTCACCTCAACCCGGCCGGGGCCGGAGAAGGTGAACAGCTCGGGGTGGGTGAGCGTGAGCACCGTGACCGGGTCGTGGGGCACGTTCCACTCCTTCTGCCAGAACTCCCACCACTGGGTCATGTCCGCGCGGAGGGCCTGGCCCAGCGGTCCGGCGGCGCCGACTCGCTCGAGGCCGTCGCTACGGATCTGCAGCTGCCTGGTGACGTCGAGGCCGGTGATGGTGGTGGGGATCCCCGCCGTCAGCACCAACTGGGTGGAGCGGCTGTCGCTGAGGAAGTTGTGCTCGGCCTCGCCGGGGTCGCCGAAGTCGCCTCCCATGATCCACAGGTGGTGGATCCACTGGGCGATGCGGGGTTCGCGCTCGAGGGCCGCCGCGATGTTGGCCAGCGGCCCGATGGCGATGACGTCGAACTGGCCCGGGGCCTGACCCAGCCGCGCGATGAGGTGGTCGACGGCATCGGTTGGCTCCACCCGGGCGTCGGCCAGGTCGTCGTGGAGGCTTCCCTCGTGGCCGGGCCAGTAGACCTCGCGCCCGGTGCGGGGCGTGGTCCGCCCGGCGTGGACGCGCAACTCGCGTCCTGCGAGGGTGCCGTAGCGGTGGGCGATCTGGGCTCGGAGCGTGGTGTCGCCGTAGACGGTGGTGACCGAGTCCAGGTAGATCTCGGGGCTGCCGAGGATCTGCGCCAGGGCCATGGCGTCGTCGACATCGGTCCCGATGTCCGTGTCGAGAATGACGGTGTGAACGGGGTTCTGCACGGTCGTTGGCTTCCTTGGGGTCACTTGAGGCCGCTGCTGGAGACGGACTGGATGAAGTAGCGCTGGAACATGACGATCACGACCAGCGGGATCAGGGTGAGGACGACGGCGCCGGCGAAGACGAGGCCGTAGTCGACGACGTTCTGGCCTTGCATGCTGGCGAGGGCGACGGGACCGAGGATGTGCTCACGGTCGGTCCCGATGAGCAGGGGCCAGACGTAGGACTGCCACTGGAAGAGGAACAGGGTCAGGCCGGCGCCGATGAGTGCTGGGCGCGATAGCGGCAGGTAGATAAGCGTGAAGATGCCGAGCCAGCCGAGGCCGTCAAGCCGTCCGGCCTCGACCAGCTCGCGGGGGATGGCCAGGAAGAACTGCCGCAGCAGGAAGATGGCCATGCCGTTGCCGATGCCGGGCAGGACTAGCCCGACGAACGTGTTCGTGAGGTTCCAGTCGCGGAATATGTCCGCCAGCGGGATCGCAATGGCGTCGAAGGGGATCAGGAAACTGAGGACGACGACGGCGAACACGAGGGTCTGCCCCCGGAACTGGAACGCGGACAGGGCGAACGCCGCCATCGCGCACACGAGCAGGCCCACGGCGACCGTGACGGCGCTGACGAGTATCGAGTTGAGGGTGGCCCGGCCCAGGTCGCCGTCCAGCAGGTTGAGGTAGTTCTGGAACGTCGGGGTCAGGGTGACGAACGAATCCCAGGAAATGGGGCTCAGCCGGGAAAAGGTCTCCGACCCCGGACGCACCGACGCGGCGACGACCCACAGCAGGGGCAGGAAGAAGGCCAGTCCGACGAGAGCGACCGCGACGGTGCGCACCCAGTAGGCCGGAGTGCGAGCTGTGGTGTTCATCAGTCGTCACCTCGCAGGAGGCGGAACTGGGCGGCGACGACGACCAGGGTCACGGCCACGAGGAGGATGACCTCGGCCTGCCCGGTGTGGATGTCACCGATCGCGTAGGCGCGGTTGTAGATGTCGTACATCATCAGGTTGGTGCTTCCGTTGGGCCCGCCCTTGGTGAGGATCTGGACCGGGGCGAAGACGAGCAGGTTGGAGACCGTGTCGGCGACGAGCACGAAGGCCAGCGGGCGCCGCACGAGCGGCAGGGTGATGTGCCAGAGGCGACGCCACCAGCCGGCGCCGTCGAGGCTCGCGGCCTCGTTCACCTGGGCCGGGATGTCGTTGATCCCCGCGATGAGGAAAAGCATCCAGTAGCCGACGCCGATCCACGAGAGCAGGATGATGATCGCCGGGAGCGCCTGCACCGGCGACGTCAGGAACGGTTGCGGCGGCAGGCGCAGCATCTCGAGGAACCCGTTTGCCAGGCCGTCGGGCCGGTAGATGACGCTCCAGATCACCGCCGACACGGCCGGCGGCGTGGCGATCGGGAGGATGACCAGCGAGCGCCACCAGTGCGACCCCGCCGCCCGCTGGGTGAAGAGAATGGCAAGGAGGAGTGCGACCGCGACCTGGAGCGGGTTGACAATGAGGGTGAACAGCAGCGTGACCCCAACGGACTGCCGGAAGTCGGGGTTGGAGATCAGGTCGACGTAGTTGTGCAACCCGACGAACGAGCGCCCTCCCCGCAGCAGGCTCTCGCGGAAGAAGCCGTCGACGAGCGCGACTCCTGCGGGGAACAGGCGCAGGATCCCCAACGAGATCAGCGCCGGGAGCAGAAAGAGGAACGCGACCCTGCCCTGGCCGGGCCGACCCGTGCGCTGCGCCGCCCGGGTGCGGCGCCCACCCGAGAGGGTGGGCGCCGCGGCCTTGACGTCGGTCACTTGATCGACTTCCAGGCGTCGTTGAGCTGGGCGGTGGCCTCCTCGAGGCGCTGGGGGGCGTCGGCGCCGTTGCGGATGTCGGCGAAGGCCTTGCCGAGGACCTCCTCGAACTGGATGTAGCCGACCGAGACCGGGCGCGGCAGGGCGGACTTCGCCGACTCGTACTTCACGAGGTCCGCCACCCCAGCGCTACGCTCCCCGGCGAGCTTCTCCAGGCCCGGGAGGTACTCGGCCTCAGCCTGGGTGTTGGCCGGGATGATGGTCAGTGCGTCGGTGGTCGCCTTGTTGCCGGCCGGGTCGAGAGTGGCGAACTCGATGAACTTGCGGGCCATCCCCTGCTGCTTGCTGGCCGGGTTGATCCCGAGCGACCACGAGCCCGTCGGGCTGTACGGCTTGCCACCCTCGAAGTACGGCATCGGCGCGACCCCCCAGTCCACCTTGGAACCGGCGAAGATGCCGATGTCCCACGGGCCACCGACGAAGAAGGCCACGTTGCCGTCGGAGAAGACCGGCCCGGTCTGGAAGCCGCCGATGCCCCGCGGGGAGAGCCCGGAGGAGAAGGTCTCGCCGTACCAGGTCAGCGCCTTCTTCCAGCCGTCCGTGGTGATCGCGGGGGTGAGCATGTCGTCGCCGGTGATGCCGCTGCCACCGCCGACGGATTCCATCAGTGGCTGCAGCTGGTAGTAGGCCTCGGGCTGCTCGAGGAAGAGGCCGTACTTGATCCCCGCGTCCTGGGCCTTCCTGCCCGCCGCGGCCACCTGCTCCCACGTCCAACGCTGCTGCGGGTCCGCGGTCGGCGGCGTGACGCCCGCCTTCTTGAGTGCGGCCTTGTTGTAGAAAAGGAACTGCGTGGAGTTCCACATGGGCAGCGACCACAGCTTGCCCTTGAAATGGTTGGCGTCGTAGGACCCGCTCGACGTGACCTCCTTGAGCTTGCCGTCGAGGTCGCCAAGGTCGACGAGGAAGCCCTTGGCCGCGAGCTGGGCCACGCGGGGCTGGTCGACGGTGTAGACGTCGATCGTCGAGTCCTTCCCGCTCAGACGCTGCTGGAGGGTGGCGTTGAACTGGTCGAACGGGACCTGACTGTAGTTGACCTTGATGCCCGGGTTCGCGGCCTCGAACGCCTTGATGACCGGGGCGTAGGCCTTCGCGTCATCCGACCCGACGACGTTGACCGTACCCGTCGCGGGACCTTGGTCGGCCGTCGATGCTGCTGGTGACGACGAGCCGGAGCAGGCCGTGGACAGGGCGAGAACGGAGGCGACGGCGACCCCGCCGACCAGCGTGCGGATTGATGTGCTCATGGCTGGCTCCTCAGGGATCCTCATCTCAAGGGAGCCGAGCCGACGCTGGCTCCGCATCTAAGCGGTTAGTCTAATCGCTTAGATGGGAAAGTTAGCAGTCTCAGCCAACGAGGGGAAGAGGCAGATGCTGACTTCCGGGACCGAGCGGTTCGACTGGCGGCCGAGGCGCGCCCGAGCGTCCCGCTCCTAGGGGCGTGTCTCCTGGATCTTGGGAGCCACTACGCCAGACAAGCCCTCACCGAACCCTGATCACGATCACCGGCTGGAGTACTAGCGACCAGAGATCGCTAGTCCGCTGAGCGGACCAGCGGGGCGGGTCACGGCGACGTGGCTCGTCTCTTGCGTGTGTCGCAGTCCGCGCCGAGCGGCGGCTCGACTTGCGCGTCGGGGCACATGCGGCAGCGAATGACCAGGTGCCCGCCGCAGCGGCACGGCCACCAGCCCCGCATCGGCGTGGTCACCGAGCCGCCTACGTAGCCGTGCCCGTTGTGGCACTCGTCCGGCTCGTCGCCGACCAGCTCGCGTACCCGTCGGTAGGGGTAGGCGACCACGTGCGGGTCGGCGCGGGCGGCCTGGACCAGGTGCCGCAGCTCGGCGGGGGAGTCCACGGCGTGCTCGACGACGGTCACGCCGGCGGGCGAGTTGTCGGCCCGGTCCCAGCGGATCGTGATGTGCCAGCGTGTTCGCCACTCCACGAGGGCAGGCTATCGAACAGGCGTTCGATCAGGTGGCAACTGGGGGGATCCTTGGTCCTCCACGTAGAGACGCTGGAGCTTGGCCGGCAGGTTTTGCTCCAGCTTCTCCGCACCAACGGCGGCGGCCTGGAAGCGAGGTGTACACGAAGACCAGACAGCAGCCGCGCGAGGTGCACTCCCGGATCCGGTCCGCGTACGGGCCGGCGAACAGATCCACTGCGTCGATGGGTGCGCCGCCGTGTGGGCGGCGCACCCTCGCTGGTACCGCAGGTCGGTGCCGTGGTCGTGTCGTCAGGTACCGAGGTCCCGGAGGAAAACATCGGCCGCACCGTTGGTGTCGTTGGGCACCAGGTTGGTCGCCACTCCGCTGAAGAAGATGAGTCGGCCGTTGGCGCTGATCGACGGGCCGCCGGTCTGGCTGTCGCCCTGGGTTCCGGCGGTGGAGACGCTGATTCGGGTGGTGGTGCCGGCCACGCGGTCCCGGAGGTAGACGTCCCACAGGTAACCGTTCGTATCGCCGGCTACCAGGTTCGTTGCTCCCGAGTCGAAGACGACGTAGCGGCCGTCGGCGCTGATCGCCGAGGTGTAGCTGTCCATGTTTGCTTGGGCGCCGCCGGTCGCGACGCTGATCCTCGTCGTGGTGGCGGTGACGCGGTCCCGGAGGAAGATGTCATAGCGGCCGTTGGTGTCGCCGGCCACCAGGTTGGTGGCGTACGAGTAGTAGGAGACGTAGCGGCCGTCGGCGCTGATCGCGGGGCGGTAGCTGTCGCTGTTCGCTTCGGCGCCGTTGGTGGCGTAGCTCATTGCGCTGGTGGTGGCGGTGGCGAGGTCGCGGACGAAGATCTCGTCATAGTTGTTGGTGGGCGGCGTCGTCATGTTGGGCGCCGTCGAGGTGAACGCCACGTAGCGTCCGTCGGGGGTGATGGCGGGCTGGCGGCTCTCCCCATAGGTGTCGCCGCCTGTGGTGGAGACGCTGATCCTGGTCGTGGTGGCGGCGATACGGTCCCACAGCATGATGTCCGAGTACCAGTTCTCGTCGCCCGGTACCAGGTTCGTCGCCCACGAGGTGTAGGCGATGTAGCGCCCGTCGGCGCTGATCGTCGGCTCGTAGCTGGGGTAGTCGCCCTCGGCGCCGGCGGTGGAGACGCTGATCCGGGTGGTGGTGCCGGCGGTGCGGTCGCGGAGGAAGACGTCGTCGGTGAAGTTGGTGTCGCCCGGCACGAGGTTGGCGGCGTCCGAGACGAAAGCGACGTAGCGGCCGTCGGCGCTGATGACCGGGTCGGTGCTGTTGACGGTGAATTGGGCGCCGGTCGACTGGGCGCCGCCGGTCGCGACGCTGACCCGTTCCGTGGTGCCGGTGGCCCGGTCACGGACGAAGATGTCCGAGCGGCCGTTGGTGTCGCCGGGGACCAGGTTGGTGGCCTCCGATGCGAAGGCCACCCAGCGCCCGTCGGGGCTGATCCCGCGGCCTCCGCTGTGGTTGTTGGCCTGCGTCCCGCTGCTGGAGACGCTGACCCGGGTGGTGGTGGGCGCCGTGGCGGCCGCGGGGACGGCGTGGATTCCCACGAGCGTCACGGTGGTGGTCGTCAGGATGGTGAGCCCGATGCGTAGATTCCTCATGTCGGCTCCAAGGAACAAATTTCCGATGTTCAGACGAGCCTGATCTCGCCCTCTTCGTCGACCACGAAGCTGCTGATCGTCCGTGGCCTTGCGCTTGAGCCTCTGCGTCGACATCTGGCGCAGGATTTTGGCCTGCGTTCACAGATGGTTGAGTGTTCAGCGCACGCGTAGTAGCGATTGTCGGTGGCGTGGTTGCCGTCCAACCGCTATTCTTTGCGGGCCTCTTGCGCCCGGACGCAGGTCAGGGTGGTCCTGCTGTCGGCGCAGGTCAAGGCCTATCCACAACAAAATATGGGGAGCGGCAGCCGGAATCAGCATCTGACACAACGCCGTTTTCAGTCACGTGGCAGGGAGCGCCCGGAAACCCCTTGTCCCGCAAGGGGTTCGCCAGATTTCCCGTCGCCATCACCGCTGTTCCAGCAACTCGATCAGGTCGCTTTCGAACACCAATGCGGATTAACGGACCTGTTGCGGCTGGAGGGCGAAGCGACCGATCCTCATATAGCCTGACTTGCCTTAAGACATCATCATGTCGCGCCACAAGGCAATAATTTGTGGTGCGCAACTGTTCAGGCGCACTGGTCATCCGCAGCGGGCCGCACGGCATGCCACCGTCACCCTCCACCTCTCCGTCCCGCAGGCGAGCGCGAACCGCCGCAGGTCTCATGCATTCGTTGCTTCTGATCTGCGCCCGGGGCCCGATCCCGCTGCCCGACGATGACGGGGGAAGGGATGCGTATGAGTGGCGCCCGCGGTGTGGGTGGACGGGGCTGGAGGGGGTGAGCCCGGCCTGGCGGTGGGAGACGTCGCCAGGTGGGCTGGTGCTGCGCCGGCCTGTCGCCCCGATGCTGGCCGCGCCGGTCGACTCGGTGCCCGAGGGTCCGAACTTGACCTATGAACCGAAGTGGGATGGGTGGCGAGCGCTGGCCTTCCTGGGAGCCTCGGACGTCTACTTGCAGTCGCGGGCCGGCAGAAACCTGACGCCGTACTTCCCGGACATCACCCGGGCGGTGCGGGCCTTCGTACCACCCGGTGTGGTGCTCGACGGGGAACTGGTGGTCTGGGAGCGGGGACGGACGAACTTCGCCTTGCTGCAGCGGCGGGTCACCGCTGGCCGAGGGCTGCTGCGCGAAGCCCGTGAGCACCCGGCCTACTACGTCACCTTCGACCTTCTCGTCGACGCCGGCGGGGAGCCGGTGCTCGACGCTCCGCTTGTCGAGCGTCGGGCTCGGCTGCTGCGGTTGCTCGCTGGCGCCCCGCCGCAGCTGGCGGTCACGCCGCAAAGCGCCGACGTCTCCGAGGTCAGCGAATGGCTCACCAACTGGACCGCGGCCGGCGTTGAGGGTGTGGTGATCAAACGGCTCGACAGCCGGTATGAGCCTGGCCGGCGAGGGTGGGCGAAGTTCCGGGCACGTGCCACCACAGAGGCGATCATCGGAGGCGTCACCGGCAGCATCCGCAATCCCGAGACTGCTCTCCTCGGCCGCTTCGACCGGCGCGGTCGACTCCGATACACCGGCCGCACACACCCGCTGGCCACGCCGCAGCGTCTGGAGCTGGCTTCGCTGCTGTCGCCGCCACGTCCGACCGAGCGCCGTGTCGTCATCCACCCCTGGACCGATCCGCTGCCCGCCACATGGTCCGGCCAGTTCGAGCGACCCGAGCCGCTGCGCTACGCCCAGGTCGAGCCGACCGTCGTGGCTGAAATTCAGGTGGACACCGCCTACGAGCACCACCGGTGGCGTCACCGCGTCCGGTACGCGCGGCCCAGGCCGGACCTGTCGGTGTACGACGTGCCGCTGATACTCGGCGAAGGCGAGGACCCCTTCTCCGACTACGCACGCAGCGCCTGATTACTGAGGGAAGGGCACCATGGTTGTTGTGAACTCGCACGGGAGGGTGCCTTCCAGCCCAGGGTGAGCGCCAGGCCGGAACGGGCGAAACTGCCTGGTCATCAGGACAGCCGTCCGATGATCGGGGCATGTGGGAGAAGGTCGACGTGCCGTGCGTTGGAGGCCCGGTCAACGGCCGGTCCTTGCTGGTGCCCGTCGACGAGGACGGCGTTCCGCCCGACGTGATCGACCAGAACTGGCTGTGGGTGGAGTTCGGTGGCGAGTTGCTCGACGCCGACATGGCCGGCGTCTACGAGCTTGAGCCCCTCGCCGGCGTTGGCCCGCCGTGGATCTATGTCTGGGCGCCGGCGAGCGGCCTTTCGCCGTCGGCCCGCGCCTGGTCAACCGGCCCCGGCACGATGAAAAGGGGCCGCTGAGCACGGCTGCCGATACAGGACAGGCGGCGCAACCAACCGGGGCAAGCAGCGAGAACCGGCCGGCGCGGCGCCCTTCGGATGCCGTCAGAATGCGCGGACGACGGTGAGGCTGACGTTGGGTCAGGAGTTCACCCAGCCGGCCATTGGTCAGGACCGCAATCGGCGGATCAGGACTCGAAGGGCCACCGTGAGCGCAGCGCCCACAATGGTGAGGACGACTCCGATCACGCTAAAACCGACCGCCCAATATCCGTAGTACGACTCGCCGCAGTTCCAGCAGGGGAGGCCCCAGTACACGCCTACCGTCGTCGCGAGCCCCCACGGGATCCCCAGCCATCCGGCTGACATGGCGCTCCAACCAGGGACCCGCCACGCGAACCCCGCCCCCAATACGACGGCCGCTAGCAGCAGCGGCCAAGCCGGAGCCGTCGCGCCGAACATGGCATCCCAGAAGTCACCCAGTCGCGCTCCGCAGAACCCGCAGACCGCCGCGAGCAGGGCCGCCCACAACAGTCGCGGCCTGGGGACGACGAACGTCAACGCCGCGGACCCGACGGCCACCAGCAACAGAAGAGAACCTTGCAGACCCAACGACGTGTCCATAGGGCCTCCGAGCGGTGATCCTTTCGGGTCACCAGCGTGACGCACACCTTCAGCACGGACCATGTCACGCTACGCGTGCTCGCGACCGCAGCCAAGCGGGCCGACGGCGACGGGGGAGAGCGACACGGGTCGACTCGCGGCGGCCAGGGCGAGCGACCATCGCCGCCACCAGCCGGGCGGCTCCGTGGTGGCGGTCGCACGTGTTCCAGGTGGGGACCTGGTGCTGCGCGTGGCCGCCACGTCAACTGCCGGAGTCGGTGCGACACTGACCGCATGAACCGCGAGCCACCGAGCGAAGCCGAGCATGAGCATGGTTGGTACGGCTACGAGCTGGGATCGTGTCAGCGGGCGTCGTTCCTGCAACGAGTGCAGCTGCGCTGGTGGCGCGTCCGGTACTGGCGCAAGTACCGACGCGCCCACCAGGCCGCACTGGAACGGTTTGCCGCCCGGCAACGCGAGCGGGGACAGCTGAGCTGAGCAGGGCCGGCGGACTACTCCGTACCTCCGCGGACCGTTTGAGCAGGCCAGGGCGAGATTGACTGGGGCGGCCCGCTCCTGGGCAGTGTGGGGGTACGGGGGCAGGCAAGAGGCCCCCGGCGAACCGGGGGCCCCAGCGGTGTTTCCTCAAGTGTCAGCAAGGGGAACGCAACAGGGTTCTACGACTGGCGCCACCGACCGCCATCGGTTCGCCAGGTAGCCGATGCCGACCTGAGCGAGAAGAGAAGGCGATCCACGCGATTCCGCGGCAGGCCGTTCAGGCCGGACCCATCCCGCCAGCGACCGGGGGCATACAGGGCTGGCTGGACCGTGGCACCAACACAAGACCTTTTCCGGTAGCGGCCGTGGTTTCGGGGTCGGCGCTGGAGTCCAACCGGGTGCTCCAGCGCTGAGCGCCAGTCGCCGCCTCAAACACCGACAGCTGAGTGCCCTGCCGTACGACCACTGCATCCTCGCCGACCATCAGGCGGGGCACGAAGAGGTCCTTTCCAGTGCGGTACGACGCCGTCCAACGTTCGGCACCGGAGCGTGCGTCGAGGGCGACGAGGCGGCCAGAGGCGGACGCATAGAACACTCGGCCGCCGTCTGCGGCGATCCCGGTCTGCGGCAGATCGTCTTCGTTTGGCGGTAGATCTTCTGTCGCCCACAGCGGCTTTCCGCTCCGGAGGTCCCGCCCGACCAGACGTGTTGCCTGGCCATGTGGGCTGTCCATTGGTCCGCCCTGCAGCGCGGCGAGTGTGTCCACACCGTCGGTGAAATAGCGCCGCGCGGTCGAATCCACCGATCCGACCGCATCGCGCCACAGCTCCCGCCCACTGCCGGCATCCAGCGCCGCGACGCTGAAGCCGCCCGCGGTCGCAAGCTCGACAACAAACGTTGATCCCGCGCCGAGGACGAACGCCCGCCCGCCCGGCCGCCAATCACCCCAGGCCGCCTCTGGGACCGACTGGGTCCACCGCTGCGCGCCGGTCGCCAGATCCAGGCCGGCATAGGCGGTTTGCGTCCCGACGAGCACCACACCGTCGGCGATGGCGGCCGGCGCCCCAGCCACCCGTGTACGCCACCGCTCGCTGCCGTCACGTGCGTTTATCCCTTGGATGTAGCCATCTGGGGCCGGCACGACGACCACTCCGTCAGCGATCATCGGTGGGTCGCCCAAGGCGTCCGCGCCGCCGCAGGTCCCACCCTCGGTCGCCACGTACCACAATTGCCGGCCGCTGCGGGGGTCAAGGGCCACCAACCTCCCCGCCGGAGACTCATACGACCGACCGGTCTGAACGAGAACCAGATCAGCTCCGAAAGCTGGTGTGCTCGCCCCGTTCGCGGCCTCCAACTCGGCGACCCACACTGGCCTGCCGGTCTCTACATCAAAGGCCGCCACCGTCGCCGGGCCGTCACCGGATCGAGAATCGGACGTGGCCGAGCATCCGGTTCCGCTGGTTAACAGCGCCGCAACCACGAGTAAGCCAAGTACGGACCCGCGCCGACGCGGATTCCTACCCCGCCGCCTCAGGGTGAGAAGCCCAACGAACAGCGTGAAGACCAGCGGCCCGAAGGCCACCCAGGGCATCTGGCCCTCAAACCCCTGCTCCACAGCGTCGAGCCAGTCAGTACCAAGCAGAGCCCCAAAACGCGATCCGGGCCAGGCCAGGCAGCCTCCGACGCATGCCACAAGGAGGCTCCCGACCAGCCACCAGTGCTCCGCGCACCGCGCGGGCGACCGTTGCTCCTGCCTATCCGGATGGGCCATTACCCCTCCTACCAGCAGCCCAGGTCAGTGGTGACCCCGTGTACAACCTCTCGCTGACGATCACCGTGGCCGCTATCGGAACTCGACTCAGTCAAGGACCCCAGTCTCAGCCTCAGGACCTGGCGACTAGTCCAGTACATCGCGACGGACACCCGCATGACATCGGTTGAGCGTTCAGAGCCCGGGACCAGGCGAGCGCAGCCAATCAGCCTGTTCAGGCCGATCCGAACCTGCGGCACACGGCCCTGAGGTCTTCGCCGCCGACGCCTTGAGATCGTCACCTGAACTGAACACCGATCGCCGCCCGGCGAGGGGGCCCGCTCCTGGCAGCGTGGGGTACGGGGCATGCGTGAGGCCCCCGGCGAACCGGGGGCCTCAGCGGTGTTTCCTCAAGTGTCAGCAAGGGGAACGCAAAAAGGGAAAGGCCTTCAGCCACCGCACGGCGCACGATACCAGCCAAGATCAAGCCAGGCAGTGACGCCCTGACCGATCTTGTCGGTTCTCATCGGAGACTGCAGCGTGCCAAGATTCTTTTCAGCGAAAGTTTCAGCGATGACATCGACCTTTCAGCGGGTCCTCCTCCTGCCTTCTCGTTCTGGACCCTGATGAGGGGTCAGACACCAATGCGACCGCGCCGGATAGCCCACGCCGGCGCCCAACACGAGGGGCGGTCCCCGTGGATAGAGCTGTCCCGCTCAGGTCCTGGACGCCGTCCCTGTCCTCGTCAGCGGTGGACCATGGTCGGCGGCCGTCTGCGACGCGGCGATGGGAGGCCTCGGCCGCCTGTGCGGCGCCGAGGTCCTGACTTAGCGCGTGATCTCGACTGAGGTACGCCCTCCAAGAGCCCAGCAGCGGATTCCGTTTGCCCTACTTACGTGTGTTTGGGAGGCACGGTGACCGCAGGGCCGTGTTTGGCCTCGCATCTTCCGCGCGAGCTGTCCGGCTCCAAGGGCCAGCGGCGCGTCGCCCGGAGTGGGGATGGCTGACTCCGCTGCAGCGCTAGTTGTTGTCGCGTGGGGGCCACGCAGGACCGATCGGAGGCCGACGTCGAGAAGTATCAGTCGGCGTTTCATAGCTACCGGGAAGCCTTCTCGTTTCGCCCCGACCCGGGCTTGGGGAAGAAGATCGGAGCCCCCAATCAACCCTCGATCGAGAGCCAGATCCGATCGGAGATCGCCGCTGGCAACCTACGAGGACGTCACGGTCTGCCTACGCACCGCCATGTCGTTGCTGGCCCTGCTCGGCCTGCGCCACCCACTGCGACTCCTGCCCGTGCTGCTGTTCGAGACGACCGGGAAGCTCCTCTGGCTCGCGATCGCGGCTCAGCCTCAAGCCGTCGACGGGACGCTCGACGACAAGACGACCGACGTTGTGTTCAGCTGCTCGCTCGTCGTTGTGATCATCGCCGTCACACCACGGGCACACGTCTGGCGTTCCCACATCGCTCGGCCGAGCCTCGCCTGATCAGCTAGCGGTTCGGCACCTGGCGTCGCGTGAGCCACCGTCCACACCTCACGGGACCGAACGCCCTGGCCGCCAGGTTAGGGCGTTCGCTGTGTGTCGGCCCGACAGCGGCACGGTCGGCCGGCGAACCGTCAGCGGCACATCCGTGCGGCGGTGGGGCAGTCGGCCCGACCGCTGGCGCCGGCGGTCCGAGCGTGGGTCACTCCTCGGGGAGCAGGTGGCGAGGCCCTGATCGGTGGTGTGGCGCTACAGGCAGGAGCACATGTGACTGGCAGGTAAACAGTCCTAGACACGACCGAACCAATAAGATATATCTGATCTCGGTGGGCCGATGGCGGGTGCTCCGGCAGAGAGAGAGACAGTCGTGTCGAGGTTCAAGAGGTTGGTCGCAGTTCTTGGTACCGCCGCGTTGGCGTCCGCCGCGCTCGCCGCGTGTGACTCGTCTAGCGGCTCGAGCGGGGAGACCGGGTCAGGAGGTCTCCCGAAGACGATCAACGTGGCGTTCGTCGGCGAACTCACGGGTCCCGTTGGCTTTGCCGGCCAAGCCCAGGAGCAGGCCCTCAAATGGGCGATCGACAAGGCCAATGCGTCCGGTGAGCTCAAGGGATCGAAGATCGTCCTCGACGTGAAGGACACAGGCTCCGACCCCAAGCGGGCGGCTTCACTGATGTCCTCGGCCGCTGAGTCGGATGCTGTCGCCGTGTTCGGTCCGCTGTCGAGTTCGGGCGCCATGGCTGCAGCGCCCTTCGCTCAGCGCGCGAAGCTGCCGTACATCGCGACGTCATCTGTCCTTCCGGCGCTCCTCGACGTAGGTGACTACATCTACAGGACTCAGCCTTCTGAGATATACGTGGTGAACCTCATCGGCGGTGAGGCGGCGAAGCGCGGCATCAAGTCGGTCTCGATGGTCTACCTCTCTGACAACCCCACGATCGTCGAGGAGGCCACCGAGTATCTACCCGAAAAGTTCGAGAAGGTGGGCATTGACGTACTCGACTCGGTGGATGTGCCGACGGCCACGACTGACTTCGGCGCCGTGACCTCGAAGCTGATGAGGGGCAATCCAGACGCAATCGGCGTCATGACGATCGGCCCGGCCACAGCCACGATTATCACGGGTCTGCGAACGGCTGGGTACGAAGGACAGATCTTCGTCCATGCGTCGGCAACCGCTGACATCTTGAAGGGCGCTGGGGATGCTGCGAACGGTGCCTTCACGGCCGTGGGCTTCGACCAATCCGCGCCGAACCCGGCGGTCCAGCAGTTCGTCCAGGAGTACAAGGCCGACAACCCGGACGTCACGACCGTCAACGGATGGCATGCCGCAGGAGCTGACGCCGCGTCCTTCCTGGTGGAGGCCGTCGTGGCCGGGAACGGAGCGTCGCGGGAGGACATCCACAGCGGCATGCAGAAGGTCGCCGAGGCCGGCTTCGACGGAGTGTATGGGCCCATCCAGTTCATCGACGGTCGCGACGCGACCGCGCCTGGCATGGTTGTCGAGTACGACGGCGGCGCGATGAAGGTCATCGCCCAAGGCGACCCGAACAAGCCCATCCAGCCCTAACGTCCTGCCGACACCCTAGGAGCAGCCTCTATGGCTCAACAGATTCTGAACGCGGTGGTCGGGGGCTCCGTGCTGACGCTGTTCTCGCTGGGGCTGGCCCTGTCATGGGGCACCCTGGGAGTCCTCAACCTCGCGCACGGAGCGCTGTTCGTCTTCGCCGGCTACTTGGCCGCGACATTGTCGGACAGCACGGAACTCCCCTTCGTGGTGCTCCTGCTCATCGGGATCGTAGGCGCAGGCTGCGCAGCCCTGGTCCTCGAAGCCGTCGCATTCGGCCGAGTTCGCCAGCGATTCGGGCGACACCAAGCGGAGCTCGCGATGCTCGTGGCGAGCGTCGGTGGATCGATCGTGGTCAACAAGATTGTGTCTCAAGGGAGTGGCTACACCGTCTTCTCGGTATCGCCTGACACGTACCGGACCGCGGGTGTGGAGTTGGCCGGCCTCCACCTGCTCAACATCGAGATCTACATCATCGTCCTGACCCTGGTCGTCGTGTTCCTTGTCGACCGATGGGTCCGCAGGTCACGAGGTGGCCGTGCCGTGCGCTCAGTTGCGTACGACCCCGTGACATCGGGATTGTTGGGCGTCGACGTCCGGCGGCTGGCAGCGGGAACGATGTTCGTGAGCGGCGCCCTCGCGGGTCTCGCCGGGGTCCTGGTGACGGTCCGGAACTCGGGCCAGGACGTGCCGGTAGGTGAGACGTACCTGTTGACGGCGTTCGCAATCCTGATCTTGGGCGGTGTGGGAAACCTGCGTGGCACCGTGGTCGCGGCCTACGTCATTGCGCTAGCACAGACCATGGTGGTCGCGTACGGACCGTCGAACTACCGAGACATGATCGCGTTCGCGGTGATCTTGCTGGTGCTCCTCTTCCGCCCGCAAGGTCTGTTCGCCCAGCAACGCTTCGAAAGGTCGTGACCCGATGACCGAACCTCTGATGGTGTTCGACTCGTGGTTCGCGACCAACGAGACGACAGTGCAGAACGTTCTCATCGCTGCGTTGCTGGCGTTCAGCGTGCAGGTCGCTCTACGCGCAGGAATCTTCTCGCTCGCGGGGATCGGCTTCTACGCCATCGGGAGCTACAGCGCCGGGCTGCTCTCTCGCGACGGGCACAGCACGCCCGTGGCGGTGGCGGCGGCCATGGCCATAGCGGCTGTCGTGAGCCTTGTCCTTGCGTTCATGCTCGTGCGGTTGCGCAGTCTCTACCTCGCGATGGCAACTGTTTCGTTCGACCTCATCGTCGTGGTGGTTGCCACGAACTGGCACGTCACCGGCGCGGCGCTCGGGATCTATGGCATTCCCCTGGCGATCACGACCGCGCAGATGGGAGTGACCGTCGCCGTTGCGGCGGCGGGTCTGATGCTCCTCGAACGCGGAACGATCGGGCGTACCTATGACGCGATCCGGGAAGACGAGGAGCTCGCCCAGAGCTTTGCGGTCAACGTCCAGAGCTATCGACGGTTGGCGTTCGTCGTATCTGGCGTCCTGGGAGCCCTCGCTGGGTCCTTCCACGCACTCTCGTACGGCTCGGTCCTGCCTGGCGACGCCGGCTTCTCGAGCGTGGTGCTTGCGCTCACCATGGTGATCATCGGCGGTTCGGCGTCGTGGTTCGGTGCTCTCCTCGGCGCTGTCGTACTCACGTGGGTGCCCTTGGTGCTGACCTTCATCGGCGATTGGTGGGACGCGGTCTACGGCGGGCTGCTCGTCCTCGTCGCATGCTACTTGCCCAATGGCCTGCTCGGCGCCGTTCGACACCTTCGTAGACTCCGCCTGCCCGCTCGTCGACAGGTGGCCTCCGAACACACCACGCTGGAGCGCGCATGACGGCATTGCTGGAAGTCGAAGATGTCCACGTGCACTTCGGAGGAGTCCGAGCCCTCGACGGGGTTTCCATGCAGGTCGAAGAGGGTGAGCTCCTCGGAATCATCGGCCCCAACGGATCTGGGAAGAGCACACTCGTCGGAGTCATCACGCGGCTGACCGACCCCACGAGTGGCGAACTGCGCTTTCGCGGCCGTAGCTACGCATCAACGCCCGCGCATCGAGTGAACTCGCTCGGAATAGCCCGCACGTACCAGAGCGTGAGACTCCTACCCGACCTCACAGTCGTTGAGAACGTGCTCATCGGCGCTGCAGTCACGGCTGTGTCCCGGCCGGCAGTGGTCAACTGGCTGCGCCTGCGCAGCAGGGGGGAGCAGGGTCGCCTGCGTGCCGTTGCCGAGGAGGTGCTCGAGCGGGTTGGCATGACATCTTCCAGCAAGGCGTACCCGGGAGAGCTTCCCTACGGTCTTCAACGGCGCGTCGAGATCGCACGGGCCCTGGCCAGCAAGCCGGCGCTTCTGCTGCTCGACGAGCCGACCGCGGGAATGAACCAGGCCGAGCGCCGAGAGATCGGCGACCTCCTGCTCGAACTGAAGGCGGATGGCTTGACGCAGATCCTCATCGAGCACGACCTCGCCATGAAACACCGGATCTGCAGCAGCGCCATCGCACTCGACTTCGGACATCTGATTGCGAGTGGCACTCCGCGCGAGGTCGTCGAAGATCCGCGCGTGCGAGAGGCCTACCTAGGCAAGCAGGCCGCGCAGAACTATTCGCCAGTCTTGGAGGCCATAGATTCATGAGCGAACCCGACCTGGTCGTCGAAGACCTCACTGTGAGGTACGGACCCGTCGAGGCGGTCCGCGGCGTGAGCCTGCAGGTCGACCGAGCCGCGATCGTGGCGATCGTCGGGGCAAACGGAGCAGGCAAGAGTTCCGCGCTGACTGCACTCGCGGGGATATGTGCCGGGTCGGTATCCGCCAGCGTCCGCCTAGTGGGGGAGCAGCTGCGCATCAAGCGGCCACACCGGATCGTTGAACGCGGCATGGTCCTGGTGCCTGAAGGCCGCCGCATGATCTCGCCGCTCTCGGTCCAGGACAACTTGTTGCTCGGCGGCTACCGTCACCGGTCCGGTCGGCGACTTCGGGCGCTCCTTACAGACGTCTACGACCTGTTCCCCATCCTGTCCGAGCGTCGGGATGTGCCGAGCGGCCTGTTGAGCGGCGGCGAACAGCAGATGCTGGCGTTCGGACGCGCGATGATGGCCGACCCTCGCCTCATGTTGATGGACGAGCCGACGATGGGTCTGTCCCCTTCCATGACCGATCGGGTCATGGAAGCCATATCTGCCATCAACGAGCGGGGAGTCTCGGTGCTGCTGGTGGAGCAGAATGCCGCCGCAGCTCTGCCGATCGCCTCTTTCGCCTACGTCCTCGACCGCGGGGAAGTGGTGCACGCCGGACCGGCGCGCGAGGTCAGTTCAGATCCGATCCTCGCGCAGACCTTTCTCGGTCTGCGCCCGACGGCTCAGCCTTGATCCGTCGGGCGATCCTGACCTGAGTGCGTGTTTAAGGCGGTCCGATGTAGACGATGTGGCGACATAACATCAGCGTTGGAGACGGGCAGGGTGGCGCGGTGTCTGCCCGTCGTGGTTACACCCCTCGGACCTGACCGACGCCCTGTGGGCGCTGATCGAGTCGCTGCTCCCAGAGCCGAACGCCGACGGCCGGCGGGAGAAGCACCCGCGACGGGAGATCGTCAACGCCACCCTGTATGTCGTTCTGTCGGGCTGCCCGCGCGGCGGTACCTGCCGGCGGATCTGCCGCCGTGGCATACGGTGTACTGCGCCATTTTCATCGTGGCGGAGTGGGCTTGGGGCCTGGTCGGGCGGCGTGCCGGTGCTCCAGATAGGACGAGGCTCCCGGTAGGACAGCGGTCGACCAAGAACGACAGCCCTGTCCGGGAGTCTCGTTGCTCACCTATGTTGCCAGCATCCCTCTGTCCACCCGCAGCCTGACCCGCCTCAGTGAGCTGATCCGGGGCCGACGAGCCGTGCTGCGCGGTCGGTGGCGGCTGCCGGCCCACGAGCAGGCGTTGATGACGTTGGCGCACCTGCGCAACGGCGACACCCTCACCCGGTTGGCGGCAGGGTTCGCGGTGTCGGTCAGCACCGTCTGGAGGTATCTGCGCGAGGCGATCGACCTGCTCGCCGGGCACGCGTGGGACCTGGCCCGGGGCGGCGGCTCGGGCCGCCCGGCTGGCCTGCGTGAAGGGCGCCGACACCGTCGGTCGGGACAGCCGGGGCTACGACGCCGGGAAGAAGATCAACGACCGGAAGCGGTTCATTATCACCGACACGGCTGGCCTGCTGGTCACCGTGGCCGTCCTGGCCGCGAGTTGGCAGGACCGCAACGGCGCCAATGCCATTCTGCTCGGCGCCTACATGGCCACCCCTGATCCGGCACGTCTTCGCCGACCAGGGCTTCGCCGGCCGCCTGGTCGGTTGGGCCCGCGACATCCTGCGCACCACGGTCGAGATCGTCCGCAAGCCCGCAGGCCAGCAGGGGTTCAGCGTGATCTCCGGCCGGTGGGTGGTCGAGCGGACCCTGTCCTGGTTCACCCTCTGCCGCCGCCTCGCCCGTGACTACGAACGCCACCCCGAGGTCTCCGAAGCCATTATCCGCTGGGCCGCTATCGCCGGGATGGCCCGGCGAATCACCCGCGGCCAACCCGCCCGCCGACAGGCCCGCCGCACGTTCAACTACAGTTGATCAACGCATCTCAAACACGCTCTGAGGCGCCGCACGGCGCGAGACCGGCTTGCGGCGCCGACAAGCCAAACTCGCTGCGCCATCGTGCACGGTGGCGATCAGTCGGTGCTCTTTCTCGACTGGTCAGCTGCCCGGTGCGTCGGTCACACTTGCCGGGCGAAGCGCGCCGCCGTCGAAGAATGCGCCTTGGCTATAGACAAGAGGTGCTGCCTCACTGTGATCAGCGAACATCACCTTGCCGATGAAGATGGTGTGCGTCGAGGCGTGCAGAGTGTCCTGGAGTTCGACCTCCATCCGCGCACAAGCGCCGTTCAGCAGCGGGGACCCGTGTGGACCGCGGCGCCAACCAACGTGCGCGAACTTGTCGGGCCGCTTGGTGGCGAAGACGTTCGCCACCTCCATTTGGCCCGCGGACAGGATGCTGACCCCGAAGTGAGAGGCAGCGAGGAGGTGGGAGTAGGTCGAGGAGTTCTTCTGCACGCAGATCAGGATGAGCGGTGGTTCCAGTGACACGCTCGAAAAGGCGTTCACGGCCAGGCCCCGCGGCTCCCCGCTGGCGTCAGTGGTGACGACCGTGACGCCAGTCACCAGCTTGCGGTGCAGGGCGCGGAGCGTCTCGGGTTCGACGCCGATGCGGTCGGCGGTGCCGCGCGAGCGGGTGGAAGCGGTGACAGTACCGAGGGGCACGCCGAGAGAGACGTAGCCGCCGCGGCGGTCGTAGACCACCCATTCCGACTCGATCTGCTCACCCCGCAGCTTGGAGAACGTGGCACCCGAAACCGAGAACTGGCGACCCGTCGGGGGAAGCCCGAGGTAGGTGTCCATCAGAGTGCCGGTGCTGCGCCAGCTGATCGCGAGCTCGTCACCCAGCTCGACAGCCCGATCCACTGCCATGGTCAGGTCGGGGAAGGCTCGGCGCATGTCGAGGATCGACGCCTTGAGATCAGTGCGCGACATCTGCGAGCTGCGCCCCGACCTGACGAAGTCCTCGGTGAGCAGCTCGTCGAGCAGGTCGACCCGCCCCTCGCCCCACGCTCGCTGAACGAGCTGCACGATGCGCCGTGCGCGCGGCGAGAGGTCGTGCCCGGCCGGCAGGGCCGTCGCAATCATCGCTTCCGACTCCGCGCCGGTCATGAGGTCTGCTCGGAGACTTCGCGGTCCGAGGGCTGCGGCCCGATGTAGTGGACGGCACTGCTCGGTGCATGCCGCCACGTGTTGCCCTGATGGAGCTCCTCGACGACGTGAGCGATCATGCCCAGGCAGCGCGCCGAGAGCACGACGCCCCGGACCGCCTGCCACGGGAACGCGAGGTCCATCAGGACGCCGGCGATGGCCCCGGTGATGTTGGGGTGGCGTAGGGTCTCCCGACCCGAGGAGTCCGCGAGGGCCGCACCCATGGCGGCGAGAGCCTGACAGTGCTCGCGCGCAACCCCGTGTTCGCGGGCGATGGACAAGATCGCGACGGCGCGCGGGTCTCCGTCCGCGTGCTGAGGGTGCCCGAACCCGGGGACCGGCTCCTTCCGTCGCCGCCGATCCGCGACGAACGCGTCGCACCGTTCGCGCAGGTCCGCGTCGGAAGAACTCACGACGAGGTCGACCAGGATGCGGGCGACCTCCTCGCCAGACCCGCCGTGATGGTCGCCGATGCTGAGCAGGGCTCCCGACATGGCGGTCTGGACGGGTACGCCGCACGAGGCGAGGGTTCGCCCGATGATCGTCGAGGGTGAGATTCCGTGATCCGCCAGGCTCACGAGGATCGCCTCGAGCGTGAGGCGCTCCTTGTCACTCGGGAGTGACCCCCGAATCAGCAGGAACGCCATGTCTGCGTAGGTCACCGTACCGACGAGGTCACTCAGGCGGTGCCCACGGATGATGACGTCGTCTGAGAGCACCTCGGCGATGCCCGTCTCCCATGTGAGATCAGCCACTCGTCCTCCTCCGCTAGATAATATACTCTATACAGAGAGCACGTCTTCAACGCAAGGGCGGGTGATAGTCATGCGTAGCCCACGGAGTTTCTTCGAGCCTCTCGCAATCGGAGCACCGCAACCGTTGCGAGCGATCCCGCCCGTGCCCTCCCGCATGATCCATTTCTTCGACCCCGGCAACCCGAAAATGGTCACCAAGCTGCCGTCGCTCGCGACCAGCGTGGACGTCCTGCTGGGCAACCTGGAGGACGCCATTGAGTCCTCCAGGAAGGATCAGGCGCGGGCAGCGTTGGTGGACGTCGCCTGTACGACCGATCTGGGCACGACCAGCCTCTGGGCACGTGTGAACGCACTCAACTCCCCATGGTTCATCGAAGACATCACGCGACTCGTCTCGGAGGCAGGAGAGCAGATCGACGTGCTCATGGTTCCCAAGGTCGAGGGGCCCGAGGACATCGAGTTCGTCGACCGCCTAGTCGCGCTGCTCGAGGCGCGTGCAGGAATATCGCGTCCACTCCAACTGCATGCGATCCTCGAGACCTCGCGCGGGGTCGCCAACGTCGAGGCGATCTGCATGGCCAGTCCGCGCATGCAAGGGGTCTCGCTCGGGCCGGCCGATCTTGCTGCGGACCGCCAGATGAAGACGACCGCAGTCGGCGGCGGGCACCCCGGGTATCTCGTCAGGGAGGACCCGCCGGGTGGCGACGTCCACGCGGTTCGGACCACAGCCCAGCAGGATCTGTGGCACTACACACTCGCGCGAATGGTCGATGCCTGTCGCCTCGCCGGCATTCAGCCCTACTACGGGCCGTTCGGTGACATCCGGGACGTCGTCGCGTGCGAGGACCAGTTCCGCAACGCCTATGTGATGGGGTGTGTGGGCGCCTGGAGCCTGCACCCGGTCCAGATCGACATCGCCCGACGGGTCTTCACGCCCGATGAGGGCCAGGTCGCGTGGGCCCGACAGGTCCTGGCTGCGCTCGCCGACGGGTCAGGCGCGGTCATGATCGACGGCAAGATGCAGGACGACGCCACATTCAAGCAGTGCGCGAATGTCGTTGCTCTGGCCGACCTCATCTCCGAACGCGACCGATTGCTCGAGTCGCGCAGTGACGGCCGGTCCACGTGAGGCCGGAGAGCAAGTGGCAACTTTCCCCAACCCGCAAGTTTGGATCTGAACCAGGAGTCGGCCATGTCTCATGAGCAGCCCCTCGAGGTCTACAGCTACCTGAGCCCCACCGAGCATGGAGGTACCTACGACCACCTCCGGCGCAGCGTCGACGGTGTCGCTGGGCTTGACAGAGTCCTCATCGGCTACCACAGCTTCGGCCCGGACGGACTGCTGCTCGGCACGGCCAGCCTGGCCCACGACCCGGACCTCAACGTGCTGATCGCCCACAGGCCCGGCGTCGTGCAGCCGACGGTGGCGGCCCGTATGGTCGCGACCATGAGCAGCCTATCGGGTGGGCGTAACGACCTGCACATCGTGACTGGGGGTGCGCCCGGCGACCAGTACCGAGAGGGTGACTTCCTAGGCCACGACGACCGCTATCGACGCGCAGGTGAGTACGTCGACGTGCTTCGCGCCTGCTGGGACGCAGCCGAGCCGTTCTCGCACGACGGGGAGTTCTACAAGGTCGAGGACGTGCGTCCCAACGAGATGCAGTTGGCCAAGCCTACCCGTATCCACATGGGAGGCGCGAGCCCGGCGGCGCTTGAGTTCGGGGCTTCGAAGGCCGATGTGTACATGCTGTGGGGCGAGCCGCTCGATGAGGTGCGAGGCCGAATCGAGCAGATCGAGAAGACGGCCGATAAGTACGGCCGGCCGCGGCCGAGGATCAGCCTCAGCCTCCGGCTCTACATCGGAGCAACCGACGAAGAAGCGTGGGACGTTGCCTACCAGGACCCGGCGTACCAGAAGTGGCTGGCCAAGGGGGCCGAGGTCAGCGACCGCAAGCACAACGAGGACGCTGGCCGCAACCGTCAACTCGAAGTCGCCCGCCGCGGTGAGCGTCACGACGACTGCCTGTGGATGGGCATCGTGGCCGCCCTGAACGGACTCGGGAACGCCGCCGCACTCGTGGGCGCGGAGGACCGGGTCATGGAGACGCTGCGTCGCTACCGCGAACTGGGTGTCGACACGTTCCTGGTCTCCGGCGAGCTCGGGCACTGGCGACCCTCGCTCACCCCGACCGTGCACCGGATGAAGCGGGAGCTCTGAGTGCCGGCCGCCGACGCCGGTCCGGTCGGCAACGTGACCTTGATCCCGGGAGAGCTGCCTCGCATCCGACTGGACCGCCCCGCCAAGCGCAACGCAGTGAACGGGCCGATGGCTGAAAGGTTCACTGAGCTGGCGCAAAAGGTGGTCGACCAGGGTGCCGTGGCCGCGGTGCTGGAAGCGAGCGGCCCCGTCTTCACGGCGGGCGCCGACCTGGTCGACCTGGACGACGGAGCGCGGGCGGTCGAGCGGATGATCGACTGCCTTCTCACGCTCCCTGTCCATTGGGTGGCGGTAGTGCGCCAGCCGGTGCTCGGGGCCGGCATGGCGTTCCTGGCCGCTGTTCCGCTGGTCATCGCGACGCCCGCGGCGTCGTTCGCGCTACCCGAGTTGGCTCGTGGATTCTTCCCCGCTTCGATGATGACGGGGCAGGCCCAGTCGCTCGGTCTACGGGCGGCCTACGACCTCGCGTTCTCCGCACGCCCGGTCGGCGCCGAGCGCGCGCACGCACTGGGCCTGGTGAACGCCGTCATTGCCGACGAGCACGTCGAGTCCCACGTAGCGGGGAGGGTCGCGCTCCTGCACCAGTGCCCGCGCGCCGAGGTGCTGCTGGGGGTGACGTCGTGGCAGGCCGCTGTACGCCCTGCCCTACAGCGAGCGCATCACCCGCCGGCGACTCCTGCCCATTCGACATCCCCCACACCGGCCCGGCTCGAAGGCCCGTGACCCGACCCGGCACCAGGCGAAAAGAGGACCATGTCCAGCATCGCTCTCGCGCCCACGCTCGCCGGCAATCCCTCCCGCGTTCGTGATGTCGCGCTCGTCCTCGGCGGCGTCGTACTGGTGGCCGCGGCGGCCCAGGTGGTGCCACTCCCGTTCACGCCGGTCCCGATCACTGGCTAGACCTTCGGCGCGCTGCTGGTCGGAGGTGCATTCGGGGCTCGGCGAGGACTGCTCTCCGGGATGGCCTACGTTCTCGTCGGAGTCGCCGGAGCTCCGGTCTTCGCCGGAGGCGCGAGCGGCCCAGGTGCGGTGTGGTCGGCCTCGGGCGGCTACCGGATCGGGATGGTCGCTGCGGCCTGCGTGTTGGGGGTCGCCGCAGACCGCGGCTGGGACCGCCGACTCCTCTCCTCGGTCCTGGCGATGCTTGTCGGTAGCGCGACGATCTATCTGGTGGGTGCGTCGTGGCTGGCCGTCGAGCTCGGGCTCGATCCGCGCCGAGCCGACCTCGGGGTCGCGCCGTTCGTGGCTGGTGACGCGCTCAAGTTGTGTCTTGCCGGGTTCGCCCTCCCCGGGGCCTGGCGACTGGTCTCCCTGCTCAGCGCCGACGCAGGCTGATCCGTGGGGTCCGGACCTGCACCGCCTGCAGGAGGGTGCGTCAACGGGCGGTCGCTGGTGTGACCGGGCCGGACGTCGGGTCGGACGTCGGGTCCGACGCCCAGAACCCCCGAGCCTGCAGCAACTCCACGGCCCGCTCACCTCCGCGAACGAGGTGCTCCCGCATAGCGTCCTCGGCCGCGACGGGGTCGCGGTCGCGGATGGCTGACGCGATCCGGACATGGTCGTCGTGCGAGTCGGCGTCCCAGCCGTCGACCATCTCGAAGAAGTCGGCAGGGACCGCCTGCGACAGCAGTCGCAGCATGGAGCGCAGCCGCCGTGAGGAGGTCGCGGAGTTGATGACCCAGTGGAAGTCCCAGTTGAGCTTCTCCAGCACGGCCTGCGATTTGCCGGAGGACGGGTCCATGTTCCCGACCAGCGCCTGCAGCCGCGTCACCGACTCCTCGTCCAGTTGCTCTGCTGCCCGCCGCGCCACGAGGCCTTCGAGGAAGCCCATCATGCGGTAGTGGTCGCGGATGTCATCGGGCGTGATCTCGGAGACGAACCAGCCGCGCCGAGCCTCGTTGACGACGAGCCCCTCGGACTCGAGACCGATCAGCGACTCACGGATGGGGATCTTCGACACGCCCAAGTCGGCCGAGAGTTGGTCCTGGTCCACCCGCGAGCCCGGACTGATCTGCCCGGTGAAGACCATCTGACGTATGTGGCGCGAGATCTCGTCCTTGAGGTTCTCTGGACGCAGTCCGCCGGTACTCATTGTTGGTCTCCCAAGGCTCATCAACGACCCGTTGTCGCCCGGATCCGCTGCCTTCCAAGATACAAGATACGAGATACGAGAGCCGGCGGGCCTGCAGGAGATTAGGCGCGCGGGCCGCCGATTGCCCTTCGAGATAGAATATATTAGAGTGCAGGAGTGGTGGCGAGACTTGTGGTGGCGAGACTTAGGGAAGTACGTCCGATCGGCTCGGTGGTGGACGTCGGCGGGCCCCAGTTCCGCCAGAACCGAGCCGACATGCTCGAGCAGATCGCGGAGCTCGACTCCCTACTGGACGAGGGGGCGGCCGGTGGGGGTACTGCCGCGACGGAGCGGCTGCGGGGGCGAGGCAAGCTGCCCGTCCGCGAGCGCATCGCGATGGTGCTCGACGAGGACAGCCCCTTCCTCGAGATCAGCCCGCTGGCTGGGTACGGCTCTGACTACGCGCTGGGCGGCGGGATCGTCTGCGGCATCGGCATCGTCTCGGGCACCGACTGCGTGATCGTCGCCAACGATCCGACCGTGCTGGGGGGCGCGATCACGCCGTACGGCCGCAAGAAGTGGATGCGTGGAATCCAGATCGCGCGCGAGAACGGCATCCCCTACCTCTCGTTCGTCGAGTCCGCGGGCGCCGACCTGCGACGTGACGGCTCCGACCGCTCCGGCCAGACCTCGCACTTCGCCGAGACCGGACGGGCGTTCTACGAGATGATCCAGCTGTCCAAGCTCGCCATCCCCACCGTCTGTGTAGTGTTCGGTTCGGCGACTGCCGGCGGCGCCTATCAACCGGGACTCTCGGACTACGTGATCGTCGTCGAGCAACAGGCGCAGGTGTTCCTGGCTGGCCCGCCGCTCGTGAAGATGGCCACGGGCGAGATTACCGAGGCGGAGGCGCTCGGCGGGGCCCGTATGCACGCCGAAGTCTCAGGGCTCGCCGACTACTTCGCGGTCGACGAGCTCGACGCGATCCGGATGTGTCGCGAGGTCGTGGCCCACCTGCCCGAGCCGAGCCGGATGCGCCAGCCGGCCGCAGAGATCGAACCGCCGCGCTACCCGGCCGAGGAACTGCTCGGTCTCGTCTCACGTGATCTGGCCATGCCGCTCGACGTGCGACAGGTCATCGCCCGCATCGCCGACGGCTCGCGGTTCGAGGAGTTCAAGGCGACCTACGGGCGCACCATGATCTGCGGGTGGGCGACAATCCACGGCCAGAGAGTGGGGGTAATCGGCAACAACGGGGCCATCTTCCCCGATGCGTCGCAGAAGGCAGCCCACTTCATCCAACTCTGCAACCAGGTGCGGATCCCGCTGGTCTTCCTGCACAACGTGCCGGGATTCATGGTCGGCCGTGAGTTCGAGGAGGCCGGGATCGTGAAGAAGGGGTCGCAGTTGGTCAACGCCGTATCCAACTCGACGGTCCCCCACTTGACCGTCGTCCTCGCGGCCTCCTACGGCGCGGGGACCTACGGCATGTCGGGTCGCGCTTTCGGGAACCGGTTCACCTTCCTCTGGCCTACCGCCAAGCTTGCGGTGATGGGCCCTCGGCAGATCGCGGGGGTCATGTCCCAGGTGCGTCGCGCCCGTGCAGAGCGAATGGGTCAGCCCTTCGACGAGGACGAAGACGCACGCCTCGTCGCCCGGACCGAGCAGGCACACGAGGCCGAGTCGCGAGGCTTGGTCGCAACCGGGGCGGTCACCGACGACGGAATAATCGACCCCCGCGACACCCGCGACGTCCTCGGCTACTGCCTGCAGTTGACGTCCGCGCCGCTGTTCGGTGCCCAACCTGACCAGTCACCCAGCTACGGAGTGTTCCGCCTGTGAGCGCGACCATGCACGCCGTCCTCGTGGCCAACCGCGGAGAGATCGCCCGCCGCGTCCAGCGCTCCGTGCGTGAGATGGGGCTGCGCGCGCTCGCGGTGTACGTCGAGGAGGACCGCGACGCCTTGTTCGCCGTCGAGGCCGATGAAGCCGTCCTCGTCGACTCCTACCTCGACGCCGACGCCATCATCGCCGCTGCTCTCGAGCTCGGCGCGGATGCAGTTCACCCGGGCTACGGGTTCATGGCCGAGAATGCATCCTTCGCCGCGGCCGTGGAGCGCGCGGGCCTGATCTGGATCGGACCAGAGCCCGGAGCGATCGAGGGCATGGGTGACAAGCTCGCCGCCAAGCGAGTAGCGGAGGCGGCCGCCGTTCCTACGCTCCCGACCACGACCGACCTCACCGTCGCCGGCGCTCGAGCCATCGGCTTCCCGGTCATGGTGAAGGCCGCGGCCGGCGGCGGCGGCAAGGGGATGCGGGTGGTCACCGAGGAAGCACAGCTCGCGGACGCCGTCACACTGGCCGCCCGCGAGGCGGAGGCAAGCTTCGGCGACGGACGGCTCTTCCTGGAGCGGTACGTCGCCCGCGGTCGCCACGTCGAGGTCCAACTCCTAGGCGACGGACGCGGCGGGCTCGTGCACCTGGGCGAGCGCGAGTGCTCGCTCCAGCGCCGCCACCAGAAGATCATCGAGGAGACCCCCTCACCGGTGCTGACGCCGCACGACCGCGAGGAGATCTGTGCAGCTGCGCTGCGGCTGGGAGCCGAGCTAGACTACCGGTCCGCTGGCACCGTCGAGTTCCTCTACGACGAGGACGCCCGCGAGTTCTACTTCCTCGAGGTCAACACCCGGCTGCAGGTGGAGCACCCGGTCACGGAGGCCGTCACGGGCGTCGATCTGGTCCGCGAACAGCTGCGGGTGGCCGCAGGCGAGGACCTGGGATACGGCCAGGACGACATCACCCACACCGGCCACGCGATCGAGGCGCGCCTGTGCGCCGAGGACGTCGCCACCGGCTTCCTGCCGGCGACGGGGACCCTCGAGGCGTTCGCGGCGCCGGACGTCCCCGGCGTACGTTGGGACAGCGGCGTCGGCCCCGGCAGCCGGATCGGCACCAGCTTCGACTCCATGCTGGCCAAGGTCATCGCGTACGGGTCCTCCCGTGAGGAGGCGGCCCGACGCCTTGCGCGAGCATTGCGCGGCCTGCACACGGGCGGTGTTACCACCAACCGCGACCTGCTGGTCGTCCTGCTCGAGCACCCCGACTTCGTAGCAGGTCTGACCAACGCCGAGCTCGTCGAGGCTGCTGTCGCAGACCTCGAGAAGATGGTGGAACAGGGCGAGGAGGAGCGTGCCGCGGTCCTCGCGAGCCTGTGGCTCTACAAGCGCCGCGAGCGAACCGTGCTGGCCGGCGTCGCGCTCCGTCCGGCGTGGCGCAACGGCCGGCTGCCAGCGCAGGTCGTCCGGTTGGCGGTCGGCGAGAGAGTGCACGAAATCGCGTACACCCGGCGGCGTGACCACGGGTTCGACCTCGGCCCGCTCGGCACCGCGCGGATCGTCGACTGGTCGCCCGACTCGGTTGCCGTGGAACTCGGCCGGCGTCGCCTCCGGGCACAGGTGACCGCCACGGGTGACCGCGTGCACGTGCAGACCCAGCGCGGGACCGTGACCTTCGTCGTCCGACCGCGCTTCCCCGACGCCGCCCAAGCGAGCGACCCGGGCGACGTTCGCGCCCCGATGGCCGGGATCGTGAGCGAGGTGCGCTGCACGCCCGGCCATGGAGCATCCGAAGGCGACACTCTCGTGGTGATCGAGGCGATGAAGATGGAGCTGCAGGTGCGCGCGCACCTGGACGGGCAAATCGACGAGCTGTGCGTCGGGGTCGGACAGCGCGTGGACGTCGGCGACGTGTTGCTGCGACTCCGGGGCGAGGGGTGACGCCGACCGTGACCGACACGAGAAGGACGGGCGAGCAGCGACGGGTGATCCGCATCGCCAACTGCTCCGGCTACTTCGGCGACCGACCGACGGCCGCGCTCGAGATGGTCGAGGGCGGCCACATCGACGTGCTGACAGGTGACTGGCTCGCCGAGCTGACGATGTACATCCTGTCCAAGACGCGCGCCAAGAACCCGTCCGCCGGCTACGCGCGAACCTTCGTCCGGCAGGTCGAGCAGGTGATGGCGGCGTGCCTCGACCGGGGCATCAAGATCGTCGCCAACGCCGGCGGGCTGGACCCAGCTGGCTGCGCCTCTGCGGTCCGGGACGTCGCTGACCTGCTGGGGCTCAGCCCCCGCATCGCCTACGTCGAAGGTGACGACGTATCGAGCCGCATCGCCGCCCTGAGCGCCGCCGGGGCGCTGACCGAGCTCGTCACGGGTGCCCCAGCCGCCGAGCTGAACGACTGCGTCGTCGCGAACGCGTACCTCGGAGGCTGGGGAATCACCAGCGCACTGAAGGAGGGCGCCGACATCGTCGTCACCGGCCGCGTCGTCGACGCAGCCCTCGTCACCGGGCCGGCTGCCTGGTTCCACGAGTGGGAGCCCGACGACTGGGACGCGCTGGCGGGCGCTACCGCCGCCGGTCATGTCATCGAATGCGGCACCCAGGCCACTGGGGGCAACTACTCCTTCTTCGACGAGGACCTGCTCGCTGGGCCCGTCGGCTTTCCGTGGGCGGAGGTGGCCGCGGACGGGACGAGCGTCATCGGCAAGCATGACGGGACCTGGGGACAGGTGAACGTCGAGACGGTGACCTCACAGCTGCTCTACGAAGTCGGCTCACCCCGCTACCTCAGCCCGGACGTCGTCACGCGGCTCGACTCCTTGGTCCTGCGCCAGCTCGACGATGGCCGCGTCGAGATCTCAGGAGCACGAGGCGAGCCCGCTCCGACCACTCTCAAGGTCGGGGTCGTGCAGGACGGCGGCTACCGCCAGGACGTCACGATCGCCCTCACTGGCCTTGACATCGAGGCCAAGGCCAGAGTCGTCGAGCGCGCGTTCTGGAACGCATGCGTCCACGACCGGGGCGACTTCGACAGCGTCGAGGTGAAGCTGCACCGGACCGACAAGGTCGACCCGTCCTCCAACGAAGAAGCGGTGGCCACGTGGCAGATGACCATCCGTCACCGCGACGACGCCAAGCTGGGGCGTTCCATCTTCGACGCGCGGGCCCAGCTGGGACTCGCCACGATTCCCGGCTTCTTCAGTCTCGGCGGGGAGCGTTCGGTCACGCGCGTGGGCGTCTTCCGTCCGCTGCTCCTCGAGGCGACCCACGTCGCGACGACCGTGACGGAAGTGGGCGGCGCGACCTGGTCCGTTCCCGACCTGGTGACCCGGCACCGCGTGCCCGTCGAGCAGGACCACGCGAACGGGATGGACACCGTCCCGTCGCCAGTGAGCGGCGAGTGCGAGACCGCACCACTCGGCCGGCTCGTCGGGGCTCGCTCTGGCGACAAGGGCGGCGACGCCAACCTGGGCGTATACGCGCGCAGCGATGTGGCCTACGAATGGCTCGTGCACTTCCTGACCGTCGACCGGCTGCGCGAGTTGCTTCCCGAGGCGAAGGAGCTGGCGATCGAGCGGTACCGGATGCCCAACCTACGGGCCCTCAACTTCGTCCTCCGCGGGCTCCTTGGTGAGGGCGTGGCCGCCTCGAGCCGCCAGGACCCGCAGGCCAAGAGTCTCGCTGAGTGGCTGCGCAGCCGCCTCGTCGATGTGCCGGCGCACTTGCTGGCCGACGCGCACACCCGACCCGCCGTCACAACCTCCGACCACTCCTAGGAGCTCCACCTTGTCGCTGATCACGACGGATCGCGCCGGCAACATCGCTCGGGTCACCCTCGCCGATCCCGAGCGGCGTAACGCCCTCAGCGTCGAGATGATGACCGAGTTGGTCGCCGCGGTTGATGAGCTCGAGACGGACCCCGGGATCCGGGCGGTCGTGCTCACGAACCAGGGGACCACCTTCTGTGCGGGCGGGGATGTCGCCAGCCGGGCGCGTGAGGGCCAGGCGATCGGCAACCGCGCGCCGTCCGCCGTGGCGCTCTTCCAGCGATTCGCCGCCTCTTCCAAGCCCTACATCGGACGGCTCAACGGGCACTGCATGGGTGGCGGGATGGGGCTCGCTGCGGCCATGGACATCTCGATCACGGTCGAGGAGGCGCGGTTCGGCTTCCCCGAGGTGCGGCTGGGGGTCGCTCCAGCCATCGTCTCGGTCCTGTGCCTACCGAAGATGCGGCTATCAGACGCCCGCGACGCCTTCATCCGAGGACGCAAGTTCAGCGCTGCGGAGGCGGTCTCCATGGGGTTGGTCAACCGGGTCGTACCGGCCGACCTGCTCGACTCCGCGATCGACGAGGTGATCGCCGACATCCTGGCTGCCTCTCCAGCGGCCATCGCCGCGACCAAGCGGGTGCTGGCCGAGGTCCCGAAGATGTCAGCGCCTGACGCCGTGGCGTGGACTGCCGAACTGTCGGCCGAGCTGTTCCGCGGCGACGAGGCCCAGGCCGGGATCGCGGCCTTCCGTGGGCGGAAGCCGGCGCCATGGCACGAGTCCTGGCCGGCAACGGCGGACGCTGGTTCGCGATGAGCTCCTCCGACTCGCGCGTGCTCCACGTGCGGCAGGGACAGGTGGCCGTCCTCACCATCAACCGGCCGGAAGCAGCCAATGCGGTCGACGACGCGATGGCCGAGGCGATCGGCACCGCTCTCGAGGACGCGAACCTCGACCCGGGCGTCGGCGCGGTGGTGATCACTGGCGCGGGCTCCAGGTCGTTCTCGGCCGGCACGGACCTGCGCGCGTTGCCGACGACCGAGGCGGGATCGAGCGCGACGGGCAACCGAGGGCCCTGGGACTTCGCCGGTCTGGTGCGGCACCCGATCGACAAGCCCGTGGTTGCAGCAGTCAACGGAGCCGCTGTCGGGGGAGGAGCCGAGATCGTGTTGGCGTGCGACCTCGCCGTCGCGGGCGACGCGGCGTACCTGCAGTTCCCGGAGGCGCGAATCGGCCTGTACGCCGGGGCCGGCGGCGCCTTCCGGCTGCCGACGGAGATCGGCAGCAAGCGCGCGATGGCTGCACTCCTGCTGGGCGAGCCGATCACGGCGACCGAGGCGGCCGAGTGGGGTCTGGTCAACGCCGTCGTGCCTCACGGCACGGCACTTGAGGAGGCGGTCGGAGTCGCCGAGCGGCTCGCCCAGCTGCCCCGCGCCAGCGTGCGCGCGACCCTGCGGATCGCCCGCGCTGCGCGCCTCGCGCAAGAGGACTTCGGGTGGGCGGCCAGCGTCGCCGAACTCCACCATGTCGAGGTCGGCAGAGCGCGAGGGAGTTCACCGTCCGAGGAGCGGTCCCGGCAGGCGGATCGGTCGTGACGGTGCTGGAGACAGGCGCGTCCTCACCGTCGCCGATGCTGGCCGGGAAGATCGCGGTCGTGACCGGCGGCACACGCGGCATCGGAGCCGCCATCGTCGAGGTCTACGCCGAGGCGGGCGCAACGGTGGTCTATACCGGCCGTCAGGTGCCCCGACCGGAGCCGACCGGCCACCCCACGCCCCAGCCCATCGCCCACCCGTGTGACCTCGCGGACGAGGGCAGCATCTCCGCCCTGTTCGACTTCGTGCACGAGCGGTTCGGCGGCGCCGACGTGCTGGTGAACAACGCCGCCATCCATGACAACGCCGCCGCGCACAAGATGAGCAGCGAGCAGTTCCGGCGGGTGGTGGACACGGACCTCGTCGGTACGTTCCTGTGCTCGAAGTTGGCGGCTCTGCAGATGCGGGAGCACGGGCGCGGCGGTGCCATCGTCAACATCACCTCGATCGCTTCGGTCACCGCCAACGCCGGACAGGTCAACTACGTGGCCGCGAAGGCAGGGGTCGAGGCCATGACCAAGGTGATGGCGCGCGAGAACGCCCGGCGCGGGATCCGCGTCAACGCGATTCGACCCGGACTCATCCACACCGACATGACCGCCGACATGCCCGAGCAGCTGTGGGCACAGAAGGTGGCGACCACCCCAATGGGGCGCCCCGGCGACGCGCACGAGGTCGCGCGCGCCGCCTTGTTCCTCGCCAGCCCGCACGCGAGCTACGTCACCGGTGTCGTCCTTGACGTCAGCGGCGGTCGCGGCATGTAGCCCGCCGAATGTGGCGGGGCTGTGGACGCACCGCCCGATTGACAATATGATATATCTGCCCGACTGAGCACCTCAGTCGACATCCGCCCGTGGAAGTACGAGGAGAGAGATGTCGCTCGATGCGTTCGCGATGAACCTGATTCAGCGTGTCAACGTCGCAGACATCCTGCGTCGGAGCGCCAGGCAGCACCGGCACAAGCCGGCGCTCGTCTCGGGCCAGGAGTCTGTGACGTACGCGCAGCTCGACGCCGACGTCGACCGGGTGGCCCGGGCGCTCCAGGCTCGGGGAGTGGGCCGGGGTGACCATGTCGCGCTGATGTTCCGCAACTCGGTCGACTTCTTCCGCGTCTACTTCGCCAACGCGCGGATCGGTGCGGTCTCGGTCCCGTTGAACCCGAGCCTGACGCTGGCCGAGTACACCCACATCCTCACCAAGACCCGCCCCCGCCTGCTGCTGGCCCACGGCGGACTCGCGGAGGTCGCCGGGCGGATCACCGGCGCGCACCCGGGCCTGCCGGTGGTCCTGGTTCCGGGAGGCGGCGGCGAGGACGCTGAGGCGCTCCAGGCCGAGTCGTGGGCGGGCTTCCTCGACGCGGGCGCTGCCGACGACGGCGTTGCTGGCTCGGTCGACGCCTTCGTGGAGGACCGCGACCCAGTCCAGGTCATCTTCACCTCCGGCACGACCTCGGCCGCCAAGGGTGCCGTGGCCAGCCACCTCGCGGCTGTCTTCGCAGCCACGTCGGTGGTGGCCCACCAGCGGCTGACCGAGCACGACGTGTGCCTGGCTATTTTTCCGAACCATCACGTCGCGGGGCTCAACAACTCGGTCGTCCCCTACCTCATGGTGGGGGCGACGACCGTGCTGCGTGACGGGTGGAACGCCGCAGCGGTGGCCGAGGCGATCGAGCGGCATTCGGTCACGATGATGATCAGCACTGGACCGATGCTGCTCGAGCTGGTCGACCGGCACGGTGGCCAGTTCGACTGGTCGACGCTGCGGCTGGTGATCCTGGGCATGGCCTCGGTCCCGGCAGACCGCGCCGCCGTGGTCCGGAAGCTGTGCCCGGACGTTGAGCTCCTGCTGGCCTCGGGACAGACCGAGTTCACCGGGTACGAGGAGGCGATGCGTCGCGAGGACCAGGCCACCAAGGCCGACTCGTGGGGAAACCCGACGCTCTTCACCGACGTCGGCATAATGGACGACTCGGGTCGACTGCTCCCGCCGCGTGAGGTGGGCGAGATCGTCTACCGGGGTCCCCAGTCGATGAACGCCTACCTCGACGAGCCCGAGCAGACGGCCGCCTCGTTCGAGCACGGATGGTTCCACAGTGGTGACCTCGGCTACCTCGACGAGGAGAACACCGTCTACTTCGTCGACCGCAAGAAGGACATGATCAAGACGGGCGGGGAGAACGTCGCCTCAGTCGAGGTGGCCCAGGCGATCCTCAAGCTGGACGCGGTCGCCGAGTGCACCGTGGTCGGGCTCCCGCACGAGAGGTGGACCGAAGCTGTCACGGCTTTCGTGAAGCTGCGTGAGGGTCCGACCCTCGAGGAGGGCGACGTCATCGCCCACTGCCGCAGCGAGCTGGCTCCGTTCAAGGTGCCCAAGCGGGTGCTGTTCGTCGAGGAGTTCCCCCGGACCGCGACGCACAAGATCCGCAACGTCGAGCTCCGGAAGGCCTACGCCGACTTGTACCTCGCTGCCAACGGTCAGCAGTCGACATGAGGGCCCCGGCCCCGCTCGCCATGCAGATGCGTCAGCAAGCATTCGTCACCCGGCTCGGGACGTTCGGTTCCACACTCGACTTTTGGGCCTCGGCGTACGGCGCCGGTCCGTTCTACGTAGGTGACGTCGAGCCCCAGAACGTCCGCTTCAGAGGGGTGGCCACGACCGCCCGGCTGCGCATCGCCCTGACCTTTCTCGGACCGGTCCAGATCGAGGTCATCGCGCCGCTCGACGACGCACCGCACGTCTGGAACGAGCCGCTCGACGGCGTGGCCGAGCTCCCCGCGGCCGGCCTCTTCCACCACGTACTCATGGAGACCGACGACTACGACGTGGCCCGCGCCCAGCTTCTGGCAGCAGGGCTCACCGACGGTCTCACCGCGGACTTCTCCGGGCGCCGGCTGTCCTACTTGGACGGGAGAGACTGGACTGGCCACTACGTCGAGCTGATTGAAAAGACCGGGTGGAACGACACGCTCCTGGACCTGATGAGGCAGGCGTGCGCCGAGTTCGACGGCCAGTTTCCACGCCGTGACTATCTCGAACTGGTGGGAGAGGCGCGAGCCCGGTGCGCTGGGGCCGCGGGCCGGTGAGGACCGAACGGGTCACTCGGACCCGGAGGTCGGGACCGGTCCGAACTGGCCGGGACGGCGTCCGGCACCAGAATCGCCGGCGAAGCACTGCGCAACGCCAGCCCACCTCCGTGCCTCCTCACCAGACACCTGCAGGCCCGTGTCGTCGAGGTGGCGACGGCGGGTGATCAGGAGGCAGAAGTCGAGGGCCGTGCCGCGGATCGTCTGGTCCGAATCAGGCTCACCCCAGGTCCAGAGTTCGCCGTCGGGAGCAGTCAGCTCGAGGCGAAGCGGCCGGGTCAGGGGAGGCAGCCCGTGCAGCTGGACCGCGTAGTGACGGGTCTGGTAGCCCAGGTGCGCCACATGCCGCAGCCGCGAGGACGCCGACGGCGGCACACCCAGGCCGTCGCGGATGTCCTGACCGTGTGCCCAGTACTCCATCAGCCGGGCCGAGGCCAGCGATGCGACGCTCATGGAGGGCCCGAACCAGGGCGCTCGAGCCCTGAGGTCGGCGGCCCTCAGCGCCGCCTGGAGTCCGGCCGCGTTCTCCCGCCAGGACGAGAGAAGCTCGCCAGGGGTGCTGCTGGTCGCGGCTGCGACGTTGATCTGCCTGTACTCCGCCGGCGAGCGGTCGCGGATCGCCTTTTGCCGGGCGAAGCCGTCGTGGTCGGCGATCGCCATCCTCGCGATCTCATCGAAGTAGGACAGATGAGCGACCTGGTGGCGCACCAGCCAGCTGGGGGCGGGAGTCGGGCAGTCCCAGAGGTCGGCGGAGAGGTCGGCCAGCACCTGCTCGAGCAGCAGCTGCTCGTTGGTGAGGTCATGCACCAGCTTCGCCAGCCCCGCTTGATGTGTGTCCGACGGCATACCCATCTCCTCGTCTCGATGCTAGCCTCAAAATATATTCTATTTGAGCGGAGGGCCGGATGGACTTGACCCTGTCTGACGAGCAGCGGGAACTCGTCCGCTGGGCGAGCGAGTTCGCCGAGAGCAAACTCGCGGCGGAGGCGATGCTGCGCCAGGACCGTGACAGCCCGGCAGAGTGGCAGAATCACTCCTCGTTCCTCGCCCAGCAGGGACTTCTGGGGCTCTCTCTCCCCGAGCAGTACGGCGGTGGGGGGCTGAAACGCCTCGACGCGCTGCTCGTGGTCGAGGCCGTCTCGCGAGTGTGCCCGTACTCGGGCGCGATCGTGAGGTGGACCGTCGGCGGCCCCTCGGCGTTCATCGCCGAGCTCGCGAACCCCGAGCTCAAGGCGGCATACCTGCCCGACATCGCGCGCGGCGCGGCCGCCATCTCGGTGGCCATGACCGAGCCCGACGCCGGCACCGCATCCAGCGACCTCACGTCCCGCGCGGTGCACACCAACGGCCAGTACACGATCACGGGGAGCAAGATCTTCATCACCCTGGCCGATCGCGCGACCGCGTTCGTCGTGTACTGCCGGTTCGTCGAAGCAGGCGGCGACGCAGGCGTCGGTGCGATCATCGTGAACCGGGACGCGCCTGGGCTACGAGTGGGTGAGCGGATCGAGTGGATGGGCGGCAACGTCTACCCGCTGTACCTCGATGACGTCGTGGTCGACGAGGCGCAGGTCCTCATTTCGCCGCAGGGAAGCAAGGATTCCTACAAGCGGCTCATGCAGACCTACAACGTCGAGCGCCTCGGAGGGCTCTTCGAGCTTCTCGGGATCGCGCAGCTCGCACTCGACAAGAGCGTGACGTACGCGCGGGAGCGGCACCAGTTCGGGAAGCCGATCGCCAGTTTCCAGGCCGTCCAGCTGCGCCTCGCTGACATGGCGATGCGGCTGGCGGCCGCCCGCCTCCTGACCTACAAGGCGGCGTCCAGCGCTGACAACGGGACGGTATCGCGGCTGGACGTGTCGATGGCTCGCGTGACCACGACGGAGATGGTCCAGCAGGTGACGAGCGACGCGATGCACATACATGGCGGCTACGGCCTCACCAAGGAGTTTGGGCTCGAGTGGTTGTACAGGTTCACGCGTCACCACACCATCGCCGGTGGTACGTCGGACATCCATCGCAGCATGATCGCCTCCGACCTGACCGGCCTCCACTTCGACCACCGCGAGTAGTTGATGGCACCAGAGAGCCCGGGACGCCCCGGACCGAGCCCCCTCCCGCACCACCGCGACAGCACGGAAGGCAGACCATGACTTCGGAGCAGGAGTCCCAGCTCTGGGCGGCGCTGCAGGAAGCGAACATCCCAGTCCTCCTGCTCGTGCTGCACCACTTGACGGGTGACGAACGCTGGCTGGCCGAGCCGTACGCACCCACACCCACCGTGGCCAGCGACGACAACGACACAGGCGGGCACCCCGCCGAACTGCAGGCCGAGATCCGGGCGGCAGCCTTCGAGGTGATCCGCGGTCAACTGGGGTCTCCCGAGCCCGTGACGCCCCTCTCCGAGGCCGAGACCTTGCGAGCCCTGTCGGTGTCCCTCGGGGAGACCGTCCTCCCGGAATACGCCGGCTCGATGCTCGAAGAGTCGGGCCTCAGGCCGCGGCTCGACCGGATCGCCTGGACGAGCGACCGCCCGTCCAGGGCCGACGACTTCCCGGTGATCGTCATCGGGGCAGGCATGGCCGGAATCGCCACTGGCGTCTACCTGGACCGGCTCGGGCTCGAGTACCAGATCCTTGAGCGTGGTGACGACGTCGGCGGCGTGTGGCGCGAGAACGCCTACCCCGGCGCAGGCGTGGACACGCCCTGTCACCTGTACTCGTACTCCTTCGCCCAGCGTCCCTCGTGGAGCCGGTACTACGCTAAGCAGGAGGAAATCCTCAACTACTTCCGCGACGTCGCCGAGAGGTTCGGCGTGGTCGAGAGGGTCCGGTTCGGCCACCGGGTCGCCACGCTCACGTGGGACGAGGGGAGCGGCCGCTGGACGGTGTGCGCGACCGACGCCGACGGACGCGAGCACCGGTTCGTCGCTGCGGTCGTGATCAGCTGCGTCGGTCTCCTGAACGAACCGCAGGTCGCTGCGGTGCCGGGCGCGGACGACTTCGAAGGGCCGGCTTTCCACAGCGCCGAATGGCCGCAGGACCTGGACCTCACCGACCGGCGCGTCGCCGTGATCGGCACCGGCGCCAGTGCCGTCCAGATCGTGCCCGCGATCGCCGACGTCGCCAAGGACGTCACGGTCTTCCAGCGATCGCCGCAATGGCTGCTTCCCAACCCCAACTACCTTCGTGAGACCAGTCGGGCCACGCAGTGGCTGATGGAGCACGTGCCCACGTACATGGCGTACTACCGGATGCGCCTGATCTGGATGTGGCAGGACAAGCTGCTGGCTTCACTGCACCGAGACCCGGACTGGGCGCACCCCGAACGCTCGGTCAATGCGGTTAACGAGCGCCACCGCGCCTTCATCGAGCGGTACGTCCGGGCACAGCTCGGCGACCGCGACGACCTGTGGGACCAGGTGGTTCCGGACTACCCGCCGTACGGCAAGCGGGTGCTCATGGACAACCGCTGGTTCGAGGCGATCCAGCGCGACGACGTCACGCTCGTGCCACATGGTGCGCAGCGTCTGGAGAAAGGCGCCGTGGTGAGCGAGGACGGGGTCGTCCACCCCGCCGACGTGGTCGTGTGGGCGACCGGGTTCAAGGCCACGGAGATGCTGCGCTCCCTCGAGGTCGTCGGTCGAGGGGGCATGTCCCTCCATGAGGTGTGGGGCGTCGACAACCCCTTTGCCTACCTCGGTCTCACGGTGCCCGGGTTCCCAAACTTCTTCGTCGTCGGAGGGCCCAACACCTTCCTCGGACACGGTGGCAGTGCCATCTTCACCACCGAGTGCGGCATCACCTACATCATGCGGACCTTGGTCGAGATGCTCGAGCACGACGTGGCCAGCATCGACGTGCTCCCCGAGGTGGCCGACGCCTACGCGCGCAACGTCGACGAGCTCCACGAGGGACTCATCTGGACGCACCCCGGCATGACGACGTGGTGGCGCAACAGTCGCGGCAGGGTCGTCGTCGCCTCGCCGTGGCGAGGCGTCGACTACTGGGCGATGACGTGGGAGGCCGACTTGTCGGTGTACCGGTGCACTCCCCTCGCAGATGTCGAGGATGTTTGGCGGGAGGCCGCGCATGCCTGAAGCTGTCATCGTCGCGACCGCCCGCTCCCCGATCGGCCGGGCCAACAAGGGTTCGCTCAAGGACTTCCGACCCGACGACCTGGCCGCGCGCATGGTCGGCGCCGCCTTGGACCAGGTGCCGGAACTCGAGCGCTCTGACGTGGACGACCTTATGCTCGGCTGCGCGCAGCCAGCCGGCGAGGCCGGCTACAACATGGCGCGGGTCGTGGCCGTGCTCTCGGGTCTCGACACGGTTCCCGGTGTCACGGTGAACCGCTACTGCAGCTCCAGCCTCCAGACGACCCGGATGGCCCTCCACGCCATCCGGGCGGGCGAGGGGGACGTGTTCATCTCCGCCGGGGTCGAGACGGTCAGCCGCTATGGTCACGGTCGAGCTGACGGCATGCCCGGCAGCCGCAATCCGGTGTTCGAGGCTGCCAGCGACAGGTCAGTGCGTCGCGCGGCTGGGGAGGGCGGTGAGTGGATTGACCCGCGAGACGCCGGGACCCTGCCCGACATCTACATCACGATGGGCAACACCGCAGAGAACGTCGCGCAACGCCTCGGCATGAGCCGCGAGGAGCAGGATCAGTTCGCGGTTCGGAGCCAGAACCTGGCCGAGCACGCGATCACTGAGGGTTTCTGGGCCAAGGACATCACGCCCGTCCAGCTCGCCGACGGGTCGTGGGTGTCCGCGGACGACGGCCCGCGGGCCGGCACAACCCTGGAGGTGGTCTCGGCCCTCCCGCCTGCCTTCCAGGAGAACGGGACGGTCACAGCTGGGAACTCGTGCCCTCTCAACGACGGTGCCGCCGCCGTGGTGGTCATGAGCGAGCAGAAGGCTGCTGATCTCGGCATCGCGCCGTTGGCCCGGATCCTGTCGACGGCCGTCACGGCCCTTTCACCCGAAATTATGGGACTCGGGCCGGTGGAGGCGGTGCCGGCAGCACTCAGGCCACTCGGGATGACGATCGACGATGTGGACCTCTTCGAGATCAACGAGGCGTTCGCTGTTCAGGCGTGGGGCTCGGCCCGAGAGCTCGGCATCCCGATCGAGAGGCTCAACGTCAACGGCGGCGCGATCGCCGTCGGGCATCCCTTCGGCATGACCGGTGCGCGCATCACCAGCACCTTGGTGAACGGGCTGCGCCACCACGACAAGGAGGTCGGCGTGGAGACGATGTGCGTTGGCGGAGGCCAGGGCATGGCTATGGTCGTCCAGCGCTTGGCGTGACGAGCGCTGGACCTCGTGGCGTTCTCCTCCAGTATGCATGTCAGCCAGCGGCCCGGACGGGAGGGTGTGGTGCAAGGGGACTCGATGTGGGCAGCTCTCCTGGTGGACCGGGACGGCCAGAGCCGCGCGGTGGTTGAGCGCGTTCCAGTCCCGGTCCCGAGTGAGGGAGAGGTCCTCGTGAGGATGTCGCGTGCCGGGATATGTGGCAGCGACGTCTCGTTCGCACTGACCGGGAAGGCGTCCACATCTCGGTCACCCCTCGTGCTGGGACATGAGGCGGTGGGTGTCGTCGTGGCGGCCGGCCCGGGAGATCCCGATGACCTCGTCGGCGTCAGGGTCAGCCTGTTGCCACGGGTCGTGTGTGCACGCTGCCCCGGGTGCCAGCGTGGGCACACGGTCCAGTGCCGCGAGCAGACCTGTCTGGGAGTGGATCGCGATGGAGCGTTCGCCGAGTACGTGGTCCTGCCTGCGGCCAACTGTCTGCCCGTGCCGGACGGCTTGTCGGATGAGCTCGCAGCGGTCGCTGCCGACGCCGTCGCGACCGCCTACCACGCGGTGGTGGGTCGCGGACGCCTGCGCAGCGGCGACCGCGTGGCCATCTGGGGTGTCGGAGGTCTGGGTCTCAGTGCTGTGGGCCTGGCCAAGACGCTGGGGGCGTCGCGGATCGTGGCGGTGGACCCCAGGCCTCAGGCCCGGGCGTGGGCGCTGGCGACCGGTGCCGACGAGGTGCTGGGCCCTGCTGACGCCGCAGCGTTCCTGGCCGACCGGGGAGGGGTGGACATCGCCCTCGAGTTCGCGGGTCGCCCGGAGACCGCTGAGGCTGCGGTCCGTGCCCTCGACCACGGAGGCCGCGCGGTACTGGTAGGCGTCGGTCCCGGGTCTGTCGGCGCAGGACGCCTCATGAGCTTGGTGCTGCGCGAGCGCGCGGTCCTCGGCTCGTACGGCTCCGAACCCTTCGAGGCGCGAGCCGTGCTCGAGCTGCTCGCATCGGGACGGTTGGAGCTGCCCCACCTCGTGGGGGACACGATCGGATTGGCCGATGTGCCGCGGGGGCTCGAGCGAGTCCGGGACGGCGACCTCTCCGGCTCGCGGCTCGTCGTGGCCATCTCCTAGGGCATCGACGCATCAGCGAGGAACACTTTCACCGTTTGGAGGAAGACGTGACGGAAACAGATGCAGTTCACGGTCTGAGGATCGATCTCTCGGACCGGCTCGTGGTCGTGACCGGGGCAGCGCATGGACAGGGCCGCGCCGAGGCCGAGCTGGCGGTGGCGTGTGGTGCGCGGGTGCTTGCGCTCGACGTCATGCCGGCCGACCAGGTCGGACTCCCGACGCCGGGCCTGGAGTACGTCGAAATGGACGTCTCGGACGCGTCGGCCTGGGAGCGGCTCGGCGATCTCATCGACCGCGACCACGGTGGAGCCGTACACGGCCTGATCAACAACGCTGCGGTGACCAACCGCGAGAGCCTGCTCACCACGCCGCCGCAGCTGATGCAGGACGTCTACGCGGTCAACCTCATCGGGCCGATGCTGGGAATTCAGGCCTTGGCGCCGCGCATGGGTAGGAATGGGTCGATCATCAACATCGGGTCGGTCGCGGCACACATGGGCTACTTCGCCGCGCCTTACGCCACCAGCAAGTGGGCGTTGCGAGGGTTGACTCGAACGGCGGCTCTCGAACTGGGTGACCGTGGCATTCGGGTCAACGCGATCCACCCCGGCTTCATCCAGACCGAGATGTCGGCAACGCTGCCGCAAGTCTTCGTCGACGTGCTGCAAAGTCAGTCGCCGCTGGCGCGGCTCGGTGCTCCGATCGACGTCGCCAACGTGGCGCTGTTCTTGCTCTCCGACCTGGCCAGCTTCGTGACGGGGGTCGACATCGCTGTCGACGGCGGACTCCTCTCCCACCGGGGCGGAAAGCCGCTTCGCGACGCGTTCTTGTCAGTCAGCGGTCGCTGACCACCGCGACAAGGAGCTGGAAGACGTGCTTTCGGGCCGGGGACGAGCAGTGCAGATCGAACTGTGTGATCTCGGCCGAGGCGGCCCACCTGACGAGGTGTCGAATCGACGGTCGACCGGCCGACGTGTTCGCGATCGACCGCCCTCGTGACCTCGACTTCACCCGGCTGCCCGCTGAGCTCACCTCTACCTTGGCTGGCCAGTCCTGACGAGCGGCCCATCTGTGGGCCGAGAAGGAGCAGACCCAGACATGAACAGCGAACGGATCGTCCCGGTCGACGGGGCGCGGACGCCCGTGGGCACCTTTGGGGGTGTCTATAAGGACGTGCCAGCCCACGAACTGGGCGCCCGAGCCACCTCCGAAGCGCTGCGGCGCGCCGGCGTAGCCGCCGACGACGTGCGTGAAGTTGTCATGGGCTGCATCGGCCAGGTGGGCCCGGACACCTACAACGCACGCCGCGTGGCGGTCGCGGCCGGCTTGGCGGTGAGCACGCCAGCGTTCACGGTCAATCGGCTGTGCGGCTCCGGGCTGCAGGCCATCTGGTCGGCCGAAATGGAGATGCAGTGGAACGATCTGGACATCGCGTTGGCTGGGTGCGACGAGTCGATGAGTCGGATGCCGTTCTAGGGTCGTCGAGAACCCGCAAGGCGCTGCTCACCGAATGGCCGTCGACCTGGCCTCAGGGCCGCGCTGGGGCAGACCAAGCGCCTGCTGCGCTCGGCTGCGACACGAGACCGCGCAAGCGCCGGCGCAGACGAGACGCGCACGATCGCGGCGGCGGCCGCCACCGACTTCGCAGAGGCCGCGCTGCTCAAGTTCAATTACGTCAGCGAGACGAGGAGTTGATGGACCGACACGAGACGACGCCCATCGTCACACGAGGCGCGTCCGGGCTGGGCGCCGCGAACGTCGGGTTGATGACGGGACGCGCACCCGACAGTTTCTCAGGCGACCGGGGCGCACGAGGATATTGCTGCGGTATCGGAAGAGGGACCATAGCGCGGCCGCTCGTTGGCCGTTCCCCCCATCCCCAGTTCGCCGATGTGACATGACGCAGGGACCAGCGAGGGTGACGTCGACCGTCCGCACTGAGTCGCCCGACTCCGGTCAGTCGTGGATCGCAGAAGGTGCCTGGCCGGTGGCGTCAGGGGTTCACCGCATACCGCTGCCGCTGCCGAATGACGGCCTCAGAGCCGTCAATGTCTATGCGATCGAGACCGGCGGGGGGCTAGTGCTCGTAGATGGTGGTTGGGCGCTGCCGAACGTACCGGAGCTGCTCGATCGCTCCCTTAGGACGATCGGGTCCGGGCTGGGTGACGTCACGACATTCCTCGTGACTCACGCCCACCGCGACCACTACACCCTCGCGCGAGTCCTAGGCGATCGGCTTGGTGCACAGGTGGTCCTCGGTGCCGGCGAGCGCCCAGCGCTCGACGTGCTTCGGCGTCCAGATTGGACCTACGACCCCTTGGTCGACCTGCTGCGCCATGCGGGAGCACACGAGCTCGCTGAGCGGGTGCTCGCCGTCCCTTTCGACCCACCCAATCCAGTCTTCTGGGCTGCCCCTGACCGATGGCTCGATAGCGAGACGTCGTTGGAGCTCGGCGAGCGGCGGGTCGATGCGATCCCAACCCCTGGGCACACGCCCGGTCACTTCGTCTTCGTCGAGACTGCCCAGCGCCTGCTGTTCGCCGGCGACCACGTGCTCCCAACGATCACGCCTTCGATCGGCTTCGCGGCACCCCGACCGGTGGGTGCGTTGGCGGACTACCTCCGGTCGCTGACGAAAATCCTCCAGTTGCCGGACCTCCACGTCCTTCCCGCCCACGGCCCGACGGGCACATGGTCCCACGCCCGGGCTCGGCAACTGCTGGAGCACCACGACGTTCGGCTCGAAGCCACGCTTGACACGATCAGAGACTGCTGGCGTGGCGTCGTAGACGTCGCATCCCGGATGGCCTGGACCCGACGAGAGCTCGCCCTTGATCAGCTCGACGTGTTCAACCAGGCGGTTGCGGTCCTCGAGACCGAAGTGCATCTGGAGTTGCTTGCGGCAGATGGACGTGCCCACGGCGCAGATGGTGGCCGTGGTCGCGAGTATCGGGCTACGAGGGCTGGTTGATTTGGACAGAAATAGAAGCACGACGGCCGTGAGGAGTTTGTCGCCCGCCCAATGGGGTTCGTCAGGCGTGCTGCCGTCCACCTCGAGGTCTCTCCGTTGCCCGGGTGGGTGCCGGTACCGGTGAGGTGTGCGGCGATGTGGCGCAGGTCGTCAACGGTTCCGGTGAAGCTGGGTGCCATTCTGGTGGCGGTCTGGCGCACGGCCTCGGTTTGTTTGCGGGTGTCGATGACCAGGTGGCGAGGTGGAATCGGCGGCGGGCTTCGGCGAGATCCTTCTGCTTGCGCTCGACCGCTCTTACGTATCAGGAGTGCTATGAGTCAGCCGAATTCCTCCGCCCAGTCCCCGCTGCACGTCCCGGTGCATCCGGTGCGTTTCGTGACCGCCGCCAGTCTCTTCGACGGGCACGACGCCGCGATCACGATCATGCGGCGGTTGCTGCAGAGCCAGGGCGCCGAAGTCGTGCACCTCGGTCATGACCGCAGCGTCGAGGAGGTGGTGACGGCGGCGGTGCAGGAGGACGTGCAGGGAGTCGCCGTCTCCTCCTACCAGGGTGGGCACGTGGAGTACTTCAGCTACCTGGTCGAACGTCTTGCCGAGCGCGGCGCGGGACACGTGCGCGTGTTCGGCGGCGGCGGCGGGACGATCGTGCCTGAGGAGATCGCCCTCCTAGCCGAGCGGGGCGTGCGTATTTTCAGCCCGCAGGACGGTCAGCGCCTGGGCCTGCCCGGCATGATCAACGAGTTGGTCCGGGACTGCGACGTTGACCTGTCGGCTCAGGGGCCGGTCGTCGACGCAGTGCTGACCGGTAATGACGCCGCGCTGGCCCGTGCAATCACGGTGCTGGAAGCTGGCGCCGACGCCGCGCTGGCCGACGCGATCCGGGCCGCAGCAGGCTCGCGTACCGCCCCGGTGCTCGGCATCACCGGTACGGGCGGCTCCGGAAAGTCGTCGTTGACCGATGAACTGGTACGCCGGCTGTGCCGCGACAGCGAGGACAAGGTCCGGGTGGCGGTGCTGGCGGTCGACCCCACCCGCCGCCGTGGTGGTGCACTGCTGGGTGACCGGATCCGGATGAACAGCATCGCCCCGGGTACGGCCTTCTTCCGTTCGCTGGCGACCCGGACCCCAGGTGCCCAGGTGCCCGAGCATCTGGACGACATCGTGTCCGCCTGCAATGCCGCCGGCTACGACCTGGTCATCATCGAGACGCCTGGCATCGGCCAGGGCGACGCCGCGATCGTGCCGTACGCCGACGTATCGCTGTACGTGATGACGCCGGAGTACGGCGCACCCAGCCAGCTCGAAAAGATCGACATGCTCGATCTGGCCGATGTGGTGGCCATCAATAAGTTCGAGCGCCGCGGCGCGGAGGACGCGCTGCGGGACGTCGCACGGCAGATGGTGCGCAACCGCGAGCAGTTCGGCACCCCGTGGCAGGAGATGCCGGTCTTCGGCACCAGCGCGGCCCGTTTCGACGACGACGGCGTGACGGCGCTATACCACTACCTCAAGCAGCTACTTGGCCAGCACGGCCTCTCGACCTTCCCCGGCGTGCTGCCGGCCGCGTCGGGCCGCACCTCCACCGGCCTGCGGTCGGTGCTGCCAGCGGGCCGGGAGCGCTACCTGGCCGAGATCGCACAGACGGTGCGCCGCTACCACGCCACCACCGCGGAGCAGGTGGAGCTCGTACGACGCCGACAGTACCTGGCCGCCGCCCGTGACCTGCTCACGGGCGAAGATGAGCAAGCCGCGGCGTCGGTGGCCGCGCTGCTGGAACGCGTCGAGCATCGCTTGCATGGCGACGTGCGCCAACTGCTGGAGCAGTGGCCGACGGTACGCGCCCGCTACGACGGCGACGAGCAGGTGTACACCGTCCGGGGCAAGGAGATCCGGACCGCGCTGACCCGCACCACCCTGTCGGGTACGACACTGCCGCGGGTGGCCCTGCCGCGCGAGGGCGACGACGGGGAGCTGCTGCGGTTCCTGCGCACCGAGAACCTTCCTGGTTACTTCCCGTTCACCGCCGGGGTGTTCCCCTTCAAGCGGACCGAGGAGGCGCCGGCCCGCATGTTCGCCGGCGAGGGCGACGCCTTCCGCACCAACCGGCGCTTCCACCTGCTCAGCGCCGGCCAGCCAGCGACCCGCCTGTCGACGGCGTTCGATTCGGTCACCCTGTATGGCCGCAACCCCCACCAACGTCCCGACATCTACGGCAAGATCGGCACCTCGGGCGTGTCGATCGCCACGTTTGACGACATGCGCGAGTTGTACGCCGGGTTCGACCTGTGCTCGCCCACTACCTCGGTGTCGATGACCATCAACGGACCGGCACCGGCGATCCTGGCGATGTTTCTGACCGCGACCGTCGACCAGCAACTGGACCGGTTCCGGGAGGCCGAGGGCCGCGAGCCTACCGCCGCCGAGGCCGCGGAGGTTCGGGCGCGGACGCTGTCGACGGTGCGCGGCACGGTGCAGGCCGACATTCTCAAGGAGGACCAGGGGCAGAACACCTGCATCTTCTCCACCGAGTTCGCCCTGCGCTGCATGGCGGACATGCAGGAATGGTTCATCGCCCACCAGGTGCGCAACTTCTACTCGGTGAGCATCAGCGGCTACCACATCGCCGAGGCCGGGGCGAACCCGATCAGTCAGTTGGCGTTCACCCTCGCCAACGGCTTCACCTATGTCGAGGCGTACCTGGCCCGGGGGATGGCCATCGATGACTTCGCGCCAAACCTGTCGTTCTTCTTCTCCAACGGTATGGACGCCGAGTACACAGTCATCGGTCGGGTGGCCCGGCGGATCTGGGCCATCGCCATGCGTGATCGGTATGGCGCCGGTGAGCGAGCGCAGAAGCTGAAGTACCACGTGCAGACCTCCGGTCGGTCGCTGCACGCGCAGGAGATGGACTTCAACGACATCCGCACCACGCTGCAGGCCCTGTGCGCCATCTACGACAACGCCAACAGCCTCCACACCAACGCCTACGACGAGGCGGTCACCACACCGACTGCGCAGTCGGTGCGCCGAGCCCTGGCCATCCAGATGATCATCGACGCCGAGTGGGGGCTCGCGCACAGCGAGAACGTCCTGCAGGGCTCCTACATCGTCGACCAGCTCACCGATCTGGTCGAGGAGGCGGTGCTCGCCGAGTTCGACTGCCTCGCCGACCGCGGTGGCGTGCTCGGCGCGATGGAGACTGGCTACCAGCGCGGCCGCATCCAGGACGAGTCGATGCTTTACGAGCACCGGAAGCACGACGGCTCGCTGCCCATCATCGGCGTCAACACCTTCCTCGGCGAGAACTCCGACAAGCCACCCCAGGCCATTGAACTGGCGCGGGGCACCGACGAGGAGAAGCAGTCACAACTCGAGCGGCTCGCCGACTTCCACGTCCGGCATGCAGCGGAGGCCCCCGCCGCGCTGGAGCGGCTCAAGACCGCCGCAACCAGCGGCGGCAACATTTTCGAGGCACTGATGGACGCCGTCCAGTACTGCTCTCTCGGGCAGATCAGCGACGCGTTCTTCGAAGTTGGCGGCCAGTACCGCCGCAACGCGTGAGGGCTTCGACGGGTGCGGCGTTTGGCCGTAGGCGCGCGGTGCCGCGGAGGCGGCCCGGCTATCTGGAGGTGGAAGGGTGAGCTCGGAGAAAGTTCTCCTCGTTGAAGGTGCCCGGACCCCGGTGGGCAGTTTCGGTGGCGTGTTCAAGGACGTGCCGGCGCATGAACTCGGGGCTACCGCGGTCAGGGAGGCACTGTCTCGGGCGGGCGTGCCGTCGGCGGCAGTTGACGAGGTCGTTATGGGTTGCATCGGCCAGGTGGGGCCAGACGCCTACAACGGACGCCGGGTGGCGTTGGCCGCGGGACTGCCGGTCGCCACCCCCGCGTACACAGTGAACCGGTTGTGCGGCAGCGGGTTGCAGGCGGTCTGGTCGGCGGCAGCGCAGCTGCGGTGGGGTGGCGCAGACACGATTGTGGCCGGTGGGGACGAGAACATGACGCGGATGCCGTTCTACGACTTCGGCGCCCGGTCGGGTTACAAGCTCGGTAACCGGACCCTCGTCGACGGCACGGTTATGATGCTGACCGACCCGCTCCACGGCATCCACATGGGCGTCACCGCGGAAAAGGTGGCCCGGAAGTACGGCGTCTCCAGGCAGGACCAGGACGAGTTCGCGGTGGAGTCACAGCGGCGAGCGGCGTCGGACGCGGCCCGGGTGGCCTTCGGTGAAGAGATCGTGCCTGTCGAGGCCGGTGGGCGCAGGCCAGTGACGGTCGAGCGGGACGAGCACCCAAGGCCGGACACGACGCTGGAGGTACTGGCCGGGCTGCGGCCCGCATTCGAAACGGGCGGCACCGTCACGGCGGGCAACGCGTCGGGGATCAACGACGGCGCCGCCGCGGTAGTGCTTGCCCGGGAGTCCGTCGCCGCACAGCGGGGGCTGACCGCGCTGGTGAGCCTGGAGGCGGTGGCTACCGCCGCGATGGAGCCGGAGCTGATGGGCTACGCCCCGGTGCTGGCGCTGCGCCAGCTGTTCGACCAGACGGGCACGAGTGTCCGCGACATCGACGTGGTAGAGCTCAACGAGGCGTTCGCGGCCCAGGCGGTGGCAGTGATCCGGGACGCGGGACTGGACGTGGAGCGGACCAACCCGTACGGCGGGGCCATCGCGCTCGGCCATCCCGTGGGAGCCACCGGTGCGATCCTCGCCCTGCGGGTGGCCAAGCACCTGGCCCGCACTGACGGGGAACTCGGAATCGTCACCATGTGCATCGGCGGGGGACAGGCCATGGCCGCGCTCTTCCGGCGCGTTTGAGAAAGGACCGGTCCATGACCGAGCCAGTGCTGTACGTCGTCGACGGCGGCATCGCCCGAATCACCCTCAACCGCCCGGACGTGTCCAACGCGGCCGACCTGCCGACTGCATACGCGTTCGAGGCGGCGGTGACGCGTGCCGGTGCGGATGATGAGGTGCGAGCCATCCTGCTCACCGGGGCCGGCCCGCGCTTCTGCGCCGGCGGTGACCTCGCATCGATGGCGGCCGCCGACGATCCCGGCGGCTACGTGTGTGAACTGGCCGTGGTCTTCGACCGAGCCCTGCGATGCCTGGCCGCGCTGCCCAAACCGGTCGTCGCCGCCGTACACGGGGCGGTCGCCGGCGCGGGCCTGGGTGTCCTTCTCAGCGCGGACCTGGCGGTGGCCGCCCGCTCGACGAAGTTCGCCTTCGCATATACAGCGGTGGGACTTACCCCTGACTGCGGAGTGTCCGTACTTCTGCCTCGGGCAATCGGGCAGCAGCGCGCCCTGCAGATGGCGCTCACGCCACGCCCACTCGGCGCCGAGCAGGCACGAGATTGGGGATTGATCGCCGAGGTTGTGGAGGATGAGTCGGTGATGGCGAGGGCGACGGCGATCGCCGAACAGCTCGCGAAGGGCACGAGCGGGGCTTACGGCGAGGCCAAACGCCTGCTGCGCTCTGGTTGGGAAGCGTCGCCTGTAGACGCCTCGCGCGATGAGGCCGACACCATCGCTCGCCTCGTCGCTGGCAAGGAAGCCGCCGCCCTCATCGCCACGTTCCTTGGCCGAGGCTGACCGCGGCGTGCGAGGCGCCGGACGGGACCGGGAAACGTTAGGGGAATCATGCGCATTGAGAACACCGCCGCCATCGTGACCGGAGGTGCCTCCGGTCTGGGAGCGGCCACAACCCAGGCACTCACCAAGCGCGGTGCGAAGGTCTTCGCCTTCGATCTGCCCGCTGCGGTCGAGCGGGCCCAAGGCGGCGACAGCATCGAGTACATCGCGGTCGACGTCACCGACCCGGCACAGGTCAGGTCCGCCGTGAGTGAGGCCGCCGGCTCGGGTCTGCCGCTGCGGACCGTCGTCAACTGTGCCGGGATCGGCCCGTCGATGCGCATCCTGGGCAAGAAGGGCGTCCACGACCTGGCCCTGTACGCCAAGGTCGTGCAGGTCAACCTCGTCGGGTCCTTCAACGTCCTCGCCCTGGCCAGTGAACGCATCGCCGAGGCCAAGGCTGACGAGTACGGGCAGCGCGGCGTCATCATCAACACCGCGTCCGTAGCCGCCTACGAAGGCCAGGTCGGCCAGGCCGCCTACTCGTCGTCCAAGGGCGGGATCCTCGGCCTGACCCTTCCCGCGGCCCGGGATCTGGCCCAGTACGGCATCAGGGTGTGCACGGTCGCCCCGGGCATCGTCGACACTCCGATGCTCGCCACCGTCTCCGAGGACTTCCGCGCAGGCCTCGCCGACGGCGTGCCGTTTCCCAAGCGCCTGGCCCGCCCCGACGAGTACGCCCAACTAGCCCTGGCGATCATCGAACACGACTACCTCAACGGCGAGACCATCCGAATGGATGGCGCCCTACGGATGACCGCGCGTTAAGTACTCCTGAATTGGTGCGCCGCGCCAGGTCGAGCAAGAGTTGGCGGCGTGGACCGCTGCTCTCGCCGAGGGAGCCCGCCGGGCCGGACACTCTGCATTTGCAGGGAACCTGGAGTCTGGCGCGGTGGCTACCCGGTGGTTGTCCCGGTCTGCGCGGACTGCCAGCAGCGCCGCAGCGCGCTGCCGTGTCAGGTCGAAGGCGGCCGGATCTGCCAGGGCTGCGCCTCCCGACGCCGTGCGCGGCCCTGCATCCGCTGCGGCAACATCGCCGTCACGGCCACGATCGTGCCAGCCGGACCCATCTGCGGCTCGTGCTTCGCCCGCGACCCGCAGCGCCACGAGCCGTGCTCCCGCTGCGCGCGCCGACGGAAGGTCAACCAGCGTCTGGCCGGCGGAGAGCCGCCGCCCAGCACGACGGCTGCGACTTCGACACCGGCGACTTCAACCATCCGCTCCCGCTAACGCGACTGGGCCGGCCGGCCCCACCCGGTCAGGGCTGCTCGTTCGACTCCTGAATAGCGCGGAGAACCGAGGTCATCAGCATGACGGCGACGATGCTGTTGCCTGCCGTGTAGTGGCTGAGGTCGGCCTGGTGAACGGTGACGTGGCGGCTGAGTTCCGTAGGTGCCGGCGTGTCCTGGTTGGGGAACCATGTGGCGTAGAACGGTCCGATGGCGGCAAGGGCGGTCTTGAGCCGCAGCTCAGTCACCGACAGCTCGCCCCAGTCGTCGATCTTCACGATCTTCTTGACCGTCGCGTACTTCTTGTCGATCGTCCGTGACACGACCGTTTCGGTGATCAACACGGCGAGCGCATGAGCGGCCTCGTCGTGCCCGTCCGCGAAGGCGTCGACGACGCGGGTTGCGAGCGGGAGCTGGTTAGCGAGGTCAGCATCGCTGATCGTGGCAAGGATGTCCCGACAGTCCTGGATGATGTCGTCGCGGTTCGCCAGCAGCACCTTGATCCGCTCCTCTCGGTCGGCTGCCTGAAGGACCTGCCTGACGATCTCCTTCCGCGGCACCCAGACCAACGGAATCCCCTCGTCTTGGACGACGGAGGACACGTTCTCAAGGAGTTCCGGGTCGTCCAACGGCCAGTTCGGCGGCAACTTGGCCCGGAGCCTGTCGATGGCTTCCCCAACCCCTGTCAGATCAGGCATGGTGAACTTCGGAAGGTTCGCGAGGCTCGCCTGCAGGTTGACCAGGAAGGGCTCCATGACCTTGCTGACGTCGGCCAATTGCGCTTGAATTCGGCCCAGGCCGTCGATCAATGCAGGAGAAACGATCTTGCTGAAATCGGGCAGCTTCCCGATGGCCGTGGCCATGGCGTCGATGAACTCCGGGGTCATGTCCTCCGGGCCCGGGCCTCGGGAGGACCCAGGCCCGCCCCAGTCCCACGACCGGCGAGAAGTCGGCTCCTCCTGCGGGTCGGGCGTCTCGTCGTCAGGCCGGTCGGTCATCGGCGCGCATTCCTTCGTTCTTCTTGATCGTGGCGGCCGTGCAGGTCCGGCCCGCGACGGGGCGGTGGTCCGGCATACCCGGGTGGGTGGTTCGGTGGTGGCCGCGAGCTGCTGCATGGCGGCGAGCTTCTGCTCGGCGGCAGCGCGGCTCACTTGCAGCCCGGCGATCTCGCCGAGCCACCCATGTTCGCGTACCTCGGCGATCCGGGCATCTAAATTTCGGAGTAGCGCCTCAAGCCTGGGCGCTTGTGCGGGATCGGGGCGAAGGGCTGGGCAGAAGGGTCGAACGCGTACGCGCGGACCGTGTTCGGTGATCTGCGCTGGTCAGCCAGATGAGAGAGGAGACGCCGCTGCCGCGTTGGCCGGCCGACCCGGGGCGTGATCGAGATCGCTAGCGTGGTCCTCAAGCCCGCGAGGAGGCCACGATCGGCAGCTGACGACCCCACCCTGCGCGCGGCGCTGGTCGACCACCCGTCGGCCAGCGCCGCCCGCGCCAGCGTCACAGCTTCGCGGGATCCAGCCCGAGCACCATCGGCACCTCGTACGGCCAGGTCGGTGCCGGCTGCCCTACGTACGCCGCGGCAGCGTCGGCGGTCACCTTGACCACTGCGCGGAAGAACCTCATGCAGTCGATCGCGTCGCTCAGCCGCACATTCGGCCTCGGCTGACCTGTCGCCGAGGAGGGCCTGTCGCGCACCGCTTGGAGGACAGCGACCGCAGGCAGCACCGCGTGGCCGTGAGCAACGCCGTGCCGGACATCCAGCCATTGACGCATCGCCGTGTCCACCTGGTTCGGCGTGACGCGCACCTTCTTCCCTCGCGCTCGCTGCTGCCATGTCCAGGTCGGCTTCGGGTCGAACCCGACTCGCCGTAGCAGTGTCTGCGTCTGGCCAGGGCCGGGCGTCGAGAACTTCTCCAGCGACGAGTTGAAATCGGTCTCCCACTGCCTCATCGCGCCGGTCAGCAGTGGAGGGGCGGTGGCCGCCTGCAACTGCACCAGTGTGGCGTCCCTGAGCGCCATTGCCAGGTCCTGGACGAACGCCTGCCAGGTTGCCGCAGCGAACACCACCACGCCACGGTTCAGCGACGTCTCCTCGACCCGGCGGCCGCGGCCGCCGTCACCGACGGCGCGATGAACGACGACCATGTTCTGACAGTGCTCGAGCGCCTTGACGAAGTTGCGCACCGTGTCCTGGACGTTCACACGACCCCCTGTCCGATCTGCGAGAAGCCCTCGGGCTGGATGGATTCTCGCGCCAACTGCAGCGCCCGGCGGACCCGCTCCTGAAGGGACACGTCGGCACCAAGTCACCGAGCTTGCCGCCGCCCCATTGGCACGGGAGACCCCCGCGTGGGGGGACGACTCCCTGACGTCCGGGGCGACCGGCGGAGCGGGAAGACCCCGCGCGTGCGGGGACGATGTCAGGCCCGGGTCGACGCACGCCACACCCGCCCGAAGACCCCGCGCGTGCGGGGACGACACGCGGAGCCCGATCCGCATCTCCCACTGCGACGGGAGACTCCCGCGCGTGCGGGGACGACAGGGCTAGGGCGTCGAGGAGGTCCTCGAATCCCGGGAGACCCCCGCGCGTGCGGGGACGACTCCATCGCGACGAAGGTGACGGTCCGCTTGTGCGGAAGACCCCCGCCCGTGCGGGGACGACTACGGCGTCTACCCCGAGTCGTTCTGCCAGGACGGAAGACCCCCGCGCGTGCGGGGACGACCTCCTTGATCGTTCCTTGGGTGCAGAACACTGCGGAAGACCCAGGCGCGTGCGGGGACGACAGTTCGGGGCAGGTTAGCGGGCCGAGCTGGGATGGAAGACCCCGCGCGTGCGGGACGACGGCGCTCGGCCTGGTCAAATCCGCCTTCCTGCTGGAAGACCCCCGCGCGTGCGGGACGACCATGCCTGCCTGTCCGGGACCGCGTTCATCGCGGGAAGACCCCGCGCGTGCGGGGACGACTGGTGGGCCGGCGGTGTGACGACGTCCCACTGCGGGAGACCCCCGCGCGTGCGGGGACGACGCCTCGGTGCCGAGGTCGATCTCGTTGGTGCCCGGAAGATCCCCGCGCGTGCGGGGACGACTACAGCGACCCGACCCGGTCGTCCTGCACAACGGAAGACCCCGCGCGTGCGGGGAGGACGGACTCCCCCCGGGGCTCCCGGAGGACCACGGCGGAGGACCCCCGCCCGTGCGGGGACGACGTGTCGTCCAGGACGAGGTGCCACTGCCGCCGGGAAGACCCCGCGTGTGCGGGGACGATCGGCCGATGCCCGTACCCGGCAGCATGACCTCGGGAGGACCCCCGCGCGTGCGGGGACGACCGCCAGGAGACGATGACCTTCACTCTTCATCAGGGAAGACCCCCGCACGTGCGGGAACGACCGGGCCCGGGCCGGTGGTTGTGGCTGCCGCAGCGTAAGACCCCCGCGCTTGTGGGGACGACTGGGCGGTGCCCGTGCCGGTGGTGAAGTGCTGGGGAAGACCCCCGCGCGTGCGGGGACGACGCCAGCACCCGCCTGGCCTCGACCCAGCTCGGCGGGAGACCCCGGCGCGTGCTGGGACGTCGGTGCGGTCGGCGCGCTGTGCGGCCCGCAAAGGGGGCGGCGCCGGCTCTGCACGAGCCTGCTGGCGACCTCGGGCCGCCTTGACCGGCCCGGCCCGCCATGCTGGAAGGATCAGGATTCGAAGATCTTGGGCCCCGCCCGCACCCGGGCCCCTCACAGATGCCGCCGCGGCTCCGACGGGCACCACACCTCGGCAGGCAGCTCGCCAAACTGCTGTGTGATCAACGGCTCCTGCACCTCTCGGACCACCGACGTCGCGAGCATCGTCGCGATCAGCGCGTTCACGGGCGTGTACTGGACGCGGGCCACGGTGTGGGCCGTGGCATGCCGGTTTGCCAGGGACGGAACCGGGTCACCCTTGTCGGGATGGAATGTGTCGAAGACCCGCAGCAGCGGCCACAGTGCGGCCGACTGGCGGAAGTCTGCCATCACACAGTCGCGGGACGCCTCGATCTGGGTCACCATCGGCTTGTAGAAGCGGTTCTGCGGCACGCTCGCGAACAACGTTCCGCGCAGGGTCGAGTCCACCACGTTCATCGCGAACGCCTGTGCCGGCTCGTCGTGGCCGTCCCGCAACGCTGCGACGACCTTCCGGGCCGCGGTGGCATAATCGCTCAGCTCGGGTGCGGTCACCGCGTTCAGTGCCTGGTCGCAGTCGTCCAGCACCTCAGCGCGATGCTTAAGGAGGATGTTCCGCCGGCGACCCGGCTCTGCCTTGCGGAGCACATCAATCACCTCGGCACGCGGCACCCAGCACAGCGGGATGCCCTCGTCGTCGGCCAACTCCTTGACCTCGCGGATGAAGATGTCGTCGGGCCAGTTCGGCGGATAGCCCAGAAGGCCGACCGCCTCCGCCCAAGCGGTGAGTCTCGGGATGGACAGCTCGCTGACCAGCTGGCGAAGACTGCTACTCGCCTTATCCCACTCGGCCGCGGCCGAGGCGAGGGTCGAGAATTTCTGCAGGGGGTATCCGGCGGCAATACGGTCTACCTGTTCGATGTTCGCCCGCATCTGCTGAATCCAGGTCGGGTTTGTTGCCCGCCGAGAGTCGGCCGCCCGCCACACGGCCGCCGTCAAATCGGGACTGTTGAGCGTGTTCTGCATGCGCTGCACGTTCTGGGCGAAGAGGGTTGCTCCCAGCCTAGACCCCCGACGCGGCGCCTCTTCGCGCCCTGGCTGCTCGTCCTCGTTCTGGGGGCTATCGTCCGTGGGCACGTCGGGCATGTCTGTCCTCTACTTCTCGGCTCGACGTCCATGATCCCAGTGCTGGTCCACCTGCGGCCACCGTTGCCGTAGGCAGCGCTGCCGTCACCACCAGCAGCAGCCCCACATCCGTTCCTCGCCAGCCGGCAAGCCGGGGGGCCACCCCGGCCGCGACTACCCACCTGCTGCTTGCCGTGTTCAGGGCCAACCCGCGACTACCTGGTGCGCGCCGCGTGGCGGATCGCCACCGGTACCCCGCTGCCCCTCCCGGTGCGGGCAAGCCGGCTCCGACATCCACTTCGCCACCGTCGACCATCGCGGCCGTCACCCGCGCGACCGGCACCGCGATGAGGACGCCGGCTGTGCGCCTCCCGCTATCGTTAACCACCCTCCTCACTGGGCGGCCAACCACGTTTCGAGCGAAAGGACTCCCGATGAGCAGAGCGGGCCGGAACAGGCCCAAGGCCCGCGGCATCCGCGCCTTGAGTCGCGAGCAGAGGACGACCGTGCTCAAGCGTGCCGCCCGGCTCGTCAACGAGATCAACGAGGCGAAACCCCAGTGCATCGAGGGGGTCGCGACGCTTGACCGCGTAGCGGAACTCGTGCAGATCAAGGCCCAGCCAGTACCGGTCGCGGTCGCCGCGCAGGGGCCGGCTGGAGCCTGCCTGCTGGGTGAAGCGGTGAAGGGTGTCATCCCGCTCAAGGCTGGCGGGACGGTGAGGCGCTCGCCGGCGTTCAACGCCGACATCTGGAAGGGCGCCGGCCACCTCGTCCTGTTCGCACCGCAGGAGGGCATTCTCTTCGACCCCACCTGGGACCAGGTGAGCCGCGCAACCGGGCTTCCACGTGGCGCGCTGATCATGCCGGTTACCGCCGACCAGCTGTACACCGACGACGTGCCCTTCCAAGTCGACGGCGGCCAGGTCCTGTACCGGACCGTCCAGAGCGACTCGGCCTGGAGGACCTCGTACAACTCCCAGTACGCACGTCTCGGGCGGTTCGCACGGGAGGCCGCGCGACGGGCGCTGGAACTGGAAGGGTTCGACGAGGACTTGGTGGCGGGGTGAGCGTCGACCAGGCCAAGGCGGCTCGGGTGGAGGAGCTCGCCGCGTACGGCCTCCGGCGGGTCGAGCGGGCGGACGCTGCGAGTGACCCGTGCCCTCCAGCGGGTGGGCGTCGGCGAGGAAGAAGCCGCCGGCTGGGCGCTGGTCCGCACACGGCGGGCCGACTCCGAGTCGACGCGCCGGCTGCCGGCGCAGGTTCGCAGAGCCCCGACCGCAGCTAATGCCCGCGCTCGGTTCGGCGTGGCGGCTCTGTCGCCCGACCGCCGGGCAAGGGGACACGGGCTGCTTCGGTTCGGCGTCCACCAAGGATCCTCCCGAGTTCAGCCGGCGCGCCGTCGCCGAGCAGGGACGGATTCTCCTCGAGCAGCGCCGTGATGGCTGCCCGGAGCTGGTCGGCGGTGAGCGCCTCCACCATGCTGTCCAGTGCCAAGAGGCCGTTTACGTCCTCGATCCGGGCTTCCCGGAGAATTCTGAGCTGCTCTTCGCTGTACAGCCGGGTCACGAGGGCCGCCAGGAAACGGTTCCGCGCTTCCTCGGTGCTCATGCTGGCCCGGTACGCCTCGAGTGCGGCGACCACTTCCTGCGTCTCGGTCGGGTGTGCAGCCGCTGCCGCCGCGGCATGCTCCGCACGGATGGCCGGGCCGCCGGTCTCACGGGATCTGAACCGATTCCACGTCGACCTCACGACCGGCACCGCCTGCTCCAGCCATCTCGTCACATGTGGTTTGGCTTTGTCCGCAACGATGGTGGCGCCGAGGATGAGCAGGTCGCGGAGCATCTCCTTCTCCCGCTCCGACAACAACGACTCCGCCGGTGCCGGCGGTCTGTCGGGCTCGCTCGGATCCGGGACGTAGACGTACGGATCTTCTTCGTCGTCCTCGTCGATGTCGCTCAGCGTGACGTGACCGAGCTTGTTGGTGCCGTCTTCACGAGTCAGGGGGCTGTACTCGCCGGGTTTCTTCTGCGACTGCGACAGATGCGATCCGTCGTCGTACTCAACCCACATCTTCTTTTTAGGCATTCGCCGCCCCCTCCCCAGGCCAGATTCAAAGTCGCAAGCCTATTGCCCCGGAACCACTGCTGTCTTGTGGCGATGGCCTTTTTGGCAGGGCGGGGTCCGTGGCGACGTCAGTCGGGAGCGCCTCCCGCGCGTACGGACAGGGCTTCGATGCTCGACGCTGATGCTCGACCAGTCGGGTGCTGTTCATCCTGCTCGGCGCAGCCATCCTGGTCTTCGTCGCCCGCCGACTCCGCAAGCCTGAGGGGGGCACCACCGGCTAACGGCGCCGGATGGTGCCGCAGGCCGCGCTCGACGCCGTCACCTTTGACTTCCCTGGTCGCCACGCCCATGAAGGCGTCTTCCTGCTTGCGACAGACCGAAAGGACTACTTCCGGCTGACCCGGACGGTCGGGCGGGCCACCGAGCTACTACACCAGTTCCGGCTCATCGACCGGCCCCGGACCCTCGGCGCAAACCGCCGCACTGGGAACGTCGAGGCTCGGGGCGTCCGGTGGGCGATTCGGCAGGCGATGCCCGCGTTGTTCACGACAACGACGCGGCGTTGCAACGGCCTGCGCTGGACTCGAGCCACCAAGTGGACCAGCCAGAAGCCGCTCCACTACCGATCGAGGTCTCGGAGAGCAATCTGCATCATCCCGCCTCTTGCCCTAGGCGAACGTTTGTGCAAGGGTCCTCAATCAGTTGAGCAATCGTTTGTGCAGAGGTGGGGCGTGTGCGGATTGCGGTGCTGGCGACCGGCGGGACAATCGCCTCGCGGCTGGACGCCGACGGGGATCTAGCGGTGACCGACACGGTGGCCGAGCTGCTGGCCGGTCTGCCGCTGCCAGCCGGCGTTGAGGTAGTGGGCTTTGACCTGTCCCACCAGCCGAGCTTCACCCTGACCCTCGACGACATGCTCGCCACGGTTCGGCAGGTCCGCGCGAAGCTCGCCGAGGGCTTTAGCGGCGTGGTGGTCACGCACGGTACGGACACCCTGGAGGAGACCGCGTACCTCACCGGGCAGCTCACCCGCCGGGACGCCCGGATCGTGCTGACCGGGGCGCAGCGCGGCGCGGACGAGCCCGACTCCGACGCCCGGCGCAACCTCACCGATGCGCTGCAGGTGGTCGCCACGTCCGAGCCGGTCGGCGTGGCGATCGTCTTGGGCGGCCTGGCCTGCGCCGCCGTTGAGGGCCGCAAGGTGCATACCTCGGCGATCTCGGCGTTCTCTGGTGGTTCCGCCGGCACGCTGGCCTTAGTGGACCCGGAGGGGGTGCTGCGGCTGTCGACGGCAGTGCGAGGCGGGTATTACGCGACTCTTCCCTTGCCCGACCGGCTGCCTCGGGTCGACTTGGTCAAGCTCGTCGCCGGGGCGGACGGGACCCACCTGCGCGCGTCACTGGATGCCGGCGCCGCTGGCATCGTCGTCGAGGCGTTTGGGATAGGCAACGCTCCGCCGGCCGTGGCCGACGCGGTCCGCGAGGCCCAGAAGCAGGGTGTTCCGGTCGCCATCACTAGCCGGACTGGCGCCGGCCGGGTTCGGCCTATTTACGCCGGGGGCGGAGCGGACCTCGCCCGGGCCGGCGCGATCTTCGCCGGTGACCTGACCGGCCCCCAGGCCCGAGTGGCGCTGGCCCTGACTCTGGCCCACGAACCACCCGGCTGTGTGCCGGAGGCCCTGCGGGGCATGGCGGAAGGACGTCACGCGTGAAGACCGAAGCCGTGGTGATCGAACGGTACGGCGGCCCAGAGGTGCTGACCCGTACCAAGGTGGAAGTGCCACCGCCCGGACCGGACGAAGTGCTGCTGCGGGTGCTGGCGGTGGCCGTCAACCACCTCGACGCCGACCTGCGCGCCGGGGTGTCTCGGATGCCGCTGCGCCTGCCCCACGTGCTCGGCCGGGAGGTCGTCGGGGTGGTGGAGGAGATCGGCTCTCGGGTGGCCGACCGCAGCCCTGGCGACCGAGTAGTCGTCCTGCCGAACACACCATGCGGCACATGCCCCCGCTGCCTCGGCGGGCGGGCCAACCTCTGTCCACTGGCGGACATGCCTGGGATCACCCGGTGGGGCGGCTACGCGTGCCACACCCTCGCGCCGGCCCGAGGGCTACTCGACCTCGGCGACCTCGACCCGGTGCTGGCGGCGGCGACGCCGATCTCGTTCGGCACCGCGTGGCGCACGCTGTACTCGATCGGACGGCTCGCGCCTGGCGAGTGGGTGCTCGCGCCAGGGGCGGCCGGTGGGCTCGGCCACGCTGTGGTGCAGCTAGCCCGGCTCGGCGGCGCGCGCGTGGTCGGGCTGGTCGGCGACCCGGCGAAGGCCGAGTTTGTCCGCTCGCTCGGCGCGGAAGCGGTGTTGAGTACCCGGGACAGGGACTGGCCGGTGCAGGCCCGCGAGATCACCGGGGGCGCGGGCTTCGACGTGATCGTCGAGCACATCGGCGGGGACGTGTTCGAGGCCGCGCTCGGCACGCTTGCCTCCACCGGCCGGCTTGTCGTCGCCGGCGGACACGCCGGTGAGCACCCCCACCTGGACGTCATCGACACCTTCCGCAACGAGTACGAGCTGCGGGGCTCGCGCAGCCAGCGCCCTGACGAGATTGCCCGGGTGCTGGGGCTGGTGGCGACCGGGCAAGTCAGCCCGCGGGTCGACAGCGTTCTGCCGCTGGCCGACGCGGCAGGGGCGCACTGGGCGATGGCCGACCGGCGCGTGCTCGGCAAGATGGTGATTACGCCGTGAGCGCCCCCGTCTCGCCGGCCGCTCCGACCGCCGACATGTTGCCCGCGCTGGTGGCCGCCGGAGTGGACGCCGCCGATGCGCTGCTCGCCACCGCCGACGGCCAGGTCCGAGTACGCCGGGTCGCGGCCCGGTTGACCGCCAACGCGCTCGCCGCCACCGGTCACCTGCCGGCCGGCCTCGCCGACATCGGCACCCCGGACGGTCGCTGCACCCTGCTGGCCGGGCCCGGTGGCACCGACGACCCGGCCCGGGCGGCTGCCGTCACCGCGGCGGCGATCACCACCAGCCAATGCGACGAGGGACTGCGGGAGGCCCGGGGGCATCCTGGACTGCACGCGTACGCCGCCGGCCTGGCGGGCACCGAGGCCAGCGACGGGACGCTGCGGGTGTTCTTGCGAGCGTTGGCAGTCGGGTGGGAGGTGGGCGCCCGGCTCGGACTGCTGTTCGGCGCGCCCCGGCCCGGGGTGCACCCGCACGGAGGCTGGGGCACTGCCGCGGCGGCCGCCGCGGGCGGGGTCGCCGTCGGGCTGGACACCGCCGGGCTGACCGACACGGTGAACCTTGCGCTGACCGTGGCACTGAGCGGACCCGATGCGACCACCCGCAGCGGGCGCGCGGCGCACCACCTGCTGCCCGCGTTCGGGACGGCGAACGGGCTGCGGACGGCGTACCTGGTGCGCGACGGGTTCCCGGCGACCGACCCAGCTGCGGGCCACGTCATTCAGACCATCCACCAGGGTGCTCCCACCCCGGCGGCGGTCAACGCCGCGCTCGACCCCCGGCCGTTGCTGCCGGCTGCCTACTTCAAGCCGGTAGGAGTGTGCGCGCACACGTTGACCAGTTGGACGGCAGTACGCGCGCTGGGCGTCCCCGCCTCCGAGGTAGCCGGGGTGACCGTGCACACCTACGCGGCGGCGGCCCTGCTCGCGCACCGGCGACCCGCCAACCGACTGGCTCGGCAGTTCAGCATCCCTTGGGTGGTGGCATGCGGCCTGGTCGGCGTGGACCCGGGCGCGGCGGCCGACGACAACCGGCACGCGACCGTCGCGCGGCTCGCGGAACGGGTCACCGTCCGCCACGATCCGCGCCTGGACGGCGGGTACCCCGCCGGCCGACCCACGGTGGTTGAAGTGGACTCCCGGTCGGGTCGGCGGTTCACCGGTGAGGCCCGCTTCCACCCCGGCGATCGGGAAACACCGCTGAGCCCGGACGAGCTGGCGACGATCGACGTCGAACTGATCGCTACGCCTGGGGCGCCCGAGGGCTCCGGCGAACTGCTGGCCCGGCTCGCCAGCTCCCCCGATGTGATGCCACTACGTGGGCTCACCCGGCTGGTCCGCACCGACCAAGCCGACTCCACCGCGCCACCCATCACCTCTCATGCGCCGAAAAGGATGTGACGTCATGACCAGAGTTGAACCCGGCAGCGAACGGGACTTCGTCGGCTACGGCGAGCAGCTGCCCTCGGTCAAGTGGCCAGATGGGGCACGGGTCGCGGTCAGCCTCTGCCTGAACTACGAGGAGGGCGCAGAGCACAGCCTGCTGGACGGCGACCCGGTCAACGAGTGGGTGGGCGAGATCTCGTACACCCCGACCAGCGCCGAGCACCGCGACCTGTCGCAGGAGTCGGTCTACGAGTACGGCAGCCGGGCTGGAGCTTGGCGACTGCTGCGCCTGTTCGAGCGGACGAACACCCCAGTGACCGTGTACGCCTGCGCCGAGGCGCTGGCCCGCAACCGGCCACTGGCCCGGGCGTTCGTCGAGGCTGGGCACGAGATCTGCTCCCACGGGCTGCGCTGGCGGGAACCGTCGGGGATGACCGAGGAGCAGGAGCGGGAGGAAATCCGGCGGGCGGTCGAGCTGATCGGCGAGCTGTGCGGCGAACGGCCGGTCGGCTGGTACTCCCGGTATGCGCCGTCGGAACGTACCCGGCGGCTGCTGGTCGAGGAGGGCGGCTTCCGATACGACTCCAACGCCTACAACGACGACCTTCCGTACTGGATGGAGGTCGCCGGGCGACGGCATCTGGTGGTGCCGTACACCCACACCTATAACGACGGGCGGTTCGCCTTCAGCCCCGGATACGCCAACCCCACCGACTTCTTCGAAACCTGCCGCCGGGGCATCGAGTACCTGTGGGAGGAAGGCGAGACCTCCCCGAAAATGATCTCCATCGGCCTGCACGCCCGACTGGTCGGGCAGGCAGGTCGCGCCTCCGCGCTGCGCGACCTCATCACCTGGGCACAGGAGCTGCCCGGGGTCTGGTTCACCCGCCGCCGGGACATCGCCGACTGGTGGCACCAGCACTACTCGGACCTGCCCGCGCACGGAAGGCAGTGACTATGCGTATCGAGATCGACAACGTGGTCAAGGGCTACCCCCGGGCCGACGGCAGCCGCCTGTCGGTGGTCGGGAACCTCAGCACCACTATCGAGGCGCAGGAGTTCGTCTGCGTCATCGGGCCGAGCGGCTGCGGCAAATCAACCCTGCTGGGCCTGCTCGGCGGCCTGCGCCGGCCAGACGGCGGGGAGATCCGGTTCGTCGGCGAGCGAAGCGCCAGCGGGCCGCTCACCTCGATCGTCTGGCAGGACTACGCGCTGATTCCCTGGCGCTCCATCGTAGACAACGTGGCGTTCGGCTTGGAGCTGCGCCGGGTGCCGACGAAGCGTCGCCGTGAGATCGCCCGGGAGCACCTGGCGATGATGGGGATCGAAACGTTCGCCGACGCCAAGCCGCACGAGCTGTCCGGTGGCATGCGGCAGAGGGCCGGAATCGCCCGTGCATTGGCGAGCGATCCCGAGGTGCTCCTGATGGACGAGCCGTTCGCGGCGGTGGACGCCCAGACCCGGACCCTGCTGCAGGACGAGTTGCTCCAAGTCTGGTCCCAGCACCGCAAGACGGTCCTGTTCATCACGCACAGCATCGAGGAGGCGGTGCTGTTGGCCGACCGGATCGTCGTGCTCGGGCCGCGGCCCACGCGAATCGTCGAGGAGATCCGGGTGCCGTTCCCCCGGCCCCGGAGCCGGGAGATCGAACTCGACCCTCGGTTCACCGAACTGAAACACCATCTCTGGGCGCAACTGCGGGACGCCACCCTGGCGGCCGAGTGGGCAGAAGCCAAGGGGGAACGATGAACGAAAGCACCGTACCAACCCGCGACCGCACAACCGGGCGACCCGACCAGCCGGTGGTCCGCTACGCCATGGACCCGAAGGCAGAGCGTCCGCCAGGCCGGCTGTTCCGACTGCTCAGCAGCGGAGCGGGCAGTGTCGTGCCGGTGGTGCTCGTGCTGCTGCTCTGGCAGCTGGGCAGCATGGCCGGTCTGATCGACCGGACCTTCTTCCCCGCACCGTCGGAGTGTCTGCAAGCGCTGGTCCGACTGGTCTCCACAGGTGAGCTGCTGCCCAACGTCGGCATCACCCTGCGCCGGATCCTGCTCGGTTTCCTGCTCGGCGTGATCCCGGCGACGCTATTGGGCATCGCGATGGGCCGGGTGCCGTGGATCCGGGTGGTGATCGACCCCTTGATCGCCATCACCTACCCAATCCCGGTGGTCGCGATCCTGCCGCTGCTGCTGGTCATCTTCGGTACCGGCGGGCAGCCGATCATCGTGCTCGCCGGCATCATCTCGTTCTTTCCGGCCGTGGTGAACGCCATGTCCGGGGTGCTCCAGGTCGACGAGCGGCTCGTGCTGATGGCCCGCAATATGGGGGCGACCCAGCGCCAGATCCTCTGGAAGATCGTGCTTCCCGGTGCCCTGCCGGCAATTTTCGCCGGCATCCGGCTTGCCGCCGGGCTGGCGCTGCTCGGCACGATCGCTGGCGAGTTCCTCGCTGCCAGTGACGGCATCGGCTCGATGACCTGGCGCTACTGGCAGATCTACCAGATCGACAACATGTACGCCACGCTCGCGGTGATCGCGACGCTGGGCTTTTTCCTCACCACAGTGACGTTGCGGGTGCAGCGGCGCTTCTTCGGCTGGACGGAGGGCCAATCATGAGAATGACGAGGACACGCGTGGTCGCCGCGTTGCTGGGCGTCTCGCTGCTGGTCGGCACTGCCGGGTGCGGTGGCGACTCGACGGAGTCGACGACCGCCGACGGGGTCGACAAGGTCACGGTGAACTCGCTGGAGATCCTGTCGCTGGCACCGATGATGGTGGCCGACGCGAAGGGGTTCTTCGGCAAACACAAGGTCCAGGTCGAGTTCAGCAACGCCGACATCTACTCCCGGCTTGCAGTGCAGGGGCAAGGCAAGCTCGACGTGAACATCCCCGGAGTCGGGGGCGCGCTGTTCAACGCAATCAACCAGGGCATGCGGGTCCGGGCGGTGGCCGACCGGCAGCAGTACCGGTGCGCGTCGGACAACCTGCTGCTCGCCCGGACCGAGGCGTTCGACGGCGGACTGAAGAGCGTCGCCGACCTCAAGGGCAAGAAGGTCGCCATCCTGGCCAAGGGCTCGACCACGGAGTACTGGCTGGACCGAGCGTTGAGCAGCGTCGGGCTCAAGCAGTCCGACCTCGGGCAGATCGTTACGTTGAGCTACCCAGACACCGTCAACGCGCTGAAGAGCGGAGCGGTCGACGCCGGCTTCCTCGTTCAGCCGCTGGCATACCAGCTCATCTCCGACGGGCAGGCCAAGCGGATCACCGCGATGAACGAGGTAGCCCCGAATGAGGAGCAGGGCCTCATCACCATGTCACAGGAGTTCATCGAGAAGCGGCCGGAGGCGGCGGCCCGGTGGATGGCCGGCTGGCTAGAGGGCGTCCGTTACTACCAGGACCCCGCCAACAAGGACGAGGTGATCCGGATCATCGCCGAGCGGACCAAGGTGCCGGCGGAGACGATCAGCAAGCTGTACGGCACCGACCAGTGGCCGTACATGGACCCCAACGGTCGCGTGGACACCGCGACCGTGATGGCCGAGGACGGCAAGTGGCTTATCGACAACAAGGTCGTCGAGAAGCTCCCCGAGGTCTCTAACTGGTACGACGGGTCGGTCGTTGACGCCGCCCTGAAGATCGTTGGCGAGGTGCCAGCCAACCGGGACTGCGCCTCCGTGCAGAAGCTGGAGTCGTGATGTACCCGCGTCCGAGCCGGCTGGCCGGCGTCCTACGCGACGGCGGGGTCGCCCTGGGCAGCCTCACCCTGCTCCAGGAGCCGGCGCTCGGGGAGATCCTCGGTTGCCTCGGCTACGACTTCCTGATCATCGATACCGAGCACGCCGCCGCCGATGAGCAGAGCGTGCTGCAAATGGTCCGGGGGGCCGGATCGGCGGGGGCGACCCCGCTGGTCCGGCTACGACGGATCGAGGAGAAGGACCTGCTCTGGGCGTTGGACAGCGGAGCGGGTGGGGTGGTGCTGCCGCTGGTGGAGACCGGCGCGCAGGCCGCCGAGGCGGTCCGGTTGACCCGCTACCCGCCGTACGGCGACCGGACGCTGTGCTCGGCGGCGCGGGCCGCCGGGCACGGCACCGCCCGGGGCGATTTCGACCGGTACCTGGCCTGGGCAGCAGAAAACACCACCACGGTGGCGCTGGTGGAGACCCCGGCCGGGCTGGCCAACCTGGACGAAATCCTCGCCACCGACCTCGACGTGCTGATGCTCGGCCGGGCCGACCTGTCGGTCAAGCTCGGCCTGGGCTACCAGCCCACTCACCCCGACGTGGAGGCGCACGCGGTCGCGTTCGTCGAGCGGGTGGTCGCCGCCGGCCGGGTCGCCGGCATGCTGGCCTACTCGCCTGAGGAGGCGCGCCGGTGGATCGATCGGGGCGTCCGCTTCGTCGTCTACTCCCAGCCGGAGATGCTGCTGTCCACCGCCTACCGGCAGGCCCGCGAGCAGATCCTAGGAGAATCGGCGTGAGCCTGCTTGTCACCGGCGGAGCCAGTGGCATCGGCGCGGCCGTGGTCGAGGCGGCCCGTCGTAGCGGCGAGACGGTGCACGTCATCGACGTCGCCACCGGCGTGGACGCCGCCGACCCGGTCGCGGTGGCCGAGTTCGTCGACCAAGTGGGCACCCCGGACCGGGTGGCCCACTTGGCCGGGGTGGTCAGCGCCGGGGGCATCGAGGAGACCACGCTCGCCGAATGGGAGCGCACCATTCGCAGCAACCTCACCTCGGCGTTCGTGGTCTGCCAGGCGGTGGTGCCCCGGATGGCCGCCCGTGGCGGCGGTTCGGTGGTGTTGATGAGCAGCCTCAACGCCCGCGACGGCGGGACCCGACTCTCCGGCACCGCGTACGCGGCGGCAAAGGCCGGAGTGCTCGGCCTGATGCGGCACTTGGCGGTGGACTACGGCCCGTGCGGGATCCGAGTGAACGCGGTCGCTCCCGGCCCTGTGGACACCCCGATGCATGCCCGGCTCAGTGAGGAGCAGAAGGCGACGCTCCGCCGCCGGATGCCGTTGGGACGGGTAGCCAGCGCGACGGAGATAGCGGACATTATGCTCTTCCTCCTCTCTGACTCCTGCGCCACGGTCACTGGTATGACCTTCGATGTGAACGGGGGTAGTCATCTCAGCTAGGTTGCCCCGGACGGCTCGGAGCGGCGCGGGAGGCCCAGTGAACAAGCGAGTGACATTGCGGGATGTCGCCAAGTTCACCGGCGTGCACGTCTCCACCGTCTCCCGGGTGCTACGCGGCGACGACGAGCGGGTCAGCCAGGAGACCGCCGCCCGGATCGTCGCCGCCGCCAAGGAACTCGGCTTCCACCGGGACCGCTGGGCGGCCAGTCTGCGCAGCGGCAAGACGGGCGTGATCGGTGTGCTGGTCCCCCGGATCACCGACATCGTGCTGGCCACCGTCTTCGAGGGCATCGACGCAGCTGCCTCCGCCGCCGGCTACCAGGCGGTCGTCAGCAGCACGTGGGACGACGACGAGGCCCGCGCGGTCCGGATCCGCCGGTTCATCGCTGAACGGGTGGACGGACTGATCATCGCCGACGCTCGGCGCACCGACCCCGCGCTGGCCCGACTCGCCGCCGAGCAGGTGCCGTTCATCCTGGTCAGCCGGGCCTCGCGGGGGTTCCCCTCCGTCACCGGCCGGGACCGCTTCGGGGGTCGGCTCGCCGCCGACCACCTGATCGACATCGGGTGCCGTCGGCTGGCCGTCGTCGCCGGCCCCGGACATGCCAGCACGTCCGCCGACCGGGTCGCCGGGTTCCTCGCCGCGGCGAAGACGCGCGGGGTGGAGGTAGACCCTCGGCTGGTAGTGCCGTCGACTTTCGACGTGCCCGGGGGCGCGTCCGCGATGGCCCGGGTGCTGGCGGCCGGCCGCCCCGACGGGGTGTTCGCGGTCAACGACTTCGCCGCAATTGGCGCGATGGGCACGCTGCGCGACCACGGCCTGCGGGTAGGCCGCGAGGTCGCGGTCGTCGGCTACAACGACATCGACGTGGACGCCCAACTGTTGGTGCCGCTCACGTCCATCCGCACCCCACTTGGCGAGATGGGTTCCCGGGCCCTGCACGGGATGCTGACCTTGCTGGCCTCCGGCAATGCCGAGTCGGTACGGCTGACACCAGAACTGGTGGTGCGGTCCACCACCGGCAACTTCTCGCCCGCTGCGGTTACCACCATCGGATGACCGTCCTAGGCGCCGGTCCGATTGGTGCTAGAGGACAACGGGGGGTAGGTGCCGCAAGGACCTAGATCGATCCTGGGGCTCGGAGACAACGAGTGGTGCGAGGGGCGGCGAGGCCGAGTGTGCGGTTTGCCGCCCCTTCACCAAGTCGGTTGATCAGCTGCGCAGGGATGTCCCCAACGGCTTCGCGGTCACCTGCGCCGGGTCGAACCCGGCCGGCCGCAGTTACTGCTCGCGGCTATCGGATACGGCCGTGGCCGGGGCGAGGACGGCCAAGTTCTATCAGGATGTCAGGAGCTGCAGGCGTTCAGCATGCTCTGCAGGGCGGACTTCTCCGCCGTTTGTAGGGTCAGGCCCCAGGTGTACTTCACGGTGATCCACATCTTGCTGTAGGTGCACCGGTACGACGACAGCGGCGGCTGCCAGGTGGACGGGTCCTGGTCGCCCTTGGACTGGTTGACGTTGTCGGTGACGGCAATCAGCTGCGGGTGTCTCAGGTCGTTGGCGAAGCTCTGCCGCCGGCTGGTGGTCCAGCCGCTGGCACCGGACCGCCACGCCTCCGCGAGGGGCACCACGTGGTCGATGTCGACGTCGGAGGCGGCGGTCCAGGTGGCGCCGTCGTACGGGCTGTACCAGCGGCCGGAGGTGGCCGCGCAGCTACTGTTGACGACAACGGAGGTGCCGTCACGCTTGAGGACGGTCTCCCGGGTGTCACAGGCGCCGCTGATCGTGATCCAGTGCGGGAACAGGGTGCGGGAGTACCCGCTGGTCGAGCCCTCAGCCTTCACCGTGAGGGCGTTGAGCTGTGACTGGGCGGTTGCCTTGGACGGTATGCCGGGCGGGGTGGCGATGGCCGGCTGGGCACTCACCGCCGCCAGGCCAACGCCGGCTGTCACAACCGCGGCTATCGCGGCAAGCCGTCGCCGCCAAGCTGAGGATCGGGTGGAAATTCGGGCTACTCGCATGGGGGCCTCCCAGGTGACCGTCATGGATAGTGACGATCTCTACCGATCATGTCCATCGAAGGTCGGCTCTGTGAAGAGGGAGAGAGGCATCTGCGAATACTGGCCCCGCCGCGCGAACAGTAGGGGAGTCGCCCGGGTTGTGTCTCGCCGGCGGCCGGCGGCCGGCGGCCGACCACCACCGCTCCATGGTCGAGGTCGGCCGCGTCGCCGCCGGCGACTTAGCGAAGTCGGTGAAGTGCAAGACCAGCGCAACGAGGAGCCGGGTACCGCCGGGGGGCGGTGTCGCTCGTGCCGCCAACCGGTTGGCCGGCGTTGCCGTTGGTTCCGGGCTGGAAACCAGTAGCGGCCCTCTAGCATCAGCGCGGCGCTGCCGCCGCAGCGGGTTGCGAGGTGGCCGGCGTGGTGAGGTCCAGGTACTCCTCGACGCCGCGCAGGACCGAGGCGAGGAGCATGATCGCGACGGTGGCGTTGCCGTGGGTGTAGTGGGCGGGGTCGGCCTGGTGGACGGTGACGTGCCGGCTCAGGTGCTCGGGCATTGGGTCGCCGGAGCTGGGCCGCCAAGCGAGGTAGAAGGGGCCGATCGGTGCCAGCGCCGCTCGGAAGCGCAGCTCCGCTATGTCCAGATCTCTGGGTTCGTCGATCTTCGCGAACGTCTTGGCCTGCCGGTAACTGCCGATCGTGCGGGTAACGACGGTTTCCACGACGACGACGGACAGCGCTTGGGCGGGAGCGTGGTGGCCGTCCACATACGCGTCGAGGGCGCTGACCGCCATGGGCAACAGGTGGACCAGATCGGGGCGCGCGATTTGGTCGAGCACCTCCCGACAGTCCTGCGCCACATCGGAAGACCGGGCCGTCAGGACCTTGATCCGCGTGTCGCGGTCGGGAGCGGTCAGCAGGTCCGCCACGATGTCGGCGCGAGGCACCCAGACCAGCGGGATCCCTTCGTCCTGGATCACCTGGAACACGAGGTCGAAGTCCGTGGGCCTGGGCCAGTTCGGCGGCATCTTCTCGGTGAGCAGCTCACCGAGGCCCACGAGGTTCGGCGCAATACATGACAGGTTCGACAGCAGGGGCTGCGTGAGTTGGTTGAGGTCGATCAACGTGGCAGCCATGTTCGAGAGCGCGTTGCGGACCTGATCCTCGAACCTCTTGAGACCGAGCAGGTGCGGCTGGATCGCGTTGGCGAACCGCTCCATCTGCTCCGGGGACCAGGCCGGCTCCCACGGGCCGCCCGTCACCTCTACGTCGGCATCCTGTTCGGCGGTGGCGTCAGCGTCCGGCTGTTCGCCCTCGATGCGGGCCTCGTCGTCGCGTGGCTGCTCGCCGGTGCCCTCGTCACGCGGTTTGGCGGTCATCGGGTGTTCTCTCCGCTTCCCAGTGGTCGGCGCGCTTGTGCCGAGGTCAACGAGGATGGTACTGGCGGATCGGCGCCCTGCAGCGGTGGAGCACCTACCAGGTGCGCCAGTGCAGATCGATCTACGCAATCCGGCGGACCGCGGAGGTACTAGCCGTAACGAACGGTAACCATACGGGCGGACTCAAGCCGAATACGTGGCAGTTGAATAGGCGGTCTCACCAGCCGACTGACCCTCACGGACCTGGTCGCTCCAGGTAGGCGAGGAACCTGCTATCGATGCCTGCACGGCGGCCGCCTGGTGGGCTCAGGGAGCGGCTGGCGGCGGGCTGGGGGCGACCGGGGGCTGCACCCGTGCCAGGCGGGAGGTGATCGCGCCGTGGTTACGGCCGAACTCCTCCATCAACTCGGAGATGCTCGCGCCTTCTGCGGCGCGTCGGGCGAGCCGTTTGTCGTCCTCGGGCTCCCACGGCCTGTGCGAGTTCGGGTGGACCTGGCGCAGGTCTTCCATCGTGTACGCCGGCGTTCGCGGGGGTGCCGGTGGCCGGCTGGTGTTCGGCCCGGGAAACTGGGCCAGGCCCAGGCCGTGCAGCTTGTACCGGATGCTGTTGGTGGTCCGCCCCAGCTCTACGGCGATCGCCTCGGCATCGGCGCCGTCGCGGTGCCGGCTGGCCACGTACGCGGTCTCCTGCTCCGACCAGGATCGGGGATGGCGGGCCGCCGGAACGCGTGTCGACGCGCCGGGGTTCGCCGCGGCGGCGAGGAACACCCGCGCCACCAGGGCCAGATCGCCGCCCGGCAGGTGCCCGGCGAGCTGGGCGATGAGCTGGCCCTCGTTGTCGGCGCCGGTCACTTCGACGGTCGGGCCGTCCACGCCCGTGGTGAGGGCCAGCGTGTAGTGCCGCCCGGCGTCGCTGACCTCCCACGACAACACCGGCGGCGCCGCCGGTGTTGTCGTGGGAGCGGCCGGCACCGGATCGTGCACGACCGGTGGCCAGGAGCTGATGGGCAGTCGGTGCACGTCGATGCCGAACAGCAGCTCGTCGACCTCGTCGGTGGCGTAGTGCACCGTACCGTTGTCGAGCCGGTACGCGATCTCGCCGGCCACCTGCTCGTCAATGCTGGCCACCGCGACGCGCAACGTCTGCCCGGCGAAGCTGCTGTCGGCACCCGGGTCCGCGGGACCAGGGCGGAACGTCAACGTCGCGTATGTCGCCCGGCCCATCCCTCGAAAGGTCCTGCCAGGGTTGCCGTGCCAACCGCCGTCCTCGTCTTCAAACGCATAGATCAGCGCCACGAGCGCACCCTACGATCGGCCACCGACAATTTCGACACCGTCACCTTCGGCCTAGTAGTTTCCGGCCCGGAACCAACGGCAACGCCGGTCAGCCGGTGGCGGCACGAGCGACACCACCGCCCGGCGGTACCCGGCTCTGACCAGCGCTGTCGTTGATTTTTCGCTGATTACTAGCAGGAGGCCTCCGGGTGAGGACCCTGCGCGTGCGGGGACGACGGCCCCCCGAACGGCAAGGCCGGCTGGTTCGCGAGAGGACCCCCGCGCGTGCGGGGACGACCCCGATTAGGCCGACGCACCGCGCCGGAAGTACGGAGGACTCCCGCGCCTGCGGGGACGACGTCTTCGGTCAGCCAGTCGTAGATCGGGTACGCCCGCCACCGGCTTGGGTTACCGCGAGCCGACTCGGGGCGCCATGGTCCAGGTCCGGCCCCGAACCACCCCGTGACGTTCCGACCAGACGTGCTCGCCGTTGAACGCGATCGTCAGCCCATGGGTCCATCGCAACACCAGTTCGCCGACCCCGAGCTGCCCGCTCAGTCGTCGCGCCAAGCTCACGGTCGAATCCGCCTGCGAGTATTGCTGGATCCGGTCGAGCCACAGGGCCGGCCCTGGGCACGTCAGGATTCTCAGCCTCCCCAAGCCCTTCCAGTCGACGTGCGTGTAGTCGACCGCCTGCGCGAGCCAGCCGGTGTAGGCGTGAATTCCGGCCTCCGCAGGCGGAAGCTTGAACTCCACGCCGAAGGTGACCACGTCGTCGCGCCACGGAGCGAGATCCCTTGGACGGATGACCGCGTCAATGCGTGCGGGCCGTCCCGAGCAGTGCCGTCCAGGCCATTCGCGACGGATGTGGAACGCCGGCCGAAGGCGGTCGAGCACCGCCTTGGCCAACTCCCCCTCGGAGGTGAAGTCGTTGAGTGGCACTTCGTATGGATGCCCTGCGGATGACACCAGGGGCCCGGCCGGGTCCGGCTCACCCGCCAGAGGGCGAAACTCTGCCGACAAGACACCTCCCGTGGACGGGACAACCAATCGTGATCTGGGTCAAGAGCGGCCCAGCCTCAGGGACATGTCAGGGCTGCTGGTGGGCCAAGGCATTCCGAGCGCCCGCAATCCCGGGGATCACCTGTCGGCCGCCGCCGCATCGGCAGCGTGAGCCGGGGCGCCGAAGGTGTCGTCGAACCAGCGGATGAAACCCAGGGTGTCGCCCCACTGGGCGGCGATGCGGGCGTGGATGGCCCGCTGGTCATGGCCCGGCAGGAACAGCCGCGCGCCCGCAACCGCCGCGCCACAGCCACAGGCACAGGTGCGCTGGTGGTCGACCGAGTGGTCGGGGTAGGTCATCGGGTTGCGGTAGTTGTCGAGGGCCGGCTGGTCGATCAGCGCGTCGTGCACCGGATGGCCGGGCTCGAGCACCCGACCGACCACAGCGCGCTTGCCGCCACCGACGTCCTCGATGCCGGTGTTCTCGATGATGGCCACGTTCATGCCGGTGATGAGGGAGGAGAAGACGGTGTACCGCTGGCGTTCGGCCCGGGTGCCGAGCGACCAGATGCCGCGGTTGCGGTCGTAGATCTGCTGCGGGGTCTGCGCGGGGGTCCAGCCGACCCAGTCGCGGCCCATCGGGTCATTGTGGTCGGCGGGGCGGGGCGCGCCGATCTTCAGGTGGATCATGCAGCTCCTAACCGATAACGCACTTCGCTTGCCGTATCAGAGTACGTCCAAAGCGGATACCCGACAACTCTTAGGTATGCGCTTTGCGTCCATCCTCGAGAATCGAATCGGGGTCGGCCAGTTCACAGCATGTGGCGGGCCGCCAGAGCGTCGAAAATCTACTGCAGCCGCCTACCGTTGGCAGGCTCGTCGCGCAGCTTGTCTGCCGACAGAGACAACCCCTCCGGAATCCGGCCGTCGAAGACCCACGCGGGCTGCAGTCGCACGGTCGCCAGCCCGGCCCGAGGGGCGTCCGGCTCGACGCCGGTGCACTCCACCGCGATGCCGTCCGACTCCTGCAGGATGTCGAAGCTGGCCCCGGCCGTCGAGACCTCCAAGACCCGCCGCTGCCAGACCGCCGCCCGGCTCGGGTCGGGCCGCAGCGGGTTGCCGATCAGGTCGAGCCGGCTCGGGTCGGGCCCGCGCATCGAGATCGAGCACGGACCGGGGGCCGGCGGCTCGGTGGCGGAACGGCTCAGGGCCAGCACCGAGGGGTCGGCCGCCGTGTTGCCGAGAATCAGGTACTGCCGGTTGCCCTGGCGCAGCCAGTCGCCCCGGAACGCGTCGGCCGGCGGGATGCCGAGCGGTACGGTCACCCGGTACGCGGCGGGGTCGTCGGTGGCGACCGCCGCGATGCCGGCGAGCACGGTGCTGTGCGGCCGATCGTTCCAGTAGACCCGGAAGCCGACCGTGTCCGGCGCCTGGACCCGGCACCGGTCCGGCCACGACCAGCGCAGCAGAGCCGCCCGGTCCACGCCGGCGGCGTCCAGCTCGGCGCGGTCGTCGGCGGCCAGATCCGGTTCCGAGCGGTCAATCCACCGGCCGGTCACCCCGTCCGGCCGCGGCGGCGGCACCCGGTCGGCCACGTCGACGGCGGCCGGCGGCGACCAGTCGCTCACCCGGCCGAACAGATCGCGGGCCCGGCAGCGGTAGCCGTAGGAGCGGACGTCCGGATCGAGCCGGTCGTCCACGAAATCGCCGGGCTCGTCCGGCCACCCCGGCGGCGCGGTGAAGGCCGCGGGCCGGGCCGTGGAGCGGAACACCGGCCGGGTCCGGCCGGTAGCCGGGCCGCCCCAGGCGCGCAGCTCCGAGCCGGGCGGCGTCACCAGGTCCTCCCAGGTGCCGCTCTCGGCGCGCCGCTGCACCTCGTACGAGACCGGATCGGTCAGTGCCCGAGCGACCGGCAGCAGGCCGCCACCGGGAACGGCGGCCGGCGCCGGATCGAGGCGCAGGCCGACGACCTGCTCGGCGGTGAACCGCCGCGCGAAACCCGGCATCGGCGTCGCCTCCGGGGCGGCCGGCGCCCGCAGCGGCGCCACCGGCCCGCGGGTCACCCCGAAGCAGATCCACCGGTGCGTCAGGATGTCCTGCACCGGTTCGAGGTGGCACACCTGGGTCACGACCGGGCCGTCGCCATCGACCACGACCGTGTCGATGCCGGACCCCTCCACCGTGACAGCGCTCGTCGGCCCAGCCGGGAGGCGCCGCACGGTCTCGCGGCCGTTGCCCGCCGACGCCCGCACAGTGAACGGTCCCGTCGACCGGACAGTCACCCGGACGGCGTCGCTCGGGACGGGCAGATCGACGCGGACCGGCCCGGGGGTCACCGGCACGTCCCCGCAAACCCACTCCCACCGGATCGGCCCGGGCCAGTAGCCGACGACCTGGTAGTCGTAGCGAACACCGGGGACGGCGGTGCGGTCGACCAGGGCGAGCCCCGCCATCCGCGCGACGTCGGGGCCGAGCGCGCCGAACTGCACGAGGCGCACGGCGTCGACCTCCACGGTCGGCGTTCCGGCGCCGCTGCCGCTCTGGGTCAGCTGCCGGCCGGCCAGTGCCGCGCGGAAGATCTCCCGGCTCCGTCCGAACTCGGGCGGCCCGAACTGCTGCACCGCCGGGGCGGGCAGGCCGGACGCCAACCCGGTCGGGCTCAGCCGGTCAGCCGCCTCGAGCCAGTCCAGCGCGCCGGTGCCCGGATCGGCGCCGTGCCCGTGCGGCACCAGATATCCCGGCACCGTTACCGGAAAGCCGATCCGCCGCGGGTTGAGCGGCGGGTCCCACCCGTCGTCGGCCTCGTCGGCCACGGTCACCCAGCGCACCGCGACGATGGCGTAGTAGTGCGCGAGCTGGCGCCGGCCCTGGATCTGGAATCCGTCGAGGGCGTCGGCGGCCACGCTCACCCGCAGCCGCGTGAACCGGCTCTGCTCGGTAAGCCGCACCGATCCCGAGCAGACCCGCTTGCCTCCGGCCAGGCCCCAGACGACGAAGTCGGCCGGCAGCAGACGCGCCGCCTGGGGAACGGTGTGCACGATGTCGATGTCGATCCGCCGGGCTGGGCCGGCCGCGGCGGTCAGCTCGCCGGTGATCGCCCCCTCGAAGGCGGGCCGCAACACCGGCACCTGCGCGGCGTCGACGAGCTCGGTGACTACCTCGGAGGGCGCGCCGGTGTTGGCCGACCCCAGGACCAGCGGCCCGAGCGGGAGCGCCGTCGGCACCGAGCCGACCGGCATCGAGGCGAAGTCCACCCACGATGCGGTCCCGGCCCGCGCGGGCCGGCGCTGAACGTCGAACCCGAGCGGGGGGAACCCGATCGCCGGGTCGACGAACCACCGCAGGTGCACGCCGGGCCACAGGACCGGATCGTCCTGGACACCCAGCGTCACCATCGTCAGTGCACCGGTCTGCAGGGTCATGTGCCCCTCGCTGGTCCCGCGCCGCCACCGCCTCACGGTCAGTTTCTGAGCCTTCCGCCCGGTGTCAACGGTGTGTTCGCATATCCGACGCTTGCGGCTCGATCAGGCCTGCGTCGTGGGTGGCGGTCCAGGGCGCCGGCAGCTCGGAGCGCGACGACTGCAGGGTCAGCGTCGAGGAGGCCGTGCCGAAGTCGTCGTCACTCCCGGTAGCTGACCCCGGTCCCCAGCGCGTCACGATCACCTCGGTGGTGACGGACCACGAGGTTCCGTGGCCGTCGTGACGCGGATGAGGCCCCTGGAGTCCCGGGCTCTCCTTGTTGCTACGAGTGCACTGTGGTCGGTCAGTCGCTGGAGCCTCGGGGTCGGCCTGATGCCGTGCCCCACCGCCATCCGGTCACCATGGAGGCGATGGGGCCCTTCTTCGTGGCACCGTCTAAGGGCGCGTCTCATTTGGATGGTCGTTGGCCTGGGGCATGATCTGCTTCCGTGGACGAGGCCATGATCCGTACCTGGGCGCCGGATGATCTCTGGGAGATAGCGGTGCCGTTGATCCCGCCCGCGCCGGTTCGTCGGCAGGGTGGTGGTCGCCGGCGGGTGGACGACCGGGCGGTGCTGGCCGCGATCGTGTACGTGACCCAGGCGGGTTGTTCCTGGTGGAAGCTGCCTGAGGCGTCGTTCGGTGTCACCAGGGCCACCGCGCACCGCAGGTTCACCGAGTGGACCGCGGCCGGGTTCTGGCTCCGGCTGCACGAGGCGACCCTGGACCGGCTCGGCGCCGACCGGCGGATCGACTGGTCGAGGGCGGTGGTCGACTCGATCAGTGTGCGGGCGGAAAAAGGGGCGATCTGACTGGCCCAAACCCGGTCGACCGCGGCAAACCAGGCAGCAAACTCCACGTCATCTGCGACCGGAAGGGGCTGCCCCTGGCTGTGCTGGTCACCGCCGCGAACGTCCACGACAGCCAACTGCTGCTGCCCATGCTCGACAGCGTCCCGGCGATCCGCACACCCAACGGGCGCCGCCGGTGGCGGCCAGACAAGTTGCACGCCGACAAGGCGTACGACGCCCGCGAGCTGCGCCGCGAGGTCCGGCGACGGGGGATCAAGGTACGCATCGCCCGTAAGGGCATCGAGTCCTCCACGCGTCTGGGCCGGCACCGCTGGGTCGTTGAAGCCTGCATGTCCTGGCTGATGCGCTACCGGCGCCTCGTTCGCCGCTATGACCGCAAGGGCGATCACTTCGAAGCCTTCGCCACCATCGCCAGCACCCTGATCTGCTACCGCCGCCTCACCAAATGAGACGCGCCCTAAGTGTCCGTGCCGGCACGGACGGATTGCGGCCGCCCGCACCGAACCCGAGTTCCCGGACTCAGTCGAGGACTCGGTGGGCGGCGACGAGCACCGCAGCCCCGACGGTGATGGCCGCGATCGGGCCGCCCGCGAGGTGGGCAACTGTGGCTGCGGCGGCCGTGACCATCGCGATGATGGCCCAGCGCTGGGGGAGCCGCTGCGGCCCGCTGGACTGCGGCGCCGGGCGGGGTTGCCAGTAGGGTCGACGTACTCTGGGCACGCGGAACTCCTTGCTCGAAGTCACGGGTTGGTCCGCACCGCGGCCTCCGGGGGCTCAGCCCGGGGGCCGTCCGCGGTACCGGCGGGCGGTTGTCGCGGTGCGGCGTGGCGGCGAGGGTGGTCCAGCTGGCTGCGGGGCCTTGCCGCGGCCGGAGCGGTCATCGCCCGGCTGATGTCCATCGAAGCGTCGGAGCCGCCGTCCGCCAAGTGGATCAGGTAGCATGGTCAACACGTTCTGGTCCGTCTGAACGTTAAACACTGATCCGAAGACGCGGAGATGACGCTTCAGACGGATCAAAACGTTCAGAACATAACCGCCGTACGCCAAGCCAGTGACCTTGTGATGGGCAGGATGACCGTGGCCGAGAAGATCGTCTTCGACTTGACCGCGCCACCGTCGAAAGCGGAACGCGAACACCTGGACGTCCGCGTGCGCCGCCTGTACGACGCGGAGGACTCCTACAAGAAGGCCACCGCGAACCTCGCCGCGCTCGCCAAGAGCAGCACCGCCGGCAGCCCGGTCGCCAACGGACTAGTGTGGGTCCGCGACGCGTTCGTCTTCCGCTCCCAGCCGGCCCCGGGTGACTGGTCGGACCGGAAACTTCCCCCAAAAGAGTTCTGCCCGCCGGCAGGCCGGCTGGTGACCCCGCGCGGCGCGGCACTGCGGCTGATGCTCATCGCGCTGTTCGAGGCGCAGACACGTACGAAGCCCGGCAGGCGGCCGGACAACCCACGCCCGTTGCAGGCTGCGGGTGACCAGATCGCATGGGCGGACCTGCTGGCCACCGACGCGAAGCCGTCCGGGGAGGGCCGCACGTACATGAGCATCTCCGACAAGAAGCGTCGGCACCTGTTCAGCGCACTCGATCTGATGAGCGAGGAGGATCTGGTGTCGCTGCCCAACGGCAAGGATCGCAAGAACAAGCACAACGGCTTCTTGCTCAACCACGAGAGCGGCAAGCGGATCAGCGGCCCCAACGAGCCCTACGCGGTGCCGCTCAAGCGGGAGAACAACTACTTCGGGCTCCCGCTCGGCTTGTTCACCCAGGGCTGGATTCACGTCCTGGAGGACCGCGATCTGCGCTACCTGCTCATGTTGAGCTACTTCCATCACGGGATGCCGGACGGGTTCCAGGTGATGCCGAAGACCCGGCTGCTGCACATGGGCCTCGGGCCGGACACCTATGAGAAGCACATCTGGTTCACCCGGTTCGGCCTCAACGAGGTGACGATGGACAAGGCACGGCATTTCAACGGCACGGTCGACGACTACGGCAAGGGCGGTAGGGCGATCCCGCACACGCTGCGGCTGCTGCCGGACGGGTTCGAACAGGACGCGTTGAAGGTCGTCTCGACAGCGATCGAGGATCAGTTGGCCCGGTAGTCCACCTCACCGCGCCGGGCGATCAAGGCCAGGCCGCCCGCCGGACCGCAGTCGCGCCACCTCGTCGCTGGCCATCCACTCCCGCCACTCCCGCAGGCGACCAGCAAGGACGGGTCGCAGTCCAGGGGCGGCGGCGGAGGTGCCGCCCGGGGCCCACCCGAAGCGTCACTCCGTGGCTTCCTCGTCGGCTACATCGTCGGTGTCGAGGTCCGGTGCGGCCGTCAGCTGCCGGAGGTGGCGGCGGCGACCAGGATCGACGGGTCGGGGTCGAGGTTGTCCCGGTCGCGGTCGTACCGCTGGGTGGTTCGAGGGTCCTTGTGGCCCAGGGCGTGCTGCCGGTCCTTGAGGTCGGAGCCCTTCTTGCGGGCGATGGTGTTCCACGCGTGCCGGAACGAGTGCGGGCTGATCTGCTGCCAGTTCGGCATACCGGCCGCCTTGGCGAGGCGCTTCACGAACCGGTACACCTCGTGCCGTGGTGGTCGTCGCGTTGGCCGATGTGCTCGGCGTCGAGGGAGCAGAGCTCTGACACCCGGAGGCCGAGATCGACGAGCATCGCGGCCATCGGCGGCGCGGCCTCACCCAGCCACTTGTCGCCTGTGGCGGCTGCGGCGAGCATGGCGGTGGCCTCGGCCGCGGTGAATCCGACAGTGGGGGAGTAGTCCCGGTCGACGGCCGACGGCGATGACGTCGCCGGGGCTGCGGACGTGGGCGCGAGGGTGGCGCTGGCCGTAACGGGCTTCTCGGGCCCACCGCTGCACCCGGCGAGCACGGTGACCAAGGCGAAAGCAGCGGCGTAGTGGGCGCGAGTCATGGCGGCGACCGAACCAGACAAAAGCTGATGGGCCAGGACGGTCGGATGAGGCAAGCACCCGAGGGCCAGAGCGGCTGGACGCGCGGCTCGGCCACAGGGTCGTCGCCGGTTCCCCGACGCCCTCAACTGAGTGGTGGTTCTCGGCCAGCGCCGCGTACGCTCGCGGCCGGTCTGCCGAGCAGGTTGAACAGCGTGGTGGGTGGCGCCCACGTCAGGCCGAGGGCGATGCGAGGAGGTACCGGCCATGGAGAGCGGGATGACGCCCGTCGACGAGCTGACCGGCATGATCGAGCAGAGTGCCGCCGTTGACGTCCGGCTTGCCCTGTGCCGCGGCGAGGACGGCTGGAAGATCAGCTACGGCGAGGTGCTGATCGACGCCGACAGACCCAGCCCCGATCGCACCTGGCTCTACAGCGATGACGCCTTTGTTCAGCGCCGCCTGCCGGGATCCCTGGTCGCCGACCTATTGCGGGAGAAGCCGCATCAAGTCGCCGGGCTGACGGTGTCCGCACCTGCTGCGCAGTCGAGCGGCAACTTCCAGCGGCTCGCTGGTCAGGTGCGCTGGAACAACACGGCGCTGCCGTGGCCGCGCACCGAATGGCAGCTCAGCCCGGCGAAGCAGGCGTCGACACGGCAGCGGACGGTGCTGGTCGGCGACGGGCCGAGCTTTCTGCACGCCGCGGCGGCATTCAACGCCTTTTTCTACGAGGCCGCTGTCGAGACCGGTCCCCGCCCTTCGCACATGCTGTGGCGCATCGTCCGGCTGGACCGCCGCGGTCGGATCCACCGGGTCACCATCGCCCCGGACACGCTGACGGTAGTTGTGAATGGTGCCGAGCTGGCCGGAGCGCAGGTGGAGCTGACCGCCCCAGACGGTCGGCAGCTCCGCCCGCTCGGCGCTACTGGACGAGTCCGGTTGCGGTTGCCGCAGGGCCTGGCTCCAGCCACCCTGTTGATGCTGCGATCCGGCGACGACTGGCTGGACTTCCGCTACTTCCCGCTACCAGGGCCTGGCGGCGACGGCGACCGCTCGGTGATCTGGGACCTTCCGGGCGCCGAAGCGAGCGTGCTGGTCGCTGGCGGCGAGACCGAGTACGTGGAGTTCAAGGAGCAACTTCCCGTCAACGAACACCGGAAGAAGATGCTTAAGACGGTGGCCGCGTTCGCCTCCGGCGAGGGCGGGACCGTGCTGATTGGGGTGACCGACGACGGGCAAATCGCTGGCGTCGACGCGACGAAGCTCGACGAGCTAGTGCTCACGTTGCGCAGCATGATCCGTAGCAACATCGATCCGGACCCGGCGGTGGCCGTGCGTCCAGTGCCGTTGGACGGTAAGACGGTCCTGTTGGTGGAGGTCGCCCCTGGTGGCCGCTGGCACGCGTACAACCGGGAAAAGCCGGAGTTCTATCTGCGCCGCGGCGCCAGTACGGTCCCGGCACGGCTGCGCGAAATCGCCGTCAGGTTCGGCCAGGCGTCGACATAACCGTGCTAAGGCCGCTCGTAGCTTTCAGCGAAACCTCGCTTTGCAATTGATCTATGCGGGGAGAGCCAGTTCAGCACCGGGCCGCTCCCCACCGCCAGCGGGTCCGTCAAACGAACGGCACATCTCTGTGTCATCGATGAAGGAGCGGGGCCGGTCAAGGCTGGGGTTTTGACCCGGTGACATTGTTTTGCCCGTCTTCCGGCAGGCGTGTGTACGGCGTCGGGGCCAAGGCTGGGCCGTGGGCCCCACCCGGTAGGGCTTGGCCTTGACGCCGGCGCCGTGGACGCCAAGCTGTGATGCCGGAAGCGGCGTTGTGGGCGTGGTCGCGTCGCCAGGGTGCGAGCGCTGTCGGAGGGGGCAGGCCGGGGTTCGGCTACCGGTCATCCATTCGCCCCGCGGGCGCGGATGTGCCCGTCGCGCAGGCCGGCCTCGCGCCGGACTGAACCTAGCCATTCAAGATCTGTAGCCGTCCGGCAGAATCATGCAGTGCCGATTGACGTCGACTTTGTCGCCATCCGCCCCTGGGGGCGCGGGCAGGACACCGGGTTCGAGGAGTTGTGCTGCCAGATTGCGCGGGCAGATGCGCTCCATAAAGGGCAAACCTTCGTGCGCCTGGGTACCCCGGACGGTGGCGTCGAGGGCTACTCGATCGACGCCAGCGGCGTCGAGCACGGACTGCAGGCCAAGTTCTTCCTGGGCAGTCCCAGCATCGACCAGTGGTCGAAGATCACAGGCAGTGTGAAAACGGCGATCGAGAAGCACCCGAATCTGACCGCCATGACCATCGCCCTGCCCAGCGACCGTGCCGATCCCAGGAAGCCAGACGAGCAGTGGTTCATGGATAAGTGGAACCACTACGTCGAGCAGTGGAAGAAGCACGTCAAGGCCCTGGGGCGGACCGTCGAGTTCCACTACATGGGCAAGTCCGAGATCCTCGAAGCCTTGTCGCGCGAGGAACACGCCGGCCGGTTCCGCTGGTGGTTCGAGCGACCTCTGCTGAGTCGTACGTGGCTGGCCGAACGCCTGGACGAGGTCGTCGAGCAGGTCGGGCCCCGCTACAACCGCAACCTGACGGTCGGCGTGCCAGCCGGCCGCAAGATCGCCAACTTCGCCCGGCTTCCGCAGCTGCTCGTTGACCTTGAGCAGCACGCCGCGTCAGCTGTCGGCCACATCGAGCGACTCGATCCGGCCATCGACCCCGCCGCGAGCGCCCAACTGCACCAACTCGCCGCAGCGCTGCCGATGCCGCTGACCGCCGACGAGACGCCGGCACCCGACAAGCAGCTGGCGATCGGCCCTTGGCGGCAGGCTTGGCAGGACCTGCAGGCCGCGGTGGGGACGCTGACGCCGCATCCGGACGCCGAACAGGCCGGCGAGGCCGGCCGGATGCACCGAACGTTCAACGAGCTCGCCGACGTGAGCGCCAAGGTCATCGCGGCGTTCGACGAGGACTGGCCGGCCTACACAGCACCGGCCATGCTGCTGTGGGGTAACGCCGGCAGCGGAAAGACCCACCTGCTGTGCGACACCGCACGGCTCGCCCTCGAACGCGGCCAGCCGGCGGTGGTGGTCCTCGGCCAGCAGCTTGGCGTCGGCAATCCCTGGTCCGAAGTCATGAAAGCACTGCGGTTCGACGGCGAGGCCGAGACCTTCCTGCAGGCGCTCAGCGCCCGCGCCGAGGCCAGCCAGCAACGCGCGCTGCTGATCATCGACGCAATCAACGAGAACAACGGCCTTCAGCTGTGGCCCAACCACCTCGCCGCCTTCCTCACAGTGGCCCGACGGTACCCGTGGATCGGCGTCATCTTGAGCGTCCGCACGGTCGCCAAGGACATGATCCTTCCCGACCACCTCGACGAAACGCGGCTGATCCAGGTGGAGCACAAGGGATTCGCGGAGGCACCCATAGCGGCGGTCCAGGCATTCTTCGAGTACTACCGGCTCCCGCTGCCGGCAGCGCCGCCCTCGTTGTTCCGCGAGCTGTCCAACCCGCTGATGCTGCGACTGTTCTGCCAGGCCGCCCGACACAATGCCGGGCTGCTCGCGCGGCCGATCCCGGGGCTGTCGCGGATCATCGAAGCGATCTTCCAAGACGTTGACGCGCGCGCCCGGCACCAGCTGGGGACCGGCCCCTATCAGGCGATCGCACGGCCGTGCTGTGAATCGGTGGCCGCAGCGATGTCCAAGCGCCCGCGCCCGGCGCTGCCGTACACGGAGGCGGTCGCGGCGCTTCACGCCGTTGTGTCCACGGCACCCGGCACGCCCTACGACAAGACACCGCTCGGCGTTTTGGTCAGCGAAGGACTGCTCGCCGAAGACTTCGTCCTAGAGGGGGCCGGCCGATCGCCGTCGCGGGTGGTTCGCTTCGCCTTCGAGCGCATCAGCGATCATCTCGCCGCAGAAGTGTTGCTGACCGACGGCTCCGACACGGCCGGCCGGTCCACGGCCGACAACGCCGACGAGATCGCCCGGCGGCTGCCAGCCGCTGATCCCGCCAAACGGTCACCGGAGGCCTACCGGCTGCGAACGCTTCTGGAAGCCTTGGCCGTTGCCGCGCCAGAGCACGTAGGCGTCGAGCTGCCGGAGATCGCCGAGGCCATGAAGCGGGCCGGTGTCACGTTTGAAGGCCGATCAGTCGAATGGATCATTACCGAACCCTGGCTACGAGGTCTGCTACAGCGTGAGTCGTCCAGCTTCACCGACCGCACCCGCCAACACCTCGCGGACCTGATCCTCGGCCCGGACCCCGATGCTCCGGCCGCTCTGCCGGATCCGCTGCGCCGCGAGGCGATTAGCCGAGCACTACTCCTCACCATCCATCCCGACCGGCCGCTTGGTCGCGGCTGGCTGCACGATCTGCTCGCTCCGATGGCGATAGGGGAACGGGATCGGCGATGGACTGCTCAGGTCCGCGGGCGCCACAACACGAGGCGGCGGCCGAGCCCGTACCAACCCCTGCTGGATTGGGCGAGGTCTGCGCCAGCGGACGTTCTGAACGCCAGCGTCGACGGCACGACCACGGTGGCCGGGCTCACCGCGGAGGCCCTGCTGTGGGCCTTGCCCTCCCCGGACCGGTTCCTGCGCGACGCCGCAACCCGGGCCTTGGTGGCGATAACGCCCCACGACCCGCAGATCATCCCCGCGTTGTTGCAGCTGGCTGCTGGAGTCGACGACGGGTTCGTCACCGAGCGGGTGCTCGCGGTCGCGTACGCAGCGATCACTATGCAAGCGGTCGAACCCGAACCTGCAGCGGCGGCCCTACGCGCGTTCGTTGAGCAGGCGGGCGTTCCCGTCCATGTGCTCGCGCGAGACTACCTTGCGTCAGCAGTCAGTCACCTCACCGAGGCGCTTGCCGGAAACGCTGACGTCGCGTACCTTCGCGAGACCTCAATGCCGCCTTACCCGACCAACTGGCCGGGCCACTTGGGACTACCGGACTTCGAGCAGCTAAAGGCGGAGTACCCGCGCTTCCGGCCAGATGCGGACACAACTTCGGCGGGGTCCGGTCTCGATGAGGAGCGGAGGAAGGAGGCGATCACCACCGGATGGGGGCAGGTGATCGGATCACTCGACAACCTGGGGGACTTCCACTCGTACGTCTTGCACGTCGACCGCCCATACTGGTACAGGCTCGCCGCCCAGCGCATCGACGACACCACAGACACACCGCTAACCGGATTCGACCCCAGCGTACTGCCAGGATGGATATTCGCTCGGGTCCTGGAACTCGGCTGGACACCGCAAGCCTTCGGCGAGGTCGACGCCGACATCAGCTACTCCGATCGCGGGCGAACATCCCACAAGGAGGAGCGATTCGGCAAGAAGTACCAGTGGCTTGCCTGGCATGAAGCACTGGCGCGGTTGTCCGGCACCCACAAGCTACGCGACCGCGACCACGGCGATCGCGAAGCACCATACGAAGGCGCCTGGCAGCTCGACGCCCGCGACTTCGACCCGACCCACCTTCTCGACCGTCCGCGGCCCATTGACGTCCGCTGGTGGCAGGAACTCTGGCAGATCCCTCCACTGACTGCCGAAGCCACCGTCACCCCAGACAATGCGGCGGACGACGGGCCTGTCTCGGTCACTGCGGCAGAACCGGCGACCGAGCAGCGCGTGTGGTGGCTGCCGATACCTCAGGTCGCCCACCCTGCTATGCCGCTGAACCAGGATTCCGTCGTCCACCTGTCCCTCTGGGCCACCGACCCGGAAGACCTGCCCGACCTGAGCAACTTCCTCGTGGTCGACGCCGATCTCACCCACTGGCCCACCACCCATAGCGCCCCGCGACGGCCCGGCCGCCGCTACCGCATCCTCAACGCGTACCGACACCTCATCCCGCAGCGAACTGAACGCAACACCGCGCACGCCGACTTGACGGCCAGCATCAACGGCGCCCTCGTCCGTCGCGAGGACCTACCCGCGCTGCAAGCCTGGACCGGCGAGGAGGATCTGGACACCTTCTCCCTCGACGTCAGCTTCACCGACGAGCTGTACCTCGGCGAGTGGCCGACCGGAGCGGTCTACCGCGCCAACACGGTCGCCGACTTCCGCCCAGAACGCTGGACGGACGCGATCGGCACCGACTCGCTCGGGCTCGGGGTGCCCGCGATCGTCATGACTGAACGCTACTGCTGGGAAGGCAGCATCCTCGACTGCTCGCTACCCGCCACCCTCAACGTCCGCATCCTCACCTCCGCACCCGCCGCTCTGTTCCCAGGACTGCACCACCGCAACGGCGCCGGCATCACCGTCGACGGGCAGCTGCTGCACCTCGATCCCGAGCCCTGGCCCGGTAGCGACGGGGGATTGCTCATCGACGAAGCATTCCTCGCCAGCCCGCTCGAACGCGAGGGACTCGTCCTGCTCCAGATCATCCGGCAGTCCAAACACGTCAACACACCCGACGGCGACCACCGCTTCGCGGGCCTCGTGACCCAAACCCGGCTCATTGGCTCTGTCGGCACGGATCAGCTATGCGACGTCACCCGGACCCATCTTCACCCGCCCCGGCTCGACGACTAGCCCCTTGCCAGCCGCCCCCTCCAACAGCCGGCGAGCCGGCCTTGGGGGCGGGACTGTAAGACGAACGGTGTAACTCCTGATCAAGGAGAAGCACCTGATGTCCGAAGGATCGACAGCCGCCGTGGATACTGCAGCGGTGGCGAAGAACGGGCCGGGACAGCCGCGGACGGTGTCGACGCAGACCTCGTCGTTATCGCACGGGGCGCACGGTTGCAGCTGCGATACTGTGGGCCGCGCTTGACGAAGGTGCGCCCGCGCGGAACCTGATCGGCTGCGGCGACACGCCGGACATTGGCAACCTTAGGCCGTCCCTCATTCACGATAAGGTTGCTTCTCGTGAATGAAGTAGCTGCGCGGGGGAGTGCCCAGCAGGCCGACGTGGTCGATCCGAATGAACAGCTCTCGGAGTCGGCGCGCCGGCGTATCCGCGAATCCGTACCGGCATCTACGCGACGAGCGTACGGCGGTGACTGGCGTCGGTTCACTGCCTGGTGCATCGAGAACCAGCGATCCCGTCTTCCAGCCTCCGCAGCGACCCTGGCCGAGTATGTCTCGCATCTGGCTGACGAGGGCAAGGCATCGTCGACGATCGAACGCGCCATGGCGGCCGTCACGGTCGCCCACGTCAGCGCCGACACCGAGCCGCCCAACACCAGACCAGCCCGCGCCGTGCTTCGTCGGCATCGCTCCGAACTCGCCGAGGGCGGCCGAGGAGTGCGTAAAGCCAAGGCACTGACCATCACCGCGCTGCGCGCGATGGTCGAAGCCCTCGACACCTCCACCGTGGCGGGGTTGCGCGACCGGGCCCTCATCGTGGTCGGCTTCGCATTGGGTGCTCGCCGCAGCGAACTCGCCGCTTTGAACATCGCCGATCTCACCTTCACTGACGACGGTCTGCAGGTCGCCATCCGGCGGTCGAAGACCGACAAGGAATCCGTGGGCCGCCACACTGCTCTTCCCTACACGTCGCGACCGGCCACCTGCCCCGTGCGCACGATGAAGGCATGGCTTGACGCCCTCGCCAAGCGGGGGGAGACGTCGGGGCCAGTCTTCCGTCGCATCGACCGGTACGGCAACCTCGGCCGGGCTCCCCACGGGCGCGGCGAGGCGAGCGGTCGCATCACGGGCCAGGCGGTAGCCATCATCGTCCGGCGCACCGCACTCCGCGCCGGCCTGGACGCCGCCTCTGCTTTCTCCGGCCATTCCCTACGCCGCGGGTTCGCCACCGAAACCCACCGGCAGGGCAAGAACCCTTTGAGGATCGCTCGGCACGGCGGGTGGAAGGACGGCTCCACCACCCTGGCCGGCTACATCGAGGATGCCAACCAGTGGGAGGACAACGCCCTCACCGACGTCGGTCTGTGAACGTCCCGCTGCTCCTAACGACCGTCATATCCCAAGCCGAGACCTAGCCGAGCGGTCGAGCAGTCGCGGTTGCGGTCGTAACGGGGCCCGGTGTGCGCGTGGGCGTGACCGAGGAAGTTTCCACACCTCGTGCAGGGGAGCCCAGTGGTGAGGAGGGCAGTGGCAGCACCGAGCCGCGGGCTGTGCAGGGACACCTGCTCGACAGCACTGAGACCGGTGGCGCGGGCAAGGGGCCGGACGGTGACGAATGCCATGGACTGGGTGAGTAGCGCTGGTGGTAGTCAGCGGAATGACCGCGAGCTTCCCGATCGGCGCTCTCGGCGTCCCGCCCCCGTCCATCAAAATAGGCGTCGAGGTGCGGGGTAAGCGGCGCGGGCCGCGGCAGTTGGCGGCGACGACCGCCTTTGCTGTGGATGACGACGTGCGCGTCGGCGGCGTCGACAAGCAGCCGTTCCGCCTGGACCATCCCGGGGAGCCTCGTGCCACCTTCCGGCTGCAGCTGTTTTAGGCCGACGGGCACCGGCCGGTCGTGCTCGTGCCGCCCGGAAGGTTTGTGAGGTTCGATGTGGCGTAGTCATTAACTTGACACCCGGAAGTGTCGCTACAAGCATCCGGCTGTTGACTGAGGGTGATCGACTGAGCAAAATTTGGAGGTGCTCGGTGCTGCTCTCACCCGGGGTGACGACGAGACGGGGGAATCCTGATGGCCCACGTACGACACACGTTGTCACAGACCAGCGGGTGACCGGCGATGACCGCGCCGGGCGATCGATTCGCCGCCGGAGCAGCCTCGGACGGTGATCAGGACCCCACCGCGAGCCCGGCGGGCAGCGGTGCGGGTCAACGCTCGGCGGGTCCCCAGCCGCCGGTCATCTCACTGCCCAAGGGCGGCGGCGCCATCCGGGGGATCGGCGAGAAGTTCGCAGCCAACCCGGTGACCGGCACCGGCAGCCTGACGGTCCCGCTCGCCACCAGCCCGGGCCGGGCCGGATTCGGCCCGTCGCTGCAGCTCACCTACGACTCCGGGGCGGGTAACGGGGCGTTCGGCTTCGGCTTCGGGCTTTCGCTGCCGGCGGTTACCCGCAAGACCGACAAGGGCCTGCCGCGCTACCTCGAGGATCCGGCGGACACCTTCCTGCTCTCCGGCAGCGAGGATCTCGTGCCGGTTCCCGGTGAGCCCGGGCGGCGGCGTCGCGATGGCCGCGACTACCTGGTGCGGGCGTACCGGCCGCGCATCGAGGGCCTGTTTGCGCGGATCGAGCGGTGGACCGATCTGGACAGTGCCGAGACCCAGTGGCGGTCGGTCACCACCGACAACGTCACCAGCGTCTACGGTGGCAGCGCCGCGAGCCGGATCGTCGACCCCGACGATCCGGTAAGGGTGTTCAGCTGGTTGATCTGCGAGACCTACGACGACACCGGCAACGCGATGGTGTACGAGTACAAGGCCGAGAACGAAGAGTCCGTCGACGTCGGATCCAGCCACGAGGCGCACCGGTCCACCGCCACCCGGTCCGCCAACCGCTACCTCAAACGGATCAGGTACGGCAACCGGACGTCGCGACTCATCGAGCCCGACCTGGTGCGCAGCGGGTGGCTGTTCCAGGTGGTCTTCGACTACGGCGAGCACGATCCGGACGCCCCGTCGCCTGTGGAGGTCCGGCCGTAGGCCTGCCGCCCCGACCCGTTCTCGTCGTACCGGGCGGGTTTCGAGGTGCGGACGTACCGCCGGTGCCTGCGGACCCTGATGTTCCACGACTTCCCCGACGAGGACGGCGTCGGGCCGGACTGCCTGGTCCGCTCCACCGACCTGCAGCACCAGCCTGCCGAGTTCGGCTGACTGCTCGTACGGCTCCTTCCTGCACATCGTTTCCTGACTTGTCGGGAGCTCAAGGCACGAATCACCAGTCGGTCGATGTGTTGATCCTCTGGGACTGACGCATTGTGGGTTGTGTCCTACCGGGATGGCACTATGCACCCGTGCAGGAGTCGACGCCCTTCACGGGCCCGAAAGTAGATGCGGCGCTGGACGCTCAGACAGCTGCGAGAGCGCTGCTCGCGGTGCTCGACCATCCCGACGTCGCTACAGACGCCGACGAGCGGTTATTCGAAGCTCTTCTGCTGTATGGGCTGCGCTGCATCCCCAAGCTGGGTGACCACTTGTTCTCGTGTGGCTCCGACGTCGACTTCCGCTTTGGCGCGAGAGGCCAAGCCGACATCGTCGGGTGGCGGGGTGAGACGGTCCTGGTCGAATGTGAAGTCAAGATCCGCGCCCAGTTCAACGGGCAGAAGGACGGCGTGAACCAGCTTGACCGCTACGCAGCTAACGTTCCCAGTGATGCCAGTCTGTTCCTGCTTACCCCCGAGACCTACTATCCGACCCTTGCGCTCTACGAGGTGCACACCTGGGAACGGTGGACGCCGATCTGGCTGACGAGCCTTCGCACCGCCGTCCTGGCGACCGCCGGTCAGTCGCCAGCTGGGGACGGATCAGCGGAACGGCTGGCGCGCGCCCTCGCACGGCTCTTCTGAGCATTGTCGGCTTAGTCGCTCCGGCCGGCTGCTGGCGGGCTTGCGCGACCGGGCCCTCATCGTGGTCGGCTTCGCATTGGGTGCTCGCCGCAGCGAACTCGCCGCTTTGTAGCCACCAGAGCACGGCTATGCCGGGGCCGTGGTGTTGGAAACTGAACCGGCCGCCAGATGCACGAAGGGCCCGCGTGAGCGGGCCCCAAGGCGGGCGCGGGAACCCCTTGGGGCCTCCTGCGGCTTTGAGGCTAGTACGCCAACGTCACTTGCCTTCGGCGTTGGGCGTGGCGCAGGCATGAAGACGGCCACCGCGTGATCATCGATGGTTTGTGAGGACAACCGAAGATCGTGCAGTGGCCGCGGGCCACAGCGTAAACCCTGCCCGGTGGCGGGTCATCCTCGACGAGGCGGTGGCGCGTGTCGCTGACCGGTTCGCCCGCGCGGAGCCACGTCGTACGGCGGCAGCGTTCGTGGAGGGGCTGCTGTCGAGCGTGGAGCGTAAGACGTGCTGGTCGCTTGCGGAACGGGCCGGACACGGGGATCCGCAGGCGATGCAGCGGCTGCTGCGCACGGCGTTGTGGGACGCCGACGCCGTCCGAGACGATGTTCGTGCCTGGCTGGTGGAGCAGCTTGGCCACCCCGAGGGGGTGCTGATCACCGATGAGACCGGGTTCCTGAAGAAGGGCCTGGGTTCGGTGGGGGTGCAGCGGCAGTACACCGGCACCGCCGGTCGTGTCGAGAACGCCCAGGTCGGGGTGTTCCTGGCCTACGTCTCACCCCTGGGCCGGGCGTTGATCGACCGCCGGCTCTACCTACCCGAGACGACCTGGTGCGAACGGCACGACCGCCGTGCGGCCGCCGGTGTCCCTGATCAAGTCGGGTTCGCCACGAAACCGGCCCTGGCCCGGCAGATGATCGCAGCGGCGTTGGATGATGGTGTTCCCGTCGGCTGGGCCACCGGCGACGAGGTCTACGGCGCCGACCCGGGCCTGCGCGCAGACCTGGAGCAGCGCGGCGTCGGCTATGTCCTCGCGGTCGGCTGCGACCGACGCGTCACCGTCAACGACGGACGCACCCTCGTCCGCGTCGACGAGCTCGCCGACCGGATACCCACCGCCGAGTGGCAACGGCACAGCTGCGGACCCGGCGCGAAAGGACCCCGCGACTACCTGTGGGCCTGGATCACCACCAGCCTGCATGGCGAGCACCGCTGGCTGCTCATCCGCCGCAACCACAGCACCGGCGAGCTGGCCTTCTACCTGTGCTGGTCACCGAAGCCAGTGCCGCTGCACACCCTCGTGACCGTCGCCGGCTCCCGCTGGAGCATCGAAGAGCTGTTCCAAACCGGCAAAGGCCAAGTCGGCCTGGACCACTACCAGGTCCGCGGCTGGACCGGCTGGCACCGGTTCATCACCCTGGCCATGCTCGCCCTGGCCGTGCTGACCGTCCTCGCCGCCGCCTCCGCTGAGCAAGCCGACTCCGACCCGGAGATCATCGCGTTGACCGTGGCGGAGATCCGCCGACTCCTCAACGCCTTCGTCCTCGCCCTACCACTACCACCAGCACACACCCTGCACTGGTCAACCTGGCGACGAACATCCCAAGCCCGAGCCCGCCGATCCCACTACCAGCGCAGACTCAGCCACCACGCCAGCCGACAGGTCAAGTGACGTTGGAGTACTAGCAGCAGTTGTTTCGCTGTGTGAGCCCTTCAGGCTCGCTCGGCCAACGTCCGCCGGAGCCCGCCATCCTGCATCGTCCGCGCGTCCGCAGCCTTGGGCGCGGCCGTGTACGGCCGCCTGTAGGCGACGGTCAGATTCCGGTTCGTCAGCGCGCTGGCCGGGTTCGCGGCGAGGCTGAAACGCCGGGAGGGATCCACGTCGCCGCGCTGGGCTTCAGGGAGAGCATCACCGGCCTTGAGGGGAGGGGGGACACGTCGGTTATGGCCAGCGCCGGCAGTTGAGCGGTGGGCAGCACGCCGGCGATCACGGACCCGTAATGCGGGTAGACGTCGACATCTTTGGCCTTGCCGGTGAGACATCGGCGTCTTTCGCCAAGATCGGGTACCGGCCGTCGTAGAAATGCCGGACCGAGACGCGTCGACGAGGGCCCGCCATTGTTGGCCGTCCGCGGTCAGGCACCTGACCGAGGATGAACGACTACCTGGTTACCGAGCGTAGTAGGGGACCAAGATCGCGAGCTGCCGCCTGGTGGCAACGGTGGCTCAACTTAGTGAGAAGGGTCAGGGCATGGCTCAACTTACTGAGAATGGCTCAAGATGAATGAGAAAGAACAGATCACCACGCGGGGGTCCGCGTCCCACCGCAGATTCGATAATGCACATTATGTCAAGTAGGTCGTTTCGCGGGCCTCCTCCATGGCCTCGGGCGACCCGGCCAGTCGTCAGCGGAGCCGTGGTGGCGACGTTCCGATCGACGGCCTTCACGAGCGCATTGGCACGCGGCCCGAGTCCGGCGCATTGTCCCCAGGCGCCGAGGGCCGCGAGGAAAGCCGACCAGATCACGGTGCACGTCCACCAGCAGCGCAGGCAGCACCGCGCGGCAGGTCGATACGCCGGCAAGGCGGCCGTGGTCACCAGCCCATGCAAGCGGGTCCGGCCCGCCGCTCCCCCTCTCCCACCCTGGCCGGGAATCCGAAAAACATGCATAATATCCCTTATGCATGACAAACGGGACGAATCGGTAGGAGTTCTGATCGAGGAGTTCCTGACCGCCCGGGCCACCCGGAAGCCTTCCCCGCACACCCTGGCCGCGTACCGGCGGGACCTGAACAGCGTCGCCGCGCTGGTGGGCGAGGATTCGACCCCTCCCCTCCCCCTCGACCAGCTGATGATCAGCGCCCTCTCCCCCCGGGTCATGCGGGCCGCATTCGCCCGGTACGCCGCTCCCCGCGCCGCCGCCTCGGTACACCGCGCCTGGTCCACCTGGAACAACTTCTTCACGTTCCTGGTCGCCGAGGGGGTCGTACCGGGAAATCCGATGCCGGCGGTGGGGCGGCCCCGCGCCCCGCTCCCCCAGCCCAAGCCGCTGCGTGGCGAGGGCACCCCGGAAGAGTTGCTCGCCGCGGTGGCCCGGGAGGACGGCCGGCAGCGCGACCCGTGGCCGGAACGGGACCTGGCGGTGCTGGCCCTGGCGCTCTGCGCCGGGCTGCGCCTGTCCGAGCTGCTGGCGCTGCGGGTGGCGTCGCTGGCCGGTCGGAGCGGGGAACGGCGGGTCGATGTGGCGGGCAAGGGCGGTCGTCCCCGGGTGGTGCCTATCGAGGACGACCTGGACCGGGTGCTGGCGGACTATCTGGAGAGTCGGGCCCACCGGTTCGGGGCGCGCAGCGTGCGGCCGGATTCTGCGCTGCTGGTGGACCGGCGGGGTGAGCCGTTGCGCCGGGGTGGGCTGCAGTACCTGGTGGAGTCCTGTTACCGGCGGGCCGGTATCGGCGACCGGGTGCCGCGCGGGGCGCGGCTGCACGCGCTGCGGCACACCTTCGCGACCCGGTTGGCCGAGGACGGCGCGAGCGCGGCGGAGATCATGCGGTTGTTGGGGCACGCGTCGTTGGCGTCCTCACAGACGTACATCGAGGTGACGGCAGGTCAGCAGCGGGCGGCGGTGCGGTCGAACCGGACGAATCGCGCGCTGGCCGAGTTGCCGGGTCGGAATGCTGTCGGTCGGCGGGGCTAGCCTCGGCGCATGGTGGCGCACCGGCTTGATCGTGTGGAGGCTCGGCGGATCGCGGTCCGCGCCCAGTTGCTCGACGCGGGCCGGCCTTCCGATCTGCTGGCGGTGGTGGACCGGTTGACGTTCCTGCAGCTGGATCCGACGGCCGCGGTGGCGCCGAGCGCTGACCTGGTGGCGTGGACGCGGCTGGGGGGCGCGTACGAGCCGGAGCACCTGCTGTCGGCGGTGGAGCGGGACCGGACGCTGTTCGAGCATCGGGCGATGGTGCGGCCGATGACGGACCTGGGGCTGTACCGGGCGGAGATGGCGGCATGGCCGCAGGACGCGCGGCGGCGGGACTGGCTGCAAGCCAACGAGCGGTTCCGCGGGTACGTGTTGGACCTGTTGCGTGCTTCCGGGCCGCTGCTGTCGCGGGAGGTGCCGGACCGCAGCGAGGTGCCGTGGCCGTCGACGGGGTGGACGAACAACCGCAACGTGACGCAGATGTTGGAGTTTCTGGCCGCGCGGGGCGAGATCGCAATCTCCGGTCGGGTGGGGCGGCAGCGGCGCTGGGATCTGGCGGAGCGGGTGTACCCGGTGGGCGCGCCGGTCGTCCCGGTGGGCGATGCGGTCCGGTTGCGGGACGAGCGGCTGTTGCGGTCGCTGGGGATCGCCCGCTCCTCGGTGGTGGGCGAGGCCGGCGAGCCGGCGGTGGTGGAGGGCACGTCGGGCGGGTGGCGGGTGGACCGGGCGGCGATCGGTGGTTCGTTCGCGGGGCGTACGGCGTTGCTGTCGCCGTTCGATCGGCTGGTGCACGACCGCAAGCGCGCGCTGGAGCTGTTCGGCTTCGAGTACCACCTGGAGATGTACGTGCCGAAGGCGAAGCGGCGCTGGGGTTACTTCGCGTTGCCGGTGCTGCACCACGACGAGTTGGTCGGGAAGGTGGACGCGGTGGCCGACCGGAAGGCGTCGATCCTGCGGGTGCACGCCGTGCACGAGGACGTGCCGTTCGGTGCGGAGGTGGCTGAGGCGGTGCGCGCCGAGCTGGAGGCGTTGGCGTCGTGGCTGGGTTTGACCGCCGTGGAGCACGCCCATTGTTAGGCGTCCGGGGTGGAAGAGCGAACCTCAGCCTACGAGGGTGCCGGTCGCGTCACCTTTGCTCCGTCTACCGTGGTGGGTTGGTGGGCGGCGGTTGATCCGCCGGGCCGGTGCGGTGATTGAGCGTGATGGTGATCGTGTCGCCGGGTGAGAGCAGCACAGAGCTGTCCAGGACAGTCAGCGGCACGGGTCGGTCCGCCCCGGGGGCGGCTGAGATCCGCACTCGCTCGCGGTCGACGTGCAAGTCGATCAACAGGTTGCGGTAGCGGATCACGGTGTCGAGGTGGTCGAGTCCTTCGGGCAGCAGCGGGTCGAGTCGAAGGACGTTGTCGCGGACCTCGAGGCCGGTGTAGCAGCGTTGCAGGATGTCGAGCGTGCCGGCAGTGGCGCCGAGGTGGATGCCTTCTCGCGTCGAGCTGTGTTCCGGGTCGACGAGATCGGTGCCGAGCGCGGTCTGCAGCATGTCGAAGGACCGGCGACGGTCAGTGCGGGCGAGCACCCAGGCGTGCGCGACCCGGCTCAGGGTGGAGCCGTGCGTCGTGCGGGACAGGTAGTGCTCGACGGTGGCGGGGATCCGGGACTGGTTGAAGTCGTAGCCGAGGCGGCGCACCAGCCCGGTGAGTTCCTCGGCGCTGAACAGGTACAGCAGCATCAGCACATCGGCCTGCTTGGAGATCTTGTAGCGGTTGGGGTCGTCGCCCTCGGCCTGCAGCAGCGACCCCAGTAGGCGCAGGTCGTCGTACTGCCGCCGGTACCGGTCCCAGTCGAGCTCCGCCAGGTCGCCGTACCGTTCGAACTGGGCGAGGATGCCGTCGTTGAGGAAGGCCAGCCGCAGCCGGTGGCTGATGTGTGCCCACTGGCGGCGTTCGGCGTCGTCGACGGTGACCTCCCGCCATGGCACCGCACCCGGGTGCCCGCGTGTGATCGCGTACGCCTCCTCGGCGCGGGTCAGCATCCACGCAACCATCACGTTGATGTACGCAGAGTTGTCCAGCCCCAGGCCGGGCCGGCCCGGGTAGCCGTCGTGATACTCGTCGGGCCCCAGCACCCCCCTGATGTCGTAGCGGTCATCGGACGGGTTGTAGGTGGCCAGACCGGCCCAGAACCGTGCCGTCTCGACCAGCAACTCGACCCCGCAGCTGACGAGGAAGGACAGGTCGGCTGTCGTCTCCCAGTACCGCCACACGCAGTAGGCCACCGCGAGATTGACGTGCTGCTGCCGACCGGTGTAGTCGTCCACCCACCTCCCGGTGACCGGGGAGCGTGAACGGCTGGGACTTTCGTCTTGGCCGCTGCTGCCGCTCTGCCAGGGAAACAAGGCGCCCACCATGCCTGCGGCCTCCGCTTGCCGCCGCGCGGCCGTCAACCTCCGGTGCCGATACTCCAGCAACGCCCGGGTCAGCTCCGGCAACCGCAGGTTCAGGTACGGATAGACGAACAGCTCGTCCCAGAAGATGTGGCCGTGGTACCCCTCTCCGTGCAGCCCCCGCGCGGGCACGCCCGCGTCCAGGGCGATCGTGTGCGGCGACAACGTTTGCAGCAGGTGGAAGGTGTGCACCCGGACCGGCAACTGCCATCTGTGTTCCTCGCCGACGTCGAGCCGAAACCGCTCCCACAGCCGGTTCCACGCGGCGGCATGCTCGGCCAGCAACGCATCGGACGCCGCCGCGTACCGCAGTTCCTCCCGCGCAGCGGTCAGCGGCTCGTCGACGGCGCGATCGTGGCTGGAGAAGACCGCTACCGTCTTCTCCACCGACACCCGTCTCCCCGGCACCACATCGACGCCGATCACGTGACCCATGGCGTCGGGCCCGGGGGCCGTGACCCGCGAGGCGTGGGGCCCAGGGGCGTCGGGAACGCCGACCCTGGTGCGGGTGACGACGGCGAGCCGCTGCCGGGAGCCGGTCGTCGCCGCGGTCAACCACACCGTCTCCGGATCATCCGCACCGCTGGCAACGTCGGTGAGATGCCGACCGCAGGTTCCGGCTTCCAGCGCCGCGTTGGAGTTGACGATCCCGGCGTCGACGGCCGACCTGATTTCCAACCGGCCCGACCAGTTCTCTGGGACGATGGTCGTCTCCAACACCGCCAGATGAGGGTTCGCCATCGACACGAGGCGCCGCTGCCGGAGTCTGGTCCGTCGCTGCTGGCGGTCGACCACCAGCAGTTCCCGCAGATAGACCCCGCTGCGCAGATCCAGCACCCGGTGCTCGTGCACACGCCGCCCCTGTTGCGGCGTGAACCAGTCGCCGCCGGCCGGGCGGAACGTCAATGGCAGCCAGTTCGGTAGGTTGACGATGCTGTCCTCGCCATCCGAGCTGGTTCGGCCGGAGAGCCGATTGTGGAAGCCGGCCAGATAGGTGCCCGGGTAGTGGACGCCGTCGGATGTCGCCTCCGGGGGCGCCCCTCGGGTCGCCATGCGCCCGTTGCCCAGGGTCAGCATGGTCTCCCGCGTCGCTTCACCGGCTGGGTCGCCATCGGGGTATGTCAGCGCCCAGCCGCTCGGCAGATCCCCGGCGCACAGCTCACAACCCGGGTCTACAGCCACCGGCGCCCCACGCTCCCTCCGCTGTCCTACGGTGGGGGCCGTTTAGCCCGTCCTGGGCGCGACAAACCCGCTGTGCGGTCACCAGGCGGTGGTGTCGCTGGGAACCCCACGCCCGGACCGGAGAGGACCGGCGAACGTTGGGGGCTCGTGGGGGGTTCTGCCGGTACCTGGAACGACAGGCTCTCCCTGGCCCGCGTCGCCGCCGGTTTGATGGTCATGGCCCGGGCCATACACCGAGCGGCGATACTGATCACACGCTGTGATGGAGGTGTTCACCGGCGACGTCTGGTTCGATGTCGTCGCCGCCGGCCAGGAGCCCTCCCGGATGCGCGTCAACGTCGTGCGCTTCGCCCCCGGCGCCCGCACCGCCTGGCACTGCCACGCAGTCGGGCAGACGCTGCACGTCACCGAGGGGATCGGGCTGGTGCAGTCCCGCGGCGGCCAGGTCGTCGTCATGCGGCCCGGTGACACCGTCCACACACCCCGGGCGAGTGGCACTGGCACGGGGCCACCCCCGACCGTTTCATGACCCACCTCGCCATGTGGGAGGGCCCCGGCGAGGGCCAGGGCCCCGAGTCCGAATGGGGCGAGCTCGTCACCGACGAGGAATACCGCGCCCGCCCCGCCTCGAGTGAGCGTTGATCGGGAAATTGGGGGCGCATCCGCGGCCACGACGCTGTGCCGGAGCAGTTCTGCTCACGGTCAGGGCCAACAGATGTCACGAAGGTCGCCCGGGACGAGCAGATCAGCGGGACACAGCGAACGGCCGCACCCGGTGGCACCATCTCCGGAATGCATACGGGTGAAGCGCGGGCGGTGGCGGCGGAGTGGGTGCGGGAGCACGCGCGGCGGGAGCCGGGCGTGCGGGGCGCTTTCTTCAGCGGATCGACGGTGGGGTTGCCGGATGACGCGGTGCTGCCGGCGTCGTCGGACGTGGACGTCGTGGTGGTGCGCGACGAGCCGGCCGCGAAGCTGGGCAAGCTCCGCCACCGGGGCGTGCTCTTGGAGGTGACCGCGCTCACCTGGGCCGATCTCGGGTCGCCGGAGGACGTGCTCGGGTCGTGGGTGTTCGCGCCGTGCTTCCGTACGGACACGGTGATCGCCGATCCGACGGGCCGGCTGGCGACGATCCGCGACCGGGTGGCGGCGGGGTTCCCCGATCCGGTGTGGGTGCGGCGGCGGTGCGCGGGGGTGCGCCGCCGGATCGAGGACGGGCTGCGGGTGGTGGACGCGGCGGCGCCGCTGCACGAACAGGTGACGGCGTGGTTGTTCCCGACGTCGGTGGCGGCGGTGCTGCCGGCGGTGGCGGCGCTGCGGAATCCGACGGTGCGCCGGCGGTACGTGCTGGCCCGGGAGGTGCTGGCGGCGCACGGGTTGGCCGACCGGTATCCGGAGCTGTTGGCGTCGCTGGACGGTGGCGGGGTGGGTCCGGACCGGGTGCGAGGGCACCTGGCCGGGTTGGCGGCCACGTACGACGAGGCGGCGCGGGTGGCCCGTACCCCGTTCGTCTTCAGCGCGGACATCAGCCCGGCGGCGCGGCCGGTGGTGGTGGACGGCAGCGCGGAGTTGATCGCGGCGGGCCGGCACCGGGAGGCGATGTTCTGGATCGTCGCGACGTACGCCCGGTGTCACAGCATCCTGGCGGCGGACGCGCCGGGGCGGGAGGTGGCGTTGCGGCCGGCGTTCGAGGCGGCGGTCGCGGATCTGGGGGTCGCGTCGGCGGCGCAGCGGCGGCGGCGAGCGGACGAGGTGGTGGCGTCGCTGCCCGGCTGGTGGGCGGTGGCGGGTGCGATCGGCGGGTGGGATGTGGCAGGCTGACCGCTGACGCGACTGGCGGCACCGGGGATGGCAGTAACCATCGGGGAGCTCGTCGCGGGGGTCGACCGCCTGGGCCTCCGCGGGCGAGGTGTGGCATGTCTTCTACGGGTACGACGGCTCGGCTGTTGCCGGGTGGGCCGGTGGCGGAGCGGGTGCTGGCGGAGGTCGCCGAGGATGTTGCGGCCCTGCGCGCGGCGGGGGTGACGCCGGCGTTGGCGACGGTCCTGGTGGGCGATGACGACGCCAGCGCCGGGTACATCCGGATCAAGCAGCGGCAGGCGGCGGAGCTGGGGTTCGCCTCCCCGCACGTGCACCTGCCGGCGTCGGCGTCGCAGGCGGAGCTGCACCGGGTGCTGGAGGACTTCAACGCGGACAAGACGGTGCACGGGGTGCTGGTGCAGCATCCGATCCCGGCACACCTGGACTACGACCGGGCCTTGCAGGTGCTGGATCCGGACAAGGACGTGGACGGCATGCATCCGGTGAACATGGGCCGGCTGGCGTTGGGGTTGCCGGGGCCACTGCCGTGCACACCGGCGGGGATCGAGGCGTTGCTGGCGTTCCACGGAGTGCCGGTGGCCGGCCGGGAGGTGGTGATCCTGGGTCGGGGGGCCACGTTGGGTCGGCCGTTGGCGATGTTGTTGGCGCAGAAGCGGCCGACGGCGAACGCGGCGGTGACGGTGGTGCACACCGGGGTGGCGGACTGGCCGCGGTACACACGGCGGGCGGAGATCCTCGTGGCGGCGGCCGGGGTGCCGGGGATCGTGCGGCCGGAGCATGTGCGTCCGGGTGCGGTGGTGGTCGGTGGCGGGGTGCGCTACGAGGGTCGGCGGTTGCTGCCGGACGTGGACGAGTCGTGTGCCGAGGTGGCGGGGGCGATCACCCCGCGGGTCGGTGGGGTGGGGCCGACGACGGTGGCGATGTTGTTCCGCAACGCGGTTCGGGCGGCGCGGCGGGCGGCCGGGCTGGGCTGAGGCGCCGGTGAGCCACCTACCTGGCCCCTCCCCTCTTTTCACCATCGCCACCACGGGCGTGGGCCCGGCCGCAGGGGTGCCGCCTTCCGTCGCGGTGACGGTAGGTGGCGTGGCTGCGGAGGAGCTGCTCAGCCGAGGTCGACGATGAGGGGCCGATGGTCGGAGATGGCCGACAGCGGGGTGTCGACGGCGGTGACGGGCGGGAGCCGGTCCAGGCCCTGCCGGTCGGCGAGGATGTGGTCGAGCTGGACGCGAGGCTGCCCGGCCGGGTAGGTGGGGCGGCGGCCGAGGGGCCGCCACCGGGACAGCAGCGCGGCGGGTCCGGCGGGGAGGTTGAGATCGCCCAGCAGGATCCGCGGGGCGGGCAGGGCGCGCAGGGCGCGGACCACGCGGCGCAGTTGCAGCGCGTTCCAGCCGGGGACGAAGGACAGGTGGGTGGCGGCGACGGTGAGCGGGCCGTGCGGGGTGTCCAGGACGGCGGCGAGGACGACGCGGGGTTCGTCGCGCAGCAGGATGAGCCCGCCGCCGGGGCCGGGGACGTAGACCGGTGAGCGTACGGGGGCGGGCCGCAGCCGGGTGACCTGCCAGGAGCGGACGGGGTGGCGGCTGACCAGGCCGATGCCGTAGCAGGGTTCGCCGTGGCCGTCGTCGTCGTGGGTCAGGGGGCGGAACTGTTCGCCGGGGGTGCCGACGACGGCGGCGGCGAAGCGGTGCTCGGGGGCGCCCAGGGCGCGGGCGGCGACCGCGGTGAGGTCGAGGTTGCCGCTGCGGGACTGGTCGCGGTCGACCTCCTGCAGGGCCAGGACGTCGGCGTCGAGGGCGGTGACGGCGGCGGTGAGGCGGTCGGGGTCGACGAGCCCGTCGGTGAGGGATCGCCCGTGCAGCAGGTTGAAGGTGGCCAGGCGCACGTGCACACCCTACGTCCCCGTGGCAGGGTTGCCAGGTGCTCAAGGCGTTGGTCTGTTCGGTGCTGGTGTTCGTGGTGGTGGCGTCGGCCGGTCTGTGGTTGCGGCGGCGGCGGGGCCGCTGAGGCTCCCGACCGGGGCGGTGAGGCTGGCCACAGGTGGTCTCGCCGGGCCGCACGGGGTGGGCAGAATGGCCGCCCGTGGACCCCTTGTCGCTGACCACCCTGCTGACCGCGGCCGCCATGGCGGGCTGGGTGGACGCGGTGGTCGGCGGAGGTGGGCTGTTGCTGCTGCCGGCGCTGCTGGTGGCCGCGCCCGGGGTGCCGGTGGCGACCGCGTTGGGCACGAACAAGCTGGCGGCGATCTTCGGCACGTCGACCGCGGCGGTGACGTATGCGCGGCGGACGAAACTGGACTGGGCGGTGGCGGGGCCGTCGGCGGGGTTGGCGGTGGTGACGGCCGGGCTCGGCGCGGCCCTCGCGGGGGCCGTGCCGGCGGGGGCGTACCGGCCGGTGGTGCTGGTGGTGCTGGTGTCGGTGGCCCTGTTCGTGCTGGCGCGGCCCCGGTTGGGGGTGGTGGCGCAGCCGGAGCGGCGCACACCCGCCCGGGTGGTCGCGGCGGTGGCGGTGGCCGGGCTGGGCATCGCCCTGTACGACGGGTTGATCGGCCCGGGTACGGGGACGTTCCTGGTGTTGGCGTTCACCGCGCTGGTGGGTGCGGACTTCGTGCACGGCTCGGCGATGGCGAAGGTGGTCAACGCCGGGACGAACCTGGGCGCGCTGGTGGTGTTCGCGTACACCGGGCACGTGTGGTGGCTGCTGGGCGCGGGGATGGCGGTGTGCAACGTCGCCGGAGCCGCGCTGGGCGCGCGGATGGCGCTGCGGCGCGGCTCCGGCTTCGTGCGGGTGGTGCTGCTGGTGGTGGTCCTGGCGCTGGTCGGCAAGCTGGGCTACGACCAGTGGCGGGCCGGCTGAGCGGGCTGCCGGCTCGGCCGGCGGTCGCGCTGACCGGGCCGGGCGGTGGGTCAGGCGTGCCGGACCACCTCGTCGTAGTCGAGCCGGGGCAGGCGGGGGAACCAGGCGTCCGGGCCGGGCTTGCCGATGTTGACCACGAGCAGGGACTTCCAGCCGTTGTCGGCGAAGAACTCCTTGTCGAGGCCCTCGGCGTCGAAGCCGCCCATCGGCCCGGCGGCCAGCCCGGCGGCCCGGACGGCGAGCAGCCAGTACCCGATCTGCAGGGTGGCGTTGAACCGGGCCATCCGCTCGCGGCCCTGCACGTCGCCGGCGAGGTCGTCGCGCATCTGCGGGCGGATCGGGAAGACCCGCGGGACGAACTCGTGGAAGTCGGTGTCGGCGGCAAGCACGGCGACGACCGGCGCGGAGGCGGTCTTGGCCCGGTTGCCCTCGCTCATGTGGGTGAGCAGCCGTTCGCGGGGTTCGCCGTCGCGGATGAACAGCACCCGCAGCGGCTGCGTGTTGGCGGCGGTGGGTGGGTACTTGGCGAGTTCGAAGATGGCCCGCAGCCGCTCGTCGGTGACGGGCTCGTCGATGAAGGTGTTGGCGGTGCGGGCGTCGGTGAACAGCTGCGCCTGCGCCTCGGGGTGCAGGGTGATCAGGTCGGTCATCGGGTTCCTCGCTCTGACGGTTGCCTCAACTGCTCCAACGGTAGCAGCTAGCTTTTTAGTAGTACCTGTCTCCGTCGGTGTGACCCGTATCCTTGAGGCATGACGGTCAGGCCGGAGGTCGGTGGCACCCCGCGGGCGTGCGACGCGCGTCTCGCCCGCGTCTTCGCGTTCCTCGGCAAGCGGTGGAACGGGATGCTGCTGGGCACCCTGGCGGGCGGCCCCGCCGGCTTCGCCGAGCTGAGCCGCGCCCTGCCGGGCATCAGCGAATCCGTGCTGTCGGACCGCCTCGGCGAGCTGGCCCGGGTGGGGCTGGTCTCCCGGACCGTACGCGAGGGGCCGCCGCTGGGGGTCAGCTACCAGCTCACCGAGCGGGGCGCGGCGCTGGCGCCGGCCCTGGACGCCCTTGCGCGCTGGGCCGAGCAGAATCTCCCCGCCGAGCCGGGACTCGGCGCCGGCTGCTGACTCGCACTGTGTGATCATCGGCGGATGCCGGTGCGCGCCGAACACGACCGGGCCGTCCTGGCCGAGCTGCTGGGCCGCGACCCGGTGCTGCACGCCTACGAGCTCGGCGACCTCGACGACTTCTTCTGGCCGTACACCTCCTGGTTCCGGCGCGAGGACCAGGTGGCGCTGCTCTACCACGGCGTCAACCCGCCGACGCTGCTGGCGTTCGCGCCACCGGAACGGACCGCGCAGCTGGCGGCGCTGCTGACCGAGCTGGCGCCGCTGCTGCCGGCCCGCCTGTACGCGCACCTGTCCCCCGGCCTGGACCTGGTGCTGGCGCCCCGGTTCCGGGTCGACGCGGCCACGGCGCACCTCAAGATGGCATTGACCGATCCGGCGCGCCTTGCGGCGGTCCAGCCGGCCGGTGAGCCGCTGTCGGCGGCGGACCTGCCGCAGCTGCACGAGCTCTACGCCGCGGCCTATCCGGGCAACTGGTTCGATCCGCGGATGCTGGACACCGGCCAGTACGTGGGGATCCGGCAGGGCGGTGACCTTGTCGCGGTGGCCGGCGTGCACGTCTGGTCCCCCACCTGGCGGGTGGCGGCGCTGGGCAACGTCACCACCCACCCGCGGGTACGGGGGCGGGGGTTGGCGGGCGCGGCGGTGGCGGCGTTGTGGGGACGGCTGCGCGCGAGCGTCGACCACGTCACGTTGAACGTGAAGGCGGACAACGCCACGGCGGTGCGGCTGTACGAGCGGCTGGGTTTCACCCGGGTCGCCGGCTACGGCGAGTATGCGCTGACCGCCCTCGGTCGGGTCTGACTGTCCCGCATGCCACGCCACATCGGGTCAACAAGCCGGGGCGGGTCGACGCGACCGCCGGGCCGGGCGAGCCTACGACCGGCCGAGCGACGGCGGCATGCGGTCAGCGGTGCCGGCTGGGTGAGTCGAAGCGGCCGGCGCGAATCTCGCGCAGCGCCCGGCGGCGAGCCTCCCCGCGCAGGGTGTCGACGTAGAGTCGGCCTCGCAGGTGGTCGGTCTCGTGCTGCAGCGCGCGGGCCAGGAAACCGCTGCCGGAGATGCTCAGCGGCTGGCCGTGCTGGTCGAAGCCGTGCGCGGTGGCGTGCATCGCCCGCGGCGTCGGGAAGTACAGCCCGGGGATGGACAGGCAGCCCTCGTCGTCGTCCTGCAGCTCCTCGGACAGCTCCAACGTCGGGTTGATCATGTGCCCGCGGTGGCCGTCGGCGTCGTAGACGAACACCTGAGCGCTGATCCCGATCTGCGGGGCGGCGACCCCGGCGCGGCCGGGGGCGCCGAGCAGGGTGTCCATCAGGTCGGCGACCAGGGCGCGCAGGTCGGCGTCGAAGCTGGTCACCGGTTCGCACGGGGTGCGCAGCACGGGGTCGCCGATGATCCGGATCGGGCGCATAGTCATGCCCGGAAGGCTATCCGTCGGTTACCGCTGCCGTTGCGCCACCCGCCGTCAGTGGCCGCTCGCGCGGGTCCGGACGAGGACCTCGACGCCGTCGAGGATGCGCGCCAGGCCGAACTCGAAGGCCCGGGCCGGGTCGGCGGCGGCCTGGTACTCCTGACCGGCGGCGGTGCCCACCCGGGCGGCGAGCGGGAACCGGCGCGGATCCATCACCTTCTCCAGGTACGGGGCGTGGGCGTGCCACCACTGTTCCTCGGTCATCCCGGTGCGCTGGGCGGCCTGGGCGGCCTCCACCGCGCCGCGTACCGCGCCGTGGACATAGCCGCCGACGAGGGTGATGACGGAGTCCATCTCCAGGTCGGTCAGGCTGATGCCGTCGACCGCGCGCAGTTCGTACTCGTACTTGGCGCTGACGTTCGGGCCGAGCGGGGGGCGGGTGGTGGCGACCTGGAGCAGCCACGGGTGGCGCAGGTAGAGCGCCCAGTTCTCTCGGGCGATCTGCTCGAGCCGGCCGCGCCAGTCGCCGGGGACGTCCTCGGGGCGGGCGGTCTCGCCGTAGACGGTGTCGAGCATGAGGTCGAGCAGTTCGCCCTTTCCGGGCACGTGGGTGTAGAGCGACATCGTGCCCACGCCGAGCCGCTCGGCGACGCGACGCATGGACAGCGCGGCCAGCCCCTCCGCGTCGGCCACCTCGATCGCCGCCCGGACGATCCGCTCGACGCTCAGGTCGCCGCCCTTGCGGCTGGTCTTCTCCCGGGTGCGCCAGAGCAGGGCGAGGCTGCGGGCGGGATCGCCGGTGCCGCTGTACTCGGTGGTCACTCCGGTCACTGTAGCCACTGCTGGTGTCTGGCCGCGGCCTCCTCAGCCCTCGTGCCGGCCGGCGCCAGGCCGGTGTCGGCGATCCGGTCGTGCAGCGGCCGGCGGCGCAGCGCGGCGAGGACCGCGTACAGCTCGTCGGCCAGGGGCACCGGCAGCTCGGCGTCGAGGTGCCGCATCGCGGTGCTGGTCGCCGCCCACTCCGCCTCGATCGCGGGCAGCAGCGCGTACGCCCGGTCGGTGAGCGTGACGATGCGCTGCCGGGCGTCCGCACCGGGGGCGAGGGTGACCAGGCCGGCCCGGCTCATCTGGGCCACGCTCTGGCTGGCCGCCGAGTGGGTGACCCCGACCCGGGCGGCGAGGTCGCGGATGGCGAGGGGACCGTCGGCCACCAGCGCCCGCACCAGCGGGGAGAACCGCGGCCGGTAGTCGGCGAGGCCCAGGTCGGCGTAGACGGCTGCGACGTCGCCGTCGAGCAGCTCCAGCACGTGGCGCAGCAGGGTGCCCAGCGCCTCGCGGTCGGGTGTTCCGGTCACGTCCGCTAATGTAACAGCGCTGTTGTATCTGGTCCGCGGGAGGGGAACCGGGATGTATCCACCGATCGAGCCGTACGCCCACGGCATGCTCGACGTCGGCGACGGCCAGCGCGTGTACTGGGAGACCTGCGGCAACCCCGACGGCCGGCCGGCGCTCGTCGTGCACGGCGGGCCCGGCTCCGGCGCCACCCCCGGCTGGCGCCGGATGTTCGACCCGGCCGCCTACCGGGTCGTCCTGTTCGACCAGCGCGGCTGCGGACGCAGCACCCCGCACGCCAGCGACCCGGCCGTGGACCTGTCGGTCAACACCACGCCCCACCTGCTCGCCGACATGGAACTGCTCCGGACGCACCTCGGCATCGACCGCTGGCTGCTGCACGGCGCCTCCTGGGGCTCCTCGCTCGCCCTCGCCTACGCCCAGCGCCACCCCGACCGGGTCACCGCTGCAGTGCTGTTCAGCGTGGTGGCCAACACCCGCCGGGAGATCGAGTGGGTCACCCGCGACATGGGCCGGATCTTCCCCGCCGAGTGGGCCCGCTTCCGCGACGGAGTGCCCGAGGCCGACCGCGACGGCGACCTGTCGGCCGCGTACGCCCGGCTGCTCGCCGACCCGGACCCCGAGGTACGCGACCGGGCAGCGCGGGACTGGTGCGCCTGGGAGGACGTGCACGTCTCCCTGGCCGGCGGCTACCGGCCCAGCCCGCGCTACGCCGACCCGGTGTTCCGGATGGGGTTCGCCCGGCTCGTCACCCACTATTTCGCCAACCGCGGGTTCATGCCGGACCGGTCGCTGCTGCGCGACGCCGGGAAGCTGGCCGGCATCCCGGGCGTGCTGGTGCAGGGCCGACTCGACGTCAGCGGCCCGCCGGACATCGCCTGGCAGCTCACCCAGGCCTGGCCGGACGCCCGGCTGGAGATCGTGGAGACCGGCGGGCACGGCACCGGCCACGGCATGACCGAGATCGTCGTGGCGGCGCTGGACGAGTTCGGTCACCGCTGACCGCGCCCGGCCGGCGCGGCGGGCCGGTCAGTCGGCGGCGAGCAGGGCGCGCACCGGGGCGGCCTTCGCCGCCGCCTCGGCGACCTCCGCCGCCGGGTCGCTGCCCCAGGTGATGCCGCCGCCGGCCCAGACGTGCAGCAGCTCGGCGTCCGCGGCGGCGGTGCGGATGGTCAGGCCCAGGTCGATCCGGCCGGAACCCACCCAGCCGAACGCGCCCATGCTGGCCCCCCGACCGACCGGCTCCAGGGCCGCGATCCGGTCCAGCGCGGCGAGTTTCGGCGCCCCGGTCACCGACCCGCCCGGGCAGACCGCCCGCAGCAGGTCCGCCAGGCCCAGGCCGTCGGCGACCGCCGCCGACACCGTCGACTCCGCCTGCCACAGGTCGCACCACCGCCGTACGGCGAACAGCTCGTCGACCCGCACCGACCCGGTACGGGCCACCCGGGCCAGGTCGTTGCGCTCCAGATCGACGATCATCACGTGCTCGGCGCGTTCCTTGGCCGAGGCGAGCAGCTCCCGCCGGCCGGCGGCGGTGGCCGGTCGGGTGCCCTTGATCGGCCGGGTCACCAGCCGTCCGCCCTCGACCTCGACCAGGGTCTCCGGGGAGGCGCAGCCGATCGCCCAGTCCAGCCCCGACAGCGTGCCGCCGTAGCGGGCGCCGGGCAGCGCGCCGAGGCGGGCCAGGGCGGGCAGCGGGTCGCCGGCGTACGGCGCGGCGGCATGGCCGACCAGGTTGACCTGGTAGACGTCGCCCCGGCCGATGGCGGCGCGGACCGCCTCGACGGCGTCGGCGTGCTGGCGGGGCGTCCAGCTTTCCCGCCATTCGCCCAGCCACCAACCGGCCGCCGGGGCCGGGCCACCGTGCCTGTGGTCGGCCCGCGACACGGCGGGCCCGGTGGACGCGATCGGGTGGCCGACCGCTCCCGGGGCGGCCGGCCGGTGGAGGCCGGCGGTGGAGGGCCCGAGCCGGTCGGACGTGCCGGCGGCGCGCGGCTCGCCGTGGTCGTAGACCACCACCACCAGGTCGGGCAGCGCCGGCACGGGGGTGGCCGCGCCGGGCGCGCCGCCGGCCAGCAGCGCGCCGGCGGCGGCGGAGAGGTAGAGGGCGGCGCCGCAGACCCCGTCCGGGTCGTGGCGGCCCGGGCGGCCCAGGTCGGCGACGGCGACGCCGTGACCGGTGAGGAACTCCTGCGCGAGCGCCGCCGGATCACCGCCGTCGCCGCGGCGCCACTGCAGCCGGGCCCGCTCGACGAGCCGGCCGCGACAGTCGTCCGGCGCACCGGGTACGTCGATCACCGGTGGGAGCGTTTCCACGCCGGTTGGCTCATTCTTGCTCATCCGTTCAGTGGATTTAAGGTGAACAAGGCGGATGGCTGCTCGATACCGCGCACTTCCGCTTGGTACTGTGCGTCACTGGTCATGTGAACCATGACACAGTGCCCCCACAGTCCGGAGAACCCGATGTGCCAGCACCAACCCACCTGCCCCTCCGCCGAGGCGACCGACCGCGAAGCCGCCCGGGTCATCGCCTGCTTCCGTGAGCAGGGCTGGAGCCTGCTCTGCAACGGTGTCATCGTCTTCGAGGACACCGGTGAACTGCTCCCCGACGGCAGCACCATCGCCCCGCACCGCGGCCCCGCCCGGCACGCCCTCGTCGCCTAACTGATCACATTCGGTAACCGAGCGACTCCGCCGACCCAGGCTAGTCCCCCACCGGGGGACCGCCCTCCCCAGGTCGGCGCGCCGGCCGGGGCGGCACGACCAACGCCCCGGCGCAGCCCGCCTCAGCTTTCGAACGCCTCCGGCGACGGACACGAGCAGACCAGATTCCGGTCGCCGTACGCGCCGTCGATCCGCCGCACCGGCGGCCAGTACTTCGCCATCCGGTCGACCGCCCCCGGGTACGCGCCCACCGACCGCGGGTACGGGTGCGGCCACTCGTCGCCGGAGACCATCGCCGCGGTGTGCGGCGCGTTCGCCAGGGGGTTGTCCCCGGTCGGCCACTGCCCCGAACCCACCTTGTCGATCTCCGCCCGGATGGCGATCATCGCGTCGCAGAACCGGTCCAGCTCGGCCAGGTCCTCGCTCTCGGTCGGCTCCACCATCAGCGTCCCCGCCACGGGGAACGACATCGTCGGGGCGTGGAAGCCGTAGTCGATGAGCCGCTTGGCCACGTCGTCGACGCTGACCCCGGTCGCCTTGGTCAGCGGCCGCAGGTCGAGGATGCACTCGTGCGCCACCAGGCCCTTGTTGCCGGCGTACAGCACCGGGAAGTGGTTGCGCAGCCGCGCCGCCACGTAGTTCGCCGCCAGGACCGCCACCCCGGTCGCCCGCGTCAGCCCCGCGGCGCCCATCATCCGCAGGTACGCCCACGGGATCGGCAGGATCCCCGCCGACCCGTACCGGGCCGCGGAGATCGCCGGCCGGCCGTCGACGTGCGCGCCGGACGGGTCGCCGGGCAGGAACGGCGCCAGGTGCGCGCGGACCGCCACCGGGCCGACGCCCGGGCCGCCGCCGCCGTGCGGGATGCAGAACGTCTTGTGCAGGTTCAGGTGCGACACGTCGGCGCCGAACTTGCCGGGCTTGGCGAACCCGACCAGGGCGTTGAGGTTCGCCCCGTCGACGTACACCTGACCGCCGGCGTCGTGGACCTTCGCGCAGAGCTGCGCGATGCCCGTCTCGTACACGCCGTGCGTGGACGGGTACGTCACCATGATCGCCGCGAGGGCGTCGCGGTGCTTGTCGATCTTCGCGTCGAGGTCGACCAGGTCGACGTTGCCGTCGGCGTCGCAGGCCACCACGACCACCCGCATGCCGGCCATCACCGCCGACGCCGCGTTGGTGCCGTGCGCCGACGACGGGATCAGGCACACGTCCCGGTGCACCTCGCCCCGGTCCCGGTGGTACGCCCGGATGGCCAGCAGCCCGGCCAGCTCGCCCTGCGACCCGGCGTTGGGCTGCACGCTGACCGCGTCGTAGCCGGTGACCTCCGCCAGCCACCCCTCCAGCTGCGCGATCAGCTCCCGGTAGCCGGCGGTCTGCGCGTCCGGGGCGAACGGGTGCAGGTGCGCGAACTCCGGCCAGGTGATCGCCTCCATCTCGGTGGTGGCGTTGAGCTTCATCGTGCACGACCCGAGCGGGATCATGCCCCGGTCCAGGGCGTAGTCGAAGTCCGACAGCCGCCGCAGGTAGCGCAGCATCGCCGTCTCCGAGTGGTGGCTGCGGAACACCGGGTGGGTGAGGAAGTCCGAGGTGCGGGCCAGCGCCACGGGCAGCGTGGCGTCCACGTCGCCGTCGAACCCGTCCACCCCGAACGCCGCCCACACCGACCGCAGGTGCGCCCCGGTGGTGGTCTCGTCGCAGGAGATGCCCACCCGGTCGGCGTCGACCAGCCGCAGGTTCACGTTCCGCTCGGCAGCCGCCGCGACCACCTCGGCCGCCCGGCCCGGCACGACCGCGGTGACGGTGTCGAAGAACGCGACGTCCGCGACCTCGACGCCGCCGACGCGCAGGCCGGCCGCGAGCCGCGCCGCCATGTCGTGGGTACGCCGGGCGATCGCCCGCAGCCCGTCCGGGCCGTGGTAGACGGCGTACATGCCGGCCATCACCGCGAGCAGCACCTGGGCGGTGCAGATGTTGCTGGTCGCCTTCTCCCGCCGGATGTGCTGCTCGCGGGTCTGCAACGCCAGCCGGTAGGCCGGGTTGCCGTCCGCGTCGCGGGACACCCCGACCAGGCGGCCGGGCAGCATCCGCTCCAGGCCCGCCCGCACCGCAAGGTAGCCGGCGTGCGGCCCACCGAAGCCCATCGGTACGCCGAACCGCTGGGTGGTGCCGGCGGCGATGTCGACGCCCATCTCGCCCGGCGGGCGCAGCAGGGTCAGCGCCAGCAGGTCCGCCGCCACGGTGACCAGCGCCCCGGCCGCGTGCGCGGCCTCGACCAGCGGCGCGTGGTCCCGCACCGCCCCGGACGCCCCCGGGTACTGCAGGTGCAGGCCGAAGAACTCACCCGGCAGCTCGGCGGCGCCGAGGTCGAGCACCCGCACGTCGATGCCGAGCGGCTCGGCCCGGCTGGTGATCACCGCGATGGTCTGCGGCAGGGCGTCGGCGTCGACGACGTACACCGGGCTCTTGCTCTTGGACGCGCGGCGGGCGAGGGTCATCGCCTCGGCCGCGGCGGTGCCCTCGTCGAGCATGGAGGCGTTCGCGACCGGTAGCGCAGTCAGCTCGGACACCATGCTCTGGAAGTTCAGCAGCGCCTCCAGCCGGCCCTGGCTGATCTCCGGCTGGTACGGCGTGTACGCGGTGTACCAGGCCGGGCTCTCCAGCACGTTGCGGCGGATCACCGCCGGGGTGTGGGTGCCGTGATAGCCCAGCCCGATCATCGACACGGCGACGGTGTTGCGGGCGGCCAGGGCGCGCAGCTCGGCGATCGCCTCCCGCTCGCTGGCCGGGGCGGGCAGGTCGAGGGTGCCGTGCCAGCGGATCACCTCGGGGATCGCCGCGTCCATCAGCTCATCGACCGAGCCGTAGCCGACGGTCTCCAGCATGCGGCGTTCGTCGTCCGGGTCGGGGCCGATGTGACGGTCGGCGAAGTGCTCAGCGGTCATGTTCGCTGCGCTCCTTGCGGGGGCGAGGTCGACAGGTCGGCCTCCCCCTGAGTCACGCGCGAAGCGCTCCACAGCGCCTGCCCACGAGGTCCTTTTGCCTGAGAGGTTCCGGGGAGGAATCTGCCCCTTCGGCGCCGCCCCCGGTGCTGCTGGGGCGGTCTCTCCCGCGTGGGTGGTACCGGCATGGTCAACGCTACCAGCGCCGGTGTCACCGGCGGATGTCGTACCCCGCCGGCGCCATCATGGGCAGGCAGGAGGTGTCCCGAGGCACGAGCCCGTCGGTGGGGCTCACAGCGTGGCCGGGGCCACCGCCGCCGGCACCGCGCCCCGACCGCCGTCGCCGGCCCGGCCGGCGCCCAGCCGGTCGGCCAGCACGGGCAGCAGCCGCCCCAGCGGCGCGTCGACGATCAACGCCGCGTACCCGTCACCGCGGGTGGGGCCCTGGTTGGCGATCACCACCGGGATGCCCAGCTTCGCCGCCCGCAGCACGAACCGCCGCCCCGACATCACCGTCAGGGACGAGCCGAGCACCAGCAGCAGCCGGGCCGCACCCACCATGGCGAAGCAGCGCGACACCCGGTCCCCGGGCACCGTCTCGCCGAAGAACACCACGTCCGGCTTGAGCATCCCGGTGCCGCAGAAGGTGCAGTCCACGGTGTGGAAGTCGGCCACCTGCGCGTCGTCGAGCTCCACGTCGCCGTCGGGGTTGATCGCGCCGGCTGCGGCGTCGAAACCCGGGTTCGCCTCGTGCAGCCGCCGGTCCAGTTCCTCCCGGGATGTGCGGTTGCCGCAGTCCAGGCAGACCACCTCGTCGAGGCGGCCGTGCAGCTCCACCACGTCGGCGCTGCCCGCCGCCGTGTGCAGCCCGTCGACGTTCTGGGTGATCACCCCGTCGACCAGCCCGGCGTCCTGCAGCCGGGCCACCGCCCGGTGCCCGTCGTTCGGCGCCGCCCGGGCGATCATCCGCCACCCCAGGTGGCTGCGCGCCCAGTACCGCCGGCGGGCAATCGGGTCGCGGGTGAACGTCTGGTAGGTCATCGGGGTGTGCCGGCGGGCCACGCCGCTGGGGCCACGGTAGTCCGGGATGCCTGACTCGGTGGACAGCCCCGCCCCGCTCAACACCACGACGCCACCCGCCGCGACCAGGCCGGCCAGCGCGTCCATCGTCTCCGTCACCCGTCCATGCTGCCTCACGCGGCGGACAACGACGAGCGGCCGCCCGCGGGGCCGACGGCACGGGCGGGTGACCGCCTCCGCGCGGTCGACCGACGCGATCGACCGCGCCACGTCCGCCTGGCCAGATCCGGCCACGGGAGACGCCCGGCGGAGACGGCCCGCACCCGTAGCGCGACCGGCCGGCGGCGGGCCCGCGGTTTGGTTGGGGACCGGCCCGGGCAGCGGCGCCGCCCGCAACGACACCGTCGACCGGGCCGCCGCGGTGCTGCTCGCCGACGCCGCCGCCCGCGCCGCGGTCCGCCGCCATCTGCTGGTCTCCTCGATGGGCGTGCAGAACCCGCCCGCGCCGGGCACCGACGAGGTGTGGGCGGGCGCCCGGACCGGGGCGCGCCGCGCCGGCGGTCAGGGCAAGCGGCGACACCGTGTCCCTCGACCCCGCGGTCGGCGCCCGGCAGTGGGGGCGCCGACCGTCGGGCCGGGTGGCCGACCCGCCCGGGGCGGGGCGACCCCTCAGCGGTGCTGGTGGCGGGGCAATGCGGCCTGCGACGCGGCGCCGCCCACCGGCGCCGCACCGGCGGTCTCCCGGACGATCCGGTCCATCGTCCGCGCCAACTGCTCGCTGCCGTCGTCGAGGTGCCGGGCCGCCGCCTGCATGTGCGAGATCATCATCTCGCCGAAGATCCGCAACGCCTCCCGCGTCGCCACCGAGTCGTCGAAGTTGGTGCCGGCGTTGCTGCGGTAATCCGCCACCGCCCGCTCGGCCTCCTGCTTCGCGTCCTCCGCCGCCGCCTGCATGTAGCTCTCGTACTGCACCCGGGCGTACTCGGCGACCCGCCGGGCGTAGTCGTGGGCCTGCGCGATGATCTGCTCGGCCTCCCGCTGCGCCGCCGACAGCAGGTTGACCTCCTTCGCCGCGGGCAGCTTCGCCCCCGCGTCGGTGCTCGGGATCACCCCGTGCCGGTGCAGCTCCACGTGGTCGTTAAGCCGCTCGTTCTCCGCCCGCAGGGTCGCGATCTGCGCCGACAGCAGGTCCAACTCGTCGGCCACCTGCATCCGGAACCGGTCCACGTCCGTGTGGTCGTAGCCGCGGCGGGCGAACGAGGCGCTGCCGAACTCCCAACGACGCACCCGGTCGGCGGTCATCCGCACCTGCACGCTGCCGGACACCTGCACGCCGTCGTACCTGCTGATCGGGGTCGCGCTCACCGGACACCTCCGGAATTGTCAGGGCCGGTCACCGTCCGCCACGCCGGCCCGTACCAGTGCTTACCGAAGCCCTCGTGGTGCAGCTGACCGGCGTGGTAACCGGCCTGGGTGAACGCCGCCACCGAATGGCCGACCATCTCGTCGGAGCCGCACACGTAAACGTGCCGGGACCGCCAGTCGCCGTCAGCCAACGCCCGGTCCGCCAAGTGCACGAACTCACCCGGCCGCCGCATGTCCGAACCCACGACGTACGTCACCGACAGCCACGGGTGCGATGAGGCCAGCTTGTCGATCGCGTCGGTGTCGTAGAACTCGCTGCGCGAGCGGGCCCCCACATACAGGTCCACGCGGCGGCGGGAACCCTCCGCCGCGACCTGCTCCACCAGCGCTTTCACCGGCGCCCAGCCGGTGCCGGCGGCCAGCAGCAGCAGGTCGCTCGACCCGGCCGACCACAACGTCAACCGGTCGCCCACCGGAGCCGCCAGGTGAACCGGGTCACCCACCGCGGACCCGTACACCAGCCGCGACGACACCGCCCCGCCCGGGGCGGCCCGCACGTGCAGCTCCAGCGTGCCGTCGGCGCGCGGCGCGTTCGCCGGCGAGTAGTACCGCCACGACCGCACCGCCGGGTGGGACACCCCGATCGACTGGCCCGGCGTGAACGGCAGCAGGTACTGCGGCCGCACCGTCAACACCGCCACGTCGAACGCCCGCCGCTCATGGGCGAGGATCTCGGCCACCCACCACGGCGGGTTCACCGCCTCCGCCGCCTGCGCCGCGTCCGTCATCACCTGCGCGACCAGCCCGTACGCGGCCGCCCAGTCCTGGGCCAGCTCGTCGGTCCACTCCTCGCCCAGGAAATGCCGCAGCGTCGCCAGCAGCGCCTCGCCGACCGCCGGATAGTGTTCGGCGCGCACCGCGAACTTGCGGTGGTCGGCGCCGAGGTCCTGGAGGAACCCGACCAGGCGGTCGACCTGGTCCACATGGGACACAATGTGCCCCAACGCGGTGACCAGCCGGTCCCGCTGCCCGGCCATGTTGGTCGGGAACATCTGCCGGGTCTCCGGATACGCCAGGAACAGTGTGGAATAGAAGTAGAGCGGCACCTGGTCGCCGTGGGCGGCGACCAGGGACCAGCTCTGCTTGAGCCGTGCCGCGTCCACGCTCAGGCGCCCGTCCCGTTGCCGGACGACACCACCTGGTCCTGCACCTGCCCCAGCACGGTCTGCACGTCGGCGATGATGTCCGCCGGCACGCCCAGCTCGGTCAGCGTCGCGGTCAGGTGCTCACCGACCTTGACGTAGTGCGCCACCGGGATGTGCAACGACTGGTGCGCCTCGGCCAGCCCGCGACCGGCGTACTCGTTCGGTCCACCGAGGACCACAGTCAGCATCAGCGCCAGGTGCCGCCGCTGCTCGGCCATGTTCACGTCCGCGAAGTAGCCGGCCAGCTCCGGGTCGGCGAGCACCTTGTCGTAGAACACCTCCACGGCCGCCTTCACCGAGCTGGCGCCGCCGATGCGTTCGTAGTGGGAGACGGGAGTGACTTCTTCCGTAACCGTCACTGCTGTTCCTTCCGGGGTGGGGGCACGCGGGCAACGCCCGCGGAGGGGCAACCGGCAGCCGGCGCACGTCACCCGGTGTGGCGGTGACGTCGACGCAACAGCGACCGTCAGGGACCATAGCGCGCCACGCCGATCGGGTCACGGCCCCCCTATCGGATTCCTGACAGGGCGCGACCACGGAACGTGACAGCCGATTGGTCCATCCGTCCACCCGCCGCGACCGGTTCGGCCACAGCGCGTCCACCATCGGGTCGCCCACGGACGGGACAGTCGACAACCGACGGTCCGCGCGGCCGACCCCCGTCGCCACCGCTGACCAGGCATGGCGCCACCGAGGCCGCCCGTCCCGCTGATCGGACCCGCCAAGCCCGGCCGTGACGTCCACATAGGAATACTCAGCGTCACCAACGACAGATCGCGCCGGGCCCCAGCCACGACGCGATCCTCGAAATCCCCCGGGCGTGTCGCCCGGCGACGGGTCAGCCCGCCCGACGCCGCGCCCGCCGCGCCGCCAACTCGTCCCCCACCGACTCCGACGCCTCCGACGCCTCCGGTGCGGACGCCACCGAATCCTGGCCGCCACCCGCCGCCGGCTCCGCCGGCAGGTGCGACAGCGAACCCTGGATCTCCTTGAACGCCCCGCCGATCGCGATGCCGAACACGCCCTGGCCGCCCTGCAACAGGTCGACCACCTCCTCCGGCGACCGGCACTCGTACACCGTCGTCCCGTCCGAGATCAGCGTGATCCCCGCCAGATCCTCCACCCCACGCGACCGCAACGCCTCGATCGCCTTCCGGATGTTCTGCAGCGACACCCCGGCGTCCAGCAGGCGCTTCACGACCTTCAACACCACCAGGTCGCGGAAGGAGTACAACCGGGACGTCCCCGAACCCGACGCGTCCCGCACGCTCGGCACCACCAGCCCCGTCCGGGCCCAGTAGTCCAACTGCCGGTAGCTGATACCCACCGCCTGGCAGGCGGTGACACCCCGGTAGCCCACCACACCATCACCCTCGGTGCCCGGGACGGGCGACGCCTGCTGCGGCGTACCCGGATCAGGATCTCGCGGCTCGTGCATCCGGACAACCTCCCCGCCCGTGCGGCGACACGCCGTTTCTCCGAACGTGCACCCCTCGACACCGCAACCCTATAGCGGCCCTCAGGAGTTGCCACGGAGGAACCGACGCGACACGCCGCGCAGCACTCGGAAGATCACCGACGATCACACACCGTCACTAACCGTGATGCCCAACCGTCGGCCGTCGACACCCGACCGGGGACCGGAATCAGCCCGCGAAGTCCTCCGGCCGCACCTGCTCCAGGAACTCGCGGAACTTCTCCACCTCGTCCTCCTGCTCGTCGGGGATCACGATCCCCGCCTCGCTGAGGACCTCCTCCGCGCAACGAATCGGAGCCCCGACCCGCAACGCCAACGCGATGGAATCGCTCGGCCGCGCGGACACCCGCACACCGTCCCCGATCAGCAGGTCGGCGTAGAAGACGTTCTCCTTCAACTCGGTGATCTCCACCGCCCGCAGCGGCGCCTTCAACGCCGCCAGCACGTCCCGCAGCAGATCATGCGTCAACGGGCGGGCCGGCTTGACCCCCTGCTGCTCGTAGGCGATCGCCGTCGCCTCGACCGCGCCGATCCAAATCGGCAGATAGCGGTCCCCCTCGACCTCCCGCAGCAGGACGATCGGCTGGTTGCTGGGCAGCTCCACCCGAACTCCGACCACGCTCAGCTCGCGCACCGCCGCCTCCGTGTCGTTGTCACCTACGCCCGCACCGCGCCCTTCCCTGCACGGTACACGGACCGCGACACGAGAGTCCCATGCGCTACGTGCACCACGCGTCTCGCCAGGGAAGGGGATACCCCGGCAAGCCTACGACACGCTTCCCGGGGCAGATCTTTCCGCGTGCACCGACGGAGAAGGCCGGGCGCCCCACGACACCCGGCCCACACCTCACCGACCCAAGGTCGACCGCAACCCCACCCGCACCAGGGCCGCGTGCAACTGCTGCGACAACGCCACCAACTCACGCGCCGTCTCCGCCGCCCGGGACCGCGCCGCCGGATCACTCTGCCGCGCCAACGGCGCCACCAACTGCGCGAACAGACCGACCTCCCGATCCGCCGCCGTCCGATAACCCCGCAGATGCCGCGGCTCCAGCCCGTACTCCGCCAACCCCGCCACCGCCCGCGCGATGATCAGAGCATCCGCGTCGAACCAACCCGCCGGATCGGACACCAGCACACCGAGCCGCTCCAACTCACCCAACGTCGACTCGTCGATCCCACTACGGGAGATCAGCTCCGCCCGCCCCAGCCGCACCTGCGCCGATTCGGCAGGCTCCTGCCCACCCCGACCCGGCACCTCACCACCGGGACCGACCGCCACCAACGTCGGCCGCTGCCGGCCCGGAGCGTCGAACTCCGCCAACTGGTCACGGATCACCCGCAACGGCAGATACTGGTCCCGCTGCGCGGTCAGCACGAACCGCAACCGCGCCACATCGTCCCAGCTGTACTTCCGGTACCCCGCCGGCGTCCGCTGCGGCTCCACCAGACCCTCGGTCTCCAGGAACCGCAACTTCGAGATCGTGACGTCCGGGAACTCCACCCGCAACTGCCCCAGCACCTCACCGATACTCATCAGCGGGTGGGACCGGGCCACCCCGGGCGGCGTCGAAGCCGCAGGCTCATTCACCCCCGGCCGGCCTCCTCCTCCGGGCGCGGACCGGCGATGAACACCACCCGGAACTTGCCGATCTGCACCTCGTCACCATTGCTCAACGTGGCCGCCTCGACCCGCTCCCGATTCACGTACGTGCCGTTTAGGCTGCCCACGTCCCGCACCGTGAACGTGCCACCGTCACGGTGGAACTCCGCGTGCCGCCGCGACACCGTCACGTCGTCCAGGAAGATGTCACTGTCCGGGTGCCGGCCACTCGTCGTCACATCGTGGTCCAACAGGAACCGGGCGCCCGCGTTCGGACCCCGGCGAACCACCAGCAACGCCATCCCGGGCGGCAACGAACCGGACATCCGGCTCGGCACCACGTCGGTGTCCGGACCCTCCAGCACTTCGTCGAGCGAACCGAGATTGAGCGTCGAAGTGACGTCGAGTGGGGGGAACTCGTCGTCTGGGCGCGTCATGGGGACCACCTCACGGATCTGTTCGGTCGGCGTCGGGTAATGGCGGGTCTGGCCGCCGGGCAGTCACACCCGGCGGCTGGCTCCCCGTGCCCGGGAAGGCGCATTCCACAAACGCTCAACTATTGGGTTCTCGGTCGACTGGGCGAGCCTAGCCAGCGCCGAAATGCAGGGCAACCCGGACGCGCGGAGACAACCCCGCAGCCCGGGACGACACTCAGCTCTCAGTGAGCTCGCGGTACGCGCCGGCGGTCAGCAGACCCTCGACCGCCGCCGGATCATCCGGGGTGATCTCCAACAACCATCCCGCACCGTACGGATCCGTGTTGATCACCTCAGGGGTGTCGGCGAGCGCCTCGTTGCGCGCCGCCACCGTACCGCTGATCGGCGCGTAGATCTCCGACACGCTCTTCGTCGACTCGATCTCACCCAGCGGCTCACCCGCCGCCACCACCGCACCCTCGTCCGGCAACTGGACGAACACGATGTCACCCAGGGCGTCCTGCGCGAAGTGCGTGATGCCGACCCGGACGGCGCCGCCGTCGCCACCGACCAGCCACTCGTGCTCGGCGGTGTACCGCAGATCCTCAGGAATCACCAGCTGCGTCCTTCATCCATCGGTGCACCGGGGGGAACCGGCGCCGGCCACGCCCGGTCAGGAAACCGGACGGGCGTGTTCCAGCTTGATCGGCGCGTGCAGCTGCGAAACCTCGACAACCTCACGCTCCTCGACGATCACGTTACCGCCGGCATCCGAAACCGATGCGACCACCCCGCCGGGAATGTTCAACGCCGTACGCATCGTCGCCGGCTCACCGATCACCAGGATCGTGTACGGGCCACTCAACCGCCGCCCGTCCACCACCAGGCCACCGCCGTCCGCGTCCACGAAATACGTCGACGCGATGATCCGCACCGCTGTCCCGTCGGCACCGGAAATCTGCATCGCCTCCGCGCCCGCGCCCCGCAACTCCTCCACCGCGTCCAGGATCCGCGTCGACGAGATCGCCTTGCCGTCCCCCTCGAACCGCACCGACAACCCCGGCCCCACCGCCGGCAACGTGCCCGCCAGGATGCCCAGCTCATCGGCCCGCCGCGTCGCCTCCTCCAGCGCCGCCTGCCGACCCTGCTCACCCGAGCGCAACTGCCGCTGGCTCTCCTCCAACGTGGCGATGTCCTGCCGCAGCCGCCGTTCCCGCGAATCCAGGTCCGACGAGATCCGGACCAGGTCCTCCTCCCGCGTCGCCGCGAGGGTCGGATCCGTCGAGGTCGTCTTCAACTGCACCACCAGGGTGAACCCCAGCAACGCCAGCAGCACGGCGATCATCGCCCCGGCCGACGTCAACCGCCGCTTCCCCGACCAGGCGGCCACCGGGCCGGCCGCCGGGGCGGAACCCTCCGGCTCCGCCTCGGGACTCGCCGGCGCGTCGGCCTCCCGCTCCGCCGGCTCGTCCGGCGCCAGCGGGCTCAACTCGTCGGGATCCGGCGCCTCCGGCCGCGGATCCGGCTCACCCGCCGGCCCCTCCGGCCGTGGCGGCTCCGCCTCCGGCCAACCGGTCCCGGTCTCCCTGTGCTCGTCGCTCATCGCCACAAACCTACGCCCGGAACAGGTGGCGACGGATCGCCGCCACGTTTCCGAAGATGCGCACCCCGAGCACGACCACCACACCGGTGGAGAGCTGACCGCCCACCCCCAGCTGGTCACCCAGGTACACGATCAGACCCGCCACCAGCACGTTCGAGATGAACGACACCACGAACTGCTTGTCGTCGAAGATCCGGTCGAGCTTCGCCCGAACCCCGCCGAACACCGCGTCGAGCGCGGCCACCACGGCGATCGGCAGGTACGGCTGCAACGCAGCGGGCACGGTGGGGTCGAGGTACACCCCGAGGACCACACCGGCGAGCAACGCCAGCACCGCGATCATCGGCCACCTCCGGAGGGGCTGGGAGAGGTCCCCGAGCCGGACGGCCCGGGACTGATCGAACCCGCGGCGCCCGAACCCGACGGCGACGGGCTCGGACTGACCGAGGGCTCGGCGTAGCGTAGCCGTGGCTGCGGAGCGGCCGGCAGGGTGAGGTCATCTGCCTCCTTCACCCCGAACGACAGGCCCGTGCTCCGCGCGACCTCCCGCATCAGGCTCGCCGCTCGGCTGGCGTCGAACCGGTCCCTCATCGAACCCGGGCCGATGGCCGTCACCTCGTACGGGCCCGTCACCGGCCGGTAGTCGACGAGGATCGCCTCCCCCGCCGACCGGATCGTCGACGTCGCGGTCAACCGCTGCCCGTTGACAGCGACCGCCTCCGCGCCCGCCGCCCACAACGCGTTGGCCACCTTCTGCAGGTCGGAGTACAACACCCGGGACGGCCCCGCGTCCGCCCCCGTCACCGCGTCCTTGTCCTCGGAGGCGTCGGCCAACCGCACCACCACACCGTCACCCCGCACCCGGGCCAGACCGGTGCCCGCCTCCAGGCTCCGCAACCGGGACGCCTGCGAGCCACTCAGTGCCGCGTCCCGCTGCCGGCTCACCTCCTCGCGCAGCTGGTCCGCGCGCGCGGTCAACCGGTCGGTCTCGCTCTCCCGCTGCTTGATCTCGGCGATCAGGCCGGCGCGGGCCTTCGCCCGACCCGGCTCCTCCGCCATCGTCTCCCGGTAGGCGACGGAGAAGAGGAACCCGATCGCCACCACGACCACCACGGTCACCGGACGCGCCGCCCAGCGGCGCAGGCCCGACGGCGGGGCCTGCCGACGGCGGGCCGCCGCGTCCGCGTACCCGGGGTCGAGGGGGTTGCGGAACAGGTCGGTGAGGAAGTCCGGCGCGTACGCCCGGGCCGCGGGGGCCCGGCCGTCGCGGGAGGTCGAGCTCATGCCGGCGCACCCCCGGAGCGGGACCGCATCGCGCGAACCAGGCGACTGGCCTGCACCACGTACATCCCGCCGGCCACCCAGTAGAGCACCAGCCCCCACCAGGCCAGCCCCCAGCCGATCGCGCCGGCGGCGGTCGCCGTGGCCGGCGCCGCCGCGGCGAGCAGCAGGACCGGAAACGCGGCCAGCAGCAGGAAGGTGGCGGTCTTGCCCACGTAGTGCACCGGCGGCGGGCCGTAGCCGTACCGGCGCAGCACGGCCAACGAACCGAGCAGGAGCAGCTCGCGGGCCAGCAGCGCCGCGGTGAACTGCCACGGCACCACCTCCCGCGCGGTGAACGCCAGGAGCGTGGCCAGGATGTAGAGCCGGTCGGCGAGCGGGTCGAGCAACTCCCCCAGCCGGCTGACCTGGTGCAGGCGGCGCGCGATCCAGCCGTCCACCCAGTCGCTGGTGCCGCCGATGGCGAGCACCACGATCGCCGCCACGTCAGCGCGGACGACCAGGAAGAGGTAGAGGAACAGCGGCACGCCGACCAGGCGGATGAAGCTGATGATGTTCGGCAGGGTGAGAACACGGTCCCCCACGACCGCGGTCGTACCGCCGGAAGCCGAACGCTCCCCGTGAGCCGGGCGATCCGACACGGAACCCTCCCTTCGCAGCACGATCCGGCGGCCGACCGTGGTCAGCCGCTGCGGAGGAACGTGCGCGTTGCCGGCCGGTCAGCGCCGGCGCCCTCTGCGATCCCGGGCTGGGACCTCCCCCGATGCGGCCCACGATCGGTTGATCGTGGGCCGTTGAGTTGCGCTGCCACTATATCGGGCTCCTTCCCGTGGCCCCGGGGCCGAGACTGCGTCGTTGCTCAGAGGTTTCAGATCCTGTGCGGCCTCGCACCACCTCTAAGGCGTCCTAGGACACTAGTTGGGCGCCTGGAGGCAGGCCAGCGCCGGCCTGACCGGGCCGGCGCGGTCAGGCGGTACGGACGGTGGAATCGGTGCCGGTCTGCTGCGCGGACAGCGCCGCCGCCTGGCTGAACGCGACCAGGGACAGCAGCAGCTCGTGCTGCACCCGGTTGGGCATCCGGTCGAGGACCTCCTGCACGGCCTGGTGCCGGCGGTCCTTCAGCTCGAGCAGCAACGTCTCCGCCGCCACGGTCGGGATCAATCGGACCTCACGCCGGTCGCGGGGATCCGCCACCCGACGGACCAGGCCGACCGCCTCCAGCCGGTCGCAGAGCCGGCTCGCCGACGACGGCACCACGTCCAGCAGCTCGGCCAGCCGGTTCACGTTGGTGTCCGGATGCGCCATGATCAGCGAGAGCACCCGCAGCTGGGTCGGCGAGACGCTGACGGTGTGCCGCGAGGTCGCCGAATCGAGCACGCCGACGAGCGCCTCAGCAGCCGCATCGATGGCCGCGGCAAGATTCGGAGGTCGCTCCACCCGCTGTCCCCTGCGATCGTCCCGTTCGTGTTCCCCGTCGGTCCGGTTACCGCTCACATCCGTCGTCCACACGGCCGGAACCGCGCCAGTCCAGGCAGACGACGACCGCGTCATCACGGAGGTCCGCGTCGACGTGGTACGCGTGCAGTTCGCGCATCACCGTACCAACTGCCTCGGTCGCCGGCTGCAGCCGAGTGGACCGCATCGACCGCGCCATGACCCTTTCCCCATAAGGCTCCTGGCCAGCCGGCTCGGCAGCGTACACGCCGTCGCTGACCACGAACAGCCGGTCCCCCGGCTCCACCGCGAACTCCTGCACGTCGTACCGGGTCTCGGCGAACATGCCCAGCGGCAGCTGCTGCTCCAGGGCGATCGGGGTGACCGTGCCCCCGCGGAGCCGCAGCACGTGCGGCGAGCCGGCGTCCACCGCCTTCACCACGCCGCGCCGGGCGTCCAGCTCCAGCAGGAGCGTCGCCACGTGCCGGCTGCCGCGGTGTTGGTAGAAGATGGTGTCCGAGGCCAGCTCGGCCTGCTCGACCAGGCTCCCGCCGGACCGGCGGGCGTTGCGCATCGCGTTCACGGTGACCGCGGTGAGCAGCGAGGCCGCCAGGCCGCTGCCGGTGCCGTTGAGCACGGTGACGGTGAGCCGGTCCCCGTCCACCGACCAGTCGAAGTGGTCACCCCCGACCGTGTACGCCGGTTCGAGCTGGCCGGCCAGCAGGAACGCGCCGTGCGCGACGCTCCGCCCGGGCAGCAGGTCCCACTGCATCTCGGCGGCCATGCTCAGCCGCTCCCGGCGCCGGGCCCGGCGGTAGCGGTCGGTTTCCCGGTCGGCCGCGCGCAGCGCCACCGCCAGCTCGCCCGCGATGTCCTGGGCCACCTGCACCGCCGCCGCGTCCGGGTGGGCGGGAAGCTCGACCAGCAGCACACCGAGCCGCTCGCCCCAGACCGACAGCGGCAGGTAGACCCGGCACCGGCCGTCCTCGCCGGCGTCCTGCACCGGCTGCTGACTGCTGAAGCAGCGCTGGGCCACGCCCTGGCAGGAGAGGAACCCGGCGTCCGGCAGCTCCGGGTCCAGCACCGGCCAGAGCCCGCTGAACCGGTAGTCGGCGATGAACACCTCGGTGCGCGACGCCCCCAGCGCCGCGCGGATCGCCCGGTCGGCCGCCTCCACCAACTGGTCGGGCGGAGCCAGGCGCACGGCGCGCGACACCTGTCCGGCCACATCCGGCATGTGCATCCTCCGGGACGATTATTGCTCTGGGGCAAGCATCATACGGAGGTGGGCCGGCATCCCGGACGCCCGGTTCCGACCGCCCGCGCAGCGGCGCACCCGGCCACGGCAGGATCCCCTTGCGGAGAGCCCGGTCCAGGGGCGCGGGACGGGGACGTGGCCCGTCAGGCGGCCGGCTTCGTCGCCACCGCGCCGTAGAACGCGTCCGGCACCGCGGCCGGCTCGCCGTCCGGACGCCACCGGGCGACCGGCACGACGCCGTCGGCGGTGAGCTCCCAGCGACCCAGCAGCGGACCGAACGCGGCGGGCGGGCGCATCCGGAACGACGGCCCCATCATCGCCAGGGCCCGTGGATACCCGGCCAGCTCCTCCCCGGCGAAGTCGACGGCCAGGAAGCTGCCCGGCGCGACCGCCTCACAGAGCTCGTCCAGGGTGCGGGAGAGCGTGTCGTCGTCGAGGAACGCGGCCAGCCCGAGGAAGACCACCCCGACCGGCCTCCGCCCCCAGCCCGGGACGAACCGGTGCAGCTGGGCCGGGTCGAGCGTGCCGATGTCGGTGGCGTCGCCGAACCCGTAACCGGCGCGGTCGCTGCCGGCGAGGATGCGCTGGCCGAGCCGGATCGTCACCGGGTCGACATCGGTGTAGAGGACGGTCGCCTCGGTAACGACCTCGTGCACGTTGCCGCGGCTCGGCACGCCGGCACCGAACACCAGGAAGCTGTCCACCCCCGCGTCGGCGATCGACCGGACCGCCCGGCCGAGGAACTCTCGCAGCGAGCGGAAGATCACCGCACCGGGGCCGTACGCCTCCTCGAAGGCGCGGGCGGCGGCCACGTCGGCCGGGAAGTGGTGCTCACCACCGAGCCAGAAGTCGATCATTCGGGCGGTGCTCGGCTGGTCGGGCTCGGCCATCGACGAGGCTCCCTTCCTCGGGCGATGGTCGACAGCGTACCCACGGGTCCGCTCCGGCGGTATCGCCCCGTGGACCGGCCGCGGGCCGCGATACTGGCCGCGGGCGTCCGGCGGCCAGGAGGTGCAGCGGTGAACTCGGCGAACGGCGCGGCGGTGGTGGTCGGCGTGGACGGCTCCGAGCCGGCGCTGCGGGCCGTCCGCCTCGCCGCGGCCGAGGCGGCCCGCCGGCACCGCCCACTGCGGGTGGTGCACGGCTTCATCTGGCCGCTGCTGCACGTACCGGTGAACCAGCTCGCCGAAGGGCCACCCGGCGGCGGACTGCGGCGCCAGGCGCAGGAACTGGTGGCTGAGGCGGTGGCCGCGGCGGAGGCGGCGGCGCCGGGGCTGCGAATCTCCGGGGAGATCATCGACGGCGAGGCCTCCGCCGTGCTGATCGGCGAGTCCCCCACCGCCACGATGATCGTGCTCGGCGACCGCGGCCTGGGCGGCTTCGCCGCGCTGGTGGTCGGCTCGGTGGCGATCCAGGTGGCCTCCTACGCGGACTGCCCGGTGCTGGTGGGCCGGGGCGAGGAGCACGCGGCCGGACCGGTGGTGGTCGGGGTGGACGGCTCGGCGCTGTCCCGCGCCGCGGTCGAGTTCGCCGCCGAGGAGGCGGCGGTGCGCGGCGCCCGGCTGCACGCCGTGCACGCCTACACCCACCCGGCCTCCGGGGGCCCGGGCGACATGCAACCCCTGGTATACGAGGAGAACCAGCTGCGCGGCGAGGAGGAGCGGGTGCTCGCCGAATCCCTCACCGGGCTCACCGAGCGGTACCCGGAGGTGCCCGTCACCCGAGCGGTGGTCCATGCCCGGCCGGTCGCCGCGCTCACCGAGGCCAGCCGGGAGGCCCAACTGCTGGTGGTCGGCAGCCAGGGCCGGGGCGAGCTCAGGGAACTGCTGCTCGGGTCGGTCAGCCACGGCGTGCTGCACCGCGCGGCGTGCCCGGTCGCCGTGATCCGCTCCCCCGCCTGAGCGCCGCCGGCACGAATGACCCCGACGCCGCCGGGTAGACGAGCCGGGCACGCCGACACGAGGAGGCAGCGATGCCAGGACCACGGCCGGGCAGCAGCGCATACGACAAGGAACGGGCGCGGCTGCGCGATCTGATCGAACAGTCCGGGCGGGCGGCGGACAAGGAAGCCAACCAGGTCGCCAACCGGATCCTCCAGGACGACCGCGGCCAACGCGGCGTCGTCCGGGGGGAACGGACGTTCGGCCCCAAGGGTGAGCGCGAACCGGGCGACCCGAAGTGAGAGTCGCGCCCCTGGTCGACGGCGCGATCGCCGGCGCGGTGGGCAGCGCCGCCTTGAACGTGGTCGGCTACCTCGACATCGCGGTGCGGGCCCGACCGGCGAGCAGCACCGCGGAGGAGACCATCCGCCGGCTCGCCGGCGCGGCGCACGTCGACCTCGGGCCCGAGGACCGGGCGGCCACCCGCCGCTCGGGCCTCGGCCCCGTGCTCGGGTACGCCACCGGCGTCGCCGCCGGGGCCGCCTTCGGCCTCCTCGCCGCCCGCCGTCGGATCCCGCTGCCGCTCGCCGCGGGTCTGCTCGGCGGCGGCGTCATGGCCACCACGGACGGCTCGATCACCGCGCTCGGCGTCTCCAATCCCCGCACCTGGCGACCGAAGGACTGGGTGGCCGACATCATCCCGCACCTGGCATACGGAATGGCGACCGCAGCCACCTGGAACCGGCTGCGGTCGCCATCCCGGCGGGGGCGTTAGCCCCGGTCGTCGCTCTCGTCGTCAGCCACCGGCGCGCCGGCCGGGCCGTACGGCGAGACCTGCCCCTTCGGCGTCGGTCGCCCCCGGTCTCCCTGGGACGTCCCACGGTTGCGCGGTGCGCCGGCGGGGCCCGGCTCCTTGCTGTCCTGGACGGTCGGGTTGTTCCCGTTCCGGCGCATCTCGGGCTGCTGCACGTTCGTCACGGGCTTGCTCCTTCCGGTGGACGGCACACGGCGTAGGCCGCGCACCTGTGCGGGTTACCCGCCGCCGTCGAGCGCATTCCGGGTCGGGGGCGCGGCCGAAGGTCTGGGCCGACGCGGTACGGGTACACCCCCGGGATGCGGGACGACCGGAACGTGGCGCGGGTGCTGCTGGACCGGCAGGGCCGGACGTACGCCGAGGAGGCCGGGATCCGACTGGCCGACCGCCCCGGGCCGCTGTACCAGCTGCTGGTGCTCACCACGCTGCTGAGCACCCGGATTCGGGCCGGGGTGGCTCTCGCCGCCACGCGCGAGCTCTTCGCGGCCGGCTACCGGACCCCGCAGGCCATGGAGGCGGCGAGCTGGCAGGACCGGGTGGACGCGCTGGGCCGCGGGCACTACCGCCGCTACGACGAGCGGACCGCCACGATGCTGGGCACCGGCGCCCGGCTCTGCCTGGACCGCTGGCACGGGGACCTGCGCCGGATGCACCGGGAGGCCGATGGCGACCGGTCGATGCTACGCCGGCTGCTCACCCAGTTCCCGGGCATCGGCCCCACCGGGGCGGACATCTTCCTGCGCGAGGCGCAGACGGTCTGGCCGGACGTGCGCCCGTACGCCGACCGGCGGGCCCTCGCCGGCGCGAAGCGGCTGGGGCTGCCGGCGAACCCGGGCGGGCTGGCCGGCCTGGTCGGCGACGCCGACTTCGGGCGGCTCGCCTCGGCGCTGGTGCGGGTGGCGCTGGGCGAGGAGTCGGCGGGCGAGGTCAGCCGGAGCGCGGCGGCCCGCTGAGCCTCACTTGGCGGCCGTGTCGCGGGGCCTGGTCAGATGCCATACCAGCGCGGCCGCCAACAGGGCGAGCAGCACGACGCCGCCGGAGACACCGCTACCCTCGCCGGTGCCCCGGTGGCCGGTGACGGCGAAGTAGATCACCGCGAACCCGGCGAGTACCGCCAGGAACGTCCGCATTCCTCGGTCCTTCACGTCCCGGACGGTACGGGCGCCCGCCGCCCCTCGTGTGCCGTTTCGGGGTCGGTTCCCCCGTCCGGGTCACTCCGGTCGGCAGCCGGCGGCGGGACCCCGCAGCCGCACCCGGCGGACCGCCCGGTCGGTCACCTCGAGCACCGTGATGGTGAGCCCGGGCAGGCGGACCTTCTCCCCCGGCCCGTCGGGCACCCGCCCCAGCCGGGCCAGCACCAGGCCGGCGACCGTGGTGTAGTCCCGCGACAGCGGGAAGGTCAGCCGCACCCCGACGTCCGGCAGGTCGTGCAGCGGGAAGTCGCCGGAGAGCAGCAGCGCGCCGTCCGGCTCCCGGACCACCCCGCGCACGTCCCGGTCGGTCTCGTCGTACAGCTCGCCGACCACCTCCTCGAGCAGGTCCTCCATGGTCACCAGGCCGTCGACCCCGCCGTGCTCGTCGACCACCAGGGCGATCTGCTCGTGACGCTGGCGGAACTGGCGCATCGCGTCGGCGACCGGAAGCGTCCCGGGGAGCAGCAACGGCGGCCGGGCCCGCTCGCCGGCGGTGGCGTCACCGGCGTCGACCAGGTCGCGGATGTGCAGTACGCCGCACACGTCGTCCAGGCCGCCCGGCCCGACCACCGGGGCCCGGGACCGGCCGGCGGCCGCCAGTTGCCGCATCGCCTCCGGGGCCGGCACCGACGCCGGCACGACCGTCACGTCCCGGCGCGGGACCAGGATCTCCCGCAGCGTCCGGCCGGCGATGTCGAACGCCCCGGACAGGATCTCCCGCTGCTGCGCGGACAGACCCCGCTGGCTGACCAGCATCTCGCGCAACTCCTCCTCGGTCACCTCCTCCCGGCCGGCCCGCGGGTCCCCACCGGCGAGCCGGACCAGCAGGTCGGTGCTGCGGCTGAGCAGCCACACCGCCGGCCGGGACAGCCGGCCCAGCAGGTCCAGCGGGGCGGCGCTGAGCAGCGCCCAGCGCTCCGCCCACTGCATCGCCAGCCGCTTCGGCGCCAGCTCGCCGACGACGAGGGTGACGAAGGTCAGCGCCACCGTCACGAGCAGCACGGCCACCGCGTGCGCCGCGCCGCCGAGGAAGGCCAGCGGCCCGACCAGCGGCTCGGCCAGCGACACCGCGGCCGCCGCCGAGGCGAGGAAGCCGGCCAGGGTGATGCCGAGCTGGATGGTGGCCAGGTAGCGGTTCGGCTCCCGGGCCAGGCGGACCAGCCGCCCGCCGGTACGACCGGCGCGGCCCAGCCGCCGCAGCTGCCCCTCGCGGAGCGTCACCAGCGCCATCTCGCTGCCGGAGAGCGCCGCGTTCACCAGGACCAGGACGGCCACCAGGGCGAGCTGACCGGCCATCACACCCCCTCCCGCTCCACCGCACGCCCGCCGGGGCACCCGGTCAGTCGTTCTCCAGGTCGTCCAGGGAGATGGCGTGGGTCATCAGCCACCGGGCCAGCGCGGCCATCCCGAACAACCACAGCGGCGCCGACTCGGTGGTGCCGTTGGTGGCGAAGATGGCGAAACGCAGGTCCGGCGCCCGGTACGCCTCGATCCGCCACCGGTGCTGCTTGTCCCGCCAGACCGCCGAAGGGTCCATGGCGTCACGGTAGGCGACCGCGCCGGTCGGACGGGTCGTCTTCGTCCGCGCCGGTCAGCTCGGCGGGGCGACCACCTCACGGGCGTCGTCGGGCAGCCGGCGGGTGGCGCCCCGCCGGTCGAGCAGCTCCAGCAGCGGCACGGCGACCCGGCGGGTGGTGTCCAGGGCCTGCCGGGCGGCGCTGAGGGTGAACGGCTGCGGCAGGCGCGCGAGGACCCGTACCGCGTCGTCGAGCGCACCGGGGAGCAGCACCACGTTGTCGGCGAGCTTGAGCAGGGCGCCGGCCCGCACGGCCGCGCCGATCTCCCGGGGGCCGAGCCCCAGGTCGGCGAGGCGGTGCGTCTCGGGGGCCTGGAAGGGGCGTTCGCCGTACTCGGCGCGGACCCGGTCGACGGCCCGGGCGACCGGCTCCGGCAGCGCGTCGACCGCCGCCGCGGTGACCCGGCCGGCGCGCAGCCGCAGCGGCGGCCGGAGCAGCGCCTCCACCAGGGCCCGGTCGGGCAGGGCGAGGCGCTGGCGCAGCACGTCCACCGGCACGCCGGGTTCGAGGGGATGTTCCGCCGCGTACCGGGCGACCTCCTCGGTGAGCCGGACGCCGAGGCGGCGCCAGTGCTCCGGGTCGGCCAGCCAGTCCCCGGCCACCGGCGCGACGGTGACCGGCACGCCCATCCGGGTCAGCTCGCCGGCTCGGACCAGGGCCCGGCGGCGCAGCTCCCCGGCGAGGTCGGGCCGGCCGTCCAGCCCGGCCAGGACCGCCGCCCGGGCCGCCGCCGCGCCGCGCCGGCGCAGCGGCGGCGGGGCCACGTCCAGCACGGTCACCCCACCGGCGACGTGGTGCCGGCCCGGGTCGCGCAGCAGCGCCCGGTCGCCGATCAGCAGCGGCAGCGGACGGGCCAGCCGCAGCCGGACCGTGTCGGGGCCAAGCGGCCGTACCCGGGCAGGCACCGCGGCCGAGCCGACGTGCAGGGTGAGGGTGGCCGGCAGGTCGCCGGCCGGGTCGCCGGCGAGCCGCACGTCCAGCAGGTCGGTCGGCCGGAACCGGCCGGGGCTGAGCAGCGCGTCGCCGCGGGCGATCCGGTCCCGGGAGACCCCGCGCAGGTTCACCGCCACCCGGGCCACCGCGTCCACCCGCTGCTGCGCGGCGTTCAGCGAGTGCAGGCCGCGGACCCGGACCGGTTCGCCGGTGGCGGCGAGTTCGAGCTGGTCGCCGACGCGCAGCCGACCGCCGCCCAGGGTGCCAGTGACCACGGTGCCGCTGCCCCTGATCGTGAACGAGCGGTCCACCCAGAGCCGGACCGGGGCGTCGAGCGCCGGGGCGGGCAGCCGGGCGACCAGGCGGTCCAGGGCGGCCCGCAGGTCGGGCAGGCCGGCGCCGGTCACGCCGCTGACCGCCACCGCCGCCACCTCGCCCAGGGACGTGGCCGCGATCTCCGCCCGGGCCTGCGCCAGCGCCGGTCCCGGGTCGGCGAGGTCCGCGCGGGTCACCGCCAGCAGGCCGTACGACACCCCGAGCGCGTGCAGCGCGGCCAGGTGCTCGGCGGACTGCGGCATCCAGCCCTCGTCGGCGGCGACCACGATCAGCGCGGCCGGCGCCGGCCCGACCCCGGCGAGCATGTTCGGCACGAACCGCTCGTGCCCGGGCACGTCGACGAAGGCGATGGTGCCGCCGGAGGGCAGCGTGGTCCAGGCGAAACCCAGGTCGATGGTCATGCCCCGGCGGCGTTCCTCGGCCCAGCGGTCGGGTTCCATCCCGGTGAGCGCCCGGACCAGGGTGGACTTGCCGTGGTCGACGTGTCCGGCGGTGGCGACGACCCACACGTCAGTCGCCCACCCGCAGGACGGCCGCCCGGATCGCCGGGTCCGCGTCGGCCGGCACGCAGCGCAGGTCGAGCAGGAGGCGGCCGTGCAGCACCCGGCCGAGCACCGGCGGCTCGCCGGTGCGCAGCGGCTCGGCGTACCGCTCGGGCAGGCTCAGCGCCCACGACTCGAGTTCGACGCCGGGGGCGCCGCCGCCGCCGACCACGGCAGCGCAGGGCACGACCTCGGCCTTGCGGCCGTCGGCGCCGAGCTGGTCGCGCAGCCGCTCGGCACGCTCGTGCAGCACGGCCGGGTCGGCGTGCAGGGCGTCCCGGGTCGGGGTGGTCGGGGCGTGCAGGGTGGCGGCGAGGGCGGCCAGAGTGAGCTTGTCCACCCGCAGGGCCCGGGCCAGGGGATGCCGGCGCAGCCGCTCGACCAGGTCGCCGTCGCCGAACAGCAGCCCGGCCTGCGGACCGCCGAGGAGCTTGTCGCCGCTGGCGGTCACCAGCGCGGCGCCGGCGCGCAGGGTGCTGGCGGCGTCCGGCTCGTCGGGCAGCAGCGGATCGGGGGCGAGCAGCCCGGAACCGATGTCGGCCACCACCGGCACGCCGAGGGTGGCCAGCTCCCGCACCGGCACTGCCGAGGTGAAGCCGGTGACCACGAAGTTCGACGGGTGCACCTTGAGCACGAAGGCGGTGCGCGGGCCGATCGCCGCGGCGTAGTCGGCGCGGGTGGTGCGGTTGGTGGTGCCCACCTCGCGCAGCCGAGCGCCGGTGCTCTCCAGCAGGTCGGGCAGGCGGAACCCGTCGCCGATCTCGACCAGCTCACCACGGCTGACCACGATCTCCGCGTCGGCGGCGAGGGCGGTGGCGGCGAGCACCAGCGCGGCGGCGCCGTTGTTGACCACGTGCACGGCCGCCGCGTCGGGCACGGCGGCGGCGAGCGCGTCCAGGGTGTCCCGGCCGCGCCGGGCCCGCCGGCCGGTGCGCAGGTCCAGTTCCACGTCGGTGTGCCCCGCGGCGGCCACGAGGGCCTCGACCGCGGCGGCCGACAGCGGCGCCCGACCGAGGTTGGTGTGCAGCACCACGCCGGTGGCGTTCAGCACCGGCCGGGGCGCGGGCGCCGGCAGGTCGGCCAGCGCGACGTCGCGTACCTCCTCGGGGGTGATGTCGCCGCAGCGGGCGCGCTGCTGCGCGCGGACGATCGCGGCCTTGACCCGGTCGCGGCCGAGCGTGCCGGCGGCGGCGGTGAACGCCGGGTCGGCGAGCAGCGCGTCGGTGCGCGGCACCCGCCGACGCGGATCGGCCGTGCCGTCGGGCATGCGTCAACTCCCTGCGCCTGCCTGGCAGGAAATTCCCTGCGCCTGCTTTGGCGGAGACGGACGGGAATCGAACCCGCCTGGCCCGGGTCCCGGACCACACCGGTTTTGAAGACCGGGAGGGGCACCAGCCGCCTGAACGCCTCCACGCAGCAGTCAACCACAGAGATCCGTCGGAAGCGCGGCGACGGGTCAGTCCCCCGCGGCCACCCGCCGGTCGGCCCGCTCCCGCTGCGGCACCACGGTGTACCGGGGGTCCTTCGCGGAGGCGACGCCACCGTGGAAGATGCCGAACCGGGTGCAGACGGCGGCGGCCAGCAGCGCCCCGCCGGAGAGCGCGGAGACGGCCCGGCTGCGCCGGCCGACCAGCGCGCCGGCCACTCCGGCGGCGGTCAGCGCCCGACCGGCGCGCAGCAGCCGGCCGGCGGTGCCGGTCGCGTACGGCTCGCTGAGCAGGCCGAGCCGGTTCTCCACCCGGTGCGAACCCCACAGCTCCAGGGCCGCGCCGGCCACTGCGAGGCGGCGCGCCGGGCCGGCCTGCGCCGGCGGCGCGGCGAGCAGCCCCACGCCGGCGCCGCTGGCCAGGGCGCTGCCCGCGAAGATGGTCGGCAGTTCCGGGTACGCCTCGTGCCAGGACGGCACCGCCGTGTCGGCGAGCAGCACCCCGGTGTACGTGGCGAGGGCCGGCGCGGTGACCGCGGCGACCAGCCCGGCGGCGTGCCCGACCGGGGGCAGCAGCCGCCGGCCCAGCCCGAGCAGCCCGCGTTCGGGCAGCCAGGGCGCGGCCTCGGCGACCGCGGCCAGGCCGGCGGCCGGGCCGAAGGTGGTGAGGATCCAGGTGCCCACCGACATCGGCGAGGTCAGCTTCGCCACCCGCAGCATGTGGTGGAACCGGCTCGGCTTGCCGAGGTCGTTGACCAGGAAGTACGCGCTGGCGCCGACCGCGGCCAGGGAGCTGACCCGGCCGGCCCGGCGCAGCGCCGGCCGCCCGGTGAGCTGCCCGCCGGCGGCCAGTATGGACGAACCGGCGGCCAGACCCCCGGTGAACAGATACGCGGCGATGTCCCACTTCCACACCGGGGCCTTGAGGATGGGTCGCCCGTAGTAGGAGGTGAACTCGGCGGGCGGGACGGTGAGCTGCTCCCCGCCGCCGCCCTTGCGGCCCCGCCGGCGCGGCCGCTCCACCGGCTCGACGTCGCGGGGCGGATGCGGGGCCAGCCGGACCTCCGCCGCTCCGGAGTCGGTCCGGGCCACGCCCGCCCCGGTGCCGGTCGCCGGGCTGCCGCTCCCCGGTGCAGCCGTCCCCGTTCCACTCAACGGGGTGCCGTTCGGGCCGCCCGTCTCCGGCCCGGCCGCCCGGCTGCCGTTCGTGCCGCCGCCCGGGTTCACCTTCGACCCGTGTCCGGTGCGTGGCCCCGGACCGCCGAGGCGGTCGGGGCCCTCGGCGGCGAGCCGCTCGCGGAAGCGGCGGAACAGGGCGCCCACGGGGGCGCGGTCCGGACTCACGATGAACCTCCGACGAACGCGGCGACGGCCGCCGCCACCATGGCCAGCGCGGCCAGGCCGGCCCGCTTGTACGTCTTCGGCAGGTCCCGGGTGGTGACCACCGGGTCCGGGGGGAGGCCGTAGACCTCCGGTTCGTCGAGGAGCAGGAAGAACGCGCCGTCCCCGCCGACCCCGTCGGTCGGGTCGTTGCCGTAGAGCCGGGCCTCCGGGACGCCCCGCTCGTGCAGGGTGGCGACCCGCTGGGCGGCCCGCTCGCGCAGCTCGTCGAGCGGCCCGTACTGGATCGACTCGGTCGGGCAGGCCTGGGCGCAGGCCGGGGTCATGCCCGCGCCGAGCCGGTCGTAGCACAGCGTGCACTTCCAGGCCCGGCCGTCGCTCTTGCGCTGGTCGATCACCCCGTACGGGCAGGCGGAGATGCAGTAGCCGCAGCCGTTGCAGATGTCCTCCTGCACCACCACGGTGCCGAACTCGGTGCGAAACAGCGACCCGGTCGGGCAGACGTCCAGGCAGGCGGCGTGGGTGCAGTGCTTGCAGACGTCCGACATCATCAGCCAGCGGAAGTCGGTGCGTTCCTCGACGCCGCTGGACCGGCCAGGCGGCTGGGCGCCCGGCATGCCGAGGAACTCCGGCCCGGCGGCCATCCGGGCGGCGGCCTGCGGCTCGCCCGGGGGCACCCCCGGATCGGTGCCGGCGTCGTTGCCCACCTCGGCGGCGACCGCCGCGCTGGCCGGGCTCACCGCCGACCCGGTCGGATCGCCCTCGAACGGCGGGGTGCGGTGCCCGGCCGGGCGGGGCTGCTCGATGAAGGCCACGTGCCGCCACGAGTTGGCGGTCAACGCGCCGGTGTTGTCGTACGACATGCCGAGCAGGTCGAAGCCCGAGGCCGGGACGGCGTTCCACTCCTTGCAGGCCACCTCGCACGCCTTGCAGCCGATGCAGACGCTGGTGTCGGTGAAGAAGCCGACCCGCGGCCCGGCGTCGGCCCAGCCCGCGTCCGGCGCCGGGTCCAGGGGGCCGTAGAGGCTGTTGGCGTCAGGCATCCCCGCCCCCGTCCCGCGCCGCCTCGGCGGACCGCGCGTCGGTGTAGCCGGCCGCGTCGTGCCCGCCGGCCGCGTCGGTGGTGACGATCGGCACCTGCCGGTCGGCGGTCATCCCGGCCCGGCGCTGGTATTCGGCGACCAGGTCGAGCAGGGCCGGGCCGGTGGGCCGCCGGCCGGGCCGGATGTCACAGGTGCCGACCTTGCTCTCCTGGATCAGCACGTTCGGGTCCAGGGTGATGCCGAACAGGTCGTTGGCCGAGTCGCCGGTGACCAGACCCTCGGGACCGAAGTGGTACGGCAGCCAGAGCTGGTGGATCACCCGGCCGTCCACCCGCAGCGGGGTGAGCCGGTCGGTCACCAGCACCTTCGCCTCGATCACCGCCCGGCCGCTGACCAGGTGCGCCCAACCCCGGTGGGCCAGTCCGACCTGCGCGGCCAACTCCGGGGACACCTCCACGAACATCTCCGGCTGCAACTCCGCGAGGGGCCGGACGGTACGGCTCATGCCGCCCGCGGTGTGGTGCTCGGTGAGCCGGCTGACCGTGAAGACGTACGGGAAGACCTCGCTGTGCGCCTCCGGCGGGCTGGGGTTCATCCGGTTCACCGGGTGGTTGTACACCTTGCGGGTCGGGTTGGCCTGCTGGCCGTACATCGGGTTGCGCATCGGCGACTCGGCCGGCTCGTAGTGGGTCGGCAACGGGCCGTCGAGCACTCCGGTGGGGGCGTAGAGCCAGGCCTTGCCGTCGCCCTGCATGACGAACGGGTCGTCGCCGGCGATCGCCTCCGGGCCGGAGGCGTCCTTCGGCGGCCGGTATGTCGGTGGCTTGGTCTTCTCGAAGTCCGGCACGTCGTACCCGGTCCACTCGCCCTTCTCCGGGTCCCACCAGACGTACTTCTTCCGCTCGCTCCACGGGCGGCCCTGCGGGTCGGCGGAGGCGCGGTTGTAGAGGGTCCGGCGGTTCGCCGGCCAGGCCCAGCCCCACTCGGCGGCGACCCAGTCCTGCTCGTGCCGCGACTTGCGGCGGGCGGCCTGGTTGACCCCGTCGGCGTAGACGCCGCTGTAGATCCAGCAGCCGATGGCGGTGGAGCCGTCCTCTTTGGCCTCGCTGAACAGCGACAACGGGCGGCCGGTGGCCACCTCGTAGCCGTTGATCTCCTTCAACACCGCCTCGGCGCTCGGCTCGGCCTTGTCGCCGTGCGTCGGGTAGTCCCAGGCGAGGTCGAGCAGCGCCCGATCCCGGGGCTTGTCGGAGTTGGCCAGCTTCTCCCGCAGGACCCGGCCGAGGTGGTAGAAGAACCACAGCTCGGAGCGGCAGTCGCCCGGCGGGTCGAGGGCCTTCTCCCGCCACTGCAGCAACCGCTGGGTCTGCGTGAAGGTGCCCTCCTTCTCCACATGCGACGCGGCGGGCAGGAAGAAGACCTCGGTCCGGCACTCCGCCGGCACGATCTCGCCGGTGGCGATCTCCGGGCTGCTCTTCCAGAACGTCGCGCTCTCGATCAGGAACAGGTCGCGGACCACCAACCAGTCCAGGTTGGCCATGCCCAGCCGCTGCGCGCGGCCGTGCGCCGAGCCGACCGCCGGGTTCTGACCGAGCAGGAAGTAGCCCTTGACCTTGCCGTCGATCATGTTCAGCACCTGCTGGTACGTCCCGTGGTCGCCGGTCATCCGGGGCAGGTAGCCGTAGCAGAAGTCGTTCTCCGGCGTCGCCGCGTCACCCCAGTACGCCTTGAGCAGGCTGGCCGCGAAGGCCCGCGAGTTGCCCCAGAAGCCCTTCTGCCCGGGGTGCCGGATGCTGTCCACCCACTCGTCGAACGTCGGGTGGTCGGCGTGGTGCGGCATCGGCAGATAGCCGGGCAGCAGGTTGAACAACGTCGGGATGTCCGTCGAGCCCTGGATGCTGGCGTGCCCGCGCAGCGCCAGGATGCCCCCACCCGGTCGGCCCACGTTGCCCAGCAGCAGTTGGATGATCGCCCCCGTGCGGATGTACTGCACGCCCACGCTGTGCTGCGTCCAGCCGACCGAGTAGACCAGCGCGCCGGTCCGCTCCCTGCCGGAGTTCTCCGTCCAGGCGCGCGCCAGCTCCAGGAACTTCTCCTGCGGGATGCCGCACACCCGCTCCACCATCTCCGGCGTGTAGCGGGAGAAGTGCCGCTTGAGGATCTGGTAGACGCAACGCGGGTGCTGCAACGTCTCGTCCCGCTGGGTCTCACCCGGCACCGGCGCGCCGTGCGACTCGTGCCGCAGGCCGGCCGCGGTCTCCCGCTCCTTGCCGCTGCCCCTGGTCCCGGTCTGCTCTTCGTGCCCCTCGTACTGCCAGCTGGTCTGGTCGTACGAGGCGGTCTCCGGGTTGAAGCCGGAGAAGAGGCCGTCGAGGTCCTCGGTGTCGGCGAACTGCTCGCTGACGATGGTCGCCGCGTTGGTGTAGGCGACCACGTACTCCCGGAAGTCGAGCTCGTTCTCCAGGATGTACCGCACCACGCCGCCGAGCAGGGCGATGTCCGTGCCGGCCCGGATCGGCAGGTACGTGTCGGCGACCGCGCTGGTCCGGGTGAACCGGGGGTCGACGTGGAAGACCTTGGCGCCGCGCTTCTTCGCCTCCATCACCCACTGGAAGCCCACGGGGTGGGCCTCGGCCATGTTGGAGCCCTGGATGACGATGACGTCAGAGTGGATCAGTGCCTGCTGGAAGTCGGTGGCGCCGCCGCGACCGAAGCTGGTCCCCAGACCGGGGACGGTGGCGGAGTGTCAAATCCGGGCCTGGTTCTCGATCTGGAGTGCCCCCATCGCGGTGAACAGCTTCTTGATGAGGTAGTTCTCCTCGTTGTCCAGCGTCGCCCCGCCCAGACTGGAGATGCCCAGCGTCCGGTTCAGCGGGCGGCCCTGGTCGTCGACGTCCTCCCAGGTCTCGTCGCGGGCGGCGAGGATCCGGTCGGCGATCATGTCGAGCGCGACGTCGAGCTCCAGGTCCTCCCACTCCGTGCCGTAAGGCCGGCGGTAGCGGACCTTGGTCTGGCGCAGCGGACTGGTGACCAGGCTCTTGCTGGCCGACCCCTTGGGGCAGAGCCGACCGCGGGAGATCGGGCTGTCCGGGTCGCCCTCGATCTGGGTGACCTGGCCATCCTTGACGAACACCCGCTGCCCGCAGCCCACCGCGCAGTACGGGCAGACCGAGCGGGCCATGCTGTCGGCGGTCTCGGTACGCGCGGTCAGGCCGGCCGAACGGGCGGACTGCGCCGAGGCGCCCCGGCCGAGCGGGTCGGTGCCGGTGAGCTGCCGGTAGACCGGCCAACCCTCGATGAAGGTCCGGAGACCCAACCGGAACACCCCCTCCCGGCGGAAGCTGACCTTCTGAACATAGGCCAGCGGTCGGGCGGCCGCGACTCGAGGGTGCATGCACACACACAGCGGCGCCCCGGCCATATGGCCGGGGCGCCGCTGGGTGTCGGTGTGCAGGTCGCCTCTCGGCGAGTGGCACGACGCGGCTCCAGCCGAACGGTATTCCGCGAAGGCAATTTGGGTGAGGCCCGGGGACACTGGACACACCGACGCTCTGCACAACGATGCCACCGGGTCCGGTGTTCCGGCACCCCCGGTGACCGCCGTCACTTGCCCTACTTCGGCTGCGCTTTGGTTTCTGGTTGCGGTGGGGGCCTTGGTCACGGTCCGTGCGGCGGTCGCGGTTCTTCTGCGGTACGTGGAAATGCCGCTGGCCGGCACCCTCGTCGGGGTGCCGGCCAGCGGCATGTTGTTCGGTTGTGTGGGTCAGCTGTTCCAGTGCTGGGCGACGATGTCGGCGGCCTGCTGCTCCCACTGGGCGTAGGCGTCCGGGTAGGCCGACACCTGCACCGTCTGGGCGGCCTCGGTCAGCGGCATGTCCTGCCAGCCGTCGACCTGCTTGAGACCCTTCTCGAACGCCAGGGTCGCGTACTCGGGGTCGGTGATCTGCTTCGGCGTGCCCCAACCCGAGGACGGGCGCTGCTGGAACAGGCCCAACGAGTCGTGGTCGTTGGCGTCACCGAGGTGACCCAGGTTCTCCAGCTTCGACTCCTGCAGGCTGGTGGCGATCGAGATGACCGCGGCCCGCTCCGGCAGACCCGCCTTCTTCGTCGCCGCGATGATCGCCTTGGCGTTGCCGGTCTGCTCACCGTTCAGGGTGATCTTCGACTGCGCGCCCTGCACACCATGCGGAATCAGCTTGCCCTTGTCCACGCCCGGCTTGTCGGCCTGCACGGCGACAGCGACCGGCTTGCCGGCCACCGGGGTGGCGTCGGCGTGCGCGGCGACCGGACCGGCGAACACGCCACCGGTGAAAGCCAGACCAGCAATACCCAGAACGCTCTTACGCATGATCGTGTTCATGGTGAAGCTCCATTCGGGGGTCGACGCACACACCGGTGGGGGCCGGCACGTGCGCAAGCACCGTCAGGCGCTCAAAAACTGCAAGGGGAAAGTCTCTGCCCGGTGCCAGCCGCGGGGCGGGGCCTCTTCGCGGCGCCGGGACCATGTGTAACGACCGCCGGCCCACCATCATTCCGGGGGCCCGTCCCATCGGCCCGCTCGAGCGGGCCAGGTACTCGGCCGTACGGGAGATGTAACGACCCCGAGGCCCCGACGATTCCGCCGCCAGGATGCCGCCGGTCACACCCAGAAACGGACATCCGGCACCAGACCCCCGCCGCCCGGCCGCCCGGGCCGCCCGCAACGGACAACCGGCACCAGATCCCCGACTAGGCGGTATCCACGCCGCATGGCGGGCCACACCCCCCACCGCAACCGACAACGAACCGCAACGGACGGCGCAGCGGCAGCGAGAAAGGCGCAGCGGAAAGAGGCATCGGCAGGAAAGCCCACAACCGGAGACCAGCCCGAAGCCGAGTTGGCGTTACCCTGACACCATGCAGGCGCTCTCCCCCACGACGACCCCGGCGGCCCAGCTGGCCCGACCGGGTCGCCCCGCCGTGGTGGCCCGGACGCTCGCCGAGCTGACCGGCCCCACCCGGGGCGTCATCGAGCTGCCAGTGCGGCTGATGTGGAGCAGCGAGCGCGCCTTCGATCTGGGTGACCCGGACGACCTGCTCTGGATGTACGAGAACGTGCTGCGCGAGACGACCCGCACCGACGACCTCCGGGCGCTGATCAACGGTCGGACGCTGCGTCGGGTGTGGCGGCGGCTGAACCTGCCGCGGGGCGTACGGGTGGCGTGGGAGAGCCGGCACCGCGGCCTGCGCGCCGCGTGATCCGCCGCCGGTGACCTCGCACGCCGTGACCCACCTGCACGAGTTCTACCGGGAGGTGGCCCGGGTGGCCCTCGCGGCCGCCGGGCCGCACCGGTTCGTGCTGGGTGGCGGGGTGGCGTGGGCGGCGCACGGCCTGGTCACCCGCCCGACGGAGGATGTGGATCTCTTCGCGGACGTGGAGGGGGCGGCTGCCGCGGCGGCGGCCGGGGTGCGTACGGCGCTGGAGCGGGCCGGTTACGAGGTGGTGGACGCCGACCCGGGCAGCGAGCTCGGTGAGCTGTTCGACGGCTTCGACCGGGACCTGCGGGACTTCGTGGTGAGCCGGGACGGCCGGCAGATCCGGTTGAGCCTGGCCCGCCTCGACCGGCACCGCAGCCCGGTGGTGATGGACCTCGGCCCGGTGATGGACGTCCGCGACCTGATCGCGAACAAGACCGCCGCGCTGGTCAATCGGCGCGAGGTGCGCGACTACATCGACGTGTCCTCCGCGCTGGAGCACTACGACGTGGCGGAACTGCTGGAACTGGCCCGCCAGGTCGACCCGGCGCTGGACCTCGACGACGTTCGCGCCGCCGGCCGCTACCTGGACCAGGTGCCGGACCGTCGCTTCGCGCGCTACGGGCTCGACGCGGCCCGGGTGGCCCAGGTACGCCGCCGGATGGCCGCCTGGCCCCGCTGACGGCCGGCGGGCACCCGGCGGCACGTCACCCGGTGAGTTGCCGCCGGTGCCCCTCCGCCCCTACGCAGGCTCCAGGGGCGGAAGCGACAGCCGGATGGCCGGCGTGTTACGTGCCGGCGACCGGTGACGCTGGTGTGGTGAACCACCTCGGGTCGCTGTGGCAGGAGTGACGGCGGCTGGTTATGGTGCGCAACGACGCCCACGAGGCGCCTAACCCCCATGGAAAGGCACGGCATGACCTTCTCCTCCGGCGCCTCGCGCCGCCAGGTGCTCGCTGTCGCGGCCGCCGCCGCGACCGCCCCCCTGATCGCCGGCGCCCCGGCCCGGGCGGCCGAGTCGACGGGCCCGAAGACCTGGGACCTGACCGTCCTGGGCACCTCGGACACCCACGGCAACGTCTACAACTGGGACTACTACAAGGACGCCGAGTACGACGACAGCAAGCACAACGACGTCGGCGTCGCCAAGCTGGCCACCCTGGTCAACCAGATCCGCGCCGAGCGCGGCAGCAAGCCGACGCTGGTCCTCGACGCCGGCGACACCATCCAGGGCACCCCGCTGGCCACCTACTACGCCAAGCAGGAGCCGATCACCACCACCGGTGAGACGCACCCGATGGCCAACGCGATGAACGTGCTGAACTACGAGGCCGTCACGCTGGGCAACCACGAGTTCAACTACGGCCTGCCGCTGCTGGCCCAGTGGATCGGTCAGCTGGGCTTCCCTGCGCTGGCCGCGAACGCGATCAACGAGGCCACCGGCAAGCCCGCCTTCCTGCCGTACGTGATCAAGAAGGTCTCCCTCGGTGGCTCCGACTCCCCGACCATCAAGGTCGGCATCCTCGGCCTGACCAACCCGGGAGTGGCCATCTGGGACAAGGCCAACGTCGAGGGCAAGCTGGTCTTCGCCGACATGATCGCCACCGCCGCCAAGTGGGTGCCGGTCATGCGCGAGCGCGGTGCGGACATCGTCATCATCTCCGCCCACGGCGGTGACAGCGGCACCTCCAGCTACGGCCCGGAGCTGCCGAACGAGAACCCGGTCGCGCTGATCGCCGAGCAGGTCCCCGGCATCGACGCGATCCTCTTCGGCCACGCGCACAACGAGGTCCCGCAGAAGTTCGTCACCAACACCGCCACCGGCGCGCAGGTGCTGACCTCCGAGCCGTCGAAGTGGGGCCAGCGGCTCACCCGGATGGACTTCACCGTCGCCAAGGTCAAGGGCCGGTGGCAGGTGGTCGACAGGTCCGCCACCATGCTGAACACCAACACCGTGGTCGAGGACCCGGCGGTGCTCGCGGCCGTGCGGGGCCAGCACGCCAAGACGGTCGGCTACGTCAACCAGGTCGTCGCCCAGTCCAGCGTGGAGTTGTCCGCCGCCGAGTCGCGGTACAAGGACACCCCGATCCTGGACTTCATCAACCACGTCCAGACCGAGGTGGTCGCCACGGCGCTCGCCGGCACCGCGTACGCGGGCCTGCCGGTGCTGTCGATCGCCGCGCCGTTCAGCCGGACCGCCGTCTTCCCGCAGGGTGACGTGCGGATCCGCGACGTGGCGGGCCTCTACGTGTACGACAACACCCTGGAGGCGGTCGTCCTGACCGGCGCCGAGGTGCAGGCGTACCTGGAGTACTCGGCGAAGTACTTCGCCACGCTGCCGGTGGGTGCGCCGGTCGACCCGAACACGATCAGCGACCCGGCCGTGCCGGACTACAACTACGACGTGATCTCGGGTGTCGACTACGACATCGACATCTCGAAGCCGCTCGGCCAGCGGATCACCCGGCTGGTCCTGCCGGGCACCGACACCCCGGTCGCCGCGGACGCGCAGTTCGTGATCGCGGTGAACAACTACCGGCGCAGCGGTGGCGGCAACTTCCCCGGCATCGTGAAGACCCAGGTCTACAACCAGCAGCAGGAGATCCGCCAGCTGCTCATCGACTGGGCGCAGGCCAAGGGCGTGATCAACCCGGCCGACTTCTTCGTGCCGAACTGGAAGCTGGTCCGCGAGGGCGTGCCGGTCTTCTGATCCATACCATGCGACGGGCCGCGGGTTGTCACCCGCGGCCCGTCCGCGTCTCAGCCGCCCGGGCCGAGGCGGAGGTTCCACTCGTCGGGGCTGCCGGCCGGCTCGGGCCGGTCCCGGCGGGGTTCGGTCTCGGTGAACTCCACCCGCTCGTCCGGGCCGACCAGCGGCGGCAGCTCGCCGAAGCGCACGTGCCGCAGGAACGCGTACTCCTCGTCGGTGAACGACTCGGCCGGCTCGCTCATACCCGCATTGTGCGCCCGCCCGTCCAGCCGTCGCATCAACCTGATGGTCACGGGTAAGCCGCGGCGACGGCCGTCGGCGACGAGGCGGAGGACAAGACCATGCGCGCGGTACGGATGACCAGTCCCGGCGTGCTGGAACAGGTGGCGGTGCCCACCCCGGACGCTGGGCCGGGTGACGTGCTGCTGCGGGTGGGCGCGGTCGGCGCCTGCCACTCCGACCTGCACCTCCTCGACGCGCCGGCCGGGATGTTCCCCACCCCGATCACGCTCGGCCACGAGATCGCCGGCACCGTCGACACCGTCGGCCCCGGCGTCACCGGGTGGTCGCCGGGGGACCGCGCCGCCGTGTACGGGATCATCGGCTGCGGCCGCTGCCGGGCCTGCCTGCGCGGGTTGGAGAACCAGTGCCGGGTCGTGGCGGTGGGTGGCATCGGGCTCAGCCGCGACGGCGGGCTGGCCGAGCACGTGGTGGTGCCGGCGTCCCGGCTGCTGCCGGTCGGCTCCCTGGAGCTGGAGCAGGCCGCCCCGCTCACCGACGCCGGGCTGACCCCGTACCACGCGGTGGAGCTGGCCCGGCCCAACCTGCGCCCCGGCACGTCCTGCGTAGTGATCGGCATCGGCGGGCTCGGGCACATGGCGGTGCAGATCCTGGTCGCCACCACGGCGGTACGGATCATCGCGGTGGACACCAGCGTGGCCGCGCTGGATCTGGCCACCCGGCTGGGCGCACACGAGGTGGTGCAGGCCGGACCGGACACGGTCGGGAGGATCCGGGCACACGTCGGCCCCCCGCCGGACGGAGCGGACGTGGTGCTCGACTTCGTCGGGGCGGACCCCACCCTCACCACCGCCCGCCAGGTCGTCGCCGTCGGGGGCCGGGTGATGCGGGCCGGCCTCGCCGGCGGGACGCTGCCCGTCCGCCCCGTCGCCGACGAGCCGCCCACCCTGCCGCTGGAGACCAGCGTGGAAATCCCGTTCTGGGGCACCCGGGCCGAGCTGCAGGAGGTGATCGCGCTGGGCCGCCTCGGGCTGCTCCAGGCCGACGTGCAGATCTTCCCGCTGGAGCGGGCGCCGGAGGCGTACGACCTGCTGCGGCGGGGCGACATCCACGGTCGGGCGGTGATCGTGCCCTGACCGGTCAGGAGTGCTGGAAGACCAGGGCCAACGAGATCCCAATCGGTCACCCGGGCAGCGTTAGCGAGCGCCCGCCCGCGCCCCGGCGAGGGGCGTCGACCGGACCGGGGGAAGGCGGTCCAGCAGGGCCAGGGCCGCCCGGACCGGCCGGCGGGTGAGGGTCTCGTCGAAGCTGGCCCGGCCCTGACAGAACCGGACGAACATCCGCCACCCGACCGGGGTGGCCAGCAGCCCGTGGAAGACGTCCGGCCGCCGCTCGAAGACCTCCAGCAGCCGGTGACCGGCCCGCATGGACGGAGCCAGCAGCCGGTCGACCGCCCGCTCGTAGCCGTCGAGGTCGGCCAAGACGACCGCCGCGCCGGCCAACCGGCCCGAGCGCAGCGCGTAGCTGATCCCCTCCCGGCTCCACGGCTCCAGCAGTCCCGCCGCGTCCCCGGCGACCAGCACCCGGCCGCGGCGCACCGGCGAGTCCTCCGCCCGGCAGCGGGTCAGGTGGCCCGAGTCGTGTTCCGGGGTCACCCCGGACAGGCCCAGCCGGTCGACGAAGTCCCGCAGGTAGGCCCGGGTCCGCTCCCCGTCGCCGCGGGCGGCGATCACCCCGACGGTGAGCCGGTCGCCCTTCGGGAAGACCCAGGCGTACGACCCGGGGACCGGCCCCCAGTCCAACAGCAGCCGGCCCCGCCAGCGTTCCTGCTCGTCCGGTGACACCGGGAGTTCCAGTTCCAGCCCGAGGTCCACCTGCCGGTGCCGGACACCGACGTGCCGGGAGGTGACTCCGGAGGAGCCGTCCGCGCCGATGACGACCCGGGCCCGTACGGTCTCGCCGTCGGCCAGCCGCAGGCGTACCTCGTCGGGGTCCTGCTCGACGGCGCGGACGGCGACGCCCTCACGGACCTCGGCCCCGGCGGCGACCGCGGCGGCCCGCAGCCGCTCGTCGAATTCCTCCCGCCGGACCATGGCCACCAGCGGCCCGGCGGCGTGCCGGCGGGTGAAGCCGCGTCGCCCGTCCCGGGTGAACGTCACCCGGTCGACCCGGTCGTGCACCGGCACCTCGATCCGGTCGGTGACCTCCGCCAGCGACGTGCCGATCAGCCCTCCCCCACAGGTCTTGTAGCGGGGATGGGTGGCGCGCTCGACGACCAGCGTGCGGACCCCGGCGCGGGCCGCTGCGTGCGCCGCGGAGAGCCCGGCGGGACCGGCTCCGACGACGGCGAGATCCCAGACGATCACGGGTGCAGCCTAGGCCACGCCACGGGCGAAACGCCGGGCGCGACTCCCCGGATCGGGTGGGCATCAACGGACACCCGCCGGGTAACCGCCGGGCGCAGGCCGCCCGCGGGCCGGGCGGGTCACGCCGAGGAGGAAAGCCATGCAGCAGGTACAACTGTCGGAGGTCGAGGAACGGGTGTACCAGGCGGTGACCGCGCTGGAAACCCGGGGACACGTCCCCTACCCCGACCTGATCGCGCAGGAGACGGGGATGAGCGAGGATGAGCTGCAAGCGCCGCTGCACCTGCTCACCGAGAAGGGCCTGCTGCACCGGGAGGACTCCCCGCTGGCGGGGCTGGACTTCGGGCCGCGGTGGTGCGCTCGCCAGATGGCGTGACGTCCCGTTTGCTCCTCGAGGGCCCGGGTAGCGATCAGGAATGCGTGATCGACGGTCTTCGGGGGGCACGATGAGCGCGGACCGGTCGTCGGCACCGGCCGACACCGGCGGGTACGACGTCCGGAAGCGCTGGCAGGCGCTCGGCGTCGGCCTGGTCGCCGCCTTCATGACGCTGCTCGACGTCAGCATCGTCAACGTCGCCGTGCCGTCGATGGACCGCGCCCTCCACGCGACGCCGAGTGACCTGCAGTGGGTGCTCTCCGGGTACGCGCTCACCTTCGGGTTGGTGCTGGTGCCCGCCGGACGCTTCGGCGACGCCCGCGGCCGGCGGACCGCCTTCGTCGTCGGGGTGGCCCTGTTCACGCTGACCAGCGCGCTGGCTGGGCTGGCCCGGTCGCCGGAGTGGCTGGTCGCCGCCCGGCTGGTGCAGGGCGCCGCGGCCGGCGTGGTCAACCCGCAGGTGAGCGGCCTGATCCAGCAGCTGTTCCGGGGCGCGGAACGCGGCCGGGCGTTCGGCCTGCTCGGCGCCACCATCGGCATCTCCACCGCGGTGGGACCGCTGCTCGGCGGCCTGCTCATCCAACTCGGCGGCGAGGAGCACGGCTGGCGGTGGGTGTTCTTCGTCAACGTCCCGGTGGGCATCGTCGCGGTGCTGCTCGGCTGGCGGCTGCTGCCGGCCCGCCCCACCGGCCAGCAGGACCGGCACCGCCTCGACCCGGTCGGGGTGCTGCTGCTCGGGATCGGGGTGACCATGGTGCTGCTGCCGCTGGTGCAGCGCGAACAGTGGCACACCCCGTGGAAGTGGGCGCTCGTCCCGGCCGGCCTGGCCGTCCTGGTCGTCTTCGGCCTGTGGGAACGGTGGTACGGCCGGCACCGGCCGCCGCTGTTCGACCTGCGGCTGTTCGGGCTGCGCTCGTACACCCTCGGGGCGCTGATCGCGCTGGTCTACTTCGGCGGGTTCACCGCCATCTTCTTCATCTTCACCCTCTACCTGCAGAACGGGCTCGGCTACAGCGCCCTAGTCGCCGGCCTGGCGATCACCCCGTTCGCGCTGGGCTCGGCGGTGGCGTCGGCGCTCGGCGGCCGGGTCGTCACCCGGTACGGCCGGCCGCTGGTCGCCATCGGCCTGCTCGTCGTGGTGATCGGGCTCGCGGCCACGGTCTGGGTGCTGCGCGACTCGCCGTCCGGCTCGGTGCCGCTGCTGACCGCGGTGCCGCTGCTGCTCGCCGGCCTGGGCAGCGGCCTGGTCATCGCCCCGAACCAGACGCTGACCCTGTCGGAGGTGCCGGTGCCGCAGGCGGGCAGCGGGGCCGGCATGCTGCAGACAGGCCAGCGGATCGGCTCGGCAGCCGGCATCGCGGCGGTCGGGTCGTTGTTCTTCTCCTCGCTGGCCAGCAGCCGGGGCGACTGGGCGACAGCCTTCCGGCACTCGCTGCTGCTGGCCACCGGGATCATCACGCTCGCGCTGGTGGCGGCGCTGGTCGACATCGCCGCCGGTCGCCGCCGGTCGCGCTAGGGCTCCTGCTGCCGGGGGCCGGGCGGAGACCAGGAGCCCCAGATGGCACCTCGCCGCCACCCACGGCCTGCGCGCCCCGGGCCTCGGCGTCCCCGGCCTGCGCAAGATCGGCACCTGGCGCAGCCGGTCGGGCCGGGATTTCGTCAGCGTCCGCGCCGGCCAGCCGGCCGTGCGGATCGCCCTCGCCGGACAGCGGTACGACGCGGTGCTCGTCGGCGCCACCGACGCCGATGCGCTGGCCCGATCGGTACGCGGGTGACCGCCGAGCGCGAACTGACGTTCACCTCGGCCGGGTTCCGCCTGACGGGCACCCTCCGCCTACCGGCCGGGCCCGGACCGCACCCGGCCGCCCTGCTCGTGCCCGGATCCGGACCGTTGGACCGCGACGGCGACCACCGCCGCCTCCCGCTGGGCATCTCCCGCGGCCTCGCCGCAGCCCTCGCCGCCGAAGGCATCGCCACGCTCCGGTACGACCGGCGGGGCGTCGGCGCCAGCTCCGGCGAGTTCCGGCGAGCGGGGTTCCACGACAACGTCGACGACGCGCAGGCCGCGCTCGCGGCGCTCGGCGACGACCCGGACGTCGACCCCCCGGAAGCTGTTCCTCGTCGGGCACAGCGAGGGAGCCCTCACCGCGACCGCGCTGGCCGCATGGGGCACGCCGGTCGCCGGACTGGTCCTGCTCGCCGGGACCGGCCGCCCCGGGGCCGAGGTGCTGCGCTGGCAGGCGGCCCGCCTGCTGCCCAGCCTCCCCGCCCCGGTACGCCTCCTGCTCCGTCTCACCCGGACCGACCTGGTGACCAAGGTGACGCGCAACCACGAGAAGATCCTCGCCGCCAGCGGCGACGTGGCGTGGATCGGCGGGCAGCGCCTCAACGCCCGCTGGATGCGAGAGTTCCTGACCTACGACCCGCGCCCGGACCTGGCCCGAATCCGCGTGCCGATCCTCGCGGTCACCGGGGCGAAGGACCTGCAGACCGACCCGGCGGACCTGGCCGTCATCGCCGACACCGCGGGCGGGCCGGTGGACACGCGCCTGCTGCCGGACGTCACCCACGTGCTGCGGCGCCAGCCTGGCGAGCCGTCGCTGCGCGCGTACCGTCAGGAGATCCGTGAGCCGGTGGACCCGTCGGTGACCCGACCGGTCGTCGAGTGGCTGACCGCGCGCGCCGCCGAGGTGAGGTGAGCGAGAAGGGCCCCCTCCCCGAGCGGGGAGAGGGCCCTGTCGTTGTGTTCAGTCTTGAGTTGCCGGTCAGCTGTTCCAGTGCTGGGCGACGATGTCGGCGGCCTGCTGCTCCCACTGGGCGTAGGCGTCCGGGTAGGCCGACACCTGCACCGTCTGGGCGGCCTCGGTCAGCGGCATGTCCTGCCAGCCGTCGACCTGCTTGAGACCCTTCTCGAACGCCAGGGTCGCGTACTCGGGGTCGGTGATCTGCTTCGGCGTGCCCCAACCCGAGGACGGGCGCTGCTGGAACAGGCCCAACGAGTCGTGGTCGTTGGCGTCACCCAGGTGACCCAGGTTCTCCAGCTTCGACTCCTGCAGGCTGGTGGCGATCGAGATGACCGCGGCCCGCTCCGGCAGACCCGCCTTCTTCGTCGCCGCGATGATCGCCTTGGCGTTGCCGGTCTGCTCACCGTTCAGGGTGATCTTCGACTGGGCGCCCTGCACACCATGCGGAATCAGCTTGCCCTTGTCCACGCCCGGCTTGTCGGCCTGCACAGCGACCGGCTTACCGGCCACCGGGGTGGCGTCGGCGTGCGCGGCGACCGGACCGGCGAACACGCCACCGGTGAAAGCCAGACCAGCAATGCCCAGAACGCTCTTACGCATGATCGTGTTCATGGTGAAGCTCCATTCGGGGGTCGGCGCACACACCGGTGGGGGCCGGCACGTGCGCAAGCACCGTCAGGCGCTCAAAAAGCTGAGGGGGGAAAGTCTCTGCCCGGTGCCAGCCGCGGGGCGGGGCCTCTTCGCGGCGCCGGGACCATGTGTAACGACCGCCGGCCCGCCATCATTCCGGGGGCCCGTCCCATCGGCCCGCTCGAGCGGGCCAGGTACTCGGTCGTACGGGAGATGTAACGACCCCGAGGCCCCGACGATTCCGCCGCCAGGATGCCACCGGTCACACCCAGAAACGGACATCCGACACCAGACCGGCCGGCCCGGGCAGGGCCGGAACGGACAACCGGCACCAGATCCCCGATGTGGCGGTATCCACGCCCGATCGGACACCGCCACACCGGGGACGCGATGTGGATCGCGCCCACCCAGCACGCGGAAGCTCGACCTGGCGCCGACGGGCGGACCCCGCCCACGACGGGGGTGTGGCCCACCGTGACCGGCGCAAGGATCAAGCCTGACCGCCCGGAGCCGGGCACGGCGGCCACACCCCACGCAACAACGAACCCGGAAGACACGGAACCGGCCGGCCCCCATGAGACAGGGACCGGCCGGTCACGGAAAAGCTCAGCTCACCAGAGCTGCTGGACGATGTCCGCCGCCTGCTCCTCCCACTGCGCGTAGGCGTACGGGAAGGCGGAGACCTGGACGGTCTGCGCCGCCGCGGTCAGCGGCAGCTGCTGCCACCCACCCACGTTCTTCAGCGCGTTGTAGAACGCCTTGGCGGAGTAGTCGGGGTCGGTGACCTGCTCCGGCAGGCCCCAACCGGACGACGGACGCTGCTGGAACAGGCCCAGCGAGTCGTGGTCGTTGGCGTCACCGAGGTGACCCAGGTTGTACAGCTTCGACTCCTGCAGCGAGGTGGCCACGCCGATGACGGCGCCCCGCTCGCCCACGCCGGTTTCCTTGGCCGCCTTCACGATGGCCTTGGCGTTGTCGAGCTGCGCGTCGTCGAGCGGGATGCGCGACTGGGCGCCCTCCACCCCGTGCGGGATGAGCTTGTCCCGGCTCGGCTTCTCGGCGGCCGGCTGGTTCACCTTGTCGGCGCCGGTGGTCAGCCCGGACTCGACGGTTTCGGTCTTCTTGCCGGTTGCCAGGTCGGTCTTCTTGCCGGTTGCCAGGTCGATGGCAGCGACTGCGCCCGCATGGGGTCCGCTGGTCACCGGCGCGGCGATGGCGGAGGGGCCGAACGCCAGGGCGCCGATCGCGCCGACGCCCGCGATGCTCAGCGCGGCCTTGCTCTGCGGAATCTTCGCGATCTTGCTTTGCGTTGTCTCCACGATGGCGGGAAGCCGTCGAGAGAAGTCCTGCTTGGTCTTGGCGATGGCGGGGAGCCATCGGGTGAAGTGCTGCTTCACGATGGTTGCCCTTTCGATCGTTACGACGCGCTCCGGGGTGAGCGCCCCTCGGGGGAACTACCGGCCGGTACCGGGTTTGCGGTCCGGCGCTACGGGGGACACAACCAGCTACGCGTGTCGGTCATTCCGGAAATGCTGAGGGCCGCAGCAGCCGCGGCCCAGGTCACGAGGGGTATCGGACGAGCCGGCCGGAGGCGACCCTGGCGGGCGTGAAGCACCCATCCGGGGACAGACCGGCCAGGCGGCCACGAGCGGGGAAGTTCCGGGAGTCGGTCAGCGGCTGGCGGGCGTACCGAACCGGACCAGGACGTGCCAGAGCTGCTTGAGGTGCTGAAGGGTGACCTCCGTCGGACCGCGGTCCGCCCAGCGCCTGGGCTCCGCGACCACCGACGCGGCCGCCCGCCCGATCAGGGCGGCGTGCACCGGCTCCCCGGGCTGGGCGAACTCCGCGTGCACGCGGGCAGCCAGCGGTGGGATGGCCGGTCCGCGGAAGTCCGGGTCGATCCCGTCCACCGGCAGCTCGAAGCCGGTGTGCCAGAGCAGCGGGAATCCGTGCCGCCGGGCGATGCCGGCCAGCGTCCGTCCTGCGTCGGTGTCCCGGAACGACGGGTCGGCCACCAGCGCCTCCACGTCCCTCGCCAGGCTCAGCTCGCCGTGGATCTGCGCCTCGACGTAGTCGTCGAGCGCCCGCCCCGGGGCGCCGGGCCGCGCCGACTCCCGCTCCCGGCGCCGCACCAGGGTACGGAGCAGTGCGGCCGTGTCCATGCCCGCCACGCCGAGGCTGACGCCGGTCCCGGCGGTGGCCTCCAGCAGCGCCGCGAGCACCGGCTCGACCACGTCGACGGTGCCCAGGTCCTTCGGGCCGAGGTGGCTGTCCCCGAAGCAGAGGGTGGCCCGGCCGAGGACCTCGGGACGCAGCCGCAGGTGGCAGGAGCCGAACCGGGGGCAGGCGCCATCCGGGTGATCCAGCAGGTTCAGGCCGCCGTACTTGGGGCGGTCGGCGGGAAGTACGTCGCCGCTCTGGTAGGCGCCGCCGAACAGGGTCTCCTCCCAGCGGTCCCGGTCCCCGCCAGGAAAGGCGGTCAGGCCGCCGTTGGAGATGCCCGTCTCGAACTGGCTGCGGTAGACGTCCTCCTCGTCGAGGGCGGTCGCCACCGTGCGGCCGTCGCGCAGCAGGCGGTCCGGGTGGAAGTTGAGCGTCAGCCGGCCGTGCGCGGCGATCGCGGCGGTCACGTCCTCCGGCCGGTACGCGGCGCCGGAACCGGCCAGGTGCCGGGCGATGACGGCGAGCGCGGTCGGCCGGTCCCGCAGGGCGACCTGCCGGACATGCCGCAGGGCGGCGGTCTGCGCCGCGGTGAGGGCGCGTGGGTCGGCCTGTGCGGCACGGGGGATGGACACGGCCCGAGTATCGACAGCGTCCCCCTCGGGCGCACCTCAATTCCGGCCGTCCGGAGCGGTCAGGCCTCGCGGTCGGTACCGAAGCCGTCGAGACTGGCCCGCTCGTCCAGGCTGCGTAGCTCCTGGAAGACGGTGAGGTGCAGGCCCGCCGGGCCGTCGAGCCGGGCGTTGAGCGACTGCCACGGGGTGACCGTGGGCGGGGCCACCTCGGTGGCGCCCGCGGCGACCAGCCGCTCGGTGACAGCCGGACCGTCGTCCACTTCGAACGCGACCCGGATCCGCGGGGCGACCTGCCGGCCGACCTCCACCTCGTCGATCATCCGCTTCTGCGCAGGATTTGCGATCTCCAGCGTGGCCCGGCCCGCCTCGAGGATCACCACGCGGGCGCCGTCCCCACCGGAGAGCGCGGCCTGTTCGGGCAGGCCGAGGGCGTCGCGGAAGAAGGCGACCGCGGCGTCATAGTCGTCGGCCTCCACGACCAGGCGCAACTGCCGGACGGTCGGCGGCCGGTCGGCGGGATCATCGGTCATGCCACCCGATGCTAGTCCCGGGCCGGTGGGTCCAGCCGGGCGAGGAAGCGGTGGTTGTCCGGCGTGCCGGCGAGCCGACGGAGGAGTTGGTCGATGGCCTGGTGTCGGTCCAGTGCGGACAGCGCGGAACGCAGGCCACGCAACCGGTGCAGCTCGGCGCCGGTGACGAGCAGCTCCTCCCGGCGGGTGCCGGACGGTCGGACGTCGACGGCCGGGAAGGTACGCCGGTCGGCCAGCGACCGGTCCAGCCGCAGCTCGGCGTTGCCGGTGCTCTTGAACTCCTCGTAGATCAGCGTGTCGGCCGCGGATCCGGTCTCCACCAGGGCCGAGGCGAGCACGGTCAGCGAGCCGCCCTCCTCGACGTTGCGGGCAGCGGCGAGCAGCCGCTTCGGCGGGTTCAGCGCTGCCACGTCGACGCCGCCGGAGAGCGTACGCCCGCCCGAGCGGACGGCGAGGTTGTAGGCGCGGCCCAGCCGGGTCAGCGAGTCGAGCAGCACGACGACGTCGTGCCCCAGCTCGACCAGGCGCTTCGCCCGCTCGATCGCCAGCTCCGCCACCGTGGTGTGGTCCTGCGGCGGACGGTCGAACGTGGCCGCGATGACCTCGCCCTTCACCGACCGCTGCATGTCGGTGACCTCTTCCGGCCGCTCGTCGACCAGCACCACCATCAGGTGGCACTCCGGGTTGTTGCGGGTGATCGCGTTCGCGATCGCCTGCAGCACCATCGTCTTACCCGCCTTCGGCGGGGAGACGATCAGCGCCCGCTGGCCCTTGCCGATCGGCATGACCAGGTCGATCACCCGGGTGGTCAGGATGTGCGGCTCGGTCTCCAACCGCAGCCGCTCCTGCGGGTACAGCGGGGTCAGCTTGTAGAACTCCGGCCGCCGCCGCGCCTCCTCCGGCTCCATCCCGTTGATGGTGTCCAGCCGGACCAGCGCGTTGTGCCGGCCCCTTGGCGGCTCGCCGCTGCGTACGGCCCCGGTGACCAGGTCGCCGCGGCGCAGGCCGTACTTCCTGAGCTGGGACATGGGGACGTGGGCGTCGTCCGGGGAGGGCAGGTAGCCGCGGACCCGGACGTAGGCGTGGTCGCCGTCGGTGTCGACGATGCCGCTGACCGGGGTCAGGGCGGTGGATTCGGTGGTCATCGGGTGCCTCTCGGGTGAGGTGGCGGCAGCCGGCGACTGATGTCCGGCGGCGGGGAGCGAGTGACGGACCGGGCGAGTGCCGGTCAGGGGTTCGCGGTGATGGGCGGAGCGCAACGGGAAGGGACGGCCGGGCGGTGCGCCATACCCGGGAAGGGACGACTTCGCGGCGCGCCGGCGATCGGCGCGGCGGGAGGTGCCCACCGGGCGCGGGATGGCCCAGCCGGAACGGTCGGAGCAGCGGCGTCACGCCGAAGAAAATTGGAGCGGGACTCGCGGAATCGACACCCCGGGACGGTGGTGGACCGAGTGGAATGGAGTGAGGAGGACTCCGGGCGGCTTCGTCCGCCGGCATCCGGGTCCTCCTCGCAGGGTAACCGGGGGCGCCCTCCCCGGCAAGCAGGTGGCCCGACAGCGGCCCGTTGGGTCGACACCGGAGCCGGCGTTACGGAGACCACGTCTGCTGGACGCACCACGACGAGCGCCACGCGCTCGACGCCGTCACGCGCTTCACCGCCACCGGACTCCGGCTCGGCCACAAGGTCATCTGTTTCACCGACACCTTCACCCGCGAGCGCTACGGGCACACCTCGAGGACGCGGGGGTGCCGACCGAGACGGCTGTCGCCGTGGGCCAGCTGCGCATCGTGCCCGCGCTGGAGAGCTACGTGAGCCTGCTGTCGGGCGGCCGGCTCGCCACCGAGCCGATGATGGAATCCCTCGCCGACGCCGCCACACTCCCTGGCGGCGCGGTCCCGGCCGTAGGGCGGGCGGTCAGTGGCCCCGGGCCAGCCATTCGTCCAGGTGCGGCGCCTCGGCGCCGATCGTGGTGCTGTCGCCGTGGCCGGTGTGCACGACGGTCTCCACCGGCAGGGTGAGCAACCGGGTCCGGATCGACTCGATGATGGTGCCGAAGTCGCTGTAGGAGCGGCCGGTGGCGCCCGGTCCGCCGGCGAAGAGGGTGTCGCCGGTGAAGACCACGCCGAGGGCCGGGGCGTGGAAGCTGCACGCGCCGGGGCTGTGCCCGGGGGTGTGCAGCACCCGCAGGGCGGTGCCGGCCACCTCGACGGTCGCGCTGTCGGCCAGCTCGCCGTCGGGCGGCGTGTCCGGGTGGACCAGGTCCCAGAGCACCCGGTCGGCCGGGTGCAGCAGCACCGGCGCTCCGGTGGCCCGGGCCAGCTCCGGCGCGACGCGTACGTGGTCGTCGTGGGCGTGGGTGGCCAGGACGGCGACCACCCGGCGGTCGCCGACGACGCGCAGGACGGCCGCCACGTCGTGCGGCGCGTCGACGACGACGCACTCGGCGTCGTCACCGACCACCCACACGTTGTTGTCGACGTCGAAGGTCTGTCCGTCGAGGGAGAAGGTGCCCGAGGTGACGGTGTGGTCGACGCGGGCGGTCATGGGAAGACCACCACCGAGCGCAGCACGTCGCCGTGGTGCATCCGGGTGAACGCCTCCTCGACCTGGTCCACGGCGATCTCCTCGGTGACGAAGGCGTCCAGATCCAGGCGGCCCTGCAGGTAGAGCTCGGTGAGCACCGGGAAGTCCCGGCTGGGCAGGCAGTCTCCGTACCAGCTGGACTTGAGGGCGCCGCCCCGGCCGAAGACGTCCAGCAGCGGCAGCTCCACCTTCATCTCCGGGGTGGGCACGCCGACCAGCACCACCGTGCCGGCCAGGTCCCGGGCGTAGAAGGCCTGCTTCCAGGTCTCCGGGCGGCCGACCGCCTCGATCACCACGTCGGCGCCGAAGCCGCCGGTGGCGGCGCGGATCGCCTCGACCGGGTCGTCGTCGGAGGCGTTGACGGTGTGCGTGGCGCCGAACTTGCGCGCCCAGTCGAGCTTGCGGGAGTCGGTGTCCACCGCGATGATCGTGGTCGCCCCGGCGAGGGCGGCACCGGCGACCGCGGCGTCGCCGACGCCGCCGCAGCCGATCACCGCGACCGAGTCGCCCCGGGCGACCTGGCCGGTGTTCATCGCCGCGCCGAGCCCGGCCATCACGCCGCACCCGAGCAGGCCCACCGCGGCCGCCCGGGCCGCCGGGTCGACCTTGGTGCACTGCCCGGCGTGGACGAGAGTCTTCTCGGCGAAGGCGCCGATGCCCAGCGCGGGCGACAGCTCGGTGCTGTCCGTGAGGGTCATCTTCCGGGCGGCGTTGTGGGTGTTGAAGCAGTACCAGGGGCGGCCTCGGCGGCAGGCCCGGCACACCCCGCAGACCGCGCGCCAGTTGAGCACCACGAAGTCGCCGGGCGCCACCCCGGTGACCCCCTCCCCCACCTGCTCGACGACGCCGGCCGCCTCGTGCCCGAGCAGGAACGGGTAGTCGTCGTTGATGCCGCCCTCGCGGTAGTGCAGGTCGGTGTGGCAGACCCCGCAGGACTGGACGCGGACGACCGCCTCGCCCGGCCCCGGGTCCGGCACCACGATCGTGGTGACCTCCACCGGCGCGCCCTTGCGCCGCGACACGACTCCTCGGACTTCCTGGCTCACGGTGCCTCCTTCGTTCGCGACTGCGCGGCTCGCAGGCCCGGCTCACTCCTCGCGCTCACGTGCCCTCCTGCCTGCGACTGTGATCACGCTCCCCCGCGAACCTACCGCCGGGCGCCGTCGTCGGCCCAGCGCCGATCGGCGGGTTAGCACCGCCCGTACCGGGTAGGCCGGGGCACGGTTCTCCGGCACCGACGGGAGTGGTCATGAAGCTGACGCATGCGCCGCTGCGGGTCAGCATCGGCGCGTTTTTCCTGAATTCCGGGCTCAGCAAGCGCAGCCTGGAGGGTGAGGCCGCCGAGGCGATGCACGGCATGGCCGTGGGGGCGGTCCCGCAGCTGCGGCAGCTGGACGCCGCCCGGTTCGCCAAGCTGCTGTCCCGGAGCGAGATCGCCCTGGGTGCCGCACTGCTCACCCCGTTCGCGCCGTCGTTCCTGGTCGGGCTGGGGCTGGCCGCGTTCGGCGCCGGGCTGATGCAGCTCTACCTGAAGACGCCGGGGCTGCGGGAGCCGCGCAGCCTGAAGCCCACGCAGGCGGGCATCCCCCTCGCCAAGGACGTCTGGCTGGTCGGCGCGGGGCTGACCCTGGTGCTGGACTCGCTCACCCACCGACGCCTGAGCCGCTGACCGGGCCGGCCACCGACGGTCAGGTGCCCGCCACGGCCGGGACCGGCGAGGTCACCCGCTCGGCGGCGTACCGGCGGCGGGCGGCGTTGCGGTAGCGCAGCACCTGCACCGCCCCGAGGCCCCAGAGCAGGTACTGCACGGCGAAGGCCCAGCGGAAGGCGTCCAGCGGCGGGGCGGACCGCCCGGCGGGGGTGGCCAGGTCGAGGACCACGCCGACGGCCAGGATCAGGGCGATCGAGGCGACGAAGCCGCCCACGTTGACGATCCCGGTGGCGCTGCCCATGCGGTGCACCGGATTGGACGTGCGCGCGTAGTCGAAACCGATGACCGAGCCGGGTCCGTTCACCGCCAGGACAACCACCAGCGTCACCAGCAGCCAGTGCGGCGCGCGTCCCGGCCAGACGAGCACCACGGCCCAGACGACGGCGGTGGCCGCGGTGATCGCGAAGACCACGACCGAGCGGCGGAACGGGTGCCGGGCGCACAGGTGCGCGATGACCGGACCGCAGACCAGCGCGGCGACGGTCATCAGCGTGAGCAGGGCGGCGGCGGTGGTGGGTGAGAGGCCCTGGCCCTGCACCAGGAACGGGTAGCCCCAGAGCAGCGCGAAGACCGCGCCGGAGAACTGGGTGACGAAGTGGGTCCAGAGGCCGAGGCGGGTCCCCGGCTGGGCCCAGGCCGCGGCGAGCTGCCGGCGTACGGTGGCCAGGTCCGGGGCGGCGGTGGCGGCGTGCTCGGCATGCGGGGTGTCCCGTACCGCCACGAGCACCAGCAGCAGCACGGTCGCGCCGAGCGCGGCCGCGGTGAGGAAGGCGGGCGTCCAGCCGGCGTGGTGCAGCAGCGCCACCAGCGGTACGGCGCCGAGGACCGCGCCGAGCTGTCCGACGGTGCCGGTGAGCTGCACCAGCAGCGGGTTGCGCCGCCCGGGGAACCAGAACGCCACGATCCGCAGCACGCTGATGAAGGTCATCGCGTCGCCGAGGCCGACCAGGACCCGGGCGGCGACGGCGAGCCGGACATCGGTGGCGACGGCGAAGCAGAGCTGCCCGGCCACCATCAGCGCCCCGCCGGTGAGCAGCAGGCGGCGGGAGCCGAACCGGTCGAGCAGCACCCCGACGGGGACCTGCATGGCCGCGTACACGGCGAGCTGGGCGACGGAGAAGGTGGCCAGCGCCGAGGCGTTGATGTGGAAGCGGTCGGCCGCGTCCACCCCGGTCACGCCGAGTGAGCTGCGGTGGAACACCGCGGCCACGTACGCGGCGAGCGCCACCGCGAAGACCAGGACAGCGGGGCGGCGGGGCTGGGCGGCGGGGGTCACCGCAGCGTCCGCAGCACCGTGGCGGCGTTGTCGATGTGGGCGCCCACGGCGTCGAGCCAGGCCTGCGGGTCGTCGCCGTCGAGGGCGGCGAGCTGGCCGGCGTGCTCGGTGAGGACCACCTCGGCCCAACCGGGCGAGAGCCGGAAGCTGGCCTCGCCCATCCGCACCTGCCGGTCGCGCAGGCGGTGGTACAGCTCGGCGAGGATCTCGTTGCCGGCCGCCTCGACGACGGTGGCGTGGAAGGCCCGGTCGGCGGCCATCAGGGCGGTGACGTCGCCGGCGGCGTGCGCCTGGCGCATCTCGGTGAGCCAGCGGGCAAGGTCGGCCCTCAGCTCGGCGCGGCGCGGCCACACCCGCTCCGCGGCGTGCAGCTCGACCAGCCGGCGGGCCTCGATGACGTCCGCGATCTCGCGGGCGGAGACCGGCCGGATCAGCGCGCCGCGCTTCGGGTAGAGGGCGACCAGCCCTTCCGCCTCCAAGCGGAGCAGCGCCTCCCGGACCGGGGTGCGGGAGACCCCGGCCGCCTCGGCGATCTCGCCCTCGCTGATCAGCGAACCACCCGGGTAGACCTGCTCCAGGATCGCCCGCTTGAGGTGCCGGTAGGCCCGCTCGGCGGCGGACGGCGCGGCGGTGCGCGGCGAGGCGGTGGGATGCGTCATGTATCTATGATGCTTCCCAGCCGGCGTGGCCGTGGCGCCCGGCACCCGAAGGTGGCGCACGCCACGCGGCACCGGGTCAGCCGGGTCGCAGCGTGACCAGGCCGTCCTCGCCGAGGACGAACCGGGTCCGGTACGGCGCGCCCAGCCCGTCCAGCAGCTCGGCCAGCCAGCGGGCCTCCTCCCGCCCCGCAGGCTCGAGTCGCATGCGGCGCATCCGCACCGGGGCGAGCCGCAGCCGGCGCACCTCACCGGTGTCGGCGTCCAGCGTGGCCAGGTGCAACAGTCGCAGCTCCGGCCGGTACGACTCCTGCCCGCCGATCCCCTCGTAGTCGTCGATCAGGTCGCCGCAGCCGTACAGAACGAGCCGGCCCCGGTGCCGCTCGACCGGGCGTGGGTGGTGCGACGAGTGCCCGTGGACCAGGTGCACGCCGGACTCCACGAGCCGGTGCGCGAACCGGACATGCTCGTCCGGCACCGGATAGCCCCAGTTCGACCCCCAGTGCACGGAGACCACCACCAGGTCCGTCGGCCCCGCCTCCCGCCCGATCCGGTCGGCAAGCGCCCCGGCCGTCGCCTCCGATGCCTCGGGCAGGTACGCCACGCCGGGCCGCGCGCCGGTCGCCGCCCACTGCGGCGGGATACCGCTGGAGGGGACGCCCACCGACCAGACCAGCAGCCGGCGGCCGCCGTCGAGCGGCACCCGCGCCGGCTGCCACGCCTCGTCCTCGTTCCGACCCGCGCCGGCCGGCGCGATCCCGGCCCGCCGCAGGCCGTCCAGGGTGTCGGTGAGCCCCTCCGCGCCGAAGTCGAGGACGTGGTTGTTGGCCAGCGCGCAGACGTCGAGGCGGGCCGCGGTGAGGCAGCCGATATTCTCCGGCTGCATCCGGTAGTGGATGCCCTTGCCCGGGGCGTACTCGCCGCGCCCGGTCACCGCCGTCTCCAGGTTGACGATCCGCACGTCCGGGCGCAACTCGTCGAGGAGGCGCAGCGCCGCGCCCCACGGCCACTCCGGCGGAGCCGGGCGCGGGACGGGTCCGGCTACGGACTCGGCCAGCTCGACGTAGCGACGGGCGTCGGTGACCGCCTCCTCCCGCAGCCCGGGCGGGCCCGGCCGGGGCAGGATCTGGTCGACGCCGCGACCGGTCATCACGTCGCCGGCGAGCAGCAGGGTCACCTCGGCCACGGGGTTCGTCTTCCCCGTCCAGGCGGATCCCGCACCTGATCGGGCCCGGGAGTTGCGCCGGCCGCGGTCGAGTGCTGAGCGGGGCACCTCGTCGACCTGCCACCGCCGGGTACCGGAAACCCCGTGGGCGGACCCTGTCCTGCCCGCACTGCGCCTTCTCCGGCCACCGTGACCTCGTCGCGGCCGCCAACATCGCCACCGCCCGCGGAGGCCCGCCCCACCCACCCGGTGGGGAGTCGCCCGCCCGACGGGCGAGGATCCACAACACCCACCGCAAACCCGGTGAACGTCAGTGGACACCGCACTATCGTGTGGGCGCAACTGGCGGGCCTGCGGCGAGGAGCTGTCTCGTGACCACCAGCACCACACACGTCCGCTCCTGGTACCGGCCGATGCGGGCCCGCCGCCCGGACGAGGAGCACCGCGTCGCCACCCCGCTGGAACTCTTCTTCGACCTCTGCTTCGTGGTGGCGGTGGCCCAGGCCTCCGGCAGCCTGCACCACGACCTGGCGGAGAACCACCTCGGGCACGCGGTCAGCAGCTACCTGATGGTCTTCTTCGCGATCTGGTGGGCTTGGATGAACTTCACCTGGTTCGCCTCGGCCTACGACACCGACGACGACGTCTACCGAGTCACGATCCTGGTGCAGATCGCCGGGGCGCTGATCCTCGCCGCCGGCGTGCCGCGCGCGTTCAGCGAGGCGGACTTCACCACCATCACCTACGGCTACGTGGTGATGCGGCTCGCCGCGATCGTCAACTGGCTGCGCGCGGCGGCTGGCGACCCGGAGCGGCGGTCGACCGCCACGGCGTACGCGGCGGGTGTCTTCGTCGTGCAGCTGGGCTGGCTGCTGCGGCTCGCCCTGCCCGACGGGTTGACCCTGCCGGCCTTCTTCGTGCTGGTCCTCGCCGAAGTGCTCGTGCCGGTGGTGGCCGAGCGGCTCGGGAAGACCAGCTTTCATCCGCACCACATCGCCGAGCGGTATCAGCTGTTCACCCTGATCGTGCTCGGTGAGGCGATCCTGTCCATCTCGGTGGCGATCCAGAGCGGGGTGGACGCCGGTAACCCGGAGCTGTGGTGGCTCGCCGCGGCCGGCGCGGTGATCGTCTTCGCGCTCTGGTGGCTCTACTTCGACCGGCCGGGCCAGCTGCCACCCGGCTCCCTGCGCGGCTCGCTGTTCTGGGGCTACGGCCACTACCTGATCTTCGCCGCGATCGCCGCGGTGGGCGCCGGCCTCGCCGTCGCGGTCGACCACGACCTGCGCGTCGCCCACGTCTCCGGCCGGACCGCCGGGTACGCCGTGGCGGTGCCCGTCGCGGTCTACCTGCTCACCCTCTGGGCGCTGCACCTGCACTGGAAGCGGGGCATCGACCTGGTGCTCTTTCCGATCGCGGCCCTGCTGGCGCTGGTCGCGCCGTGGCTGCCGGCGCCGGTGCCGGTGCTCGCCGGCCTGCTGTTCGTCCTGGTGGCGGCGACGCTCCTGCTGCGGCACCGCGGGGCGGCCGACCGCACCGCCTGACCGGGCGGGCCGACTCGCGCGACGGCCGCCGGGGGGCCGACAGCGGCTCAGGGTCGGTCGGCGTCCGCCCAGAAGTCGCGGAGCAGCGTGTGGAACTCCTCGGACCGCTCGATCTGCGGCATGTGCCCGGTGTCGGCGAACAGGTGGGTCCGCGCCCGGGGCAGCCGGGACCGGGCGGCGGTCAGGTGGGCGGCGGGGAGGATCAGGTCCCGGTCGCCCCAGACCACCAGCGTGGGGAGGTCCAGCGCGGCGACCGCGTCGAGCAGGTCGGCCCGCCACTGTGGTCGTACGCCCCGCCAGGTGCCGAGGCTGCGGACCAGTTCCAGCATCACCCGGGCGGCGTGCGGCTGCCGGGCCACCGCGAGCGCGGTCGCGATCCGCTCCTCGGTGGCGTACGCCGGGTCGCGGAAGATCGCCAGCTCGGTGCGGCGGGCGATGGCCGGGTGGGGACGCAGCAGCAGCCGGCCGAGCGGGCGCAGGGCGAGCAGTCGCAGCGCGACGGTCACCTCGCGGCCGAACCCGGCGCTGTTGACCAGCGCCAGGCTGGCCGCCCGGGACGGCTCGTCGGCGGCCAGCCGCATCGCCACCGCCCCGCCGAGGGAGTTGCCGACCAGGTGCGCCGGCCGGTCGACCCCGGCCGCGTCGAGGAACTCCGCGACGGCCGCGGCGAGCGCCGGCAGGGTGTGCGGGGCGTCCAGCGGCGCGGAGCCGCCGTGGCCGGGCAGGTCGACGCTGACCACCCGGTGGTCGGCGGCCAGCAGCTCGTGCTGGGCGGTGAAGTCGTCGAGGGTGCGCCCGATGCCGTGCAGCAGCACCACGGCCGGTCCGGTGCCCGAGATCCGGCAGCGCACCCGCCGGCCGGCCACCGTCAGCTCGTCGGCGGGCGGCAGGGAGACCGTCACGCCTGCTGCCCGCCGGTGGCCTCGGGGGTCAGCGGTCCGACCGCCGGCCGGGGCGCGGGCACCGGGTCCGCCGCGGGCGTGGGCGCCGGGGCGGGCTCCGGCCGGGACGTCGACCGGGCCCCGGGGCCGCCCGCGCTCCGGTTGGCACCGGCGACCAGGACCCGGTGGTAGGAGGCGGGGGCGAGCCGGGCCAGCAGATCCGGCAGCTTCGCCGACCAGCCGATCAGCACCCGACCGCGGCGGCGTTCCACCCCGCGCAGGATCACCTCGGCGGCCTTCGCCGGGTCGATGGAGAGCAGCTTCTCGAACTGCCTGCGGCCGGCCTCGTACTCCTCCCGGGAGACGCCGCTGCCCACCCGGGCGCTCTGCGCGATCCGGGTCCGGATGCCGCCGGGGTGCACCGAGGTGACCCCGACCCCGTCGTCGACCAGCTCGTGCCGCAGCGCCTCGGTGAAGCCGCGGACGGCGAACTTGCTGGCCGAGTAGGCAGCCTGCCCGGCGGGGGCGATCAGTCCGAAGAGGCTGGAGACGTTGACCAGGTGGGCGCCCGGCTCGGCCTTCAGCGCGGGCAGCAGCGTGTGGGTCAACCGGACCACGGCCCGGAAGTTGATGTCGACGACCCAGAGGAACTCGTCGAGGGTGACCTGGTCGAACCGGCCGCCCAGGGCGACGCCGGCGTTGTTGACCAGCAGCCGGATCCGGGGGTGTGCCCGGCGGATCTCCGCGGCCACCCGGTCGGTCGCGTCGGCGTCGGCGAGGTCGACCAGATGGGTGTCGATCCGCCGGTCGGGGTGGGCGGCGCGGATCGCGGCGACCACCGCGTCGAGCCGTTCGGCGTCCCGGTCGAGCAGGACCAGGTCGGCGCCGCGCCGGGCGAGGGCGTGCGCCAGTGCCTCGCCGATGCCGCTGGCCGCGCCGGTGACGACGGCGGTGCCGCCGGGGAAGACGAAGTCACGCATCCGGTGCTCCTCTGGGTCAGGCGACGGTGGTGTCGGCGGGCATGCCCACGGCGGGATCGGCGACCGGCTCGGCCGGAGAGTCGTCGGTCGGCCCGACGGCGCGGGAGAAGCGGACGCCCTCGTCGGCGAGCCGGCCGTGCCGCATCAGCAGCACGTCGCGGGGATAGTTCTGGTGCAGCCGCCAGGGCGCCGTCGCGCCCTGCTTGGGCAACTGGTCGACCGCGCGCAGCACGTACCCGGACTTCAGGTCGATGATCGGCTCCAACTCGCCGGAGGTCGGGGCGACCGGGGTGACGATCTGCTGGCCGGTGACGTCGAGGTGGCGCAGCAGCCGGCAGACGTACGTGGCGACCAGGTCGGCCTTGAGCGTCCAGGAGGCGTTGGTGTAGCCGATGGTCATGGCGAAGTTCGGCACGCCGGAGAGCATCATGCCCTTGTACGCGACGGTTTCCGCGAGGTCGACCTCCTGCCCGTCCACCGCGAGGGTCATGCCGCCGAGGGCGAGCAGGTTGAGGCCGGTGGCGGTGACCACGACGTCGGCGGGCAGTTCCTCGCCCGAGGTGAGCCGGACGCCGTGCTCGGTGAAGGTGTCGATGGTGTCGGTGACCACCGCCGCCCGCCCGGCCTTGACCGCGTCGAACAGGTCGCCGTCGGGGACGACGCAGAGCCGCTGGTCCCACGGGTTGTAGCGGGGTGAGAAGTGCCGGTCGAGGTCGTAACCGACCGGGAGCCGGCCCTTGGCGGCGCGGCGCAGCAGCTTCTTGACCACGCCGGGGGCGCGCCGGCTGAGCTGGAAGTTGGCCACCCCGAGCAGCACGTTCTTCCAGCGCACCACCGAATACGCGGCCGTCGCGGGGAGCCAGCGCCGCAACGCGTCGGCCAGCACGTCGCGCGACGGCAGCGCGATGACGTACGTCGGTGAGCGCTGGAGCATGGTGACGTGGGCGGCCCGCTCGGCCAGCGCCGGCACCAGGGTGACCGCGGTCGCGCCGCTGCCGATCACCACCACCCGCTTGCCGGTGTGGTCCAGGTCCTCGGGCCAGTGCTGCGGGTGCACCAGCTGGCCGGCGTACCGGTCGACGTCCGGGAAGTCCGGGGTGTAGCCCTCGTCGTAGCGGTAGTAGCCGGAGCAGGTGAAGAGGAACGCGCAGGTGAGCACGACCTCCTCGCCGGTGTCGTCGCGGCGGGCGTGCACGGTCCAGCGGGCGCGGGCGCTGTCCCACGCGGCGCGGACGACCCGGTGGTGGAAGCGGATGTGCTGCTCGACGCCGTGCTCGCGGGCGGTGTCCCGGACGTACGCGCGGATCGAGTCGCCGTCGGCGATCGCCTTCGGGTTCGTCCACGGCTTGAAGGAGTAGCCGAGGGTATACATGTCGGAGTCCGAGCGGATGCCCGGGTAGCGGAACAGGTCCCACGTCCCGCCGATCGCCCCGCGGGCCTCGAGCAGCGCGTACGTCTTCTCCGGACAGTTGCGCCGCAGGTGCACGGCGGCGCCGATGCCGGAGAGCCCGGCACCGACGATGAGGACGTCGACGTGGTCGGAAGCCATGGCATCTCCCGTTCGCGGGGCAGTGGACCGGACACTATCCACCGCCGTCGACGCCAGTCAACACCCTGTCGAGTCGAATCGACAGGGTGTCGAGCGGGTGTAGCATCAGCCGTCATGACCGCCGCCCGCACGCCCGCCGGAGCCGCGCCGACGCGCGGGCGGCGACCGGGCCGCTCGACGGGCGACGACCGGGAGCTGGCCATCCTCGGCACCGCCGAACAGCTGCTGGAGCAGCGCGCCTTCGGCGACATCTCCATCGACGACCTGGCCCGGGGCGCCGGCATCTCCCGGCCGACGTTCTACTTCTACTTCCCGTCCAAGGACGCGGTGCTGCTCACCCTGCTCGACCGCGTCATCGAGGAGGCGGATGCGGCCGCGGGCGACGTGCTGGACCGCCTCGCCGAAGACCCCCGGACCAGGTGGCGGGAGGTGATCAGCCGGTTCCACGCCACCTTCGGCGGCCACCGGGCGGTGGTGCTGGCCTGCGCCCAGGTGCGCGGCACCAACGCCGAGGTGCGCCGGCTCTGGGCCACCGTGCTGGAGCGCTGGGTGCACGCCGTCGAGACCGCCGTCGAGGGGGAACGCCGGCGCGGGGCGGCCCCGGACGGGCTGCCCGCCCGGGACCTCGCCATCGCGCTGAACTCGATGAACGAACGGGTCTGGTACGCCACCTTCGCCGGCGACGGCCCGGCCGTGGCCGAGCGGGACGTGGTGGACGTCCTGCTCGACGTCTGGCTGACCGCGATCTACCGCACCACGACCCCGCCGCCGGCTCAGCCGGTCTGAGTTGGCTCAGCCGGTCTGCACCCGGCTGAAGTCCATGATCCAGTTCGTCTCCCAGGTGCGCTCGCCGTCGGTGGAGAAGGCCTGCTCCCAGCGGCAGGAGGTCGGCGTGATGCGGGACCAGATGAACCGGCAGCGGACCGGCCCCCCCTCGTCGGTGTCGTCGGCGTAGAAGGTGCCCACCCCGTCGACGAACCGGCCGACCACCGGCGGTAGCTCCAGGATCCCCCGCCGGCTGTGCATCCAGTAGATCGACCAGAGCCCGCTCGCCGGGTCGAGGATCCGCACGGTCGAGCCGGAGAAGCCCCGGGTGGCACACCGCATCTCGTCGAAGCTGCCGCCGCCGTCGAAGAACCGGTGCGCCACCGAGGTGCCCGGGAACTCGTCCCACTCGTCGCTGCCGACGTGCCGCTCGACCAGCCGCCGGTTGGCCACGTCCCAGGTCCCGACCAGGAAGTCGAAGTCGCCCATCACCAGCCCACCGGCCCCTCGACGCGGGTGTCGGCCAGGTAGCCGGCCAGGTCGGGCCGGTCGGGGGCGAGGAGGTGGCGGACCCAGGCGGTGCGCTCGTGCTCCAGGACCCCCAGCTCCCAGACGCAGCCCACGCCGGGGCGGGGCATCGGCACGAAGTGCGCCGGGTCGTCGTCCGGGCAGTCCAGGGCGGGCTGGCCGGCGACCGCGATCCGGCACTCCACCACGTTGTCCCAGAACCAGCTGTACGCCAGCAGGTAGGCGCCGCTGTCCGCGCCCCGGTGCAGCACCACCCAGCTCGCCGGCGGGGTGCTCCCGTCCGGCTCGGGCAGCAGCTTGGGCAGGAAGGCGTACGCGGCCTCCACCACCTCCGGTTCGAGCCGGCGGTCGGGCTGGTCGATGTGGTAACGCTTGACGTGCCGACCGGCGACCTCGACGGTCCCCGGCACGGTCAACTCCTTGTCGCGAAAAGCCATGCCGGGACGGTAGAACGTCTCCCCTGACAGCTACTGTCAGGGGATGCGGGCCAGTCGTCTCCTGTCGATCCTGCTGCTGCTCCAAGCCCACGGTCGGCTCACCGCCGCCGACCTGGCGCAGCGGCTGGAGGTCTCCGTCCGGACCGTCTACCGCGACGTGGAGTCGCTGCACGCCGCCGGGATCCCGCTCTACGGCGAGGCCGGACACGCCGGCGGCTACCGGCTGGTCGACGGCTGGCGGACGCGGCTGACCGGGCTCACCGCCGAGGAGGCGGACCGGCTGCTCTTCGCCGGGCTGCCCGGGCCGGCCGCCGAGCTGGGCTACGAGTCGGTCGTCGCCACCCTCCAGCTCAAGCTGCGGGCCGCGCTGCCGCCGCCGCTGGCCGACCGGGCCGCCCAGCTCCAGCAGCGTTTCCACCTGGACACCCCCGGCTGGTACTCCGACGGCGACCCCTCGCCGCACCTGGCCCCCACCGCCGACGCGGTCTGGCGGCAGCACCGGATCCAGGTCCGCTACCGGAGCTGGCAGGGCGAGGTGGCCCGCACGCTGGAACCGTACGGCCTGGTGCTCAAGGGCGGCCGCTGGTACGTGGTGGCCGCCCGCCCGGAGCGCGCCGAGCCGGCCACCTACCGGGTGAACCAGATCCTCGAACTGACCACCCTGGACGAAACCTTCGACCGGGCCGCCGACTTCGACCTGCCGGCCTGGTGGCGGGCGCACGTGGTGGAGTTCCGGGCCCGCCTGCACCGCGACGAGGCAACCATCCGACTCTCCCCCCGTGGGCGGGACCGGCTGCGGGAGATCTGCAGCGACGCGGTGGTCGCCGCGGTCGACGCCAGCGCCGGACCGCCGGACGACGCCGGCTGGGTGCGGGCGGTGGTCCCGATCGAGTCGCTCACCCACGCCCACGGTGACCTCCTCCGCCTCGGCGCCGAGGTGGAGGTGCTCTCCCCCGCCGAGCTGCGCGCCCGCCTCGCCGACACGGCCGCCGCGCTCGCCGCGCTCTACGCGCCGACGCACCCGCCGGCCGGCATGCCGGCCCCAGCCGCGGCTGCTGACCCATGGGTCGAGCCCCGCCGATCCGCCATGAACTGATCGGCCGGCCAGCGCGCGCTGCTCCCGGCGCCGCCGGGTGCCGGGAGCAGCCGAGGCCGCACAGCTCCGGCGGGGCCACCCAGGACCTGGTGAGACCGTCGGCGGAGAGCCAGACGCCCCTGCTGTCCGGCCAACCGGTCTGCACGTACCCGCCGGGCACCGGCTCGGCGGCCGCGCCGGGGCCGAGGGTGGTGGGGCGGACGGTCCGCCCACCGTCGCGGTGCCCGGGGTGCGCTGCCACGACTCGCCGGCGTCGGCCTGCGCGACGTCCTGCGCCTCGGCGTAGTCAACCGTCATCGCGTATACCTGGGCCACCAGGCGGGCCGCCGAGGCGGCGTACACCTGCCTGATCTGTTCCTGTGGGTCCACATCGTCCCCTCCCGTGTCCGATCGCTGCACCCGGTACGACCGGCCAGCGGGCGGCGAGGTGACATTCTCACCGGAACACCGATGAGTCCCCGACCGACCCGACGTTGTACGTCACGACAGCCGTTACCGAGGCCAGGGAGGCCGATCATGGACTGGAAGCTCGAACTCGTCGTGGTGCCCGTCTCGGACGTGGACCGGGCCAAGGCGTTCTACCTGGACCAGACCGGGTTCCGGCTGGACGTGGACCACTCCGCCGGCGAGGACTTCCGCGTCGTGCAGCTCACCCCGCCCGGCTCCGCCTGCTCGATCGCGCTGATGCGCAATCCGGATGCCGCCGGCTCGGTGAGCGGGCTGCACCTGGTCGTCGCGGACATCGACGCGGCGCGGACGGAGCTGGTGGACCGGGGCGCGAAGCCCGGCGAGGTCTTCCACTTCGCGGCGGGCGGTGTGCAGAGCGCCGGGCCGGACCCGGAGCGCCGCGACTACGGCTCCTTCCTGTCGCTGCGGGACCCGGACGGCAACGAGTGGCTGATCCAGGAGGTCGGCCGGGCCGGGGCGGCGGAAGCGTGACGGCCGACCTCGACACCGCGCCGACCGATCCCGACTTCGCCGCGCTGACCGAACGCCACCGGCGCGAGCTGCACGTGCACTGCTACCGGATGCTCGCCTCCTTCGACGACGCCGAGGACGCCGTCCAGGATACGTACCTGCGGGCCTGGCGGGGACGGGACGGCTTCGACGGCGCGCAGGTCCGGGCCTGGCTCTACCGGATCGCCACCAACGTCTGCCTGGACCTGCTGCGCCGGAACGGCCGGCAGCCGCGCGCCGCGCGGTCGTACGCGGAGGTGCCGTGGTTGCAGCCGTACCCGGACCGGCTGCTGGACCGGGTCGCGCCGGGTGACGAGCAGCCGGACGCGGTGGCGGTGACCCGGGAGACGATCGAGCTGGCGTTCCTCGCCGCCATGCAGGTGCTGCCGGCCCGGCAGCGGGCCGCGTTCCTGGTCCGTGACGTGCTCGGCTGGTCGGCGGCGGAGACGGCGGAGCTGCTGGAGACCAGCGTGTCGGCGGCGAACAGCGCCCTGCAGCGGGCCCGGGCCACCCTGCAGGCCCACCTGCCGGCCCGCCGGGCCGACTGGGCGGGCAACCCGGTCGACGAGCGGGAACGGGAGCTGCTGGCCCGGTTCATCGACGCCCACGAACGCTGCGACGCGGCCGCCGCGCTCGCCGCCGCGGCGCCGGACCTCCGGATCACCATGCCGCCGCAGCCGATGTGCTTCGACGGCGTCGCGGCCATCGCGCCGCTGCTGGAGCGGGCCTTCGGGCCGGAGCGGGAGGGCGACTGGCGGCTGCTGCCGACGTACGCCAACCGGCTGCCGGCCGCCGCGAGCTACCTGCGGCGGCCCGGCGACCCGGTGTTCCGCGCGTTCAAGCTGGACGTGCTGCGGGTGCGGGACGGGCGGATCGCCGAGATCACCACCTTCGGCCACGCGCTGTTCCCCGCGTTCGACCTGCCGGCGGTGCTCTGAAGCCGGTCGGAGCCACGCGTGCCCGACGAGCGGGCGAAGCCGGGCGTGCAGCAGCGGCCAGAGCTGCCTGCCGATCATGCGCAGGTACGCCCGGCGCGCGGGTCGAACCGCGTTCGGCAACCTGGCCGCCCGCTCCGACAATTCGCGCTGCGCCGGCGACCGGCGACGGCATGATCGAGGCATGGAGCGACGACCGCCGCGAGGGCACCGCATGGTGCCGCACACCGCCGACGTGCGGATCGAGGCGTGGGCGCCGGACCGGGAGGGCTGTGTGGCAGAGGCGGTCACCGCAATGGTCGACACCTTCGTGGATCCCTCCGGCGCGACCCCCGAGGCCGACGTCGAGTTCCACGTACCGCCCGGCGACGACCCGGACCTGCTGGTGGGCGTACTCGATGAGGTGATCTTCCGGATGGAGACGGAGGGCGAGCTGCCGCTCACCACCGAGGCGCGGTCGGCCGACGACGGCGGCCTGCTGGTGCGGTGGAGCATGACCGGCACCGACGCGGTGGAGCTGGTGGGCGCGGTGCCCAAGGCGGTGTCCCTGCACGAGTTGCGCTTCGGCCCCGACGGGGGCGGCTGGTCCTGCGCGGTGACGCTGGACGTGTGACGCCCCTCAGCCCTTGACCACGCCGAGCGGGACGAGCCGGGCCACCCGCCGGCACAGCCCCGCGCCCTCGGCCGCAGCCACCACGGCGGTGATGTCCTTGTATGCGGCGGGCATCTCCTCGGCCAGCCCTCGCCGGGACGCTCCGCGCACCGCGATGTCCTGCGCCTCCAGCTCGCGCCGTGGGTCGTGACCCCGCTCCGCCTTGGTGGCCTGCTTGCGGCTCTGCACCCGGCCCGCGCCGTGGCAGGTGGAGGCCCACGCCGGCGCGCCGGGGACGCCGGTGAGCACGTACGAGCCGGTCCCCATCGAGCCGGGGATGAGCACGGGCTGGCCGACCTCGCGCAGGTCGTCCGGCAGGTCATCGTGGCCGGGCGGCAGCGCCCGGGTGGCGCCCTTGCGGTGCACGCAGAGCCGGCGCGCCGCCCCGTCCACCTGGTGCGTCTCGATCTTGGCGAGGTTGTGCGAGATGTCGTACACCAGGTCCAGGCCACGGCCGGTGACCCGCTCGAACACCTGCCGGGCCGCGTGGGCGAGCAGCTGCCGGTTGGCCCGGGCGTAGTTGGCCGCGGCGGCCATCGCGCCGAGGTAGGCCCGCCCCTCGTGCGAGGAGACGGGCGCGCAGGCGAGCTGCCGGTCGGGCACGTGGATGCCGTACCCGGGCATCGCCTTCTCCATCTCCCGTACGTAGTCGGTGCAGATCTGGTGGCCCAGCCCGCGCGACCCACAGTGGATCATGACGCAGACCTGACCGGCACGCAGTCCGAAGGCGGTGGCCACCGCCTCGTCGTAGACCTCCTCGACGGCCTGCACCTCGAGGAAGTGGTTGCCGGAGCCGAGGCTGCCGACCTGGCGCGCGCCACGCTCCACCGCCCGCTCGCTGACCTGGGCCGGGTTCGCGTCGTCGACCGCGCCGTAGTCCTCGCAACGGTCCAGGTCCCGTTGGACGCCGTAGCCGCGCTCGACGGCGTACCGGGAGCCGCCGCGCAGCACCCCGTCGAGTTCGGCGCCGTCGGGCAGGTGCCACACTGCGCCCTTGCCCATGCCGCGCGGCGTCGCGTCGCCAAGGCCGTCCATCAGCGCGTCCAGTCGGGGCCGCAGCTCGGCGCGGTCCAGGTCGGCGGTGAGCAGCCGCACGCCGCAGGAGATGTCGAAGCCGACCCCACCCGGGGAGACCACCCCGCCGGTCTCGACGTCGGTGGCGGCGACGCCGCCGATCGGGAAGCCGTAGCCCCAGTGCACGTCCGGCATCGCGTACGAGGCGCCGACGATGCCGGGCAGGGTGGCCACGTTGGCCACCTGCTCCAGCGACTTGTCGGCTCCGGCGTCCGGCAGCAGCGACCCGGACGCGAAGACCACGCCCGGTACCCGCATCGGATCATGCCGATCGATCCGGAACCGGTACGTCGACTCCTCGACCAGCTCCATGCCGGGCGGGCTACCCGCCCCCTGGTGGATTACACCCGGTCCGGTTGAGTTCGTCCGGTCAGGTAGTGCGCCAGCATGCCCCAGCGATACGTGGACTACCCGAGCATCGCCGTCGTCACGGGCGCGGACTCCGGCATCGGCAAGGCCTCGGCGGCGGCGCTCGCCGGGGCCGGCTTCGACATCGGCATCACCTGGTACGGCGACCCGGAGGGCGCTTGATCCCTCCGCCGGGCACGGCGGGCCCCACCCCTCGGTGGAGGCCGGCTGGGTGGGTCGGTGGCGGGCCACCCCACCTGCGCGCTGCGGCGCGCTCTCCGACTTCTGACCGGTACGCGGCGCCCGCGCCCGCGCGGGCGCCGCCACCGTCCGATGCTCACCTCATCGGCGAGATGGAGGCCCGCTGGATGTACGCGACCTGCGCGCCGAAGGCCACCAGCGCCACCGCCACCCCGACCGCGATGCCGACCGTCGGGGTGGCGCCCGCCAGGCCGGTCAGCAGCGTGGCGCCCAGCCCGACCAGCAGCGCGTTGACCGCCCCGACCATCGCCGCCGTGGTGAGCAGCAGGTGCCAGTGGCCCGGCCGGCTGCCGACCGCCGCCCAGACGGCGCGCTGCGGGCCCCCGCCGACGACCGCGTCGGCGAAGAACTCGTGCTCGCCCGCGAACTGCCGGTGGTAGTAGGCGCGGATGCGCTGGATGCGCCGGAGATCCAGCGAGTTCTCCACCATGTTCTGCACCAGCCGGCCGAAGGTGAACAGACCGGTGATCACCAGGGTCGGCACCACCGCGCCGAGGTACGGCTTGAGCAACTGCCCGCTGGACGAGACGAAACCCAGCCCGATCAGCGCGGCGGAGAGCATGGTCAGGAACACCGTGGCCCGGCCGACCGACTCGGCGATCGTGGCGCCGCGAGAGGTCTGCAGCACGAAGTGCTCGGTGGTCAGGGCGGTGAGCAGCGCCTGCTCCCGTGCCTGCTCGTCCATTCCGCCGCCCTTCGTGCCGGTTACGGTCACGATACGAAGATCCGGGCTGCCGGCGTGGGCGAACGGGCGCGACGACGGCGCTGGCGCCCGGGCCGCCGGGACGGCCGCCGGCGGGTGGACGGACAATGGGTCCGGTCGCGGCCCTCGCCGCGCACCCTCAGCAACTCGGAGCAATGGGAGGCCGGTCCAGCGTGTCGGACACCGCGGAACAGCAGTCGGCGGCGCCCGTCGGCGGGCGGGAGCTGCGCGCCGACTGCACGCGCTGCTTCGGGATCTGCTGCGTCGCGCCGGCCTTCTCCGCCTCCGCCGACTTCGCCCTCGACAAGCCCGCCGGGCAACCCTGCCCGAACCTGCGTGCGGACTCCCGCTGCGGCATCCACCGCGACCTGCGCCAGCGCGGCTTCCCCGGCTGTACGGTGTTCGACTGTTTCGGCGCCGGCCAGCAGGTCGCCCAGGTCACCTTCGGCGGGCGGGACTGGCGGGCCGACCCGTCGACCGCGCGCCGGATGTTCGACACCTTCGCGGTGATGCGGCCGCTGCACGAACTGCTCTGGTACCTGACCGAGGCGCTGGCCCTGACCCCGCCCGGCCGGCTGCGCGACGACCTCACCCGGGCGCTGGAGGAGACCGGCCGGCTCGCCGACGGCACCCCGGAGGAGCTGCTCGCCCTCGACGTCGACGCCCACCGGGGGCGGGTCAACGCGCTGCTCTCCCAGGCCGGCGAGCGGGCCCGGGCCGGCCGAGCGGGCGCGGACCGGCGCGGGGCGGTGCTGATCGGGGCGGACCTGCGCCGGGCGGACCTGGCCGGGGCGAACCTGCGCGGCGCCTGCCTGATCGGCGCGGACCTGCGCGGCGTGGACCTCGGCGCGGCCGACCTGACCGGCGCGGACCTGCGCGGCGCGGACCTGCGCGGAGCCGACCTGAGCAGGTGTCTCTTCCTGCACCAGTCCCAGCTCGACGCCGCCCGCGGGGACCACCGCACCGTGCTGCCGGCGGCGCTGCGCCACCCCGCGCACTGGTCGCTCACCGTGACGCCGGCCCGCCCCCGGACCGGACGCCGGCGGGGCTGACCCCGGTACCGCCGCCGCGGGCGGTGACGTTTCGCCGCGGTGCCGTCGGGTAGCCGGAACTGCCGCCGCACCACCGTGTCGGCGGCCGGCGGCACCCAGGGAGGCGACCGTGGGATATCGGGCACGGCAAGGCAAGCAACCGGCCGATCCGGCGCACGCCGAGGACGAGGGCGGTCAGGCCCGGTTGGTCCAGGTGGGGGCGGACACCGACGTCCCGGCGCCGGACGACGGCGCACCGAAGCCGGACCTGGTCACCGAGGACGACGGTTCCGGGGTGGCCGGCGGGGCGTCGGGCAGCAGCTCGGGCGGCTCCGGCCTGCCCGGGCACCCGGACGCGCCCCGCTGAGCGGGCCCGGGCGGACGACGTTTGCCCCCGCCGGACACGGGCAGGAGTGCGACATGACGAGTGAGAAATCCCTCGGCCGCGCGGCGACCGACGAACCCGACGGCGCGACCGCGTACGAGGCGTCGCTGCGACCGCCGGGCGACTCCCTGCACACGACCGACGACACCGGCGACGACTTCGCCGACCTGCCGGCCGAGGAGGCGCGACCCGCTCGGGAGACCAGCCGGGCCGGCTACGACGTCGACGCCGTCTCGGGCACCGGCGAGCCTCCGAGTCCCGAGGAGTGACCCGGCGGCCGGCCGGCGGCGTCAGTCGAGGCCGATCGCGCCAGCCGGGCGGCGGCTGTCGGTAACAAGGTCGATCCGCTACGTTGTCCATCGATCGGGTTCGACACAACCCGTCTCCTCACCGGGCGGCGGCCACCTCGGCGCGGGCCTCGGTCATACCCCGGTTGGCCAGCGCGTCGGCCCGCTCGTTCTCCGGGTGGCCGTTGTGCCCCTTCACCCAGAGCCAGGTCACGTCGTGCCGGGCGCAGGCGGCCTCCAGCCGCTGCCACAGGTCGGCGTTCTTCACCGGCTGCTTCGCGGCGGTCAGCCAGCCGTTGCGCTTCCAGCCGGCCAGCCAGCCGGTGATGCCGTTGCGCACGTACGTGCTGTCGGTGTGCAGCCGGACGGTGACCGGTCGGGTCAGGCTCTCCAGCGCCCGGATCGCGGCGGTCAGCTCCATCCGGTTGTTCGTGGTCGGCGTCGCCTCCCCGCCGCACAGCTCCCGCTCGTGGTCGCCCCAGCGCAGCAGCACGCCCCAGCCGCCCGGGCCCGGATTGCCGCTGCACGCCCCGTCGGTCCAGATCTCCACGACCCTGCCGGCCGCTGCCTCCGCCATGCCGGCAACCTACCGGGTACGCCGGGCGGCGGGACCACCCGACCCGCGTGCGGTCGCTGTCGTGTGGTGCTGCTGCGCAACTGACAGGGCCACCTACCGGCCGGCCTGACCCCCCGTCGGAGATCCGACGCCCGGCGCGGGGGCGGGGGCCGGGTCGCGGCGGATCCGGGCGCGGAGCCGACCGACGGCGTCGCCGAGCACCGCGCCGGTCATCGGCAGCAGCGGGCTGGAGCGCATCACCGCCAGGTCCTCGGCCGGGGAGGTGGCCCCGTCGAGGAAGCGCAGCACCCGCTCGGGCGGGTTGCGGTCGAAGAGCCGGTCGAAGAACTCCGCCCCGCCGACGTGCCCCCGGTCCAGGGCGCGCAGCGCCACCGCGTCCATCCACAGGTGGCGCCGGGGGTACGCGGGCCGCGGCACCGGCGGCCGGCCCGCCGCGAGGGCCGCGGCCACCTGCGCTGCCTGCCGGTGCATGGCGGAGAAGGTGAACCCGGTGGACGGCCGGGTGGCGCCCCCGGCGGTGCCGAGGCGGACCACCCGGGGCGAGGGGCGGGCGACGAACGGAGCGTCGGTCATCGGGATCACCCCGTTCTCCACCTCCCGGACCGTCAGCGCCGCCGGGTCGATGCCGAGCAGGTCGAGGTAGCCGCGCAGCGCGGCGTCGTACCCGGAGTCGGTGAGCAGGTCGGGTGAGAACTCGGTGTACTCGACCAGGGCGTACCGGTCGCTGACCGGCAGCAGGTAGCCGAACGAGACGCCCCGGGCGGGCTGCGGGGTGCGGAAGTCCATCAGCACCGCCCGGTCGGGGTCGAACGTCGGCCCGTCGGCCGCCAGCCACCAGCCACGGAAGTGCTGCAACCAGCTGGTCCGCCCGGGCCGCCGGGGCGGGCGGGGCCGGGAGTCGAGCACCCAGCCGGCCCGCACCAACGCCCGGCCGTCGGTGTCGCGGACCGTCACCCGGTGACCGTCGTCGTCGAGGGTGCCGGCCGCCGCGCCGATCCGGGTCGCGCCGAGGCGGCGTTCGGCCTCGGCAGCCCGGTCGTAGACCGGGGCCGAGCGGAGCATGGCGTACCGCAGCGGGGCGAGCGACAGGACGCGGCGGCCGGCGGGCGTGACCACGTCGACCCGGGACCAGCTGGCGCTGAGCATTGGGTCGAGGTCGTTGCCGGGGGTGTCCCAGAACGCCCAGGTCCGGTCCTGGCCCCGCTTGTGCACCGGGTCGACCACGGCGACCCGCAGCCCGGACAGCCCATGCCGGTCCAGGGCGGCCAGGACCAGGGAGGCGGCGCCGCCGCCGCCCACCAGCGCCACGTCGACGTCGACCGGGGTTGGGTCCACCCCGCCACGCTGCCACATGCCCGGCCTGCCGCCCGCCGGGGGACCCGCCGCCACGCCCCGGGACGCCGCGTAGATTCGGGGGATCACCAAGGAACGGGGGACGGCATGGCGCAGGCACCGCTGCGGGTGGGGCTGCTGGGGTACGGGATCGCCGGGCGGGTGTTCCACGCCCCGCTGATCGCCGCGACCCCCGGGCTGCGGCTGGACGCCATCGTCACGGCCAACCCGGAGCGACGGGAGCAGGCCCGCCAGGAGCATCCCGACGCCCGGCTCCTCGACGACGCCGACCAGCTGTGGCGCGCCGCGGACCCGCTCGATCTGGTCGTGGTGGCGACGCCGAACCGGCAGCACGCGCCGATGGCCCGCGCGGCGTTGGCGGCCGGGCTGCCGGTCGTGGTGGACAAGCCGCTCGCGCCGACCGCCGCGGAGAGCCGCGCCCTGGTCGACGAGGCGGCCCGCCGGGGTGTGCCGCTGACCGTGTTCCAGAACCGCCGCTGGGACGGCGACTTCCTCACCGTCCGCCACCTCGTCGAGAAGGGCGAGCTGGGGCGGGTGACCCGCTTCGAGTCGCGGTTCGAACGCTGGCGGCCGGCGATCAAGCCGGGCTGGCGGGAGAGCGCCGCGCCCGGCGAGGCCGGCGGCGCGCTGTTCGACCTCGGCGCCCACCTGGTCGACCAGGCCGTGCAGCTCTTCGGGCCGGTGGAGCGGGTCTACGCGGAGGTGGACCGGCGGCGGCCCGGCGTCGAGGTCGACGACGACGCGTTCGTGGCGCTGACCCACACCGGCGGCGTCCGCTCCCACCTGTGGATGGGCGCGGTGACCCCGCAGCTCGGACCGCGGATGCGGGTCCTCGGCGACCGCGCCGGCTACACCACGTATGGGCTGGACGTGCAGGAGGAGGCGCTGCGCGACGGGGGCCGACCGGACGCGCCGGGCTGGGGCGAGGTCCCCGCCGAGCAGTACGGCCAGCTCGGCGTCGACGGTGACCTGCGGCCGGTGCCCACCGAGCCGGGCCGCTACCAGGACTTCTACGCCCAGGTCGCGGCGGCGCTGCGCGACGGCGGGCCGATGCCGGTCGACCCGCGCGACGCCGTCGCCACGGTCGGGCTGATCGAGCTGGCGCACCGCTCCGCTGCCGAGGGCGTGGTGCTGCCCGTCCCGCCGCTGGCCTGACCGGGGTCAGTACGGGAACGCCCGAGGGCGTCCTCCTTCGGTCGGCCCCACGCTAGGCGACGGTCGCCGGGCGGTCGTCCGTCGCGGGCGCGGGCTCGGCGTACGCGGCGGCGACCGTCGCCCGGTCGAAGACCCGCCAGGTCGCCGCGGTCACCGCGACGGCCACCACGAATCCCACCCAGTACGGCGCGGTCAACCCGAACCGGGCGGCGACCACCCCGCCGAGCAGCGCGCCCAGGCAGTTGCCGCCGGCGGCGATGAAGAGCGTGGTGCTGCCCACCCGGCCCTGCAGCGCGGACGGGGTCAGCCGCTGGCGCAGCGAGTTCGACACCATGTTCCACAGCGCGCCGTGCACCCCGAACGCGAACAGCGCGACCGCGATCACCACCGCGCTGCGGGACGCCGCCAGGGCCAGGTGCAGACCGGCCTCGATCAGCAGGCCGATCCGGATGGTCCAGGTGGCGGTGATCCGGGCGACCAGCCGGTCGCCGACCACCGAGCCGAGCAGCCCACCGACCGCCATGCAGGTGAAGAGCACGCCGTAGCCGACCGAGCCGAGGCCCAGCCGCCGGGTGGCGAGCAGCACCAGCACCGCGATGGCGGCGGTGAGGGTGAGGTTGAGCAGCCCGATCAGGAAGGTCATGGTGCGTAGCAGCCGCTGCGACAGCAGCCAGCGGAAGCCCTCGGCGACCTCCGCCCGCACCGAGCGGCGGCCACCCGTCGCGGGTGCGCCCCGGTACGACCCGCCGACCAGGCCGATGAGCACCGCGCTGAGCGCGTACGTGGCGGCGTTGACGCCGAACGGGATGCTGGCCGCCAGCACGAAGAGGAACCCGCCGAGCGGGCCGGCGATCATGCCCTGCGTCAGGGTCGTTCCGCCGCCCAGCCAGCCGTTGGCCCGTTCCAGCCTCGACCGGGGCACCACCGCCGGCAGCATCGCCTGGCCGGCGGCCCGGAACACCACCTCGCCGGCGTTGACCACGAACAGCACCGCGTAGAGCAGGGCCACCCCGGCCCGGCCGGTGACGATCGCGGCGGTCAGCACCGCCAGGGCGGCCACGCGTACCCAGTCGATGACGACCATCAGCCGCCGCCGGTCGACCCGGTCGACCAGAACGCCGCCGGGCAGCGCGAACAGCAGCCACGGCAGCCACGCCACCGCCGAGGCCGCCGACACGGTCAGCGGATCGTCGGTCCGCGACGCGACGAACAGCGGCGCCGCCACGGTCGCCATCCCGCTGCCCAGCGCCGACATCGTGCTGGCCGCCCAGAGCCGGGCGAAGCGCCCGTCGAGCCGTTCCCCCGCCGTCCCCGTCACGGCGAGCGAACCTACCAGGCGAATCTCCGTTGAGCCGGCCGTCGGGTCCGTGCGAGGGTCGGCGGGTGACCGACTACCGCACGATCAACCGGGCCAACTGGGACGAGCGCGCCCCCGCCCACGCCGCCTCGCCGGACTACGCGGTGGACCGTTTCCTGGCCGACCCCGGGTACCTCAGTGAAGTGGTCCGATTCGACCTGCCCCGGCTCGGTGACGTCGCCGGGCTGCGCGGGGTGCACCTGCAGTGCCACATCGGCACCGACACGGTGTCGCTGCACCGGCTCGGCGCCCGGATGACCGGCCTGGACTTCTCCGGCGCCTCCCTGGCCCAGGCCCGCGCCCTGGCCGACCGGACCGGCGCGGCCGTCGACTTCCTCGAGGCGGACGTGTACGACGCGCCGGAGGTGCTGGGTCGCGGCGGCTTCGACCTGGTCTACACCGGCATCGGCGCGCTGTGCTGGCTGCCGGACGTCCGCCGCTGGGCGGGGGTGGTAGCCGACCTGCTGCGGCCCGGCGGGCGGCTCTTCCTCCGCGAGGGGCACCCGATGCTGGGCACCCTCGACGACCCCCGACCGGACGGCACCCTCGCCGTCGCGCACCCGTACTTCGAGCGGCCCGAGCCGCTGGTGTGGGACGGGCCCGGGACGTACGTGCAGACCGAGGAGACCTTCCGGCACACCGTGAGCCACTCGTGGAACCACGGGCTCGGCGAGGTGGTCACCGCCCTGCTCGACGCGGGGCTGGACCTCACCATGCTGGCCGAACACGACAGCGCGCCCTGGGACGCGCTGCCCGGGGCGACGGTCCGGGACGCGGCCGGCGAGTGGCGGCTCGCGGACCGACCCTGGCGGCTGGCGCAGACGTACACCCTCCAGGCCCGCCGCCGGGGCTGACTTACGCCGTCCAGCTCAGCACGACCGGGTCGAGCGGGTCGTGCACGGGCTCGTCGAGGCGGTGGTCGTACGCGGCCGGCAGGTACCGTCCGTCCTCGTCGGGCCCGAGCGGGCGCAGGACCGAGTCCACAATGGTGTCCTGGTCGAAGGAGTCCCGGTAGTAGCCCTCGGCCGACAGGGAACCTCGACGCGACACCGACCGGTCCCGCAGGTGCTCGGCCAACCGGGTCAGCACCCGCACACGCCCGGCCGGAGTCACCCGCCGCTCGGTCGGGCTGGGTCGAACAGTTCGCTCACCGCCACCCGGTCGAAGGCGTTCAACAGCGCTTCCGTGCCCTCGGTGAGCTTCAGCCGCACCTCGGCGGGGTGCAGCGGCACCAGGGCGAGCAGGGAGATCTCCTTGCCGCTGTCGGTGGTGACGGTCCGCGCCTCCGGCGCGCAGCGGAGCATCGGGGTGACGACGACGCCGACGAACGGGGTGTCCGGCGCGTAGGGCTGGGCCGGGTCGCCGTTCGGGACCGAGTGCCACGCGCCGATCCAGGTGTCGTACTCGTGCGGCAGCCGCGCGACCGTCTTCAGCACCCGGATCGGCCAGTACGCGCTGTCGTCCCGGAACGCCTCCGCGGTCATCGGCCAGTCGGCCGGCAGGCACATCATCAGCTCGGCGTAGGGGCTGACGCCCGCCTCCGGCGGGACCGTCATCGGTCGGTCGCTCATGCCGGAGGTCACCAGGGTGTGGAACGGGCGTTCCGGGGTGGGTGCGACCACGTGCACGTCGACGTGGACGAGGTCGGAGGCCAGCTCGTGCCAGACGAACGCGATCGGTCCGAAGTGGCGCTCGATGTGCCGCTCGATCGCCTCGGCGGTGTCCGGGTCACCGGGGACGGCCGGCTCCCAGCCACGTTCCCGGGCGGCGTGCCGCAGCACTCCCGACCCCCGAGGCCCTGCCCCGTCCGAAGATCCCATGCCGGGCAGCCTAGCCGTCGCCGCCGGTCACGGCGGCCGGGCCGGAGCCCATGCCATGATCACGCATGCCCGTCACCAACCCCTGGCCCCCATGGGCGTCTTCGCGCCACTGGTCGGGCAGGCCAGCAGCCGGGGTGCGCAGGTCTTCGGGCGGGCGCGGGTGCTCAGCCCGGACGACCCGGACTTCGACCACCACTGGCCCGCCTACCGATGGCAGTCCGACCACGTGGAGCGAGCCCGCCCCCTGAACGAACCGCCGACCGGGCCGCTGGTCGTGGTGGCCGCCGACCGGATCGTCTACACCGAACACTGGCTGCGCCGCGACGGCTACGCACCCCGCCAGTTCTGGCGGGCCTGACCGCACTCCTTCAGCGAGGGGAGGCTCTCACCGACGTCCCGGCTGCGGTCAGTAGGCGTCGGCCAACTGTGCGCGCAGCTTGGTCAGCGCCCGGGCCAGCAGCCGGGAGATGTGCATCTGCGAGACGCCGATCTGCTCGGCGATCTCGCTCTGGGTGAGGTTGCCGTAGAAGCGCAGGGTGACGATCTTCTGCTCGCGCTCGTCCAGCAGAGCGAGCGCCGGGCCGAGGGCCACTCGCAGGTCGGCGAGGGCGAACTCGCCGTCCTCGCCGCCGAGGGTGTCGCCGAGCTCGGTCGCCCGGGCACCATCGCCGATCGGGGTGGACAGCGACACCGCGTTGTAGGCGCGGGCGCCCTCCAGGCCCTCCAGGACCTCTTCCTCGGTCAGCTTGAGGTGGGCGGCGATGTCGGCGACCGTCGGTGAGCGGCCGAGGGTCTGCAGCAGCGAGCTGTTGGCGTCGGAGATGGCCAGCCGCAGCTCCTGGAGGCGACGCGGCACGCGGATGTCCCAGGTGCGGTCGCGGAAGTGCCGCTTGAGCTCGCCGATGATGGTCGGGATGGCGTAACCGGCGAAGTCCACACCTCGCGTCGGGTCGAACTTGTCGATCGCCTTGATCAGCCCCATCGCGGCGGTCTGCACCAGGTCCTCGCTGGGCTCGCCGCGCCCGCAGTAGCGGCGGGCCAGGTGATTGGCCAGTGGCAGCCACGCCTCGACCGCCCGGTCACGGAGAGCAGGGCGGGACGGGTGGTCGGCGGGCAGCGCGGCCATCGCGTTGAGCAGCTGGGTCGCGGGCGAGTCCGGCGAGGTGACGTGGTTTGGGCGACCAGCGTAGGCCGGTCGGTCGGTGATGATCATGGTGGCTCCTCCGGAACTCCCCGGCAGCGCTTGGCGTGTGCGGCACCGACCGTAGGAGCCGAGACTAGACTAACGGTCACCGGAAGGCTAGCCGAAAGGCTGATACCGAAAGTGTCGTCGGCCCGTCCCGCCGACGGCGGATAGCGGCGGGCGAGTCTGGCCGGATCCCTGCTCCTCCTCGTGACCGAGGGCGAGACGGCCGCCGAGGCCGCCGGCGGCGAACAGGAACGCCGGCGCCCATCCGGGGGGAATGTGACGTGGCCGGGCGGGTAGGCGGTTGCTGTTCCGGTCGTGTCGTGGGCCGGGAACCCGAGGAGGGAGCGGGCTATGACGGCAACCAACCAGGGCCGGCCGCCGGGCGGCACCGGGGAGCAGGCGCGGCGGGGGGCGTCGCAGGTCGGCCAGCACGCTGCACAGGCCGGCGGTCAGGTCGCCCACGCCGCCGCCGAACAGGGCGGCCAGGTGACCGCGCAGGCGCGGGAACAGGCCCGGAACCTGACCGCGGAGGCAGGCGATCAGCTGCGGGACCAAGCCCGTACGCAGCAGCACCGGGCCGCCGATGGGCTGCGTGACCTGGGCCGGGAACTGGGGTCGATGGCCGATCGAGGTGCCGACTCCGGACTGGCCGGGGAGGCGGTCCGCCGGGCGGCGGACGCCGCGCAGCGGGCGGCCGGGTGGCTCGACCAACGCGAGCCGGGCGACGTGCTGAACGAGGCGCGCGGGTACGCCCGGCAGCACCCGGGCACGTTCCTCGCGGGCGCGGCGGTGGCCGGCCTGCTGCTCGGTCGGCTCACCCGAAACCTGACCGCCTCCGGCGACGGCGCGGGGACCGGCGCTCAGCCGCCCCAGCCCGCGCCGGCGCCGAGCGGGCAACAGCAGCGGCGTGCGGTCGAGGCGCCCTCCGCCGGCGAGCAGCCCTACGCCGGGGCCGCCCGGGCGCAGAACGTGTCACCGGCCGGCCGCCCGGAGCCGGACGTACCGGGCCGGGTGGCACCGTGAGCGCCCCCGAGAAGGAACGGACCCAGGCGTCGGTCGGCGAGCTGCTGGGCGAGGTGACCCGGGACCTCTCCACTCTGGTCCGTCAGGAGGTCGAGCTGGCCAAGGCGGAGCTGCGGGAGGAGGCGAGCCAGGCCGGCAAGGCCGGCGGGATGTTCGGTGGGGCGGCACTGGCCGGCTTCCTGGCCGTGCTGTTCGTGTCCTACGCGGTGTGGTGGGGTCTGTCCAACGTGATGGACCAGGGCTGGGCCGCGCTGATCGTGGCGGTCGTGTGGGCGGTCGCCGCCGCCGTCCTGCTGGCCAGGGGGCGGACGAAGATGCGGCAGCTCCGTACGGTGCTGCCGCGCACCCAACAGACCGCACGGGAGATGCCGAACGCCCTGCGGGGCCGGTGAACGACCCGGAAGGGAGCAGATCATGTCCAATGATCCGAACCGGATCCGGTCAGAGATCGAGAACACCCGAAGCGAGTTGAGCAGCGACGTCGACGCGCTGACCGACAAGGTCAACCCGCGCCGGATCGCCGGTGAGCGCGTCGGGCAGGCCCGCGGGGCGTTCGCGCGGGCCAAGGAGAAGGTGATGGGCGCCCCGATGGACGGACAGAGCGCCGGCCAGCGGATGTCCCACACCGCGGGCTCGGCGCGACAGATGGGGAGCCAGGCCGGCGAGCGGATGTCCCACGCCGCCGGTTCGGTGCGGGAGGAGGCCCGTTCGCTGGGGCAACAGTCCCGGGAACAGGCACAGGGCAACCCCCTCGCGGCCGGCCTGATCGCGTTCGGCGCCGGGCTGCTGGTCTCCTCGCTGATGCCGCCCAGCCGCCCGGAGCGGCAGTGGGCCGGCCAGGCCCGCGGGATGGTCACCGAGCACTCCGCCGGGCTGCGCGAGCAGGCCAGCGAGGTCGGTCACCAGCTCCGGGACAACCTGCGCGAGCCCGCGCAGCAGGCCGCACGGTCGGTGGGGTCCACTGCCGCCCAGGGCGCGTCCGCCGTCCGCGAGCAGGGCCGGTCGGCCACCCACCAATTGCAGGAGCAGGGGCATCAGGCCGCCGACGACATCCGACGCCGTTGAGCCGGTCCGGGATCGCGGAGCGGATCAGCGTGATGGTGTCCAGCGTCGACGCGCTCCCCGCCCGGAACCGCCGGCGGGTGGGGCGGTCCGGGCGGGAGGCTGGGCGGGTCAGGCCTCGCCGGCCGCCCCCAGGCCGGCGCGGCGCAGCTCCACCTTGCGGACCTTCCCGCTGACCGTCATCGGGAAGGCGTCCAGCACCCGCACGTACCGGGGGATCTTGTAGTGGGCCAGCCGGTCCCGGCAGAACTCCGCGACCTCCTCGACGGTCAGGGTGTCGTGCCCGTCGCGCAGGATCACGCAGGCCAGGATCTCCTCGCCGTAGCGCTCGTCGGGGACGCCGACCACCTGCACGTCGGCGATCTTCGGGTGCCGGTAGAGGAACTCCTCGATCTCACGCGGGTAGACGTTCTCCCCGCCCCGGATGATCATGTCCTTGATCCGGCCGACGATGGTCAGGTAGCCGTCCTCGCGCATCACCGCCAGGTCGCCGGTGTGCATCCAGCGGGCCGGGTCGATCGCCTCAGCGGTCTTCTCCGCCTCCTGCCAGTAGCCGAGCATTACCGAGTACCCCCGGGTGCACAGCTCCCCCGGCTCGCCCCGGGGCACGGTCACCCCGGTCGCCGGGTCGACCACCTTCACCTCCACGTGCGGCATCACCCGCCCCACCGTCGCGGTACGCCGGTCCAGGTCGTCGTCGTGCCGGGTCTGAGTGGAGACCGGCGACGTCTCGGTCATGCCGTAACAGATGGACACCTCGGCCATGTTCATCTCCGCGATGACCCGCTTCATCACCTCCACCGGGCAGGGTGAGCCCGCCATGATCCCGGTCCGCAGGCTGGACAGGTCGTAGCTGGCGAAGTCGGGCAGACCCAGCTCGGCGATGAACATGGTCGGCACCCCGTACAGCGAGGTGGCCCGCTCGGCCGCGACCGCGCGCAGCGTCGCGGCCGGGTCGAAGGTCGGCGCCGGGATGATCATGCAGGCGCCGTGGCTGGTCGCCGCCAGGTTCCCCATCACCATGCCGAAGCAGTGGTAGAACGGCACCGGCAGGCAGATCCGGTCCTGCTCGGTGTAGCGGACCAGCTCGCCCACGAAGTAGCCGTTGTTGAGGATGTTGTGGTGCGACAGCGTCGCGCCCTTCGGGAACCCGGTGGTGCCGGAGGTGTACTGGATGTTGATCGGGTCGTCGCAGGACAGCTGCGCCGCCCGCTCGGTCAGTCGGGCCGTCGGCACCGCCACCGCGCCACCGACCAGGTCGTCCCAGCTCGACTCCCCGATGTAGACGACCCGCCGCAACCCCGGGCAGGCATGCCGGACCTGGTCGATCATGGAGCGATAGTCGCTGGTCCGGTAGCTCGGCCAGGAGACCAGCACGCTCACCCCGGACTGGTTCAGCACGTACTCCAGCTCGTGCCGCCGGTAGGCCGGGTTGATGTTCACCATGATCGCGCCGATCGCCGCCGTCGCATACTGGACCAGCACCCACTCCGGGCAGTTCGGCGCCCAGATGCCGACCCGGTCACCCTTGGCCACGCCGGCCGCGAGCAGGCCGCGCGCCAGCTCGTCCACCGCCCGGCCGAATTCGGCGTACGACCACCGCCGGCCGGTCGGGCAGTCCACCAGGGCCTGCCGGTCCGGGTACGCCTCGACGGCGCGGGCCAGGTTCGCGCCGATGGTGTCGCCGAGCAGCGGCGCGTCGGAGATTCCGCTGGCGTACGAGGGGAGGCTCATCGGAAGTCCTCCTCGCGGTACTCGCCGGCCGGGCGCGACTGCGCGTCGGCGTGCTTGTCCCGCTCGGCCGAGCGCAGCTCGGTCCGCCGGATCTTGCCGGAGATGGTCTTCGGCAGCTCGGCGAACTCCAGCCGCCGCACCCGCAGGTACGGCGCCAGCCGCGCCGTCGAGTGCGCGAAGATCGCCGCCGCCGTCTCCGGGTCCGCCGCCCACCCGGGCGCGAGGACCACGTACGCCTTCGGCACGGCCAGCCGCACCGGGTCGGGCGACGGCACCACGGCCGCCTCGGCCACCGCCTCGTGCTCCAGCAGCACGCTCTCCAGCTCGAACGGCGAGATCCGGTAGTCCGACGCCTTGAACACGTCGTCGGTGCGACCCACGTAGGTGAGATATCCCTCCGCGTCCCGGGCGGCGATGTCCCCGGTGTGGTAGTAGCCGCCGCGCATCGCCGTGCCGGTCAGCTCGTCGTCGCCGTGGTAGCCGACCATCAGCGCGGTCGGCCGGTGCGCCAGGTCCAGGCAGACCTCGCCGTCGTCGCCGGACTCGCCGGTCACCGGGTCGACCAGAGTCACCACGTACCCGGGCAGCGGACGCCCCATCGAACCGGGCTTCACCGGCGCCCCGGGCGGGTTGCCGATCTGCGCGGTGGTCTCGGTCTGCCCGTACCCGTCCCGGACGGTCACCCCCCAGCCCGCCTCGACCTGCTCGATCACCTCCGGGTTCAACGGCTCCCCCGCGCCCACCACGGTCCGGGGCGGGGTGCGCAGCTGGGTCAGGTCGGCCTGGATCAGCATCCGCCACACCGTCGGCGGGGCGCAGAAGCTGGTCACCCCGCACCGGTCCATCGCCGCCATCAGCCCGGCCGGATCGAAGCGGGAGTAGTTGTAGACGAAGACCGTCGCGCCGGCGTTCCACGGCGCGAAGACGTTGCTCCAGGCGTGCTTCGCCCAGCCCGGCGAGGAGATGTTCAGGTGCACGTCGCCGGGGCGCAGCCCGATCCAGTACATGGTGGACAGGTGCCCCACCGGGTACGACGCGTGGGTGTGCTCGACCAGCTTCGGCCGGGCGGTGGTGCCCGAGGTGAAGTAGAGCAGCAGCGGGTCGTCCGCCCGGGTCACCCCGTCGGGCGTGAACGCGTCGGACTCGTGGTACGAGTCGGCGTAGGGGTGCCAGCCGTCGACAGGGGCGCCGACCGCGATCCGGGTGTAGTCGCCGGGAACCTCGGCGAACTTGCCGGTGTGCTCCGCGCCGACCACCACGTGCCGGGCGGCGCCCCGCTCCAGCCGGTCGGCCAGGTCGGCGGGGCCGAGCAGCGGCGTCGCCGGGATGATCACCGCGCGCAGCTTGGTCGCCGCGAGGATCGTCTCCCAGAGTTCCAGCTGGTTGCCGAGCATCAGGATCAGCCGGTCCCCGGCGCGCACCCCCCGGCCGCGCAGCCAGTTGGCCACCCGGTTGGAGCGGCGCGACAGCTCCGCGTACGACCACCGCCCCTCGCCCCCGTCGGCCTCGACGATCCAGAGCGCGGGGGTGTCGTTGCCCGCGGCGAGCAGGTCGAACCAGTCCAGTGCCCAGTTGAACTCGTCCAGCCGGGGCCAGCGGAACTTCTCGTACGCGGTGTCGTGGTCCTCGCGGTGCGCGAGCAGGAAGTCGCGCGCCTCGCGGAAGGCGTCGGTGCCGGCGGTGGCCATGGGGTGTCCTTCCTGTCACCGGGCGCGCGGCCAGGCGGGGACGGACGCCGCGCGCAGTACCCTGATCCTCGATCGGGTGACGCAGGTCTCACCACCCCCGGACGGGGGTGGCCGCGAGACGCCCGGAGGCCCGGGGAGGTGAGGACGTTGGACCCGCTGTATCCGCACGACGACGGCGACCAGATCCGCGGCGGCCTGCTGACCCTGCTGCGCGGCACCGGGCTGCCGGTCGCCTTCGGCGGCATGGTCCAGCCGGGCGGGCCGCCCCGGATGACGATCACCGAGCTGGCCGGCACCACCACCGCCGCGCTGCGGGGCCTGGCCATCAACGCCGGCGCCGGCCTCGGCGGCAAGGCCCTCGCGCTCGGCCTGCCGCTGCGGGTCGACGACTACCCGGTGGCCCGCTCGATCAGCCACGAGTACGACGGCCCGGTCGCCGCCGAGGGGCTGCGCTCGGTCGTCGCCGTGCCGGTGGTGGTGCACCGGGAGGTCCGCGCGGTCCTTTACGGCGCCGTCCGCCAACGGCTGGCCCTCGGCGACCGTCTCGTGGCCGCCGCCGTCGACGCCGGCCGTGAGCTGGAACGACGGCTGACGGACCGGGATGCCGCCCGGGCCGCGCTCACCACCCTGCGGACGGCCGCCCCCGGGCCGGTGGGCAGTCGCCGTTCCCCCGACACGGTCCCGGCTCCGGGTGCCGCCGGGCCGGAGTGGGAGGAGGTCCGGCAGGCCCACGCCGAGCTGCGCGGGCTGCTGCGCCGGATCGACGACCCGGAGCTGCGGGACCGGCTCGACGCGGTGGCCGACCGGCTCGCCGGCGCGGTGACCCGGCCCGAGGGCGGCCCGCCGGGCCCGGCGAATCCGCTCTCCCCCCGCGAGACCGACGTGCTGGCCTGCGTGGCGTTGGGCTGCACGAACGCGGACGTCGCCGACCAGCTCGGGCTGCGTCCGGAGACGGTGAAGAGCTACCTCCGGTCGGCGATGCGCAAGCTCGGCGCGCACACCCGACTGGAGGTCGTGGTCGCCGCCCGCCGCGCCGGCCTCCTCCCCTAGACGGCCGTGATCGACGGCCACACGGCTGTTCCGGAGCGCTGACCGTCTCCTATCCGCTGTGGACGGGTGCCCTGTTCGACCGTTGGGGGAGTCACCACCTCTAAGGCGTCCTAGGAGGCTAGCTTCGAGGAACTTCCGCTGAAGTACTGCGGCGGAGTGGACAAGCAGCCTTATGGCTGCCTATTGTCAAGAGTGCAGCCGCACGGCTGCCTGTTCGAGGGCGGTGGCGGGATGGACGAGGTGTTCCGGGCGCTGGCCGATCCCAGCCGCCGCCGGCTGCTCGACAGCCTGAACCGCCGCAACGGGCAGAGCCTGCGCCAGCTGTGCGCCGGGCTCGACATGGCCCGGCAGTCGGTGAGCAAGCACCTGGCGGTGCTGGAGGCCGCCGGCCTGGTGACCAGCACGCGGCGGGGCCGCGAGAAGCTGCACCACCTCAACGCGGCCCCGATCAACGCCGTCGCCGACCGCTGGATCGGTCGGTACGACCGGGAGCGGGCGCGCGCCCTCGCCGACCTGCAGACAGCATTGGAGCGGGAGCCCATGCAGAACCCCACGTTCGTCTACACGACCTACATCAGGACCACCCCCGAACGGCTCTGGCGGGCGCTGACCGAGCCGGAGTTCACCCGCCGCTACTGGGGCGGCGTCACGCTGGTCTCCGACTGGCAACCCGACTCGCCCCTGCTGTGGCAGGACGCGCCCGAGGCGGAGGCGACGGACCTCGGCCAGCGAGTGCTGGCGGCCGATCCGTATCGCCGGCTCTCATACACCTGGCACGGCTTCCAGCCGGAGCACGCCGCGCACTTCGGCTGGTCCGACGAGGAACTGGCCGCCCGACTCGGCGAACGCCGGTCCAAGGTCACCTTCGACCTCGAGCCGCACGGCGACGCGGTCCGGCTGACCGTGACCCACGACGACTTCTCCCCCGACAGCGAGATGCACCGGGCGATCAGCGGACAGCTCGACGGCAGCGGCGGCTGGCCGGCGCTGCTGGCCAGCCTCAAGACCCTGCTGGAGACGGGCGAGCCGCTGCTGGAGCCCTCCCCCGCCGCCCCGGCCGGCTGAGGACGACCGGGGCGGCGGGGTCAGCGCGCGAGCACCGACAGGTGGCCCGCGGCGTCACCGGGCGGCGGCGGTGCGGCGCAGCCCCGGGATGACCAGGGCGGCGGCGAGGTGCATCAGCGCCAGGGTGAGCTTCGCCGCCGCACCCACTCCCCCACCGAGCGGGGCGAGCATCGACGCCAGCAACACGGCGAGGGCCACGCCGGTCCAGATCGACCTGGCCCGACGGGAGAACCGCTCCAACACGGCGAGCAGCGCCCAGGCGGCCAGCCCCGCCAGCAGCGCGGCGACCGCCACGGCGCCCGGGCCGACCGGCTGCTCGGTGGCGCCGCTACGGACGGCCAGGTCCACCCCCGCGAGCGGCACGGCGACCACCCAGACGGCGAGGGCGGCGGCCGTGGCGACGAGGACGGCCAGGGCACGAGCGCCCCGCCGCGCCGGCCGCACGACGCTGGCGGTGCGCGGCTGTCCGGTGGTAACGGTGTTCATGACGTACCTCCACAGTGGCTCAGGGGACGACTTCTGAGGGCACGGTAGGCGCGGTCGGGCCGCCGGCGGATCGCGCCGCGGACCGGTTCCCGGGTACGTCGGGCGGACCAGGGCGCGCCCGGATCTCCGTCTCGCGACCGATGAGACCGGCCCCGGTGGACGCCTAACATCCGGGTCATGCGCCGCTGGTCGAAGTCAACCTTTCTCTTGCTGATCGACGGCGGGATCGCCGCCGTGGTCCTCGCCGTCACGGTGACGTTCGTGGCCGCCCCGGGCCAGGGCCCGGCCACCCAGACCGGGACCGCCGCCGCCATCGGGCTGGCTGCCGTCCAGGCCAGCTGCCTGCTCTGGATCCGGCGGGAACCGGCGTACGCCCTGGCGGTGGCCGCGCTGGCCGGTGTCGGGCTGGAGGTGCTCTGCCCCCAACTGGGCTGGCTCGGGCTGGTCGCGGTCCCGCTGACGTACGTCGCCCGACTCCGCCCACCACGGTTCTCCCTGGTCGCGCTGGGGCTGCTGCTCGCGCCCACGCCCTGGAAGCTGGTCACCGGCGGCTGGCGGGACCTGCTGCTCGCGGTGATCGGGCTCGGCCTCGGCTGGGCCGTCGGTGAGCTGCAACGCGGCCACGCCGAGCGGCGGTGCGCCCAGCGGCGGCAGATGATCGCCCGGGAACGGGAGCGGATCTCCCGCGAGCTGCATGACGTGGTGGCCCACCACGTCGCCGTGATCGCGGTGCAGGCCGCCGCCGCCGAGGACGTCTTCGACCAGCGCCCCGACCAGGCCCGGGCGGCGCTCGGGTCGATCCAGGTGGCCGCCCGGTCGGCCCTGACGGAGCTGCGCGCGATGCTGCACGCGCTGGCCACCGCCGCCGGGCCCGAGCCGGCCGGGCCGCAGCCGGGACTGGCGCAGCTCGACGCCCTGGCCGAGGCGGTGCGGGCGGTCGGTTTGCAGGTGACCATGAGCCGGCACGGCGTCGCCGACGCGCTGCCCGGTGGGGTGGAGCTGTCGGCGTACCGGATCGTGCAGGAGTCGCTGACCAACGCCCTGAAGCACGGCCACGCCACCCGGGCCGAGGTCAGCCTCCGGTACGACGACGGCGTGCTGCGCCTGGAGGTCGTCAACGACGGCGTCGCGGCGGCCCGGCGGCCGGGCGCCGGCGAGGGCCACGGCATCCTGGGCATGCGGGAGCGGGCCCGGCTGCTGGGCGGCACGCTCGACGCGGGCCCGTTACCCAGCGGCGGCTTCCGGGTGCACGCCCGGCTCCCGGTGCAGGTGTCCCGGTGACGATCCGGGTGGTGGTCGCGGACGACCAGGACCTGATCCGCGCCGGACTGCGGATGATCATCGACGCCCGACCCGACCTGACCGTCGTCGGCGAGGCGGCCGACGGGGTGGAGGCGGTCGCGGTGGCGAAGCGGACCCGGCCGGACGTGGTGCTGATGGACGTGCGGATGCCCCGGCAGGACGGCATCGCCGCCACCCGGGAGCTGGTGGCCGCGGGCAGCCCCGCCCGCGTCATCATGCTCACCACCTTCGACCTGGACGAACCCGTCTACGCGGCGCTGCGCGCCGGGGCCAGCGCCTTCCTGCTCAAGGACACCCGTCCGGCAGATCTCGCCGAGGCGGTGCGGGTGGTGGCGCGCGGCGAGGCGCTGCTGGCGCCCACCGTGACCCGGCGGTTGCTGGACCGGTTCGCCGACCGGCTCCCCGGCCCGGCGGCCTCCTCCCGGGAACTGGGCGCGCTCACCGCCCGCGAGGTGGAGGTGCTCACGCTGACCGCGCGGGCGCTGTCCAACGCGGAGATCGCGGAGCGGCTGTACCTGAGCACCGCCACGGTGAAGACCCACGTCTCCGCCATCCTCACCAAACTCGGCCTGCGCGACCGGGTCCAGGCGGTGGTCTTCGCGTACGAGGTGGGGCTGGTCCGGCCCGAGCCGCCGGCCCGGTAACGACGCAGCCGGTGGCCATCCTGAGCGTGGTCACCGGCTGCGCGTACGCCGCGCGTGGCGGCGTTACGGCTGGAACGGTGGCGGGTTCGAGTTACCGGGGTTGGCCAGGTCGTGGATCTCCTGGCCGTATCCACGCGGACCGTCCTTCGCCTGCCCTTGCACGTAGGTCCCCCGGTTGCTATCTCCCGGGTAGCAGTTGGGCAGGTGGTTGCAAGCCTTGACCTCCTGCCCCCAGTTGTCGGGCGCCTGAGCCATTGCGGGGGCAGCGCCGGTCATCCCGATGCCGAGAGCGAATGTGGAGACGACGACGGCTCGTTTGATGGATCGCTTCACGAGTTCCCCTTCGTGTCACATGGGACGAGGGCGGTTGTCCTCGCCTCGGACGACCCGAAAAGGAAAGCACGTAGCAGGCCCCTCACGTAAGAGCACGGCCGAATCGACGGGCGGGATCGTCACCCGAGGGACGATCCCACCCGTCGAGAGGGATCAGGGCACCATCCAGCCCAGGATCGACGAGCCCTGCAACGCGACCAGCACGCACATGAACAGCAGCAGGAGCAGGCTCCAGCCGAACACCTTGCGGAAGATCTCCCCCTCCCGGCCGGCCATCCCGACCGCGCCGGCGGCGATCGCCAGGTTCTGCGGGCTGATCATCTTGCCGAGCACTCCGCCGGAGGAGTTGGCCGCCGCCAGCAGCACCGGGTCCAGCCCGGCGCGGGCCGCGGTCTGCACCTGCAACGCGCCGAACAGGGCGTTGGCCGAGGTGTCCGAGCCGGTCACCGCGACCCCGATCCAGCCGAGGATCGCCGAGAGGAAGACGAACGCCCCGCCGGCCGCGGCGAGGAACGCGCCGAGGGTGTTGGTCTGCCCCGACTGGTTCATCACGTACGCCAGGGCGAGCACCGCCATCACGGTGACGATCGCATACCGCAGTTCCACGTAGGTGCGGCCGTACGCCCGCAGCGCCCGGCCGGCGGAGACCCGCAGCACCAGCGCGGTGAGGATGCCGGCGAGGATCATCAGCGTGCCGGCGGCGGGCAGCCAGTTGAGGGTGAACGTGGCCGACGACAGCGGCTTGCCGTTGCCGCCCAGGATGTCCAGCCCGGGCCAGCCGAACTTCACCGTCCACGGCTCCTTCGCCAGGGCCGCCTTCACCGGCCCGAGGTTGGCGACGGAGAAGATCGCGATGATGATCAGATACGGGGCGTAAGCGCGGGCCACCTCGGCCGGTGTGTCGGCGAGCCGGCGCCCGTCCGCCGTGGCGGCGCGAGCCTGGTCGGCGGGCCGCGGCTCCAGGTCGTCGCCGCCGGTGCGGTGCCGACCGACGGGAGCCGTCTCGTCGATGCGGGGATCACCCGGCGGGGTCTCCCCACCCGGTCCGTCCAGGGCGGGCGCGGCGGTGGTCGTACCGGAGCGGCTGGCCGCGGCGGCGCGGACCGTGCCGGGACCGGCCAGCTCGGCCTCGACGGGCCCCCTGGCAGCGGGCACGGCCGCCGGCTCGCGGCCCAGGTCTGCCGGGGTGACCGGGCGCCAGACGCGGACCAGCAGCACCACGGCGGCGGCCGACACCAGCGCGGCGACGATGTCGGTCAGCGGCACGGAGATGTAGTTCGCGGCGACGAACTGCGCCAGCCCGAAGCTCACACCGGCGACCAGCGCGGCCGGCCAGGTCTGCCGGATGCCGCGCCGTCCGTCGACCAGGGCCACCAGCATCAGCGGTACGACCACCGCGAGGATCGGGGTCTGCCGGCCGACCATCGCGCCGAGGGTGTCCACGGTGAGCCCGGAGTCGTCGTTGGCGCCGCTGGTGACGCTGGCCAGGGTGACGATCGGGGTGGCGAGCGCGCCGAAGGCCACCGGCGCGGTGTTGGCCAGCAGCGCCACCGAGGCGGCGTGGATCGGGCGGAAGCCGAGCGCCATCAGCATCACCACGGTGATGGCGACCGGGGTGCCGAACCCGGCGAGGGCCTCCAGCAGCGCGCCGAAGCAGAACGCGATGATGATCGCCTGGATCCGCATGTCCGGGCTGACCCGTTCGAAGGAGCGGCGCAGCACGTCGAAGTGTCCGCTCTCGACGGTGAGGTTGTAGACCCAGATGGCGTTGATGACGATCCACAGGATCGGGAAGAAGCCGAAGGCCGCGCCCTCGGTTGCCGACAGCAGGGCCTGCCCGACCGGCATGGCGTAGACGGCGATCGCCACGACGAGGGCGACGGCGAGGGAGATCAGGCCGGCCAGCCAGGCCTTGACCTTCAGCACGCCGAGCAGGACGAAGAGGGTGAGCAGGGGCAGGACCGCGAAGATGGCCGAGAGCGCGACGGAGTCACCGACGGGATCGGTGACGACTGTGAACTGGTCGAACATGGGTCACCTCGACGCTTGGGGACGGTGGCGGGTGGGTTCGGCCCTACAGCAGCTCCTCCACCGGGCGGGCGCGGAGGGAGGCGTCGAGGACCTGGGCGGTGTGGGCCAGGGCGATGTCGCCGCCGGCGCGGGCCACCGAGGCGGCGACCTGCATGAGGCAGCCGGGGTTGGCGGTGACGAGCAGCCGCGCCCCGGTGGCCAGTACGGTGCGGGCCTTGCGGTCGCCGAGTTCGGCGGCCGGCCCGGGGTGGAGCACGTTCCAGATCCCGGCGGAGCCGCAGCAGATCTCCGGGTCGGCGATCTCCCGCAGCTCCAGCCCGGGGATGTCGCGCAGCAGCCGGCGGGGCTGGGCGCGGACGCCCTGGGCGTGGGCGAGGTGGCAGGCGTCGTGGTACGCGACGGTCACCGGCAGCGGGTGCCGGGTGGCGACCGGACCCAGTTCGTCGAGGAGTTCGGACAGGTCGCGGACCCGGCCGGCGAAGTCGGCGGCGAGCGTGGCGTAGCGGGGGTCGTCGCGCAGCAGGTCGCCGTACTCCTTGAGGGTGGAGCCGCAGCCGGCCGCGTTGACCACGAAGAAGTCGATGCCGGCGGCGGCGAACGTGTCCAGCATCCGGCGGGCGAAGCCCCGCGCTTCCTCCTCGCGTCCGTTGTGCACGCTCAGCGCGCCGCAGCAGCCCTGCCGGTCGGGCAGGATGACCACGTCGCAGCCCTCGGCGGCGAGCACCCGGGCGGTGGCCGCGTTGACCTCGGGGAAGAACGCGGACTGCACACAGCCGGTGAGCATGCCGACCACGGCCCGCCGGGCCCCGACCGCGGGCACCCGCTGCGGCGGGCGCGCCGCCCGGCCGAGCCGGGGCGCGAGCGACTCCAGCGCCGCCAGGGTGGGCGCCAGCCGCGGCAGCAGCCCGGTCCGCGCGACCAGGCGGCGCAGCCCGCTGGCCTGGTAGGCCCGCAGCGGGCCGCGCAGCACCCGCAGCCGTCGCGGGTACGGGAAGAGGGCGAAGATCGCCGCGCGCAGCGCCCGCTCCCGGGGACCGCGGCTGTGCCGGCGTTCCACCTGCTGCCGGGTGTCCTCGATCAGCCGGTCGTAGCGCACCCCGGAGGGGCAGGCGGTGACGCAGGACATGCAGCCGAGGCAGCGGTCGAAGTGGGCGACCATCGAGTCCGACATGGGCTCGCCCTCCAGGCCCTGCTTCATCAGGTAGATCCGGCCGCGCGGCGAGTCCATCTCCTCGCCCCACAGCACGTAGGTGGGGCAGGTGGGCAGGCAGAAGCCGCAGTGCACGCAGTCGGCGATCAGCTCGGCGGCGGGCGGGTGGTGGGTGTCGAAGGCGCCCTCGCCGGGCGGCCGGGCGGCGAGGCCGAGCACGTCGCGCGGTCCGCTGGCCGGGAAGGTGCCGCCGGGCGAGGTGACCGGGGCCGGGCGGCCGTCGGGCTGCTGGGGGATGGCCATCAGATCCCTCCCACGAATCGGCCGGGCGCGAGCCGGGCGTCCGGGTCGAAGCGCTGCTTGACCCGGCGCATCAGCGCCAGGCTGTCGACCGGCCCCCACAGGTCGACCCGGTCCCGCACGGCCGGGGGCGCGGTGAGCACCACGGCGTGCCCGGCGACGGCGGCGGTCGCCGCCCGCAGCGCGTCGACGAGGCCGGCGACCCGCTCCGGGTCGGCCGTGCCGGGCACCCCGGCGTAGAGGACGCCCACGCCGGCCGAGCCGCGCAGCGCGACGGGCACGCCGTGCCGGTCGGCGGCCGCGCGGGCGTCGGCCAGCAGTCGCGGTACGCCGGAGAGCGCAGCGGTCAGCTTCAGCCCGCTGTCGCCGTCCCGCCACGGGTACCGGCCCCAGCCGTCGGGCGCCTCGTCGGAGGCGGTGGCGTCGGCGCCGAGCAGTCGCCGGGCGGCCTCGGCGCGGGCGGCCACCCCGGCCGGGGTGCCCTCCAGCAGCACGGTCACCGCCGCCGCACCGCCGGCCGGCGCATCCACCTCCAGCGCGGCGGGCACGAGCTGCGCGGCCCGTACCGTGCCGGCCACCCGGCCCGCCTCGGCCGGATCGCCGACCCGGCGGGTGACGTACGCGACGGCGGCCGGCAGCGGGTGCAGCCGGAACGCGCACTCGGTGACCAGCCCGAGCGTGCCGTACGCGCCGGTGACCAGCTTGCCCAGGTCGTAGCCGGCGACGTTCTTGACCACCTTGCCGCCGGCGTGCGCGACCACCCCGTCGGCGCGGACCAGGGTGACCCCGATGAGCAGGTCGCGCGCGGTGCCGTAGAGCATCCGGCGGGGTCCGCTGGCGTTGGTGGCGACCGCGCCGCCGACGGTGCCGTCCGGCAGCGGCGCGTCGAGGGCGAGCTGCTGGCGGGCGCCGGCCAGGGTGGCGGCGAGCGCGTCGAGGCGGGTGCCGGCCCGGACCACGGTGATCAGGTCACCGGCGGCGTGCTCGACCACCCCGGTCAGCGCGGTGGTGTCGAGGATCAGGTCGAGCCGACTCGGCGGGCTCCCCCACGACTGCCTCGTGCCGCCGCCGCGGATGGTGACGGCCAGGTCGAGGGCGGCCGCCGCCCGCAGCAGGGCCGCCGCCTCGGCGGTGTCCCGGGGCGCGGCGACGTAGCGGGCCGGCATCCCGGCGATCGAGTCGTGCTCTTCGGCGGGCCGGACCGGCTCGGGGCCGGCCGGGGCGTCGGCCCGGCCGGCCGCCGCCTGCGACGGCAGGCCGTCGGAGTGCCGGCCGTCGGTCGCGGTCTCCCGGGCGGCGTCGCGGAGCTGGTCGAGGATCCCGTCGGCCGGCATCAGAACACCTCCGCCAGGCCGGCCTCCTGGGCGGGATGGACCCCCTTGCGCCGGCCCGGGACCTCGCCGCAGAGCCGGGGCGTCGGGAAGACCTTGCCCGGGTTGGCCAGCCCGGCCGGGTCGAACGCGCACCGCAGCAGCTGCATGGTGTCCAGGTCGTCGGCGGTGAACATGCGCGGCATGTACTTCGCCTTGTCCATGCCGACCCCGTGCTCGCCGGTGATCGACCCGCCGTGGCTGACGCAGAGGTCGAGGATCGCACCGGAGACCTCCTCGGCGCGCTCCGTCTGCCCGTCGACGGACCCGTCGAACAGGACCAGCGGGTGCAGGTTGCCATCGCCAGCGTGGAAGACGTTGGCGACCCGGATGCCGCGTTCGGCGGAGAGCTCGCCGATGCGGCGCAGCACCTCGGGCAGGGCGGTACGCGGGATCACCCCGTCCTGGACGATGTAGTCGGGGCTGATCCGCCCGACGGCGGCGAACGCGGACTTGCGGCCCTTCCAGAACAGCGCCCGCTCGGCGTCGTCGGCGGCGATCCGGATCTCGAACGCCCGGTTGTCCCGGCAGAGCCGCTCGACCTGGTCGAACTGGGCGGCCACCTCCGGTTCCGGCCCGTCCAGCTCGACGATGAGCACGGCCCCGGCGCCGGGCGGGTAGCCACAGTGCACGGCCGCCTCGGCGGCGGAGATGGCGAGCGCGTCCATCATCTCCACCGCCGCCGGCACCACCCCGGCCGCGATGATGGCCGAGGTCGCCGCCCCGGCCTGATCGGTGGTCTCGAAGGCGGCCAGCAGGGTCCGCACCGACTCGGGCAGCCGGGTGAGCCGCACGGTGACCTCGGTGGCGATGCCGAGGGTGCCCTCCGAGCCGACGAACGCGCCGAGCAGGTCGTAGCCGGGGGCGTCGGGGGCGGGGCCGCCGAGGCGTACCCGGTCGCCGTCGGGGGTGACCAGCTCGACGCCGGTGACGTGGTTGGTGGTGAAGCCGTACTTGAGGCAGTGCGCGCCGCCGGAGTTCTCCGCCACGTTGCCGCCGATGGAGCAGATCTGCTGGCTGGACGGGTCGGGCGCGTAGTACCAGCCGTGCGGGTTCGCGGCCCGGCTGACCGCCAGGTTGATCACGCCCGGCTGCACCACGGCCCGCTCGTCGTCCGGCGCGACCTCGAGGATGTCCCGCATCCGCGAGGTGACGATCAGGACGCCGTCGGCGTGCGGCAGCGCGCCGCCGGAGAGCCCGGTGCCGGAGCCGCGGGCCACGAACGGCGTACCGGCGGCGACGCAGGCCCGGACCACCGCGGCGCACTGCGCGGCGTCGGCGGGGAGCGCCACCAGCGCCGGCACGACCTTGTACTGGGCCAGCCCGTCGCACTCGTAGGTGCGCAGCTCCTGCCGGTCGCTGATCACCCGGTCGGCGCCGATCGCGGCGCGCAGCGTGCCGGCGAGAGCGTCGATGTCCGTCGTGGTCGTGCTCATCGCCCACCTCCGCGTCGGGTCGTCGGTCAGGGCATCCGTTCGTAGGCCGGCACGGTGAGGAAGTCGACGAAGTCATCGGCGACGGCAACCTCCATGAACAGGGCCCGGGCCTCGGCGTAGTCGCCCGGGTCGCCGGGCAGTTTGCCGATCTCGTCGGCGGCGATCCGCTCGACCAGCTCCTTCGTGACCCGCTCGCCGGTGTCGTCGAGGATGACGTCGTTGTGCAGCCACTGCCAGACCTGGCTGCGGGAGATCTCCGCCGTGGCGGCGTCCTCCATCAGGTTGAAGATGGCCACCGCGCCGGAGCCGCGCAGCCAGGTGGCCAGGTACTGCACGCCGACGCTGACCGCGTTGCGCAGGCCCGCCTCGGTGTGCTGCCCGGGGGTGGACCGGACGTCGAGCAGCTCGGCGGCGGTGACCCGGACCTCGTCCCGGGTGCGGTCGAGCTGGTTGGGGCGGTCACCGAGCACCTTGTCGAAGACCTCCCGGCAGATCGGCACCAGGTCGGGGTGGGCCACCCAGGAGCCGTCGAACCCGTCGTTGGCCTCGCGGGTCTTGTCGTCGCGGACCTTCGTCAGGGCGGTCTCGTTGACCTGCGGGTCGCGCCGGCTGGGAATGAACGCGGCCATCCCGCCGATGGCGTGCGCGCCGCGCCGGTGACAGGTCCGCACCAGCAACTCGGTGTACGCGCGCATGAACGGCACGGTCATCGTCACGGCGTTCCGGTCCGGCAGCAGGAAGTCCGCGCCCCGGGTGCGGAACTTCTTGATCACGCTGAACATGTAGTCCCACCGGCCGGCGTTCAGCCCGGCGGAGTGCTCGCACAGCTCGTAGAGGATCTCGTCCATCTCGAACGCGGCCGGGAAGGTCTCGATCAGCACCGTGGCCCGGATCGTGCCGCGCGGGATGCCGAGCCGTTCCTGGGCGGCCAGGAACACGTCGTTCCACAGTCGCGCTTCGAGGTGGCTCTCCATCTTCGGCAGATAGAAGTAGGGCCCGGCGCCCCGGTCGAGCTGCCGGCGGGCGCAGTGGAAGAAGTAGAGCCCGAAGTCCACCAGGCTGCCGGAGGTGCGCTCGCCGTCGACCAGGATGTGCTTCTCGGTGAGGTGCCAGCCGCGCGGGCGTACCACGATGGTGGCCAGCTCGCCGTCGTGCAGCGCGTACTGCTTCCCCTCCGGGGAGGTGAAGTCGAGCTTGCGGTCGATGGCGTCGCGCAGGTTGAGCTGACCGCCGACGACGTTCTCCCAGAGCGGGGTGTTGGCGTCCTCATGGTCGGCCAGCCACACCTTCGCACCGGAGTTCAGCGCGTTGATGGTCATCTTCGCGTCGGTCGGGCCGGTGATCTCGACGCGGCGGTCGACCAGGCCGGGCGCCGGCTCGGCGACCCGCCAGTCGGCCTCGCGGATCTCCCGGGTCTCGGGCAGGAAGTCCAGCAGCCCGCCATCGGCCAGTTCGGCCCCGCGTCGCCGCCGGCGGTCGAGCAGGTCCCGGCGGCGCGGGTCGAAGGCGCGGTGCAGATCGGCGAGGAAGGCCAGCGCCTCCGGGGTGAGGATCTCGTCGTACCGGGGGTGCATCGGTCCCGTGACCTCGACGCCGGCGGGACTGGTCATCGGCTCGCTCCTCACCGTGATATGTGTCGCGATCTATCCGGTGTGCTCCTGCCGACTGTAGTTCTCGCTGGTCGGGGCCGCGACCTGAGTGACGGCACAGCCGCCGGGAGCGGTCGTCCCGGTGCGGCGAACGGCGCCTCAGGGACGGCGAGCGGCAGGTCGGGGGTGGCTCTGCCTCCACTCTGGAGACACCAGCCCCGAGCCCTGGGCGGCACCCGCGCACGGTCGCCCTCCTGACGATCACGCCCGGCGGGAGCGCGGCGACTCCGCCCGGGGCACCGGCCTGCGGTGTGGCATCGCCCGTGGCCGGACCCGTCGACCCGGTTTCCGACATCGGGGACACGAACGGTCGCACCGGGCGCATGGCCGCGATGGCCCCAGCGAACGCAGACCGGACGGACGACCCCAGGCGGATCCCCGGCTCCCGGGCGTTACGGGCGGTCCTGGGTGGGCATTTCCGCAGCTCCCCGGCGGGAGGGGGAACACGTGACGGCAACGAAGATTTCTCATTTACGCCGGATGGGCACCCCAACCCACCTAGTGTTGGCCACACCGGTGCTAGTCACGGAGTTGGCCACCCGAACGACGTCCCACGCAGACAGCGGACGAAAAGTGAGGGAAGACGCGCATGAAGGCACAGTCAATTCTCGGATCGGCGGCGGTCGGCGTGGGCCTCGGCACACTCCTGCTCCCGGCCGCCGCGCTCGCCGACACCACCGTCTCACCAGCCACCACCCCGGTCGGCGGCACGGTCGTGCTCACCACGACCACCTGCAACCCGAAGGCGGGTGACGCGATCTTCCGGGTCACCGGGCCCAACCGCGACGAGAACGTCCGGTCCACCACCGCGGCGGCGGGCGGCGGCCTGAGCGCCGAACTCTTCACCGCCGGGTTCACCCTCGGGACGTACACGGTCACGACGACCTGCGGCGACGGCACCTCCGGTGGCACCGCCCAGTTCACCGTCACCCCGATCGGCGGCGCGCAGGCCGGCGGCGGCGGCAAGGACGGGGACACGGGCGTGCTCGTCGCCGGCGGCGCCCTGGGCGCCGCGGCCGTCGCCGGCGGGGCGTACGTGCTGGTCCGTCGCCGGCGCCGCGCCACCTTCGTCGCCTGAGGCGTCGCCACACACCATCCCTGTGCGAGGGTGCCCGCGCCGGCCGCGAGCGGTGCGGGCACCGCGCCCACGTCGGACGGAGGTGGGAACCTGGCCCCCCAGCGCAAACCCGAGGACAGGTCGTCGCGGGCCCGCACCGCCGCGGTGGTCGCGGCGGTCACCCTGACCGGCGCGGCCGGGGCCGGCCTGGTCGCCGCCGGCCTGGGCACCACGACCGACCGGCCGCCGCAGCCCGGAGCCTCGGCCGCCCCGACCACCGAACGGTCCGAGTCGCCGGGGCCGGTGCTCCCCCGGTCCGAACCGGTCCGGATCACCATCCCCCGCATCGGCGTCCTGGCGGACGTCGTCCCGGTCGCCACCGACGACAACGGCGCCCTGGAGGTGCCGCCGCTGGACCATCCAGAGATTGCCGGCTGGTACCGCCGCGGTCCCACCCCGGGCGAGGCCGGCAACGCGGTCCTGGTCGGGCACGTCGACTCGCAGACCGGTCCGGCCGTCTTCTTCGACCTCGGCCGGCTCCAGCCCGGCGACACCGTCCAGGTCACCCGCGCCGACGGTCGGGTCGCGACGTTCACCGTGGACGGTGTCGGGGCGTACCCGAAGGAGCGGTTCCCCACCGAGGGGGTGTACGGCGGCGACGCGGCGGCCCGGCTGCGGCTGATCACCTGCGGCGGCCGGTTCAACCCCCGCACCGGCAGCTACCCCGACAACATCGTCGTCTTCGCCACGGCCACGCGCTGACCGGACCGCCGGCACGTGCCGTACGGTAGGCCGTCGATTCCCGGCGGGGCGGAGGTGCGCGGTGGACCGGTCGGCGGTACGGACCCGGCGGCGCCTGCGACTCCCCGCCCTGCTCGGTCGGCTGCTCGGCCGCCCGGCCGACGCCTCGGCCACGCCGACCGCCCGACGGTCCAACCCGGACGCCGTGGTGGACTGCGCCGTCTACGTCAACGGCCGGCGGGAGCCGGGGCGCCCGCACTACGCCGACGCGTACGCGCGCAGCCGCCGCACCCGGCGCTCCTTCGTCTGGCTGGGCCTGCACGAGCCGGGGGCGGCGGTGATGGCGGCGGTCGGGCGCACCTTCGGGCTGGACGAGCTGAGCGTGGCGCAGGCCCTCGCCGACGGGCACCGCCCCACCATCCAGCGGCACGGTGACGTCACCCTGCTGGTGCTGCGCACCGCGAGCTACGTCGAGCACACCGAGCTGACCGAGACCTCCGAGGTGATCGACACCGGGGACGTGATGGTCTTCCTCGGCGACCGCTTCGTGATCACCGTCCGGCACGGCGCGAGCGGCGCCCTCGCCCCGGTCCGGGAGGGCATCCAGCGTCGCCCGGGCGTGCTGGCCGCGGGACCGTGGGCGGTGGCGTACGCGGTCTGCGCCCGGATGGTGGAGCTCTACCTGGAGGTCTCCGGCCACCTGGAGCGGGACCTGGAACGCGTCGAGGAGAGCGTCTTCGCCCGCGACCGCGGCGCCGACATCCAACAGATCTACCAGCTCAAACGCGAGGTGGTGGAGTTCAAGCGGGCGGTGCTGCCGTTGCAGGCGCCGCTGCGTACCGTCGTCGAGCAGCGCGACGCCGGGCCGCCGCCGGCGTTGCAGCGCTGGTTCGTCGACGTGGAGGGCCGGCTGACCCGGGCGGTCGACCGGATCGGCGGGTACGACGACCTGCTCAACTCGATCCTGCAGTCCCGGCTGACGCAGCTCGCCGTGGAGCAGAACAACGACATGCGCAAGATCGCCGCCTGGGCGGCGATCGCCGCCACCCAGACCGCGGTGGCCGGGATCTACGGCATGAACTTCGCCCACATGCCCGAGCTGGGCTGGCGCTACGGCTACGCGGCGGCCCTGCTGGTGATGGCCCTGGCCGCGGTCACCCTGTACCGGTTGTTCCGCCGCTCCGGCTGGCTCTGACGCTCGTCCCGCTCGGGCCGGCTCAGTCGGGGCTCCCCCGTCCGGCCGGCCATTGCAAGGACGTTGCCGGCCCTGAGACCAGGCTGAATGGCGACTTCCGTGGCGCTGTACAGCCTCCCCCGCTCCTGCGGAGGGCCTAGCATCGCTGCGTGCCTCTGGACCGCCGCAGCGCCCTGACCGCCGCCGCCGGTGTCGCCGCCGGGCTTGTCGGAGTTGGCGCATGCGACTCGCCGAGCCGACCGTCGGCCGCCCGGTCGGCGACGCCGGGCGGCGGCTCCGCATCGCCATTCCCGTCCCCTGCCAGGTCGACCGGAGCTGCCCCCGGCCACGCCTCCCTACCGGGGGAGATCAACAATGCTCCACGGGACCGGCCGGACGTGGCGCTGACCTTTCATGGCCAGGGGGATGCCACCCTGGCCCGCCAACTGCTGGCTGAGCTGGAACGTGGCGGCGCCCGGGTCACCGTCTTCGCCGTGGGAACCTGGCTCGCCGAGCAGCCCGCGATGGCCCGGCGGGTCCTCGACGCAGGTCATGACCTGGGCAACCACACCGAAAACCACCGCGACATCAGCCGGATGACCCCGACCGAGGCGTTCGGTGAGATCGACGCGTGCGCCCAGCGGATCAGAAAGCTCACCGGCGCGATCGGCGCCTGGTTCCGGCCGTCCCAGACCCAGCACGCCAACGCGCTGATCCGCGCCCAAGCCAATCGGGTGGGATACCCGACCTGTGTGTCCTACGACGTGGACTCGCTGGACTACACCGATCCCGGCTCGCCCGCGGTGGTGCGGACGACGCTGAGCCAGGTGCGGCCCGGTTCGATCGTCAGCCTGCATTTCGGCCACCGCGGCACGGTGGCCGCCATCGGACCGATCCTCGACGGGCTCCGCCAGCGAGGTCTGCACGCCGTGACGATGAAGGAACTGATGAGCTGATGCTCGTCGCGGGTGCCGAAGGAAGCGTGCCGTGTCCGTGCGGCTGGGTTGAAGAACTGCGCTCGAGGGGCGGCCCTAAGCTGGCGACCATGTTGTGGCAGCGGTACGTGGCGATCGGCGACAGCACCACCGAGGGGCTGGACGACCCGGACGACGCCGGCGGCTACCGGGGCTGGGCGGACCGGTTCGCCCTGGCGGTGGCCCGCGCACAGGGCGGCCTGGAGTACGCCAACCTGGCCATCCGCGGTCGGACCACCGGGCGGATCCGGGCCGAGCAGCTGCCGGTGGCGCTGGAGCTGGCGCCGGACCTGGCCACCGTGGTGGCCGGGATGAACGACGTGCTGCGGCCGTCGTTCGACGCCGACCGGATCGCCGAGGACGTCGGCGCGATGCAGCGGGCGCTGGTCGGCCAGGGCGGCACCGTGCTCACCTTCACCCTGCCCGACCCGGCGCCGGTGATGCCGCTGGCCCGGCCGCTGCGCGGCCGGGTGGTCGCGCTCAACGCGGCGGTCCGGGCGGTCACCACCGAGACCGGCGCCACCCTGCTGGACCTGGGGGCGCACCCGGTGGCCTCGGACCTGCGCCTGTGGAGCGACGACCGGCTGCACGCCAACAGCGCCGGGCACGAACGGATCGCCGCCGCGCTGGCACACACCGCCGGCCTGCCCGGGTACGACGACTCGTGGTCGCACCCGCTGCCGGTGGCCGTCCGCCGGCCCCGCCACGAGGTGGTTCGCGCCGAGCTGGCCTGGACCCGGCGGCACCTGCTGCCCTGGCTGGCCCGGCACCTGCGCGGCCGGTCCTCCGGGGACGACCGGGTGGCCAAGCGCCCGGTGCCGCTGCCGGTCGAGCTGCCCTGAGCCGTCGCGCCGGTTACGTCGCCGCCCCGGCTGAGCCCGGTCGCGCTCGTGCCAGGGTCAGGGTTCACCGCTCGATCGGCCGACGGGTACGCGCCCGCTTCAGCTCGAAGAACCCGTCGGTGCCGGAGACCAGCAGCACCCCGTCCCAGAGCCGGCCGGCCGCCTCGCCGCGCGGGATCGGGGCCACCACCGGCCCGAAGAAGGCGGTGCGCCGTCCGGCCTGGTCGGTGACGTGGATGGTGGGGGTGCCCAGGTCCTCGCCGACCGGCTCCAGGCCGACGTGGTGGCTGGCCAGCAGCGCCTCGTCGTGGTCGGTGGAGTCGGCCGCGTCGGCCAGCTCGACGGGGAGGCCGACCTCGGTCAACGCCGCGACGTACAGGTCCCGGTCCAGCACTGCCCGATCGTGATGGATCCGGTTGCCGAGCGCGGTGTACAGGTCGCGCAGCACCTCGTTGCCGAACTTCTGCTCGGCCGCCACCGCGACCCGGACCGGGCCCATACCGGGCTTCAGCCACTCCCGGTACCACTCTTCCAGCCCGTCGCGCCCCTCGTTGAGCACGGACAGGCTCATCACGTGGAACCGGACCCGCACGTCGCGGACCCGCTCCACCTCCAGCAGCCAGCGGGAGGCGTTCCAGGCCCACGGGCAGCGCGGGTCGAACCACATGTCGGCGGTCGTCATCGTCGTCTCGATCCTTTCCGGGGAGCGCGTCTGGCCCACGGTAGGCGGACGGATCGGCCCGGTCAGAGAGCCGATCCGCAGGGGATTCAGTGGGCCAATCTCCCGCCGGACGACCAGGCGACGACGGGCCGGGACTCCGGTCACGGAGCCCCGGCCCGTCGGCGGAACGTCGGGTCACATGGTCTGGTGCCCGTGCGCGTCTTCGCTGTTCCCGGCGGCGTGCGACTTGCCGGGGGCGCGGGGCGCGCCGTTGACGGTTGAGGTGTCGTAGGCGAACGTCATGACCGCGGTGGCGATGGCGTCGCTGTTGACGTCCAGGGCCGTGGTGCTCACGTTGCCGTACAGGTTGGCGAGCTGGCCGTAGACCGCCGCGTCGGCGCCGTCGGCGACCGGCGTACGGCTGTCGCAGGCCTGGTGGTAGCAGGGGTCGTACGCCTTCCCGGCCACGCCGCCGAAGAGCGCCGCCTCGGCAGCCGTCTTCACGCCCTCCGCGCCGGTGAAGAGCCCGCCGGCCGGGATCCCGATCCCAGCGGCGATGAACGGCCCGTAGTCCGACCGGCCGGTGAAGTCCGCCGGCACGGTGGGCAGGCCCCGGGAGGCGAAGAACGCCTCGAACACGTCCTCGATCTGCGCGGAGCCGGCCGGGCCGGGACCCGAACCCGAGGCCGCGGAGTCGTCACCGTCGTAGATGCCGTAGACGTAGTTCGGCGAGCCGACCATGTCGAAGTTCAGGTACAGGGCGATGTCGGCCCGCTGAGCCGGCGACAACGAGTTCACGTAGTGGTTGGAGCCGAGCAGGCCCCCCTCCTCCGCGCCCCACCAGGCGAACCGGACCGCGTTGTTCGGCTTCACCTTCGCCATCTGCAACGCGACCTCCAGGATCGCCGCGCTGCCGGTGCCGTTGTCGTTGAACCCCGGGCCGTCCGGCACCGAGTCCAGGTGCGCCCCGGCCATCACCACGTTGTCGGTGCGGCCCTCGCGGGACTGCGCGATCACGTTCTCCGTGTTGCGCACCTCGGAGGTGGCGTCGGCGGTGATCCGGACGGTCAGGCCGGCGGTCGACGCGAACTCGACCCCCTTGGCGAACGAGACCGACACGACCGGGATGCCCACCGGCCCGCCGAGCGTGCCGGCAAACAGCGAGAACCGGTCCGGGTTGGTCGCCGGCGTGCCGTTGCCCTGGTTCATGATGATCGCCCCGACCGCGCCGGCGGCCCTGGCGTTGGTCGCCTTCTGACCGAACGAGCACTCGCCGCGCTGCATGAGCGCGACCTTGCCGGTCAGGCTGAGCCCGGTGAAGTCCCCGGGCTGGCATCCCGAGCTGGAGGTGGCCGGATTGGCCAGGGCGAGGTCGACTGGTACAACGCCGCCCGTCACGTCCCCCGCCGCCGAGTAGTCCATGAGGTCGTAGTCGACCCCGTCGGCGTAGGTGGTCGGGTTCGGCGCCACCTGGGCGAAGGACGAGCCGAACTCCTCGTAGAACGGGAACTGGAAGGGCTGTCGGGTGACCTGGTAGCCCGCCTGCTCCAGCATCCCGGCCACGTAGTCGGCGCTGGCCGCGAAGCCGGGGGTGCCGGAGGCGCGGGTGCCGCCGTGGGCGTCGGCGATCGCCTGGAAGGCGTCGAGGTGCCGGAGCACGCCCTGCACCGTGACCGCCTTGGTGAGTTTGTCGACGGAGTTGTTGTTGGGATCGGCCTGAACGGGACCGACGAGGGTCATCGACCCGACGACGGCGCCGACGGCCGCGCCGGCGAGGGCCTTTCGGGGAGACACCACGATGTGCCGCACCTCCTTGGTGACGAGGGACCCCGGTGCACCGGCCTCGCACGCCAGTTCTCAGCAATGTAGACGCAGGCTGCGGGCATGGGAACCGTCCACCCGGGTTGAACAGCGGATAGCCATGTTGCTTTCCGCCATGGGTCTAGCGATACACGGAAATATTTGGCAGCGTGACGCCCACGTACGCGGACGTGACACAGCACGACACAGCCGATCTCAGGGGAAGTACATGCGCAGACCATCCCGGATCCGATCACTCGTCGTCGCGGGAGCGGCCCTCCTGCTCGCCACGATCTCCTCCCCCGCCCAGGCCCACGAGCCATGGGACGACGGGTCCGTTCCGCCGCCTCCGCCGAGCAGCCCCGCCGACGGCTACAGCCGCAACATGCACCTGCTCTCGACCGCCGAGCACACCGGCGGCGTCAACTCCGACCTCGCCTTCTCCGGCAACCTCGTCTTCGCCGGCCACTACGGCGGCTTCCGGATCATCGACATCGCCGAGCCGGGCACGCCGGTCGAGCTGGCCGACGTGCACTGCAACGGGCCTCAGGGCGACGTCTCGGTCTGGGGCGACCTGCTGTTCCTGTCCGTGGACACCCCGCAGAGCACGCCGGGCTGCGAGGGGTCCCGCAACGTCACCGCGTCCACCCCGGGCGCCTGGGAGGGCGTACGGGTCTTCGACGTCAGCGACCCGAGCGCGCCGCGGTTCCTCCAGGCGATCCGGACCGACTGCGGCTCGCACACCCACACGCTGGTACCCCGCGAGGAGGGCGGCACCTACATCTACGTAGCGTCGTACCCGCTGAGCGCCAGCAACATCGGCCCGGACTGCCAGGCCCCGTTCGAGCGGATCTCGGTGATCGACGTGCCGGGTGGCGACGCCATCGCCGGCCTCGCCGCGAAGGTCGTGGCCGAGCCCACGATCAAGGGAATCGACCACTTCTCCGGCGCGTCCGGCGACTTCTTCGCCTGCCACGACATTCAGGTGCTGACCCCGCGCAAGCTCGCCGCCGCGGCCTGCCTGTCGCAGGGGCAGCTCTGGGACATCAGCAACCCGCTGGCGCCGCGGGTGACCGCGAACATCGACACGGCGGACGTGGACATCTGGCACAGCGCGGCGTTCACCCACGACGGGAAGCACGTCACCTTCGGCGACGAGTACTTCGGACCGGCGAAGGAGCCGTTCGGGGCGATCTGGACGTACGCGGTCGACAACCCGAGCACGCCGCTCAGCCACCTGCGCATCCCGCGCGCCGAGCCGAGCACGTACCACAACTTCAACTACGTGCCGGTGGCCGGCCGCAACATCCTCGTCTCCTCCGCGTACGGCTCTGGGACCTCGGTGGTCGACCTGACCGACCCGAGCAACCCGAAGGAGATCGGCCACTACGACATGCGGTCCAACCAGTGGTCGACGTACTGGTACAACGGGCTGATCGTCGCCAACGACATCTCCCGGGGCGTCGACGTGCTCCGCTTCAGCGGGCCGGAGACGGCCGGCGCGCGGCACCTGCCGATGCTCAACCCGCAGACCCAGACCTTCCTGCTCAACTGAATCTCCTCCGCGGAGCGGGCGGCGCCGGTGGGTGCCCGCCCGCCCGTTTGTGGTGCGTCACCGGCGCGAGGCGCGGGCCGCTACGCCGGAAGTTTGGCTGCCGCCTGGAGGGAGACACCTGGCCCGCCGAGCGTGCCGATCGGCACGTGCCTGCCGGATCCGGCCCCGCACCGCGAGGTCGATGAAGATGTTGTCGAGAAAGATGTCCGCGAACCGGGTCAGGCCGTTGACGTGCAGCTCCGGGGCGAGCCAGACCCCCGGCAGGTCGGCCAGCTCGGTCCGGAGCGCGGCGGCGGCCCGGCTCGCCGCCTCGACCTGGCCGGCCTGCCCGACGAGCCGGTCCCGCTCGGCGGCGAGCCGGGACGCGCCGCGGATCCCCACCGGCGCCCAGCCGGTCGACGTCGCGGCGCGGGCGGGCGTGTTCCCGTCCGACCGCGGCGAGCAGCCGCTCGGCGTCGTCGATGCGCCGGCGCAGGTCCTCGGTACGCCAGCCGACCGCCTCGTACTCGCGGAGCGGGTCCACAGCCTCGGCGAGCCGTCGCTCCCTCCTCCTCTACGTCGCCATGGCACAAGCCCGGCGCAACGCCCGACCCGGGCCCCGGCCCGGCCTCCTGATCGTCGCGCGGCGGCGCCCGGCTGACGGGGCGTAGGCTGGGATCATCCCGGAATCGACGACATCCCACTCGCGAGGTGGCCGCCACGCCGGATCCACCCAGGGGACGTCATGTCCGTACCGCACCTCGCCCGGACCGCAGCCGCCGACCTGACCGACGCGTCCCCGCCCCTCGCGGAGCTTCCGGTGCCCCAACGCTCCCCGGCGGCTGCTGGGTGGCCCCCGGTCGACGGGGCCCGGCGGCGGAGTCGCCCGGCCCCGTCCTCGCCGTCGACTTGCCCGCGACTGCGCCGTGCCCTGCTCGCGGCTCCACGTCTCTGACCCGACCCCGGGCGACGCCCGGGACCTTCGCAACAGCCTCATGAGGGAGCAACGATGAAGATCGCCAGACACCGGATCATCGATGTGCTGCGGGCCCGCGGCCAGCACGTCCGGGCCGACTGGATCAGGCGGGAGCTGCCCGACGAGGTCGACGTCGTCAAGCACGCGGGCCTGCTCGCGACGCTGCACGTCGATCCGGCCGAACTGACCGAAACGCCGACGCCGTGAGGGCGACGCCGCCGGTTCCGCTCGCGTAGCGGGGCACCGCGCCTACCACGAACCGGGTGAGCGCGCCTCCGCCCGGGAGTTTGGGGGTCGGGGGCGGGGGAAGACAGCAGCCCGCCGAGTCGGGGCCGGTCCGACGCGGCTGGCCAGCGCCCTGCCCGTCGGCGGCACTGCCGACCGGGGTCGGGGCAGATCCCCGAGGAGGAGCGACGATGGCGGACGCGGCGAGGGGCACCCGGACGGCCACCAGGCCCACCGGCGCGCGAAAGGCGACCGGGGCCCGCAAGGCGCCGATGAACCGGAAAGCGGCGGCGAAGAAGGTCGCGACCGCCACGAAACGGGCCACCGGGGCGAGCGCGGCCAAGACCCCGGGCGAGAAGCCCACCCCGACGACGACCCGGGTGGCCCGGAAGAAGGCCGTCGCCGCGACGGCGGCGCCCGCCCGGCGGCCGACCGCCAAGGCGGCCGCCGCCAAGAAGGCACCGGCCAAGAAGGCCGCCGCGAAGAAGGCGCCCACGACGAAGGCCGCCGCGAAGAAGGCACCGGCCAAGAAGGCGCCAGCCAAGAAGACCATGGCGAAGAAGGCACCCGCCAAGAAGGCACCCGCGAAGAAGGCCACGGCGAAGAAGGCGCCGGCCACGAGGGTCCCGGCGAAGAAGGCGCCGGCCAAGAAGGCGACGGCGACGGCCCTGGCCCGGGCCACCGCGGAAACCCGGGCGCCGGCGAAGAAGACGACGACCATGGAGTCGTCCGGCAGGCGGAACACGGCCCGCCGGCCGAGCCGCGGGCCGGTTGGCGGGGCTGGTCGCCCGCCGCGCTGAGCCCCTCGGCGAGAATGAGCACGTGGCGAAACGCGGTGCCCGCCGAAGCGCGGCCGACCAGACGACCGGAGCCTGCCCGTGCGGTTCCGGGCTGCCCTACGCCGACTGCTGTGCGCCGGTGCACCGGGGCGAGTCGACGGCGGCGACCGCCGAGGCGCTGATGCGTTCCCGGTTCAGCGCCTTCGCCGTCGGCGACGTCGACTACCTGGTACGCAGTTGGCACTCCGCCACCCGGCCCGCGCGGCTGCGGCTCGACCCGGGGCAGCGCTGGACCAGGCTGGAGATTCTCGGCACCGACCGGGGCGGCCTGTTCGACTCCGAGGGCACGGTCGAGTTCCGGGCCCACTACCGGGAGGCGGGGCGTCCGGGCAGGCTGGACGAGCGCAGCCGCTTCGTCCGCGAGGACGGCCGCTGGGTCTACCTGGACGCCCTGCCCGGGTGAGGACCACCGGCCCGGACGGACGCCCGGGCCGGTGGCGCTATCGCCCGCTCACCGGGATCCCGGCGGGCAGCCCGAGCCGGGCGACGGCCGCGCCGGCCAGCTCGTCCGGCGCCAGCGCCACGTCCAGCACGACACCGGCCTCCTCCGGCGTCAGCGGCTCCAGGATCGCCCGCTGCGAGTCGAGCAGGCTGGCCGGCATGTAGTGGTCGGCGCGGCGGCTCATCCGGTCCCGGATGAGCTCCGCCGCCCCGGCCAGGTGGACGAACTCCACGTCCGGCGGACCCTGCCGCAGCACGTCCCGGTAGGACCGCTTCAGCGCCGAGCAGGCCAGCACGGTGGACACCCCCTCGGCGTGCCGGGCGGCCATCCACGCGGCGAGGTCGCGCAGCCACGGCCAGCGGTCGGCGTCGTCCAGCGGTACGCCGGAGCGCATCCGCGCCACGTTGGACTCGGAGTGGAACTCGTCCGCCTCGGCGAACCGGAGCCCGGTCAGCTCGCTGATCCCCCGGGCCACCGTCGTCTTGCCCGCCCCGGACACCCCCATCACCACGACGTGCCGGGTGAGCGGTCGGTCACCAGTCATGGACGGTGCCGTCCTGGAGCCGGTTGAACGGCAGGTACGCCGGCTGGTACGGGAACCGGGCCGCGGCCTCCTCGTCGAGTTCCACGCCGAGACCGGGCCGCTCCCCGGGGTGCAGGTAGCCGTCGGTGAAGTTGAACGACTGCCGGAAGACCTCGTTGGTCAGCGCGCCGTGCTGCATGTACTCCTGGATGCCGAAGTTGTGGATGGCCAGGTCGAGGTGGAGCGCGGCGGCCATGCCGACCGGTGAGATGTCGGTCGGGCCGTGGATGCCGGACTTGATCTGGTACTGGGCGGCGAAGTCGAGCAGCTTCCGCATCGCCGTGATGCCCCCGGTGTGGGTGACGGCGGACCGGACGTAGTCGATGAGCTGTTCGCGGATCAGCGTCTGGTAGTCCCAGACGGTGTTGAAGACCTCGCCGATGGCCAGCGGGGTGGTGGTGTGCTGGCGGACCAGGCGCAGCGCCTCCTGGTTCTCCGCCGGGGTGCAGTCCTCCAGCCAGAACAGGTCGTACGGCTCCAGGGCCTTGCCGAGCTTGGCCGCCTGGATCGGGGTCATCCGGTGGTGCCCGTCGTGCAGCAGCGGCAGCTCGGGGCCGAACTCGTTGCGGACGGCCTCGAAGACACCGGGGAGGTGGCGCAGGTAGGCCCGGGTGTCCCAGTCCTCCTCGGCGGGCAGCGGGGTGCGCTGCGCCGGCTCGTAGTCGTACCGCTTGCCGTCGACGCCGGGCTGGGCGGCGACGCCGTAGACGGCGTTGATGCCGGGCACCGACGTCTGCACCCGGATCGACCGGTAGCCGAGGTCGAGGTGCTGGCGGATGGAGTCGAACAGCTCCGGCAGGTCCCGCCCGGAGGCGTGGCCGTACGCCATGATCCCGGTCCGCGACGCGCCGCCGAGCAGCTGGTAGAGCGGCATCCCGGCGGCCTTGGCCTTGATGTCCCAGAGGGCGACGTCCACGGCCGCGATGGCGGCCATGGTGACCGGTCCCCGCCGCCAGTACGCCGAGCGGTAGAGGAACTGCCAGGTGTCCTCGACGCGGTGCGGGTCCCGCCCGATCAGCAGGGGCACGACGTGGTCCGCCAGGTAGGAGGCGACAGACAGTTCCCGCCCGTTGAGGGTGCCGTCGCCCAGCCCGGTGAGCCCCTCGTCGGTGGTGATCTTGAGGGTGACGAAGTTGCGGTCGGGGCTGGAGACGATGACGTCCGCTGCGACGATCTTCACGCGGGTGCCTTTCTCGGGGTGATTCAGCGAAGGGTGCTGCCGGGCTGGAGGTCGTCCAGCAGGGACAGTTCGTCGCGGCGCGGCAGGCCCTCCCAGTCGCCGTCTCCGGCGACGGCGAAGGCGCCGAGGGTGACGGCGCGGCGCAGCCGCCCGGCCAGGTCGAGGCCGTCCAGGTGACCGGAGAGGTAGCCGGCGGTGAAGGCGTCGCCGGCGCCCACGGTGTCCACCGCGGTGACGGGCAGCGCCGCCGCGTGCCGGACGCCCTCGCGGGTGTACGCGCGGGCGCCGTCGCCGCCGAGCTTGACCAGCACGGTCGTCACGCCCCGCGCCAGCAGCCCGGCCACCACGGTCTCCTCCGCCGCGCCCGGTTCGCCGACGAGGTCCAGCTCGTCGGCGGAGGCGACGACGACCGAGGCGTATCCGGCGAGGGGGGTCAGCACCGCGCCGGCGTCGTCACGGCTCCACAGCTTCGCCCGGTGGTTGACGTCGAGGCAGACCAGCGTCCCGGCGCGGGACGCCGTCTCGGCCGCCCAGCGGGTGGCCGCGCGGGCGCTGTCGGACAGCGCCGGGGTGATGCCGGTCAGGTGCAGCACGCGGGTGCCGGCGGCCAGGGCCGGGCGCAGGTCCTCGACGCCCAGGGCGGACCCGGCCGAACCGGCCCGGTGGTAGCGCACCCGGGTCAGGTCGGCGGTACGCCGTTCCAGGAACATCAGCCCGGCCGGGCGCTGCGGGTCCCGGGTGACGTGGTCGACGGCGACGCCCTCGGCGCGCAGTTGCCGCAGCACGTAGCCGCCGAGCTCGTCGTCGCTGACGCGGCCGGCCCAGGCCGCCCGGTGGCCGAGCCGGGCCAGCCCGATGGCCACGTTGGACTCGGCCCCGGCGAGGTGCATGGTCAGGGCCCCACCGGTGGCCAGCGGCCCGGCCGACCGCAGCGAGACGAGCGCCTCGCCGAAGGTGAGCAGGTCGACGGCGGTCATGACGTGGCGGCGACGTACGCCCGGGCCCGCTCCCGCAGCGCGTCCAGGTCACCGCCGGAGGCGGCGTCGCCGACCAGTGGGCCGCCGACGCCGACGGCGATCGCGCCGACGGAGAGGTAGCCGGGCAGCTCGGCGAGACCCACCCCGCCGACCGCGACGAACGGGATGTCCGGGAACGGGTCGCGCAGCGCCTTCAGGTACGCCGGCCCGCCCACCGACGCCGGGAAGAGCTTGACGACGGCGGCCCCCGCCCGGACGGCGGCGTACGCCTCCGTCGGGGTGAGCGCCCCGGCGGCGACCGGGAGGCCCCGGCGGACCGCCTCGGGGATGGAGTCGACGACGGCCGGGGTGACCACGAACTGGGCCCCGGCGGCGGCCACGTCGGCGACGGCGGCCGGGGTGAGCACCGTGCCGGCGCCGACCAGCGACCCGGCCGGGGCCGCCGCCCGGATCGCCGCGATGGCGTCGAGCGCGCCCGGCGTGGTCAGGGCCACCTCCACCACCCGTACGCCCTCGGCCAGCAGGGCGGTGCCGGTGGCGATGGCGGCGGCGGTGTCGGTGCCGCGGATGACCGCCAGCAGGCGGGTCGCGGCGAGTTCGGTGGTGAGGTCGAGGGGCATGGTCACCATTCCGCGTAGGAGCCGTCGAGGTGCCGGAACATCGGGCTGCGCCAGGCGTGACCGCGCTTGTCCGCCGCGCGGACCGCCGCCTCGTCGATCTCGATGCCCAGCCCGGGCGCGGTGAGCCGCTCGACGTACCCGTCGACGAAGGTCAGCGGGGTCTTGTCGAGGCAGTAGTCGAGCACCTCGGCGCCGAGGTTGTAGTGGATGCCGATGCTCTGCTCCTGGATCAGGTAGTTCGGCGTGGCGAAGCCGACCTGGAGGCAGGCCGCGAGGGCGATCGGCCCGAGCGGGCAGTGCGGGGCGAGCTGCACGTCGTACACCTCGGCGAGCGCGGCGATCTTGCGTACCTCGGTGATGCCGCCGGCGTGCGAGAGGTCCGGCTGCGCGACCGCGATGCCGGCCTGGAACACGGGCAGGAACTCCTGCCGGCTGTAGAGCCGCTCCCCCGTGGAGACCGGGGTGGTGGTCGACCGGACGAAGTCGCCGATCAGGTGGGAGTTCTCCGGGACGACCGGCTCCTCCAGGAACAGCGGTCGGTACGGCTCCAGCAGCGGCGCCACCCGGCGGGCGTTGGCCAGGGTGAACCGGCCGTGGAAGTCGACGGCCACGTCGCGGTCGTCGCCGAGCACCTCGCGGGCCGCGGCCACCCGGGCGATCACGCCGTCGAGCTCGGCCACCGAGGCGATCGGGCTCATCCGGCCGGAGGCGTTCATCTTGACCGCGGTCAACCCCGCCTCGACCTGGGCGGCGATGTGGTCGCGGACCTCGCTCGGCTCGTCGCCGCCGACCCAGCCGTACACCCGGATCCGGTCCCGGACCGGGCCGCCGAGCAGCTGGTGCACCGGCGCCCCGAAGTGCTTGCCGGCGATGTCCCACAACGCCTGGTCGAGGCCGGACACGGCGCTGGCCAGGATCGGGCCGCCCCGGTAGAACGAGCCCTTCGTCATGACCTGCCAGTGGTCCTCGATCCGCAGCGCGTCCCGGCCGACCAGCAGCTCGCCGAGCTGCTCGACGGCGGTCCGGACGGTCTCGGAGCGCCCCTCGCAGGTGGCCTCGCCCCAGCCGACGATCCCGGAGGAGGTCTCCACGCGGACGAAGAGCCACCGGGGTGCGACGAGGAAGGTCTCGATGCGTGCGATTGTCGTCATGGTGTTGTCAGCCCTTCGTCGCGCCGGCGGTGAGCCCGGAGACCACGTACTTCTGCACGAACAGGGCGATCAGCATGATCGGCAGGGTGACCACGGTGGCCGCGGCCATCAGCCCGCCCCAGTCGATGCTGGCGTAGCCGACGAAGTCGAAGATCGCCACGGGCAGCGTCTTGGTGTCGGCGCCGGAGAGCACCAGGGCGAACATGAAGTTGTTCCAGGAGAAGATGAAGGAGAGGATGCCGGCGGTGGCGATGCCCGGCACGGACAGCGGCAGGGTGATCCGGCGGAACGCGCCGATGTGGGTCAGCCCGTCGACCAGCGCCGCCTCCTCGAGCTCCTCCGGCAGGCCGTCGAAGTAGCCCATCATGATGTAGACGACCAGCGGCAGCGAGACGAACATGTGGCTGAGGATCAGCACGCCGAAGCCGCCGACCATCTTCAGGTTGGAGAAGACGTAGTACCAGGGCACCAGCAGCGAGACGCCGGGGATGACCCGGGCCATCAGCACCACCAGCGCGGACTTGCGCATGCTGAACCGGCTCATCGAGTACGCGGCCGGCACGCCGAGGATCAGCGACGCCACGGTCGCGGCGAAGGCCACCCAGAGGCTGTTGCCGATGAACTGGACGTAGTTCGCCTGCTTGAGCACCGTGGCGTAGTTGTCCATGGTGGGCGAGAAGACCAGCGCCTTGCCGGTGTCGTAGATGTCGACGTTGGTCTTGAACGAGGCGGCGATCATCCAGAGCAGCGGCGCCAGCAGCGACAGCACCACGACGGCGAGCGCCACCACCCGGAACACCCGGTACGCGGGACGGGGCTTCATCGCTGCGCCTCCTTGCGGCGGGCGGTCAGCGCCCACATCGACCCGATGATGATCAGGAAGAAGATGATGAGGACGGTCGAGGAGACGCCGTACTCGTTGTAGTCGAAACTGAGGCCGTAGGCGTACACGTTGAGGGTCTCCACCTCGTGGAACGACCCGCCGCCGCGCCCCTTGGTGGCGTAGAGGATGTCGAAGGTCTTCAGCGCGTCGATGCCGCGCAGCAGGATCGCCACGATCACCGTGGGCATCAGCAGCGGCAGGGTGACGTGCCGGAAGCGCTGCCAGGTGCTGGCGCCGTCGATCCGGGCCGCCTCCTGCGGCTCCTCCGACAGCGAGGTCAGCCCGGCGAGCAGGATCAGCACCACCATCGGCGTCCACTGCCAGACGTCGATGAAGATGGTGGTGGGCAGCGCCGAGTGCTGGCCGGCGAGCCACGGCTGCGGTCCGATGCCGACCCAGCCGAGCACCTGGTTGGCCAGGCCGATGTTCGGGTCGAAGATGAGCCGCCACATCATGCCGACGGCGACCGGGGTGGCGACCAGCGGCATCAGGATGGCCACCCGGACCCACTTCTGCCCCTTGAACGGCCGCCACAGCAGCAGCGCGATCGCCATCCCGAGGACCACCTCGAAGAGCAGCGCTACGACGGTGAACGCGGCGGTCCGCCCGACGGCGGGCCAGAACCGGTCGGTGTCCGACAGGACGTCGAGGTAGTTCTGGAAGCCGACGAACTCGCTCTCGGCGCGGACGGAACCCTCGGCGTCGGTGAGGCTGAGGTAGCCGGTCCAGGCCAGCGGGAAGACGATCAGCGCGGCGACGAAGGCCATCGCCGGCGCCGCGAAGAGCCACTTGCGATGCTCGTTGGCCCAGCGCGCCCAGCCGGGCGTGTCGGACATGGCCGGGGCGCCGCCGGGCGCTCGGGCGGGGGTGGTGACGGTTGCCATGGGATCTCCGGGGGTGGGCTGGCCGAAGGGGTACGCGGGTGGTGGGACCGGCCGGCCCCACCACCCGCGCGCGGCTTACTTGGCCTCGTCGTCCAGGAACTTCTGGAACGCGGTGTTCGCCGTGTCGGCCGCGGCCGCGGCATCCTTGCCGGCGATCGAGTCGACGATCGGCTGGCCGACGATCTCGCGGGCCTGGGCGACCTTCACGACCAGCGGCCGGTCGTGGCCCACGCCGTCCTTGGTGCTGGCGGCGATGGCCTCGACGAGGTCCTTCGGGTAGGTCGCGGTGCCCTCCGGGTTGGCCCAGACAGAGGAACGGGCGCTCGGCACGCCGGACTTCTGCTGGGCGAGCGTCTGCTGCTTGCCGGTGGCCCACTCGATGAACTTCCAGGCGTTGCTCTTGTTCTGCGAGCTGTCGTTGACGCCGAGCGCCCAGGAGGGGATGTTGTACGGCTTGGAGCCGGCCGGGCCGGCCGGGAACGGCGCGAAGCCCACATTGTCGGCGACCTTGGACTTCGCCGGGTCGGTGGCGTTCTTGTAGAGCGAGTCGGCCTCGGTGTAGAAGGCCGCCTTGCCCTGGGTGAAGATGGCCATCGCCTCGGGCCAGCTCATGTCGGTGCTGACGTTGGCGGGGCCGGAGTCCTTGATGAGCCCGCCGTAGTAGGCGTACGCCTGCTTGGCGGCGTCGCTGTTGACGGTGGCCTTGCCACTGCCGTCGACGAAGTCACCGCCGAAGCTGTAGAGGAAGCTGGAGAACTGGGTGACCGCCGGCGACTTGCCGGTCCGGGCCACGAAGCCCGCGGTGCCCGGGGTGGCAGCCTTGATCTTGGCGGCCGCGACCTTGAGCTCGTCGAGGGTCTTCGGCGGAGCGCTCAGGCCCGCCTTGGCGAGCAGGTCCTTACGGTAGTAGAGGACCTCCTGCTCGGTGATGATCGGGACGCCGACCGGCTTGCCCTGGTAGGAGGTTGCCTCCACCGGGCCGGCCTGGAAGTCGCTGAAGTCCCAGTCCTTGTTGGACTTCACCTGGTCCGACAGGTCGGCGAGGTACTTGTTCTTGGCGAACAGCTTCCCCTCCTGGAGGGGCCGGTACATCATCACGTCGATGTCGGACGAGCCGGCGTTCAGCTTCACGTTGTACTGGTCGGAGAGCTGGTCCTCGCCGAGTTGGGTGATCTCGACCTTGAGCCCGGTCTGCTTCTCGAACTCGGGCAGGGCCTGCTTGATGTTCTCCGTCCAGACGTGGTTCGCCAGGGTCACCCGGACGGTCTTGGACTCGCCGCTGTCGTCGCCACCGCCGCCGCAGGCGGACAGGCCCATGGCGACAACCACAGCCAGAGAAGTGCCGATTATCGATCGACGCCGCACGTCCATCTCTCCTTCTGTCGTGGCCGCCGCCCCGGGGGAAGAGCGCCACACCGTTGTAACGTCTGCTTAACGCCAGGATGCTAGGACTAATAAGCTGACTTATTCAAGAGCTGATCTCTAACTGATATGCTCCGACCCGTGGATCAGTCCTCTCCAGGGGTCGCACCCGCCCAGCACGCCCCTGCCGAGGCCGGGCTGCACGCCCGCGTGCTCGACCACCTCGGCACCGCCATCTGCGGCGGCGAGGTGGCCGCCGGCTCCGTCCTCAACATCGACGACCTGGTCGAGCGGTACGCCGTCTCCCGCTCGGTGATCCGCGAGGTCCTGCGGGTGCTCGCGTCCATGGGATTCATCGAGACCCGGCGCCGGGTCGGCGTGTTGATCCGACCGGCCGAGGCGTGGAACGTCTTCGACCCGCAGGTGATCCGCTGGCGGCTCGCCTCCGCGGGCCGGATGGGGCAGCTCCGCTCGATCACCGAGCTGCGGACCGCGATCGAGCCGCACGCCGCCTGGCTGGCCGCCGGCCGGGTCGACCACGACGAGGCCAGCGAGCTGGTCGGGCTCGCCGCCAAGATGTGGGCCGCCGGGAAAGCCGGCGACGAGGAGCGCTTCCTCAGCCTGGACATCGAGTTCCACCGGCGGGTGCTCGCCGCCTCCGGCAACGAGATGTTCGGAAAGCTCCAGGAACTGGTCGCCGAGGTGCTCACCGGCCGGCACCACTACAACCTGATGCCGCACTACCCCGACGAGCAGGCCCTGCAACTGCACGCCGACGTCGCCCAGGCGATCCAGCGGCGGGACGGCGAGCGGGCCCGGGAGGCCATGGTGCGGATCATGGAGCAGGCGTTCGACGAGATGAAGTCGATGTGGGACCAGACCGGCGAGCCCGGCCGCTGAGCTGACCTCCCCCACCCCGGGCGATCGAAGGCATCACCGAGGTCATCGAGGCCCGCGTCTGGGGCGGCATCCACACCCGCACAGCCGACATCGAGGGCGCAAAGATCGGGGCGCAGGTCACCGCATACGCGATCAAGAACTACTTCCGCCCGCGGCGATGACGCGCCGGGCGGGTACTTCCCGGTCAGGGCCCGCGCGGCACGGGCTGGGCCAGAGCCCCGATCTCCGCGGGCAGCTCCGACATCGCGTCCTCGAACTCCTTGTGTCCGACCACCCGGTGCAGGGTCTGCAGGACGGCCCGGCCGCCCCGCTCGGCGACGTCGTCCGCCACCCCCGCGCGCTCCGCGACCCGGCGCAGGAACTCGTCGTACCCGAACACCTGCGGTTCCTCCGGGCGGGCCCTGGCCAGGCACGGGCGTAGCTCGTGTGCGACGTGGTCGGCCAGGTCCGCCGCCTGGCCGCCGCTGATCCGCTCCGCGAGGGTGCGCAGGGTGGCCTCGGTCAGGGATTGGGCCGTCTCCGGCGGAACGCCCGCCCGGGCCGCCACTTTTTCGTAGAACTCCAGCTCAGCCATGCTCCGTCCTTCCCGTCCCGGAGACAACGTGGCTACCCGCAGCTAACGGCCGCAAACGAGCGGCCGTCCGAGCGGAATGACCGGAAACCGGCGTTTCCGGGCGCGGAAACGGCCATGATCGAGGTGTGGGTGCCAGGATGCCGGGGCTCGTGCCGCCGATGCTCGCCTCCAGCGGCGCGCTGCCCACCGGATCCGGGTGGGGATACGAGTTCAAGTGGGACGGCGTCCGCGCGATCGCCTACGTCGACGACGGGTTGCGGCTGCTCAGCCGCAACGACCGCGACGTCACCCGGGCGTATCCGGAGCTGGACGAGCTCGCACAGCTGCTGGCCGGGCGGCGGGCAGTGCTCGACGGAGAGATCGTGGCGCTCGACGCCAAGGGCCGGCCCAGCTTCTCCGCGCTGCAGCACCGGATGCACGTTCGCGCGCCGAGCGCCGCGCTGGTCGCCAGCACTCCGGTACGGCTGTACCTGTTCGACCTGCTGCACCTCGACGGGCGGGACCTCACCGCCCTGCCGTACGCCGAACGCCGCACGGCGCTGCAGGAGCTGGGGCTCAGCGGGCAGAGCATCGACACGCCGCCCCACTGGACCGGCGACGCCGGTCGGGACCTGTCCACCGCGGCCGCCGACCTCGGCCTCGAAGGGGTGGTGGCCAAGCAGCTCCGCTCGCCGTACGAGCCCGGCCGCCGCTCACCGGCCTGGGTCAAGGTGCCACTCAACGACACCGTCGAGGTCATCGTGGGCGGCTACAAACCCGGGGCCGGCCGGCGGGCCGGCACCATCGGCTCCCTGCTGCTCGGCATGTACGACGAGCAGGACAGGTTGACCTACATCGGACACGTCGGCACCGGCTTCACCCAGACCGTGCTGCGCGACCTGCAGCAACGCCTGGAGCCACGGAGCCGGCCGGACTCGCCGTTCGCCTCGCCGGTGCCGCGCGAGCACGCCCGCCACGCCGTCTGGGTGGACCCGGTCCTGGTCGGGGACGTCGCCTTCCGGTCCTGGACCCCCGATCGCCGGCTGCGCCACCCCTCCTGGAAGGGGCTGCGCAGCGACCGCGAGCCGGCCGAAATCCGGCTGCGAGCGTGACCCAGGCCGGGCCTACGTGCCGACCCGGCGTGTGTCGAGCCGGGTCGCCGCCGGCCCCGCCAGCTGCCAGAACTCCTTCGGCAACTGGGCGACGGAATCCTCGTACTCCTTCGCGCTGACCGCGTCCCGCAGCGTGTCCAGCACGGCGCACACCCCGTCGGTCGCCGTCTGGAGATCCACCGCGGCGCGTTGCTGCACCCGCTCGAAGAATTCGGCGAGCTCGAACGGTTCGGCATTCTCATCGGGCTTGCGTAGGTCTCCCCGCAGCTCCTGCGGAAGCTGCGCGGCGAGATCCCGTGCCTGGCCGCCACTGAGCCGCTCCGCCAACGTCGCGAGCGTGGCACGGGTGATCGGCTCGGCCAGCGTCGGTGACATCTTCGGTCGCGTCGCCACCGACTGGATGAACTCCGCGTACTTCACCTCGGACCCCCTCCTGCCGCGGATGCTGCGTCTACCCGCGCACCCGCGGGTGAAACGGCGCCCGCCGCGTCAGTGGCGGGGGCCTCCGCGGCGCGTGCCGCCGCGACGATGGCGCTCACCCCGATGCCGGCCTGGTCCATCAGCTGGATCGGGGTACCGGAGGTGGGTAGGCCGCGTACCGCCAGGTGCGTCACCCGCACCGGCTCGGCGAGGTCGGCCAGGGACTCGAGGACCGCCGACCCCACGCCACCCTCCGGGTAGTGGTCCTCGACCACCAGCAGCCGACCGCCGGTGGCCCGGACGGCGTCGACCAACCGGTCCCGGTCCAGCGGCTTGATCGAATACAGGTCGATGACCCGGGCCTTGATCCCCTCGCGCGCCAGCTCGTCGGCGGCGGCGAGGCAGTTGTGCACCGTCACCCCGGCGCCGATCAACGCGATGTCGTCGTCGCCGCCGCCGCGGAGCAGTTTGCTGCCACCGACCGGGAAGGCGTCCTCGTTGGCATAGAGCACCGGGTACTTGCCTCGGGTGGTGCGCAGGTAGTTGACGCCCTTCCGGTCGACCATCTGCGCGACGAGGGCTGCGCAGGACACGGCGTCGCTGGGATACAGCACCGTCGACCCCTGCACGGCACGCATGGCCGCCAGGTCCTCCAGCCCCATCTGCGAGGGACCGTCCGCCCCGATCTCCACCCCGGAGTGCGACCCGGACAGGGCGATGTCCGCCCGGGAGATGCCGGCCATCCGCACGAAGTCGTAGGCGCGGGAGAAGAACGCCGCAAAGGTCGCGGCGAAGGGCCGATAGCCGCGTACCTGCAGCCCGACCGCGGCGGCGACCAGTTGCTGTTCGGAGATGAACATCTCGAAGAACCGGTCCGGGTACGCCTCGCCGAACTTGTCGGCGCGGGTGGAGTCGCTGACCTCGCCGTCCAGGGCGACCACGTCCGGCCGCGAGCCCAGCGCGCGCAACGCGTCGCCGTACGCGTTCCGGGTGGCCACCTCGGCTCCCTTGTCGTACCGGGGCATGGTGGGCGGCTCCGCGGCGGGGGCGCTGGCGGGCGGGGCGGGCTCGGGCCGCGGCGCCGCGACGCGGATCTGGCGGACTCCGCCGAGAGCGGCGACGGCGCGTTCGGCCAGGTCCGGCTTGAACGGCTTGCCGTGCCATCCCGGCTGGTTCTCGACCTCCGGCACTCCCTTGCCCTTGACCGTGCGGGCGAGCACCACCGTGGGACCCGTCGCCTGCCGGGCCCGGCCCAGGGCCTCGTCGATGGCGGCCAGGTCGTGGCCGTCGATGACGAGCGCCTGGCAGCCGAACGCCTCGACCCGGCGGCGGTAGGTGTCCAGGTCCCATTCCAGCTCGGTCGGGCCCCGCTGCCCGAACCGGTTGATGTCGACGATCGCGGTGAGGTTGCGCAGGCCGTAGTGGCCGGCCTTGTCCAGCGCCTCCCAGATGGAGCCCTCGGCCATCTCGCTGTCGCCGCACAGCACCCACACATGGAACGGCAGGTGATCGAGGTACCGGCCGGCGAGCGCGATCCCGACGCCGGCGGGCAGTCCCTGACCGAGCGACCCGGTGGCCACGTCGACCCAGGGCAGGGCCGGCGTGGGGTGTCCCTGCAGGCGCGACCCGAACTGGCGGTAGGTCTCGACCAACTCCTGATCGGTGATCGCGCCCACCGCCTTGAAGACCGCGTACAGCAGCGGCGAGGCGTGCCCCTTGGAGAAGATCAGGTGGTCGTTGGTGCGACCGCGCGGGTCCGTCCAGTGGTAACGCAGGTGCCGGGAGATCAGCACCGCGAGCAGGTCGGCGGCGGACAGACTGGAGGTCGGGTGCCCGGACCCGGCCCTGGTGCTGCACCGGATCGCGTCCACCCGTAGCTGGGCGGCAAGCTCCGCCAGACCGGCGAGTTCCTCCTCGCGCAGGGTGCGCTCTGCTTCCATCGTCACCGGCATCGCCTCCGCACATACCGTAGTCAGAAGGGAGGCGGATTCTCCGGTAACCACCGAATTGTCAGACCCGGGTCACCGCGACCTGGATCTTGGGCCGTCGTCACGGCGCGCCGCCTCGATGGCGGGTGGCCGACGCGGTTCGGGCCCGCCACGCCGGGGAGCCGGCCAGCCAGGCCGCCACCGCCAGGTACGGCAGGGCGGCCACCGCGAAGGCGACCGCGTTGCCGGCCGCGCCCGCCACCACGGCGTACCCGCCGTAGAACGCGATGATGGTCAGGTCGGTCGCCATCCCGGCGACCGAGGTGACCGTCGCCCGACCCGGGCCGCTGATCCGGCCCTGCAGGCGCACGTCGGCCAGGACCGTGGCGAGCTGGAACGCGGCGAAGGCGACCGCGAGCAGCAGGAAGCCCGCCAGGCGCCCGACCAGGGCACCCGCCGCCAGCGCCGCGGCGGCGAACACCAGCAGGCCCGCGTACCCGCGGGTGGTCAGCCGCTCCCCCGCCGGGGCGAGCAGCCCGCCGGCGGTCATCCCGGCCCAGAGCAGCAGGAGCAGCAGCGGCACCGTCGCGTCAGCCACGCCGGTTTCCCGGGCCAGCAGCCCGGTGTACTCGTCGAGCCCGCCCCAGATGGCGGTCACCGCCGGGACGAGCAACAGGGCGGCGCGAACCGCGCGGTCGGCGCCGGCCTCGGCCAGCCCGCTGCGCAGGGTGGCCAGCCACCCCAGCTCGTCGCCGTCCGCCCGACGCTCGGCCGCGGTCGGGCCGGGGATCGCCGGGGACTCGACGGGCCGAGCCGGTCGGTGCTCGGGGAACCGGGTCGCCACGGCGGCGGCGAGCAGGCAGGCGAGGACGCTGGCCGCGCCCACCGCCGGATAGCCGCCGACGGCGAGGACCGGCCCGGCCAGCGCCCCGGAGCCGGCGGCACCCAGCACCCCGGCGGTGTGCGCCCGGCCCATCAGGCGGGCGTACCGGTCGGTGGCGTCGAGCCGGTCGAGTTCGGTGAAGACCAGCGCCTCCAGCGCCCCGGAGCGCAGCGCCCCGCCGGCGCCCCAGAGCAGGAAACCCACGGCGAACGCCGGGGTGGACGGGGCGAGCACCCAGCAGGCGAAGCCGGCGGCGGGCAGCAGCGGCGCCAGGACGAGCAGCAGCCGCCGGGAGACCGCGTCGGCCCACGCGCCGGACGGCACCTCCAGGACGATGCCGGTCGCCGACCAGAGCACGAAGAGCGAGGAGATCTGCCCGACCGACAGGCCGGTGTCGCTGAACAGCAGCACGTACACCGGGTAGAGCAGAACGAGGTCGGTGAGGAACGCGTAGCCGTAGAGTGTGACCGCCAGCCGGCGGGTCGTGGGCACGCGCGCAGGAGAGATGATCATGAGGCCTTCCCACGGGGGCGGAACGGACACCGGACGTACGGCGTCCGCGGCGGCCCGCGGCAGCGGCTCTCAGGGCAGGATCAACATCGCCAGGTCATGGCGTCGATGCTAGTGCGGTGTCCACAAACGTTCACCGGATTTCCGGTGGGTGTTGCGGATCCTCGCCGTGGAGCGAGCGACTGTCCGAGGTGGCATCCACCTGATCGCGAACCGACAACCGAGTCGGTGCAGCAGGGTGCGGGGTGCGTCGCGGTGCGGGCAGATTTCGCGTAGGACGATCTGTCGGACGACCATGTAGATCAGCATGTCGAGCAGGGCGGCGGCTCAGGCGCCACGGTCACCGGACCGGTGGATGACTCGGGACGTGGGTCTTCGCGCACTCGGTACCGTTCGTACGGCAGTCCAACCGGACGAGGACGCCATGGCTGTTCCAGACGTACTGCACCTGGTAGTCGGCGGGGCGGGCGGCTCCAGCGGTCGTCTGGAACGGTGCTTTGTCCGGGGCGGGCAACAACAGGATGTGGTCCGCGCCCCGGTAGTGGTAGGTCATCCGGAGCCGCCAGCTGCAGAAGCACTCGTTGGTCCACGACCTGATCCGGATCACGCGCAGCTCACCCTTGGCCAGTTCGAGGTGATGGGCAACGAAGTACGGCGCGCCGTCCCTACCCAGTGGCACGCCCTGCGGATCGTCGAGCCGCACCTCCAGAATGGTGTTTTCCTGTTCACCCTGGGCAGGGATACCGAAGAACGTGCCGGTCATCGGTGGGCGGCGCTCGACCATCTCGGCGACCAGGCCGGTGATCGCGACGGTGCCGGAGCGCCGGCCCTCCAGGATCAGCACCTGCTCCGAGTCGCCGAGCGGCACCCAACCCGGTCCACCGGGATTGCGGAGGGCCCCGGCGGGTTCGCTCCGGGCCGTGTCGGACGCCAGGTACAGACCAGCGGTGGATCCGTTGGACCTGACATCGACCCGCAGCGGCGGGTTGTCGACGAGATCGAGGGCGCCGTCGGAGACGTACGGAATCACGCCGGGTATGGCAGCGGCGAGGGCGGTGGTGGCGAGTAGGGTGACGAGCGCCTGCGTCCCGCGTGACAGTCGGAGCCACACTGTACGGAGAGCGGCCGCGAGAGTCGGTGTCGCCGGCGATGCGGGGGCGGATCCGTCCTCCGTCGGCCGCTGAGCCGGGGTGGGCTCGGCCGTCGCCGGCTTGGTGCGGGGTCGAGGCGTCCGTGGGCTGTTGGGCGACCGGGTCCGCCCCGAGCGGCGCCTACTGATCATCCGCATCCACCGGTGACGTCGCCACCTCGGCGGGGGCCGCCGGTCGCTGCGGAATCACGGGGCCGACCAGGGCGATGCCGACCAGCAGCGCGATCATCGCCGCGAGTGCGAAGAAATAGCCCGGGCCTACGTGCAGCGCGTTGTTCACGTATTCTGCCCGTCCCTGACGTACGGCGGAGCCACGCCACAGCGCGGCGAGGCCGACCGACAGGACCGCCACCACCGCGGCGGACGCCATCATGCCGATGGCACGCAACGCCGCGGTGGTGCGGGCCGTGGCGCTCTGGGACGCCACCAACGCGCCGGCGTACAGCAGGATGCAGGCGATCAGCCCGATCCGGTACGTTCCCAGCCACACGTGCAGATCGTGCACCGTCACCATGATCGGCGCCGTCTCCGACTCATTGAGCGGGGCAAACTGCCTGTACCACGGCAATGCGATAGAGGTAACCGCCAGCCCGAAGGCGAGCACGGTCATCACCCAGCGCAGCCTCGCCCTCGTGGCGGCGAGCTGGGCCGCGAACCGCGGCATGGACGGATGCTGAATGGGCAGGCCGGGCGGGCCGGGCAGCCGGACGGCTGCGACGGCACCGCCGACCAGCAGCATCGTCCCGAAGTCGTAGAGGATCGCTCCGGTCGACGGCGTGGTGCTCTGCACGGTCACCGTCAGCGCCACGCCCGTCAACGGATCGACCAGGTTCATGGTCAGTCCGCGCGCCAGATACGTGGTCGCGGCCAGCACCAGGAAGATCCAGAGCGTCGAGATCACCACGTTGACCATGCGTAGTATCGCGCCGAGCCGGCTTCGCGACGCGAAGCACACCCCGGCGCACATCGCCGACGTCACCAGGAGTGCGGCCGTCGCGGGTGCCAGCGCGGGGCCGAAGTCGGTCAGGTACACCGGGACGGCCCCGGACCGACTGTTCGATCTGACCAGCCCCCAGGGCAGGGCCAACCCGACCACTGCCAGAGCCGTCCCGGTGCAAGCGGCGACCAGACCACCGATCCAGACGACGTCGATCCCGGAAAGGGCGGAGGGCAGCATGCCGTCACCCCCGCGGAGGTAGGTTTCCGGGCTCACCATGGTGTCGCCCTGCTCGGGGTCGGACAGCTCCGTCCCGCTCGGACTCTGCTCCGGCACATCGGAAGCCTAGCCGGGAACGCGCACCGGGTGGGACCCGCTGGGTCCCACCCGGTGTGCGTGCGGACGGTCAGCGGCGGAACTTCTCCGCGTCCGCCTGCGGGATGACCATCGTGGACTCGTTGTCCACCGCCTGCTCGGCGGTGGGCTGCCGCGGCGTCGTCGGCTGGGTACGCTCCGAGTCGCCGTACGGCGGGACCGGCTGGGTGGGCTCCGCCGCGCCGTACGGCGGGACCACCTGGGTGCGGTCGGCGTCGGCGTCCCGGGCGACCGGCTGGGTCAGCTCGGCCTCGGCGTACGGGCTGACCGGCTGGCTCAGCCGGGCCTCGACGTCGCGCCGGCCGGCCTGGTACGCCCGGGCGTGCGTGGCGATGGTCTGCGACTCCTGCTCGGCACGGCTCAGCCAGTTCTCCCAGCGGCTCTGCATCGGCCGGACCAGCCCGCCGCCGACCCCCACGACGAGGATGCCGCCGAGGGTCGCGAGCACCGCGATCAGCACCGGGGTGGTGACCGTGGTGGCCACGCCGATCTGGTTCAGGGCGGCGATGACGCCCAGGCCCAGGATGAACACCGACGCGATGTTGGCCAGCACCCGGCCGTACGACAGGCCGCCGAGGGCGCTGGAGATGATGTCCTTGACCGCCCTGGCGATCGCGGCGGCCACCACCACGATGACGATGGCGACGAACGCGCGGGGCAGCCAGGCGATGACCCCGGCGATCAGGTCGGAGATCGGGTTCGGGCCCCAGATGCCGAAGGCGAGCTGGAGGGTCACCAGCAGCACCCCGTAGTAGGCCAGCTTCGCGACGATGTCGCTGGCGTCGTACCTGGACCGGGCCAGGGCGGTCTTGATGCCGCCGCGCTCGACGGCCCGGTCGAAGTGCACCCGCTCCAGGAGCTTGTCCACGATCTTCAGCACGGCCTTGGCGATCAGCCAGCCGACCACCAGGATCGCGATGAAGGCGACCGCCTTGGGCAGGAACAGCATCACCGAACGGAACGCGTCGCCCACCGCGTTCCCGAAGTTGTCTTTCATCGAATGGCCTCCATACACGTGTTCAGGTCGGTCAGCCGGGGACCTACCCGAATGCGGTTACCGGGAAACGCCGCGTCAGATCGCTGTCGCCTTGACGACCTTCCATTCCCCGCGGACCGGGACCATGGTGAGCACGACCCGGTTCTGGTCGACCTTCTCCCCCGCCGTGCTGACGTTGCGCCGGTACTGGTTCAGGTAGACGAGCAGCTCCACCCGGTCGGTGCCGGCGGTGACCACCCCGGTGGCGGACACCTCGGCCAGGACCACGGCCTGCTGCTTGGTCGCGGTCTCCTTGAGCGTCGCCGTGGTCTTGGCGTACTCGTCGGCGAAGTCGCCGGTGGCGAAGGTGCGTCCGTTGGCCACGCTGTCGTCGAAGGTGCGGTAGTCGTACGAGAAGATCGCCTTGGCGGCGGCGGGCGCGGTGGCCAGGGCCTGGCGTACGGCCCGGTCGCGCTGGCCGGCGCGGTGGTCGCCGTACCAGCCGGTGACGGCGACGGCCGCCGCGACCACGAGCGCGACGACGAGCGTCGGCAGCAGCGGGAGCCGCCCGGGCCGGCGACGCAGGACTGTGGGGACACGCATCGGACTCCTCCTCCGGGTCAGCCGACGAACTGCAGCTTGGACACCAGCCAGTCACCCGAGTCCCGGTCGCGGACCAGGTCCACCTGGATGCGGTAGTGCGAGGGGCGGCCGTCGGGGGCCTTGACGTTCTTGACGGTGGCGTCGACGGCCACCAGCACGACGGCGCGGCTGCGGTCCCCGGAGACCAGTCCGGCGCGCAGCACCGACCCCTGCGACTGGACCTTGTTCTCCACCACCGCCTTGCGCACCTGCGCCTGGCCGCGGGTGAACTCGTCCTTGAAGTCGCCGGTGGCCCTGGCGACGATGCGCTGCAGGTCCCGGTCGACGCTGGCGGCGCTGACCGAGACGAAGTTGACGCTGGCCTGCCGGGCGGCGGCGACGGCGTCCTGTCGGGCCTGGTCGGTGGCCCGGTCGACGTACCAGCGGTGCCCGTAGTACCCGGCTCCCGCCAGGGCCGCGGCCAGCAGAACGACGAGCAGGGCGAGCAGCGCTCGCCGCCGGCCGGGCGTACCGGCGTCCGTCGAGCCGTCGTCGGCGGCGGCGCGTGCCGGCAGGTCCTCGACCTCCGCCGGGTCGCCGATCACGGTGCGGTCCTCGGTCCCGGTCGGGTCCTCCACCGGCTCCCGGTCGAGACGTTCCAGCACCTCCTCGATCGGCTCGGCCGGCCGCGGCACGGCACGGGCGACGAGTCGGCGCTGCCGGGGACGGCCGGGCGCCCCCGGCTTCGCTCCGTTGATCACTCTGAGCTTGGGATCCTTGCGGTCCTGCACGGGCACCTCCTCAGGTACGCCGGTCACGGGGTCACCCCGGCGAGCAGCAACTGCTTCCACGACTGGTCACCGGCGGTCCGGTACTGCCCGCCCGTCCCGCCGAACTGCAGCGGTCGCCCGTCGGGCCCGAGTACCAGACCGGTCGCGGGGTCGTACCCGCCCGGGCCGCCCTGCTCCGACGGGGCGGGGGCAGGGGCCGGCTCGCGGCCGGACGGTCGCGGCGCGTTCTGCGCCCCCCGTACGCCGGCGCCGGCGGCCCGCTCCTGGGCGCTGCACCGGGTGCTGCCGCCGCGGTAGACGCAGGACGGCGGGTCGCTCAGATTGACGACGAGGCCGAGGTGGGCGGTGCCGTCGCCCGGGGTGACGGTGAAGCCGCCGGCCACCGCGACCGGGTAGGTCACCAGCAGCTGCTCGATGCCGGGCAGCCGGCGGGCGGCGATGCCGTTGACGGTGACCAGGTTGCCGAGCAGGGTGCCGATGCTGGGTTCGAGTCCGCGCAGCAGCGCCCGCAGTTCGGTGCCGGCCGGCGGGCCGGTGGCGAGCAGCCGGCGCAGGTCGGGGTCGGCGGCGCGGACGGTGGCGGCCAGCTCCGCCAGCCCGGCGGACCAGCGGCGCAGCGCCTCGGCGGACTCCGCCTGGGTGGTGAGCACGGTCCGCCCGTCGCGGATCAGCGTCAGCGTCTCGGGCAGCCGGGCGTTCGCGTCGGTGAGCAGCGCGTCCCCGGCGTCGAGGATCCGCGCGAGGGCCTGCTCGTTGCCCTCGAACGCGGTGCCCAGCTCGCTGATCAGCACGGTCAGGTCGTCCGGGTCGATCGAGCGGACCAGGGCGTCGAGGTTGGTCAGCAGCGTCTCGGGGGCGAGCGGGACGCCGGTCCGGTCGACCGGGATGACGGCGCCGTCGGCGAGGAAAGGCCCGCCGTCGCGGTCGGGCCGCAGGTCGAGGTACTGCTCGCCGACGGCGGAGCGCTGGGTCACCACGGCCCGCAGCGCGTCGGGCACCCGTACGCCCCGGTCGATCCGCAGGTCGGCGCGGACACCGTCGGCGCGCAGCTCGACGGCGGTGACCCGGCCGACAGGGACGCCACGGTAGGTGACCGGGGCGTTGGCGAAGATGCCGCCGGCCCGGGCCAGGTCGACGTGGACGAGGTAGCCGCCGCCGAACAGCCGGTCGCCGAGGCCGACGTAGCGGAACCCGACGTAGCCGATGCCCAGCACGCTCACCAGCACGAAGGCGAGGACCTGGAGCTTCGCGGTGCGTCCGATCACGGGATCAGCCCTCCTCCCAGGATGTCCGGCAGGCCGCCGAGCTGTCCGATGACCTCCCCGGTCACCGGCAGCACGCACTCGGCGGTCAGCACGGTGCCGGACGGCAGTTCGGTGCCGGCCGGGAAGGCGGTGCCCGGCGGCACGATCCCCTTGGGCAGCAGCAGCCCGCCGAGCGGCACCGTCGAGCCGGGCTTGAGCAGCACGCAGCCCGTCGGAAGCCCGCACTCCTTCGGCGGCGTCCACCGGGCCGGGAAGTTCTTCAGGTCGGGCAGGCACCTCGTCAGCGGCAGGTCGGGCAGCCCTGGGACGCCGGGCAGGCCGCCGGGCGACGGCTTCGCGCCGTCCGCGGCGGGCGGTCGGGGCGCGGCGGGGGCGTTCGGCCGGCCGGCCGACCGGACCGGGGCGGGCGCGGCGGCGACCAGGTTGGCCAGGATGTTGGCGGCGTCGAGGTCGGCGGTGACGGAGAGGTTGACGAAGTCGCCGACGATCGCGCCGGTGACGTTGGGCGGGAACGGGTACGACAGCATGAAGTCCAGCGACTTCGGCAGGTCGTCGCCGGCCCGGGCCAGCTGTTCCAGGATCGGTTGCAGCGCCCGTACGCTGGCCAGGGTGTCGTCGCGGCTGCGGTCGACCACGCGGGTGCCGACCTGGCCGAGTTCACCGAGGGCGGTCAGCGCCCCGGTGAGCTGAGCCCGCTGCTGGGCCAGCACGGTCAGGCCGGGGCCGAGGGAGTCCAGCGCGTCGCCGACGACCTGCCGCTGCCGGGCGAGCCGGCCGGTCAGCCGGTCGAGCGCGTCGATGGCGCGGACGATGTCGGTCTTCTGCCGGTCGAGCCCGCCGATGAAGGTGTCGAGCTGCCGCAGGGTGTCCCGGACGTCGGACTCGCGACCGTCGAGGGCCTTGCCGAGTTCGGCGTTGATGGTCCGCAGCTGGGCCAAGCCGCCGCCGTTGAGCAGCAGCCCGAGGGCGGCGAGCACCTCCTCCACCTCGGCGCCCCGGGTGGTGCGGGACAGCGGGATGACGTCGCCGTCGGCGAGGCGCCCGCTGGCCGGCCCGGTGGGCGGCGCCGCCACCGTCACGTACTTCTCCCCGAGCAGACTGCTCTGGCGTACGGCGGCGGTGGCGTTCGCGGGCAGCCGCACCGCGCGGTCGATGCGCAGCCGGACCCGGGCGTGCCAGCCGGACAGGGAGATCTTCTCCACGGTGCCGACGGTCACGTCGTCGACCTTGACGGCGGCCCGGGGCACCAGGTCGAGCACGTCGCTGAACTCGGCGGTGACGGTGTAGCCGTCGCCGGCGGGCGCCCCGCCGGGCAGCGGCAGGTCGGCGACCTCGGGCAGGCCGCAGCCGGCCGGCAGTAGCGCCGCCAGGGCGACGCCGGCCAGCATCCGCAGCGCCCGGGCGGTCATGCCGGGCCCCGCAGGATGCCGCCGAGGGTCGGATCACTGGTGAGGGGGGAGCCGCCCGGCGCCTCGTCGGCGGTCGGCGCACCAGGGGAGCTGACGGAGCCTGGTGAGGACCCGCCGGCCGCCGGGGCGCCGGGCGGCAGCTTGAGCAGCTTGCGCAGCTGGTCGGTCAGGGGCAGGCCGCGGGCGCGCAGGGTCTGCGCCAGCGCGGTGCACTTCACCGGCACCTGGCCGGCGGGGAGCTGGTCCACCATCAGCGAGCAGACGAAGGTGGCCGGATCGTAGGGGCCGAGGGCGTTGTCGCGGGTGTCGAGGGTGCCCGAGCGCGGGTTGTAGGCGAGGCTGAGGTTGTTCACGGCCAGCGGCGTCACGTCGAGGATGTCGATGACCGCCTGCTGCTGGCGGACCAGCACGTTGGTGATGTCGGTCAGCGCGGCCACGTTCGAGGCCAGCGCGGTGCGGTTCTGCTTCACGAAGGTGGTCACCTCGGCCAGCGCGGCGGAGAGGTTGCGCAGCGCGGCGGCCAGCTCCTCCTTCTCGCCGGCGAGCTGCTCGGCGACGTCGGCGAGCTGCTGGTTGAAGCCGCGTACCTGCTGGTCGCTGCGGGCCAGCGCGGTGGTGAAGCGTTGCAGGTTGGCCACCGAGCCGAACAGGTCCTGCCGCCCGTCGGCGAGGGTGGTCAGCGCGCGGGACAACCCGTCGAGGGTGCCGTGCAGGTTGCCGCCGTTGCCCTCCAGGTTGGCCCGGCCGGTGGCGACCAGGTCGGACAGGGCGCCGTCGGCGTTGGCGCCCTGCGGGCCGAGGGTGCGGTTGAACTCGTCGAGCGCCTGGTAGATGTCGTCGATCTCCATCGGCGCGGCGGTGCGTTCCAGCGGGATCTTCGCGCCGTCGGCCAGCGCCGGCCCGCCGGTGAACGCCGGGGTCAGCTGGACGTACCGGTCGCTGACCACGCTGGGCGGGACGATCAGCGCCTGGGCGTCGGCGGGGACGTCCACCGCGGGGTCGTAGCGCATCTCAACGCGTACGGTGCGGCCCTGCGGGGTGACCGCCTCGACCTCGCCGACCCGGACGCCGAGCACCCGTACGTCGGAGCCGGGGTACACCCCGACCGCCTTGGTGAAGTACGCGACCACCCGCCGCTGGGGTGGCTCGTGGCGCCACAGCACCACCCCGGCGGCCACGGCGGTCAGCAGCACGGTCGCGGCGGCCAGGGGGCGTCGCCAGCGCTGGATCGGGCCGGGCATCAGCGTCCTCCCGTCGCGGGCAGGTACGGCTGGAGCAGGCCGTCGACGTACGAGTCGAACCAGCGGCCGTTGCCGACCACGTTGGCGAACGCGGTGACGAACGGGCCCATCCGCCGGATGGTCTGCTCCAGGTCGTCGCGGTTGCGTTGCAGGATCGCCACCACGTCGCGCAGCTTGCGCAGGGCCGGTTCGAGCTGGGCGCGGTTGTCGGCGACCAGTCCGGACAGTTGGATGCTGAGGTCGTTGGTGCCGACGAGCAGCCGGTGGATGGCGTCGCGGCGGCGGCTGACCTCGGCGAGCAGCTGCTCGCCGTCGGTGACGAGCTTGCGGAACTCGTCGTCGCGTTCGGCGAGCACGCCGGTGACGTCCCGGGTCCGGGCGAGCAGCGTACGCAGCTCGGCGTCGCGGCTGGCGACGGTCCGGGACAGCCGGGACAGTCCGGTCAGCGAGGTGGTGACGCTGGCCGGGGTGTCGGCGAAGGTCTCCGAGAGGGTGTCGAACGCCTGGGCGAGCTGGTCGGTGTCGACCCTGTCGAGGGTGTCGGCGAGGCCGGTGACCGCCTGCACCACGTCGAACGGGGCGGCGGTGCGGGCGAGCGGGATCTGCCCGTCCTCGGGCAGCTTTCCCGGTCCGGCCGGCGACAGGGCGAGGTACTTCTGCCCGAGCACGGTCTTGATCCGGATGGTGGCGCCGGTGTCGCGGCCGAGCCGTACGCCGTCGTCGTCGACCCGGAACCGGACCCGCACGTACGGCTGGGCGCCGTGGGCCAGTTCCACCCCGGTCACCGCGCCGACCCGGACCCCGGCCACCCGGACCTCGTTGCCGGTGGCGAGGCCGCTGGCGTCGTGGAACGCGGCCTGGTACGTGCGGCCGGTGAGGGCGGCCAGCCGGTCGAGCTGGAAGGCGCCGAGCAGGGCGGCGAGGATCAGGGTCAGCGCAGTGGCGCCGACGACGACCGGATTGCGTTCGCGGAAGGGCTTCACTGGCTGCCTCCGGTGGCGCAGCGGGCGGCGGGGGCGCTGAAGGTGGCCGGGTTCAGCGGCGCCCGGCCGGCGACGGCCACCCGCCCGTCGAAGTCGCAGAGGTAGAAGTTGAACCAGGAGCCGTAGGAGGCGACCCGGGTCAGCGATTCGTAGCGCTCCGGCAGCCGGCCCAGGGTGCCGTCGATGACGGCGAAGTTGCGGTTCAGGGTGCCGGCGAGGTCGTCGAGGGCGCGGACGTCGGCGGCCAGCGGCGGCCGCACCTGCCCCAGCAGCGAGGAGGTCGTGGTGGTCAGCTCCCCCAGGTTGGCCAGGGCGTCGCCGATGGCGGTGCGATCGGCGGCCAGCCCGGAGACGAACTGCTGCAGCTGGGCGATGCTCTGGTCGAGCTCGCGGTCCCGGGTGGCCAGGGTGGCCAGGACGCTGTTGAGGTTGGTGACCACCCGGCCGATGACGGCGTCGCGGTCGGCGAGGGTGTTGGTCAGCGAGGCGGTGCGCTGCAGCAGGCTGGCGACCGTGCCGCCCTCGCCCTGCAGGACCTGGATGATCTCGTACGCGAGCTTGTTGACGTCGTTCGGGTTCAGCGCGGTGAACAGCGGTCGGAACCCGTTGAACAGCACGGTCAGGTCCAGCGCGGGCGTGGTCTGGGCGAGCGGGATCAGCCCGTCGGCGCGCAGCGGCCGGCCCTCCCCCGGGCCCTCGCTCAGCGCCACGTACCGCTGGCCGACCAGGTTGCGGTAGCGAATCTTGGCGTGGACGCTGATGGCCACGGGCACGTCGCGGTCCACGGTGAAGGCCACCTCGGCGACCGTGTCGTCGACCACCGCGATGTCGCTGACCTTGCCCACCCGCACCCCGGCGATCCGGACGTCGTCGCCCGGCAGCAGCCCGGTCACGTCGGTGAACCGGGCCCGGTAGGTGACGCCGTCGGGCGGGAACGCGCCGAGGGTCTGGGCGAGCAGGGCGGTGGCGAGCAGGGTCACCGCGGCGAAGATCACGAGCTTGACCAGGGGTCCGGTCGTCTTTCCGGTCATCGGGCGTTCACCACCGCTCCGCGCAGCAGCGGCCCCCAGAGCAGGACCGCGATGTCGGGCACCTCCGCCGGGGGCGTGCCGGTGAGCCCGCCGACGAGCGGCTTGATCAGGCCGCTCTCCTCGCCGGTGCCGGCCCGCCCCATCGCGGGGCCGGCGGCGGGGGCGGCCGCGCCGGAGGGCGTGCCGACCGGCAGGGACGGCCGGGTACGGGTGCCACCGTGGTCGTAGCCGTCGGCGACGGGCACCTCGGGCGCCGGCACGTGCGGGTCGGGCAGCCCCCGGCAGTTCGGGCCGTCGTGCGCGGCGTAGACCGGCTCGTCGCGGCCCCGCTCGTACGGGCCCCCGTCGCGGGTCACCTCCAGGGTGATGTGCATCCGCCCGCCGGCGAAGACCTGCTCGACCCGGGGTTGCAGGGCGACCAGCCCATGGACCAGGCACGGGTACTCGGGGGCGTAGGTGGCCAGCAGTTCCAGCACCGGGCGGCTGACGTCGCCGAGCCGGATGAGCTGGTCGCCGTGCCGGTCGAGGAAGCCGCGGGTGGTGTCGGCGGTGTCCGTGGTGTCGGCGAGAAACGCGGCGAGCTGCGTGCGCTGGTCGGTGACCGTGGCGGCGGTGACGGTGACGTCGCGGAGCAGGGCGAGCAGGTCCGGCAGCGCGGCGTCGTAGCCGTCCAGCACGACGGCGAGCTGGCGGACGTCCTCCGCGATGGTGGGCAGCGCCGGGTTGAGCTGCCGCAGGTACGCGTCGAGCCGGGTCAGGTTCGCCCCGAGCTGGTCGCCGCGCCCCTCCAGGGCGGTGGAGATGGCGCCGAGGGTGGCGGCGAGCTGGTCGGGCCGGATGGACTGCAGCAGCGGCAGCGCCTGGTCGAGGACCCGCTCCAGCTCGACGGCCGTGCGGCTGCGGTCCTGGGTGATAACCGCGCCGTCGCGGATCGGCCCGGCGGTGCTGGCCGGCGGCGGGACCAGCTCCACGTACCGCTCGCCGAACAGGGTCTTGGGCAGCAGTCGGGCGGTCACGTCGGCGGGGATCCGGCCGGTGGTGGCGGGGTCGAGCGCCAGCCCGATGACGGCCCCGCCGCCGTCGCTGCGTACCGATCGGACGTCGCCGACGACGACGCCGCGGACCTTGACGTCGGCGCCGTCGAGCAGTTGCAGGCCGGCGCGGTCGGCGCGCAGGGTGACCCGCTCGACCGGGGTGAACGCCTTGCGGTACTGCAGCACGGAGGCGGTCAGCGCCGCGGTCAGCACGGCGATGAAGACGATGCCGAGGACGCGATGTCTCATGTTCACCCCGCGATCCGGACGGTGGTCGTGGCGCCCCAGATGGCCAGCGACAGGAAGAAGTCGACGACGTTGACCGCGACGATGGCGGTGCGGACGGCCCGTCCGACGGCGACGCCCACCCCGGCCGGCCCGCCCTTGGCGGTGTAGCCGTACCAGCAGTGCACCAGCACCACGATCACGCTGAAGACCAGCACCTTGCCGAAGGACCAGAGCACGTCCCCGGGCGGCAGGAAGAGGTGGAAGTAGTAGTCGTAGGTGCCGGCGGACTGTCCGAAGTAGCCGACGGCGATGGTCCGGGTGGCCAGGTAGCTGGCGAGCAGGCCCACCACGTACAGCGGGACGACCGCGATGAACCCGGCGATCATCCGGGTGGTGACCAGGAACGGCAGCGACGGCACGCCCATCACCTCGAGCGCGTCGACCTCCTCGGAGATCCGCATCGCGCCGAGCTGGGCGGTGAACCCGCACCCGACGGTGGCGGACAGCGCCAGCGCCGCCACCAGCGGCGAGATCTCCCGGGTGTTGAAGTACGCCGAGACGAAGCCGGTGAAGGCGCTGCTGCCGATCTGGTCGAGCGCCTGGTAGCCCTGCAGGCCGACCTCGGTGCCGGTGAAGAAGGTCAGGAAGCAGATCACGCCGACGGTGCCGCCGAGCACGGCGAGCGCGCCGCTGCCGAAGCTGACCTCGGCCAGCAGCCGGATCACCTCCCGCTTGTAGCGGCGCAGGGTGCGCGGCGTCCAGGCGAAGGCGCGCAGGTAGAAGGCGAGCTGTCCGCCCAGGTCGTCGAGGTAGCGCAGCACGGCCACGTCAGCTCCCCTTCTGCGGTACGACCTGGAAGTACACGGCCGTGACGACGAAGTTCAGCGCGAACAACAGCATGAAGGTGATGACGACGCTCTGGTTGACGGCGTCGCCGACGCCCTTGGGGCCACCCTTGGCGTTCATCCCCTGGTAGGAGGCGACGAGCGCGGCGGTGGCGCCGAAGAGCGCCGCCTTGACCTCGCCGACCAGCAGGTCGGGCAGCTGCCCGAGGGCCTGGAAGCTGGCCAGGTACGCGCCGGGTGTGCCGCCCTGCATGACCACGTTGAAGGTGTAGCCACCGGTCACCCCGACCACGCTGACCAGGCCGTTGAGCAGCACGGCGACCAGCACCGACGCCAGCACCCGGGGCACCACGAGGCGCTGGACGGGGTCGATGCCCAGGACCTGCATCGCGTCCAGCTCCTCGCGGATCTTGCGGGAGCCGAGGTCGGCGCAGATCGCCGAGCCGCCGGCGCCGGCAATGATCAGCGCGGTGACGATCGGGCCCGCCTCGCGGACGACGGCGAGCACCGACGCGGCGCCGGTGAACGACTGCGCGCCGAGCTGCCGGACCAGGGAGCCGAGCTGCAGGGCGATGACCGCGCCGAACGGGATCGAGACCAGCGCGGCCGGCAGGATCGACACCGAGCTGATGAACCACGCCTGCTGGACGAACTCGCGGACCTGCACCGGCCGGCGGCCCAGGCCGCGCAGGGTGTCCAGGCAGAAGGCGAAGAAATCGCCGCTGCGGCGCAGCGCGGCCACCGGGGCGCTCATCCGGTCACCTCCCGCTGGTGCCGGCTGTCGGTGGCCAGGTGCTGGCCCAGCTCGATGGTGGGCCGCTCCGCGTCCAACCGACCCTCGAACGACCCCGGCGGCGGGGTGACGCCGTACTCCCGGCACCACTGGCCGGGTGGGCGCTCGGCCCGCCGGGGCAGCCCGTCGGTGGGCGGGAGCTGCAGCGGGATGGGCGGCAGCGGCGGCAGCTCGACGCCGGCCTGGGCCTCGGCCTGGAGTTCCTCGGCGTCCTTCTCCTCGGCCATGCCGATCGGCCCGATCCGTTGGGCGTTGAGGAACTGCCGCACCACCGGTTCGGTGCTGGACAGCAGCATCTCCCGGGGGCCGAACATGGCCAGGTGTCCGTGGTAGATCAGGCCGATGTTGTCCGGCACGGTCCGGGCGGTGTTGATGTCGTGGGTGACGATCAGGAACGTCGCCTCGGTGCGCTGGTTCAGGTCGATGATGAGCTGGTTGAGGTACGCGGTGCGCACCGGGTCCAGCCCGGAGTCGGGCTCGTCGAAGAGGATGATCTGCGGGTCGAGGACGAGGGCCCGGGCCAGCCCGGCCCGCTTGCGCATGCCGCCGGAGATCTCGCCGGGCAGCTTCTTCTCGGCGCCGACCAGGCCCACCATGTCGAGCTTCTCGTTGACCACGGCGCGGATCTGCGACTCGGACTTGCGGGTGTGCTCGCGCAGCGGGAACGCCACGTTGTCGTAGATGTTCATCGAGCCGAACAGCGCGCCGTCCTGGAACAGCACGCCGAACAGCTTGCGCACCTCGTACAGCGCCCGCTCGGACAGCCGGGGCAGGTCCCGGCCCTCGATCACGATGGAGCCCCGGTCGGGCCGGAGCAGGCCGACGAGCGTCTTGAGGAACACCGACTTGCCGGTGCCGGACGGTCCGAGCAGGACGGATATCTCCCCCGCCGGCAGGGTGAGGGAGACGTCCGACCACACGGGCTGCCCGCCGAAGGACTTGGTCAGCCCCTGCACGGTCACCTCGACACCCATCGGCCCCTCCCTCCGTCGTCATCTGGGACATCGTGGGAGCGACCGCCGGCGCAACACCTTTCTTTCCGTCAGCTCTCCGTCACCCTCGGCGAGCTAGGCAAAACGGGGTGGGGCTCGATAGCGTGCCGGTAACCGGCCGGTAATGAAGGTGCCTCGCAACAACCATGAGCAGTGTGATCGAGCCAGAGCTCGTCCATCGGGCCGCCGCGGGCGACCGGGCGGCCACGTCGGCGCTGCTCACCGAGGTACGCCCCGGCCTCGTCCGCTACTGCCGGGCCCGCCTGGGTCGCATCGGCGGCGCGTACGCCACCGCCGACGACGTGGCCCAGGAGGTCTGTCTCGCGGTGCTGCGGGCGCTGCCCCGCTACCGCGACCAGGGGTCGCCCTTCGCCGCCTTCGTCTACGGCATCGCCGCGCACAAGGTGGCCGACGCGCAACGCGCGGCGATCCGCGACTCCGCCGTGACCCCCACCGACGCTCCGCTGGAGCAGCCCGACGCCGCCCCCGGGCCGGAGCAGCAGGCGGTCGCCACCGACCTGGCCCGGCGACTGTCGGTGCTGCTGAAGAAGCTGCCGGAGGCGCAGCGGGAGATCATCCTGCTGCGGGTCGCGGTGGGGCTCTCCGCCGACGAGGTGGGGGCGATCGTCGGGATGACGGCGGCCGCGGTACGGGTGGCCCAGTCCCGCGCCCTGGCCCGGCTCCGTACGCTTGCCGGGGACGCACTGGACGAGGTGGCGGCATGACGGAGCGTACGCCCGGCGGGGAGGAGGCGATGGCCCTCGAGGTCATCGCCCGCGACGACCTGCTGCTCGACGCGCTCGGCCGGGGCGAGGAGGCGTCGACCGACGACGGCATCGCGGCCATGCTCGCCGCGTGGCGCGCCGACGTCGCCGCCGAAGTACCCGAGCCGGCGGAGCTGCGGCCCCCCACCCCGACCGGTGACGGCGGGGCGACGGAGCCGCCGGTGCCCCTGGCGGCCGCCCGCTCCCGCCGGTCCCGTCCCTGGGCGCTGCGCCTGGCCGCCGCGGTCGTCGCGGTGCTCGCCCTGGTGTCCGGGCTCGGCATCAGCAGCCGCAACGCCGGGCCGAGCAGCCCGCTGTGGACCCTGACCAAGCTGCTGTATCCGCAGCAGGCCGAGGTGCGCGGCGTCGAGGAGACCATCGCGCGGGCCCGCGCGGCGCTGACCGCCGGCCGCTTCGACGAGGCCCAGCGGCTCGTCGACCAGGCGCGCCGGGAGCTGACGGGCATCACCGATCCGGCGACCGTGGACCGGCTCCGCGAGCAACTCGACGCGCTGACCCGCCAGCTCGTCGCCGAGCGGGCCGACGCCGCGCCCCCGGCCACTCCTCCGGTCACGCCCGCGCCGTCGTCGGCGCCGCTGCCGGGCCCCACCGCCCGCGCGACGCAGGCGCCGGTGCCGGCGCCGAAGCCGACGAAGCCGGGCACCGGATCGACGCCGGGCGGCTCGGCGACCGGTGGCGGTGGCGACCCCTTGCTGCCGTTGCCCCGGCTGCCGCTGCCGCCCCTGCCCAGCCCGTCGCTGCTGTCGCCGCTGCCGGGCCTGCCCCTGCCTCTGCCCACCAGCGGCCTGCTCGGCTGAGCGCTCGCGACCGGCCCGCCGACGTGGGCGAGCGCTCCGAGCACCCGTCGCCCGGTTCACCTTCAGGCTGCCGAAGCCGGCCGCCACCGCCGTACCGGGCCAGGCGGGCGAGCGGGCGCCGGCGGTCCCGGCCTGAATGCGGGACCACCGGCGGCGGCTCAGGCCGCGGGTCGCTCCCGGTCGGCGTCGCGGCCGAGCGCGACCATCCGCAACGTCTCCTCCCGACGGCGGACGAGCAGCACCCCGGCGAGGAACGTCACCGCCGGCACGAGCACCAGCATCGCCCACTGCGCCGGTACGAGCGGGATGGCGTGCCCCATGTGCACGGTGGACACGGCCCAACCGGCCAGCGCGCCGTCGATCACCAGCGCCAGCGCGGCCACCGGCGCCAGCATGACCACGACCCGCCGTCGGATCTCCGGGGCGAGGGTGGCCAGACTGACCAGAACTACCAGGGCGGCAACGGCGAGCCCGGCGACGTAGAGCCAGATCACCACCTCGCTGCGGGCCTCCAGGTCGTAGAGGACGTAAAAGGTGTAGCTGCCGCCGGAGCTCATGTCCGGGAAGGACGGCGCGGCCAGCCGGGCGGTCTCCAGCACCGACACCGCTGCCAGCGCCGCCAGCACGACCGCCGCCAGCCGGCGCGCCCCCAGCACCGCCACCGCCCGGCGGTGCGGCGCCGGAACGGTGAGGGCGGCGGCCGCCACCACGGCGAGGGCGAACTGCGGCAGGGTGTCCACCACGTACGTCGGCTGGTCGGCGACGCCCGGCCCGACCAGCACGACCCACGCGGCGACCCCGGCCCAGGCGAGCCCGGCGGCGACCCACCGCAGGCCGGCCAGGGCGGTGATGGTGACCCCCGCCCAGCCCGCCACCCGCAGCAGTTCCGCCGGACTGGGCCCTCCCATGGGTCGCGGCGGCGGTGGTGGCACGGACGGGTCGGGCAGAAGGTGGTCCAGCATTGGCTTCGCGGCCAGGGCGAGCAGGGCCAGCGCGACGATCACGCCGGTGACGGCGGCGGCGTCGACCCAGGCCGGCTCGGTGAACCCCCGTGCGCTCACCCGCAGCCGGGTCCGCAGGCCGGCGCCGATCAGGTTGGCCGCGTCCGCGGCGGTGGGCCGGCGCTGCCGCGGCCGGGCGTCGGCGAGGAGGACGGCGAGCATCTCCTCCTCGTACGCCCGGCGGTGTTCCCAGGGGTAGAAGGCGAGCAGCCGGCGGTAGTGGCGCTCGAGTTGTGCGTCGCTCACGCCGCTCCCCCCTCGGGGAGCAGGCCGGCGCGGCGCAGCCGGAGGCCGGCGGCCTCGGCGTTGCGGCGCAGCCGGGCGGCCTCGTCGGCGAGCCGGGTCGCGCCCAGCGCGGTGAGCCGGTAGTAGCGGCGCAGCCGGGACTGCACCACCTCCTCCCGCTCCACTTCGATCAGGCCGTCGGCGCGCAGCCGGTCCAGCACGGCGTAGAGGGTGCCGGCGCGCAGCCGCACCCGCCCTTCGGAGATGCGCAGGACGTCCTCCATGACGGCGTAGCCGTGCTGGGGTGTCTCGGCCAGCGCGGTGAGGACCAGGAACGTCGGTTCCCGGAGCGGACTGTCGGTCATGGGCGACAGTATATGCAGGCAACCGGTATATACGGTGTCCCGTCAGCGCGGGGATCGGCGGTGTCCGTCGCTTCCCTCCGCCGCGGCGGCGACGTTCTCGGTGACCGGGCCGAGCACCGGACCCACCGGAGTCGCCTGCTCCCGGGGGCCCTGCCCGCCGGACACCTCCGGCTCCCTGCTCCCGCCCCGACCGGCGGGCGTCGCCTGCTCCCGCGAACCGCGGGCGACCTCGTCGAAGAAGCGCAGCAGCTCCACCGGGAAGGGCATGACCAGGGTGCTGTTCTTCTCCGCCGCCACGTCGACCACCGTCTGCAACAGCCGCAGCTGGTACGCCCCCGGCGTGTTCGCCATCGCCCGGGACGCGTCGGCGAGCCGGCGGGACGCCTGGAACTCGCCGTCCGCGGCGATCACCCGGGCGCGCCGTTCCCGCTCCGCCTCGGCCTGGCGGGACATCGACCGCTTCATCCCCTCGGGCAGCGACACGTCCTTCACCTCGACCCGTTCGATGAGCAGGCCCCACGGCTTCTCGGTGGGCGCGTCGATCACCGACTTCAACTCGGCGTTGATCCGGTCCCGGTCACGCAGCAGCGTGTCGAGGTCGGCCTTGCCGATCACCGACCGCAGCGCCGTCTGGGCCACCTGGAGCACCGCGGACGGGTAGTCCCGCACGTTGACCAGCACCTTCACCGGGTCGACCACCCGGTAGTAGACGACCGCGTCCACGGTGAGGGTGACGTTGTCCCGGGTGATGACGCCCTGCGCGGGCACCCCGATCACCGTGGTCTGCATGCTGACCCGGACCATCCGGTCGGCGACCGGGATGATCAGGTGAAAACCGGGCTGCCGGACGCGGTCCAGCACCCGGCCGAAGCGGAACACGACGCCGCGCTGGTACTGCTGCACCAGCCGGATGCTGAGCGACAGCACGAGGACCACGATCGCGATGACGATGACAAGGCCGACGGCGATGGCGGCTCCCATTGTCCCCCTCGATCCCGGAGGCGCCCGCCTCCCGGCGCCGCGCCTACCCGTTCCGCCGCCGTTCACTCTTCCGAGCGCCGATCTAGACGTACCCGATGGCGTCGATCCGGCCCCAGCGGCCAGGAATGTCGAGCAGCTCGATCCGACCGAATCCCGCGGGCAACGCCGGCGCCACCACCAGGTCCTCTCCGTACGGCTCCAAGCCGAGCACGGTTCGCAACAACAGGAGTGGCGTACCGGTGGACAGGACCTGAGGGCTGTTCGCGGTGGGGTACTGCACGGGGTGCCGCGTCAGCTCGCGGTCGTATCCGGCGAACGCCTCCGGTAGTCGTCGACCGTCGAAGTACTCGGCGGCGTCGATGATGCCCTGGGCGATGTGGGCGGCTTCCTGGGTGAAGCCGTAGCGGCGTAGTCCCCAGGCGATGAAGGAGTTGTCGAAGGGCCAGACGGTGCCGACGTGGTAGCCGAGGGGGTTGTAGCGGGCTTCTCCCTCGGCGAGGGTGCGCACGCCCCAGCCGGAGAACAGTCGGGGGCCGAGGAGGTGTTCGGCGATCTTCGCGGCTCGGGGTTCGTCGACGATGCCGCTCCACAGCAGGTGGCCGATGTTGGAGGACAGGGCGTCGACCTGGCCGCCGTCGGCGTCGAGGGCGAGGGCGTAGTATTCGCCGTCTTCCACCCAGAAGTCCCGGTTGAAGCGTTCCTTGAGCTCGGCGGCTTCCCGTTCGAGGCGGTCGGCGTAGGCCGGGTCGTTCCAGAACTCGCGGGCCAGGCGGGCGCCGCGGATCTTGGCGTCGTAGGCGTAGCCCTGCAGCTCGCAGGTGGCGCGGGGCAGGCCGGGCAGCCGGCCGTCGCGGTAGGAGATCGCTTCCGGCGATTCCTTCCAGCACTGGTTGTCCAGGCCGGTCTGCTCGTTACGGCGTTGGTACCAGATGTAGCCGTTGCCCATGATGTCGCCGTACTCGTCGATCCAGTGCAGGGCCGCCCGGGCCTCCTCCTCGAACTCCCGCACCAGGGCGGCGTTCCCGGTCCACCGCTCGTACTCGTCCAGCAGGATCACGTAGAGCGGGGTGACGTCGGCACTGCCGTAGTACGGCGATTGCGGGCGTTGCTCGAACGCGACCAGCTCGCCGTAGCGAAACTCGCGCAGGATCTTTCCCGGTTCCTCGTCCCGGAAGTCGTCCAGCTCCGAGCCCTGGTCGATGCCGAGCATGCGCAACGTGGCCACGGCGAGCTCCGAGGCGAAGGGCAAGGCCTGCAGACTCGCGAAGAGGGGGTCACGCCCGGTGAGGGTCGCCGCCCATGGCAGGCCGGCGGCGGGCATTGCCTCCTTCGGGAGCGTCAGCGGCGAGTATCGCAACGCCGCGAGATCGACCAGGCTACGACGGTACGCCCTCCTCAGCGGCTCCGAGTCGGAGTTCAGTTGGGGTGCCTTGTCGAGCCACCGTTCAAGGTCCTGCTCGAGGTGCACCTTGTCTCGACTGCGGCGACCGGGATACACATGGTCGCGAACATCCTGGCCGTCCGGGCGCAGCACCTGTCCACGGACGTGCAGGGTCGTGGTCCACTGTTCGTGCCCGCCGACCTGGATGTGGTACGTCAGCCCGTGTTCGTCGACCTGCGCCGGCTCGGTCGTGGAGATGACCGTCTCGCGCCGGAACTTCTCGCGCTCGTAGCAGAGATGCAGGGACCCGTCCTCGACCCGCCGGTAGATCCGGCCCAATGCCTTTTCCGGCTGCGCGATCCCGAGCAGAGGAATGAAGTCAGAGTCCGCATCGAAGCGGACGGTGAACTCGGCTGGTTCGCTGGTGTGGTTGAAGACCGTCAACCGCTCCTCGAAGCTGCCGGCGACCGACCGTTCCCGCATGACCGACACCTTGGCGTCCAGGTAGTGGGTCGGCGCGCCCGGGACCAGGAAGAAACGCACGTCGAAGTACCGCGAGTCGTCCATGGCCAGCGCGTGCAGCCGTTCGCCGTTGATGCTCAGCCGCCACAGCGACAGGAATCGGGTGTCGAACGAGAAGAACCCGCACGGGACAGCGGGTGACGCTTCGATGTCGCCGCTGTCGAAGCTCAACACGAAGATGTTGCCGTCCAGGATCCTGACGAGCTCGCCATTCATCTGCGCACCCCATGTTCGCGGGCAAAGGTCCGCGGATGGCGCGCACCGGGCGCCTCGCCGAATAGCCGCTCCAGCAGGACGATGAACCGGTACTGGCCCTCGCTCGTGATCTCGTTCCGCAGCCACGCCGGCAGCGGTTTCTCCTCGCCGCGCGTCATCCGGTCGAAGAAGGCGTTGTCGGCCCGGATGACGCAGTCGGCGTCGCGCTCCTCCCTCGACACCTGGACATCACCATTGACGATGGTGACGAGCCAGTGGTCGATCCCGTGGTCGTGCTCAAGGTCGAAGCGTACGGTGCCGTTGGTCTTTCTCAGCAGGCGTTCGGACCCGCGGCGGTCGAGTTCGTCGAAGAACTCTCTGGTCGCATCCGACATCAGCGCCACCCCCCGCAAGTCGACCGGCTCACCAGGCAGCGTCGCTCACCCAGTGGTGCCGTGGCATCACCCGCGGCGGGTGAGATTGGCACACCGGAGTCGACCCGCAACCAATCTCATCCGGTACGGGTGATGCCGAGGTGCCCCGGCCCGGGTGAAGCTGTGCTGGTCAGAACTGACCAAGGGAGTGTGATGTCAGATCCCACGGCGGCGTTCTTCGACGGGCTCGGCCGCCGCGGCCACGAACCCCTGCTCGAGGAGGCCACCGGCACCATACGCTTCGATCTCGGGCACGATCACGAGGTCGACCGTTGGTTCGTGGTGATCCGACAGGGTGATGTCCGCGTTTCGAGAGATGAGCTCGAGGCCGACTCGATCGTCCGCGCCGACAAGGGGCTCTTCGACCGGATCGTCAGCGGCGGGGAGAACCTGTACGCGGCGTGGGTGCGTAACGAACTCAGGGTCGAGGGCGAGGTGCGGCTGGCCCGCCTCATTCAGCGAGTCTTTCCGGGGCCGCCCGGCGCCCACCACCCGCGGATGTTCGCCCGCGAGCGGAGACGGCAGGCATGACTGAGGACCTCGTCAGGCTTCTGGACGGCAACACGTTCGTGGTCAGTGAGGCGAACGGCGACATCGACGCGTCTCCCACCATTCCGACGGGGCTGTTCGCGTTCGACACCCGATTCCTGTCGAAGTGGCTACTGAGCATCGACGGTGAACGGCTCAACGCGCTCACCGTCGACGACCTCGAGTACTTCGAGACGCGGTTCTTCTGCGTCCCGACTGCTCCGACCGCTGTCGACCCCAGGGTTTCGGCCATGCGCGAACGATCGATCGGTGGCAGCTTCCACGAGCGGTTGAGGGTGGTCAACCACCGAAATGAGCCGGTCGACCTACGGATCCGGTTCGAGGTCGGCAGCGACTTCGCCGATCTGTTCGAGATCAAGGACGTGCGCCAAAAGAAGGGACAGTACTACGCGCGGGCCGAAGACGGGCGCTTGCGGCTTGGGTACCGGCGCGAGGCGTTCCAGCGGGAGACAGTCGTCTCCAGTACCGAGCCGGCCCGGATCGACGAGCACGGGCTGACGTACGACGTCCGGATCGGACCACAGGGCGAATGGGTGACCGAACTTCACGTGGCGACGCTGGGCGTGAACGGGCGTGATCTCCGGGAAAGCCTCCAGGGCAGACCCGGTCGGGTCAAAACGGAGATTCGGCGGGATCTGGACCTGTGGCTCGCCGAGACCCCCCGTCTGACGTGCGACTCCGAATCACTGATGACGACCTACCGGCGCAGCCTCGTCGACCTCGCCGCGCTGCGTTTCACGCCGCTGACGAGCGGCGGACGGACCCTTCCTGCCGCCGGTCTGCCGTGGTTCATGGCCATCTTCGGTCGGGACAGCATCTTCACCAGCCTGCAGGCGCTGCCGTTCACACCGGATCTCGCCGTTACGACCCTGCGCCTGCTGACGCTGTTGCAGGGCGTCGTGCTGGACGATTTCCGCGAGGAAGAGCCGGGAAAGATCATGCACGAGTTGCGCTACGGGGAGACGGTCGGGTTCGAGGAGCAGCCGCACTCACCGTATTTCGGCAGCGCCGACGCGACGCCCCTGTACGTGATCCTCATCGACGAATATGAGCGCTGGACCGGCGACGCCGATTCGGTGCGGCTTCTCGAGCGCCCTGCGCGGGCCGCCCTTGACTGGATCGACGAGTACGGCGACATCATGGGCAACGGCTACATCTGGTACCAACGCCGCAACGAGCAGACCGGCCTGGAGAACCAGTGCTGGAAGGACTCCTGGGACGCCATCTCCTACCGCGACGGCCGGCTGCCCGGCCTGCCCCGCGCCACCTGCGAGCTGCAGGGCTACGCCTACGACGCCAAGATCCGCGGCGCCCGCCTGGCCCGCGAGTTCTGGAACGACCCGGCCTACGCCGACCGCCTCGAACGGGAAGCCGCCGAGCTCAAGGAACGCTTCAACCGGGACTTCTGGGTGCAGGACGACGAATACTACGCCCTCGCCCTCGACGCCGACGGCGGCCAGGTCGACGCCCTGTCCTCCAACATCGGCCACCTGCTGTGGAGCGGCATCGTCGACGAACCCCGAGCCGCGAAGATCGCCGAACACCTCCTCGGCCCCCGACTGTTCTCCGGCTGGGGCGTCCGCACCCTCGCCGAGGGAGAAGCCCGCTACAACCCCCTCGGCTACCACGTCGGCACCGTCTGGCCCTTCGACAACTCCTTCATCGCCTGGGGACTACGCCGCTACGGCTTCACCCAGGAAGCCGCCCACATCGCCCAGGGCATCATCGACGCAGCCGAGTTCTTCGAGGGTCGACTGCCGGAGGCCTTCGCCGGACATGACCGGGAGCTGACCAGGTATCCCGTGCGATATCCGACGGCTTGCAGTCCGCAGGCGTGGTCGACGGGCACCCCCATGTTGCTGCTGCGGACCATGCTCGGCATGGAGCCGCGCGGGGAACACCTGGTGACCAGACCGGCGGTGCCCCGAGAAATCGGTCGGATCGAACTGCGGAACATCCCGGGGCGGTGGGGCCGCGCCGACGCCTTCGGACGTGGGCGCCTCGGCTGACAGCCGCGGCGTTCAGGCCGCGTACCGGGCGGCCAGGTCGACGACGCGGCGGGCGGCGGCCACCATCGCCCGGTCGGCGAACCGGCCGTCGGGCAGCACCACCGTGCCGGAGTCCCGGGTGTGCGCGTCGGCGACCGCGGCGAGGAGTTCCCGGGCGCGGGCCACCTCGCGCTCGGCCGGCCGGAACGCCTCGGCGATCACCGGGAGCTGGCGCGGGTGGATGGCCGCGCGGCCGAGGAAGCCGAGCCGCCGGCCGGCCGCGCAGGAGGCGGCCAGGCCGTCGAGGTCGGCGACGTTCGCGTGCACCGACATGGCGGGCGGCGGCAGGCCGGCCGCGCGGGCCGCGACCACGACGCGGCCGCGCGCCCAGAGCAGACCGTCGTCGTCGGCGAGGCCCAGGTCCGAGCGCAGGTCGGCCTCGCCGAGCCCGAGCGAGGCCACCGCCGGATGCGCGCCCGCGATGTCGTACGCGGCTTCCAGCCCGGCGGCGGACTCGATCAGCGGGTGCAGCGGCGTGTCGGTCCGGGCGGCGAGCGCGGCGACGGTCACCGGTGACTCCACCTTGGGCAGTCGCAGCCCGGCCAGCCCCGGCGCTCCGGCGACCGCGGCCAGGTCGGCGTCGACATCCGGGCCGGTCAGCTCGTTGACCCGGACCTGGATCGGCACCGGCTGCGGCTCGGTGAGGAACTCGGCCACCGCGTCCCGGGCGTACGCCTTGCGGCCGGCCACGACGGCGTCCTCCAGGTCGAGGATGACCGCGTCGGCGCCGGAGGCGACCGCCTTGGCGAACCGGTCCGGCCGGTCGCCGGGCACGTAGAGCCAGGTGAGCAGCATCAGATCGCCCCCCGCGCGCGCAGCGCGGCCAGTTCGTCGTCGGTGACGCCGAGCGCGCGGAACACTTCGTCGGTGTCCTGGCCGTGCCGCCGGCCGGCGTGCCGGATCTCCCCCGGGCTGGCGGACATCCGGAACGGCACGTTCTGCATCCGCACCTCGCCGAGATCCTCGTCGGGGACGGTGACGACGGTGCCGAGTGCCGCGTACTGCGGGTCGGCGAGGATGTCGCGGACGTCGTAGACGGGGGCGACGGCGGCCTGTGCGGCCTCGAACGCGGCGACGACCTCGTCCCGGTCGCGTTTCGCCACCCACGCGCCGACGGCGGCGTCGAGTTCGTCGGCGTGCGCGGCCCGGCCGCTGCCGGTGGCGAACCACGGTTCGTCGATCAGTTCGGGCCGGCCGACCAGCCGCAGCACCCGCTCGGCGATGCTCTGCGCGCTGGTCGACACGGCCACCCATCGCCCGTCGGCGCACCGGTAGGTGTTGCGCGGGGCGTTGTTGTTGGACCGGTTGCCCAGTCGGGGCTGGACGTAGCCGAGCTGGTCGTACCAGGTGATCTGCGGGCCGAGCATGGCCATGATGGGCTCGATGATGGCCAGGTCGACCACCTGCCCCCGGCCGGTGAGGTCGCGGCCGCGCAGGGCCAGCATCACCGCGTACGCGGCGGCGAGCGCGGTGACCGAGTCGGCGAGCCCGAACGGGGGCAGGGTGGGCGGCCCGTCGGGTTCGCCGGTGGCGGCGGCGAAGCCGCTCATCGCCTCGGCCAGGGTGCCGAACCCGGGCCGGGGCGCGTACGGGCCGAGCTGGCCGAAGCCGCTGATCCGGGCGATGACCAGTCGTGGGTTGACGGCGTGCAACTCGTCGGGGCCGAGCCCCCAGCGTTCCAGGGTGCCGGGGCGGAAGTTCTCCACCAGCACGTCGGCGTCGGCGATCAGCCGGCGCAGCAGCTCGGCGCCCTGGGGGTCGGAGAGGTTGCAGGTGACGGTCCGCTTGTTGCGGCCGAGCACCTTCCACCACAGGCCGACGCCGTCCCTGGCCGGGCCGTGCCCGCGCGACGGGTCGGGCTTGGCCGGATGCTCGACCTTGACCACGTCGGCGCCGAAGTCGCCGAGGAACGCGGCGGCGAGCGGACCGGCGAAGAGGGTGGCCAGGTCGACGACCTTGATCCCGTCCAGCGGCGCGGTCATCGGACCTCCCGGGGCAGATCGGCGGCGCAGCGGAAGCCGATCGAGTCGGAGCGGGTCAGTCCCGCGCCGGTGAGCAGCAGCTTCACCGACACGTCGGGCGGCTGCGGGCCGCCGTCGAGGTACCAGTCGGAGCCTTCCGCCCGGTACGCGCAGCCGCCCTTGAGGATCACGAACCGGGTACGCCCGTCGGAGTGTTCGCTCTCGGTCAGGTTCCAGACGAGGGGTTCCCGCCTGCCGAGCAACCCCGCCTCGGCGGCCACCTGCCACTCGTCCTCGGTGGGCAGCCGCAGTCCCGCCCAGTCGGCGTACGCGCCGGCGTCGGCGAGGTCGACGCCGGTGACCGGGGCTTCGGCGGGTCCCCGGCCGGCGGTGAACCGTTCCGGTCGGACGGGTCGGTAGCCGGTGGCGGCGAGGAACCGCGCGTACTGGCCGTGGGTGACCTCGTGGGTGTCGATGGCGAACCGGCCGAGCCGCACCGCGCGGTGCAGAGTGCCGGTGTGATGCAGCCGGGGCGGCAGCGGCTTCCACTCGTCGACGTAGGGCGCCTCCCCGTACAGGCCGGTCTCGCGGACCCGGTGCCGGACGGTCAGCTCGTGGTGGCCGCCCTCCACTGTCACCATGCCGTCGGGCAGGGCGGCGAGCGGCGCCCACGGGACGCGGGCGCGCACGGCGGCGCGGGCGGGGAAGGACGGGTCGCCGGTCGGCGGCTCGTGCCGGTCGACCGGGGCGTCGGTGGCGACCACGGCGGCGATCGCGCCGGCCGGGAGCGGGCCGCCGACGGCGACCCGGCCGTCACCGGTTTCGCTGACGGTCAACTCCGCCCCGGTGACCAGGTCGACGAAGCGCCGGCCCGGCCGAGCGTCGGTGAGCAGCCACGACCCGTCGTGGTCGTCACCCCGGTTGACCACCGTCCAGAGTGGTTGGTCGTCGTGCGACCAGCGGGACGCGTACACCCGGCCGGAGCCGGGGTGGTCGGCGAGCGGGACCCAGTCCTCGGCGCGCAACCAGGCGGCGTGGCTGGCCTGCACCCGGCGCATGGCCCGCAGCACGGCCTTGTCCCGGTCGTTCCAGCCGACCCAGACGCCGAAGACGCTCTCCCAGACCAGCACGCCGCAGCCGTTGAGCCAGGCGGAGTGCAGCTCGTCGAGGTGGCTGCGGTGCCAGCGTCGGGTGTGGTGCAGGACGTGCCGCCGCTCGAACCACTTGGCCCGCAGCACCCCGGGCACCTCGGAGTCGGCGAACCACTGTGCCCAGGACATGGCGTGGTCGGCGATCCGCGCCAATGGCACCCGGCTCTCCCCTTCGAGGACGAGGCCGGGGCGGACGGCGTCGAGGGCCTTGCGCAGCTCGCCGGCGCCCTGCTTGAGGGTGTCCAGGAAGACCCCGTCGACGCCGAGGGTGGCGGCCAGCGCGGCGACCTCCTCGGCGTCGGCGCCGGACTCCCGCTTCGTGCCGATGTCCCAGGGGTTGTAGTCGATGAACACCCGGACGCCGTGCGCCTGGAACGCGCGCACCACCTCGGGCAGCTCGGGCACGTCCCGGTACCAGTCGAACTGATTGCGCTCGTCCAGCCCGATCACCGGGTACGCGTGCCAGAGCACCACCCCGTCGAAGCCGCCGAAGTCGCGCCGCGCGGCCTCCAGGAACGCCTCGACCGTGAAGACGCCCCGCTCGTGGTCGTAGAGCGTCTCGTCCCAGAGCCAGGCGAGACAGACGGTGAAGCAGTCGCCGGTGATCTCGTCGTAATGCTCGCCGGTGTAGGCGAGGCGGGCCCGGGCGTCGGCCCGCCACCGGGTGAGCTGGTCCCGCCAGGCGGGCCAGTCGGCCGGGTCGGCGGGGGCGGCGAAGATCTTCGCCTCGTCGAGGGTGGTCAGGTCGGCGGGCGAGCCGAGCGGCACGTCGGTCGGCCGGTCGATCGGCCGCGGCACGTAGGGATTGAAGCTCACGCGGCATCTCCGTAGGTCGCGGCGTACAGGGCGTCGATCGCGTCCCGCCGCGGCAGGGCGGTGGACGCGCCGGGGCGCTGCGCGCAGGCCGCGCCGGCGGCGCACGCCCAGCGCAGCACGGCCGTCGCCGTGTCGGCGGTGAGGACGCCGCCGTGTTCGGCGAGGGCGACGGCGAGCGCACCGGTGAACGCGTCACCGGCCGCGGTGGTGTCGACCGCGTCGACCTTCGGCGGCGGGACCTCGATGCGGGCGCCGTGCCGGTCGGCGTACGCGGCGCCGCGCGCGCCGAGCGTCAGCACCACCCGGGGCACCAGGGTCACGAGCGCGTCGAGCAGCGCGCCGGGCTCTTCGGTGAAGACGCCGCCGACGATCGCCGCCTCGTGTTCGTTGACCACCAGCACGTCGACCAGGTCGAGCAGCTCGACCGGGAGCGGCCGGGCCGGGGCGGCGTTGAGCACCACCGTGGTGCCGTCGGCGCGGGCCCAGGCGGCGGCCTGCCGGACCGCCGTGAGCGGCACCTCCAACTGGAGCAGCAGCACGTCGGCGGCGGCCACCGCCGTCCGGTCGGCGGCGTCCAGGGTGGTGAGGGCGGCGTTGGCGCCGGGGGCGACGACGATGAAGTTCTCCGCCGCGCCGTCGACGGCGATGAGCGCGACGCCGGAGGGTCCCTCGACGGTGCGCAGCCCCCGTACGTCGATGCCGGCCGCGATCAGGTTGTCACTCAGCAGCATGCCGAAGTCGTCGGTGCCGACTGCGCCGACGAAGTCGCAGTTCGCGCCGGCCCGGGCGGCGGCCACCGCCTGGTTGGCGCCCTTGCCTCCGGGCACGGTGCGGAAGTCGCCGCCGAGCACCGTCTCACCGGGCTTGGGCAGCTGCGGCGTGGTCACCACCAGGTCCAGGTTGGCGCTGCCGACCACGATCACCCGGGCGCTCACGCCGCACCCCCGTCCGCCGGTACCCGGGCGTCGGCCAGGGCGAGGGTACGGTCGGCGAGGGTGTCGAAGCCGGTCCCGCCGAAGCCGGTGATGCTGCTGGCCAGCCGGTTGCGCAGGGGGGCGACCCAGCGCTCGGGCAGCCCGGAAGCGCCGGTCAGCGCGCCGGTGACCGCGCCGACGGTCGCGCCGGTCGAGTCCGTGTCCCAGCCGCCACTGACCACGGCGCAGATGGATCGCTCCAGGTCGCCGCGTCCGTAGGCGAGCGCCGCCGCGACCAGCGCGGCGTTGTTGCGCACGTGCACCCAGTGCAGGTGCCCGTGCCGCTGGTAGAGGGTGTCCACGATGCTCTCCCAGTCGTCGCTGTCGGCGCCGATGGCGCGCGCCTCCCGGACGGCGGCGGTGAACCGGCTCCCCGGGGGCAGCACCGACTCGCCCGCGTCCAGCACCTCGTCGACGCTCCCCGCGACCGGTGCCGCCGCGGCGAGCGCGGCCACCCAGATCGCCCCGTACGCCCCGGCCCGGACGTGACTGACGGCGGCGTCCCGCCAGGCCGCCTCGGCAGCCCGGTCCGGGCGGCCGGGGTTGGTCCAGCCGTACACGTCGGTGCGGATCTGCGCGCCGATCCACTCCCGGAACGGGTTGTGCCGGCGGGCGGTCTCCGGCGGGGCGTAGCCGAGCAGCAGGTTGCGGTAGGCGACCCGCTCGGCGGTGAAGACCCGCCCGGCGGGCAGCCAGTCCAGCCAGGCCTGGGCGACGTCGGCACTGGTGAAGCCCGGCCCGTGGGTCTCCAGGATCCGCAGGGCCAGCAGCGCGAAGTTGAGGTCGTCGTCCTCCGGCATGCCGGCGATGTTCTCGGCCAGGCTGGTGGGGGCGCTGCGCCGGTTCCACGGCCAGCGGGCCGCGACCTCGGCGGGCAGCCCCTCGGCGGTGAAGTACCCGCGCAGCGGCCACCGGCCGGCGGCGGTGAGGATTTCCCGGATCCCGTGACGGGGGATTTTCTCCACCGGCTTGCCGAGCAGGCAGCCGACGGCCCGGCCGAGCCAGGCGCCGCGCAGCCGGTCCCGCGTGGTGGTGGTCGGCAGTTCCCAGGCCGTGGGCCAGGTGGCCCGGACGGCGGCGAGGTCGTCCGGCTCGTCCGCGGCGTGCGGCATGGGAAGCGCGTCGGCGGCGTCGAGCAGCTCGATCGCGAGGGCGCGCAGCTCGGGCGACGCGGGCACGGCCGAGGCCCCGCCGACCGGGGCGGTCACGTCGCCGCCGGCCGCCGTCCAGCGGTCGGCGAGGGCGGTGACGTCGCGGCCCTCGTCCCGGCCGGCCGCCAGCTCGTGCGGCAGCAGGTCCTCCGGCTGCACCCAGGTCAGCCGCGGCCCGCCCGCAGCGCTCATGCCAGGCCGCCGAAACGCTCGGCGCGCCGGGCGAAGCGCTCCCGGTCCCGGTCGAAGACCTCGGTGGCGATCTCGGCGAGGACCCGCGCCGGCTCGACCAGGTCGGTGCGGGACGCCTCGGCCACCACCTGGGACCACTCGACGGGCACCCCCGCCGAGCCGCCGAGCGCCCCGGCGATCGCGCCGGCCATGGTGGCGGTGGAGTCCGCGTCGCGGCCGTAGTTGACCGACCCGAGCACCGCCGCCCGGTAGTCGCCGCCGGCCACCACCAGCATGCCCAGCGCCACCGGCAGCTCCTCGATGGCGTGCAGCCGGCTGGGCCGGCGGGCGCCCAGCCCGGGGCTGCGGTACTCCTCCCCCACCGTGTCGTAGGGGGCGACCGCGGCGCGCAGCGCCGGGATGGCGGCCTTCCAGTCGTCGTACCCCCGGGCCTCCTTGACCACCGCGTCGATGGCGGCCCGGGTGCCGTCGCGGGCCAGGTCGAGCGCCGCGGCGAGCACGTCGTCGACGCCCGCGCCGGGGGCCGCGGCGGCGGCGACCGCGGCGGCGAAGACCGCCGCGGCCTCCCGCCCGTAACTGTGCTGGTGCGCCCCGGCGATCTCCACCGCCTCCGCGTACGCCCCGGCCGGGTCGCCGGCGTTGACGATGCCGACCGGCGCCATGTACATGGCGGCGCCGCAGTTGACGATGTTGCCCACGCCGGCCTCGCGGGGGTCGGCGTGCGCGTGGTGCAGGCGGGTGACCAACCATCGTTCGGCCGCGGCCAGTCGGTGGAAGGTCACCCCCTCCCGCTCCAGGTCCGGGATGTAGACCACCCGCTCGATCAGGTCGGGGACGAGCAGTTCCACCACGTCGTACGCGTCGAGGTGGTCCCGCTTGGCCGCGTACGCCCGGACCAGGGCGTGGGTCATCAACGTGTCGTCGGTGATGTGCCCGTCGCCCTTGTGGTACGGCGCGAGTGGCCGCGCGGTGGCCCAGTCGGCGTGGTACGGGGGCACGATGCCCTCGACCCAGCCGCCGAAGCGGGCGCGGATCTGCTCCGGTAGTGCCGTCTCGGTGGCGCCGCCGAGGGCGTCGCCCACCGCGGCGCCGACCAGGCAGCCGACCGACGTGTCGAGCAAGAGTGACATGGTTACCTCAGAACCTGCTTGCCACCGTCGACCAACTGCGTGCCGAGCTGGTCCAGGGTGATCTTGTTGGCGAAGTACTGCTGAAGGGCCGGGGTGGCGTACTTGGTCTTCCACTCCGGGTAGCCGTCGACCTTCTGGAACGGGGCGACGGTCAGGTCGGCGGCGCTGTCCGCGGCGACGTCCCAGCCCTGCTTGCCGCCGGTCAGCTTGACCAGCTCCTGGTTGGCCTGCTTGCCGGTCGGCACCAGCCAGTCACCCTTGGCGAGGGTGGCCATGTTGGTCGGGTTGAGGAACCACTCGAGGAACTGCGCGGCCTGCTTCTTGTGCTTGCTGTCCTCGGAGATGGACAGCGTCTGCGGGTTGGCGGCCTGCTTGGTGGACATGCCCTTGATCGGGGGCAGGGTCACCCAGTCGAAGCCGGCGGGGGCCTGCTCGACCATCTGCTGACGCAGCGACACCGAGCCGGGCAGCATCGCGTACTTGCCGCCGAAGAAGCCGGGCAGGGTGTCGGCGCCGCTCATGCCCAGCGCCTCCGGGGAGGCCGACTTGCTGGTGTAGAGCATGTCGTGGATCCGCTTCGGCACCTCCTTCTCCGCGTCGCCGACCTTCACCTCGGTCTTGCCGCCGTCGGTGTAGAAGAACTTGCCGTCGTAGTTCAGCGCCAGGTTCAGCACCCGGTTGGTGGGCGACTTCAGCGCCCAGGCCGCGCCGTACTGGCCGGGCTTGGTGAGCTTCTGCGCGTTGGCCTGGAACTCGTCCCAGGTCCAGCCGCCGTCGGCCGGCGGCACGGCGACGCCGGCGGCGTCGAGCAGCTTCTTGTTGGCGATGACGACCTGCGACTCCAGCAGGAACGGCACACCGGTGACCTTGCCGTCGAAGGTGGCGGTGTCCCAGACGCCCGGGTCGATCTGGCCCTTGAAGTCGTCGCTGAGCAGCTTCGAGACGTCGGCCAGGTAGCCCTGCTTGCTGAACTCGCCGATGGCGGCCGCCTCGTAGTGCACGATGTCGGCGGCGTCGCCGCCCTCGAACGAGGTGAGCAACTGGTCGTGGACGGAGTTCCAGTCGCCCTGGACGTACTCGACCTGGATGTCGGGGTGTTCGCTGTTCCACTTGGCGACCAGGTCCTTGTTGGCCTGCAGCGACTCCTTCTGCCAGGCAAGGCTGAGGAAGCGCAGCTTGACCGGGCCGGATGACGCCTCGTCGGAGCCGCCGCCGTCACCGCACGCGGTGAGGGCGCCGAGGCCGACGACCGCGACCGCGGTGGCCGCGGCGAGCCGACGGAATCTGCTACGGAGCATGGGGGTTTCCTCCTTGGTGGTGGGTGGGGGACGGTGTCAGCCCTTGACCGCGCCGGCGAGCGACCCGGACGAGAGCCGGCGTTGCATGAACGCGAAGAAGATCAGGCTGGGCAGGGTGGCCAGCAGGGATCCGGCGGCGAGGGGGCCGAGCCGGGCGGTGCCCTCGATGCCGACGAACCGGGCCAGGGTGACCGGCAGGGTGGCCAGCTCGGGGGTCTTGAGCAGGACGAGGGCGAAGAAGAACTCGTTCCACGCGGAGATGAAGGAGAACAGCGCGGTGGCGACGAGGCCCGGCGCGAGCAGCGGGAAGACCACCCGGCGCAGGATCTGCAGGCGGCTGGCGCCGTCGACGCTGGCCGCCTCCTCCAGCTCGCGCGGGATGTTGCGGACGAAGCCCTGCAGCATCCACAGCGCGAACGGCAGCGCCCAGACCACGTAGATCAGCACCAGCCCGGCGTGGCTGTTGGCCAGCCCGACCTCGCGCAGGATCAGGAAGATCGGAATGATCAGCAGCACGAACGGGAACAGCTGGGACAGCAGCACCCAGCCCAGCGCCGCGGTGCCGAGCTTCGTCTTGAACCGGGCCAGCGCGTACGAGGCGGGCAGCGCGATCAGCACGGTGAGCACCGCCGAGGCGAGCGAGACCTGGAGGCTGTTCAGCGCGGCCCGGCCGAGTTCCTGCTCGGTGAAGGCCTGCACGAAGTTCTGCACCGTCGGGTTGGTGGGGATCAGCGTGGGGTGCAGCTGGACCAGTTCCCGGGGCGGCTTGAAGGCGGTGGAGACCAGCCAGACCAGCGGGAACCCCAGGAAGATCAGGTAGCCGGTCAGGGCGACGTACTGCAGTGTCCGCCCGGTGCGGCTCGGCTTTCCGAACATGTCAGTTCGCCTCCCGGAGTCGGCGCCGCAGGTAGATCGCGAGCAGCGCGACGATGATCACGACCATGACGTTGCCGAGCGCGGCGGCGTAGCCGTAGTTGCCGTAGCGGAACGCCTCCTCGTAGGCGAAGAGCATCGGCAGCATCGTCTTGCCGCCCGGCCCGCCCGCGGTCAGCACGTAGACCAGGCCGAACGAGTTGAAGTTCCAGATGAAGTCCAGCGAGGTGATCGCGACGATCACCGGCGCGAGGGCGGGCAGCGTGACGTTGCGGAACCGGTGCCAGGTGCCGGCGCCGTCCACCGCGGCCGCCTCGTGCAGCTCGCGCGGCACGCCCTGCAACCCCGCCAGCAGTACGACGGTGGTCTGCGGCATGCCGGCCCAGACGCCCACGATGATCACGGCCGGCAGGGCGGTGCTGAAGTCGCCGAGCCAGTTGGTGCGCATTCCGTCCGCGCCGACCCGGTGGAAGAACTCGTTGAGCAGGCCGGCGTCCGGGTGGTAGACCAGCTTCCACAGGATGCCGACCACCACCGGGGGCATGGCCCAGGGCACCACGGCGAGCACCCGGGCCGCGCCCCGGAAGCGCAGCTGCTGGTTGAGCAGCAGGGCCAGCCCGAGGGCGAGCAGGAACTGCAGCACCGTCACGCCGACCGCCCAGAGCAGGCCGATCTTGAACGAGTTCCAGAACAGCTCGTCGCCGAGCAGCTCCCGGTAGTTGGCCAGCCCGGTGAAGCTCACCTCGACGTGGCGGCCGGCGCGGGCGTCGGTGAAGCCGAGGTAGATGCCGCGCAGCAGCGGAAACACCGACAGCACCACGATCGGCAGCAGCGACGGGAGCAGCAGCAGGTAGATGCCCATCCGGTCGGATCGGGACCGGGCCGGGCGCGGGCCGCTGCCGGTGCGGTCGACGTCCGGCCGTTCGGCCACGGTCGTCATGCGGTCACCTCCGGGGTACGCGGCGCGGGCAGGTTCGGGTCGGTCATGTCATCCGCGGCGCTGGAAGCGCGGACGGCGAGGCTCGGCGGGACCTGCTCGCGGCGCGGCGGCAGGCTCGGGTCGGCGATGCGTTGCAGCAGCAGCTCGGCGGCGCGGTGACCGCGCTCGGCGGAGCCGAGGGAGACGCTGGACAACTGCGGGAACATCATCCGGGCCAGCTCGGTGTCGTCCATGCCGACCACCGCCACGTCCCCGGGGACCCGGTGGCCGGCGGCGAGCAGGGCGTGCAGCGCCCCGACGGCGATCAGGTCGTTGGCGCAGACCAGCGCGTCGGGTCGGGCCCGGGCGAGCAGGCGCTCGGTGGCGGCACGGCCGGCGGCGTACCGGAAGTCGCCGACCTCGACCAGGCGCTCGTCGAGGTCGATGCGGTGCCCGGCGAGGGCGACCCGGAAGCCGGCGTCGCGGGCGGCGCCGGGAACGGTGTCGAGCGGGCCGTTGACGAAGCCGATCCGCCGGCGTCCGGCGGCGACCAGGTGGTCGACCGCCAACCCCACCCCGGCGCGCGAGTCGGTGCGGACGTTGTCGACCGGCGCGTCGGCGCCCAGCTGGCCGACCACCACCACCGGCACCGGGCTGTCGACCAGGGCCGCGAGGTGGTCGTCGGTGACCCGGATCGGCGAGACGATCATCCCGTCGACGTAGCGGTGGGCGAGCCGGCGCAACAGCGCGGTCTCGTTGGCGATCTGACCGCCGGTGGCGTGCACCAGCAGCTGCCGGCCGGAGGCGGCGACCACCGACTCGATGGCGCGCATCATCTCGACGTACACCGGGTTGCCGATGTCCTCGACGGCGAGCGCGATCAGGCCGGTGCGCTGCGACTGGAGCGAGCGGGCGATGGCGTTGGGCACGTACCCGACCTCGGCCGCGGCCGCCCGGACCTTGCGGATGGTCTCCGGGCTGCCGCCGACCCCGTTGAGCACCCGCGAGGCGGAGGCGATGGAGACGCCGGCGCGGGCGGCGACGGTGTGCACGGTGGGCCGGCCGTCGGCCGACTCCTGTAAACGTTTACGACCCACGCCCCGACACCTCCCGCTGATTGCTGTAAACGTTTCCGGGAGTCTGCGCCTGAGCCGACGGTCAGGTCAAGGGCTCGTTACGAAAACGTTTCCAACCACGCTCAACCGGCTTCGACGGCGAGTCGGCCCAGGCGCTGCGGCTCGGCGATCACCTCGATCGCCGTGATCTTGTCGTGGCTGATCTCGAAGGTCATCACCGTGACGAGACGTCCATGGGGTTTCACCAGGAGCGCCGGGGCGCCGTCGACGAGCCCGACCTGGGCATGCTCGGCCCGGTGCGAGAACAACAACGCCTGTCGGGCGACGGCACCGGCACCGCGCAGGCGTATCGGGCTCCCCGAGGGCGCCGCGAAGCCGTCTGCGCTGACGCTGACCTCAGGGTGGAGCAGGTTGAGCAGCGCCGCGAAGTCGCCGTCGCGCGAGGCGACGAGGAACGCATCGACGGCCTTCCGCTGCCGGGCTGGATCGCTGTCGGGTATCTCGGCGGCCCGCACCCGGTGACGTGCGCGACTGGCGAGCATCTTCGTCGCGTCGGTCGAGCGTCCGACGATCGGTGCGATCTCGCGGTAGGGCACGGCGAAAATGTCGTGCAGGACGAACGCCAAGCGTTCCGCGGGCGTCAACGTGTCCAGCACGACCAGCAGGGCGAGCCCGACCGAGTCGGCCAGCACCGCCTCCTGCTCCGGGTCCGGGCCGTCGACGGGGCACGGTGCGGCGTGGGAAACCTCCCGACGTGCCGTACGCGACCGCAGCATGTCCAGGCACACGCGCGCCACCACGGTGGTGAGCCAGGCGCCGGCATTCTGGACTTCGCTGGTGTCCGCCCGGGCCGTCCGCACCCACGCCTCCTGGACCGCGTCGTCGGCTTCGCTTCGCGAGCCGAGCATGCGGTAGGCCACCGCCTGCAGGTGACCTCGGTGCGCCTCGAATTCGTCCACCGTTACCCTTCCGCCGCGCTCTTCGTCCTACCACTGACGGTTGCGAGCAGGAACAGGTAACAGGGAGGGGCGCCATGGCACCGCTGGTTTCCACGATCGAGATCGCACGTCCGCCGGAGGAGGTCTTCGCCTACGCCACCGATCCGTCGCGTTTCGCCGAGTGGCAGCACGATGTGGTGCGGGTGCACCTTCTCGACGGCTCACGGTTCACCACCACCCGGAGGATCAGGGGTGCCGAGCGCACGATGAGCCAGCAGATCAACCGGAACGATCCGCCGCACAGCTGGGCCGCCCGGGGCATCGACGGGCCCATCCGTCCGCACGCCACTGTCACTGTGGAGCCGATCGAGGACGGCACCCGGTCCCGAGTGACGTTCACGCTCGACTTCGAGGGCCACGGGATCGGTGTGCCGCTGGTGCCGCTGGTGCGCCGGCAGGCGCGGCAGGAGGCACCGACCAGCTACCAGAACCTCAAGAGACTCCTCGAGAACAGCCGCTAGCCCGGGTTCACCGGGTCGCTGGCTGCCACTGGTAGGACCAGGGCGGCCCGGAGCCGGTGACCGCCAAGCGCACGTACAGGCCGTCGCCCACGGCGTCGATGTCGCCCGGAGGCAACTCGGCCGGCGGTTCGCCGTGCTCGTCCAGTTCGACGGTGGCGGTCCGTCCGTCGGCCGGTCCGCCCACGATCGGCACATCAGCTACGTCTCGCATACGTGCAGCATCGCGGTCCGGCAACGGCCTGCACCCGGAACACCGAAGTTCGGTCCCTTCGGCTCGCGACGGGCGGACAGGGATTGATTCCTGCCACTCACCCCCTAGCGCCTTGCGTATCGATGGCAATATCCTCCGTCTCACACGCGGCATCTGAAGTTCCTTTTCATGCTGATCCTCGCCCGGCCGCGAAGGAGACGACAGTGCACTTCAACCATCCCGAGCTGGACCGCCGTACGCTGCTGCGAGCCGGACTCGGCGCCGCCGCGGTCGCGGTCGTCGGAAGCGAACTCGCCTTCCCGGCCGCGGCGCATGCCGCACCGGGGGCGGACCTCGACTGGATCATCAGCTGCGACGAGTGGGGGGCCCGCCCGCCGGCGGACCCGCTGTCGATCAGCGCGATCGCCACCAACAAGATCATCGTGCACCACATGGCGTTCCCGAACAGCACCGACTACTCGGAGGAACACGCCAAGCAGCTCGCCCGCGACTGCCAGGACCTGCACCTGGACGTCAACCACTGGTCGGACACCGGGCAGCACTTCACGGTCAGCCGCGGCGGTCACGTTCTCGAGGGCCGGCACGGCAGCCTGGAGCGGCTGCAGGCCGGCGACCGGCAGATGATCTCGGCGCACTGCCCGGGCGAGAACGGCCGGGCCATCGGCATCGAGAACGAGGGCACCTACGTCACCGAGACCCCGCCGCAGGAGCTGCTCGATTCGCTGGTCAAGCTCTGCACCACCGTCTGCGAGCAGTACGGCCTGCACGCCCACGACATCTTCGGCCACTGGGACTTCCGGGCCACCCAGTGCCCGGGCGCCATGTTCTACCGCGAGTTCCCCACCCTGCGCCGGCGTGTCTTCGCCAAGCTCGGCACCGACCTGGCCGACGTGCCGGCCCGCCGCTGGCCGGACATCTGGCGCTTCGTCGGCGGCCCGGTCGTCCGCGTCGCGCAGTACCTGCTCGCCTTCCGCGGCTACCCCGTCCCGGTCAACGGCGTCTTCGACGCTGCCACCGTGGTGGCCGTGCAGGACTGGCAGTACCAGAACAACATCCCGGTCGACGTCGACGCCACGCTCACCGCGCCGACCTGGGAGACCCTCGCGCCGGAGCTGGACAAGGACGCCACCGGCATCCCGGTCAGCGCGGTGCAGTTCATGCTCAACTCCAAGGGCTACGCCGACGTCGCGATCACCGGCGAGTTCGACCACGTGACCAAGAAGGCCCTCAAGGACCTCCAGGAGCTGCACGGCCTGGACGCGAACGGCAAGGTCAGCACCACCACCTGGTGTGCCCTGGTGGGTGGTGTGGTGCGTCAGTCGTTCCAGCAGAACTGACGACGCGCCGCGGAGAAGCGGTGGGGGTGGCAACGGCGCCACCCCCACCGCGCGCTCGTACGGCGCGCGACTCACCCGTCGCGCGTCGTTGTCCATGTCGTACGTGGCTGCGACGATGGCCCTCGTCAAAGACGACGAAGGAGGGCCTCATGGCGTCTCGACTCAACCCGTACCTCAGCTTCCGCGACAACGCGCGGCAGGCGATGGAGTTCTACCAGAACGTGTTCGGCGGCAACCTGACGCTGAACACGTTCGGCGAGTTCGGCAACCCGGATCCGACCGTGGCCGACAAGGTCATGCACGCCATGTTGGAGACCGACCGCGGCTTCACGCTGATGGCCTCCGACACCCCGCCGGAGATGGAATACCAGCCGGGCAACAACATCGCGATCAGCCTCAGCGGGGACGACGCCGACGAGCTGCGTGGGTACTGGAAGCAGCTCTCGGAGAGTGGCACCGTCTCAATGCCGCTCGAGAAGCAGATGTGGGGCGACGAGTTCGGCATGTGCGCGGACCGGTTCGGCATCGACTGGATGGTCAACATCGCCGGGACCCAGGCCTGACCCGCCCCGCCCAGGGGAGGGCACCCGAACGGCGGTGTCCACGATGGTCCTGCCGGCGTTAGCGTACGCAGCATTCGCACCGACGCGGACACCCGGCCGGAGAGGACCAGATTCATGGACGGCAGCATCCCCTCGCACCGTCGACGCCTGACCCGGCTGGTCGCCGCGGCCGCCATCGTGGCGGCCAGCCTGGGGCTGGTCGCCCCGCCGGCGTACGCGGAGGCCGGGCCCAAGGTCGCTGTGATGACCCGCAACCTCTACCTGGGCGGGGACCTCACGCCGTCGATCGCCGCACCGACCCTGCCGGCGTTCCTGGCTGCCAACGCGGCCCTGCTGGGCCATGTGGACCTGGTCGACTTCCCCGCCCGGGCGGCGCTGATCGCCGAGGAGATCCGCGAGCGCAAGCCCGATCTGGTCGGTCTGCAGGAGGTGGCGCTCTGGCGTACCGGGCCGCTCGGCGACCCGGCCCCGGCCACCACGGTCCGGTATGACTACCTGGCGCTGCTGGTGACCGAGCTGAACGCGTCCGGTCACCGGTACGACGTGGCCGTGGTGCGCGACGAGGCGGATCTGGAGGCCCCGGCCGGCACGCCGTACCAGCTCGACGTCCGGCTCACCATGCGGGACGTGGTGCTGGTACGGCACGGCGGCCGGGTGAAGGTGGCCGCCACCTCGTCGGGCAACTACGTCAACAACCTGGTCTTTCCGCTCGCCGCGACCGGTGGCACCGCCACCAGCACGCGCGGCTGGACGGCGGTGGACGCGGTAGTGGGCGGCCGGGCGTTCCGGTTCGTCAACACCCACCTGGAGGCGTTCCACCCCGGCGTACGGCTGCTGCAGGCACAGGAACTGCTGCGCGGGCCGCTACAGGTGCCCGGGCGGCTGATCCTGGTCGGTGATCTCAACAGCGGGCCCGAGCTGCCCGACCCGAACAACCGGCTCGCCTACTTCGCACTGGTGGCCGGTGGGATGGTCGACACCTGGCCGATCCTGCACCCCGGCGACCCGGGCTACACCGCGGGGCTGGGCGACGACCTGACCGAGCCGGCCGACGACGTCGAGCACCGGATCGACATGGTCATGGTCCGCGGCACGGTGGTGCCGGTGGCCAGCGAGGTGTTCGGGACGCAGCGGCGGACCCCCGGCGGCCGGTGGGCGTCGGACCATCTGGGTCACCAGGCGGTGCTGGCGCTTCCGTGACCGGCCCGAAACCTCGACATCCGCACGTGGTGAACGACTGCTGTTCCGGGCGGCCGGACCCGGCGGTCATCGCCGAGAGGGATCGGGCGCGCCGGGGGGTGGCACGCATACGATCATCAGGTGGCCGGCGCCGATGACATCATCCGCGACGAGCGGTCGCGCCCGGCGGGGCGATGAGCGGCGGCACGGTGCCGATCGGACCGGCGCTGGTCGCCGCCCTGCTCGGGCTCACCCTCGCCGGTGCCGCGGTGCTCCGGCTGAGCGGCCTGGGCCGGGCCCGCGCGATTCTGGGGGCGGCCGCCCGGGCCACCGTCCAGCTCGGCGTCGTCTCGCTGGTCATCGTCGCCGTGCTGCGCCAGTGGTGGAGCACGGGCGCGTTCATCCTCCTCATGTACGCGGTCGCCAGCGTCACCGCGCGCCGGCGGATCGGGGCCGGCTGCCCGGCTTGGATCGCCCCGCTGGCCATCGCGGCCGGGGTGCTGCCGAGTCTCGGCGTACTGCTGGCCAGCCGGGCGCTGCCCGCGACGCCGCTTGTGCTGCTGCCGACCGCGGGCATCCTGATCGGCGGGGCGATGACCGCGACGAGCCTGGCCGCCCGGCGCGCCCTCGACGAGCTGCGCACCCGGCACGGCGAGTACGAGGCGGGACTGGCCCTGGGGCTGCTCCCCCGCGACGCCGCGCTGGAGATCTGCCGGCCGGCCGCCGGGCAGGCGCTGATCCCGGCGCTGGACCAGACCCGCACGGTCGGGCTGGTGACGTTGCCGGGGGCGTTCGTCGGGGTGCTGCTCGGCGGGGCGGGACCGGTCCAGGCCGGGGCGACCCAGCTGCTGATCCTGCTGACCCTGCTGGCGGTGGAGGCCGTGGCGATCGCGCTCGCCGTCGAGCTGCTCGTCCGCGCCCGGGCCCGCGCCGAGCCCTGACGGACGCCGCCCACGACCCGGGCGGCCGGGTGTACCGGCGCGGCAAAGGGGTACCGGCGCGGGGTGACCGGGCAAGGGCCGCGTGCGCGATGACCAGGGTCCGTAACCTGCGGGTACGGCCCGACCTGCTGTACGTGGCGAGCGGGTGGAGCACCCTGGTCACCGACGTGCGGGGCCGGATCACCGGCACCGACCCGCAGGGCTTCTTCGCCCGCAACACCCGGGTGCTCAGCGTCGAGCGGATCACCGTCGACGGCCGCGAGCCGGTCGCGTTCAGCACGGCGAACGTGCAGGGACACGCCCAGCTCTCGTACGCCGAGCTGGGTGACGGTGAGGCGCTGCCGTCGCGGGCGGCGTACCTGCTGACGGAACGGTTCGTGGGCGACGGGCTGCGCACCCGGATCACCGTGGTCAGTTACGCCGGGCAGCCGCTGCGGCTGGCGGTGGAGCTCCACCTCGGCGCCGACTTCGCGGACACCGGCGAGGCGGAGCAGGGCCGCCGGGTGCAGGTCGGCGGCGTCGGCGCGAGCTGGGACGCCGCGGCCGGGGAGCTGCGGCTGAGCTACCTGCGCGACGACATCGACCGCGCGGTCGCCGTCCGGGTACGCGCCGACGGCGTCCCCGTCCGGTACGCCGACGGCGCTTTCGCCCTCGAGGTGGCGGTTCCGCCGCGCGGCAGCGTACGGGTGGATGTGGTCGTGGAGCCGGTCTTCGACGGTGAGCGGCTGGTCGCGCCGCCGGCGACGTTCACCGAGCCCGACGACGCCGCCGGGTCGGCGCGCGCCCGGCTGGCCGGCGAGCTGACCCGGCTGAGCAGCAGCAACTTCGACGTCACGGCCGCCTGGCGGTGTGCGGTCGACGACCTGTCGGTGCTGCCGCTCGGGGAGCCGGCCGGCCCGACGGCGCCGATCGCGGGGCTGCCGATCTACCAGGAGATCTTCGGGCGGGACACGATGACCGCCTCCTGGCAGGCGCTGCTGGCCGGGCCGACGATGCTGGCAGACAGCCTCCGGCTCAACGCCCGCCACCTCGGGCGGCGGATCGACGAATGGCGTGACGAGGAGCCCGGCAAGCCGCTGCACGAGGCCCGCCGGGGACCGGTCTCCGTGCTGGGGCTGGACCCGTTCACCGGCTACTACGGCGACTGGTCGACGGCACCGGACTTCCTGGTCTTCCTCGGGCAGTACCTCGCCTGGACCGGCGACCTGGACACGGTACGGGAGCTGCTGCCGACGGCGCGGCGCGCCCTGGGCTGGATCGAGCGGTACGGCGACATCGACGGCGACGGCTTCCTCGAGTACCACTGCCGCTCCCGGGCGGGGCTGAAGAACCAGGGATGGAAGGACTCGGACACCGCCGTCGTGGACGAGCGCGGACGGGTGGTGCCCAACCCGATCGCGACCAGCGAGCTGCAGGCCTACTGGTACGCCGCGCTGCGGCACGCCGCCGTGGTGTTCAGCGCGGCCGGCCACCCGGCTCAAGGGGCCGCCCTGCTGGCCCGGGCCCACCGGCTGCGCCGCCGCTTCCACCGCGCGTACTGGCTGCCCGAGTGGGGCTGCTACGCGATGGCGCTGGGGCCGGACAAGCGGCCGGTACGCTCGGTCAACTCCAACGACGGGCACCTGCTCACCACCGGCATCGTGCCGGCGCGGGTCGCCCTGCTGGTCGCCGGTCGGCTGTTCGCGCCGGACATGTTCAGCGGCTGGGGCGTGCGGACGATGTCTGCCGCGCACCCGGCGTACAACCCGTTCAGCTACCACCGGGGCAGCGTCTGGCCGGTGGAGGCGGGCACGATCGGCCTCGGGCTGGCCCGGTACGGCTGCTGGTCGCACCTGCACCGGCTGGCCGAGGGGATGTTCGCCGCGGCGGCGCTGTTCGAGGAGCACCGCCTACCCGAGGTGCTCAGCGGCCTGCCCCGCGACGCCGCCCACCCGCACCCCGGCGTGTACCCGAACTCGTGTTCCCCGCAGGCCTGGTCGGCCAGTTCGATCATCGCGCTGGTGCAGGCGCTGCTGGCGCTGCGCCCGGCCGCGCCGCTGCGGACGATCTTCGTGGATCCGCACCTGCCCGAGTGGCTGCCCGACCTCAGGTTGGAGGGCGTGCAGGTCGGTGGGGCCACCGTCGACCTGACGGTGCGGCGCCGCCGCGGCGGGCGGACGTCGATCAGCGCGCGCGGGGATCGGCTGGCGGTGGTCCGCCGCCCCACGCTGCAGGCGGTCTCCACCCGCCGCCGGCGGTGACCGGCCCGGCGTCATCACCCGGAGGTGTAGTGCAGCCGGGACGGGGAATCCCGCGGCGCCTGGGGGGAGACGGGAGTGCTGCCATGGAAAGTCGCGCGAAGGCCATGGGCCACGGGATCCATCCCATCCTGATCGTGTTTCCGCTGGGCCTGCTCGCCACCTCGGTGATCTTCGACATCCTCTACCTGATCACCGATCGGACGGGTTTCCAGATCTCGGCCGCGTACACGATCGGCGCCGGCATCATCGGCGGCCTGGTCGCCGCGGTGTTCGGCCTGATCGACTGGCGGGCCATTCCCGCCGGTACGCGCGCCAAGCGGGTCGGCGCGGCGCACGGTCTCGGCAACGTCGTGGTCCTGGTGCTGTTCGCGGTGAGCTGGCTGCTGCGGCGGTCCGAGGAGAACTGGGACCCTAACGCTCTCGCGCTGATCTGCAGCTTCGCGGGCATCGTCCTGGCCGGAGTCACCGGCTGGCTCGGCGGTGAACTGGTCGAGCGGCTCGGGGTCAGCGTGAGCGACGAGGCGGGCGTCAACGCGCCGAGTTCGCTGTCGCGCCGGTCCGCGGGCCGGCCCCGCGCCCGCGGGGTCTGATCGGGTCACGCGGGTTGGCCGCTACGCCGGGATGCGGGCGCGCAGGGCCGGGATGAACCAGTCGAGCGCAGGCGCCAGGCTGTCCGGGGCAGTCCAGCCGTTGATGATTGAGAGCAGCTGAAGGTACCGCTCCCGGCGCGGGTCGTTCGCGGTCTCCAGCAGCATCAACAGCCGGCGGCGCAGGTCGACGTCGTCGGGACGACCGGAGATGTGCGCGTATCGCGCCGTGATCGCCCCGACGACCGGATCGGCCTCCGGCGAGGCCGGGTCGATGCCGGCCGCCAGGGCTGGGCCGACCCGATCACGGACCACCGCCGCGGCGTCGGGGCGCACGACCGTGTCGGCACGCCGGGCACGGTCGGCCGCGTGCTGCTCAGCCATGCGTCGCATGCTCGCGCGAAAATTCGGGTCCTGGGACAGTTCGGCCAGCTCCACCCACGCCTCGACCTGCTCGGCCTCGGGATTGTCGGGCAGCTCGGGAGTCATCGAGCGCATGATCCCCACGAATCCCGCATCGCCGTCCAGGCCGCCGAAGACGGCATCGAGGAAATCGCCGATCAGGCGTCGGCGTTCATCCTCGGAGAGCTTGGCCAGCTTGTGCATGAGTTCCATCTCCTCGGGGGTCGACCCGCGCCTGGCCACCGCCGTCAGCACCGCGCGCCGGAGCCGCAGCGTGCGGATCTGCACCGCCAGTGCCTCGGCATGCGCTGCGGCGACGTCGGGGAGCGAGCTCTCCCGGTCCAGGACCTTCCGGATGGTGGTCAGGTCGAGTCCCAGGTCACGCAGTGTCCGCACGAGGTCCAAGCGGGCGACGGCTTCGATGCCGTAGCGGCGGTAGCCGGCCGGGCTGCGGCCGGTCGGCGGCACGATCCCACGGTCGGAGTAGAACCGGATGGCCTTGACCGTCAGCCCGGTCCGCCGGGCCAGCTCACCGATCGAGTAGAGCGCGTCGCCGTCCATGCCCCTACCCTCGCGCCTCCCCCTACTGGAGACTCAAGCCGGTCGGGTCGGCGTGACCGCGTGGCCCTGAACCCCGCGGTGTGGGACCGCCCGTCGGAGCTTGATCAGCCCAGCCCGATCTGCTTCATGAAGGTGGTCAGGTCGTAGAAGAGGTTCTCCTCGAGGATCTTTCCGTCGACCCAGCGGGCGACCGTGCAGAAGTCCACGTCGAAGGGCTTGCCGGTGGGCCGGGCCAGCGGACCACCACGTCGTCGTGGTGGCGGCTGTTGAACGTCTCGATGTCCTTGGCGATCCAGGCATCGTCGAGCGTCTGCATGAGTTCCGCTTTCGCGTCTTGTGGTGGTGTTTACTGCCGGCGGCCCTTCCTCCCGCACACCGACCGGTACGGCCCGAACGGCGGTATCCACGATAGTCATCGTGGCGTTACCGTACGCAGGCTTGCCATCGACGCGGAGGATCCGAGGGAGAGGACGGGGCGCATGGACGGCAGAGCACGCTCCTACCGGCTGACCCGACTGGTCGCTGCCGCCGCCCTCGTGGCGGCCAGCCTGGGACTTCTCGCACCGCCGGCGCACGCCGAGGCCGGTCCCAAGGTCACGGTCATGACCCGCAACCTCTACCTGGGCGGCGACCTCACCCCGTCGATGACCGCGACGACGCTGCCGGCGTTCCTGGCCGCGAACGCGGCCCTGCTCAGCCACGTCGACCTGGTGAACTTCCCCGCCCGGGCGAAGCTGATCGCCGACGAGATCCGGGATCGCAAGCCCGACCTGGTCGGCCTGCAGGAGGTGGCGCTCTGGCGCACCGGGCCGATCGGCGATCCGGCACCGGCCACCACGGTCCGCTACGACTACCTGGCGCTGCTGATGTCCGAACTGGCCGTCTCCGGCCACCCGTACGACGTGGCGGTGGTGCAGAACGAGGCGGACCTGGAGGCCCCGGCGGGCGCGCCGCACGACGTGGACGCCCGGCTCACCATGCGCGACGTGATCCTGGTGCGGCACGGCGGCCGGGTGGAGGTGACCGACACGTCGTCGGGGAACTTCATGCACAACCTGGTCACCCCGCTCCCGGCGGTCGGTGGCAGCGCCACCAGCACCCGTGGCTGGACGGCGGTGGACGTGGTGCAGGGCAGCCGGACCTACCGGTTCGTGAACACCCACCTGGAGGCGTTCCACTCCGGTATCCGGGTGCTGCAGGCGCAGGAGCTGCTGCAGGGCCCGCTGCACGTGACCGGCCGGGTGATCCTGGTCGGGGATCTCAACACCGGGCCGGAACTGCCCGATCCGAACAACCGGCTCGCGTACTTCACGCTGGTCAGCGGCGGCATGGCCGACAGTTGGCCGATCCTGCACCCGGGCGACCCCGGGTACACCTCCGGGCTGGGCGACGACCTGAACGAGCCGGCCGGCGACGTCGAGCACCGCATCGACATGGTCATGTTCAAGGGCGCGGTGGTCCCGGTGAGCAGCGAGGTCTTCGGCAACGAGCGGCAGACCCCCGACGGCCGGTGGGCGTCGGACCACCTGGGGCACGCCGCCGTGCTCGCGCTGCCGTGACCGGTCACCGATGCCACTGGCGTCGGGATATCGGCAGGTCACAGCGCTGACGTCGGAAGCTCATGCGAACATGTGTTCGTGTCGGGCGACGCCACCATCCTGCACGCCGACCTGGACGCGTTCTACGCGTCGGTCGAGCAGCGGGACGACCCTCGGCTGCGCGGCCGGCCGGTGATCGTCGGCGGTGGCGTGGTGCTGGCGGCCAGCTACGAGGCGAAGGCGCGGGGCGTACGCAGCGCGATGGGTGGGCGGCAGGCGCTGCGGCTCTGCCCGGAGGCGATCGTGGTGCCGCCGCGGATGGCCGCGTACACGGCGGCGAGCCGGGCGGTGTTCGAGATCTTCCGAGGGACCACTCCCCTGGTCGAGGGGCTCTCCATCGACGAGGCGTTCCTCGACGTGGGCGGGCTGCGCCGGCTGGTCGGCCCGCCGGCCGACATCGCCGCACGGCTGCGCCGCGACGTGCGCGAGGGGGTCGGCCTGCCGATCACCGTCGGGGTGGCCCGGACAAAGTTCCTGGCGAAGGTGGCCAGCGGAGTGGCGAAGCCGGACGGCCTGCTGGTCGTCGCGCCGGACCGGGAGTTGGAGTTCCTGCACCCGCTGCCCGTGGAGCGGCTCTGGGGCGTCGGTCCGGTCACCGCCGGCAAGCTGCGCGAGCGGCGCATCCTGACCGTCGGCCAGGTGGCCCGCCTCGGTGAGGCGACCCTGGTGTCGCTGCTCGGCGCGGGCGCCGGCCGGCACCTGCACGCCCTGGCCCACAACCGCGACCCCCGCCCGGTGCAGGTCGGTCGACGCCGGTCCTCGATGGGCGCCCAGCACGCGCTGAGCCGGGAGCCGCACTCCCCCGACGAACTCGACGCCGTCCTGGCCGGGCTGGTCGACCGGGTGACCCGACGGATGCGTTCCGCCGAGCGGACCGGCCGCACGGTCATGCTGCGGCTGCGGTTCGCCGACTACACCCGGGCGACCCGCTCGCACACCCTGGGCAAGGCGACCGCGCAGACCGGGCCGCTGCTGGCGGCGGCCCGGGCGCTGCTGCGTACGGCGCTGCCGGAGCTCGAGGCCCGGGGCGTCACGCTGATCGGGGTGTCCGTCGGCAACCTCGACGAAGGGCACGAGCAGCCGCCGCTGCCGTTCGACCGTGATCCGGGCGCCGACCTGGACGCCGCGGTGGACGCGGTCCGGGACCGGTTCGGCTCGGCGGCCCTCACCCGGGCGGTGCTGCTAGGCCGGGATCCCGGCCTGGAGATGCCCCGTCTGCCGGACTGACCGCCCCGACCGGGCGTTGTAGGGTCCACGCGTGTCGATGTTCCGCAGCCCCCAGGTCATCCTGTTCAGCGAGGACGTCACCCGGGCGGCGGCCTTCTACGCGAAGCTCGGGTTCACCGAGACCTTCCGGGTGCCCGCCGAGGGCGAGCCGATCCACGTCGACCTCACCCTCGAGGGCTACCGGATCGGCATCGCCTCCGTCGCCTCGACCCGCGACGACCACGGCCTGGACCCCGTCCCGTCCGGTCAGCGCGCGGCGGTCATCCTCTGGACCGACGACACCGCCGCCGCGTACGCGAAGGTGACCGCCGACGGCGCGCCCGCCCTCGCGGCGCCGCACATCTGGCTCGACCGGTTGCTGATCGCCTGGACCGCCGACCCGGACGGCAACCCGATCCAGCTCGTCCAACACCTCCCGGCCGGATAACCGGTCGTGGCACCGCCCGACGACGGCGCACAATCGCCCATCATGAGTACGCGGCTGCGGGCGATCGCCCGCGACACCCTGGACGTCCTCGACGCCGGCCGCTACGCGAACAGCCGCGGTGAGACAGTCGACCTCGCGGACCGGGTACGCGCCGCCGTCGCCGGCACCCGCCTGCACCTGCCCGACGACCGGCTGCCCACCCCGCCGGCCAGCGGTCACCCGCCCGCCGTCGAGGTGACCCGGGAGAGCACCCTGGTCGCCGCCCGGCGGCTCGCCGAGGACGGCGAGGTCGCCGCGCTGGTCTTCGCCTCGGCGAAGAACCCGGGCGGTGGTTTCCGCACCGGGGCGCAGGCCCAGGAGGAGAGCCTGGCCCGCGCCTCCGCGTTGTTCCCGTGCCTCACCGCCGTCGGCGAGTTCTACGAGTTCCACCGCGAACAGCGGGACCTGCTCTACAGCGACCGGGTCATCCACTCGCCCCGGGTGCCGGTCTTCCGCGACGACAGGGGACGGCTCCTCGATGCCGCCCATGAGGTGTCGTTCCTGACCGCCGCCGCCCCCAACGCGGGGGCGGTGCTGCGCAACCAGGCCGCCGACGTCGAGCGGGTGGCGCCGGTGCTGCGTACCCGGGCGCGCCGGGTCCTCGCGGTCGCCGCCGCGCACGGCCACCGGCGGCTGGTGCTCGGCGCGTGGGGTTGCGGGGTGTTCCGCAACGACCCGGACACCGTGGCGGAGGCGTTCGCGCTCGCCCTCGCCGACGCGGCCGCCTGGTTCGACCAGGTGACCTTCGCGGTGCTCGACCGGGCCGACGGCCCGATCCATGCCGCCTTCGCCGCCCGCTTCGGCGCCGCGCCGACCGAGCTCAGGGACCGGTGACCTCGTTGTGCGGCCGCGGCCGGCCCGGTTCGCTCGGCATCCGGGTGATCGGCGGCAGAATCAGGGCGACGAGGGCGACGACCGCGATGACCGTGAACGGCACGGTGTAGTGCTTGCCGCTGGCCTCGTAGAGCAGGGCCGTGACCAGCGGGCCTGTCACTCCCCCGATGCTCCAGGCCACGATCATCGCGCCGTACACGGCACCTGCGTTCGGTGTGCCGAAATAGTCGGCGGCGGTTGCCGGCATCGTCCCGAAGCCTCCGCCGTACGCGAGGTAGATCAGCGCGGCGAGTACCGCGAAGAGCGCGATCGCCGTGGCGTGCGGCAGGATGAAGAAGCAGATCGCCTGCAACACGAGCATCCCGATGAACGCTTGCATCCGGCCGGTGCGGTCGGACAGCCACGCCCAGACCACCCGGCCGGCGCCGTTGAACAGTCCGAGGATGCCGACCAGCGTGGCGGCGGTCGCCGCGCTCGCTCCGGTGATGGCCTGGGCAGCGTCGGACGCCTGGGAGATCAGCGCGATCCCGCAGGCGACGTTGAGGGCGAGGATCCCGGTGAGCAGATACCACTGCGGCGTACGCAGCGCCTCGCCGAGGGTGTAGACGCGGGTACCCGCAACGGCGCGGCCGCCGACCGTCGGGGTGAATCCGGGCACCTGGTAGCCGGATGGCGGGTTCCGGAAGAAGGACGCCCCGAGCAGGATCGCGATCAGGTAGGCGATGCCCAGGGGCAGGAACACGCTCGGCTTGTGGCTGGTGCCGTTGAGCAGGGATTTCGCCACCGGCGCGACGATCACCGCGCCGAACCCGAACCCGGCGACGGCGATGCCGGTGATCAGGCCACGCCGGTCCGGAAACCATTTGGCGAGCATCGCGATCGGGGTGATGTAGGCGGCCCCCAACCCGATCCCGCCCATCACGCCGTAGGTGAGCACCAGCAGCCAGAGCTGGTCGGACGACGACGTGAGCGACGCCAGCATGTTGCCGACCGCGTAGAGCACCCCGCCGCCCAGGGCGACCGGTCGTGGCCCGCGACGGTCCTGGATCCGGCCGCCGATCAGGCTGCCGATGAAGATCGTCCCGATCGCCACCTCGAACGGCAGCACCGCCTCTGCCTTGCTCCACCCGAACTCCTGCTGAAGCGGCTTGTTGAACACGCTCCACGCGTACACCGCGCCGAGCGCGAGTTGGACGAGCACTGCGGCGACGACGAGGCCCCATCGGCCCCGCGTCGGTGTGGATCTTCCCGGATCACTCGCTGTGTGGGCCATGAGCTGAATCCCCCGTTTATCGGCTCACGGGCTGGCGCCGGTGCCTGAGTTACTCCCGTTTCCCGGCCGGCGACCGGCCCCCGTTGTCACGCCGCTCTCGTTGCGGCACGACCGTGTATTTCGGATCACGCGCCGACGCCATGCCCGCTTCGAAGACGCCGAACCGGGTAGCGACGGACGACGCCAGCAGGGCAGCGCCGGAGATTGCCGACGCGACCCGGCTGCGTCGGCCGAGCAGCGCCCCGACGACGCCGGCGGCGAGCAGCGCCCGTCCCGCCCGTACCAGTCGGCCGCTGCGACCGACTCGATAGGGCTCGCTGGTCAGTCCCATCCGCTCCAATCGGTGGCCGCCGACCAGTTCGACGGCGGCGGCGGCCAGGGCGAGCCGCCGGACCGGGGCGGTTTCCGCGGCCGGCGCCGCGATCAGCCCGACCCCGGACGCGGCGGCGAGCGCGCTGCCGGCGAAGACGACCGGCAGCTGCGGGTAGGCGTCGTGCCAGGACGGTACGGCGGTGTCGGCGAGCAGCACCCCGGTGTAGGTGGCCAGCGCCGGCGCGGCAGCCGCGGCGACCAGGTTGGCGACGTTGCCGACCGGCGGCGCCACCCGGCGGGCGAGCCCGAGCACGCCGCGACGCGGTAACAGCGGCGCGAGTTCGGCCGCCGCGGCCACGCCGGCGGCCGGCCCGAACGCGGCGAGGATCCAGGTGCCCACCGACATCGGCGAGGTCAGCTTGGCCACCCGCAGCATGTGATGGAACCGGGTCGGCCGCCCGAGGTCGTGGACCAGGAAGTACGTGCTGGCACCGATTCCTCCGAGGGCCGTCCAGCGCCCCACCCGGCGCAGCCCGGGCCGCCCGGTCAGCTGGGCGCCCGCGGCGACCAACGCGCTGCCGGCGGCGAGGCCACCGGTGAAGAGGTAGGCCGCGATGTCGTGCTTCCACACCGGCGCCTTGAGGATCGGCCGGCCGTAGTAGGAGGTGAAACCGACGGGCGGCACGGTGAGTTGTTCGCCGCCCCCGCGCCGGCCGCTCGCCGGACCCGGGCCGGGCTGGCGAGGAGGGTGTCCATCGTCGGGCTGGTCGAGGCCGGCCTGGAACTTTCGGAACCGGGCGCCGACCGGCTCGCCCGGCCCGTCGGGGGTGGCGTCGGTCATGGCCGCCCGCCGATGAACGCGACCGCCACCGCGCCGGCCATCGTCAACGCCGCCAGGCCGGCCCGCCGCCACATGGCCGGCAGGTCGCGGGTGGTCACGATCGGGTCCGGCGGCAGGCCGTAGACCTCGGGCTCGTCGAGGAGCAGGAAGAACGCCCCGTCGCCGCCGACGCCGTCGTTGGGGTCCTCGCCGTAGAGCCGCGCCTCCGGCACGCCCTCGGCGTGCAGCCGCTCGACCCGCGCCTGGGCGCGTTCGCGCAACTCGTCGAGCGGCCCGTACTGGATCGACTCGGTCGGGCACGCCTGGGCGCAGGCCGGGGTCTTCCCCGCGCCGATCCGGTCGTAGCACAGCGTGCACTTCCAGGCCCGACCGTCGCTCTTGCGCTGGTCGATCACCCCGTACGGGCAGGCGGAGATGCAGTAGCCGCAGCCGTTGCAGATGTCCTCCTGCACCACCACGGTGCCGAACTCGGTGCGAAACAGCGACCCCGTCGGGCAGACGTCCAGGCAGGCGGCGTGGGTGCAGTGCTTGCAGACGTCGGACATCATCAGCCAGCGGAAGTCGGTGCGTTCCTCGACGCCGCTGGACCGGCCAGGCGGCTCGGAGCCGGGCATGCCGAGGAGTTCCGGTCCGCCGGCCATCCGGGCTGCGGCGGCGGGGGCGGGTGATGGCTCCAGACCGGGCCTGGTTCCGGTGTCGGTGGCGGTGTCAGCGGCGATCGCCGCCGTGGCCGGGCTGACCGGCGGCCCGGCCGGGGTGCCTTCGAACGCCGGGGTCGCCCAGCCGACCGAACGCGGCTGCTCGATGAAGGCGACGTGCCGCCACGAGTTGGCGGTGAGCGCCCCGGTGTTGTCGTACGACATGCCCAGCAGGTCGAACCCGCTCTCGGGGACCAGGTTCCATTCCTTGCAGGCCACCTCGCAGGCCTTGCACCCGATGCAGACGCTGGTGTCGGTGAAGAACCCCATCCGCGGTGGGGCGTCTTCGTACCCGGCGTCGGGCGCCGGGTCCACCGGGCCGTACAGGCTGTTGGCGTGGACCATCGATCAGGCCTCCTGGTCGCCGCCGCCGGCGACGGTCTTGGTCGTGACGATCGGCGGGTAGTGCGGGGCAAGCTCCCCCGACCGCCGCCGGTAGTCGGCGACGAGGTCCAGCAACTCCCGGCCCCGCGGCCGCCGACCGGGCCGGATGTCGCAGGTGCCGACCTTGCTCTCCTGGATCAGCACATTGGGGTCGAGCGTGATCCCGAACAGGTCGTTGGCCGAGTCGCCCCGGCTGAGGCCCTCATATCCCCAGTGGTACGGCAGCCAGATCTGATGGATGATCCGGTCGTCGACCCGCAGCGGGGTGAGCCGGTCGGTCACCGTGACGCGCGCCTCGATGGCCGCGCGCGTGCTGACGACATGGGCCCAGCCCAGGTGAGTCAGCCCCCGTTCGACCGCCAGCTCCGGCGACACCTCGACGAACATCTCCGGCTGCAGTTCGGCGAGGTGTTTCACGGTTCGGCTCATGCCGCCCGCCGTGTGGTGCTCGGTGAGCCGGCTGACCGTGAAGACGTACGGGAAGACCTCGCTGTGCGGCTCCGGCGGGCTCGGGTTGAGCACATTGATCGGGTGCGTGTAGACCTTGCGGGTCGGGTTGGCCTGCTGGCTGTAGAGCGGGTTGCGCACCGGCGACTCGGCCGGCTCGTAGTGGGTGGGCATCGGCCCGTCGAGCACCCCGGTCGGCGCGTACAGCCAGCCTTTGCCGTCGCCCTGCATGATGAACGCGTCGTCGCCGGCGATCCCCTCGATGCCCGCGGCGCCCTCCGGCGGCCGATAGGACGGCGGCTTCTTCCTTTCGAAGTCCGGCACGTCGTAGCCTGTCCACTCGCCCTTCTCCGGGTCCCACCAGACGTACTTCTTCCGCTCGCTCCACGGTCTGCCGCCCGGGTCGGCCGAGGCGCGGTTGTAGAGGATCCGGCGGTTGGCCGGCCAGGCCCAGCCCCACTCCGGGGCCACCCAGGTCTGCTCGGAGCCGGGCTTGCGGCGGGCGGCCTGGTTGACCCCGTCGGCGAACACCCCGCAGTAGATCCAGCACCCGCCGACCGTGGAGCCGTCGTCTTTCAGCTCGGTGAACATCGACAACGGCCGGCCGGTGGCCACCTCGTAGCCGTTGATCTCCTTCAACACCGCCTCGGCGCTCGGCTCCGCCTTGTCGCCGTGCGTCGGGTAGTCCCAGGCGAGGTCGAGCAGCGCCCGATCGCGCGGCCGGGTCGAGTCCGCCAGCCGTTCCCGGATCATGCGTCCGAGGTGGTAGAAGAACCACAGCTCGGAGCGCGCGTCGCCCGGCGGGTCGAGGGCCTTCTCCCGCCACTGCAGCAGCCGCTGGGTCTGGGTGAAGGTGCCCTCCTTCTCCACATGCGACGCGGCGGGCAGGAAGAAGACCTCGGTGCGGCACTGGTCGGTCACGATCTCGCCGGTCTCGATCTCCGGGGCGTTCTTCCAGAACGTCGCGCTCTCGATCAGGAACAGGTCGCGGACCACCAACCAGTCCAGGTTGGCCATGCCCAGCCGCTGGGCCCTGCCGTGCGCCGAGCCGACCGCCGGGTTCTGACCGAGCAGGAAGTAGCCCTTGACCTTGCCGTCGATCATGTTCAGCACCTGCTGGTACGTCCCGTGGTCGCCGGTCATCCGGGGCAGGTAGCCGTAGCAGAAGTCGTTCTCCGGCGTCGCCGCGTCACCCCAGTACGCCTTGAGCAGGCTGGCCGCGAAGGCCCGCGAGTTGCCCCAGAAGCCCTTCTGCCCGGGGTGCCGGATGCTGTCCACCCACTCGTCGAACGTCGGGTGGTCGGCGTGGTGCGGCATCGGCAGATAGCCGGGCAGCAGGTTGAACAACGTCGGGATGTCCGTCGAGCCCTGGATGCTGGCGTGCCCACGCAGCGCCAGGATGCCCCCACCCGGTCGGCCCACGTTGCCCAGCAGCAGTTGGATGATCGCCCCCGTGCGGATGTACTGCACGCCCACGGTGTGCTGCGTCCAGCCCACCGAATAGACGAGCATGCTGGTCCGGTCCCGGCCGGAGTTCTCCGTCCAGGCGCGCGCCAGCTCCAGGAACTTCTCCTGCGGGATGCCGCACACCCGCTCCACCATCTCCGGCGTGTACCGGGCGTAGTGGCGCTTGAGGATCTGGTAGACGCATCGCGGATGCCGCAGCGTCTCGTCCCGCTCGACCTTCCCGCCGAGCGGTGCACCGTGCGACTCGTGCTCCAACCCGGCCGCGGTTTCCCGCTGGGTCTCGGTGTCGCGCACCGCGCCGTTGCGCTCGTGCCCTTCGTACTGCCAGCTCGTCTGGTCGTAACTGGCGTTGTCTCGCTTGAAGCCGGAGAAGATCCCGTCCAGATCCTCGGTGTCCCGGTAGTCCTCGGTGAGGATCGTCGCCGCGTTGGTGTAGGCGACCACGTAGTCACGGAAGTCGAGCTCGTTCTCCAGGATGTACCGGACCACCCCGCCGAGCAGGGCGATGTCCGTGCCGGCCCGGATCGGCACATACGTGTCGGCCAGCGCGCTGGTCCGGGTGAACCGCGGGTCGACGTGGAAGACCTTGGCGCCGCGCTTCTTCGCCTCCATCACCCACTGGAACCCGACCGGGTGGGCCTCGGCCATGTTGGAGCCCTGGATGATGACGCAGTCCGAGTTGATCAGGTCCTGCTGGAAGTCGGTGGCGCCGCCGCGACCGAAGCTGGTCCCCAGACCGGGGACGGTGGCGGAGTGTCAAATCCGGGCCTGGTTCTCGATCTGGAGTGCCCCCATCGCGGTGAACAGCTTCTTGATGAGGTAGTTCTCCTCGTTGTCCAGCGTCGCCCCGCCCAGGCTGGAGATGCCCAGCGTCCGGTTCAGCGGGCGGCCCTGGTCGTCGACGTCCTCCCAGGTCTCGTCGCGGGCCGCCAGCACCCGATCGGCGATCATGTTCATCGCCGTGTCGAGGTCCAGCTCCTCCCAATCGGTGCCGTACGGGCGGCGGTAGAGCACCTTCTGCTGGCGCAGCTCGCTGGTCACGTAGTTCTTGCTCGCCGAGCCCTTCGGGCACAGCCGGCCCCGGGAGATGGGGCTGTCCGGGTCGCCCTCGATCTGGGTGACCTGCCCGTCCTTGACGTACACCCGCTGTCCGCAGCCCACGGCGCAGTAGGGGCAGACCGAGCGGGCCACCGAATCAGCGGTCTCCGTGCGGGCGGTCAGCGACATGGAGCGCGCGGACTTGGCCGCGACACCGCGGCCGAGCGGGTCGGTGCCGGTGAGCTGGCGGTAGACCGGCCAGCCCTCGATCCACGTGCGCAGCCCCATATCCGCACCTTCCCGGCGAAACGGATAAAAACGCGAACGGTTCGACAATAAGCGAGTTGCCGGCCGGGCGCAGCGCGATGGGCGGCCGGCCGCCCGGTAGTTTCGCTCGCCGCCGGGACGGGGAGAGAGGCGGGCATGAACTGGGCCCGTCGCGCCGTACCCGTCGTCTCCGCCGCCGTCGCGGCCCTCGCCGCGCGCGACCTGCTGCAACGCGACCACGCGTTGCTGCGCAACTTCCCGGTCATCGGGCGGGCCCGCTACCTGCTGGAGGCCATCGGTCCGGAGCTGCGGCAGTACATCGTGGCCGGCAACAACGAGGAGCGGCCGTTCACCCGGGACCAGCGACGGTGGATCTACGCCTCGGCGAAGAAGGAGAACAACTACTTCGGCTTCGGCACGGACAACGACATCGAGTACACGCCCGGGTATCCGATCATCAAGCACCGGACATTCGGCCGGGCGGTGCCGCCGTCGACGCCGACCGCCGGGCACGAGGTGGAGCTGCCCTGCGCCAAGGTGCTCGGCGGGCCGCGGGGCCGGGCGAAGGCGTTCCGGCCGGCATCGGTGGTCAACATCTCCGGGATGAGCTTCGGTTCGCTGTCCGGGCGGGCGGTGGAGGCGCTCAACAAGGGCGCCGCGCTGGCGGGCTGCCTGCAGAACACCGGCGAGGGCGGGCTGTCGCCGTACCACCGCAACGGCGGTGACCTGGTGTTCCAGCTCGGCACCGCGTACTTCGGGTGCCGGGACGAGCGGGGGCGGTTCAGCCTGGACCGGCTCAAGGACCTGGTGGCCGGCGCGCCCGTGCGGGCGTTGGAGATCAAGCTGAGCCAGGGGGCGAAGCCGAGCCTCGGCGGGCTGCTGCCCGGGGCGAAGGTGTCGGCGGAGATCGCCGCGACCCGGGGCATCCCGCAGGGTCAGGACTGCGTCAGCCCGTCCCGGCACGCCGAGTTCTCCGACTGCGACAGCCTGCTCGACTGGGTGGAACTGCTCGCGGCCGAGACCGGCCTGCCGGTCGGCATCAAGTCCGCCGTCGGCGACCTGAGCTTCTGGGACGAGCTGACCGCGCTCATGCGGGACACCGGCCGGGGCGTGGACTTCGTGAACGTCGACGGCGGCGAGGGCGGCACCGGCGCCGCGCCGCTGATCTTCACCGACTCGGTGTCGCTGCCGTTCCAGCAGGGCTTCTCCCGGGTCTACCGGACGTTCGCCGAGAAGGATCTGCACGAGCGGACCGTGTTCGTGGGCGGCGGCAAGCTGGGGCTGCCGGACAACGCGATCGTCGCGTTCGCGCTCGGCTGCGACATGGTCAACGTCGGCCGGGAGGCGATGCTGGCGATCGGCTGCATCCAGGCGCAGAAGTGCCACACCGACACCTGCCCGACCGGCGTCGCCACCCAGAACCCCTGGCTGGCCCGGGGCCTCGACCCGACGCTGAAATCCGTGCGCGCGGCCAACTACCTCCGTACCTTGCGCCGGGACCTGGTCAAGGTCGCGGAGGCCTGCGGGGTCGAGCACCCGGGCCTGATCGACACCGACGCGGTGGAGATCCTCGACGGCCGGACCGCCTCCACGCCGCTGCGCGAGGTGTACGGCTACCGGCCCGGGTGGGGGCTGCCGTCGGCGGCCGACCGCGCGGAGATCGTCCGGCTGATGACCGCCGAGGCGCCCCGCGGCGGCAGCGCCCCGCCGTCTCCGACCGCGGTCGGCTGACCCTTCACTCCTCGATCGCCCCGCCGACCGCGCGCAGATGCGCGCGGAAGGTCAGGGCCGGATCCTCGGCCCGCCCGGCCAGGTAGGCGGCGAAGCGCACCTGGTCGCGCAGCGGGACGCCGGCGCGGATGCGCTCGGCCTGCCGCCGCTCGGCGTCCCGGATCGACTCGGCGAGGGTGAGCAGCTCGCCGACGCTCCGCGCGGGCACGAAGAGCACGCCGTCGTCGTCGCCCAGGGCGACGTCCGCCGCGTCCACCGTCCACTCCCCCACCACCGCCGAGGTCAACGCCTGCGGCGGACGGTCGTCGAGGCGCTGCGGACCGGTGGGGACCGCGCCGAGGCTGAACACCGGCAGCCCGGCCGCGCGGATGTCGGCGGTGTCCCGGTGCAGGCCCCAGATCACCACGCCGGCCAGGCCGGCGGCCTGCGCCTCCAGCACCACCAGGTCGCCGACGCAGCTCTCGTCGGTGCGGCCGGCGTTGTCGACGACCAGCACGTCGCCGGGGGCCGCCCGGTCGATCGCCTCCAGGAAGATGTCGACGCTGCCGACGTGCCGGGTCGGCGCGACCCGGCCGGCCAGTCGCACACCGGGCAGGACGGGCCGTACGGCGGCGGGCGCGCAGCGGACCGGAACCGCCGCCCGCAGGCAGGCGTCGGCCACGTGCGCGGTGGTCAACGACGCGAACCGCCGGCGCAGGTCTTGCGGGTCGAGGCTCATCGCCCGACCGTAGCCAGCCCGACCCGACCCGGTGGCGGGCCACTTTCACACTCGTGGACTGCGGGGGCCCTGCCATCGCCCGTGGGCCCGACGGATCGACCGCCGGTGCCGCCGGGCCCAGGGCGCCCGGGTGTGCCGGCGCGGGCGTGTCAGGTGTCCCCGCGCGGGCGGTCGCACCTCCGCCTCGCCCGCGCCGGCCGCCCGCCGCACCATCCGGTTGGCGTCGTCCGGTTCGTACCCGGTCGCCCGGAGCAGTTCACTGTCCGCCGTCCGCAGGTCGGTGATCAGCGCATCGCCGAAGGACTTCACCCCCTCGGCCCAGGCCCGGCCGGCGAGCTCGGCGCTCTCCCGGACGAGCTGGCGGGTGCGCTCCGGATCCACGTCCGCCTGGTGGTCCCGGCGCATCTGCCGTAGCGCGTCGCTGAGCCGGGCGACGGCCACCGGCAGCGACGGCGGGATCGGCTCGTCGTACTGCAGCGCGGTGGCGGACCGGCGGGCCACGGACCGGGCGTACAGGATCAGCCGTTCCAGGTGTTCCGCGCCGCGGGCGTACCGGTGGTACTGCGCCCGGCGGTGCCAGCGGGCCGGCGCGAGGGTGACCACCTCACCGGCGCCGCTGAGCGCCTCGTTGAGCCGCCCGACGTCGGCGTCCACCCCGCGGAGCTGGTCCAGGGCGCGGATCGCCGCGTCGGCGTCCCGGGTGGTCAGGGCCCGCGCCACCGCGTCCAACTGGTCGGTGACGGCGGCGAAGATCGGCGCTGCCGCCCGGTCCAGCACCCGCAGCGGGTTGATCGGCAGCAGCAGGGCCACCACCAGGATGCCGACCACGCCGCCGACCAGGGCGTCGAAGATCCGGGGCACCTCCAGGCCGGGCTGCATCGGGGCGAGGGTGGAGATCAGGACGGCCGTACCGCCGGCCTGGCCGACCAGGGCGCCGCCCCGGCCGGCGACCAGCAGCGCGGTGGCGATCGCCAGGGCGACGACCAGGCCGGTCTGCCAGGGCCCGGAGCCGAGCAGGAAGCGCAGCAGGTCCCCGACGACGATGCCGAGTCCCACGCCGCCGAGCAGCTCGAACGTCCGGCGGGCCCGCTGGCCGATGGCGGTGGCGATCGTGCCGACCGCCGCCGCCGGGGCGAAGACGTGCGCGCCGGGGCCCAGCACATTCTGGGCGATCAGCGCCGCCAGCGCGGCGGCCACCCCCGCCTGCACGGCGACCACGATGGTGACCTCCAGCTGACGCAGCCGGATCCGACCGCCCTGCTCGCCCTGCCGCAGGGCCCGGGCCGCCACGCGGCCGCCCCGCTCGACGGCCTCGTCGAGCGGCGACCGGACGGAGTCGGCGGAGCGGTCGGCCATAGCGGCGGTTACCCGGCCGGAGGCGGGTGAATCGCCCCCGCCCGGGCGATCCGTGCCTCAGCCCGTCAACCCGACACCTACTGCGCCGGCCGGGCTCGGGTCAGCGGCGGAACGTGCGGTCGAGCAGGTCGAACATGGCGGTCCAGTGCCGCTCCGTCGCCTGCTCGTGGTACGCGGCCGTGTCCGCCATCGTGAAGCCGTGCTGGGCGCCCGCGTACAGCTCGGAGCGGTAGGTGACCCCGGCCGCCTCGAGGGCCTTCTCCAGCGTGGCGATCTGCTCGGCCGTCATCGACTGGTCCTGGTCGGCATGGGCGAAGTACACCTCGCCGGTGACCGACCCGACGCCGAGGTGCGGGCTGTCCGGGGAGTCGGTGACGACCCGGCCGGCGTGGAAGCTGGCCAGCGCCGCGATCCGGTCCGGGTACGCCGCCATGACGCGCAACGCGTTCGTGCCGCCCATGCAGTACCCGGTGATGGCGACCGGCCCCGGCGCGACGTCGTCGCGGGCGGCGAGGAAGTCCAGGTAGGCGCCGGCGTCCCGGGTGATCACCTCGGGGGTCAGCGCCGCGATCTGCGGCATCAGCTGCCCGAAGAGCGCAGCCCGCCGCTCGGGGTCGCCGAGGCCGGAGAGGTCGAACAGCGGGGCCCGGCCGGCCCGGTAGAACAGGTTGGGCACCAGCACGAGGTAGCCCTGGGAGGCGATCCGCTCGGCCATCTCGATCAGCCGCGGCCGCAGCCCGAACGCGTCCATGAAGACCAGCACGGCCGGGAAGGGGCCGTCCCCGTCCGGCCGGACGAGGCACGCGTCGGCGACACCGTCGCGGGTTGGCACGTCCACAGTCCTCGTTTCCACCCGGAGCCTCCTCGCCGTCGCCGTCGTCGCACCGCCGGACACGCTACCCGCCGCGCTGCGGTGCCACGATGATCAGGGTCGCCTGCCGCCTCCCTGGCGCACGGCGATGCCCACTGGACCCGGACCCATGGCGCGCTGGCCGGGTCGTGTCCCGGGAGGCCGACGCGGAGCCCACCTCGGACCTGTGGCGGGGCCTTCCGGTCGGCCCGGCGCTGCGGCATGCTGGGTCGATGGGAGAGGTGCGACCGATGCCCAGCTTCGGTGACCTGTACGGCGATCTGCGCGGCGAGGATCGGACGATGCGGGTCAGCTACCACCCGGACCGCGGGGCGGTGGTGCTGTCCCTGTGGAGCGGCACGGTCTGCCGGGGCTCGTTCCGGATGCCCGCCGACGACGTGGGCCGGTTCCTCACGCTGCTCACCGAGATCCAGCGGTCGATCGCACCCCCGGCCGCCCCGCAGCCCACCCGCCCGGCCGGCGATGGCCCGGCCGCCGTCGCGGGCTGGCCGGTGGCAACCGCACCCTCCGTCGACAAGACCGGCGACATCTCCGGTACGACCCACCGCACGGTCCTGCCGATCCTGCCGACACCCCGGGTCGCCTGACCGGGCCTTCAGGGCTGCCGACGAGGTCCGACCGAGGTCCTGGGCTCGTGAGACAAATTTCGACAAGATTTGCTGGTGATAAAATTCCGGCATGTCAACGGCCCCCTGGCAGGCGGTGACCGCCCTCGTCGACCAGGTACGACGGGCGCTGTATGACTACGTCCGCAGCCAGGACCACCCGGTGACGCGGGACGAGGCCGCGGACGCCCAGCACATCTCGCGCAACCTGGCGGCCTTCCACCTCGACAAGCTGGTCGCCGCCGGCCTGCTGCAGGCCCGGTACGAGGCGCCGACCGACCAGCCGCGTGGCCGCGGCCGAACGCCGAAGGTGTACGAGGCGGTGCCGGGCTGCATCGCACTGACCATCCCGGAGCGCCGCTACGACCTGATGGGCGAGATCCTCGCCCAAGCCGTCGCCGAAGATCCCACCGATGCGAGGTCGGCGGCCCTACGGCTGGCAGAGCACCGGGGCGTGGCCATTGGTCGTCAGGTCGGCGGTGGCGGGCCGGTGGCGGCCGTCCTGGCCGAACTCGGCTTCGAACCGGCCGACGACGAAGCGCTGATCCGGCTGCGGAACTGCCCTTTCCACGAACTCGCCGCCCGGCAGACGGAGCTGGTGTGCGGCCTGAACCACGCCTTCATCGCAGGTCTGCTCGACGGGCTCGGCCGGGCGGACCTCCGCGCGCGGCTGGCGCCCAGTCCCGGCGCCTGCTGCGTACAGATTCATCCGGCCCGACCCACGGCGCCAGCGGGCGCTGAAGAGCCGCCTGCGCCCGGCGATGCGCAAGCTCGGCAGAGGTGACGATCGCCTCCGGTCGGACGAAGGTCGAGGCGGCACCCGCCGCTCAGCTCAGGAGATCGCTCAGCGGCACCCGCGGGTCGGAAAGCTTGGCCAGGTCGACGGCCCTGCCGCCGTGGCCGGCCCGCACCAGCGCCTGGATCTGGTCGGTCACGTCCCACACGTTGGCGTTCATGCCCGCCAGTACCCGGCCGTCGGAGACCCAGAACGCCAGGAATTCCGGCGCCCCGCCGTCCGCCCTCGTCGGATCGCCGCGGAACACCACCCGGTCGTGACCCTGCGGGGCCACCCACCCCGAATACTCCATCCCCAGGTCGTACTGGTCGGAGAAGAAGTACGGCAAGCGGGCGTACTCGACCTGCTGGCCCAGCATGGACCGGGCCGCGGCCGGGCCGCCGTTGAGCGCGTTCGCCCAGTGCTCCACCCGGATGTTCCGGCCGAGCAGCGGGTGGTAGGCGTTGGCCACGTCACCCGCGGCGTAGATGTGCGGGTCGGAGGTGCGCAGCGTGGCGTCGGTGACGACGCCGTTGTCGACCTTCAGGCCCGCCGCCTCCGCCAACCGCACGTCGGGGTGGATGCCCACGCCGACGACGACGGTGTCGGCGGCCAGTTGGGTGCCGTCGGCCAGCAGCACCGACGACACCCGCCCGGTACCGCGTAGTTGTCGGACCTCGGCGCCGAAGTGGAAGGTGACGCCGTGGCGGCGGTGCAGGTCGGCGAAAACCCGGGCGACCTCATCGCCGAGGACCCGCTGCAACGGCAGGTCGGCGGTTTCCACCACGGTCACGGCGGCGCCGCGCTGACGGGCGGCGGCGGCGATCTCCAGACCGATCCAGCCGGCACCGATCACCACGAGTCGGGCCTGGTCGGTGAGGGCTTCGGCGATGCCATCGAAGTCCGCCAACGTGCGCAGGTACCGCACGCCGTCCAGGTCGGCGCCGGGAACATCCAGGCGGCGGGGCGTCGAGCCGGTCGCCAGCAGCAGCTTGTCGTACGCGTGCCGTTCGCCATCGGCCAGGGTGACCTGCCGGGCGGCACGGTCGATGCCGGTGACCCGGGTGGCGGTACGCAGCTCGACGTTGTTCGTCTCGTACCAGCCGGCGTCGTGCACGTACACGTCGCGGCGCTGGGTGGTCCCCAGCAGCAGGCCCTTGGACAGCGGCGGCCGCTCGTAGGGCCGTTCGGGCTCCGCACCGAGCAGTAGCACTCGGCCGTCGAAGCCGGCCTCACGCAGTGTCTGGGCTGCCTTGGCGCCCGCGAGGCCGGCCCCGACGATGGCGAATGTGCGCCCGTTTTCCATGCCGCGTCTCCGAATCGTGTCAGTGGGCTCCGGTGAGGGAGAAGAACTCGGCGCGGGAGCGGGCGTCGTCACGCAGCGCCCCGAGCAGGGTGGATGTCACGGTGGTGGCACCCGCAGCGCGTACGCCGCGCAACGTCATGCACAGATGCTCCGCCTCGATGACGACACCGACGCCCTTGGGAGCCAGTTCGAGGGCCAGCCAGTCCGCCACCTGCTTGGTCAACCGCTCCTGCACCTGCGGACGGTGGGCGAAGAGTTCCACGACGCGGGCGAGTTTGGACAGTCCGAGGATCCGGTCGCCCGGCAGGTAGCCGACATGGGCGACACCGATGAACGGCAGCAGGTGGTGTTCGCACACCGACCGGATCGGGATGGACCGGGCCAGCACCAGTTCGTCGTAGCCCTCGTCGTTGTGAAAGGTGGTCAGATTGAACGGGCGCGCGGTGAGCAGCTCGTCGTACGCCCGCGCCATCCGGCGCGGCGTGTCACGCAGGCTGTCGGAGTCCAGGTCGATGCCGAGTGCGGCCAGAAACCGGGCGGCGGCCTGTTCGGCGGCGACCAGATCGCGCGCCGGCTGTTGGTCGACGCGACGTGGGGCTGGTGCGATGGTCACGTCAGCTGCCCCCACGGTTCCACGTCGATCCTCCATTTTCACCAATGACCGTTGCTCATAATCCATGCTGGCCCCTCCGGCCGGGAATTTCAATAGCACAAGCTCGTGAAAATGCCGCCGCATCCCGCGGGTGGCGCGGCGGTCGGGGTCAGCGGGTCGCGACGGAAACGCCGGGCGAGGTGGGTGCGCCCAGGAGTTACCGGATCGGGTGTCGGTGGCGGTACGGACAGCGATCTTTTGGCATCACGGACTACCGTCGAATCCTCGCACCACGGAAAGGAGGGACGATGATTCCCTTCGCAGGACGCACCACTCATCAGGGCCACCGTCGGTCACGCACCACTCTCGGGATGGCGATCCTCGTGGCCACCGGCAGCCTGGTCATCCCGGCCGGCTCAGCGTCGGCAGGCGCCCGCGCCACGACAGAGGTCAGGACGGCTCCGGCCGCCGCCCGGACTCTCGTCGCGACAACGGCTCAGCCGGTTCTGCGGCAGGGTTCGCGCGGCACGGCGGTGACCAACCTTCAGCGCCGGCTCGCCGCGCTGCACTACGACGTGGGCACCATCGACGGGATCTTCGGACCCTCGACGTACCACGGGGTCGTCGCCTTCCAGAAGGTGAACAACCTGGCCCGGGACGGGATCGTGGGGCCGAACACGTGGGCGGCCCTCGCCCGACCGCTGGTCCCGAAGCCGAAATACACGCACTCGGGCTACTCGGTCGAGGCGAACCTGACCAAGCAGGTCGTGTACCTGGCGCGCCAGGGGTCCGTGGTACGCATCCTGGACGCTTCCAGCGGCAAGGCCAGCACCCCGACGCCGACCGGCAACTTCAAGATCCAGCGCCGCATCGACGGCTGGCGGCAGAGTTCGCTCGGCCTGCTGTGGCGGCCGAACTACTTCTACTACGGGTACGCGGTGCACGGCGCCACGTCCGTCCCGACCTACCCGGCCAGCCACGGCTGCGTCCGGGTGCCCATACCGGCCATGAACCGGTTGTGGTCGATCATCGGCGTCGGCATGCCGGTGCACATCTACCGCTGACTCCGCCAGGACAGTGGCCCCCGGTCATCCCCGGGGGCCACTGTCATGCGGCATTTCCAGGCGGCTGCCTCCGCCACGCCGGTGCCGCCCCGGTCAGAACGTGCCGCCCCGGTCAGAACGTGCCGCCCCGCCCCACCTGCGCGGTCACCCGGTCACGCAGCTCGGCGAGCCCCGGGCTGACCGTGGCGGTGAGCGGGGTCGGGTCGGCCAGCCGGCGCGCCGCGTCGGGTAGCCAGGCGAGGTCCGCGTCGAACCGGCGGCGCGCGGCGCGCACCTCACCGGCCGGGTCGGCGGCCTCGAGGCGACGCCCGCCGCGCATGACCGGTACGAGCAGCGGCTCGCGGCCCCCCGGTGGCGGTTCGTCGCGCAGCCCCACCACGTCGCCACTGGCCCCGGCGGGGTCACGAAAGACCTGCTTGGGGCCGGGCAGGGTGGCCTTACCGGGCGACAGCTTGAGCACCGGCCGGTCGCCGAAGGCGACCAGTTTGTAGGCGCTGTCGAGGGACGGCGCGTCGAAGGAGACACCCATCCGGGTACCGACGCCGTAGGCGTCGATCGGCGCGCCCTGGGCGACGAGGGCCGCGATGACATCCTCGTCGAGGCTGCCGCTGGCCACGATCTGCGCCTGGCTGAGCCCGGCGCCGTCGAGAATCGCGCGGGCCTGCCCGGCCAGCGCGGCGAGATCGCCCGAGTCGAGCCGGACGCCGACCGGCCCGGTCAGCCCCAGCTCGGTGATGACGTCGACGGCGGCCCGCACGCCGGCGGGCGTGTCATAGGTGTCGACGAGGAACACCGGGTTGGTGGGAAAGTCGGCGGCGAACGCGCGGAACGCGGCCCGCTCGTCGGGGAACGCCTCGACGTACGAGTGGGCCATCGTCCCGGACGGTCGCAGGCCGTAGCGCCGGGCGGCCTCGACATCGCTGGTGGCGGCGAAGCCGGCGATGGCCGACGCCCGCGCCACCCCCGCTCCGGCCTCGATCCCGTGGGTACGGCGGAAGGCGAAGTCGACCAGCTCCGCGCCCCCGGCGGCGAGCCGGCAGCGGGCAGCCTTGCTGGCCACCGTGGTGTGGAAGGTGAGCAGGTTCAGCATGCCGGTCTCCACCAGCTGTGCCTCGGCGATCGGCGCGGTCACCTCCAGCAACGGCTCGTCGGCGAAGACCAGGCGGCCCTCCGGCACGGCCCACACGTCCCCGGTGAACCGCAGCCCGGCGAGCGCCGCCAGGGTCGGCTGGTCGAGGCCGACGACGTCGCGCAGATAGCCCAGCTCCTCGTCGTCGAACGCGAAGCCCTCCAGGAACGCCAGCGCCTCGGCCAGCCCGGCGGCGACCAGGAACCCGCGTTGGCCTGGCAGGCGGCGGACGAACAGGCTGAACGTGGCCTGGTCCACCATGCCGCGACGCAGGTAGCTGGCCGCCATCCGCAGCTCGTACAGGTCGGTCCGCAACCCGGTCATGCCACCTCCACCCGCCCTCCGCTGGCAGCGGGCCGGCGGAGTCGACGCGGTGCCGGCCCGGGCAGCGGCTGTGGAGGCCGGGATCGCCGGCGGTCGGAGGCCTTGGGACAGCATCCGTTGCCGGACAGGAGCGGGTTCACGCTCCCACTGTGTTCGATCCGGCGGCCGAGCGGGTCGGATATCGACCACGTCGTCGAAGGTCCCTGAGGCGGTGGCGAAGCGGTTTGACTGCGGTCGGTACGGGAAGGCCGGACCCCGCACCGGGGACCGAGACGTTCACCGGGCGAAGACCGCGGCAATCCGAGAGCGTTCTGAGGAGGAAACAGGCGCATGCGGGCCATCACGCTGCACGACCTCGGAGCGCCACCGGCGCTCGCCGACGACCAGCCCCAACCCGGCCCCCGCCCGGGTGAGGTGCTGGTGCGGGTGCGCGCGTCCTCGGTCAACGGGATCGACAGGAAGGCGGCGGCCGGAATGCTCAAGGGAAGGATGGAATACCGGTTCCCGGTCGTGCTCGGCAAGGACTTCGCCGGCACCGTCGAGGCGGTCGGCGACGGGCCCACCCGATTCGGCCTCGGCGACCCCGTGTTCGGGGTGGTCATGCGGCCGTACCTGGGAGACGGCGCGTGGGCCGATTTCCTGGCGGTCGGCGACCAGCACGGGATCGCCTGGGTTCCCGACGGCCTGGACCTGCCCACCGCGGGCGCGCTCGGGCTGGCCGGCACCACGGCGGTCGACGCCCTGAACGCCGTCGCCCCCAGGCCGGGCGACACCGTCCTGATCGCCGGCGCGACCGGCGGCGTGGGAGCGCTCGCGATCCAGTACGCCGCGGCGGCCGGGGCCCGCGTCATCGCCACCGCCCGCCCCGGTTCCGCAACCGACTTCGTACGACAGTTGGGCGCCACCGAGGTGGTGGACTACACCGGGGACCTCAGCGGCCAGGTCCGGGCGGTCGCGCCGGACGGCGTGCGCGCGGTGGTGCACCTGGCCGGCGACGGCGCGCAACTGGCGGCGCTGCTCACCCCCGACGGGCGTCTCGCCTCCACCATCGGCTTCGGCCCGGACCAGCACCCGGCCGCCACCTCGATCATGGCCAGCCCGGAGCCGGCGACCCTCGACCGGATCGCCGACGACGCCGCGGCCGGTCGGCTACGGGTACCGATCACCGGGCGCTACGACCTGGCGGACGTGCCCCGGGCGCTCACCGACTTCTCCGGCGCGCTCGGCAAGCTCGGGATCACCGTCTCCTGAACGGGCACGTCCCGTTTGGGGTGGCGGTGCGCGGGAAGACGCCGCTATCCGTCCGAGAGAAAGGCCCTGAGGTGGACGACAACGAGTTCATCGGCTTGGTGGCGAAGCGCTCAGGAATGTCATCGGAGCAGGCGGCCGCCATCACGCGGGCCACGCTGACGACCCTGGCCGAGCGGATCGACGGGGGCGAGGCGCGTGATCTCGCCGGCCAGCTTCCCGAGGGACTGCGGGCGCACGCGTTCGCCTCCGGCGAGACCGCGGAGCGATTCGGACTCGACGTGTTCGTGCAACGGGTCAGCGGACGCGCCGACGTGCCGGTGACACAGGCGAAGGACGGCGTGACCGCGGTGTTCGACGTGCTCCGCGAGGCCCTCACCCCCGACGGGTACGACGACGTCGTGTCCCAACTCCCGGCGGAGTTCGCCGAGGTCGCCGACCCGACCGCGCCTTTCGTGCAGCGCACCCGCGGATAGCGGCACCGCCGTTGCCGCGGTTGGAGGGACGACGTGACCGACTATCCGAAGGCGATCGCCCCGGTCGACCGCATCGAGCCCGTGCCCCGCCGGATCCGCGCGTTCCTCGCCGGCGAGCAGGTGCTGGACACCACCGATGCGCGGTACGTGTGGGAGTGGCCGTTCTACCCCCAGTACTACATCCCGATCGCCGACGTGAACCGTGACTTCCTCATCAAGGAGGGGCGCACTGAGTCGTCCCGGCGCGGCACCGCTCGGATGTACGGGCTGCTGGTGGGCGAGACGGCCCGCGATGCGTGCGGGCGATGGTACGGAGACGACGCGCTGCCCGGGTTGCCGGACACGATCCGGTTCGACTGGGCCGCCATGGACGGCTGGTTCGAGGAGGACGAGGAGATCTTCGTACACCCCCGCAACCCGTACGCCCGGGTGGACGCGCTACGGTCCACCCGCACCGTACGGGTCGAACTCGACGGCACCGTGCTGGCCGATTCGACGTCGCCCGTGCTGGCCTTCGAGACCGGGCTGCCGACGCGCTACTACCTGAACCGCACCGACGTGAACTTCCGGCACCTCGTACCGTCGGCGACGACGACCGCCTGCCCGTACAAGGGCCGCACCAGCGGCTACTGGTCCGTGCGGGTCGACGACACGGTCCACCCGGACCTGGCCTGGTCTTACGCCTTCCCCACCGGGGCGCTCCTGCCGATCGCCGGCCTGATCGCCTTCTACAACGAGAAGGTCGATCTGATCGTCGACGGGGAGCGCCTCACCCGACCGAAGACGCACTTCTCCTGAAGGACGTGAACGTACAGTGCAACCACGGGAGGCCGCGATGACCGCCAGTTGGGACGAGCAGGCTGATCCGCTCCGTCGACCGCCCGAAGCCGACGCCCAGGAGCAACAGCAGGACGAAGTCGTGGTCGGCCCGCCGGACACGGTGTCGGTCGCCGTACCGGAGGCGTCCGAGGCCGACTTGGCGGAGCAGGGCGTCCTGGTGCCACCGAGTGACCAGGAAGACCTGTCCACGTCGGTGTCGAGTGACGCCAACCCGGCCGACGCCCTCGAACAGAACCAGGAGATCCCCGTTCCCGACGAGGAGCGCCGGGACTGAGCGACAGCCGGCCGGAGCGCTGCGGTCAGGCCGGACCACTCCGCCAGGGGGGACGTCAACGGTCCGGGCTGTCGGCGGCAGCCATGACCCGCAGCGCGTTGGGGTCCAGGCCGATCCGGATCGGGGTCTCGCCGTACAGCTCGCCGTCGACCTCGACGCGCGCCGGCGGGTCGGTCTCCAGCCAGAGCTGGCGAACGGCGAGGAACGGATCTTCGCCGAGCGTACGACGGTGCCCGGTCGACGCGTTGCGGGCCGTGTCGCGCAGCAGCCCGCGGCGGGTCGGGCCGCCCACCGGGTACGCGACCAGGAGCCGGTCGTCGGCGTTCGCGTCCGCGGTGATCGGCCGGCCGGCGTGGAAGCCGCCGTTGGCGACGTACAGCTGGTGGCTGACGAACTCGTGCTCGCGCCCCTCGGCGCGCACGGTGGCGTGCAGCGGCCGGCGCCGGGCGAGCAGCGCCAGGGCTGTGATCGGGTACGCGAGCCGACCGGCGGCCCGCTTGAGCCGCGGCGGCGCCTTGCGCATCACGTCGGCGGAGAGGCCGACGCCGACGTGGTTGGTGAACCGCATGTTCCCGACGAGCCCGAGGTCGACGTCGATCACCTTGCCGTCCGTGAGGACCGCGACCGCGGCGTCCAGGTCGAGCGGGATGCCCACCGTACGGGCGAAGTTGTTGGTGGTGCCCAGCGGCAGCAGGCCGAGCGCGATGTCGCGGTGGGCGAGCAGGCGCGCGGCGGTGCCGATCGTGCCGTCGCCACCGCCCGCGACCAGCAGGTCCGGCCCGAGTTCGGCGGCGGCGGCGAGGCTCTGCTCGAGCTCGTCGGGCCGGTCGACCGGGTACGTGCCGAGCAGCGTGAAGCCGGCCGCCGTCAACCGCGACCGCGCGCCCTCGTAGAGCCGGCGACCCCGCCGGGAGTGGGCGTTGACGACGAGCGCCGCCCGCCGCTCCCGCCGGATGGCCGCGCCGAGCTCCTGTTTTGTCCGCACAGGACCAGACCCTATCGGCGCGGCCGGCATATCAACCACTCTTTGAATGACCTGGACATTCGGCAGCCGGCCGGCTCCGACTGGTATCTGCCACGAAAATGCGATGGCCAATTCGTTCTTCGTTGCACAGCGACCTGCGAACACCACGCCGAGACATTGCCCACTACATCGAACTGCATTACTATATCAACCGTCTCAACGCAGGACGCGGCCATAGACGCGGAACGCCCCACAACACGTGTCCAGCGAGGCGCCGTGAGATAACCCGCCCCAGCTCGATTCTGTCCACACCGGACGACCGATGCGTCAACACCCACCCGCGGCCATTTTTCACCGAACCGCAATGAACCACCACCAGGGTCAGGGCGCCGATTGATCGGCATCACTGGGGAACTGCCCCGAAATGGGCAGGGGAACCGGAAGGGATGGGGGATGAGGGGGATCCCGACCGCGTCCCTGGTCATCGGCATTGCCTCCTCGCCGGCCGAACGTAGACAGCTCGCACAACTGCTCGGGGGTGAAGGGTGCAGGAGACTCATCTCTCGTTTGATGACACCGGAACGGACGAACCCCCAATGCCCAGGCGCCGCGCGGGTCACGCCGGCCGCCCGTCTGGACACTATGATCTAGCGGAGAGGACGATCAAGAACGCCACGTAAGCAACTTGTCACTAACGGTTGGCTGGCTGACGGCAGGCTTGACAATTATTGTCACGACCAAGACGAAGCTGGGCAGAAATTGCCCACCGTTTCCGGGTGGGTGCGGTGGCCAAGGACGACGAGAGCACTGTGCCGGGCGGGTCCGATCCGGCCGAGGCACTGTTCCCGCTGTTGATCGCGGTGACGCCGTCGCCGGCCGAACGGATCCGGATCGCGGAGCGCCTCGACGGCATCGCGCCACTGCTGCTGGTCGCCGACCTCGACGAGCTGCGCAGGCTGATCGCGGCCCCCCAGCAGCTTCCCCGGACGTCGTCCGCGCCGGCGCCCGCCGCCGTGCCCGCGGCAGCCGACACCCTGCTGATCGACTCGGCCCGGTCCACCGCCCGCTGTCGGGACCGCGAGATCGACCTGACCCGACTCGAGCACGACCTGCTGACCTGCCTGACCACCGCGCCGGTCCGGGTCTGGAGCTATGCCGAGCTGCACCGGTCGGTCTGGCGTGACGAGGGACTACAGCGCAAGGCCGACGTGCAGTCCCTGGTGAAGCGGCTACGGCGCAAGCTCAACGAGCTCGGCACCGGGGTCACCATCGACGCGGTGCGCGGTGTCGGGTTCCGGCTGACCGACCACCAGCGGCCGAACGTCAGTGGTGCGTGACGCCTGCCTGACTTGGGCAACTTGCGTCCCGGGCCTTGCCGAACCCCTTGAACAGGCGCGTCCACCAGCGGAGGATCCGGTCGTGCAGCCAACCACGGTCGTCAACCTGAAGGGCCACCGCGACGACCCGGCGTACGCCGACGTGGTCTACGTCGGGCGCGCCATGTATCGCGGCGGCTGGCATCTCCCGGCCTCTCCCCTGTCCAGCCCGTACCGTCCCGGCCCGGACGGCGGCCGGGAAGAGGTCGTCGAAAAGTACCGCGCGTACCTGCTCGACCGCCCGGAACTCGTCGCCCTCCTCCCCGGTCTGCGCGGGCGCAGGCTCGGCTGCTGGTGCGTGCCGGAGCGCTGTCACGCTGAGGTGATCGCGGAACTCGCCGACTCCCTACCGTCGAGTCCCGGCTGACCGACGGGCGACGATGCCGCCCGCGACGCTGAACGTCCCGCGTGATCCACAAGGCCCAGCCGGGACGTCCTGGGTCAGGCGGGCGGCAAGTGCTTGCGCATGTGAACGGCGTAGCGGCCGTTGATGTTTTCGCGTTCGGTCGCCACATAACCCAGGCGCTCGTAGAAGGCGATATTGGAGGTCGTCTTCTCATTGGTGTAGAGACGCAGCGTCGAAAAGCCGAGGGCACGGGCCTGATCCTCAGCGAAGGCCAACAGGCAACGGCCCAGGCCGCGGCCCTGGGCTGTGGGGCTGACCGCTACGTTTTCGATGAGCAGGACGCCGTCCTCGGCGACGAGCACGATGAGGCCCTCGACTGGGTCGAGGACCCATACCTGGCCCGCCCCGATGAGCTCGGCATAGTTGGCCACCATCGGGAGCGGCTGCGCGCCGATCACTTCGATCCAAGGCGCGTAGGCAGCGTGGACTACATCCTCAACGGCGGTGTGGTCGGCCACAACGGCAGGACGGATCATCAAGCATTGATCCCCTGTTTCGGAGGCCGACGCACGCGCGCCGTCGACCCACAGTGGAAGGATCTCCAGGTTCAGCGCGTCGAAGATCCACGGGACACGCCCTAGTTGCAACGTCGGAACATGTGGAACGCAGCCTACAGCCGGTACTTCTCCGCCACCGCCGCGAACTTCGGCCCGTGTTGCCTTTCCTTGCGGTTTCCGTACCGCAGCAGTGCGGACGCCTCGTCCCGCATACCCCAGCGCGCGGTCACCTCGGCCTTCTCCCACAGCGGGTACGGCGGCTGAGATTGCGGATCATGAACCCATCGAATGACCCGCCGACCTTTCCGGTCGAAAATAGACCCGCGCCAGCAGCTGCGCGATCTTGTCTTTACTTCACGATCACGACACGCCCGTCACACCGGACTTCGAGGCAGACCCTAGGTACCTGGTGCCGAGGCGTGACCGATGAGCATCAGAGTGGGTCGAGGCGGGCCTTGAGCAGGCAGAACTCATTGCCTTCGGGGTCGGTCAGGACATGCCACTGCTCCTCCCCTGTCTGGCCGATGTCGGCCGGGCGCGCACCAAGCTTCAGAAGGCGTTCGAGCTCGGCGTCCTGATCGCGGTCGGTGGCGTTGACGTCGATGTGCAGCCGGGATTTCCCCTTCTCCGGCTCATCCCTGCGACTGAGGATGATCGTCGGCTGCGGACCACCGAACCCTTCGCGCGGCCCGATCTCCACCGAGCCGTCGTCCTCGCGATCGAGCACGACGAAGTCCAGGACCTCGCACCAGAACCGCGCCAGCACCTCAGGGTCGCGGCAACCGAGCACGAGCTCACTGACACGACATGCCATAACGAAACCTGCTCTCAGCCTGGGAACCGCCGGGGAGGCCACACGCGAACATCATGGGCTCCCAGCAGTGAAAACAATCCCGCGACCGTACCGGACGAGGCGAGCACGGGCGAAATGATTTCAGGGCCGAGCGTGTCCGGGCAGCCGGGCAAGGCCGTTGGCCATGCAGTAGGGAAGCTGACTTTGAGACACGACCTAACCGACTTTCGTGGCGGTAGGTTTCACCCCCCCGTCAGGCCGGGGGCCGACCGGGGCACGGCGATCGGTGTCCCGGCGCCAGATGCGGGTATGCAGGGCCCGAGGGCTTGCCCAGATCGTCGAGGAGGACACGATGAGGCAGGAAAACCTGACGCAGATGAAGACAGGCGAGGTTGCCAAGCGCGCCCGCAAGGCCGGGGTCGACAACGTCGACCGGATGAACAAGCAGGAGATGATTGCTGCGATAGGCCGGAACGAATCCGGTCGCAGCGGCGGTGGCGGACACGCACCGCGGCCTCCGGGCACCAGTCCCCAGCAGTGGAAGAACGTGCCCGGCAACCAGAGTTGACGCCCTGACCGCGTCAGAGACGGTGCAGCCAGGTTTGCTGGCGCAGCCGTCAACGTGGTGGCCGCCCATTGGCGGTCACCACCTCTTTCGATGTCCGGCTTCCCATCTCACCCGTACGACGAATCACGGTCGCTACTGAGAACGAGCGGAGCAGCCCGATGAGGCGGTGATCCAGCGGCTGGAGCGGGCCCCTCACACGCCGGGAGTGAGCCAGGCGAGCACCTCTGCGGTGTGCTCACCGAGCCGGGGCGGTGGCCGGTGGTAGACGGCGGCCGCACCGGAGAGCGTGATCGGGTGGGCGACCTGCCGGGCTGGTTGCGACCGGTCCGGCCCGTCGATGTCCACGAACGGCGTCAGCAGCAGTTCCGCGGCGAGGCTGAAGGCTCCGGCGAGGTAAGGAGCATGGTCGCGTACGGCCCGGCGAGAACCCGGCTGAAATCGGCGACGAGCACCCCGTCAAGAGATCCAGTCATGCGGGCCACTGGCCGCAGCAGCACGGCGGGCACGTCCAGTTCCTCGCTGACGTCGACGACGTGGTCGACCCGATCTGCCCAGCCCGCCACCGAAAGCCGGCCGGTCTGGTCGAGCAGCAGCCCGCGGGCGCCGTGCATCAGCTCGTAGAGGCGCCCCGCAGCGGGCTTCCATTGCTCAGCTGTTCAGTGGGAAGCCGAGGTTCACGCCGCCGTGGGACGGATCGAGCCACCTGCTGGTGACCACCTTGCCGCGGGTGAAAAAGTGCACGCCGTGCGGCCCGTACGCGTGCGAGTCACCGAAGAGCGAGTCCTTCCATCCCCCGAAGGAGTAGTACGAGACCGGAACCGGGATCGCCACGTTGACACCGACCATGCCGATCTCGATCTCATTCTGGTATCGCCGCGCGGCGCCGCCGTCATTGGTGAAGATGGCGGTGCCGTTGCCATACCGGTTGGCGTTCACCAGTTCCACCGCCGCGTCGTAGCTGGACACCCGCACCACGGAGAGCACCGGACCGAAGATCTCGTCGGTGTAGATGGACATGTCCTCGCCGACGTGGTCGAAGAGGGTTGGCCCGAGCCAGAAGCCCGCGTCATCACCGTCGATCGAATGACTGCGTCCGTCGACCACCAGCTTCGCCCCCGCTGACCGGCCGGCGTCCAGATATGACAGCACCTTGTCGCGGTGCGCCCCGGTGACCAGCGGTCCCATCTCGCAGCTTGGGCGACGACCGTCGCCGACACGCAGTCCGGCGATCCGCTCGCTGATCTTGCCGACCAGCTCGTCACCAACCGGGTCCACCGCCACGACGACGGAGATCGCCATGCAGCGCTCACCGGCCGAGCCGAAGCCAGCCGAAACGGCGGCGTCCGCGGCAAGGTCGAGGTCGGCGTCGGGAAGTACGACCATGTGGTTCTTCGCGCCGCCGAGGGCCTGCACCCGCTTGCCGTGACGCGTTCCCGTCTCGTAGACGTGACGGGCGATCGGAGTGGAGCCGACGAACGAGATCGCCTTGACGTCCGGATGCTCGAGAATCCGGTCGACCGCCTCCCGGTCGCCGTGCACGACGTTGAGGACACCGTCCGGTAGCCCGGCCTCCGCGAACAGCTGCGCCAGGAAGTTCGATGCGGACGGGTCCTTCTCGCTCGGCTTCAGCACCACCGTGTTGCCACACGCGATGGCGTTGGGCAGGAACCACAGCGGCACCATCGCCGGGAAGTTGAACGGGGAGATCACCCCGACGACGCCGAGCGGCTGCCGGATGGAGTACACGTCCACCTTGGTGGAGGCGTTCTCGCTGAACCCGCCCTTGAGCAGGTGCGGGATTCCGCAGGCGAACTCCACGGCCTCCAGCGCACGCTGGATCTCCCCCGCGGCATCGGAGAGCACCTTCCCGTGCTCGGCGGTGATGATCTCGGCGAGCTCGGACTTCCGGGCGTTGAGCAGTTCGCGGACGGCGAACATCACGTTCGCGCGTTGGGTCAGGGACGCGTTGCGCCAGCGGGAGAAGGCTTCGCGGGCGGCGGTGACCGCCTCGTCGACGTCCGGGGCGGTGGCGAAATCGACCTGCCCGGTGACCTGACCCGTCGCGGGATCGTAGACGTCACCCGAGCGCTGCGCGATGCCGGTCCATGCCTTGCCGCCGATCCAGTGAGTGATCCTCATGCCGGCACCGCCTCGATAGCCTCGGCGAGGATGCCCAGCGCCTCCTCGGCCTCGTCCTCGGTGAGCGTCATCGGCGGCGCCAACCGGATCACGTTGCCGTGCAGCCCGCCCTTGCCGACCAACAGTCCGCGTCTGCGCGTTTCCTCCAACAGGGCGGTTGCTGCCGCCGGGTTGGGTTCGCTGGCCGGGCCGACGAACTCGAGGGCGATCATGAGACCCTTGCCGCGTACGTCGCCGACCATCGGATGCCTTGCGGCGACCGAACGAAGGCCGTGGATCAGGCGACTGCCCAGTTTTGCGGCGTTCGCCTGAAGGTCGTGGTCCAGCAGATAGTTCAGGGCGGCAAGGGCCCCAGCCGTGGAGATCGGGTTGCCACCGAACGTGGAGATCGAGTTCGCCTGCAGGGAGTCCATGAGTTCCGCGCGCGCGACGACACCACCGATCGCCAGACCGTTGCCGAGTCCTTTGGCGAAGGTCATCGCGTCCGGCACCACATCATGCGCCTGGATGCCCCAGAAGTGCTCGCCCGTACGGCCCCAACCGGTCTGAACCTCGTCGGAGATGAACAGGATGCCGTACTCGTCGAGCACCCTCTTGAACTCGCGGAACAGGCCGTCCGGCGGGGAGGCGAACCCGCCCACGCCCTGAATCGGCTCGGCGATCATGCACGCCACGTCTCCGGCGGTCGTTGTCTCGATCACCTCGCGCAGGTCGGCGACGCACGCCTTGACGTAGTCGGCGTCCGACAGGTCCTTGAAGGGGCTGCGGTACCGGTAGCCACCGTGCACCCAGCTCACCTTTATCGGGCTGAGCGCGCTGGCCGACCAGCCGCGGATGCCGGTGATCGCGACGGTGGCGAACGCGCGGCCATGGTAGGAGTTGCGCAGGGCGAGCACCTGCCCGCTGCGGCGGTGCTGCGTGGCGAGCATCAGGGCGGTCTCGTTGGCTTCCGTGCCCGAGTTCGTGAAGAACACCCTGGCGTCCGGGATCCCGGACAGCCGCGCGATCTTCTCGGCGAGCTCGACCTGCGACTCGATCAGGTACAGCGTGGAGGAGTGCAGCACGCCGGTGTCGATCTGTGAGCGGACGGCATCGCTGATTTCGGCCACGTCGTAGCCGACCGAGTTGGTGAGGATGCCGCCGAAGAAGTCGAGGTACGTCCGGCCCTCGCGATCGGTCACCCGGCGACCCTGCGCGCTGGCGATCTCGATCGGCTCGTCGTAATAGAGGGCCAGCCACTTCGGCATCACGGACCGGTGTCGATGCAGCAACTCCCGATGCGCCATCGCGTCCTCCGTATCTCGTACCTGAGCCGAGTGTCGCGAGACTTCGGTGTTCGCCGCCACCGACAACCTGTACGGGTCGGCATCAATGGCACTACGTTGTGTGCAGCCGTCGCACGGGAGGCCGCATGTACCCCACGGTCGCAGAAGCGGTAGCGCTGCCCGTGATCCGGCGCGGCAGGCCACGCGTCGTCGCCGGGTCCGCCGGCATGCAGGGGCCCGTCCGCTGGGTCCATGTGGCGGAGGTCGCCGACATCGCTCACCTGCTGCGCGGCGGCGAGCTCGTGCTGACCACCGGCATCGCGCTGCCCGACGAGGAAACGGCACTGACGACGTACGTGGACGACCTGGCCGCGGTCGGCGCAGCGGGGCTCGTGGTGGAGCTGGTCCGGCGCTGGAGCGACCACGTGCCGGACGCGCTCGTGGCGGCTGCGGAACGACACAGGCTTCCATTGATCACGCTGGCGCGGGAGACCCAGTTCGTGTCCGTCACGGAGGCGGTCGTGGCGTTGATCGTGAACGCGCAGCTCGCCGAGCTGCGGGCGGCTGAGCAGGTGCACGAGACGTTCACCGCGCTCACGGTCGCCGGGGCGGAGCCGGCCGAGGTGTTGCGCGAGGTCGCGAGGATCTCCGGGCTGCCGGTCGTTCTGGAGACGCTGGGGCACGACGTGCTCGCGTACGACGCGGCCGGGCAGGACCCGATCGAGTTGCTGACCGACTGGGGGCAGCGGTCCCGGTCCGTGGCGGTGTCCCAACGGACCGCCTACGACGAGGAAGCCGGCTGGCTGATCACCGCGGTCGGCGCGCAGGGCGCCGACTGGGGACGGTTGGTTCTGCTCTCGCCGGCCCCTCCCCCGCACCGTCACGTGGTGGTCGCGGAGCGGGCCGCGTCGGCACTGGCGGTGCACCGGCTCGTGGCGCGGGATCGGGAGAGTCTGGAGCGGCAGACGCACCGGATGTTGCTCGCGCAGCTGCTCGGCCAGGCATTGCCACCTCCTGATCTGGCGGCACGGGCGGCCGCGTTGGGCGTTGCGCTGGAACGGCGGCAACTGGTCGGGGTGGCGATCCGGCCGGGGAGCATGACCCCGCGCGCCCCCGCACTGGCGACGCAGGAGGTGTTGCGGGACCTCGCGGAGGCCACGGCGTTGGCCGCGCGGCGGGTGAGCGTGGCAGCGTTGGTGGGCGTCGTGGACGAGACGAGCGTGCGCGCGTTGTTGTCGTTGCCCGCGCAGGCGGGAGTCGACGCGGTCCTGCGGCGCCTGGCCAGAGAGGTGCACCGGTCGGCCGCCGGTGCTGTGGTGGTGGCAGTCGGGACGACCGTGTCGCACGTGTCCGACGTGCGGCGCAGTCTGGGGGAGGCTGCTCACGTCGCCGGTGCGGCGCTACGCTCCTCCGGCACCCAGCTCTACCACCGCCTGGATGACGTGCGGCTGCGCGGCCTGCTGCACCTGCTGCGCGAGGACGAGCGCGTTCGGGCGTTCGCCCACCGGGAGCTCGGGCCCCTGTTGGCCCGCGATGACAGCCAGGGCAGCCGGCTGGTGGAGCTGCTGCGCTGCTACTGCGAGCAGGGCGGGAACAAGTCGGCGGCAGCCGGGGCGGCGCATTTGTCGCGAACCGCGTACTACCAGCAGCTGTCGCGGGTCGAGCAGGTGCTCGGGGTGTCGCTGGAGGATCCAGAGTCGATGCTGTCGCTGTACGTGGCGCTCCTCGTACGCGAACTCGACGAGGCGTGATCGCATCGCCGTTGACACCTCGGGGCGGCGCAACCGACACAGTGTGCCGTGATCAAGGCAAGCGTGAACAGTTTGCCACTGCCCGTGGTGACGTGGCGACACCCACGATTCCGAGATGGAGATCGAGCTTGTCCGCCCCCACCCGCAGCACGCGCGCCGGTTGGCCGGCCACTGTTGCGGCAGCGTAACAGTGAGGTGAGCGATGGCCGTTGAACCCCTCCCCCCCACCGAAACCACCGCGGTCGCGCCGGGCACCCAGATCACCCATCCGGACGGCCGAGTCGAGCTGCGGGACTTCTCCACGATCGCCGACAGCCCTTACTTCAACGAAGAACTCGCCCCGGTGCCCATCGAGAAGCGCACCTGGACCACGTACAACTTCGCGGCGCTGTGGATCGGCATGGCGCACAACATCCCGACCTATCTGCTCGCCGCCGGCCTGATCCAGCTCGGCATGAACTGGGTGCAGGCGTTCCTCACGATCACGCTGGGCAATCTGCTCGTCCTGATCCCGATGCTGCTGAACAGCCATGCGGGCACGAAGTACGGCATCCCGTTCCCGGTCTTCGCCCGCGCGTTCTACGGAGTCCGCGGCGCCAACCTCGCGGCCCTGCTCCGCGCCTTCATCGCGTGCGGCTGGTTCGGCATCCAGACCTGGATCGGCGGCGAGGCGATCTACGCGATCGCCGGCAAACTGCTGGGCTCCTGGTGGGTCGACGCGGCGACGGTCATGGACCACCCGTGGACGCTGTGGGCGTCGTTCTTCCTGTTCTGGGTGATCGAGATGGCGATCATCTGGCGGGGCATGGACACCCTGCGGCGCTTCGAGAACTGGGCGGCGCCGTTCGTCATCGTGGTCGCCGTCGCCCTGCTGATCTGGGTCATGGTCCAGGCGGGCGGGCTCGGCCCGATCCTGTCCCAGCCGTCGAAGCTGGGCTGGGGCGTCGACTTCTGGAAGCTGTTCGCGCCGGCACTGATGGGGATGATCGCCTTCTGGGCGACCCTCTCGCTGAACATCCCCGACTTCACCCGATTCGGTGGCAGCCAGCGGCAGCAGGCGTACGGCCAGATTCTCGGGCTGCCCACCACGATGTCGTTCTTCGCCATCCTGTCCATCATGATCACCTCGGGCACGGCCGTGATCTACGGCGAGGCGATCTGGGATCCCATCCAGCTGGCCGCGAAGTTCGAGAACCCGCTGGTCGTCGCGCTCGGCCTGTTCACCGTCGTGGTGGCCACGCTGTCGGTGAACGTCGCGGCGAACACGGTCAGCCCGGCGTACGACTTCTCCAACGCCGCGCCACGACTGGTCAGCTTCCGTACCGGAGGCCTGATTACCGGCGTGCTCGGCATCCTGATCCAGCCGTGGCGCCTGGTGCAGGACCCCAACATCTACATCTTCGTCTGGCTCGGGTTCTACGGCGGCCTGCTCGGCGCGGTCGCCGGCGTGCTCATCGCCGGGTACTGGGTCCGCAACCGCACCAGCCTCCAGTTGCCCGCCCTCTACCGCCCCGAGGGCAGGTACTGGTTCTCCGGCGGCTGGAACTGGGCCGGGATCGTCGCCACCGTCGTCGGCGCGGTCCTCGCGGTGGGCGGCGCCTACTCCGCACCCGGCAAGGGGCCGTTCCCGGAGGGCGGTCTCATCCCGTTCCTCAAGCCGCTCTACGACTACAGCTGGGTGGTCGGTCTGATCGGCGGGTTCCTCGTCTACCTGGCGCTGTCGATGCCGAGCGCCAGCCACGCGAAGGGGGAAGACAGATGAGCAACATCATCCGAGCCGGGCTGGTGCAGCAGAAGTGGACCGGTGACAAGGATTCCATGATCGCGAACGCGGTCGAGGCGATCCGCAGCGCCGCGTCGCAGGGCGCACAGGTCGTCTGCCTGCAGGAGTTGTTCTACGGCCCGTACTTCTGCCAGGTCCAGGACGCGGACTACTACTCGTACACGGAGGCGATCCCGGACGGGCCGACGACGGCGCTGATGCGCGAGGTCGCCGAGCAGCACGGCGTGGTCCTGATCGTGCCGATGTACGAGCAGGAACAGCCGGGCGTCTACTTCAACACCGCCGCGGTGATCGACGCCGACGGCACCTACCTCGGCAAGCACCGGAAGAACCACATTCCGCAGGTGAAAGGCTTCTGGGAGAAGTTCTACTTCAGGCCGGGAAACCTCGGATATCCGGTGTTCGACACCGCCGTCGGCCGCATCGGCGTCTACATCTGCTACGAGCGGCACTTCCCGGAAGGCTGGCGCGCACTGGGGCTGGCCGGGGCGAGGATCGTCTTCAACCCCTCCGCCACAAGCCGCGGCCTGTCCGAGTACCTCTGGCGACTGGAGCAGCCCGCCGCCGCGGTCGCCAACGAGTACTACGTCGGCACGATCAACCGGGTGGGCGTGGAGCCGTTGGGCGACAACGACTTCTACGGCCAGTCCTACTTCGTCGACCCGCGCGGTCAACTTGTCGGCGACGCCGCGTCGGACACCGAGGAGGAGATCGTGGTCCGCGACCTCGACATGGACAGGCTGGCCGAGGTCCGCGACCTGTGGGCGTTCTACCGCGACCGCCGGCCGGACACGTACGAGTCGCTGGTGAAGCCGTGAGCATCCTCATCCGCAACGGAACAGTCGTCAACGCCACCGGCGCGTACCCGGCCGACGTGCTGGTGGAGGGCGAGCGGATCGCCGCGCTCGCCGCGCCGGACTCCGGTCTGGCCCAGCAGTGGGCGTCCGGCGCCGAGCGCGTGATCGACGCCGCCGGGAAGTACGTCGTGCCCGGCGGCATCGACGGCCACACCCACATGGAGATGCCCTTCGGCGGCACGTTCTCGGCGGACACCTTCGAGACCGGGACGATCGCGGCAGCCTGGGGCGGCACGACGACGATCGTGGACTTCGCCGTACAGGCCAAGGGAACGTCCCTGCTGTCCGCGCTCGACAAATGGCACAGCAAGGCCGACGGCAACTGCGCGATCGACTACGGCTTCCACATGATCGTGTCGGACGTCAACGACACGTCACTGAAGGAGATGGAGTCCTGCATCGACGCGGGCGTGAACACCTTCAAGATGTTCATGGCCTATCCCGGGGTCTTCTACGCAACCGACGGCGAGATCCTGCGGGCAATGCAGAAAGCCCGGGACACCGGATCGATGATCATGATGCATGCGGAGAACGGCATCGCGATCGACCAGCTCGTGGCGCAGGCGCTCGCCAGCCAGCGCACCGATCCGGTGCAGCACGGGCTGACCCGGCCGCCCGAGCTGGAGGGCGAGGCGACCTCCCGGGCGATCGCGCTGGCCAAGGTCACCGGCTCACCGCTGTACATCGTGCACCTGTCCGCCGCGCACGCCCTGGACGCGGTCACCCAGGCCCGCGACACGGGCCAGAACGTGTTCGCGGAGACCTGCCCGCAGTATCTGTTCCTGTCATTGGAGGATCTGGCCAAGCCCGACTTCGAGGGCGCGAAGTACGTCGCCTCTCCCCCGTTGCGACCCCGGGAGCACCAGGCGGAACTGTGGCGAGGCCTGCGCACCAACGACCTGTCGCTGGTGTCCACCGACCACTGCCCCTTCTGCTTCAAGGACCAGAAGGAACTGGGCCGGGGCGACTTCTCCAAGATCCCGAACGGGATGCCGGGCGTCGAGCACCGGATGGACCTGCTCTATCAGGGCGTCGTGAAAGGCGAGATCACTCTGCCGCGCTGGGTGGAGATCAGCTCGACCACGCCCGCCAGGATGTTCGGCCTCTACCCGCGCAAGGGCGTCATCGCGCCGGGCGCGGACGCGGACATCACGGTGTACGACCCGACGGCCCAGCAGACCATATCGGCCAGCACCCACCACATGAACGTGGACTATTCCGCGTACGAGGGCATGGAGCTGACCGGGAAGGTCTCCACCGTGCTGTCCCGCGGTCGGGTCGTGGTCCACGACAACGCCTTCCACGGCGCGGCCGGGCACGGCAGGTTCCTGAAGCGCGATCTCAGTCAATATCTGGTCTGACAAGGAGAAGCCGTGGACTTCGGTGTCGTACTTCAGACCGACCCGCCCGCTCGCGACGTCGTGGCGGGCCTCACCGCCGCCGAGGACAACGGGTTCCGCTACGGGTGGACGTTCGACTCCTGCGTGCTGTGGCAGGAGCCGTTCGTCATCTACTCGCAGGTCCTCGCCGCGACCAAGCACCTGATCGTCGGACCGATGGTGACCAACCCGAGCACCCGCGACTGGTCGGTCACCGCGTCGCTCTTCGCCACGCTCAACGACATGTTCGGCAACCGCACGGTGTGCGGGATCGGCCGCGGCGACTCGGCCCGGCGGGTCATCGGTCAGCCGCCGGCGAGCCTGGCCACGCTGAAAAGGGCCATGCACGTGATCAAGGAGCTGGCCGAAGGCAACGAGGTCGAACACCACGGCACGCCGGTGCGCATCCCGTGGGTGCGTGACGGCAGGCTGGAGATCTGGATGGCCGCCTACGGCCCGAAAGCGCTGCGGCTGGTCGGCGAGCAGGCCGACGGCTTCATCCTGCAGACGGCCGATGCCGACATCGCCCGGTGGACGATCGGCTCGGTACGCGAGGCGGCCACCGCCGCAGGCCGAGATCCCGACTCGATCACGATGTGCGTGGCAGCACCGGCGTACGTGGGCACGGACCTCGGGCACCAGCGGGACCAACTGCGCTGGTTCGGCGGCATGGTCGGCAACCACGTGGCCGACCTGGTCGCCCGCTACGGCGACTCCGGAGTCGTGCCGAAGGCGCTCACCGACTACATCAGGGGCCGCGAGGGCTACGACTATGCACACCACGGCCGCGTCGGCCATCCGTCCACCTCGTTTGTCCCCGACGAGATCGTCGACCGGTTCTGCCTGCTCGGACCCGAGTCGGCCCATATCGACCGGCTGCAGGAACTCAAGGAGATCGGGGTGCACAACTTCGCCCTCTACCTCATGCACGACGACAAGGAGAACACCCTCTCCTCGTATGGCAAGGGGGTAATTTCGCACGTCTAGTCCGGGCGCGCCAACCGTCACCACATCGCCCATCTGCAGCTCGTCCAGCCCCGGGACGTGCCACGCTTTCGACAGTTGGGCGTGACCGCGAACTGCCAGGCCTACTGGGCGCAGACGGAGCCGCTGAGGAGGCCAAGGTGCCCGCCGACGAACTCCGGCATCGGGTCGGGTCGGCCCGGGTGGCCCGGCTGGCCACCGTCGGGGCCGACGGCCGTCCGCACCTGGTGCCGGTGTGCTTCGTCCTGCTCGGCGACGTCGTCTACCACGCGGTCGACGAGAAGCCCAAGCGCCACCGGCGGCTCCGCCGGCTGGAGAACATCCGGGCGACGGGGTCTGCCTGCCTGCTGATCGACGAGTATGACGAGGACTGGTCGTGGCTGTGGTGGGTCCGGCTGGACGGGCACGGCTGGCTGGTGGAGGACCGCGGGGAGGAGGCCGCGGCCCGCGCGGCGCTGGCCGACAAATATCCGCAGTACGTCCAGCGTCCACCGGTCGGGCCGGTGGTCGCGGTGCGGGTGACCCGCTGGTCGGCGTGGTCCGCCTCGGACGCGGGCCCGGCCGGGTGAATGCCAGTCGGGGTGTCAGCGGGTCGGGGCGAGGGCGTCGAGCACCTCGTCGGCCCGTCGCAGCGACGCCTGGGCGTCCGCGCGGGGTGCGCCGATCTCCGGATCGAAGTTGAGGTCGACGAACAGTTCGGTGATGCCGGCTTCGGAAAGCCTGCCGAGATCCGACCGGATCTGCTCGAGCGTGCCGGTGAGCGGCTCGCGCCCGGCCGAACCCGTCGGACGTACCCGGACGGCGCCACGGCAGACGAAGCGCAACGAACGGGGATCGCGCCCGGCGTCCGCCGCGGCGGCCCTGACCGTCGCGACCGCCGCGCCGATGCCCGTCAGGTCCGCCTGGCTGCCGCTGACCCAGCCGTCGGCGAACCGGCCCGCCCGGCGCAGCGCCGCGGGCGCGTGGCCGCCGAGCAGGATCGGCGGGTGCGGCCGCTGCACCGGCTTCGGCTCCAGACGCGTCGGCGGGACCTGGTAGAACTCGCCGCGATGCTCGGCGACGTCGTTCTGCCAGAGGGCGCGAAGGACGGCGAGGAACTCCTCGGCCCGATGGCCGCGCCGATGCTTGCTCGCACCCGTCGCCTGATATTCCTCGTCCGCCCAGCCGAGACCGAGTCCGACGTCGAGCCGTCCGCCGGCGAGGATGTCGAGAGTCGCGGTCTGCTTGGCGAGCACCACCGGGGAGATGAACGGCATGTTGAGCACCGCGACGCCGAGCCGGATCCGCGTGGTGTGGGCCGCCAGGAACGCCAGCGTTGTCAGCGGGTCCTGGACGCTGTGGTACGTCTCGCTCCAGCCGAGGTCGGCGGGCACCAGCAGGCGCTGGAAGGCCCACAGCGAGTGGTATCCGAGCTGCTCGGCACGGCGGGCGACGTGGATCATGTTCTCCGGGGTGGCCCACGAGCCGGAGACGGGTGGCGCGAATCCAACCTCCACCCCGGCACGGTACCCAGTTCTGCGCCCGCCGGGCACTGAAACCGCTATCCCCCGGCCATCGCCCCGAGGATGATGAACGGTTCCTCGCCTGCGACGACCCGCTCAGGCAGTGGTGCGTCGGGCGAGTCGTTGGACAGGTCCTCCTCGCAGGCGTAGAAGCGGACGAACGCGCGGCGCTTGCCGCTGTGGCGGTCGCGGATCGTGCCGAGCAGCATCGGGTATTGCGCCTCGAGGGTGTCCAGCACCAGGCGCTGGGTGACCGGACCGCCCACCTCGAGACGTACCTCGCCGGTGACGTGAGCCAGGTTCTTCAGGTGGGCCGGGAGGACGACCCGGATCACGGCAGCACCTGGGCTTCCACGGACAGCACCGCCGGCAGGTCCCGTACGATCGGCGCCCAGCTGTCGCCTCCGTCGGCCGAGTGGTAGACCTGGCCACCGGTGGTGCCGAAGTAGATCCCGCACGGGTCGAGCGTGTCGACCGCCATCGCGTCGCGGTACACGTTGACGTAGCAGTCGGACTGAGGCAGACCCTTGGTCAACGGCTCCCAGTCCTCGCCACCGGTGCGGCTGCGGTAGACGCGCAGCTTGCCCTCCGGCGGGAAATGCTCGGAGTCGCTCTTGATCGGCACGACGTAGACGGTCTCCGGCTCGTGCGCGTGCACCGCGATCGGGAACCCGAAGTCCGACGGCAGGTTGCCGCTGACCTCACGCCAGTTCGCACCGGCGTCGTCGCTGCGCATGACGTCCCAGTGCTTCTGCATGAACAGGGTGTCCGGCCGGGCCGGGTGCTGGGTGATGTGGTGCACGCAGTGGCCGACCTCGGAGTCCTGGTCGGGGATCTCCCCGGAGCGCAGGCCCTTGTTGATCGGCAGCCAGCTGGCGCCGGCGTCGTCGCTACGGAACGCACCCGCCGCCGAGATGGCGACGTAGATCCGGTCCTTGTTCACCGGGTCCAGGATGATCGTGTGCAGGCACATGCCGCCGGCGCCGGGCTGCCAGGCGGGTCCGGTCGGGTGGGTACGAAGGGCGGTGAGCTCCGTCCACTTCTGACCGCCGTCGGTGGTGACGTAGAGGGCGGCGTCCTCCGCTCCCGCGTACACGGTGTCGGGGTCGTCGCGGGACGGCTCGAGGTGCCAGATGCGCTTGAACTCCCACGGGCGTGGGGTGCCGTCGTACCACAGGTGCTCGCCGACCTCGCCGGAGTAGGCGAAGTCGTTGCCGACCGCGGTCCAGGTCCTGCCGCCGTCGTCCGAGCGCTGGATCAACTGCCCGAACCAGCCGCCGGACTGGGACGCGTAGAGCCGGTTGGGGTCGGCCGGCGACCCGGTGAGGTGGAAGATCTCCCAGCCGCCGAAATGAGGTCCGTCGACCGTCCAGTCGCCGCGCCTGCCGTCCGAGGTCAACGTGAACGCGCCCTTGCGCGTACCTACCAGCACCCGTACGCCGCTCATACCCTCATCCTTCCACTGGTTTCCCTTGGTTGAGACCGTCCACTACGCCGAAACTCATCGGTCTCCGTCAGTCGTACCATCCGGGTACGACGAATCGGCGCCGGGCGGGGCCTGTCGGAGGGGCCGGGTAGCGTCCCGGACATGACCGGCCCTGGCGACGTCCCACCCGAGATCCTCGACCGGCTCCGGCCCGTCTGCCTCGGGCTGCCGGAGGCCTACGAGGAGCCGGCGTGGGTGGGAACGCGCTGGCGGATCCGCAAACGCACGTTCGCCCACGTGCTCACGGTCGACCCCGACCACCAGGCGGCCTACGCCCGAGCCGCCGCGACCGACCAGCCGATCTGCGTGCTGACGTTCCGGTCGCCCGGCGACGAGATCGCCGCGCTGATCGCTGGCGGCCATCCGTTCTTCAAGCCGGACTGGGGCGCCGACGTCGTCGGCATGGTGCTCGACGACGGCGTTGACTGGGACGAGGTCGCCGAGCTGCTCACGGAAAGCTACTGCGTCCTGGCGCCGAAGAGGCTGGCCGCCCTGGTCGACCGGCCGTTCGAGCTCGGATAGCACCCAGGGTCAGGTAACCGGTCGAACGGTGGCGAGGAACAGGGCCAGGGCGACGGCCTGGATGCCGGCCACGGTGACGATCAGGGCGCTGATCGAGTAGTCGTAGAGAGCGCCGGTGAGTAGCCCACCGACCAGGGTTGCCCCGCCCAACCCGGCGGCGAAGATGCCGTACGCGGTGCCGCGCCGAACGGCGGGGACGATGTCGGCGATGGTCGCCCGCATGGTGGATTCCTGGATGCCGAGCACGGCGCCCCAGGCCAGGACCCCGGCGACCGCGGTCGCCGAGGTGGTGGTGAAGACAGCCAGCGGGATCAGGGCGGTCAGGACAGGCACGGCGGCCAGGACCCGGACGCCGACCCGGTCATACAGCCACCCGGAGGCCAGCGCGGCGACCGCGTCGACGCCCATCGCGGCGGCGTACACGACCGGGACCACCGCCACCGGTACGACGTGGCGGGTAGCGAGGTGGAAGCTGAGCACTCCGAAGGTGGCGTAGCCGGCCGTGGTCAGCACCGTGAACGCCAGATAGGTCCAGAACTTGCGGGGCAGCCGGGCGCCCGGTAGCGCGGGCGCCGCGCCTGGTCGAGGGCCCGGTTCGAAGCGACCCGGATCCGGCACGCCGGCGCGCAGCCAGAGCAGCAGGAGCATCCCGGCCACGGCGGGTACGGCCAAGGCGAGAAACGCGGGCCGGTAGTTGTGGGCGGTGGCGGCCAGTACGGCGGCGACCAGCAACGGCCCGGCGACGCCGCCGGTCTGGTCGAGCGCCTCATGGACGGCGAAGCCCTTGCCACGGCCGACGGCCGCGGCCGCGTGGGAGATCATGACATCTCTCGCCGGGCCGCGGATCGCCTTGCCGGCACGCTCCGCGATGAACAGCGCCGCAGCCAGCCACAGCGCGGTGGTCAGCCCGAGCGCGGGCACGGCAACCATGGTCACGGCGTAGCCGACCAGGACAAGGCGCCAGTAGGCCCGGGTACGGTCGGCGAGGGGCCCGGTGGCCAGCCGCCCGGCCAGGGCGAACGCCTCCCCGGCGCCGGTGACCAGCCCGACGAGGGTCGCGGATGCGCCGAAGGTGGCCAGGTAGGGGCCGATGACCGACCGGGCGCCCTCGTACACCACGTCCGACAGCAGGCTGACCACACCGAACGCGGTCACGAACCGCCACGGCGTCCACCTGATGGTGAGCGCGGTGCTTTTCACCCATGCAGTCTGGCCCACCGGCAGGCTGCCCGGGCACGGATCAGCGCGAGGCGCCACACTGACGCCGCCGGCGGAAACCTGGGTAGCCGGGCCACGCAGGCAACCACGGTCGTCAACGGCCGCTACGCGACCTGGGGCTCGGCCGCGCCGGCCGCCGGGCGAGGCAACGTGCACATCGTCGCGGGCCTGTCGGATACACGTCACGCGCGCGACCGTCGAGCGCTCGCGTGCGGGGCGGATCGGGTGATGACGGGCGTACCGCCGGCCGAGCAACCGGCGCCCGCGCGGGATCCCACGGACGGGACCTGCGGGAACGCGACGAACTGCTGCACACGTACGCGCCGCTGGCCCGCATGCGGGGCGCGACCGGCATCCGCCGGCGGACGGCCAGCCTGCTCAACGACGACCGGGGGCAGCTCGAACTCGCCTTCGCGTTGTTGTTGTCAATGCCCGGCGTTCCGGTCGTTTACTACGGCGACGAGATCGGCATGGGCAAGAACCTGTCGCTGCCGGGCCACCTGGCGGTCAACACGCCGATGCAGTGGGCACCGGACCGCAACGGTGGCTTCTCCGTGGCACAGCCGGAGAACCTGCCGGCGCCGCTGATCCACGAGTCGATCTACGGCTACATGGCGGTCAACGTGGAGAACCAGCTCCGTTCACGGTGCTCCCTGCTGCATGTGGTCGAGAAGCTGATCGAGACGCGTCACGCCTGGACGGCGTTCTCCCGCCCTGGCTGCCGCATCGTCCGGTCGACCAACCCGGCCGTTCTCGCATTCCTCCGTGGCGAGCGCGGCGACGACGGCGCCGAGTTCCCCAAGGTGCAGGAGTCCGGCGAATACGACTGCGGCGTGGCCGGTCATGGCTTCTTCTGGCTCTCGCTGTCGACAGCGGAGGCTCGGCCCTCGCCCGCCTGAGGCCGGGCCCACGCCGCTGGCCGGCGCCGGTCGTCTTCCCGCCAGGCATGTTGGCGTCAGCCGTACCGGCGGAACAGGCATGATCGCCTGGGCGTGGTCATCCTGGCGAGCCCGCACGGCCTCGCACCGGTGCGCCGTGATGACGTCGCTGATTCGTGTCCGTCACGGAGGCGGTCGTGGCGTTGATCGTGAACGCGCAGCTCGCCGAGCTGCGGGGGGCTGAGCAGGTTCACGGCGGGTGGCGTCGACCTGGTCTGCATCGGGCGCGGAGCGGAGATGGATGAAGTCCGTCGCGCCGATCATCCCGACGACCTGGCGGACGACCGGCGGCATGTCCCGGCGGGTGGGGTCGTGCACGAGGCGGGGACTCGTGAGGCGCGCTCGCCGGCCGCGGATCTCCAGCTCACAGCCGCCCGCCGCCAGCACGTTTCTCGCCCAGTCGGTGACCCCGTAGGTCAGGGCGGCGACGTAACCGTCGGACGTCCGGAAGATGTTGATCGGCGTCCGGTACTCGCGACCCGAGCGACGGCCCCGATGGATGATGACGCCGAAGCCGGGCAGCCACCCGGCCAGCGGACCGGTCACGCGGTTGGTGACGACCCGGTTGAACCGCGCCAACCGTCTGGGTAACACCATGGCCACCATGTTCCCCCAAGCTGCGAGCAAACGTCGGCGCGACGCGCCACCCGCTCGCGGTCCGGGTGCACCTCACCGTTCACCGGGCTGAACCGATTGTTCATCGGCAGTTAGCCGGGTCACCTCGACAAGGCACCCGTGGGAGCCGCTAATTGAGAGCGCCTCTGCACGGTCTCTCACTGCTGGGAGGCGTCCTCTTCCACCGCTGGTCCTGATGCCCTTCCCGCAGGGTGGGGCAACTGGCACGCCTGTTACCCATCGGAGTCCACGTGGATGACGCTGCCGTACTCACGGAGGCCACCGCCGCAGCCTATGTCGCCGCCGCCGCTTTCCGGATCGGCACCCCGGGAAGGGTCGGGGTGGAACTCGAATACACCGTACGAGACCCCGCGTACCCCCTCGACCGGCCGGAGATCGCGCGGCTCCGCGCCGCCCTCGCCCATTTGGGCGACCCGCTGCCCGGCGGCGGCCGGATCAGTATCGAGCCCGGCGGCCAGGTCGAACTGTCCTCGGCGGTCGGTGCCACCATGCAGGACTGCATCGACGCTGCCGCGAGCGACCTCGCGCTCATCCGGGCCGCGCTCGCCGCGGATGGCCTCCTGCTCGAGGGCACCGGCCTCGACGTCAGCCGCGCACCGCGGCTCGTAACCGAGCACCCGCGCTACGTCGCGCTGGCGGCCTACCACGACCGCGCCGGCCGGAAGGGTCGCGAGATCATGTGCAACTCCGCCTCCGTTCAGGTCTGCCTCGACGCGGGCGACGACTCGGACGGCTGGACCGGATATCGCCGCCGCTGGCGGCTCGCTGATGCGATCGGCCCGGTGCTCCTGGCATCGTTCGCCAACTCACCGCACCGCACCCGATCCGGTGTCCGCTGGGTGTCCCAACGGCAGGCCCTACGCTTCGGCACCGACGCGAGCCGCACCCGGGCGCCGCGCCACAGCGCCGACCCGCGAACCGCGTGGACCCGCTACAGCCTCGCTGCACGCGTCGCCATGATCGCCGAACCCGAGTCACTGCCGTGGCTCGTACCCACGGGCCTGACGATGCGGGACTGGCTGCGCGGTCACGGGCCGCGTCCGACCACCCTCGGTGACCTGGAGCGTCACCTCGGCACTCTCGTACCGCCGATCCGTCCCCGCGGACACCTCGAGTTCCGCATGATCGACCAGCAGCCAGGTGACGGCTGGATCGTGCCAGTGGCCGTCGTGAGCGCGCTGCTGGACGACCCGACCGCCGCCGAAACGGCGGCGGCGGCGACCGAGCACCTGCGCTCTCCCCTACGGCGGCACCGCGACTGGCTGACCTCAGCCCGCGAAGGCCTGGCCGATCGAGAGCTCGCGGGCGCCGCACTCGCCTGCTTCACCGCCGCAGCCGACGCCCTGCAACGGCGAGGCGCGTCAGCCGAGGTCAGACGGACCGTCGCCGACTTCATCAACAACTACGTCGCCCACGGTCGCTGCCCCGCTGACGACCTCCGACCCCAGGCACCAGCGCTTCTGCAGTCCTGACCGGCGCCGCTCGATTCCCAAAACCAGACCGGTGAACGTTCGTGGTCGGCGCACCAGTCGGGCGTGTGGTGGTGGTCCGGGGCCGCGGGCCGCCCCGGACCACCACCGCACGGGTCACGCCGTACGCAGCCAGCCGAGGGTCTTCATGGTGGAGAGGCTGGTCGCCTTGAGGCCGGCGTCGGAGACGGTCCAGAGCACTCCGTCGACCACCAGTGACCGGCGGATCGGCGCCAGATCCTGGGGACGCCGCGTGCCCAGGGTGTGGTCGATCGTGCCGACCTCGGTGAACCCGCCGTCTCCGACCCGCAGAGCCACCGCCACACTGGTCGGCAGGCCCGGGCTGCCAGCGCCTTTCTGGTCGTTCACCGCACCACGGCTGCTCGCGGCGCCCGTGCCGTAGACGGTCAGTGGGACGACGACCAGGCGCTCGGCCGGCCAGTAGAGGAACGCGTGCGGGTCGAACTCCGCCTCGGAGTGTCCCTGCTTGACGTGATACTGGGCGATCCGGGTCGGCTTGGTCGGATCGGAGACGTCGAAGAGCGAAAGCTGGGTGCCCTGGACACGGCCCCGGTCGGACGCCTCCTGCCCGACACCGAGCAGCCGCCCTTCGCCGGCCGGGTGCAGGTACGCCGAATACCCGTTGATCTTCAGTTCGCCGCTCACCTTCGGCGCCGTCGGATCACGCAGATCGACGGTGTAGAGCGGGTCGGTCTGCCGGAAGGTGACGACGTACCCGGTGCCGCCGACGAACCGTACGGCGTGGATCCGCTCCCCCTTGCCCAGTCCGGTGACCTTGCCGACCTGGGTCAGGCTCTTGCCGTCGGCGCGCAGGGCGTACACGCTGGACGTCGAGTCGGGCTTGTCGCCCCAGGTCCGGCCACTGGTGGTGGCCACTCGCAGGTGCCCGTCCCACTCCGACATGGCGTACTGGTTGATCAGCCAGCCCGGTACGGACGCGGCGGCGACGTACTGCGGGGCATCCGCCCCGGAGGTGTCGAACTGGTAGATCTCGGTGGTCTCGTCCTTGGGACCGGGTGCGACGTTCCGCGCGGTCAGCATCGGCAGCACGCGCCAGCGCTGGTCGTTGGCGACGTACAGCCGGGGTCCGTTGCTGTAGACGGTGTCGCCGTCGGCGATCACGGTGACCGGGTCGCCGGCGCCGAGCGTGGCGACACCGAGGTCGAAGCTGAGCACGGTCACCAGCGACGTGCCGGAGTAGCTGGCCGGCCTGCTCACCCGCTCGCAGCCGACCCGTCCGGTGCTGGTTCGCCCGCCGGAGGCGACCTCGTACCGGGGCAGCCAATCGTCGGCGGTGGCGTTGTCGATGATCTCGCGGTTGGCGGCGGTGCGCTGCCCGTCGGTGGCCTGTTCCCGGTACGGGAAGTTCAGCCGCGGCGCGGAGCGGACCACGACGCGGACGGTCGTGCCCACCTGGCGGGCGTCCACCAGATTGCCGTCGATCCGGTATTCGCCGATGACCTTCGGCGCGCCGGAGAGGTCGACCATGACCAGCCGTGGACCGACGATGTCGTCCGGCATCGGGGCAAAGCCCCCATCCGCCGGAGCGGGGCGCCCGCCGCCCTCCGGGACGGCGGGTTTCGCCATCCCGGCCCACCCCTCACGGAGCAGCACCAGCGCCCGGTCACCCTGTAGCAGCAGGCTGTCTTCGGCCCCGCCGAACCCGTCGGCACCGGGTACCAGTTTCAGTTCCCCGGTCAGCTGGCGGGTGGCCGGGTCGATGACGTAAAGCTTGCCGTGGTGGACGGTGACGATCCGCTTGCCGTCGGTCTTGACCAGGTCCGGTTCGTCGACCCCGGCCTCGTGCGTGTTGGTGCCCGAGTAGCCGGGGGCGGCAGCGCCGGCCGCCGTGTCGCCCGGAGCTGCCGCGTTGCCCCCGGGCCCCGCATCCGCCCGCTTCGCTACGGCCGGCGCCCCGACCTGTTCCGCATTGTCGAAGGCACGGATGCCCCCGTTCGGCCCGAACCCCCAGGGCCCGACGTACGCCTTGGCAGCCGTCTTGAGCTGCTGCAGCGCCTCCGCGCAGGAGTCGAACGCGACGAGCCGGAACCCGCCCGCCGGCACTCCCCGGTCACGTGGTGGCGCGGGGACCCGCTCCGCAGTACAGCCGCTGAGCAGGGCCAGGCTGGCGACCAGGGCCAGCCCCATGACTCGGGCTGGAGTCATGACTCGGGGAACGCCGCTGGCGTCCGTTCGACGGCGTGCGTGGACGCTATTACCTGTCATGCGTCCTCCGACGTGTCTGCCCCGGCCTGGGTTCCCAGTCGCGGGCAGACACCGCGTTGAGTGGTTGACCTGGCGTGCGGTGCGCGGCTCGCGTCCGACGAGTCGAGCTGGATCACCGGCGTCATCGTCGACATCGCTGGCGGCGCGGTGCTGACCTGAGCCCGAAAGTCGGCCGCCCCCGGCAGCAGCGATCAGCGGATTGTGGACGGTCCATCATCCGGCGTTCTATTCATTGCGAGCAAATTTCCCGGCCACCGCATGCCTGGTGTGAGCCACCATTCCGTCTTCCATCAACTCCTTCAACCTTTGCAGATTCGACGGCACCTCGCCGGCCGGGGGCTTCCCGATCAGAGCGAGACCGACGCGGCCCAGCCTCCCGAACGGTGTCTTCATCACCGCGCGAACCTCCGTCTGCCCAACCTCGGAGCCGGGTGCGAAATGGACTTCCCAGGAGGTCCTCAGCCCGGTCGGAGCTACCGTCTCGTAGCGAATCAACTCGTTCGCGCGCTCCTCGGTCAGCCTTACCGTCCACTTCACTCGAACGCCCAGGGGACCTTGTATGGTCCACCGGGAGCTTCCCGGCCCGATCTGCTTCACGGTCATGACGTCTCCCAGGAAGCGGGGCAGATTCGTGAAGTCTCGATAGAACCTGAAGACGTCCTCCACGGCGCACCGAATCGTTATACAAGCCTCAACCCATTGAGGTTCCGCGGCGGCCGCGAGCTCCTTTGCATTGTGACCTCCGGTTGGTCTGGCCGGGCAGGTGGGCCGCGCCGATCACTGACGGTAGGCAGGACGGGTCGGCGGCGGCCGGCGGCCAGTTGGCGCGGCCCTGCGCGGACATCAGATCGCCGCCGCAGCGCCACTGCCCGGTCATCTCGGTCGGGCACGCTTCGCGTCGGTTCATCTACCTCGAGGGGAAACCGATGCGACGCGCTCATATCGCCGTCCTTGCCGGGTCCGTCATTGCGGCGGTCGCCATGGTCGCCACGTCTGCCCAGGCAACGGAGCAGCACCGAGACGACGCGGTCACGGCCGCCTTCGCGAAGACCACGCGTTCGACCGCCTGGCAGCAGGTGCAGAAGATCCCGCTGCGCTTTCCGACGTACCACCCGCAGGGCTTCGCGCTCGTCGGCGACAAGATCTTCATGTCGACGGTCGAGATCATCGAGCGGCCGGTGCCCTATCCGCAGCCCGTCGATGGATACGACCGCACGCCGGGCAAGGGTGTCGGGCACGTGCTCGTCCTGGACCGACAGGGCAACCTGCTCAAGGACGTGCAGCTCGGCCAGGGCACGGTTTACCACCCGGGCGGCATCGACTTCGACGGCGAGTCCGTGTGGGTACCGGTTGCGGAGTATCGGCCGAACAGCCAGGCGATCGTCTACCGGCTCGACCCGCAGACCTACCAGGTCACCGAGGCGTTCCGGGTCGCCGATCACATCGGCGGGTTGGTCCGGGACCGGGTGAGCGGCAAGGTGCATGGCGTCAGCTGGGGCTCGCGCACCGAGTACTCCTGGACGCCGAACGGCCACCAATTGAGCAAGCAGGCAAACCCGGACCACCTCGTCGACTACCAGGACTGTGACTACAGCGGCTGGCAGAAGCAGATCTGCTCCGGCGTCACCGGGCTGCCGCGTTCGGATGGCGGAAGCTACGAGCTGAGCGGACTGGCCCTGTTGGACCTTCGGGACAACCGGATCCTGCACGAGATCCCGTTCCCGAAGTTCTCCACGGCCGGGCACGTCGTGACGCGCAACCCGGTCGCGCTCGAGGTGGCGGGCGACAAGCTTCGGATGTTCGCCGCGCCCGACGACGGCGAGGAAGCCGCCGGGACTGAGCTGCTGGTGTACGAGGCCCCGCTCGGCTGACCCTGCGTACGGGCGCCAGCGGCGCCGCACCCACGAGGGCTCTTTCCCGCGACCCGGCGGGGAAGAGCCCTCTGCCGGGTCGGAGACAACCAGTCTGGCTCGGGTCACGCCCCGAATCCGCGGCCCACCGGATGAAGCAGCTGCCGGATGTCCTTCGGCAGCTCGGATTCCAGGTCTTCGAGTTCTTCGGCGCTCACCGCCTCGCGCAAGGTGGTCAGCACCGCGCGGGCGCCCTCAGCAGCCCGCTGGTCATCCATTCCCGCGCGCGCCTGTACCTCGCTGAGGAACTCCACGAGATCGAGCTGTTCGGCGAAGTCCACTTCCTTGCGCAGGTACCCTCGGAACTCCTCGGGGAGCTGCATGGCCAGGTCGTGGGCCTCGCCGCCACTGATTCGTTCCGTCAATGTCGTGAGCGTGGCTCGGATGACGTTCGCCGCCTCCGCCGCCGGCATTCCCGCCCGCTTTCCCACCGCTTCGAGAAAATCGGCGCAGTTCACGCGTTCTCCTTCCGGACCGTGCGTCGCGTCCCATCAGGCGGAGGGGCCCCTGCCCATCTCGGCGAGGATCCCGGTGCCCTGACCCAGCTCGATCAGGTAGCCGTCCGGATCCCGCAGGTAGCACCGGATCTCCACGCCATGGTCCTTCGGCTCGGTCAGGAACTCCCCACCCCGTGACCGCCACTGCTCATAGACCGCTCGGACGTCGGTGACCCGGACGTTCATCGCGCCGCTGAGCGTGTTCGGATCCGGCGGCGCCTGTGCTTGTACTCCGGGCTTGTCGTCGGTCGGACCGCCCTCGTTGTTGATCACGATGTAGCTGTTGTGGAACCGTAGGATCGCCGGCTGGCGTTCGCGCACCACCGTCGCTCCCAGCACCCGCTGGTAGAACTCCCGTGAACGGTCCACGTCCCGCACGATCAGCAGGTGGGTGAGCACCAGCCCGCCCTCGGGCTGAAAGTAGTCGGGCGCCTCGGTCGCCATCACGCCTCCCCCGGTCCAATCGGCAGGGGCTACCCGATTGCGGCGCCGGCACACCTGCCGTCGGGCGAGTGCCGACAATGCCGTCCGCCCTGGTCATGGCCGACTTGACCACGACGACAAGATCCTGCCCTCGCCCGTCCCGGCCCGGAACCGTTGCGTCGGCCCTCGGCCGAGGCACCGGTCCCCGGCGTCAGGCCGCGGCCGGGGCCGGTGCGGTGACCCGGCGGCGGATGAGGGCCGCCGCGGCGCCGAGCACGGCCACGCCGGCGCCGAGCAGCAGGACCGCGTCGGCGCCGTGGGCGCTGAATCCGCCGATCTGGCCGGCCGGCAGCAGGCTGGAGGCCACGGTGACGCTGGCGGCGACGCCGAGGGCGGAACCTACGTAGCGGGCGGTGTTGTTGGCGCCGGAGCCCATCGCGACCCGGTCCAGGGGGACGCTGGTGACGGCGAGCCGGGCGAGTGCCGCGTTGAGCAGACCGCTGCCCGCCCCGGAGATGAGCAGGCCGGGGATGGTGCGGACCCAGGAGTGCGCGTCGGCGTAGCCGAGCATGGCCAGGTAGCCGGCGGCGGTCAGGGCGAAGCCGAGGACGAGTTGCCGAGCGGGCGCGAAGCGCGTGCCGTGGTGGCGCATCTGGTTGCTGACCACGAACGAGGCCCCCGCCCAGACGAAAGCCAGGCCGGCGGCGCCCAGCGTGCTGACGCCGATCAACCGCTGCACCAGGGTGGGCAGGACGGTGCTCGGCCCGAGCGCGGCGAGCCCGGTGAAGAACGCGCCGACGGTGGCGATCCGGAAGTCCGGCCGGCGGAACAGGGCGAGGTCGAGCATCGGCGCCCGGCCGCGGGCCTCGATTGTCACGAAGGCGGCGAGCAGCAGCGCCCCGAGCACCAGGGGGATCAGCACCGCGGCCCGCAGCCAGCCGGTGCGTCCGGCGGTGACGGCGACGAGCAGCAGCGACAGGCCCGCGCCGAGGGTCAGCACCCCGGATACGTCGATGCGGGCCGTCCGGTCGGCGCGGGACTCGGTGAGCAGCCGTCCGCAGAGCGCCGCCAGCACCGCGGCCAGCGCCGCGAGCATCAGGTGGGACCAGCGCCAACTGCCGAGGCCGGTCAGGACGGCCGAGGCCAGCGGTCCGACGGCGATGCCGGCGCCGAGCATCGACGCCCAGCGGGCCGTGGCGTGGGACCGGCCATGGTTGGTGTGGAAGGCGTGCCCGAGCAGGCCGAGCCCGGCGGCGAGGATCGCGGCGCTGGCCACGCCCTCCAGCACCCGGGCGGCGATGAAGGTGCCGGCGTTGGGGGCGACGGCGGCGCCGACGGTGCTGACGGCGAGCAGCGCGAGGCCTGCCCGGAATATCCGGCGGCGTCCGAAATCGTCGCCGAGGCTGCCCGCCACCAGCAGGGTGGCCGCGAGCCCGAGGGTGATCGCGTTGATCAGCCAGGTCTGGGTGGTGAGGCCGGCTCCGAGGCTCCGCGCGGTCTGCGGCAGTACGGCCACCGGTGCGGTGTAGTTCATGAGGACGAGCAGGGTCGCGGCACAGACCGCGAACAGGGCCCGGGAGCCGGAGCGGGTCGCGTCCGGGACCGGGGCGGCGGACGGCGCGGTGACGCCGGCGGGTGTCGACATGCGGAAGGGCCTCTCGGTTCGGTGAGTGAACCGACATTAGCAGAGACGGTTCGTTGAATGAACCGACCGCGTGTAGGATCGATTCCATGGCACTGGGGAAGAACTACGAGGGGCAGCCCTGCTCCCTGGCCAGGGCGCTGGAACTGGTCGGCGAGCGGTGGACGCTGCTCGTCGTCCGCGACGCCTTCTACGGCGTACGCCGCTACTGCGACTTCCTCAGTCACCTGGACATGCCCCGGGCCGTGCTCGCTGACCGGCTCAACACCCTCGTCAACGCGGGCATCCTCCGGCGCCACCGCTATCAGGACTCCCCACCCCGGGACGAATACCTGCTCACCGACCGGGGCACCGAGCTCTGGTCCGTGATCTACCCGCTGATGTGCTGGGGCGAGCGGCACCTCGCCGTCGGCGAGCCGCTGCGGACCTTCCGGCACGCCGTGTGCGGCACCGAACTCGACCCGGCCAGCCGCTGCCCGGCCTGCGGCCACGTCGACGTGCCACCCGGCGACATCGAGGCCCACACCGGGCCGGGCATCCCGGCCCAGCCGCGCCAGGACCCGGTCAGCGTCGCGCTGCGCCAGCGCCCGCACCGGCTCCTCGAACCGCTGTTCTGATGGACCGGCCCGTCGGCTGCCGAGACGCGGGTCGCCGTGGCGCGAGCGGGCTGGTCGACGATCCTTTTCGGCACCTCTGTGCTCGCTCGCGAAGGATTGGAAGTGTTGGGCGGAAGAGCACGAATGGCGTCGTCGATGGCGACGGTCCGCGGCACCATCAGCTCGGCGCTGGCGGTGTCGCGTTCACCGGCTGTGGTGCAACCACCGGCCGGGTCGTGCGCGTAGGTCTGGAGGCACCCAGGCGGCGGGCCAGCCCGGCGACGACCGCCAACGTAGCCGCGACGAGGTAGGCGAAGGCGAGCCCCAGGGTGGGGTGGCTGTCGAAGAGTGCGCCGCTGGCTTGACGTTCTCTCCGCCCTAAAGGGCGGAGATTCCCTCCACGCTGCGCGTGGAACACGCGGCGTGCGGGATTCCTGCTTCTCGGCGCGGTGCCGGCACGGGTGCCGGTCTTACCTGCGCTCCACAGGCGTTTAGGCTCTCCCAGCGTCCCTGGGTGAGGATATTGATCGCCGCGTTGACGTCCCGGTCATGGACGGTCCCGCAGGGGCAGGTCCACGACCGGACGGACAGCGGTTTGGGTCCGTCGAGCCGCCCGCACGTAGAGCATGTCTGCGATGTGGGCGCGAACCGGCCGATGCGGCGGAAGGTGCGCCCGTAGCGTGCGGCCTTGTACTCCAACATGTGCGTGAACTGTGTCCAGCCGGCGTCGTGCACCGACTTCGCCAACCGGGTCCGGCCCAGACCGGTCACGCACAGGTCCTCGACGTACACCGCTTGGTTGTCGCGGATGATCCGTGTCGAGAGCTTGTGCTGCCAGTCCCGCCGCGCGTCGGCCACCCGGGCGTGCGCCCGGGCGACCTTGACGACGGCCTTGCTGCGATTTGCGCTGCCCCGCTGCTTGCGGGACAGGTCCTGCTGCAGCCGCCTGAGCTTGCGCGCGGCGCGGCGCAGGAACCTCGGCGCGGTGATCTTCCTGCCGTTGGACAGGACCGCGAAGTGCGTCAGCCCGAGGTCGATACCCACCTCGGAGGCCGCCGGCGGCAGCGGCTCGTCCGTGGTCTGCACAACGAATGAGGCGAAGTACCGCCCGCCGGCGTCCCGAACGACCGTGACCGAGGTGGGCGCGGCCGGCAGTTGCCGGGACCACCGCACCGCCACGTCACCAACCTTCGGCAGCCGAAGTCGGCCGTTGTCGAGCACCTTGAACCGGGCGTTCGCAGTGAACCGGATCGCCTGCCGGTTGTCCTTGCGCGACCGGAACCTCGGCGGCGCCACCGTGCGGCCCTTGCGCTTGCCGCTGATCGAGGCGAAGAAGTTCCGGTACCCGCTGTTCAGGTCCGCGAGGGCCTGCTGGAGCACCACCGCCGACACCTCGCCCAGCCACGCCCGCTCCGGCGTCCGCTTCGCCCGGGTGATGACCCGCCTCGACAGCTCACCATCGGACAGGAAGGACTCGCCCGCCTCGCGGGCCTGCTGACGTGCGCGCAGCCCGTCGTTGAACACCACCCGCGCGCACCCGAACGCCCGCGCCAACGCTGCCTGCTGCGCCGGCGTCGGGTAGACGCGGTAGTTGTACCGAAGCTGCACATCGGACAGCCTGGCATCGGCCTACGACAGATATCAGCATCCGCACTGGCATGCACTGCGTCTTCGTCCTCCACGCCCACTTGGTCTTCGTCACGAAGTACCGGCACAAGGTGTTCACCGACCGGCACCTCACCCGCCTGGAAGACATCATGCAGACGGTGTGCGCCAACGCCGACACCGAGCCGGTCAACTTCAACGGCGACGACAATCACGTCCACCTGCTGGTCAACTTCCCACCCTCGGTCGCCCCGTCGAAACTGGCCAACAACCTCAAGGGCGTATCCAGCCGCCGGCTGCGCCAGCAGTTCCCCGATCTCGTGCGCCACTACTACCGCGCCAACCGGCCCTGGTCGGGCTCGCACTTCGCCGGCTCCCTCGGCGGCGCACCGCTAACCGTGCTGCGCCAGTAGACGAGCAGCAGAACCGGCCAGGTTAGAGCACGCTCGGGCCTAGCCGGCCCTCCCGCGCGGGCCTTCACCCCCGCCCTGAAGGGCGGAGCACTGGCCCGCACCCTGGTAGCCGAGCAGCGCCGCCCAGACGGCCCAGATGGTGACCGCCAACGCGGTGAACCGCTGGAACCGGCCCAATGGGTAGCCGACCAGGCCGGCGGTGATCGCGGTCGCCGAGCGCCCACCCGGCAGGTAGCGGCCGAAGACAATCAGCGTCTGACCGCGCCGGTGCATCACGCGATGTGCCAGCTCCGCCATGGCGCGGGTTCGCCGGCGCCGCTGCAGCCGGGCGGTCATGGCTGGCCCAAAGCGGCGGCCCACGCCGTACGCGAGCCGATCTCCACCGTACGCACCGAGCGCCGCAGCGACGACGATGAAGACCAACGGCGGGCGTCCGCTGGCGGCTGACGCCACGGCGACCGCGATCAGAGTGCTCTCGCTCGGTGCCAACGGGACGAGTGCATCTGCCGCTGCCAAGACCGCGACGACGAGCAGCACCCAGTGACTTCCCGCGACCGTGGCCAACGTCGCGTCGACCGTGTCGAACACCTGGTCAGGTTCGGCCGGAAAAGCATCTCGCGTCGGACATCGGCCTGACGTCGCGGTGGCTACTGGGCGGCCAGTTCGTCGATGGGCTGGCCATCGACGCGTCCCCGACGCATCGCGGATGCCCTCCTCAGCCGCCGGGCGGCAGGTCAACGCCGACGAACCCGCCAGGATGCCTGAAGTTGGCCCGGCGACCATCCAGTCTTTAGCCCGTGGTCAGCGATCACCGCCTACTGTCCTGGGACCGCACACCCCAAGTGGGGCCTACGCACCGCCGAACCACCGGCGCGCGAGTTCGGCCACCTGATCCGGGTCCGACCTGACGAGAGCACCGCCCGCCGGTCGGACCCGGACCGCAGCGTCGCCCGCACCCCCGGTACCGCAGAAGGAGACCTGGTGTCCAGCTACACCGCCCGGGAGGGGAACGTCCCCGACCAAGTGTTGATCGTCACCGGCGGGGTCGGTGCCGGCCACGACGGGGCCGCGGCCGAGCTGCGCGCCCGGCTGGAGCGGGACGGGCTCCACGTGGAGGTACGCGACTTCCTCGACGCCGTGCCCCGGTCCTGCCGGCTGGTGCTGCGTAACGGTTATACCGGCAGCGTCCGCTACGCGCCGGCCCTGTTCGAACGCGTGTTCCAGGGCATCGAGCGCGGCACGTGGGTGCACGGGGTCGTGGACTGGATGTGCCGGGTCGCGCAGCGGCGGGTGGGCCGCTGGACGGAGGGGTTCCCCGTCGTGGTGTCCACCTATCCACTGGCCAGCCAGACCCTCGGCCACCTGCGGAGAGCCGGGCGACTGCACGCCACGGTCGTCACGTACCTGACCGACCCGGCCGTACACCGGCTGTGGGTGCATCCTGACGTCGACCATCACGTGACGGTCACGGAGGCCACGGCCGCGATGGGTACGCGTGAGTTCGGCGTGCCGATGCGCGCCGTCGGCGGCCTGGTGTCCCCGACGTTCGAGCAGGAACAAACGGCGGCGCAACGGATCGCGACGCGGCGGGCAGTCGGCCTTCCGGTGGAACGGCGGGTGGCGCTGCTGGTAGCCGGTTCCGAGGGCATGGGCGAGGTGGTTCCCACAGTCGACGCGATCGTGGCGTCCGGGGTCGCCGATGTGTTGGTCCTGTGCGGACGAAACGACCGGCTCCGCCGCCAGTTGTCCGGCCGGGACCGGGTGGTGGCGCTGGGCTGGCGTTCGGACGTGGCCGCGCTGATGGCGGCCTCGGATGTGTTGGTGCACAACGCGGGTGGGCTCTCGCTGACCGAAGCGCTGACCGCCGGCCTACCGGCCGTGACGTTCCGACCGATCCCCGCGCACGGCCGTGCCAATGCCGACCTGCTCGCGCGCGCGGGGCTGGTGCCGTGGCCGCAGGACGACGCGGAACTCTCGGCCGCCATTGTCGCGCAGTGCGAGGCCGGCCGACAGGACCGACAGGTGGTGCTGCACCACCAGGACGCCAGCCAACTTGTGCGCTCGCTGCTCAACCGGGGCGAAGCGGAATCGTTGCTGAGTTCCGGCGAACAGGTGCCCGATGCTGTGGTGGCCGGGTAGACGTGGCGCGGCCACTTGACCGAACGTAGTGACCGGGTCGGGCCCGCGGCGACGGATTGCCGAGGGCAGCCCAGGTAGCCCGATTAGCACCTTCTCGCCGTAGATGTGGCGTTGCAAGCATGGCACAACCCGTATGGCCAGGCGGGGAGACGTGCAGCAGCATGTAGGCAAGGCTCTAATGGGGTGGTTCCTGTGGTCAGCACCTGCAAGGCAGTTCGGAATTTTCGCCAGTTCCCCGTGGAAGCCCAGCGATCGGCGGAGGCGGCAGCGGAGGAGCGAGAGCAGCGTCTCCGGAAGATCACCACGAAGCGCAGCAGCAAAGCGGCAAAACTGTCGGCTGAGGCAAGCCACCGGCTGCGGCGCCTGCTGGGAGACGACAACTGGGCGGACCTGAGGGAACTGATGCAGCAGGAACGGATGACTGTTCGTGACCTGCTTCAGCCGCCCCAAGGGTTGGAGTCGAGCTACGACAAACTGAACAAAGCCAGGAAACGGAAGGCCGACGCATTCCTGCGAAGCCGAGACGTCCGGCGCGACGCGATCGTCGCGATAGCTGAGGACTACCACGAGGCGATGGCCGACGTGTTCGCGGCCGACGGGAACATCAGCCCCGGCTTCCACCTCTCGAACAACCTCGACAAATGGCTGAGCCTGTCTCCGTTCCACGATCGCGCGCTTCCGTGGGGGGTCTTCGAACCCGACGACAGCCAGGGCCCGCACCGGTGGGAGGTCTTCCGGCCGCCGTTCTTCGGGTTCAACTTCGGCTTCGTCCCGGTACACAATGACAACTTCGTCGTCGACCGGATTCACACGCTGAACCCGTCGGTCGGGGACGTCGGCATCTCCATCACGATGGAGGACAGCGATGCCGGCGACTTCGACTACGCCTCCGGCGACGCCTTCAGCGCAATAGCATTCGCCTTCGTTCCGCCGACGACGGGTCTGGTCGAGGTCCTCATCGACGCGCAATGCGTCGAGGCAACGCACCGGTTGGACACAGAGGACGAATGGGGATGGTCGAACTCCCACACGACCCAGCAGAACTTCCTGATGCTCGACGTCCTGCATCCCAACGTGTCCGAGCCGTCATACGCCGAAATGTCGACCCTCGACGAGAAGACCGACGACGACGAGAGCTTCCTGCAGGAGAAGTTGACCCGAGGTACCCACTACTTCGCGCAGCTGTTCAGCGCGGGGCCGGTGCCGGCTGGTCAGTCCGTGGTCGTGTGCGCCGGCACGCGTTCGTTCGACAAGAGCGGCACGAACGATGTGTCCATTGACAGCACGTCCGACTTTCGGTGGTTCATCAGCTCCGTAGAGGTCCGAATCTCACCGTAGGCCCGCGTGGAAATCGACCACCGAGCCGGCCTGCACCTTGGGCCCAGGCTTGTTGGCTGCGATTCGGTCTGCCGGGTCAGCGGCGCAGGCGGCGGGAGCAGGGGCCGTCGTGGTCGGCGCGGAGCAGGCAGCGCCGGCCGCCGGGCATCAGCAGGTCGCAGAAGAACCGATACGGAGGTTCTGGTCGTCCTCGGCGGAGACGGTGGTCTCCCCCGGGTCGGTCTGGGGCAGAACCAGCAGCCAGCGGCCGGCCACCCGGGCCAGGCGCTGCGCGGCGGGCAGGTCGGTGGCGACCACGGGCAGGTGGATGACGTACCGCTGGGTCACCGGTCGTGGCCCCGGTCGGTGCGGACGCGGGCCTGGTCGGACTGCCAGCGGCGCAGCGCGTCCTTGATGACGGCGGTCTCCCGGCGGCTGGCCGCCAAAGCGGCGTAGACGGAGGCCATGTCGCCGGCGACACGGTCAAGGAAGGCGTACACGTCGTCCGGGTTCGTGCCGCGGCTGGCGCAGACACAGCGATCGAGCGGCCTTCCGAAGGCTCCGACTGCGGCATCGGAGGAGCGCTACCTCGACCTGCTGATCGGCTCTGCTCAGATCTGGGCTCAACGAGTCGGTGCCGTATCGAGGTCACCGACGAGCGAGTCCGGGGCACGCATGCGCCACGCGTCGGTGACGAGCTCCTTCAGACGATCGACGCTCACCTGCGTCAACCGCAGCATGACCAAGGGCAACCCGTCATACGCCGGCGTGGTGAAGAAAAGCTCGGGTTCGCCGAGGAGCAACGCCTGCTTCTCCGCTTCGTCCCCGACGTACAGCACCGCGATATCGGTCCGGATGAGGCGCGACGTACCGGGTCTGCGCTCGGGGTAGGACCAGACCAACCCCTTGTCGGCGACCCGGAAGTCGAAGCCTTCACTGTCGATCTCGACCACGTGAGGCAGCGCCAGCGCCAGCTGACGGACATCGTCGGCATCAGACATCGAGGTCGCTCCGGGACACCGCCTCCTGCATCCGTACAGCTTAACCACCGCGCCGCTCCGCATCCGCCTCACGCCGTTCGAAGAAAAAGCGGTATGGCTGGACTAGTACTGGATCTGATAAAGTACATGCCATGTTTGAGAGAAGCGGGAGTGATGCCGCCCTTCTCGGTGACGCCTTCGCCGCCGACCTGCTACGCGGGCACACCGACACGATCGTGCTGGGGGTCCTGCGCCGCGGCGACAGCTACGGCTTCGAGATCTTCAAGACGATCCGCGACGCGACCGGCGGGGCGTACGAAATCAAGGAAGCGACGCTATACGCGAGCTACCGGCGCCTCGTCAAGGACGGACTGGTCGAGGCCTACTGGGGCGACGAGACCAAGGGCGGGCGCCGGAAGTACTACCGCATCACCGACGCCGGCCACGCCGTTTACCGCCGCAACGTCGCGGCATGGGTGGTCACGCGCGATCTCATCGACTCTCTGCTCGACCTCGGCGAATAACCCACCCCGGGCAACCGACCACTGGAAAGGCATCGCCATGACCGCCTCGAACGGCACCACGCGCGACACCGCAACGGACATCCACCGCCTCCTCGACCAGGCCTTCGCAGGCGTCGAGATGACCGCCGAACTCCAGGACCTGAAGGAGGAGATCCGAGCCAACCTGGTGGCCCGGGTAGCCGACCTCGAACGCGCCGGGCTCTCCCCGACCGCCGCCACCGGCCGCGCGATGGCCGAGTTGGGCGACGTCCGATCCCTGATCGATGAGATGGAGACCGGCTCCGACTCGCCCGCCGCCGCGTGGGCTCGTCACCGAGTCCGACCCAACCCCGGGTTCCTGGTACGCATGATCGTCCTGGCGGCGATCGCGGTCGCCGCGCTCGCCATCCTCGTCCTGGCCGCGGTCGACGTCGCGGTGCCCGAGCCGGCGCAGCTCACCGCGATCGTCGCCGTTGCGCTGCCCGTCGGCATCATCGTGGCCGACGCCCTGCGGCAGGAGACCACCACCAACTATCCGATGCCCAGCCTTCGCGCCGCCGGATACGGGGCCGCCGCGACCCTCGCCCTTGCCGGCGCCGGCTCCAGCTGGCGGTACCTGATCGGGACCGAACTGCCCTGGCTGATCGGCGGCGCACTCGCCATCGTGGCGTCAATCGTCGCGTTCACCTGCCTCGGCGCCACGCAGACCAACCGCCACAAGCCGTGGGTACTCCAGCAACACGCATCCCACCACGAAGTCGGCGACCGTTTCACGAACGACCCAGCGGCCGCCGCCCGGTTCGGCCTGTACACCCTCACGCTCTGGCTGATCGCCATCGCGGCGTTCGCGGTGCTGGGCTTCACCATCGGCTGGGCATGGTCCTGGCTCGCCCTGGTCGGCGGCCTTGCGGCGATGATGCTCATGCTGGCGCGCATGCTGTTCGCGCCCCGGAACTGACCCGACGATCAACCAGGCGGAGCTTCGGCTCGGTCAGGATTTGCGTGCTACGAGCCGGGGCGCCGCCGGCCACCGGCACCCACCGGTTCGATCACCTGCCAGAACTCCTTCTCAAGCTGGGCCATCGCGTCCTCGAACTCGTCACGGGAAACAGCCTCACGTAGCGTGGTGAGCACCGCGCCGACACCGGCACCGGCGAGCGCACGGTCGACGGCCGGGCGATCCCCCACCCGCCGCACGAACTCTTCGAGCCCGAACGACTTGGCATGTTCCCCTCTACCTCTGAGCGGTGGCGGTTTGCGCAGGGGATCGTCAAGCCCTTCCGGAAGCTGATAGGCAAGGTCCTCGGCCTGGCCGGCGCTGATCCGATCTGCCAATGTCTCCAACGTCGCGCGGGTGAGTGTCGCCGCCTGATCGGTCGACACCTTTGCCCGCGTGGCCACTGCGTTGATGAAATCCTGGTATTCCACCTGATTTCTCCTCTCCGGGCCCGATCGCCGTCGAACCGCCGGTTACGAGCCCTGACCTCAATGCGCCGCGGTACCTCGACAGCGTTCCGGGACGGGGGGTGACCCTGCCTCATCCCGATCGGGCGAATCACCAAGGCGCCCTACGGCGACATCCTCGACATTCCTACGGACCGGGACGGGAGGGCGAGCTGTTGGCGAAGCTGCGCCGGCGCGCTACGAGGTCACCCGCCACCACGAAGTCATCAACGTGCTCGCCCGGGGGCTGCCCGCCGATGCAGCGGTGGCACTGGCGCGTCGCCTCCAGGACCTGCCGCCGCACCCGGACGTGGTGCCCGCGCTCACCCTGCTCGCCGAAGCCGGCGCCCGCATGGCGACGCTCACCAATTCACCGACACCCGTCGTGCAGAACCAGCTGCGCAACGCCGGCCTCAGTGACTACTTCGAGGCGGCGATCTCCTGCGACCAGGTCCACGCGCTCAAGCCCGCCCCGCAGCCCTACCGGCACGCCGCCGACGTACTCGGTCTGCCGATCGGGGAGATCACCCTGGTGGCAGCTCACGGCTGGGACATCCACGGGGACCAGACAGCCGGGGCTCGGTGCGCCTTCGTCGCGGCCGCCGGGCGCGGGAGGTGAACATGCCGGAAGCTTTTCCATCGCGTTGCCCTCTAACATGCCGCCATGCCGACACACCTGAGCTTGGAAGATCACCTTGCGGCTCTTGTCCGCAGCGGCGCCGCCCTGCGCGAGGCGGCTGCCGCAGCTGGGTTCGATGCAACGGTCCCCACATGTCCCGGCTGGGATGTCACCGAGCTCGTGACCCATCAGGGCATGGTGCACAGATGGGCGGCGGCGAACCTGCGCGGCGACACCGACCACGACACCTCAGCTTCACAGGCCGAGGGCAAGGCCGCCGCCGATCTGCTCCGCTGGTACTCGGACGGCCTCGCCACCCTGGTCGATACATTGCATGTGAGGGCGGAGGACGTCCAGGCGATGGTGTTCCTCAAGGACGCCCCACCGCCGCGCCGATTCTGGGCGCGGCGCCAGGCACACGAGACGACCATCCACAGCGTCGACGCGATCTCGGCCGTCCATGGACGGTGGCCGGGAGCGTCGGACGTGGACATCGATCCGGTGCTGGCTGCCGACGGGATCGATGAGCTTCTGACCGGCTTCATCACCCGAGGCAAGGGCCGGCTCCACTCGGTCGAGCCGTACAGCGTGATGGTGAGGACCGACGACACCGGTCACGCCTGGATGGTACGGATCAGCGAAGGTCCGATCGTGACGACCCCGGGGGAGGCCAAGCGGGCGGACGTGGTGTTCTCCGGCACCGCGGTGCAGGTCTACCTGAGCCTCTGGAACCGGGCGGACGAGATCGCCACGGAGGGCCGATCCGACGTCGTCGACCAGTGGCGATCACAGATCCAGATTCGCTGGAGCTGACGTACCGAACGATCCCACAGCCGGCTGTCGATGCAGCTCGTCTGCCCTGTCGCCACCGGGTACGACAAGACCGCCACCTCGTACCAGGCGGCGGTCACGGTCGCCGCGCTACTGCAATGGTGGTAACCCTTTGACGACACGCCTGGGTCGGGACCGCGATGGGGGCGGAAAACCTCCAGGCGGAGTCGGATGGTTTCCGGCTTCCGACCGCCGACGGCGTTGCCTAGCGTCGATCGTGTGATCGAACTACGTGAGCTGACGAAACGCTACGGCGATCGGGTCGCCGTCGACGGGCTGAGCGTCCAGGTGCAGCCGGGGGTGGTGACCGGCTTCCTCGGCCCGAACGGATCCGGCAAGTCGACGACGATGCGGATGATCCTCGGCCTGGATGCCCCGGACCATGGCGAGGCACTGATCGGCGGCGTCCGGTACCCGGACCTGAACTGGCCGTTGAAGTCGGTCGGCGCGCTCCTCGATGCCGGGGCGTTCCATCCCGGCCGCAGCGCCCGTGCGCACCTGACCGCGCTGGCCGCGAGCAACGACATCGCCGGTTCCCGGGTCGAGCAGGCGCTGCGCATCGTCGGTCTGTCCGACGCGGCAACGCGGCGTGCCGGTACGTACTCGCTCGGCATGCGCCAGCGGCTCGGCGTCGCTGTGGCCCTGCTCGGCGACCCGGGCGTCCTCCTGCTCGACGAGCCGGTCAACGGACTGGATCCGGAGGGCATCCGCTGGATCCGGGACCTGCTGCGCGGACTCGCCGCCGAAGGCCGGACGGTGTTTGTGTCCAGCCACCTGATCGCCGAGATGGCGCTGACCGCCGACCGGCTGGTGGTCATCGGCCGCGGCCGGCTGCTGGCCGAGACGACCGTCGCCGAACTCGCCGCCGGCGACGACAGCCTGGAGGACGCGTTCTTCCGGCTCACCTCACAGGCCACCGACTATCGCGGAGTGGGAGCGTCATGAACGGGTACGGATTCCGGCACGCGGCCCGGATGGAGCGGATCAAGCTGGGCAGCGTCCGGTCGACGTGGTGGCTGGCGATCGCTGCGGTGGTCTCGATGGCCGCGGCCGGGGCCGGGGTGGGACTCGGGTACCGATCGCACACCCCGGTCGCCACCGCCGCCCAGATCCTGAACAACAGCCTCGGCGGCGCCATTGTGGCCCAGCTGCTCCTCGGAGCGCTCGGCGTCCTGATGGTGACCGGCGAATACGGCACCGGGATGATCCGCTCGACGTTCGCCGCCGTCCCGCGGCGTCGGATCGTCTTGGCCGCGAAGGTCGCCGTGTGCGGCGGCGCGGCTCTGACCGTCGGCCTGGTCGCGAGCTTCGCCGGCTATCTGAGCGGGCAGCTCGCGATCCGCGGCACCGCCATCCCGGCCGCTTCCCTCGGAGACCCGGCGATCCTGCGCGCGGTCGTGCTGACCGGCGTGTATCTGGGCGTCACCGCGCTGATCGGGGTCGGCATCGGGACGATCGTGCGGCACTCGGGCGCCGCGATCGGCACGCTGTTCGGTCTGATGTTCGTCCCGATGATCGTGGCCGGCCTCTTCGGCGAGAGCGGAATCCGGGTCGGCCGCTTCGTCCCGCTGTTGATGCTGCTCAACTCGATCGCGGTGACCTCGCCGGTACCGGGGCTGTTCTCCAGCTGGATCAGCGCGCTGCTGATGTGCGGGTACGCGGCGGTAGCGATTCTGTGCGGCGGCATGCTGCTCCGCCATCGCGACGCGTGACCAGCGACAATGGGCTGATGACCACGCTGCGCGCTTCGTTCACCACACTGGCCCTGCGCCGGGCGGTGTTCTGCGTCGTCGGCGTGGTCAGTGCGGCCGCGATCCTGAGCGTACCGGCGATCGTGCCGGCCCTGGGCGTCCTCATCCTCTGGGCGACCGGAGCCATGTCCAACCAGCCCGCACCTACCGTCGCACCGGTGTTCCTGGTCCTGTTTCCGCTCACCATCGCGCTCCTGGTCGTGCTGGCCGCCCCGATCGGGCGCGCGATGGGAGCCGTGCATCGCTCACTCGCCGACCGGCTGCTCGACGTGCACGTGGACGCCCCGCCGCCCCGGCTCTCGAAGCGGATCAGCGCCGTGGTCTCCGACGGACCGGGCTGGCGCGCCGTCGGGTACGGCCTGCTCAAGGTGCCACTGGCCATCCCCGAGGGCTACGGCGCGTTCTGCTACGTGTTCGGCCTGGTCAACCTCAGCTACCCGGTGTGGTGGCCGCTGTTTCGCAACCACCCGGCCGGAACGCGCCTCGGACCGGTGTGGGCGCTGACGCCGTTCGGCACTATCGGTACGCGGACGTTCGCCGGAACGTTCCTCATCGCCGCGGCCGGCCTCGCCATGCTGCTGGTCGCACCGTGGTTGATGCGGGCCGGTACGACACTGGACCTTGCCGCGATGCGACGGCTGCTCGGTCCGCGTCGGCTCGCCGAGCGGGTACGCGAACTGCAGGTCAGCCGGGCCCGCGCGATCGACGACGCGGCCGCGATGATGCGTAGGCTGGAACGGGACCTGCACGACGGCGCGCAGATCCGGCTGGCCACGCTGGCGATGAACCTCGGCATGGCGACCGAGAAGCTCGGTGGCGACGGCCCGCCACCCGACCTCGCACAGGCCCGCGAACTGGTCGCGCTCGCCCACCGCGGAGCGAAGGATGCCCTCGCCGACCTGCGCGACCTGGTGCGCGGGATCCACCCGCCGGTCCTCGACAACGGTCTCGGCGACGCGCTGGCGACGCTCGCGACGAGCAGCGCCATCCCGGTCGCGGTGAACGTCGAGCTGCCCGACCGCCCGGCGCCCGCGATCGAGACCATCGCGTACTTCTGCGCCTCCGAGCTGCTCGCGAACGCGGCCAAACACAGCCGGGCGACCCGTATCGGGCTCGGCGTCGTCCGATCCGGCGAGCGCCTGATGTTGACCGTCAAGGACGACGGCATCGGCGGGGCGAACCCGGACGGTCCCGGCCTGTCCGGCCTGGCCCGCCGCATCGCCGTCGTGGACGGCCGGATGCGCGTACACAGTCCGACCGGCGGTCCGACCCGGGTCGAGATCGAGCTGCCCACACACGTGTGAACGGAGGCGACGACATGCGGGTGGTGATCGCGGAGGATGCCGCGATGATGCGCGAGGGGCTGGTCCGGCTGCTCACCGACCGCGGTTTCGAGGTATGCGCGGCGGTGGCCGACGCGGATGCGTTGCGGTCCGCGATTGCCGCCAGCGTACCGAATGTAGCCATCATCGACATCCGGATGCCACCGACGCACACCGACGAGGGACTGCGCGCCGCGATCGACATCCGACGCGACCATCCCGACGTCGGTGTGCTGGTGTTCTCCCAGTACGTGGAGACCCGCTACGCGACCCGCCTGCTCGCCGACCGGCCGACCGGCGTCGGATACCTGCTCAAGGACCGCGTCGCCGACGTCGCCGATTTCGTGGACGCGCTGACCCGGGTGGCATCCGGTGGCACCGCGCTGGATCCGGAGGTGGTCGGCCACCTGATGCGGGCCGGGCAGGACACGGCCGGGAGGGCGTCGCTGACCCCCCGGGAGCGTGAGGTGCTTTCGCTGATGGCCGAGGGACGATCCAACGCCGGGATCGCGGCGGCTCTTGTCATCACCTCCGGAGTCGTGGAGAAGCACGTGGCGAACATCTTCGCGAAACTCGGTTTGCCGTCCTCGGATAGCGACAACCGCCGGGTCCTGGCCGTCCTCCGCCACGTCAGCGGCGGCTGATGTCACGTGATGCTGTTGTCTCTACGTGACGACGGTGTGGTTGGCACTCGGGGGGAGTTGACGGCGGAGCAGCGTGCTGAGCTCCCTGCGCTCATGACCAGCACGGAGGTGTCGGCGGCGCATCCACGACTACGTGCGGCACGGCACGACCAACTTGTTCGCCGCCTTGAACATGAACACCGGCGAGGTCGTCGGTGACTGCATGCCCAGCCACAACGGAGCCGCGTTCGTGGCCTTCCTCAAAAAGGCCGTCGCCCCGCATGCCGGCCGAGAGATCCATGTGTTGCTGGACAACCTGTCCACCCACACCACCCCCGTAGGTCAGCGTCGGCCGTCGTCTACGAACGCACCTGAGGTGAATCGGCGCTGCATGCGGCATTGCTCAGGGGAAATTGGCAGGATGGGGCCATGGCCACGGTCGCTGTGATCGGTCTGGGTGGGATGGGTAGCCGGATGGCGGGCCGGCTGCTCGATGCCGGCCATGACCTCGTTGTCTGGAACCGCACGCCGCAGCGGGCCAGCGATCTTGTGGCGCGTGGCGCGGTCCCTGCCGACAGCCCGGCAGAGGCTGCCCGCCGCGCCGACATGGTGATCACCATGCTGTCCGACCCGGCGGCCCTCCAAGATGTGGCCGAGGGCCCGCAGGGCATCCTCGCCGGTGTCACCGCGTCGACGACGCTCGTTGAGATGTCCACGGTCGGGCCGGCTGCCGTGCGACGGTTGGCAGGGATGCTGCCGGATGGCGTTGGCCTGCTCGATGCGCCGGTGCTGGGCAGCGTCTCGGAGGCCGAGTCGGGTTCGCTGCGGATATTCGTCGGAGGGCCGGAGCCGCTTGTCCAACGGTGGATGCCGGTGTTGGGCGCGCTCGGCTCGCCGCAGCATGTCGGGCCGCTCGGTGCCGGCGCGGCCGCCAAACTGGTCGCCAATTCGACCCTCTTCGGGGTGCTCGCTGTTCTCGGTGAGGCGCTCGCTCTCGCGGACGGGCTTGGGCTGCCGCGGGACATCGCGTTCGAGGTCCTGTCCGCGACTCCCGTCGGCTCGCAAGCGGATCGGCGGCGGCCAGCGATCGAGTCCGGTCAGTTCCCGCTGCGGTTCGCGCTGTCACTCGCCCGTAAGGACGTCGATCTGGTCCTGTCTGCCGCCGAGTCGGCAAGTGTCGAACTGCCGGTCGCGGCCGCCGCCCGGCAATGGGTCGTGGCAGCCCAGGAAGCCGGCCTCGGCGACGGGGACTACTCGGCCGTAATCGCGCACATCACCGACGCTGCCCGATCAGCCTGAAACCCGGGTGCGACCGGCCCGTCAGGTGGCGGGTGAACTCCGGCTGCACGGTTCAGCGGGGTCGGCTCAGCCGCTGCCAGGCGCGGCGCAGGTCCGCCTGCACCGGGTTGTGATCCGCGTTCTCGACCACTCCTACCGGCGGGTCGTCGCCCGGTTCGTGCATCTCGGCACCGGGTACCGACAGCACGACGCCCCGCTCGTACAGGTCGGCGATCTGCTCCCGGTGGGCGAAGCGGTGGGACTGGTCCGGCCCGGGCGGTGCCACGATGACGCCGTGGAAGATGTCCTGCCGTTCGTCGGCGACCACGTGCTCGACCACGCCGACGGGTGCCGAGTCGACGTCGTAGACCCGGGTGCCGACGGCGAGCGCGAGGTACGAGACCTTCGCGCCGAGATCCTCCACGACGTTCACGGTACCCGCCGCCTGATCACCATGGGCCCGATCACGACGGCCGGTCTGGCCATGACCTGGACTGCCGGCCGCGCCGATCGTCAGGCTCAGGCGGAAGCTGCCCGACCCATCTCGGCGAGGATCCCGGTGGCCTGACCAAGCTCGATCAGGTAGCCGTCCGGATCCCGGAGGTAGCACCGGATCTCCACGCCGTGGTCCTTGGCTCGGTCAGGAACTCGCCACCCCGTGACCGCCACTGCTCATAGACCGCGCGGACGTCGGTTACGCGGACATTCATCGCGCTGCTGAGCGTCATCGCCACCGCTCGCCCCGGTGCCGCCACCGACTTCGTACGACAGCTGGGCGCTGCCGAGGCGGTGGACCACACCGCCGACCTCAGCGGCCAGGTCCGGGCGGTCGCCCCGGACGGCGTACCCGCGGTGGTGCACCTGGCCGGCGACGGCGCGCAGCTGGCCGGGCTGCTCACCCCCGACGGGCGCCTCGCCTCCACCATCGGCTTCGGCCCCGACCAGCACCCGGCCGCCACCTCGATCATGGCCAGCCCACAGCCGGCAACCCTCGACCGGCTCGCCAGCGACGTCGTAGCCGGTCGACTGCGCGTACCGATCACCAGACGCTATGACCTGGCCGAGGTGCCCCAGGCACTCGCCGACTTCTCCGGTGCACTCGGCAAACTCGGCATCACCGTTTCCTAGCTCGCGCGAGCGGCGGTCGTACCGTTCTTTCAGTGGCCAGTTGGCGGGATCGCCGAAGGTTTGTCCGCATGCTTGGCCTTCTTCGCCGCCCGCTTTTCCTTCAAAGTCATGGCTGGCTTCTTCATACTGCTCTTCTGGGGAGACTTGTCGGACATGTCGACCTTTCCCACACAATGTCAGGATGGCGGTCCGCTGCGGCGACTTCGGTGCCCTGCCAAATGCGATCCGCCGGACGAAACCATGAACAACAGGCGATGCCCGGCGGTTGGCCACCCTGAGTCAAGAAACATGGTCAGACGACCACTTTCCCTAGCCTACTCCAACAGGACGTTGTGACCGTGGTCCTCGTCCACGCCGGGCATCACGGTCACCAGCGCTTCCCCAGTTCCTGGGCTGGTCGATGAGATCCACCGCGCTACGGAACCAGACCAACCAGACGCGGCCAGCGACGTGACGGACAACCGACACGCCCGCGGAGTTGTCAGCGGCGCAGCCGGCGGGTGCAGGGGCCGTCGTGGTCGGCGCGGAGCAGGCAGCGCCGGCCGCCAGGCATCAGCAGGTCACAGAAGACCCGATGGCGTACGTTCTGGTCGTCCTCGGCCGAGACGGTGGTCTCCCCCGGGTCGGTCTGCGGCAGCACGAGCAGCCAGCGGCCGACCACCCGGGCCAGGCGCTGCGCGGCGAGCAGGTCGGTCGCGACGACCGGCAGGTGGATGACGTACCGCTGGGTCACCGCTCGTTTCCCCGGGCGTCGCGGGCGCGGGCCTGGTCGGACTGCCAGCGGCGCAGCGCGTCCTTGATGACGCCGGTCTCCCGGCGGCTGGCGGCCAGGGCCGCGTAGACGGCGGCCAGGTCGCCGGCGACCCGGTCGAGGAAGGCGTACACGTCGTCGGGCTCAAGGCCGCGGCGTCCGAGCCCGACCAGCTTGAAGCTGCGCTCGCGCACCTGCCACGGCAGCAGACTGGTGTACGCGCCGGAGCGGTAGGTCGCTGCGCTCCCCCGCGTCGGTCGCTGGTTGCGGACGCTCATTCGCTGGCCTGCCTCTCGTCGTGATTGGAAGGGGTGGGCCACCCGCCCTCCCCGCACCGGCGGACCCACCCCGCCCTGCCACCGCAGCTTCGATCAGCGGTACGGCACCAGGGCTGCTCATGGACTGTGCTTGTCGGTCCTGGTAGCTACCGTCGGCGCCGCACCGGGCCGCGTCCTTGTAGTCAGCATGTGACAGTGCGAAGTGGAAGCGCAACGTTCCACGGCAGAATTCTTGCCAGAAGTATTGACTTCTTTTACTGAAACCTGTACGTGTTGCAGTGCGGCGTCACGCAGTGTTGCAGGACGGAATCAGGGAGTGCTCGGATGGCAGAGGACATCGGATCGACCGTGCCGCGCCGGCAGCTGGGCCGGCTCCTGCGCCAGTTCCGCACCGAGGCCGGCGTGACGCTCGACGCCGCCGCCGAGGCGCTCGAATACAGCCGGCAGAAGATCTGGCGCATCGAGTGCGGCCTGGGCGCGGTCCGGGTGCTCGACGTCAAGGCGATGTGCGAGCTGTACCACGTGTCGGCGGAGATGACCGAGGCGATGCGCGGGCTGGCCGCAGAGACGAAGTCGAAGGGCTGGTGGCACGCGTACGGGGACGCGGTGCCGAGCTGGTTCGAGCTGTACGTCGGCCTGGAATCCGCCGCCGCTTCCCTTCGGCAGTATCAGGAGACCGTCATCCCGGGCCTACTGCAGACCCGGGAGTACATCCAGGCCCTGGCGTGCGTCGACCAGCCGTCGGCGAACGATGAGGAACGCGAGCACGCCGTGCAGGTGCGCCTGCAGCGGCAGAACCTGCTGACTCGTCGGCTGCCGCAACCGCCCCGCTTGGACGCGGTCATCTCCGAGGCCGTGCTGCGGCGGCGAGTTGGCGGGCAGGCGGTCATGATCGGGCAGCTCAACGGGCTTCTCGAAGCCTCCGATCGACCCAACGTCTCGCTGCGGGTGGTACCGCTCGCCGCCGGGCCGCACATCGGGGCCGTCGCCGGCTCGTTCGTCATCCTGGATTTCCCCACCACCAAGGGCGGCCGAGCCGCACCTGAACCGTCCGTCGTCTACAGCGAGTCGCTCACCGGTGCGCTCTACCTCGACAAACCTGCCGAGCTGCGGGCATATGAAGACGCCTTCAACAGCGCAGCTCGACTGTCGCAAGGTGAGGCAGAATCAAGGGACACGATCAAGAGGATCATCGGGGAGCATCGACATGACTGACCTGACGCGCGCCGTCTGGCGCAAGAGCACCCGCAGCGGTGGCAACGGCGGCGAGTGTGTCGAGGTCGCCACCAACCTCCCCGGCATAGTCGCCGTACGTGACTCCAAAGACCAGCTTGGCGCAGTTTTGGCGTTCACGCCGACGGCTTGGGCCAGCTTTGTAACGCAGGCCAGCGCTCCCGGCTTCATCGGAGAAGAGTGCGGCTGATAGCAGTGAGAGCGCCACTGATGGCTCCTGGGCGGTCCAGCCTGAGGACCCGTCGCATGAGAGCCTCTCTACCGTGAGCGACCTGACTACTCAGGTGAGGGCCTTCGCCGAGGAGCGGGACTGGCAGCAGTTCCACACGCCAAAGAACCTCGCCATGGCCCTCGCCGGCGAGGTCGGCGAGCTGCTGGCCGAGTTGCAGTGGCTCACTCCCGAGCAGGCGGCCGCCGTGATGGAAGACCCGGAGGCCGCTGCCAGGGTGAGGGCCGAGATCGGTGACGTAATGATCTATCTGACCCGACTCGCCGACGTCCTCGGCATCGACCTGGTCGAGGCAGCCCTCACCAAGCTCGACGAGGTCGCCGTCCGCTATCCCGTCCATCAGTCGAAAGGGTCCGCCGCCAAGCGGTGAGCGGGCATGCGAGGAGTTGATCTCTTCGCTACAGTCCACCTCATAGAAGCGCGTTTCGACGGGCTTCCGGCTGTCGCCGGACACGCCCCCCATGCGCACGATCACTTCGTGCTGCCCGGGGGCAACTGTTGTCAGCGTTCCGCACCTCCGCCGACGGTCTCCTGCGCCTGGCCACCAGCGGCACCCTCGCCGATCGGATCGCCGAACAGGTCGGGCACGCCGTGAGCCCCAGCGAGCGCCGGTCTTGGGAACGCAGCCTCCCCATGCTGGCGCAGGATCTCGCCGATGCGGGTCTGGGGCAGGTGGAGATGCTGGTCGAGTACCAACTCCCGTTGACCAGCAAGCGGGTCGACGTGGTGCTCGCCGGGGTGCACCCCAAGAATGCCGACGACTCCTACGTGGTGGTCGAGCTGAAGCAATGGTCGCAGGCGGAGTCCTACGAGGGCTCCGACCGGCTGGTCCTGGTCGAGCATGCGCGCGGGCCGCGCCTCCACCCGGGCGTCCAGGTCGGTGACTACTGCGAGTACCTCACCGACTTCCTCGGCGTGCTCTCCCACCGGCGCAGCCCGATCGTCGGCGCCGCGTACCTGCACAACGCCGTCGACCGGGACGTCAACGACCTCTTCGCGCGCCGTCCGACCGAGCAGAGCCGGATCTTCACCAAGCAGCGGCGCGGCCAGTTCCTCGATTACCTCCGCACCCACCTGGCGCCCACGTCGGGCGCGGCCGCCGCCGACCGCTTCCTCACCAGCGCCGTCCGGCCCAGCAAGCATCTGCTGACGTACGCGGCGCAGGAGCTGAAGGAACGGTCGCACTTCACGCTGCTGGACGAGCAGCGCCTGGCGTACGAGCTGGTGTTGCACGCGGTGGAGCGCGCCCGCGCCGCGGACCGCAAGTCGGTCGTGGTGGTGTCGGGTGGGCCGGGCAGCGGCAAGAGCGTGATCGCGCTGTCGGTTCTCGGGGAGTTGGCCCGCCAGCAGCGCTCGGTCATGCACGCCACCGGCTCGCGCTCGTTCACCCAGACCCTGCGCAGATACGCTGGCAAGGGCTCAACCCGCTTGAAGAATCTATTCGGCTACTTCAACAGCTTCATGGCGGCCGAGCGGAACGGCCTTGACGTGCTGATCTGCGACGAGGCGCACCGGATCCGGGAGACGTCGGTCAACCGCTTCACGCCCAAGGCGAAGCGGGACAAGGCTCGCCCGCAGATCGACGAGCTGATCGCCGCCGCTCGGGTACCGGTCTTCCTCCTCGACGAGCACCAGGTCGTCAAGCCGGGCGAGCTCGGCAGCGTCGACGTCATCTCCGCGTACGCAAAGCAGCTCAACCTGGACGTGGAGGTCGTGTCGCTGCACGACCAGTTCCGGTGCGGCGGCAGCGAGGCGTACGAAGAGTGGGTCCTCGACCTGCTCGGCCTCGATGGCGGTGAGCCGTCGGTATGGACCGGTGACGGTCGGTTCGACCTGCGGCTGGCGGAATCGCCGGAGGAAATGGAGGCGTTCCTGCAGGCGAAGCAGACCGCCGGAGAGACCGCTCGCATGTCCGCGGGCTACTGCTGGCCGTGGAGCGACCCGCGACCGGACGATTCCCTGGTCCCGGACGTGCAGGTCGGTGGCTGGACCCGGCCCTGGAACGTTAAAAGCGACCGCAGCGTCGGTGACGCGCCGGGTAGCGCGTTCTGGGCCACCGACCCGAACGGCTTCGGCCAGGTGGGGTGCGTCTACACGGCCCAGGGCTTCGAGTACGAGTGGTCGGGCGTCATCATCGGGCCCGACCTCGTTGCCCGCGACGGCCGGCTGGTGACCCAGCGGACGGAATCGAAAGACCCGGCCTTCCGCAGTCGGAAGCAGCTAAGCGACTTCGAGGCGGACCGGCTGATCCGGAACACCTACAAGGTGTTGATGACCCGAGGCATGCGCGGCACGATCCTCTACTCCACCGACCCCGAGACACGCGCCTATCTGGCTGCATTGGTCCACGTGAAGCGTCTAGTAGAGACGACTTACGAACCCGTCGTCGACGGAGCCGCGCTGCACAGCTGAGGCGCCCTGGCCCTGCGCCCAGGGTGCTGGCTAGAGTCGACCATGTAAGGCGGTCCGACAGGCTTCCGAAGACGGCCGGTTCGGCCTCGTCCACGGTCGTCGAGGGCCCCTATCAGGGCGTTCTCATCCGCCGCGCCGTATCGGGTGCCCCCACAGGGGCATTCGCCAGCGTCGGAGGTGGGGAGGCTCAGGCCTCCCGCCACATCTGCTCGAAGTCGGTGAAGGCGAGCTGTTGCTGATGGTTGATCACGTTGTCTCTCACGTTGAGGATCAGGCAGCGCTCGGTGCCGTTGTTCCGGGGCCCACGTAGGCCACGACCGATCATCTGCTGGTACACGTTCGGGCTATAGGTGGGCCGTGCCACGACGACGACTCGGGTCGCCGGCGCGTCGAAGCCTTGGTGGAGGACGCCGTAGTTGGTGAGGACTCTGAGCCTGCCCTTGCCGAACTGTTCGATGATCTGTTGCCGCCGCTTCGTGGGTGTCTCGGAGTCGACGGAGGCGGAGTGCACGCCCTGGTCGTTGAGGACGGCCGCCAGGAACCGCGCGTGGTTGACGGAGGTGGCGAAGACGAGCACCGGCCATTCCCGGTCGAGGCCGAGTAGAGCATTGATCAGGGTCCGGTTCCGGGAGTGGTCTTCGGCGAGACGCCGTTCGGCGTTCGGCGGGAGGGTGCCTCGGCCCATGGACATCATGTGCAGTTCCTGGGACGTGAGTTCGAGCTCGCCGCCTTCCAGGACGGCGTGGTCGGTGCGGGCGAGGATGCCCATGTCCTGAAGCCGGGCGTAGGGGTTCTCGCCCAGCGCTCCGTCGTCGAGTCGGTTGCTGCCGTAGCGAACGATCAGTCGTTTCGTCTCGTCGGTGCTCTTGCCGCGGAACGGGGTGGCGGTGAGTCCGATCAGCGGTCGTGTCAGGCGGTGGTGGGTGATGCCCATCTGTTCGAGCAGCGCGGTGTAGCCCTTGGTGGTCGATCCGTGGGCCTCGTCCACGATCACCAGCAGGGGCTCGCGCAACCACTGGTAGGCAGGCTGGTGCAGCCGGGCGGTCAGCTGGTCGTCGGTGGCCACGACCAGGTGCGGGTTGCCGGTGATCTGGGTCGCGTCGCGGCTGTTCCAGAAGCGGCTGATGCTGAGGCGGGTGCCGCCGAGGCCGCTCTTCTCCCAGACGTACTTCCAGCTCTGTACGGCCTGCTCGCACAGCTCGGTGGACTGGGCGATCCACAGGATCGGCCGGCCCGGGCCATCGGCGCCGAAGGTCTTGAGGTAGCGGATGACGGCCTCGGCTGCGACACGGGTCTTGCCAGCACCGGTGGGGAGGCTGAGCATGCCCCGCATCGGTTGCTTCTGCATCAGCAGCTGCAGCATTCGGGAGGCGAGCACTTCCTGGTAGTCGTGCAGCGGGTAGTGCGGCGTGGGTCCCTCGGCGGTCTCCAGCGGCGGCGGGGTCTCCTCCTTGGTGCCCGCGTACCGGTCGTCGAATCCGAGGTCGGCGACCTTCTGCCGGGACTTGGTGTCCCCGGTGAACGGCAGTTTCAGGCTCTCGTCGATCAGTTTCAGGTCGCCGCGGTGGTGACGCAGGATGGCGTCCCCGTGGGCGTGCAACGCGAGCTCGGCGATGCGCAGGTCCTCGACCACTGCGCCCCTCTGCGCCTGTTCCCAGGCGAGCAGGCCCTCAGGGAGTCCCCGCCGCAGCCGTTCGGCGCCGACGAGCAGCAGGATCTTCTCGATGTCGCTGTCCGTGGCGCGGACCTGCTTGAGGATGTCCTGGTTCTTGGCCTCCTCCCGCATGTCGAGGATCTTCTGCACCTCGGCGGGCGATAGGCGCAGGTCGAGTTCCTTCGAGACGGCCTGCAGGATGCGCCGTTCGTCGGCGGGGTGGCGCACGTAGACCACGCGGTCCCGGTTCGCCGACTCCAGCGGGGTCGTCCGCATGCCGGCGGGGGTGCGCTTCACCTCGTCGAGTTCGCCGCACACCACGTAGGACCAGCCGTTGGCGAGCCGGCTGCGCAGGACGGCCAAGTGCGGGAACTCGGTGACGACGGCGACCGGTTCGGTCTCCTCGGCGGTGCGGATCTCCATGCTGACGGCGTCGGCGTATCGCAGCATCCCCCACGTCTCGACCATGTTCTCGACGTCGGTCACGGTAGGTGCCAGCAGTGCGGGGACCCGCTCCATAACGAGGGTGTCGTACTCGACCCGGTCGGCTGTGACGCAGATCTGGTCGTCGGGTCGCGTGCCCCAGGTGTCCCCGATCCGGCACCGGGTCTCGCCTCCGGGCCATTCGATGCCCGAGCGCAGGACGAGCGCGTAGGCCTTCCCGGGGACCACGTCGTCCTGTGACTTTTCTACCGTCTGCACCACGTACCGCCACAGCGGTTCCTGAATCCGGTCGACGGTAGACGGCAGGTTGAGGACGTCGGCGACATCGCGGTCGACGCTCGCCACGGGCAGCACGTCGTCGTACTCCTGCAGGCCCGGGTTGACCGTCATGCGCACGGGCAGCAGCCCCTGACTACTGTCGATCTTGCCGTGCTGGCGGACCATCCACACCAGCGGCGACGGGACGTGCAGCGTGCTGCTGTGCGCCCGGGCGGTCCAGTCGCGCACCAGTCGCCCGGCGGGCAGGTGTTTGACGAACAGTGCCTTGCCTTCGTCGCTGAGTTCGGTAAGGACGCCGAGCGGGCCGGGCGGGGTGGTCCCGTCGACCTCGAGAGCGGACAGTTTGCGCAGCCGGACGTGCTTGTCCAGGCTGTCGTTCAGACGCTTCAACGCGAACTCGCGGTACTCCTCGAACCAGTCGTCCTCGCGTGGGTCGACGCTCATCTCCGGCACGTCGGACATGCCCAGTGCCGTCAGAGCCGGCCGGTCGGCGCCGTGGACGCGCAGGTCGACGACCAGGTCCTGGTCGCGGCTGCCGTCGGCGGGGATGACCCGCCCGGGCAGCAGGCACTCGGCCAGCGGCCGGAACCGGCCCGCCATGGTGCGCACCCGGATCGCGCGCATGGGATCGGGGAGGGCCTTGCGGATGGCGTCGGCGGCGTCGTGGGGTGTCACCCGGCCCACGAGCCCCCACAGGGCCTGCCAGTCCTTGTCGCCGTAGCCGTCGACACCGCGGTCCAGGACCGCCTTGAGCTTGCCCATCGGCGTCGCCTCCCGGACCCCCAGTTCGTTGAGGTCGCTGCGCAGACCGATCTCGTCGGTGACCGTCGCGTCGACGTAGATCAGATCGTCGGCGAGTTCGTCGAGGCCGCTGCGCTGGTACAGGCCGGGGTGGTCGACGGAGACCATGCCGTGGGACTCGGTCAACACGATCCGGGCCCGGCGCGCGGCGTCGGCGTGCTCGGAGTTCTCGCGGCGCAGCCCGGCGAGGATGCGGATCGCGCAGATGGACGCTTCGGCGGTGCCGTCGTGCACCAGCGACTGCAGCCACCGCACGATCGGCGCCTCGCTCAAGCCGGCGGTCTCGAAGATCAGACGCGCGCGGGCACGCCGTTCGCGCTGCTCGATCGACGGGTGGGTCCAGTCGTGCGGGCGCCCGCTGTAGCCGACCCACAGCTGCATCAGGGGGGCGGGGATGTTCTCCGGCGGCATGGACAGCTCGTCGGGAATGCGCAGCACACCGAGCTGGTCAGGCAGCGACGGACGCACCGCCGTGGTCTTCCAGACCTCCTTGGTCAGCCGGTCGTCGGCCCACTGCGGTGCCTCCCTTCCCCGGCCCGGCAGCAGCGTCAGGTAGGAGCCGGGATCGGCGATGTCGACCAGTTCCGGCAAGGACTCGACGATGAGCAGCGCCGCCTGCTCGATGAGTTCCTCGTTGAACGGGTTGTTGTCGTAGAGGTTCTGCCGGTCCTCGCTGGTCTTCCAGGGTGCGTTGAGCAGGCCGCGCAGGGTGGTGGCGTAGTTGGTGGGGAAGAACGCCCAGAAGGTGCCCCGCTCACCGCGGCCCTTGTCCTCCGGCACCGCCCAGGAGACGTCGATCCGGGGGCGGTCGTGCAGTTCACCGGCACCCTGCTGCGCGGTCGCAGAGGGGTGGAACGTGCGGGTGAAGACCCGCCAGCGGCTGGTCTCGTCCCTACCCGTGGTGGCACTGCTCTGGAGGGTGAAGCGGTTGCCGTCGTTGCGCACGAACAGCTCCCGGACCAGCGGCGGGCGGGGCCCGGAGCGGTCCTCGAGGATCAACGACCCGACGTGGGGTGAGAACAGTTGGAACTCGGCGGGAAAGCCGCGCAGGTCGAGGCTGAGCCGGGCGGCCTTCCCGGGTAGCAGCGGCAGCCGCACGACGGTGGCGGCCCACCCGAGCAGCTCGGCGAGGATCGGGTCGGACGCGGCCTCCCCGGCCGTGTCCAGGACTTTCCCCATCCGCAGGATGGGGATGTCGACGGCGCCAGGTACCACGGCTCGGATGGTCTGTTCGGCCCAGGCCCGGTCGAAGCCGAAGGAGCCGCCGGTGCTGAAGAACTGGGGGGTGTCGCTGACGCTGAGCACGGACTTGACACCCACGCCGAAGCGGCCGATCTGCCCGCCTCGCTTGCGGGAGACGCCCATGCGCAGGATCGTGTCCGCCCCTGCCGGGGTCATCGGGTTACCGGCGTTGGCGCAGTAGAGGTAGTCGTCGGTGAGGATCACCCGAATCTCACCGTCCGGCAGGCCTCGCATCTCGTCGGCGCCGTTCTGCACCAGCTCGTAGACCTGACGGTCGCCGTATCCGCCCTGGGTGATACGTCGCTCGCCGTTGGCGTGCTCCTGGACCATCCCGGCGTCGATCTCGTAATGCCGGAGCGCGACGGCGGAGAGCGCTTCGACGGTCTCACGGACGGACGCGTACGACGATGGGGTGGAAGAACTCATCAGATCCCGCCTCGAGCCGAACAGAACGAACACGCGGCGCACGACGCGACATCGATTCTCCGGATGCGCGCTCGGACTTCGATCTTGACGGCTCCGCCGTCCGGATGTCCCGGCCCGGCCGACCGGCCGAGCGCTTGTGCCCTACGCCCGCTCACCGTAGCACCGCTGTTAACATTGTCAACATCGGAAAACGGGTAGAGTTTTGTCAACGAAATCGGTCCGGTGATGGCCGCCACGACGATCGCGATCCTCCGTACATCATGGAGAAGCGCGCCACTCCCCCACGGCGTTACCGACGAGCGGTCTCCACCTCGGATCGATCGAGCGAAGACACCGCCTCACCCCGGAGAACGCCACAGATACTCGAAGTCGCGGAACGCGAGTTCCGCACCGAAGTGGGTGATGTTGTCGGCCACGTCCAGCACCAGGCACTCCTCCTTGCCGCGGTTCCTGGGACCGCGCAGACCTCGCCCGATCATCTGCTGATACACGTTCGGGCTGAAGGTGGGCCGGGCCACCACGATCGCCCTCGTCGCCGGTGCGTCGAAGCCCTGGGTCAGCACGCTGTAGTTCGTCAGCACCCTGATCTCCCCGTCACGGAAGCGACGGATCGTCTGCCGGCGCAGACCATGCTCGGTCGACCCGGTGACGGCCGCCGACCTCACCCCCCGCCGATTGAGCAGGGCGGCGAGGACGTGGGCGTGCTCGACGGAGGTCGCGAACACCAGGATCGGCCACTGCTGCGGCAGTGCCGTGATCTCCTTGACCAGCATCGCGGTGCGCTCCTGATCGGCCGCCAGACGGTTCTCCGCGCTGGTCGGCAGCCACGGATGAACCGCGGCTTCGGCGCGTTCGCTCTCCGACAGCTGGATGGTCGCCCCGTCCAGCTCACGATGACGTATGCGTGCCAGGACGCCCATCTCCTGCAGGCTCTCGTACGGCCGCGGCGCCAGCACCTCCCGCCCGTCGACGTCGAAGTCGAGCCGGTTGCGGTTGTAGCGGCGGGTCAGACGCTCGGTCTCCGGCGCATTGGTGCCGATGAACGGGGTCGCGGTCAGCCCGATCAACGGGCACCTCGTGCGATGCGGCGTGATACCCAGCGACGCCAGCACCGACGTGTAACGCGGGCTCAGGGACGTGTGCGCCTCGTCGATGATCACGCACTGGGCGTCCCGCAGCCACTCGTAGTCCGGCGAGTCGATGATCAACGCCAGTTTCGCGTCGGTGGCGACCACCAGATGGAAGCCGTCCGTGACCGGATCGGCCGTGTTGCCGGACCAGAGCCTGCTGATGGTCAGCCGCGCGGCGCCGCCGAGGCTGCGCCACGCGCTCTGCCAGCTGTGCACCGCCTGTTCGCACAGCTCCTCCGACTGCGCGATCCACAGGATCGGCCGCAAACGCGGCAACGCCTCGTCGCGCATGGACTCGATGAGAGCCTGGACCGCGGTGCGGGTCTTGCCGGCACCGGTGGGCAGACACAGCATGCCGCGCAGCGGCGGCCGCGACTCGGCGACCGAACGGACCCGCCGCACCATGATCTCCTGGTACTCGTGCAGCGGCGGGAACGCGGCCGGGCCGTCGACCACGACGCTGGCCTCCAAGGAAGGCTGCCGCTCCCCGGCGAACGTCACGGGGAAGCCCAGGTCGGTCACGAGTCGACGGGCCCGATGGCCGCCGGCCCACTGCTCCGGCACGTCGAGACCCAGACGGTCCAGGTCGCTGCGGTACTCCCGCAGCACCGTGGAACCGAACACATCCAGGGCGAGCTCGGCCACCGTGCGATCGTCGAGCGGCCCCTCGGCGGCGGCCACGGCCTCCAGGACCGGCTGCGGGATGCGGGTGCGCAGAACGTCGGCGCCGAGCAGGACGAGCAGCCGAGCAGCGTCGTCGGGCTGGTCACGGACGGCGACCAGACGCGCGTCCCGTCGCACCTGCTCGTTGTGGGCCAAGATCTGCTCGACCTGCTGATCGGTCAACTGCAGACCGAACCGCTCCCGAAGCCGACGCAGCAACGTCGCGTCGTCATAGGGTTCCAGGCTGTAGACGACGTCGTCGGACCTCAGCACCGACGCCGGCCGCGCCCGCCGCCCGTTCGGCCCGCTGACCAGCTCCTCCAACTCACTGCACGCGACGACCCGCACGCCGTGCAGGGGCCGGCCCGGGAGGAAACGCAGCCGCGGGAACAGGTCCTCCACCGGCACCGGCTCGCGCACGGGAACCGCCCTCACCTCGTTGCTGAGCACGTCGTCGAGGACTGACAGACCCCACGCGGCCCTCAACCCGTCGACCGCCTCCGGCGGTACCGGCAGCACCGGGACGTCGTGGTCGCGCAGCCGCCGCCGTTGCCCGGCGTCGGCGGCCATGGTGACCTCGCCGGGCGCGGCCCACCCCGGGTCGGCGCCGACCAGGCAACGGATCCGGGGCGGCGCGACGGGCAGATACGAGCAGGCCAGCCCGTAGAGTTCACCCACCTGCTCGACCTGAAGGTGCTCCTCGGCATGAGCGACCATCCGCCGCCACCGGGCCTCGCCGATCTCGTCGGTGTGTTGCGGCAGTCCCAGAGCCGTCGCCAGGTCGGCGCCGATGTCGGCCGCCGGCAGCACTCCCGTCGGGAGAGCCAGCCCGGGACCCACACTGTCGTCGACGGGCAGGAGACCCCACGCGGTCTGCAGATGTCCGTAGCGACGCGCCGCCCACACCAGCGGCGACGGCACGTCGAGCCGCCGGTCGACGCGGGTGGTCGCGGTGACGTGCCACGTCGTGACGACGCCGGCGGGTGGCACATGTCGGAGGAACCGCGCCGTCTCCGACGGGGTGAGGGTGGTCAGCAATCCGAGGGGGCCTGCAGGTGCGACGCCTGCGACCTTGATACCGCGCTCGACCGGCCTGCTCGCCGACGGCGGCAGTGACGCGTAGAAGGCCAAGATCATCTTTCGTCGGTACTCGTCGAGCCACCCGTCCCGGCCCGGATCGTCGGACTCCCTCGGCACGTCGCTCACATCCAGCAGCCCCAGCAGCGCCACATCCTCGCGGTGGAAGTCGACGTCGACGGCGACCGAGGAGCCGGCCAGCACCACGCGACCGGGCATCAGGCACTCACGCAGCCCCATGAACGCACCCGAGCCGACGCGGACCCGCACCCGTGCGGTGAACCCCTGCTCGTCGATCATCTCGGCGGCGACGGACGGGACGAGGCGTCGGGTCAGGGCCCAGAACGTCTCCCACGACTCGTCGTCGGCATCCGACAGGTCGCTCTGCAGCAGGGACAGCAGCCGCCCGGCGGCATCGGCCTCGTAGATCCCGAGATCGGTCAGAACCTCGTCGAGCTCCGGGTCCTCGTCGAGGCGCCGGTCGATGTAGGTGAGCCCGTCGGCTTCGGGCTCACCCGGTGTGCGGCGGAAGACCTGGTCCGACAGTGTCAGGACCCGGCCGTCGGCGACGAGCACGATCCGCGCGATGTGACCGTCGTCGAGCAGGGGATGCCTGCGGTCGCTCATCTGCGCGACGATGCGCAGCGCCGCCGCCGTCCCCGGCGGGGAGCCGGGCAGCGCCACGGCCTCCAACCAGTGCCGAAGCGTGGCCGGCCCTCTACCGGCTCCGGCCAGGATCTGTTCCGCCCGTGATCGCCGCACCGTCTCCTCGACGGAGTGATGACACCAGTCGTCGGGACGTCCGGGCACGCCGCGCCACCGCGAAAGCCACTCTGGATCGAGCCGGGCGGGATGCAGCCGGACCTCGGTGGGGGTGCGCAGACGACCGGTTTGATCCGGCAGGCTCGGACGCCGCGCGGCGAGCCGGTAGATCGCGGCGCTCAATTCCTTGTCGGCCCAGTTGCGGGCCTCACGGCCGCGGGCGGTGATGAACAGCAGGTGGCGGGCCGGGTCCTCGTCGGTGCTCAACTCCGGCAACGAGTCCACGATCAGCTCCGCCGCGGCGGTCATCAGCTCATCGTTGAACAGGTTGTCCTTGAGCAGGTTCTGCCTGTCCTCGTTGGTCTTCCACGGGGCGTTCAGGATGCCGCTGAGCGTCGTCTCATACGTCGTCGGGAAGAAGGCCCAGAACGCACCGGTCCCCTGGCCGCCGCCGGAGACCGGCACGGCCCAGGACAACGGGATCTCGTCACGGTCGTGGAACTCCCCGGCGTCGCGGCGCGCCTGCTCACTGGGGCGGTGGATCCGTTCGAAGACCTTCCACGTAACGGTGCGCTCCGCGCCGCCGGACTGCTCGACGACGACCCGGTCGGTGCCGTCTCCGCTGACGGTGACGGTCTTCCGCTGTGGCACGAGCCCGGTCCGGTCGTCGAGATCCAAGCGGCCGATGTGGGGGGAGAAGATCACGAAGTCACTGGGGAAGTCGCGCAGGTCCTGGGCGAGCCGGTCCAGGTGCCCCTCGAGCAGAGGCAGCCGGATCACCGTCGTCGCCCAGCACATGAGCTCGTCGAGCACCGGGTCGCCGGCGCGGGCCGCGTCCGCGTCCAGCACCCGCGCCACCCGCAGCACCGGCGTCGGCCCCGTCGTGCCCGTGTGGGTGCGGATCGTCGCCTCGGCGTGGCGCCGATCCCACCCGAACGATCCACTGCGGCTGAAGAAGTCCGGGCTGTCGCTGATCGACAGCACGGACTTGAAGCCGAGCCCGAAACGTCCGATCTCGGTCCCGCGCTTGCGGGACAGATGTGAGGCCAGGATGGTCTCCGCGCCGTCCTGCGTGATCGCCGTCCCCCGGTTCGCGCAGTACAACGCGTCGGGGGTCAGCACGACGTGGATCCCGCCGCCCGGTTCGCGTTGCAGCTCGTCGGCACCGTTCTGGATCAGCTCGTAGAGCTGACGCCGGCCGTAGCCGCCCTGGGTGATCGACCGCTCGATGTTGGCGTGTTCCTCGATCAGTCCGGGATGGGCCGCATAGGCCCGAAGGTACTGATCCGACAGCTCCGTCACCCGACGGGCGACGGCGCTGTCGGGTCCCTCCCAGAGCGGCTCCGGTGCCATGGTCTCAGTCCTCCAGGCGGGCGAGCCGGTAGAAGCCCGGGGGGATCTCCGGGTCGTCCTCGTGGCTGTGGATCAGCCAGCCCTCGTCGATCAACGTCTGCAGGTCGGTGCGCCACCCCGCCGACCTCGCCACGCGTTCCAGTCGGGCTGCGGCGACCGGCCAGGGCGCGACGTGGAAGAGGTATTCGATGAGGCGGTCCTTGGGGTTTCCACCCCTGATCTGCGCGATCAGCGCGTCGTCGTCGACGACCGACCGGTCCAGCTGGTCGGCTCTGAGCCGGTAGGAACGCCCCGGCCCGCTGCCGAGCGCCTCGATGTCCCAGCCGAGGTCACGCAGTTCGCGGATACGACGCGTCCACTCCTCGATCCCGGAGACACCCTCCAGCTCGCCCGCCGTGACCGCGTGGCCGACCCGTTGCCGCAGGTACGCCAGGACGGCCGTGCGCGCCCCGCCCAGCAGTTCCTGGCGAACGCCGCTCAAGGCGTCACGTTCGCCTGCGACCAGACGCCCGATGTCCGCGGAGGTCGTCAACCATCCGGTGGCCGTCTGCTCGGTTCGCTGGGCCCGGTGTACCAGGTCCAGCGCCTCCCTCAGCCGGCGTTCCAACACGTCCAGGTGATCGGCGACGTTCTTCCTCGACACCGCGGCCTTCCTCGACACAGCCTCCCCCTTCCTCTCACCGTGTCAGCGGACGCTGAAGAACCCGCCGTCGGGATGCGTCGGCCAGCCGATCAGCAGACCCCGGTCCAACAGTGTGTTGTTGTGCTCGCAGCTGGTCTCCGGCAGCAGGCTGCACACGTGACAGGCGGCGAGGTTGAGGCTGTCGGCCCCTCCGGTCTCCGACTCCATGCACAGCGGGTCCGCCGAGCACCATTGAGCCCGTCGCAGCGCCGAGCGCAGCGTGCGGGCCAGACGGTCCGGGTCCGCCTGGCGGACGATGCCGCCGAGGCTGCCGGCGGAGTCGCTGGTGGCGGTGTAGATGAGCAGACCGGCCGTCTCACCGTCGGTGTACAGCCGCTCGCGCATCGCCGACGCAGAGTATCCGGAGTCCAGACTCCACTCGTTGATCAGCAGGTGCGCCAAGGTGTGCAGCAGGATCGCCCGCGCCGTCAGCCGGGTCGGCGGGGCGGGACGACCAGCGGCCTCCGCCCGCCGGCGAAGCAGGGCGGCGTGGTTGGCGATGAGCAGCCCGGCACGGTCGACGACGGCCTCACGCTGCTCCCATTCCCGCAACAGCGGCTCGCTGATCCGCAGGAAGACGCCCTCCCCGATGACCTCCATCGCCGGCAGCCACTCCGGGTCGCCCACGGTCAACGCGGCGTGTCGGGTGGCCGCGTCCGCCGCGCTCGGCGGCTCCACTCTGGTGAACGACTGCAGCACGCGCACCTCCCGCAGCCGGGTCACCTTCATCACCTGACCGATCTGCGGCATCGGCGGATCACCCTCGACGGGGCGGCACTCGAAGTCGTCGTACTCCTCGTCACCACTGGTGCCGGTGCACAGCTGCTCGTACTCCTCGGCGCGCAGTTCGGCGTCCAGGTCGCCCGGCTCCGCGGTGGTCCCCTCCTCCTCGAAGCGCGCCCGCTTGCGCACGGCGTCGACGACCTGCGTGCCGGTGATGCCCCTCTTCAGGATGCCGACGGCCTCCGCCTGCTGGGCGATGACCTCATCGCTGGACGTGCGCCACATCGTGTAATAGCGGTCGATGGCCGTCTGCACCTTCTCCGACCACGGGGGGATCGCCAACGAGGAACGCACCATGCCGAACCACGCCGCCGAGGAACCGCGTTGCAGGGTCCGCGGCGGTCGGGCGCAGTCCACCTTGCCCGCGTCGCGCAGCCACGGACGCGCCCCCGAGCAGCGGATCCCCAGTCTGCGCAGCTCGCTGCGCCGGAACGCGCCCTCCATCGACGCCTTGCGGCCGCACCCGCACTCGATCTGGATGGACCGCAGGCTCGCCGTGCGTCCCGTGGTCACCATCTTGAGGTCCCGCATGCACGACACGGCACCGTCCGGAGATCCGCGGTGCACCCACTTGCGGTAGGGGAAGTCCTCCAGATGCCCGTCGTCGCAGGCCAGCACGAATCGGCTGGGGATGAGCGAGCCGCCGCAGGCGCACGTCGAGCCGCGGCCGCCGAAGCCCCCGTAGGGCTGCAGCAGCCGGCACTCGTGACAGGTGTAGAACTCCGGGAACCGCTTGAGGCCCGCACCGTAGTCTTCGCTCTCCGCCGGCGGCAGGTAGAGCTTGTCGACGCGCAAAGCACGCTGCAGCCGCGGCTCGCTAGTCTCCTCCCGATTGTTGATCCGCCAGCTGTCCAGGCCCAGCACGATGTAGGAGGCCTCGTCGATCGCGATCATCGATCCGACGCCGTACGTGGTGATCATCTGGGCGCGACGGGCCTTACCGATCGTCGGCTTTCTGGCCGGTGCGCTCCGCGTCGGCCGCTGCGGCCTGCGTACGGGCATGCTTATCGCCCCTCTCGTGGGAACAGGCTGGTCTCCACGTCGACGTCGCGGAGACTGTTCATCGTCTCGAAGGAAAGCGGCAGGTCGTCGTCCTCGAAGGTGCACAGCAGCGCCGAGTTCTCCGGGCGGGCTCTGGGGTCGTTCGGACTCCTGTTGACCCGGTACTTCAAGCCGCTGTTCCAGTCGACCATCCCGACCCAGCGTCGGATGATGTCGTCGAGGTGTTCGGCGGTCGCCTGCACCTCGTCGGGAGCGACCCGGCGCACCCGCTCCAGGATCCGGTCGGCCAGGTCCCTCAGATCGGCCTCGAACATGTCCAGGTTCCCGGCGGCGTCGTTGTCACGGGCGTCCGCGACCGTCATGCGCACGGCGCTGATCAGCGCCGCGTGCAGCGCCCGGTCCCGGGCACGGGCGGAGAACGGCGTGACGCTGGTCGACTCCACCTGCCGGTACAGCGCCGAGTGATACGAGCGGAAGTTCTCGTAGTGCGAACGGTCGCGCGAACGTGCGGCGTTGTAGAGCATCACCACGATCCCGGGGTGCTTGCGCCCCACCCGGCTGGTGGCCTGGATGTACTCGGCGGTCGTCTGCGGCTGACCGGTGACCGCCATGAGTCCGAGACGGTCCACGTCCACCCCGACCGAGATCATGTTCGTGGCCAGCATGACGTCCAGCGCATCGGGCTGCCCGTACGGCACGTCGAGCTGGCGCAGCAGGCGCGGGATCTCGCTTGCGTTGGCCCGGCTGGTCAACTCGCGGGTCTCCACCTCACGCGGCTCGCCCTCGCCCTCTCCGGCCAGGCGCTGCAACCGCAGCACCACGTCGTCGTTGACCTGCAGTTCCGCAGCCGCCAACAGGCGCAGACTGTTGAAGTAGCCGACCAGCGTCCAGTAGGCGTCCCGGACCTCGTCCTTGGCGTCGATCTGCGCGGCGTGATGCAGCAGGGCGGCGTACGCCCGTACCAGCAGCGTCGCCTGGCTGGTTCCCGGCGCGAACAGGCCGACGTAGCGACGCGTCGGCTTACGGTCCGCCGGCGCCTGCACCGCGAACCACGAGTCACGGGCGTCGAGCCCGGACGGCGGGAACTGGTGCACGTCCCGGTCGAAAAGCGCCTTGCCCTGTTCCCGGGCCCGCCGGATCGTCGCCGTCGACGCGACCACCTTGGGCCGGTCGCAGGCGATGTCGAGAGCGGACTCGTACAACCCGACCAGGGTTCCCAGCGGACCCGAGATCAGGTGCAGCTCGTCCTGGATGATCAGCTCCGGAGGCGGTGTGTCCGCCGGCGCGCCGACCCGGTTGAACAACGCCGCCGGCTCCGGCTTCCACGCCATCTGGGCGAACTTGTCCACCGTGGCGATGATCAGCGTCGGGCGGTACGCGTACACCGCCTCGTCGACCAGGTGCACCGGCAGACCGTCGCCGAACTCGCACTCGTCGTTACCGCACGCGACGACCATCCTGGTGATGCGGCGATCGACCCGGTAGTGGACCGCGTCGATCTCGATCCCGCACCAGGGGCAGCGCCGCAGCTGGACCGGGTTCTTCTCGCGCAGGGTCTCCTGGTTGCGCAGCTTGCGCAGCGCCGCCTCGGCGTCGTCGAGGTCGTTCGGGGTGGCGCTGGCGCCCACCCACATGCCGATCGACACCTCCTCGGCGCCCAGGTCCGGCTCGTCGTGTCTGATCCGGTCCATCGCGCAGATCAGCGTCGCGGCGCGCTCGAACTGCTGCAGGGTGAGCAGCCGCAGCGTGTAGCGCATCAGGACGGTCACCCCGGCGCCACCGTCGCCCCGGCGCAGGCGGCGCAGGAAGACGGTGAAGGCGACCAGCCCCAGATACGCCTCGGTCTTGCCGCCACCCGTGGGGAACCACAGCAGATCGGCGACCTGCCGGTCCTCGTGGTCGGGATCGGCGATCCCCTGTAGGCACAGCAGGATGAAGCCGAGTTGGAACGGATACCACCGCCCGGCCGTCAGGTCCAGGGCCGCGGTCCGGTCGCGCAGGTGCAGCGTGCGGGCGCGTTGCAGCGCCATGGCCCGGTTGGCCAGCTGGAAGGCTCGCAGCACCTGCGCGTCGCGGGCGAGCAGGTCGATGCCCGCCACCATCCGGTCGTGCGCCGTGGCGCACAGCCGCGCCTGCTCGGCGGCGACGCCGCCGTGGGGCGTGTCGGCCAACGCCGCGGCCCGGTCCTGCAGGTCCCGAACCCACTCCCCGTATCCGGACAGCAGCGTCCGCAGCCGGCCGACGACGTCGTCACGGTCGCCGGTGGCCAGCGCCCACATGCCGAGGCCGGAGGCGTCGATGCCGCTGTTGGACTCCGACAGCAGCACGTCGAACGACGGCACGAACGACGAGCGCACCTCGGCCACCCGCCGGGGCAGGCCGGCGCCGTCCGGCTCGACGGGATCGCTCCATTCGCCCGCGCAGCCGTGTCCGGTGGCGAACGACGGGGCGTGCCGGTAGAGCAGTTCGGCCAGCAGCGTCTCCTGGTCGTCGCCGACGACCGGCGCCGACTGTTGGATGATCGCCGGTACGGTGCCCTGCGAGGCCACCGCCAGCTCGCATTGGAAGAAGCAGTACGGGTCGCGCATCGCCCCGGCGGCGACGTGGACGTCGACGAGGGTGACGGTGACGGTCACGAAGCCTCGCTCGTCGGCGGGCCGCACCAGGGTGCGCACCTCGAGCCCGGGCGCCGCCTGCACCGTGTCGGCGCCGGTCCGGGTCGGGTCCAGCGGGATCGCCGGCACCGACACGCCGTGCCGGCGCCACCGCACGTCCGACTCCTCGGTGGAGCGCGCCGCCTCCGACTGCGCCTCGGCCGGGCGCCCCGCCTCGTCGATCGGCTCGTACACACCGGCGGCGACCCGCACCTCGAGGCCGCCGGCGCGGGGGTCCGCCACGAACGTCAGCCCCATCGAGGACGGGCTCTGCACGTTGGCCATCGACACGCCGGTGTCGGGTCGTTCGTCGGTGTCGAGCCGGGCGGAGGCCAGGTCCACGTCCGACTCGGCCACGTCCTCGATCCGCAGTTCGATGTCGCGCTGCGGGAACAGCACCCCGGTCAGGTAGCTGTTGACCGGTGGATCGGTCAGGATCTCCTCGTCGCCGTCTGCGGGCCCGAGCAGGTCCAGCACGAGTCGTCGGGTCAGTTCGTCACGGAACCCGTAGTGTTCGTCGAAACCGCTCACCGGCGATTCACCCTTCTGCCTTCTCGTAGTGGAAACGGCTCAGGCCGCTGATCCGCGGAGCCAGCCAGACCCCATGCTCGCCCAGACCCGCACGGGCGCCCGCCGCGGTACTGCCCGCGGCCACCTCGACCGCCTCGACACGGCAGTCGGTGATCGTCGCCGGCCAGCTCCGACGGTCCCCGGCCGTGCGGCCGCCCAGATGCCTGCCCATCGCCTCTCGGAACGCCCGCGACATGACGGCGATGAAGCGGCCCCGGTGTTCGGCGCCGTACAGCGGTACGGGGCAGTCGTCGACGTCGCGGGCGAGCACCGCCATCCGCACCTCGTCGCCCGGCCGGACCACGTCGGCCAGGTACCGCTGCAGGGCGGCGGGGTCGTCGCTGAAGCCGCGCACACCGGCCGGGAACTCGTGGTCGACGTCCTGCCCTTCGACGGCCATCCCCAGGAAGGGACGCCGACTCACGGTGCGGCCGTGCATAGCCAGCCCCCACCGCCCGGACTCTGCGGACTTCCTGCGGTACACCCGTCCCCGGGCGGGCAGCGCCTCGAGCCGGAACAGTTCCCTACGCGACCGGGTCATGGCCATGTACGTCAGCCGGGCCTGCTCCAGCGGGTCCTCGTCGTCGCGGGGGTCGCTGTCGAGCAGGAACACCCGGTCGAACTCCAGACCCTTCGCCCGGTGCAGCGAGGATACCGTCACCGCGACCGCCGGTGCGGGCAGCCGCAGGCGACCGATGCCGCGTGCGGCGATCAGGGCACGCAACCGGGCCAGATCGATGCGGTCACGACCGCGCCCGAGCGCCCGCAGGGCCTGCCAGGCCGACTCCGCGGTGTCGGCGTCCAGACCGCAGGCGGCGAGGAACTCGTCGTGGGTGACGCTGAGCGCGGACCCGCTACCGAACAGCTCCAGCAACCAGCGGGGGTTGAGGTCGTCGCCGGATCGGCGCTGCAGCTGGTGCGCGACACCGGCGGCGTGCAGGACCGCGGAGACCTCCAGTGCCTGACCGTTGTCGCGGCACAGCACCGCGCAGTCCCCGTCAAGATAGGAGAAACCGGTGACGATGTCCTGCAACGCCCCGGCCGTCTGCACGTCGAGCAGCTCGCGCCGCATGGACGAGGCGATCTGCCGGGGGTCCACGATCCCGGTCTGTGACCGCAGCGCCTCCCCGCACGCGAGCAGTCCCGCCGGGCGCGGGGTCACGGCCCGGAAGTCGCGGGTCAGCGACAGCTCGACCAGGTCGTCTCGGTAGCGGCCCCGCAGCCACGAGAAGACGTCACCGGTGTCGCGCCCGCCGCGGGACTGGAAGTCGTAGACGGCCTGGGCGGGATCACCGACGGCGGTGAAACCGGTGTCCAGGGCCTCGAGCAGCGCCTGCACGAGTCGTCGGCGGTCGCCCACCAGGTCCTGGACCTCGTCGAGCATCACGTGCCGCAGACCGTCGAGGAACTCCTCGGCGTCCCCGGCGAGGATCGCCTCGGTCGCCGTGCGGATCCGCTCGTCGAAGCCGAGCAGCTGCCACTCCCCTGCGTAGGTCTGAGTCAACAGCTCCAACGCCCAGGCGTCGAAGGTGCGGGGTTTGACGAAACGGCCTGCGCCGGTGGATCGGCTGGAGCGCCGCTCCAACTCCTGCACGGCGGCGCGGGAGAACGACAGCACCAACACCTCGTCGGCGTCGAGACCCAGCGCCGACAGCCGGTCCAGACGCTGGACCAGCGTGAACGTCTTGCCGGTGCCCGCGGGGGCGATCACCAGCGTGCGGGCGTCCCACGGCTGGTCAACGACCTGCCGCTGCTCTGTGGTCGCCTGATCCTCACCGGCTCGGCCCGCGCTCACCGGATGCCCCACGTCGTCTATGAGTCCGCCCACACCAGCTCCCCACCGTGCCTCGAGTGCCCCGCCCCGGGCGCGCGGTCTCGGCCGGCCCGGTCGGAGCTGCGTGCTTGTTCGCCCGACCACGCCGCGGTCAGACTGACCTCTCGTCCTTCGCACCGACACGCTCCGCTCGACCGGCAGGCGAGTGCGCCCCGTGTCGTTTCAGCGGCTCGACCGGGTGGGAGGACCGCCTTCCGTCGCGGCTGGCGCTCACTTTAAACCCGGCTGTGAACCAAGTCAACAGAAGAATTTCGGGCCGCGTGTGTAAACACCGCTAGTATGGCGGTGGCAGTCCACCGAGGAGGCGCACGATGCGGTCCAGGCCCCACTGGCCCGAACTGACAAGCGGGGGCCGGCGCATGCCTCACCGAGCATCTCGCAGCGGCGCCACTCCCGCCAGCCGTGAGGACCGGCCACCCCGCTGTAAGACCCCCAGAAGCCCGCGACCTGCACAGGAGGACCTCGATCTCGCGAGCGAGGCCGCCGTATCGTCTCACCGTGACAACCGTCCCGAGGGACCGGGGGATGCAACCACCTCGGGCATCCGGGGTCCGGAGGCCGGCGTGGCCGCTCGCCGCGCGGGGGGAGTGCGCCATGCCCCGCACACGACCTGTAGCGGGGCGGTGTCCTCGCCAACGACGGATACAGGAGACTGCTCGGCGGGAACCTCACCGAGCGGCGAACCGCAGACGCTCGATGAGCGGTCGGTCGACGGGGGGCGAGGAACCGAGTGCGAGCACTGACGAGCCGGGACCCGCGCTGGATCGGCCGTAACCGGCGATACGAGATCCTCGCCGAGTTGGGCGCGGGCGGCATGGGGAAGGTCTACCTCGGTCGATCACGCACCGCGGAGCTGGTCGCCGTCAAGGTCATCCAGTCCCACCTGCTCGACGACGACACCGTCCTGCGCCGCTTCCGCGCCGAGATCGCGCACCTGCGCCGCGCCCAGGGTCTACGGGTCGCGCACTACCGCGGTTGCGAACTGAACCGGGACAACCCGTGGCTGGCGGTGGAGTACGTGCCCGGCTCGACACTGCGTCGGTACGTCGCGGACAACGGCGTGCTCGACGGCGCGGCCACCGCCGCCCTCGGCGCGATGCTCGCCGAGGGTCTGGAGACCATCCACGGCGCCGGACTGCTGCACCGGGACCTCAAACCCAGCAATGTCATGCTGGGTCCCGACTCACCCCGAATCATCGACCTCGGCCTGGCGGTCCTGCGTGAGCGCGACGACCGTCTGACGCAGCTCGGTCACGCGGTCGGCACCGTCGCCTACATGCCCCCTGAACAGGCGGTCGGCGAGACCGAGCTGACCGAGGCGGTCGACGTCTACGCCCTCGGCGCCACGCTGCTGTACGCGAGCACCCGGCGCCACCCCTACCCGCAGGCCACCCCCCTCGTGCTCACCGGCTGGATCACCGACCCCGCCCACAGCCCCGACCTGACCGGGGTGCCCCGCGACCTCGACCCCCTGCTGACCGCCATGCTGGCGCACCATCCCGGCGCCCGCCCCGGCGTCGCCGACCTCATCGCCGAGTTCTCCCGCATCGTCGAGGCCCACCCCGGCGGGTTCGCCGCCGTACGTCGCCGACTGCAGGACCATACGCCCGCCGAACCGCTTCCCGAGTCGCTTCGGTCCGTCGCCGTCACCGACGAGACCGACCCGTGGCCGGAGGGACCCACCGAACTCGTCATCACCGGCACGTCCGTGCGAGCACCTCGCACGACCGTGCACCACGGTCCGCCCACGCCGTCGAAGGAGCAGCCCATGACCACAGGGGGACGACTGCGCGTGCTGCAGAGCGCAGAGAAGGAGATCCTCAAACTCTCCCGGGCCGACGTCGGCGCCGTCTACGAGTTCCAGCACAAGTTCCGTTCCAACCCCGAGAACCCCGGACTGCGGCTCAAACAGCTCAAGGGCGGCGACCGGTTGTGGTCGGCCCGGGTCAACGCCGACCTGCGCGCGATCCTGCTGCACATCGCCGACCGCGAGTATCTGCTGGTCGACGTCAAACACCGCGGCGAGGTCTACGAGGAGCTGGACCGTTACGCCTACCGGGTCAACCGGGTCACCGGCGCCCTCGAGGTGGTCGACCTCGAACCCGTTCCCGACACCGTGCTCGTCGACGTCCTGCCGCCCGAGGCGCCCCCACTGTTCGACGACCACGCCGACACCGTGCTGCTGGACCTCGGCGTCGCCGAACCACTGCTGCCACGGATCCGCTCCCTGCGCACCGAGGACGAACTGTTGGAGCTCGTCGAGGGCGCACCGCAACTGACCGCGGACGTGCTGCTCTCGCTCTACGACGGCATGCACGTCGAGGACGTGCGACGGCTGATCACCGAACCCGTGCGCGTCACCGAGCAGGTCGACCCCGACGACCTCGCCGCCGCGCTGGTGCGCCCCGCCACCCAGGTGACCTCCGACGACAAGGCATTGCAGGCCGTCCTGTCGGAGTCGTTCGAGTCGTGGCAGGTGTTCCTGCACCCGACCCAGCGCAGGCTCGTCGACCGGGCGACCAGCGGACCGACCCGCGTCAGTGGCGGGCCCGGCACCGGCAAGACGATCGTGGCCCTGCACCGGGTCGCACACCTGGCCGCCGGGCTCAAGCCGGGCGACGGTCGGATCCTGCTGACCACCTTCAGCCGAAACCTCGCCGTCGATCTCCGCAGCCGCCTCGAATCCCTGGCCGGCGTCGAGGCGCTGCAGCACGTCGACGTGATCAACATCGACCGGCTCGCGAGGAGGATCGCGACCCAGTCGCCGGACGACGCCGGCCGCACCCTCGTCGACGACCATCGCATCACCGACTACTGGCGGGCTTTCCTCGGCCGGGAGGATTCCGACTGGACGCCGGAGTTCCTGTCCGCCGAGTGGACCCAGGTCGTGCTCGGGCAGATGCTCGACAGTGGCGATGAGTACGCCACCGCACGCCGGCCGGGACGCGGACGCCCGCTGAGCCGGCCGGACCGGGCCAGGATCTGGGAGCTGTGCCGACGCTTCGAGGAGTGGACCGCCGAACAAGGCGTCTGGACGCATGCGCAGATCGCCGTCCACGCCGCCCGCGCCGAGCAGGCACGCACGCGACGGCCCGGCACGGCCGCCCGCTACCGCCATATCGTCGTCGACGAGGCCCAGGACCTCAGCACGGCGCACTGGCGTCTGCTGCGGTGCATGGCACCGGCCGGACCCGACGACTTGTTCGTCGTCGGCGACACCCACCAACGCATCTACGACAACCGGGTCAGTCTGTCCCGGTTGGGCATCGACATCCGCGGCCGCTCACACCGGCTCACCCTCAACTACCGCACGACCCGCCAGATCCTCGCCACCGCTCTGGAGCTGATGAGCGGCGAACGGTACGACGACATGAACGGCGCGACCGACACACTCGACGGCTACCGCTCCCTGCTCAGCGGCGGACACCCGGCTCTGCGCCGAGCCGCCGACTGGCCGCAGGAGATGGACCTGATTCGGCGGCAGCTCAAGGCCTGGGGCGACGAGTCCGACGGCTCCGTCGCCATCTGCGTACCCACCCACGATCTGGCCGCCGATCTGGCGGCCCGCCTGAGCGCCGACGGCGTCGACGTCGTCGAGGTCGGCTCGGACGGTCCCGTTCGAACCGGCGGAGTGCACCTGGGCACCATGCACCGGTTCAAAGGTCTGGAGTATCGCCGGATGATCATCGCCGGGGTCCGTGAAGGGCTGGTCCCGCACCAGCGCATCAACGGCTTCCGGGAGTCGGACCCCACCCGCTACCAGCGGGAACGGCAGCGCTACCGCTCCCTGCTGTTCGTGGCCGCGACCCGCGCCCGGGACGACCTGGTGATCTCGTGGCACGCCACGCCGAGCCCGTTCCTGACCCACCGTCAGGTCACCGGCGCATGAGCGTCACGACATCCGGTGCAGCGAGGACAACGTCGACGAGCCCGCAGACGATCGGGCAGCGCTACGAGTTGTCGGGCCCCCCTCTGCGGGGCGGCATGGGCGACCTCTACCGGGCCTACGACCTGTCCCTCGACCGCGAGGTCGCGGTCAAACTGATGCGTGCAGACCTGGCCGACGACGACCAGCGCACCGAACTCGTGCGCCGCTTCCGCCGCGAGGCGAGGCTGCTGGCCAGGATGCGGCACCCCGGAACGCCTGCGGTGTTCGACACCGGAGAGGACGACGGCCGACCGTTCCTCGTGATGGAGTACGTGGAGGGTGCGACGCTACGCAATCTGATCGACGAGGTGCAGCCGGTCCCCCGAGACTGGACGGTATACGTCATCGCGCAGATCTGTGCCGTGCTGGCCCGCGCGCACGAGTTGTCGCTCGTACACCGCGACCTGAAGCCGGACAACGTGCTGCTGTGCGCCGACGGCACCGTGAAGGTCGTGGACTTCGGGTTGGCCATCGTCACCGACAGCAGCTCGACCCACCTGACCCCACCCGGAGTGGTGACCGGCGACTGGCGCTATCGGGCACCCGAGTGTGACCTGGGCATCGCGTCGTCCCGCACCGACCTCTACGCCGTCGGACGCATCCTCGAGGAGCTGCTCGAGCAGACACCCGCCGACGACGACCTGTGGGAGCTGGCCGCCTTGCTCACCCACAACCGCCCTCAAGACCGACCCAAGGACGCCACCGACGTCCTCGCGCCCCTGACACCCCTGCTGCGCCGTCCGTCACCACTGCCCGGCTTCGTGACGGCCACGACACCCGAGGGATACGTCGAGACCACAACCGGCCTGACCGGCGGGGCCTCCCGCCGCGGTCAGACCGGACACCCCGAGTGGACCCCGGCGGCGTTGCGACGGATACGCGCCTCCGCCGCCGAGCACGCCGAGCAGGGCCGACCCGGCCGAGCGGTCGATCTGCTGCGCACCGTCCTCGACGACCCCCACGCACCCGAAGACGCCCTCATGGACGTCCGCCGTGATCTCGCGAACCTGCTCGTCGAGGCCGGTGAGACCGGCGACGCCCTACGCGCCTGCAACGACGCGCTCACCGTCATGACCCGCCGGCTGCCTGAGGACCACCCCGCGGTCGTCTCCCTACGTCTGACGCTGGCCCGCCTGCACGCCCGCGCCGGTGACGTCACGACGGCCGCCGACCTGTACGCCACCGTCGCAGAAGATCTCGGCGGGCAGGCGTCGACGCGTTCCGAACGGGCGACCGCCACACGCGAGCTGGCGATCATGCAGGCGGGCGCGGGCGACAGGGCTGGGGCCGAAGCGATCCTGACGGGGCTGCTCGCGGACCTGCGCGATGCGGCACACGTCGACGACGAACAGGTCATAGCCACCGTCGACGCGTTGATGCTCGTGCGTGCACCCGTACGCCGCTACGTGCCACCCGCGCGTGGCGCACGCGGCTGACCCGTCCTCGCAACGGAGACGCCGCGAGGACGAGGTTCGGTGGCACACCTCTCAGGTCGGCTGCAACCTGCCCGAGGCCAGACCGTCCGCCGTGAGCCGCGTGATGTCGGCGCCCAGCGCCGCGGCCTCACGGATCGTCTCGGTCAACTCGTTCAGACGGCGGAAGACCTCGCCCTGTCGCCGCTGCTCGCCGATCGCCGCCCTCGGCAGCTGTATCCGGCGCACATCGAAACGCGACGTGCCCAAAAGGCTTCCGGCCAGTCTCTGGTTAACCGTCGTGAGCAGGTGGCCGGCGAGGAACCAGGAGTCGAGGGCCTGCGGGTCCGGACGTAGCAGCCAGAGGTGTCTGCCGAGCAGCGGACCCGACTCGGTGTTGACCCGGGCGGCGAGTCGTCGTTCGCTGACGGACACCACCACGTCCCCCGGCTGCAGGGCGATCCGCGGGGTGAGTCGATCGTCGGCCGTTCCCGAGGCGGGCCGGCCGACCATCAGGTCCTGCACGGTGAGGGTCAGTCCCTCAGCCTGCTGCCCCTCACCACCACGGACGGGTCCGAGGATCTGTAGCGATCTGCTGCGGAGCAGGTCGCCGACGGTGAACGGGGAGACACCGGCCTCGGCCGGGCCGTCCACCAGGTCGGACAGCAGGCCGGGCATCCGTGCGGCGGAATCCGTCAGACGCCGGTTGGCATCGGCCAGTCGCGATCCGATGTCGGCGAGGTCGGCATCGTCGAGGTGGCGACGCCCGGGTGACAGGTCGACCTCCTCGTCGAGCAGGTCGAGCACGGGGACCGTGTGCGCTTCGACGGATTCCGAACGGTCTTCGGAGCTAAGGAACGCCGTGACGATGTCAGCGATGCTCCGATAGGCCGCGTCGAGATCGCAGTCGGTGGTGTCCAGCAGCAACACCTCCGCTGCCCCCCTGTTCGCCTTCTGCAGGATCCACAGGTGCAAGGGCACCGCGTGCGGTGGTGCGGCGCCGGGCGGCAGTGCGATCACCGCGCGCAGGGCACCTCGGCGCAACATGTTGGCGCGGATACGGCGCCCCGCACGTCTCGTCGCCACTGACGGCGGCATGAGCAGCACGGCGCGCCCGCCCGGTCTCAGGTGGGCGATCGCGTGCTGTGCCCAGGCCAGTTCCGGTTCGGTGCGCGGCGGCGGCCCGAACTCCCACGGTGCGTTGCCCAGCTCCTCGTGTCCCCAGTTGGTCTGGCCGAACGGCAGGTTCGACAGGACGGCGTCCGCGGCGAGGTCGGGGAAGGCGTCTGCGCGTAAGGAGTCACCGGTGCAGATCTCGCCGGTCCTGCCGTTGAGGGCGAGCCACAGGTCGGCGAGGCGGGTCAGGGTCGGTTCGTCGTCCTGCCCGTACAGGTGTGCGGCACCGGCCCGGGCGGCGGCACGCAGCATGCCACCGGCACCACAGGCCGGATCGAAGACGGCCCCTCCGGCGACACCCGCCACCGTGGCCATCAGGTCGGCCAGATCGTCGGGGGTGACCACGGAACGTTGCGCGGGTAGGGCGGCGTAGCGACCCCACAACTCGTCGAACGTCGCCACCGGCCCATGAACCTTCGCGAGGTCGTCGAGTCCCGGCCGCGGGAAACCGCGCGGCAGAGCTCGTCGGCCGAGTAGGTGCTCACCGGCTGCGGCGAGCGCCTCGGCGGGGTCGCCGGCTGCCGCCAGCAGATTGCGCCAGAGCCGGTCCTCGTCCGCGACCGCGGGCGCCTTGCCCTGACCAGCGAGCCACTGCTCGACCTCTTCGAGGTCGAACTGAGGGGACGCAGCAGTCCCACCCACCGGTACGGGGAAGTCGTCGTACCGCTTGCGCCAGTTGCTGACCGCCGCCCGCCCCACGCCGGCGAGGCGGGCGATGTCAGCCGCGGTGACCCTCGCTCTCTGATGCACGACAGCAGTGTACAGGGCCGTCAAGCTACTCGCCTGTTTACACAGGTTTCGCAGCTTGACCCCATTTTCAACGTCGTATCGCTTGCCGTGGCGTGAACATGCTCATGGCGTCAGGAGCGCCCCCAGACCCGCATCGCCGGGATGGCGGGGTCCTGTGTCCTCGTCAACGGATACGCACGCCCATCGATGCTACCCGTTACCGGAAGCGGGTCACCGGCGCCGGCGACGGGAGCATGCCGCGCTGCTCCGAGTCCCCTATCAGTGGCTCCATGTCTCCCTCCAGATCTCAGATCGGATACCGATCCTCGCCTCCGCAGGGTCCGATCTCCGGCTTGACCTCCTGAGCCCTGAGAGGGTGAATGTCGTGACGGCAGCGTGGTGCCGCGGAAAGTCGCCGGGACCGGTGGCGGCTCAGAAGGCCACGCCGCCCTAGGAGTGAAATCGATGTCAACGGTGCGAAGAGGTGCCGCGCATCGCGGTGATCGTCTCGGCGATCCGGGCCGCGGCCTCGGCGACCGGTTCGTGCTCCCAGATCCGGATGACGGTCCAGCCCTGGGCGGCCAGCCGCTCGTTCGTGTCGGCGTCGCGGCGGCGATTCGTGGCGACCTTCTCCGCCCAGAACGGCGCGTTGGTCTTGGCGACCGTGTGATGTTCGGGGCATCCATGCCAGAAGCAGCCGTCGAGGAACACCGCCAGCTTGAGCTTCGGGAACAGCAGGTCAGCGGTGCGTCGCACCGCCTTGATCGGCCGGCGGTTGACGTAGTAGCGCAGACCCAGTGCGTGGACGGCACGCCGCAACGCCAGCTCAGGCTTGGTGTCGCGACCGGTATTGGCCTGCATCGACTTGCGGACGCCGATCGAGGACGCCCAGGAACTTTCGGACATGCGTTCTACCTCACCCGCGCGGCTGGCGTGTCGCAGACGGGAGGGGAACTATCATGTCGCACGTGAGTGATCGCTTGAGCATGATCGACCTCTTCGCCGGATGCGGCGGCATGACCGTCGGCTTCCATAATGAGGGCTTCCGTCCGATTCTCTCGGTCGAGTGGGATCGTGCCGCGGCCTCCACCTACGCCGCGAACTTCGGCGAGGAGCACACCCGGTGGGAGGACATCGAGAAGATCAAGGATGACGATATCCCCGACGCGGACGTCATCATCGGTGGGCCGCCATGTCAGGGCTTCTCCAACCTCGGCACCAAGTCGGTCGAGGACCCACGCAACAAACTGTGGAAGCAGTACCTACGCTTCGTCGTCAAGGCGAACCCGCAGGTCTTCGTGATCGAGAACGTCGAACGGTTCTCGCGCACCAACGAGTTCGAGTTGTTGATGGAGGAGGCCGACCACGGCATCCTCAAAGGCTACAAACTCACCCCCGGCGTCCTGCTGGCGGCCGACTACGGCGTCTCGCAACGCCGACCGCGCACCATCGTCATCGGGTCCCGGATCGGCAGGATCCCGCTCCCCGACCCGACGCACGCGAAGGTTCCCTCCGGGGACCTGAAGCCGTGGAGGACGGTACGCGACGCGATCGGATGGGTCGACGAACACCCGACGACCACCGAACTTCCGCAGAAGGACAGCTTGTTCTTCGGACACAGCATTCGCGGCGACTTCTCGGGATACGACATCCACTTCGGGCGACAGCCGACCCCGATGTCGCTCGCGCGCTACGACCACATCCCTCCCGGTGGCGGCCGGTTCAACCTGCCGGATCACCTGCTGTCGCGATGCTGGCGGGAGAAGAAGACCGGCACGACCGACGTCATGGGCCGTATGCGCTGGGACGCGCCGTCGTTGACGATCCGCACCGAGTTCTTCAAGCCGGAGAAGGGCCAGTACCTGCACCCGCAATGGGAACCGGACCGCCCGGAGCGGCGCGTGAACCGGGTCATCACTCACTACGAGGCGTCGCTGCTGCAGGACTTCCCGAAGGACTACAAGTGGTGCGGATCCAAGACGGAGATCGCCAAGCAGATCGGCAACGCCGTTCCCTCCGGTCTGGCCGCGGCCATCGCGAAACACCTCAAGAAGTATCTGAACTGACCCGCCGCTCCGGCAGCGGCATCCGGCACCGAGGTGATTGACCGGCGGTTCGCCGCTCTGACACCCTGCCCACGTGTCGAGCGTCCAGGGTGAGCTGTTCGAAGACGATGCGGTCTGGGCCGCACTTCCGCGCACGCTGCGCGTCCACCGCAGCAGGGTCCTGCCGGTCCGCCCGTCGACCGTCGGCAGGCCGCGGATGCTGACCGGGCCGTCGGCGTTCCGCACCGACGCCCGACCGCCGTCGCCAGCCGAGGATCCCGAGATCCAGGCGGTCCACGCGGCGATTCGCTCGGCCGATCCCGACGGCGTTCGGACGGGATACGCCATCCGGGAAGCGCTCGACCAGATCTACGACGGCCAGCGCACCGGGCGGTGGGACTACACCCAGCTGCTGAAGACGGAGAAGACGCACGTCGGCACTCTCGTCGAGATCTGGCTGCAGCGAGAGTTCGGGTTCGACGACGGCCAGGACCTCGACTACCGGATCGCCGGCGTCGACGTGGACTGCAAGTGGTCACTGAATCTGTACGACTGGGAGATCCCTCAGGAGATGTACAGCCGGGGCGACAAGATCGCCCTCCTGGTCTGGGCGAACGAGTACACCGCCCGCTGGGCGTCGGGCCTCGTCCGCATCAGCGAGGACGTGCTCCGACCGCTCGGCAGACAACGCGACGGCAAGCGCCGGCTGAACGATCGAGGCCGAGACCGCATCCTCTGGATCCATCCAGGCGCGGACCTGGTCAAGAACACCCTTCTACACATCAGCGACCCGAGAAAACTCGAGCTCATCGCCTACGCCACACACGGGCAGACGGCGGTCACGAACCTATTCCAGGAGCTGACCGGCGAGCTGATCAACCGAGCGACCGTACTCACCGCCGCTCAGCAGGTCGACAGCGCCAAGCGAGTACGGGACGCCCGCCGCAAACTCCAACCCGAAGGCATCGTGATCTTCGGCCACTACCAGCCGCATCCGCGGATGGCCGCGGAACTCCACCTCCCGGCGCCCACGTTGGGCAGGTTCGTCAGCATCCGACTGCACCCGTGGAAGCCCGGCGACGAGGAGCCGCACACCGAGATCGAGGGATCGCTGTGGCGGCGCGCGCGGCAGCGGGACCCGGTGGTGCCGGCTCCGACGCTGCCCAGCCAGGGCAGTGACGGATGAGCGCCGCAGGCCGCGTATCGGCCTCGATCATCGGCCCGCGAGGGCCCCGGTCCGAATTGCAGAACACATGAACAGTCCTGCCGGCACCGCAGATGAGGTCCTGAGTCTCTGCACAGCGCTGCGGGGGGCGAAGGGCTTGCTCGGCTTGACGGAAGCGGAGGAGCCGGATCTTCTCGAGCACGTGGCCCGAGCCCCGCAGGCCGCCCGGGCGACTCCGCTGGACCTCGCGGGCGTGGATACGCAGGTACGCGCCATCCGCTACCTCCTCGTCGAAGTGGCCGACGGAGGCGTGTCGGCCTTCATGGCCGATACGGCCGCACGCATCCTGGGTGACGGCATCGGTCGCCTGTTCTTCTAGAGTTCTGAGCTCTCGGACGGGTCGCGAAGCGAGGCAGGCGCCCGCCGTCGAGCCGGGCGTTGGTCAGCCGGTCCACCGCATCGTCGGCTGGTCGACTGATCCACGGCGTTACCGAAGCGCAGCGCCAGCCACAATCCGGCGAGCCGGGCCAAGTCCTCGTCGATTTCCTGGCCACACGCGGAGGTGCAACCGGCCCGGACGGCGGCTCGGAGCGTGGCGCCGGAGCCGGCGGCCGGGTCGAGCACGGGCTCGCCACCGACGCCGGCGAGCCCGGCCATCAGATCGGCCAGGTCGTCCGGGGTGGCGAAGGGGCGGCCGGGCCCGGGGGCGGAGAACCGTTGCCACAGCGCGTCGAAGGCGCCCTGCGGTCCGAGTTCATCGGCGAGGGCGTCGATGTCGGGCAGCAGCGGCTTGAGCTGCGGTCGGCTGATCGACCGGGGCCTTGACCGCGTTGCTGAGCGAGGAGCAGGGCGCCGACGGCGGCCAGGCCGGCGGCGGGTGACTGGCTGGCGGCGGCGAGGTGCCGCCACAGCCGGTCGGCGCTGGCCAACTCGGGAAGTTTCCCCTGGGCGTGGAGCCACTGCTCGACCTGCCCCAGGTCGAACTCGGGGCTGGCCGCGGTGCCGCCCACCCGAGTTGGGAAGTCGGCGTGCCGTTTGCGCCCGTTGCTGACTGCGGCCCGACCGACACCGGCGAGCCGGGCGGTCTCCGCTGCGGTGATGGTCGTTGTCTCCTGCACGTTTCGGAGTGTGTCACACCTGTCAAGCAGCATGTGTGTTGACAACGTTCACACGTGATGCTCTGATTGACGCCGCCACATTCATAGCAGGAGGAAAACAATGCGCAAGGCCACCACTCTCGCTCTGCTCGCCACTGGTCTCGTCGCCCTGGGCTGCGGCGCCGGCTCCACCGACGACGCCACCAGCAGCAAGGCCGAAGCCGGCGACGACAAGGGCGACGACAAGCCCGCCAAGGTCGCGAAGATCGGCCAGCCGGCTCGGGACGGCAAGTTCGAGTTCACGGTCAAGTCGTCCAAGTGCGGCGTCGCCAAGATCGGCACCGACCTGATCGGCGCCAAGGCCCAGGGTCAGTTCTGCCTGGTCACGGTCAACGTCAAGAACATCGGCAAGGAGTCGCAGATGTTCGACGGCAGCAGCCAGAAGGCGTACGCCGCCAACGGCACCGAGTACTCCGCCGACGGCGGGGCCGCCATCTACGCCAACAAGAACGCCGAGACGTTCCTCAACGACATCAACCCTGGCAACCAGGTCACCGGTGTGGTCGCCTTCGACATCCCGAAGAAGGTCAAGCTCGCCAAGCTCGAGCTGCACGACTCGCCGTTCTCCGGCGGTGTGACCGTCTCCCTCGCCTGATCCACCGCTCAACCCGGGGCGCGCGCCGCCGCCCGCCCCGCCCTTCCCCTATCCCCCACCACTGTTCACAGAGGAGACCGTCATGACCGAGCCGACCAACCCGGTGCCGCCCGATGAGGCCCCCGCCGTCCCCCCGCCCACCGCTCAGCCTCAGGACGGGACCCTTCCCGCCGTGGCCGTCCCGGCCGCTCCCGTCAAGCGCTCCAACGCCCGGGCCTGGGCGGTCGGTGGCATCGCTCTCGTCATCGCCCTCGGCGTCGGCGGTGCCGTCATCGGCGCCTCCGGCGACGAGCCGAAGACCACCGCCGCCACCCTGACCTCCGCCAGCCCGAGCACCGTCCCGCCGACGACCGCCGCGCCGACCAGCGCCGCCCCCACCACGGCGGCTCCCACCAGCGCCGCGCCGTCGCCGACGAAGACCACGCCGCCGCCGAAGCCGCCGTCGTACAAGACGCTGAGCGCCCGGCAGTGGAAGCTCATCGCCAAGAACCCGGACGCGTACATCGGCAAGCACTACGTCGTCTACGGCAGGGTCACCCAGTTCGACGCGGCGACCGGCACCGACACGTTCCGCGCCGACGTCGCCCACCGGCGGATGCCCGACGAGTACGACTACGAGACCAACACCATGCTCTCCGGCTCCGAGTCGGACCTGGCGGACCTCGTCGAGGACGACATCTTCCGGGCCAACGTCGCGGTGCTCGGCTCGTACAGCTACGACACGCAGATCGGCGGCGAGACGACGGTTCCGTTGCTCCTCGTCGACTCGATCAAGGTGCTCTGACTCTTTCCCCGACACTTCAGGAGGCGTCGTGCGTCCCGATGAGTTCCTCCGCGCCCTGCACCTGCTCCCTACTCCCCTGCACGCCCGCGCCCTCCCCCTGCGCCACTACGTCCGTCGCACCACTTGCGCGCACTGCCAGCGGACCGGCGACGCGGTCACCCTCGCCCTCACCGCCGTCCACTACGACGAGCTCGCCTCGGCCGAGCAGCTCCTCGACACCGCCGAACAGCTCGCCGCCGCGCACGGCGCGGCCTGCCGGCCGCTGCCGGACCAGCAGCACGGACGTGGCCGGGTCACGCGGTGGGCGGCGGCGTCCGCGCCGGTCGTCGCCGCGACCGACGCCAGCTGGAAGGGACGTGCCGGCGGCATCGCGTACGTGGTCAGCGACGGCCACTACGGCCTGCGCGGCCGGGGCACCGGTCGGCTCGACCCGACCGGGGCGTCGCGGGTGCTGATCAACGAGTTGCGGGCGGTCGACTTCCTGCTCTCGGCGTACGAGGAGGCGCCGGCGGGGATGACGGTGCTGCTGGACAGCACGGTGGCGCTGCGCTGGCTGCGCCGGTGGCAGGCCGGTGAGGTGTCGGCGATGCCGGCCGGCTACAGCCTGCGCCAGCGCCGGTGGGCCGACCGGCCGACGCTGGTCCGGCTGGCCGATCAGGTGAGCCGCCGGCCGGACCTGTCCTTCGCGCACGTCAAGGGGCACAGCGGGCACGCCCTCAACGAGGCCGCCGACGGCCTGTCGCACATGGCCCGTCGCCGGGTCGAGGAGACCTTCGATGTTCGCCCGCGGGCCCACGCCCTGGTCGGCGCCTTCCTGCGGGACTGGCACGCCGGTCTCCCCACTGACCCGGCCGCCGGGCCCGTCGGCTGACCACTGCCGACACAGCTCACCAGCTTCCCCACCACCCCTCGGGCGGGTCGACGAGTCGTCGACCCGCGGACACCACACGCCTGGAGGAGAAGACGATGACCTCTGTACAAGCAGCCTGGGCCGGTCCGGGATTTCACCCGCACCAGCCGCTGGGACTCCTGCCGGCCGCCGCGCCGACGGTCGACCCGATCGGTCACCGCGGCACTCAACCGGCCCTCGCCTGCCTGGCCAGCCCCGATTGTCCTGTTGCGCTGCCGGCTTGACCGCCGATCACTCTCACAGAGGGCAACCGCACAGCGTCGTCGCACCACCACCGCCAGCGAACCGGACCGAGCCGGAACCATCCAGCTTCGATGCCCTCCCCGGGAGGTCGCCTGATGAACCACACCGAACCCCTGGTCGAGCTGATCTTCGACCGGCTCGCCGCCGACCGCGTACCCGACGACACCGCCGAGGTGGTCCTCGCCGCGCTCAGCGGCGAGGCCGACCTGGACGCGGCGCTCGCCGGCGCGCCGACCGCGCTGGAGCCGCAGCGCCCGGCGGCGGACGAGCCGCGGGAGCGGATCTGGCTCTCCTCGGTCACCGTCGCAGGCTTCCGCGGCGTCGGCCCGGAGCGCACCCTCGCCATCGAACCCGGGCCGGGGCTGACCGTGGTGGTCGGGCGCAACGGCTCCGGCAAGTCGAGCTTCGCGGAGGCGGTGGAGCTGGCCCTGACCGGGGACAGCGCCCGCTGGGCCGACCGCAACAGCGTCTGGCGTACCGGGTGGCGCAACCTGCACGACGGCGACCCGTGCCGGGTCGCCGTCGAGCTGCGCGCCGACGGGGTCGCGACGCCCACTCGGGTGGTCCGCTCCTGGTCGTCCCGGGCGGAGCTGGGCGCGGCCGAGGTGACCGTCACCAGCGCGCGCGGCACCCACAAGGATCTCGCCGAGCTGGGGCTCGCCCGGCCGCTGGAGCTGTACCGGCCGTTCCTCACCGCCGCCGAGCTGGGGCGCCTCGCCGCCGGCACGCAGAGCCAGCTCTTCGACGCGCTCTTCGCCATCCTCGGCCTGGACGCCATCACCGACGCCGACCGCCGGCTGATGGCCGCCGCCCGGCCCGTCGACGCGGCCATCAAGGAGGTACGCACCCAGCGCGCCGCCAGCGCGGCGACGCTCGGCAGGGTGGATGACGACCGGGCCCGCCGGGCGGCCACCCTGCTCACCGCCAGTCGGCCCGACCTGACCGCGCTGGCCGCGATCCTCGACGAGCCGGACGACCCGACCGCCGACGCGACCGTGCTGCTGTGCCGGCGGCTGGCCGCCATGGTCCTGCCCGACGTCGACCAGGTTGTCGCGCTCGCCGGGCAGCTGCGGGACGCCGTCGTGGCGGCGCGCCGCCACGACGGTGGGCGGTCTCGCGCTTCGTTGCGCAGCGCGGAGCTGCTGCGGCTGGCCATCGAGCACCACGACGACCGGGGCGACGGACCGTGCCCGGTCTGCGCCACCGGCCAGCTCGACGGGGACTGGCGGACCCGGGCCGCCGCGTCCCTGGACGAGCTGCGGGACCGTACGCTCGCCGCGCAGGCCGCCGCCTCCCGGCTGAACGCCGTGGTGCAGCGGGCCCACCACCTGATCGACGACCTGGACGTGCCCGACGCGGATGCCCCGGACGTGCCGCTGGCCGGGCTGCGCGACGCCGTGGCGGCGTTGCGGCTGGCCCCCGGTGGGCCGGAGGAACTGGCCGAGCACCTGACCGCCCGGTACCCGGCGGTCGTGGCGGCCGCGGAGGATGTCCGCTCATACGCGAGGGCGCTGCTCCGCCAGCGGGACACCGGCTGGCAGGCCGCGGCGGCGGACCTGCGGGGGTGGCTGGTCGCGGCCGGGCGGCTGCCGGAGCGGGAGCGGACCCTCGCCCGGTTGAAGGCCGCCCGGAGCTGGTTGAAGACCACGGCGACCGAGCTTCGCAACCAGCGGGTGGCGCCGTTCGCCGAGCATTCGCAGCGGATCTGGGCGCAGCTGCGTCAGGAGAGCAACGTCGAGCTGGGCGCGATGGCCCTGGAGGGCACGAACACCCGGCGGCGGGTGGTCTTCCCGGTCAGTGTGGACGGCACCGACAACGGCACCGCCCTGGGTGTGATGAGTCAGGGCGAGATGCAGTCCCTGGGGCTGGCGACGTTCCTGCCGCGCGGGTGCGCGCCGGAGAGCCCGTTCCGGTTCATCGTGGTCGACGACCCGGTGCAGAGCATGGACCCGTCGAAGGTCGACGGGCTGGCGCGGGTCCTCGCCGAACTGGCCGAGCAGCGGCAGGTCGTCGTGTTCACCCACGACACCCGGCTGCCCGAGGCGGTGGAACGGCTGAACCTGGGCCGGGCCCGGATCGTCGAGGTGACCCGCGCCGAGCGGTCGGTGGTGACGCTGCGACCCGGCTCCGACCCGGTGACCCGCCACCTCGACGACGCGCACGCCCTCGCGCGCAACGAGGAGATCGCCGCCGAGGTGCGCGGTCCGGTGGTGGCGGAGCTCTGCCGCTCGGCGATCGAGGCGGCCTGCCACCGGATCGTGTGGCGGCGGCGGGTGGCCCGCGGATTGCCGCACGACGACATCGAGGCGGCCATTGCGGACGCATCACGGCGGCTGACCACCACGGTCGCGTTGGCGCTCTTCGACGACGCCGACCGGGGCGGTGACGTGCTCGGACATCTGAGTCGCCGGCACGGGTCGCGGGCGGTGGCCGCGTACAAGGCGTGCAGGGAGGGCGTGCACGGGGCGTACCTGGCGGACCTGCCCGGCCTGGTCGCGGACGCCCGCCACCTCGCGGCGGCCCTGTCGTGACCGCGCCGACACCCCTGCGCTGCCTGGCGGCGGCTGACCAGATGCTGCGCGGCGCCGGCGCGCTCGGCACGGCCGCGGTGACCGTCGGCTGGTGGCCACGGGCGTGCGCCTGCCTGATCCGGCTGGCTCTCGAGGGCGGCATCGACGCCTACTGGCGGCGGGTCAAGCCGACCGTGGCCGCGTGCCGGCAGGGCCGGGCGAAGCAGCTGATGCTGGGCGGTCGGCTCGGGCCCGGGGTCGGCGTCGCCCGCCGCGTCGCGTTCGCCTGGGCGACCCTGTCGGCCGCCGCCCACCACCACTGCTACGAGCTGGCGCCCACGGCCGCCGAGCTGCGCCGCCTGCACACCGAGGTGAGTGTCCTGCTCACCGAACTCGACCGAAGAACGGAACCGAAACGATGACGTACCCGCAGCCTGGCCACGATGCCACCCGCCCGCATCCGGCGGTCTCCGGCGTCCCGGGGCCGTACCCGCCGGTGTCCGGCCTGCCCGGCCCGTACCCGCCGGTCTCGGTCGTGCCTTACCAGCCCGGCGGCTACCCGCAGGTCGCACAGCGGATCAGCGTGCAGCCGCCGCTGACGTCGGGCATGGCCACGGCGTCGCTGGTGCTCGGGATTCTCGGCGTGCTCGGCGGTTGGTGCCTGTTCGGGCTGCCCTGCATCCTGGCCGTCATTCTCGGCCACGTCGCCCTCCGGGAGACCCGGGACGGCACGAGGTCGGGGCACGGCATGGCCGTCGCCGGTCTCGTCCTGGGCTACGTCTTCGTCGGCCCGATGATCGCCTTCACGGTCATGGCGTTCTTCGGCGGCGTTCTGGGCGCGGCCACCCCCGCTCCCTGAGCCCCGTCAGATCAACAGGTACGACTCCCACCGCCACCGGGGCGGGCAAACAGGTGCCCACGAGGCGCCGGAAAGAAAGGTACGCATGTCCCAGGAGAATCGCGATCGCGCCATGCCCGCCCGGCCCGCTGAGCTGTCCCGCGAGGACGCCGGCTGCATCATCACGGCACGATGGCACACCAACCCCGGACCGTCCGACCTCACCGGGCCCGACGAGGTCGTCATCCGCGTCGCCGATGACGCGGCGCCCGAGATCCGGGAGAGCGGCGTCACGTCAGCGGTCCTGCACCGCATTGGCCGGCAGGTCGACGACATGGTGGCCGAGTTCCACGAGCTGCCCAGCGTCGGGGGGTACCAGGTGATGGTGCGGCGCTACCTGGAGGGACGGCTCGCCGAGCTCGCCCAGGCGCGGGGTGCGAAGGCCGAGGGCTTCGAGTCCGACCTGCTGGCCGCCTTCCAGGACGTAGCCGGTCGCGGGCACGGTGACCCGCTCGCGGCGCTCGCCTCGGCGACCGGCCGGTCGCGGGAAGCCCTCGACCACCTGCTCGAGGTGGCCCGCCAGCGGAACGATCACGATGGGCACCCCGCGTGAACGCCGCGCCGGCCGGTACCGATACTGCCCAGGTGACATCGCCGAAACAGCGCCGCGCCTGGTCGGACGTCTTCCGCCGCAGCCGCATCTCGCCCCACGTGTTCGTCGTCGCTGAAATCGCGGCGCAGGAGGTCGACCAGGTGGTGGCCGGCCTCGGGCTGCCGGAGGCGTCCTCGAACAGCCTGTTCGACAACGCCCACTGGGCCACGCCGCTGCTCGACGGCGCCGTGACCCGGCTGCGCACCTACGGCCTTCCCCGCCTGCCCGGCGGCACTCGGGTGTACGGGCACCGGCCGCTGCGCCTGCTCTGCCACCTCATGGACCTCCAGCCACCGCGCGCGCTGTCCGGCGAGCCGTCCGTGCCGGATGTCGAGGAACTGCTGGGCGACCTTGAGCGGCAGCGGCAGGCCGACGTCGAGGCACAGCTCGCGCAGGCTCGTACGGCGATGGCCAACGATTCGAAGGAGGTACGGGCAGCAGTCCTGGCGCTCTTCGGAGTCGAGACTGTCGGCACAGCCGACACAGCCTGCTAGTGCGGTGTCCACTAACGTTCACCGGGTTTCCGGTGGGTGTTGTGGATCCTCGCCGTGGGGGCGAGCGACTCCCCACCACCGGGTGGTGGGGCGGGCCTCCGCGGGCCAACTGATCCTCGCGCCGCCCCGGGTGGGCGGCGGGGGTCACGTCGGGACCGGCCGGCACCGGGCAGGTGCCGGCCGGCTCGACGGTGCGTGACCACCTCCGGCAGCACAACCGCTGCGGGAGTGGTGGATCCGCCGCCCGGAACACGGGTGGCGATGCTGGCAGCCGCGACCAGGTCGCGGTGCCCGGAGAACGCGCAGTGCGGGCAGGACAACGTCCGCCCACGGGGTTTCGGCACCCGCCGGCAGCAGGCGGGGCAGGTCGACGAGGTGCCGCGCTCGTCGACCAGCCGGACGGTGATGCCGGCCAGCGCGGCCTTGTCGGTGAGGACCTGGATGAGCCGGCCGATCTGCCACTGCCGCAACCGCAGGTTGTGCCGCCGCCCCGCCGGCAGGTCCAACACCCCTCTGGGGTCACCGACATGCAAAACACCCACCCGCTGCCGCACCGCCCACGAGACGACCGTGCGGGCGGCCTCATGCTGGGCCTGACGCACCCGCCGCCGGTGACGGCCTTCCACCAGGCGGACCCGACGGCGGTACTGCCGCCACCGCCGGGATCCCTTCTGGCCCGGCTTCGGCGCCCGACGCGCCACAGCACGACGGCGGGATTTGGTGTCGGCGAGGTGCATGCGGTGCTCGGCGCGGATCGCCCGCCCCGACACCAACAGCCCCTCCCCGTCCGGGCCGGCCACGGCGTAGGGGTGGATGATCCCCAGGTCCACCCCGGCCACCCGGGTCGGATCCGGTTCCTGGCCGGGTGGGTAGACCGCTATCGGCACCTCGGCGGTCACGTCGAGGAACAGCCGGCCACCCTCACACAGCAAGGTGACCGAGCGGACCTGCCCGGCCGGATACGGCACCTCCCGCGCCAGACGCACCCACAACGGCGCACCGCCTTTCGCGGTCGGGATCCGCACCCGAAGTCCGTCGAGGGTGAACGTGCCGTGATACCAGCGCACCGGCACCAACCCCCGCCGACGACGCGGAAACCGCGCCAACACGTCACCCGCGCTGCGGCGCTTCGCCGCCGCGAACCACGCATCGGAGAACCGGCGCAACACCGACCGGGCCCCGACGGAGTCCAGCTCGGCGAACGTGCCCGGCCCGGACCCGGACAGCTCCCGACACAACTCCTGAAAGCCGACCAGCGGCGCGTCGTGCCGGCGACGCCGCCATGCGTTGACCTCCAACACACACGCCCACACATCACCGGCCGAACGCAACAGCCCGAAACACCGCCGCCGCTGCCCCGGCGTCACCCGCACCGCTACACGAGCGGTGCGATGCACGACCCGCGGAGCTGTGGGATCCCGACGACGAGGCACGAACCGAAGCCAACACCACCGGTATGACGTTTCCCCGCCGGCGACCAACCCGGCCAACGTTTGTGGTCAAGGCACTAGCGCCGCCGCGGCCCGCTTGCCGGAGTGGACCGCCGCGCGTCCGGCCCAGCGATGGCCGCGTCAACGAATCCGCGCGTTGACGCGGCCCGCGCCACTACGACACGGCATCACTCAGGAAGACCCGCTCGAACTCCGCTTCGGTGTAAAGGCTCGCGGAGCGCAAGGTCAGCGGCTCCCCCACCGACTCGAAAGCCCGCAACGCCGCCTCGACCCCGGACCGCAACACGTCTCCGACGTCGTCACCCTCGACGTACAGGGTCACGGTCACCTGCGGATCGTGCGTGGAGGCGAGGAAGCTCGGGCACAGCGGGGCCAGGCGCCCGCCGGCTTGGTCCGCCCGGTCGTCGTCCACCGGCTCACCGCTGGTGGTGTCCGTCTCGATCACCACGTGGTAGCCCACTGGCAGCCTCCTCACGGCCGTGTAAACGGCGTTGGTCGCTGGGAACGACGAAAGGCCCCGGAAGGGGCCTCTCACAAGGAGAAGATCATAACCCGGCGTCTCGCCGGCGACTTCCTCGAGCCGCGGCGACACCTTGCGGCGCGGCCCGCCCGCCTTCGGCCTGCTGAGCGGCGGTCGGTGACGATGGCGAGCGTGGGTCGGGTCGGCTGCCGGGGTCACGTTCTGGCGTAGCGTATTTGCGTGGCAGGGGTCTTCTCGATGATGGGAAGCGGTCGGTGATGCCCGAAGTGGCGGGCCTGAGGCGAGATCTGCTCGCGGTGGTCCGTGGTCGGGGTGGCGCTCAGGACAAGTCGGTCGTCGAGGCGCTGCTGGCGGTCCCGCGGCATGTGTTTGTGCCCGGGGCTGCGGTGGAGGCCAGAAGACATTCCTAAACTCGGAGTTTAGGAATGGTCCGTTCGCACCGGCTGATCACAGGCGGCGGCGCGGTCCAGCAGCAGGGTCCGCTCCCGCTCGTTGCGGGTCAGCGACGCCGCCCGCTCGAACTCCACCCGCGCCTCGGCGTGCCGGCCCAGCTTGGCCAGGAAGTCGCCGCGCACGCTGGGCAGCAGGTGGTAGTTCTGCATGGCCGGGAAGGCCATCAGCTGGTTCAACAGCGCCAGCCCGGTCTCCGGCCCGAACGCCATGGACAGCGCCACCGCGCGGTTCAGCTCGACCACCGGGGACGGCATCGCCTCGGCCAGCTGCTCGTACAGCCAGGCGATGCGCTCCCAGTCGGTGTCCTCGAAGCGGCGGGCCCGGGCGTGGCAGGCGGCGATGGCCGCCTGCAGCACGTACGGGCCGGGCTTGCCGTCGATCAGGGCCTCGGCCCGCTCCAGCGCGGCCAAGCCGCGGCGGATCAGCAGCTGGTCCCAGCGGGCCCGGTTCTGGTCGGCCAGCAGGATCGGCTCGCCGCCCAGGCCGGTGCGGGCGGCCGCCCGGGATGCCTGGATCTCCATCAGCGCCTCCAGGCCGTGCACCTCGGGTTCGCGCGGGGCCAGCCGGGCCAGGATCCGGCCCAGCCGCAGGGCGTCCTCGCACAGCGCCGGGCGCATCCAGTCGTCGCCGGCGGTGGCCGAGTAGCCCTCGTTGAAGATCAGGTAGACGACCTCGAGCACCGAGGAGAGCCGGGCCGCCAGCTCGTCGCCCTGCGGTACCTCGAACGGCACCTGGGCGTTGGCCAGGGTCTTCTTGGCCCGCACGATCCGTTGCGCCACGGTCGGTTCCGGCACCAGGAAGGCCCGGGCGATCTCGTCGGTGGTCAGGCCGCCGAGCAGCCGCAGGGTCAGCGCGGCGCGGGCCTCCGCGGACAGCACCGGGTGGCAGGCCACGAACACCAGCCGCAGCAGGTCGTCGCCGATGCCGTCGTCCTCGGCGACCATCGCGCCGACGTCCGGGATGGATTCCTCGAGTTCCCGGCCGACCTCCTCGACCTTGCGCCTGAAGGTCTCGGTGCGCCGGATCTGGTCGATGGCCCGGCGCCTGGCGGTGGTCATCAGCCACGCGCCCGGATTGCGCGGCACGCCCTCCGCCGGCCACTGCTCCAGCGCCGCGACCAGCGCGTCCTGCGCCAGCTCCTCGGCCACGCCGACGTCGCGGACGAGCCTGGTCAGTCCGGCGATGAGCCGGGGCGCCTCGATCCGCCAGGCAGCCTCGATCGCACGGTGGGTGTCAGTGGCCACGGCCCCCGTCTACACCACCGCGCGATCGGACGCAACAGTGCTCATGCCGCGCGGGCGGGTTCGCTCTTGAGCCGAACCCGTGTCTCCCAGGCTGTGCTGATCAGTTGTTCCCGGCGACCTTCGCGCGCCGCTTCTCCACGGCCTCCTGCTGCTCGGCGGTGAAGTTCTCGCCGAAGTCCTCGGCATGGAAGACCCGCCGGATCTCGATGTTGGTCGGCGCCCCCACGCCCGGCTGGATCGGGCAGCGCTTGAACCACTCGACGCACTCCTCGAGCGACTTCATCTCTACCAGGTAGTAACCGCCGATGAGCTCCTTGGACTCGGTGAACGGCCCGTCCACCACGGTCTTCTTGTCGCCGTCGAAGTAGATCCGGGCGCCCTTGGCGCTGGACTGGAGGCCGCCGGCGTCCAGCAGCACGCCGGCGTCGACCAGTTCCTGGATGAACTTGCCCATCGTGTCGAAATCTTCGGTAGCGGGCAGCACGCCGGCTTCGCTCTCCGCGGTGGCCTTGGTGATCACCATGAACCGCATCGCTGTCTCCTCATGTCAGGGTGCCTTCTCACCTACGCGTCGAACGGGGGTCGGCCCACTCGACACCCTGCCAGAAGTTTTTTCCGCCGACCCGCTACGCCGGGCTCGGCGGGTCGGCGTGCGGGAGCGAGAACCAGCGTTGGCTGCAACACGATGGCCGGAACGACCAGCAGGTCCGGCCACAGCCCTACACAGGTCACCGCGCCGAACACCACCAGCACCGCACGCGCGTCCCGGCCGCGCCGGAACCGGACACCGTTGCACCACAGGACAATCAAGTGCACTGTCATCGGCTACTTATCTACTGGTGGTACGACCGCAGCCCGGCCAGGCTTGGTCGAGGTGACCGGCGGGTTCGCTCTCACATCGGCTGCCCACCGCTGTTTGGTGTGGCTCATTCATGGCATGCGTCCTGCCGGTCACCGTGGCGCGGAGAGGCTCAAGAGGGGTCTGCCCAGCTCGAAGTAGCGCTGCCCTCCTCGCCGGATTCAGCCCCGGTCTGATCGAGGAGGACGAGCGTGGGACAGGTCATCATCGGTATGGACCCGCATAAGCGGTCCGCGACCATCGAGATGGTCAACGACCGCGAGAAGGTCCTCGCGCAGGGCCGGTTCGGCACCGACCGCGACGGCTACCGGACGATGCTGAAGCTCGGCCGGCAGCACAAGGACCGGGTCTGGGCGGTGGAGGGCTGCAACGGCATCGGCCGGCACATCGCCCAACGCCTCGTCGCAGACGGCGAAACCGTGGTGGACGTGCCGCCGAAACTGTCCGCCCGGGCCCGGGTGTTCGACACCGGTCAGGGCCGCAAAACCGACCCGGTCGACGCCCACAGCGTCGCCGTCGCAGCCCTGCGCGCCAAGGGTTTACGGCAGGTCACCGTCGACGATGTGACCGTTGCGTTGAGGCTGCTGGCCGACCGCCGCGACGGTCTCGGCCACGCCCGCACCGACCTGCTCAACCGCATCCACAAGCTGCTGCTGGAACTGCTGCCCGGCGGAGCGAAGAAGTTCCTGTCCGCCCCGCAGGCCCGCGCCCTGCTCAATACCGTTCGTCCCCGTGACCTGGTCGGGCGCACCCGCCGCCGGCTCACCTCCGAGCTGATCACCGAACTGGTCCAGGTCGACAAGAAGATCAAGGCCGCGGACAAGGAACTGAACGAGCTCGTCGCAACCACCGGCAGCAGCCTGCAGGACCTCCACGGCATCGGCCCCTCCGGCGCCGCCCGCCTGATCGGCGACGTCGCGGACATCAACCGCTTCGCCACCCGCGGACACTTCGCCTCCTGGAACGGCACCGCACCCCTGGACGCCTCATCCGGTGACCAGCAACGCCACCGACTGTCCCGGGCCGGGAACCGGCGCATCAACCGAGCCCTGCACATCATGGCCGTCGTCCAGCTACGCCACGACACCGAAGGCCGCGCCTACTACCGGCGCAAACTCGCCGCCGGCAAGACGTCGATGGAGGCCATGCGCGCACTCAAGCGCCGGCTGTCCGACATCGTCTACAAGCAAATGATCAAAGACGCCAAGAAAGCCGGGACGGGCCCGGGAGGACACGTGGGGGCGACTCTGCAATCCAGCGCGGCCGACCCGATCCCCATGATCGACACTTCGGAACAGTCACTTCCCGGACCCGCCGACACCCAGCCTAGAACCAACGCCGTTCAGTTAGGGCGGTGGTCGGCGTGTCAAGGGTCGGGGCTGATGATGTCGATGCTGGTGGTGGCTTTGTAGCTGTGTCGGTCGATGTTCGGGCCGCGGGCTTGGTATTTGGAGTTCGAGCGTTTGATCATGCGGGTCTTGGTGCGCAGGCGGCGTTCGGGTAGCAGGTTGGCCAGGATCTGAGCGCCGATGACGCCGACCAGGTCGATGACGGTCTCGGCGATGACGCCGGCGGCGTGCACGATCTGGTCACGGGCGGTGTTCAGGGCGGTGGTGAAGCTGGCCCGGTCGGGGTCGAGGCCGGGCTGGCTGTCGGTGGCGTCGGCCATGGCGGTGCGTAAGAGCTGGTAGACGATGAGCAGGGCGTGGATTTCCTGGTCGATGCCGTCGGGGGTGCGGGCGCGTAACACACGTCCGGCGAGGATCGAGGATTTCAGTTCGAGGTAGGCGGTCTCGATCTCCCAGCGTTCGTGGTAGATCCGGATCAACTCGGCGGCGGGATGAGTGTGTGGGTCGAGCAGGGTGGTGATCAGCCGGTAGTCGCCGGTGTGGGTGCCCGCGGTGGTGGTGATACTGATCCGGGCTTCGACGACCCGGACCGTGAGGGCGCCGATCTTGGACAGCCAGGATCCGTCGGGCAGGCGAGCGATCATCGCCAGACGACGGTTGGCTTTGCTGCGGATCAGCAGATGCGCGCCGGTCGCGGCGATGGTGGTCAGCAGGTCGGCGGCGGCGTAGTTGCGGTCGGCCAGCAGCAGCATTCCTGGCTGCAGGCTACGGGTCAGCGTCCGGGCCTGGTCGAGTTCACCGACGGTGACGGGGTCGAACACGGCATCGATCACCGAGCGGGTGCCGCAGGTCAGCAAGGCGCTCAACCGCAGCTGGGGGTACCCGGAACTACCGTTGGCGCAGCGATGCTTGGTGTATCGGCCGGTGTTCGCCGGCGAGTCCGCGACGACCAGGGTGGTGCCGTCGATCACCGTCAGCAGCAGACCTCGCCAGCGCACCTGCCTGGCGCTCGTAGCGGCAGGGCCGCGTAACAGGTCGAACAACGCGCGCACCGGTCGCGGGCCGAGGCGTTGCCGGGCCTGACGTAACGCGCTGCCGCTGGGCGAGGCGATCGGCAGGCCGCGCAGGCCGCTGGTGAGTTTCGACCACACCTGCCGGTAGCCGAGTTCGGCGAACAGGCATCCCGCGAGCAGCAGATACACCACGACCCGCGCCGGCAACAGCCGGACCCGCGACTGTGTACGCCCGGTCGCGACCAGAACATCATCGACCATCTCGAACGGCACCAGCCGGGTCAGCTCGCCCAGATGACCCGGCGCGAACACCCCTGCGGCTACCGTCACCGACCGGGATATGGCAATCTGATCTGCCAGCGGAGCTCCAGGTGTCAGGGCGTCTTAGAGTGACCACCCTCTATACCGGAGCTCCGCTGCTTTACGTCTCAGACACGCCTTGACACGCCGACCACCGACCTAACTGAACGGCGTTGAGCCTAGAACACCACTCCTCGCCGCCTCTTGATGACACAGAGGGGTGTGCCTACATGACATGACATGACATGACGTTGCGTGAGGGTGGTCTGCACGCCAGACGCGACACGCCCCCGTGAAGCCCGCCGTGACCCGCGGCACCAACCCGGGGGTCATCCCATCAGCAGTACCCGCCGACGTTGGGCACGCATCGGCGCGTGGCGCCGAGCCGGGTTGGCGGAAACCATGCGGCTCCCAGCACCTTTGCGAGTAGTCTCCGGGGTAGCTGCGTCGTACCGATTCACGCAGCTCGTCGAGCCTGCAACGCCCCGCTGCATTCGGTTTGTTGCCTCCCCGGCTCCGGGCCCAGCCCCCGCCCGCTCACCAAGCAATCCCTGTAAGCAGTTGGGCCGGAGGAACACAATGTCCACCAAGTTTTCGCCCGTGACTGCGTTGGCGCAGCTACGCATCGCCACGACCTGCCCGTCGCCGACCACGGCCCGGGTCGCCGTGGTCGGAGAGGTCGACCTGGCAACCGCAACAGCCCTACGCGACAGGCTGCTCAGCGTGTTGCACGATCACACTCCCGCTGTACTCGACGTCGACCTCGCCGGGGTTACGTTCCTGGACTGCGCCGGGCTCGGCGCGCTCGTCGCCGGGCGCAACGCCGCCGTCCAAGGCGGACGCCAGATGCGGGTCACCCACCCGCAACCCATCGTCCGCCGGGTATTGGAAGTGACCGGGCTGCTCGGCGTCCTCACCGCCCCGATCGACCAGCCGAAGCCCCTGCCCACAAGATCCGAATACCGGTCGCGGACTGGACCCACCCCCGCGACCGTCACGGAGCCGCCCGGCGTGATCGTTGCCGCCTGACGGAAGCCGGAAGTGGACGTCGCCGACCTGATCGCCGCCGCCCTGCGACCGGGAGTGGTCGCTCGCCCAGGCGATGGACTCGGCTGTCTCGGCGGGCCGCTAGTCGCGGGCGCGCCAGCCGGCGCAACTGTGATGCGAGCCGCGCCACCTTCACCGCGCCAGGACAGCCAGCGCCGTTCTTTGCGGAGTTTCGGCCATGGCGAACCGCACGCTCATCGGCAGATCCGGTCGTTCAGCGACCGGTGAGCCGGCGCCCTGATCGCGGCATAGAAAGACGTTCTGCGTGTCGATGCAGGACGTAGGAACGTCCCCCTGATGCGCTTGTCGGGCTTGGTGTCCCATCGCAGGAGGAGGACGTTCATGGGTAACGGTAGCGGTGTGTCCCGGGGTGATCGCAACCGCAACGCCCGGCTTGCTCGGCTGCGGGCGTTGGTGCCGGTGACCAACGCGATCGTGGGGATCGATTTGGCCGACGCGAAGCAGATGGTCGTAGTCACCGATCACGACTCGAAGGTGTTGGCCCGTAAGACATTCCGCTGCCGGGCCTGGAATCTCGGGGCAGCGCTGGACTGGGCCGCCGAGCGGGCCACGGCGAAAGGCTGGGCGGGGGTGACGGTGGCGTGCGAGCCGACCGGGCACCGGTGGCGGGTCCTCGGCCAGCTCGCTGCGGACCGGGCGATGCCGTTCGTGTGTGTGCAGCCGATGCTGACCTCGTGGGCGCGGCGCAGCGAGGACCTGACCTCGGACAAAACCGATGAGAAGGACGCGGTGCTCATCGCCCGGCTGACCGCGCAGCTGCGCTGCTACGTACCCGAGCCGGTCGATGAGACCTGGGGCCGGCTGCGGCATCTGGGCGCCCGCCGCGAACAGCTCATCATCGAGATGGTCAGCCAGGTCCAGCAGATCCGCGCGCTGCTCGAGTGTGTGTGGCCCGCCGCGCTCGACACCGCCAAGCAGCCGTTGCGGTCCCGCACCTGGGCGGCGGCGATGACGGTGATCTGCCAGCGTGACGGCGGTGACCTCGCCCGCACCCGACGCCTCGGTGCGGCCCGATTCGAGCAGGCCGTGCGCCGTGAGATCACCCGCCGCGGTGGGTGCAAACCCTCGCTGCGCATCCTGCGGCACCTGTTCACCGCGTTGACCGACCCCACCGGGGTGACCGCCCACCGGCCCGGTGCGCTGGAGCGGGTCGCGTTCCTGCTGCAGGACTGGCACACCGCCGCCGACAAACTCACCGACACCGACACCCGGATGACCCGCGTCCTCGACGAGCTCAAGCTGACCGAACTGGCCACCTCCATCCCCGGCCTATCCGCGGTCGGCGCGGCGGCGATCCTCGCCGAGACCGGTGACCCGAACCGGTTCGCCACCGCCCGCGCCCTGGTCAAGCACGCCGGCCTCGCACCGCGGGAGAAACTGTCCGGGACGTTCGTCGGCCGCACCAAACTCACCGGCCAGGGCCGGCCCGCGCTGCGTCTGGCCGCCTGGCGGGCGGTCTGGGGCGCCCAGCGCAGCAATGCCGTCTATGCCGCCCGCTACCAGCATCTGACCACCCGGGAGACCAACAAACTCACGGCGACCCAAGCCCAGACCGTCATCGCCGCGGCGATCCTGCGCCAGTTGCACGCCGTCATCACCACCGGACGAGCGTGGAACGCCGACATCGCCACCTACGGCAGCCACCACCGCAGGCAGGTGGCTCTAGCCGCCTGATTCCTCGTCGCGGCGTTCAAGCTGACGGCCGGGGCGAGCCCTACGCGGCATTGAGACACGCACTGTGATCTCGCCGGTCATCATGGGCAGCCCCGGCCCGTCGTCTCATCAACCCGATTACACGTTGCCGGGGACCAACCCCATCACCGCTATGCAGGGACAGACGACGGCCGAGGCACCGACCAAAAGCTTGACACAAAACGACTTACGCTGATGACCGGATGTTGCTGCGAGCGCCGCTCGGTCGGCGTTTGGGCGTGGCGCGGCCACCGGTTGCGAGCGTCGCGCGGTCCGGGGGCGGCTCGTTACGGTCGGGGGGTGAGGTCGCCACCGCTGGTTGGTGTTGCGGGTGCGGTGTGGAGCCACGACCCGATCCGACGAGCGGCAGCGAAGCTTGCCCAGCCGGCCGCCGCTACGAGCGCTTCGTCTCCGGCTGGTCCGGGGCGCGCCCGTGCGTCGTTGAGCACCTGAGCGTCGACCTGGTAGGAGGCGAGCGCGGCCAGCAGCGCGAGCCGCCCGAGTGGCCGTTGTGGTGCTGGCAGCGTCTCGATGGCGCTTTCGACCCAGCCGCGAGATATGCCTGGCTCCTCGCCACGCCATGCGCTGAGCCGGGTGGCCACTAGTTGTCGCACGTGCTCTGGGAGTGCCTGCTTGCCAACCGCATCGAACGCGGCCGCGGCTCGGCCGAACGCATCGGCGATGACCGGATCGCCTTGAGCCCAGCCGAGGTCGTCGGGCAGCGGGACAGGGGGAAGTAGGTCGAGCGACGCGCCGGGTCGTACCTCGCGAGCGAGCAGCCTCCGGAAGACCGGCACGGCGATGCGTCTGGCGATCGGCTTGATCTTCGAGTCCCCGAACGGGAACGGCGATGCGACAGCGAAGATGTTGACCATGCGGTTGATGTAGTGGTACGCGAGGGCGACGCCGATCAGCTCGGGCGCGTGCTGGTCAGGAAACGGCCGTTGTTGCAGGATGGGCGCGTCCGGCTGGCGGTTCGCGCGTGCCCAAGCAACCACCGCACGCAGGTCCGGATCCGCAATGCCGTCCGTGTCTCCGGAAACGATGGCCGCGGCCGGGGCTCGGTCTCCAAGGGCGTCGAGCATCGTCGTGTGGACGTCCACGCAGTAGGGACACGCGTTGATCGCTGATACCGCGGCGGCAACAGCTTCCTTCTTCGCGCGATCGACAAGCCGGCCGCAGGTCGGTTCACGAACGATGGCCCAGTACGCGCAAAGGACGTCGGGCGCCGGCAGGTGGAGCGCGAACGGCGGTACCAGCATGCCGAAGTCCCGCGCGATCTGCCGACGTACGGCGGACGTATGCGGGTCGTGCACGGCGGGATTGAGGTGCCGGACCTGGCGTCGGAACGGGAGGTCGCGGATCGACATGGTTACCTCCGCTAGATCCCGCTAGATCGGGAGAAGTAGGTAGAGACAAGTTTTCCAAGCTATGCCACGACCTATCAAACTCTTCGATAGGACTACTCGTCAACTGTTCGGTAGCATTAGGCGCATGTCTCGACGCCGATACAGACAGTTCTGCCCGCTCGCCAAGGCGCTCGACGTCCTCGGCGAGCGTTGGACCCTGCTGATCGTCCGTGAGCTCTTGAGCGGGCCGAAGCGGTACACCGACCTGCGGCACGAACTGGAGGGACTGGCCACCGATCTACTTGCGGCGCGACTGCGCGAACTCCAGGAGGCCGGTGTGATCGATCGGCGCGAAGTGCCGCCACCGACGCCGGCGACGGTGTACGAGCTGACCGAGCGCGGCCACGCGCTCAAGCCGACGATCCTCGAGCTCGCGCGCTGGGGACGCCCGCTGCTGCGCGATCCCGCCGACGACCGCCTGCCCGACAGCGCCCTCTTGCTCGGCTTTGAGGCAGCGTTCCACCCGGATGCCGCAGTTGGCCTGGATGAGACCTACGACATCGAGGTGGACGGTGAACGAGTCACCGTTCGGGTTCACGACGGCACGGTCGATGTCACATCAGGTGGCGCCGGGGAACACGCCACGCTCAGGATCGTCACCGATCGACAGGGCTTCATGGAGCTTGCCCGGGGCCACGCAGGAGACCGCGTGCGGATCGACGGTGACGCCGACGCGTTGGTCCGGCTGCAGCGGGTCTTCTCTCTGGCGTAGACCGTGCGCTCCTCTTGCAGGGACAGGGATCGGGCAGCAATAGCCGCGGTTCGTGTTCCAGCGGGTTTCGGCGGATGGCCGAAGAGGAGCTGAGGCGGAAACGCCCGCTATTCGGCAGATCCGGTCGTTCAGCGACCGGTGAGCCGGCGCCCTGATCGCGGCATGACAGCGTGTTGCGCACGAGGTCGCGCCTCGACCGGGGGAATACGGAGCGGCGCTTGCTGGTGAAGCTGCCGAGGGAGCGTGTCGTCGCGCTGATCGCGGCCGGGCACGGCGAACCGTTCGCACCGGCTGGGCGGGTGTTCCGGATAGGGTGGCGGTCCCCCAGGCGTCGCGGACGCGGTGGCGGGCCTGCCAATCGAGGCGCGCGATCACGCCGGGTCGACGGCCGGAGAATAGTTCCGCCGAGGATGTCCAGAACAGGGTGGCGGCTCCGACCAGGAGCCGCGTCCCGGATGAGGGCGCCGGACGGAGAGGATGCGGCATGAAGTATATGATCATGATGTTTGGTGGGCTCGGTGAGACGCTCGCGAACCGGTCGCCGGAGTGGATCAGCGGCATGCAGAAGCTCATGATGGAGATCGACGGTGAGCTGCGGGAGAACGGCGAGCTGGTGGCGAGCGACGCGCTCGTCGACCCGGCGCAGGCGACCACGGTGCGCTTCCACAACGGCGCGCCGCTGCCGACGGACGGGCCGTTCGCCGAGGTGAAGGAGTCCCTCGCGGGCTTCTGGATCGTCGATGTGAGCGAGGAGCGGGCCATCGAGATCGCGTCGCGGGCGGTCGCCTACATCGAGTTTCCGATGGAGGTCCGCCGCCTCATGGACCACCAGCCGCCCCAGTCGTAACCGAGTGAGCGACCAGTCCGTCGGGGACCTGCTGCGCGAGTTCGCGCCGCGGGTCCTCGGCACGCTGGTGCGCCGGCACGGGCAGTTCGACGCGTGCGAGGACGCGGTGCAGGAGGCGTTGCTCGCGGCGGCCCAGCGCTGGCCGGCCGACGGCGTGCCGGAGCGGCCGCACGCCTGGCTGCTGACTGTCGCGACCCGGACGCTGGTCGACTTCTGGCGCCGCGACAGCGCCCGGCGGCGACGCGAACTGGAGGCCGCCGCGCTCGAGCCGGCCGGGGTCTCGGAGACGGCGGACGTCGACGACACGCTCGTCCTGCTGTTCCTGTGCTGCCATCCCGACCTGTCACCCTCGTCGCAGCTCGCCCTGACGCTGCGCGCCGTCGGCGGTCTCACCACCGCCGAGATCGCCGCCGCGTTCCTGGTGCCGGAGGCGACGATCGCAAAGCGGATCGTCCGGGCCAAGCAGCGCATCCGCGCGTCCGGGGCCCGGTTCGAGCTGCCCGCTGCCGAACAGCGGCGGGCGCGGCTCGACGTCGTCCTCCACGTGCTGTACCTGGTCTTCAACGAGGGCTACACCACCAGCGCCGGACCCGTCCTGCATCGCACCGACCTCACCGCCGAGGCGATCCGGCTGACCCGGCTGCTGCACCGGCTTCTGCCCGTCGAGGGCGAGGTCGCCGGGCTCCTCGCGCTGATGTTGCTCACCGACGCCCGCCGGGCCACCCGCACCGACGCCGCCGGCGCGATCGTGCCCCTCGCCGAGCAGCGGCGCGAACTCTGGGACGCGTCCGCGATCGCCGAGGGCATCGCGCTGGTGACCCGGACATTGGGGACGGGGCCGGTCGGGCCGTACCAGATCCAGGCCGCCGTCGCCGCGCTGCACGACGAGGCCGCGACCGCCGACGACACCGACTGGCCGCAGATCCTCGCCCTCTACGACGTCCTCAACCACGTCGCGCCCGGCCCGCTCGTCACGCTGAGCCGTGCCGTCGCCCTCGCGATGGTGCGCGGCCCCCGCGCCGGGCTGGCACTCCTCGGCACGCTTGACGGCGACGACCGGATGGCACACACCCACCGCCTCGAAGCGGTCCGCGCCCACCTGCTCGACCAAGCCGGCGACGTGGCCGCGGCCCGCGAGAGCTACCTGCGCGCGGCGCGGATGACTGCGAGCCGTCCCGAACGCGACTACCTCACGCTGCGCGCCGCCCGCCTCGCCTGAGCGCAGCTACCGGCGCCCATGCGGTTGTTGTGGGCGTCGCCGACCTTTCCGGCGTGCGCTGGCCGGTACTGGGTGGCCAGCTCCACGCCCGGCACGCGCCCGGCAGCGTGGTGAGCATCGCCCCGCTGGAGCGTCTCGGCGACGGTGACGCGGTCGCGCAGGTCCAACAGCATTTGCAACGCGTGGGCGCTGTAGCCGGCGAGCGCCACGACCGCGGCCCGCTCGCTGACCCCGAACTTGTGGGGGCGGTCCCACGCGAACCAGGCATACCAGGACGCAACGAAGCCCTGCTGAAGACCCAGCCACGCCCTCACATCGGCTATGATCGGACGCCCTCATCTCGGCAGATCCGGTCGTTCAGCGACCGGTGAGCCGGCGCCCTGATTGCGGCAGATCCGGATGCCGGAATGCGGCACTGATCATGGCATCAAGCGACGCAGAACTCGTTGCCCTCGGGGTCATGCATGACGACGTGCCCGAGGACGTCGCCGTACCACTCCTCGCGGACCACCGTCGCGTCGGCGGCAACCAGCTCGGGCACCTTCTGCCGGATCAGTCGGGCGCGCTCGGCCATGTCCCAGGGGCCTGGACCGGCACCCGGATATCGATATGCATACGGTTCTTGGCGGACTTGCCCTCGGCCTCATACAGGAACAATCGGACATATTTGTGCGGGTGGCCGGAGCAAGTCCGGCGAACCAAGAACCGATCGACCGCCGGAACTCTACGCCCGGGTGCCTAGCAACGACCGCCTGGCCCCGCCAAGCGGAGCCGAACAGGCGGATCGTTACGTTGGGCCACCACTGAGCGTCCCAGATTGGTGGGAGCAGATTTCCGGCCGGTTGCGGGAGAGGGCACCGGCCCAGGGTTGGAGCATGATGTGCTGGCGAGCGACGGGCACTTTACGAATCGGCACTATGCATGTGTCTTGTCGCCTTGCTCAGTCGGTGCACGCCTTCGGATAGCTGCGCCAGGTCGGCCGTAGCCGCGAAGCCGAGACGTAGATACGCCCCTGTGGGTTCGGCGGCAAAGTAGCCGCTGCCGACGCTGACCGCGACGTCTCGGGCGTGGGCAGCATCGGCGATCGCGGTAGCCGACTGGAGGGGTCCCGGTACGCGTACCCACAGATGCAGGCCGCCCTGGGGGACGCTGGAGAGCGTCCATTCCGGAATCTCCGTGGCGAGTGCGGTGGCGAGGGCCGCGCAGCGTTCGCGCAGCGCGGTGGCCAGCCCGCGCAGGTGCCGATCCCATGACGGTGTGCTGATCAGTTCGACGGCGGCTTCCTGCAGCGGTCGGGCGAGGAAGAAGTCGTCGACGAGCCTGGTCGCGCGCAGCCGGTGGGCCACGGGGCCGCGGGCTATCAGTGCGCCGATGCGCAGGCTCGGTGACGCGGGCTTGGTCAGGGAGGTCAGGTAGACCACTGTGCCGTCGTTGTCGTCGGCTAGCAGGGGGCGGGGCATCGGTCCGCCGTGGCCGAGCAGTCGCGCGAAGTCGTCTTCGAGAATGAACGCCCCGACGGCGCGGGCGATGTCGAGGACCTGGCGGCGGCGCTCGGGTGGCAGAACCGCGCCGGTTGGGTTGTGGAAGGTCGGTTGGCAGTAGAGCAGCCGGGCGCCGGTCGTCGCGAACGCGTCTGCGAGCAGGTCGGGGCGGATGCCATCGGCGTCGATCGGGACGGGAATGGGGCGTAGTCCGGCGGCACGCGCGGCGGCCAGGGCGCCTTGGTAGGTGGGCGACTCGACCAGGATCGGGCTGCCGGGCGCGGCGATGGATCGAAACGCCATGGAAAGGGCGTCTTGTCCGCCGCTGGTGATCAGCACGTCGTCGGCGTCGACGTCGGCGTCGACGAGCCGGGCGAACAGCGAACGCAGTGTTTCCAATCCGGCGGTTGGTGCACGGTCCCAGGCGTCGGGTCGCCGGGCTGCCCGGCTCAGCGCCCCGCCCAGGGCTTTGGTCGGCTGCAGGGAGCGGTGCAGGTAGCCGCCCGCCAGGGTGATCGTGTTCGCCGCTGGCGGGCTGAGCAGGTCGGTGACGGTGCGGGCGTCGACGCTGCGGTCGCCGAGCGCGACCGTCTGCCACGACGTATCAACCGCGCCATGGGGCGGGCGCGACCGGCGGGCCGCCACGAAGGTCCCGCTTCCGGGCCTGGTCACCACTGTGCCTTCGGCGGCCAGCGCCGCAACTGCCCGCGCCACCGTCACTGGGCTCACGCTGTGACTACGCACCAGGTCACGATTGCTGGGCAGCCGGTCACCGGGTGCCAGGCGGGCGATCTCCGCCCGCATCGTGGAGACCAGGACGTCAATAGTGCTACTCTCGACCATGAGAGAACATGATAGCGCTATCACCGCTTCTGGAGAAACGCTCCTCGACCTCACCGCCCTACGGGCCGACACCCCCGGCTCCGAGTCGGTAATCCATTTCAACAACGCCGGCTGCGGCCTGCTCGCCCGGCCGGTACACCAGGCGATGGTCGAGCACCTCGACCTGGAGGCGCGCATCGGCGGCTACGAGGCCGCCGACGTCCGCGCCGCCGAGGTCAGCGATTTCTACGCCGCCACCGCGGAGCTGATCGGTAGCCAGCCAAGCGAGATCGCCTTCGCGGCCAGCGCCACCGATGCCTACACCCGGGCGCTGTCGTCCATCCCGTTCCAGCCCGGTGACGTCATCCTCACCACCCGCAACGACTTCATCTCCAACCAGATCGCCTTCCTGTCGCTACGCAAGCGGTTCGGCATCGAGATCGTGCACGCACCCGACCACCATGACGGCAGCGGCGTTGACGTCGACGCGATGGCGCAGCTCATGCGAACACGGCGTCCGCGCTTGGTCGCGGTAACCCACATCCCCACCAACTCCGGGCTGGTCCAGCCCATCGCGGAGATCGGCCGTCACTGCCGGGACCTGGACCTGGTGTATCTGGTCGATGCCTGCCAGTCGGTCGGCCAGTACCCGATCGACGTCGACGAGATCGGCTGCGACTTCCTGACCGCCACCTGCCGCAAGTTCCTGCGTGGACCACGCGGCACCGGCTTCCTCTACGTCGCCGACCGGATCCTGCGCGACGGCTTCGAGCCGTTGTTCATCGACATGTACGGCGCGCGCTGGACCGGTCCCGACACCTATCGCCCGGTCGACACCGCGGCGCGGTTCGAGGACTGGGAATTCCCCTACGCAGCCGTCATCGGCAGCGCCGCCGCCACCCGCTACGCACTACGCGTGGGCATCGGGCCGATCTCCCGGCGGACTCCCGCCCTGGCCGCCCGGCTACGCGACAAGCTCACGCAGATTCCCGGCGTACGCGTGCTCGACCGCGGCCCGAACCCCGCCGCGCTGGTCACCTTCGACGTCGCCAGCTGGGAACCGGTGCCGTTCAAGCAGGCCCTGGATTCACACCGGATCAACTCGGCACTCAGTTACCAGCACTTCGCCCAGTACGACTTCGCCGACAAGGACGTCGCCTGGGCGCTGCGGCTCTCGCCGCACTACTACAACACCGAGGACGAGGTCGATGCCGTCGCCGACGCCGTCGCCCACCTCACCGCCAGCCGGCGCACCAACGAAAGGTAGCAAGGTCGTGCAGACCCTGGACATGACAGACCAGGCATCGACGGTCGGCCCACCGGCAAGCCTGCGGCACAACCGGGACTTCCTCAAGTTCTGGCTCGGCGAGACCGTCTCCCTGCTCGGCACGCAGGTCACCACCCTCGCCATACCACTGACCGCGATCAACGCCTTCGGCGCCACCGACGAACAGGTCGGCCTCCTGCGCTTCCTGCAGCTCGTCCCGTACCTCGGGCTCGCCGTGCTGTTCGGGGTATGGGTCGACCGCGCCCGGCGCAGACCGATCATGCTCGCCGCCAACCTGGCCCGGATGCTGCTGCTGGCCCTGGTGCCCGCGCTGTACTGGACAGGCGCGCTGAGCATGACTCCGCTGATGATCATCGCGTGCGCTGTCGGTGTCGCCTCGGTGCTGTTCGACGTGAGCTGGATGTCGTATGTGCCCACGCTTGTTCGTGACCCCAGGCACTACGTCGAGGCCAGCGCCAAGATGGGCATCAGCTCGTCGGCCGCCGACATCGCCGGACCAGGCCTCGCCGGGGCCCTGATCAGCGCGGTGACCGCGCCGGTCGCCCTTGTCGTGAACGCTGCCTCGTATCTGGTCTCGCTGGTGTCGCTTCTGCTGATACGCACCCGAGAACCCCAACCGCCGGCCGCCGAACGCCGCCACCTGAGGATCGAGTTGCGCGACGGCCTACGGTGGGTGATCGACAGCCCCATCCTGCGCTGGCTTGCGGGAATCGGCTTCTGCTGCAACTTCTCGATGATCACCGTGTGGACGATGTTCCTCCTCTACGGCACCCGTGATCTGCACCTGAGCTCGACCATCCTTGGTGGCGTCTTCGCAACGGCATCGGTCGGTGGGCTCTTCGGCGCGGTCATCTCGCATAAGGTGATCCAACGGTTCCCCATCGGGCGGGTCTACCTCGTCGCCCAGTCAGCCCTGCTGCTCGGCCCGACGCTGATCGTCGTGGCAGCCGGTCCACGACCGCTGGTTGTCGGGCTGTGCGCCCTGTCGTTCTTCACCACGTACCTCGGGCTCGGCGTAGCCGGCGTCATCATCGTCAGCCTCCGCCAGGCGGTCACCCCGCAATCGATGATGGGCCGGATGACCGCCGTCTTCCGCACCCTGCTCTTCGGCGGCGGCGCGCTCGGCGGACTCACCGCAGGTCTACTCACCGGAGCGATCGGCGCCAAAGCAGCGCTGGCCGTCGCGGCCATCGCCTCGGCCGCCGTGGTGATCGTGCTCGTCGCATCACCCGTGAGCCGGCTGCGCGCCTTCCCTACGGCGGCAACGGCGAAATAGCACAGACAAACGCCTGGTGGCCGGCAGCCGCAGCAGGCTGCCGGCCACCAGGCGTCACAACGCGCTGAAGCACCCAAAAGTAGGCACAAGGTCCAGGTGATGACCGGTTCTTGGTTCGTCAGGGTTCCCCTGGGGCACCTTGAGGAAACCAATGGCAGGGCCCCGGCCATCCAGGTCGACGATGGACGCGTTGTCGGGCTCGTCGAAACCGGATTCCTTGACATAGCCGAGGGCCAGCGCCCAGAAAGCAGCGATCCGCTGGGGATCGTCGGCATCGCATCCCAAGGTCCAAAAGTCGCCACGGCGCCAACGTCCGCGAGCTACGACACGCTGTCATCGACATGACCATGCACCATGGCCAGCATCATGGGCGCCCGGACAGCGGCAGATCCGCGCATGCAGACCTCGCTGCGGCATGCCTTTCTTCGGGGCATCCAGGGTGCAACGGCGACTGGAACCGCTTCTTTTCACCAATACAACGGCTGCTCCATGGTGGGATCGGCAGAGACCACGTCGAGGAGCGGGTCAGCGATGAGCTGGTTGACCAGCAGCGCACCGCCACCGATCCCGGCCCAGTGCGGATCGACGTCCAGGGCAACGCACCAGGCGTGATCGGCAGGCCAGACGAACGCCGGTTCCACCGCATCGAGCCGGCACTGCCCCGGCCACGCCTCGGCGGTGTCCCACGTGCCGATCTCGGCCAGAGGCCCACGGAACAGCCAATACGCGCGGTGGGGCACCTCCACCTTCGGCGCCTGCAGGACCGAGGGCGAGGCACCGGACGTCGGTGCCAGTCCCGGCCGGGCGGCTGCCCGCCCGATCTGGTCCTCCAAGTTGTCGACGCCCGCGTACGCGGCATCGTCGTCGGTGACAGGCCCGGCGTTGGCGAAGCCTTCCCAGACACAGAAGTAGCACTCGTCCGGGGTGGTGGTGCAGGCCGCCAGTAGCTCGAACAGCCTCGGCAGCTGATCTGTGCGCCAGTCCTCGGCCTCCACGTCGTTCTCGCTTTGGCCCGGGCGTACCGGATCAGGCAAGAGAAGAAGCCGCGCGTAGGCGTCCAAGCCGGCAGGGCCGAAGCGCACCAGCTGCTGCCACGGCAGGGTGGTGTGGACGATCCAGTCGGCGGCCGCCAAGTCCGAGCAGAAGGTGAGAGTCACCGTCCAGTTCTATCGCCACACCCGTTCGGCCGCACCTACCACGCCAGGCATCCCCGCGTCGAGGAGCTGGGTCATTGTGACGGCCGCCGCAGCATCAGCAGCCGCAACCTGGCACGAGAGGCACACTCCCGGCTCAGGCCCACTGTCCGCGGGCCGAACCTGCTGGACTCGCCACTGGAGTGCACTCAATTCGCACGACCGCGCGCCGAGCACCGCCGCGCGTCCGTCGCACCGTGACGCCCGGTCGGCGGCAGTTGAGTGCGCGACCGAACGCGCGCACCGCGACATTGTGCGCACGGAACGCGGCATGGTCGAACGCTTCACCGCGTCAGGTGGGGACGCCCTCCGCGACGTGGGCTCGCTATCGGGATGGCGGCAGCGGGATTGGTCAGCCTGGTGGGGATGGGGCTGGTAGGCGTGGTCGCGGCGAACTCACCTGGTGTGGTCGAGGCCACCCAACTTCACTGACGCAGCCTGTCAGGGAAGTTCCCGGAGGCTGTGCACATGACCACCGCCACCACCCCGCCCACGCAGATGCTTGCGGCCCGGACCGCATCGATCGATTCTCGCGTGCCGCTAGTCGAACCGTTGGCTACGCCACCGACGGGGGGTCGAGCCGAGCGACTGCTCCTGCCGGCTACCTTTGTCACGAGCCTGGGCAACGGCATCCAGCTCGTCGCCTCCGCGATCCTGGTCTTCACTACCGCGGGCAGCGCACTGTCGGTGGGGTGGCTCGCCGCAGCCATGATCGACCGGCTCGTCCACCACGCCGAAGTCATCTCGATGAAGGGCGACAGCTACCGGCTCAAAGACCGCGACCTCGGCCGCGTTCCCGCAGCCACCAAGGCCAACGACTAAAGATCAACAAGACCAGAGGTAGTCAAAGTTCAGCCGGAACCCGATGGTCAGGATTCGAGCGGCGTTGACATGGTCCAGCAATTCTTCCTCGGCAGAGGCGCCAGTAACCCCGAACGAAGTCACGCACCCGGTGGCGGGGCTCCGGCCTGCGAAAACGCCGTCCGACAGTCAACATCAGGTCATCGAACAACACCCGCCACCGCTGGGCGTCTACCCTGTATCCCGCAGCCACCGCTGCGTCATGGTCAGTCCACACAACCGTCCATGATTGACGGTGGCTGCCTTCGTTACTGCACCACCTCAACCCGCAGCTTGCCAAGGTGAACATCACGGCTGGAGTTGCTATGGGGTGTGCTCAAGCGGCGAGCTGTCGTTCAGGTCCCCACACTTCAAGTTCCCTTGTCAGACAAGGACGTCAAGTGAACAACACACCGCATCTCGGTCCCGTGCCCCAGCGCATTGCCGTCGACGCGGAACAGGTGCGTCGGCTTGTCGCCGACCAGTTCCCTCAGTGGGCCGGCCTCCCGGTTCAGCCCGTAGCCAACGGTGGCTGGGACAACTGGACCTTCCACCTCGGCAACCGGATGTCGGTGCGTTTGCCCAGCGCATCCGAGTACGCCTTGGCGGTCGACAAGGAACACGGGTGGCTTCCGGCGCTTGCCCCCCGACTCCCGCTGCCCATCCCCGCCCCACTGGCAAAAGGCGAACCCGGCGCGGGCTATCCCTACTCGTGGTCGGTCTACCAATGGCTCGACGGCGAGTGTGCGAGCGCGGACCGTATCGCCGACCCCGTCCGGTTCGCGCTCGACCTGGCCGGGTTCCTGGCGGCCTTGCAGAGCGTCGATACCACTGACGGTCCCCGCCCCGGACAGCACAACTGGTACCGGGGCGGCACGCTGCGCACCTACGATGGAGAAGCGCAGCGCGCGCTCACGGCACTCGACGGCCACGTCGACATCGACCTGGCTCGGGAGATCTGGCAGAGCGCACTGGACGCACGCTGGGACGGTGTGAAGAGCTGGTTCCACGGTGACGTCGCCCAGGGAAATCTCCTGCTCATCGACGGGGAGTTGGCAGCCGTCATCGACTTCGGGACATGCGGCGTGGGTGATCCGGCCTGTGATCTGGCAATCGCGTGGACATTGCTGACCGCTGACGGCCGGCAGGCGTTCCGGGAGCGACTGTCCATCGATGAGGCGACATGGGCGCGCGGGCGCGGCTGGGCCCTCTGGAAGACGCTCGTCACCTGCTCCTACACCGTGGGCGATGCCGACGAGCCGGCCGCCAACGCGCTGCGCATCCTCGGCGAAATCTTCTCGGAATAAACGGCCGGCACCGTTTGTTGGCAGGGCGTGAGTCCACATGCGAGACCCCGCCGCACGGTGTGCAGCGGGGTCTGCTCACGCGCCGCTGCCGCCACGATCCAGTCAGCAGCAAGGCGTCGGGTGCTTGGGCGACGACCTCAGGGCGTGAAGGTCACCACCGACCCGTTACCGAAGGCATCGACGGTTGCGTACAGCCTCCCGTTGGCCCACTCGAGTGCGGCCGGGGTCGGCACTTCTGCAAACGGCTTAGCACCGCCAGCAGAGACGGTGGAGATCCGATTGCCGAACATCTCCGCCACGTAGATGGTGCCGTCGGGAGCGACGGCGAGGTTCGTCGCGGTGAGGAAGCCCCCGGCGACCTCCGCGACGTGACCGGTGGCGAGGTTGACCGAGTAGACCGAGCCTCGGGCGCCGAGGCTCGGATCCTCCGGGCCGCCGGGCAGGCTCGACACGTAGAGCAGACCGTCCGGACCGAGCTCGACATCCGTGGGTACCGGCTCGAAGTTGTAGGTCTTGCCGACGGTGCATTCGGGCAGCCCGATGCCGGCAGCAACCTCTGCGGTGACTACGAACGGCTGGGGCGGCAGCACCGCGACCGTGCTGATTCTGCCGTTGGGTGCGACGCGGACGATATCGTTACCTGCCGCATCGCCGACGATGCGCGACCCGTCCGGCAGGATCGCGACGGAGTACGGGTGGGACTCGACAATCCCGGGGTAGGGATCGCCGCCGATTTCCACCGGCACCTGCTCCGCGCACCCCGGTGCGAGCCCCTGGAAGCCATAGCCGTTGACCTGGTCCGGGTTGACGGTTGCCTCATACTCGCCGACATCGCCGAGAGACCGTACCTTCCCGCTGGCCAGAACGCGCCTCACCTCGGCGAAGAGTCCGTCCTCACTCTCACCACTGGTGGTGAAGGTCACCGTTCCCGGGCCGTCCGCGGCAACACCCGCGATCTCCGCGCCGGGCGTCGACACGAGGTCGGTCGTACCCTTCTTTCCCACCGCCGTCAGCTTCCCCGCGAAGGACTGGGAGACGTAGACCGTCCCGTCACTACCCACCGCCAGCTGGAGCGGTCCGGCCAGACCGTCGACGATCGGGGCGGATGCGGTTGCGGCCGCCGCGGGCGTCGCCGAAGGCAACACCAACGCCATGGCCGCGACGGCCACGACGGCCGCGTGTGAACGTCTTCGTACCATGCTTGACCCCCTGTTGGACATGCTTGTCCCCCTGTGGCGCGCCCATTGCGCCCGGCAATTGTCACTGCACGTAGGACCTGCGGTTCCGTATCGGTCACGATTCAGACAGTGCCAACCTCAAGGAGGACCGCAAGGAGGGGTACGACAGCCGTCGGTCAGGTGCCTGTAGCTGGCCAACTAGGGCGGTGGCGATGACTGTTCGGGTGGGCGCCCGCGGGCGCGGGCCGCGTGGGAGATGGCGATTCCGGCTAATTGGCGGCGGCCCCAAGGGGCTCCGCCAGGGCGTCGAGTAAGGGCGCGTCTCATTTGGATGGTCGTTGGCCTGGGGGCATGATTTGCTCCCGTGGACGAGGCCATGATCCGCACCTGGGCGCCGGATGATCTCTGGGAGATAGCGGCGCCGTTGATCCCGCCCGCGCCGGTTCGTCGGCAGGGTGGTGGTCGCCGGCGGGTGGATGACCGGGCGGTGCTGGCCGCGATCGTGTACGTGACCCAGGCGGGTTGTTCCTGGTGGAAGCTGCCTGAGGCGTCGTTCGGTGTCACCAGGGCCACCGCGCACCGCAGGTTCACCGAGTGGACCGCGGCCGGGTTCTGGCTCCGGCTGCACGAGGCGACCCTGGACCGGCTCGGCGCCGACCGGCGGATCGACTGGTCGAGGGCGGTGGTCGACTCGATCAGTGTGCGGGCGGAAAAAGGGGCGATCTGACTGGCCCAAACCCGGTCGACCGCGGCAAACCAGGCAGCAAACTCCACGTCATCTGCGACCGGAAGGGGCTGCCCCTGGCTGTGCTGGTCACCGCCGCGAACGTCCACGACAGCCAACTGCTGCTGCCCATGCTCGACAGCGTCCCGGCGATCCGCACACCCAACGGGCGCCGCCGGTGGCGGCCAGACAAGTTGCACGCCGACAAGGCGTACGACGCCCGCGAGCTGCGCCGCGAGGTCCGGCGACGGGGGATCAAGGTACGCATCGCCCGTAAGGGCATCGAGTCCTCCACGCGTCTGGGCCGGCACCGCTGGGTCGTTGAAGCCTGCATGTCCTGGCTGATGCGCTACCGGCGCCTCGTTCGCCGCTATGACCGCAAGGGCGATCACTTCGAAGCCTTTGCCACGATCGCCAGCACCCTGATCTGCTACCGCCGCCTCACCAAATGAGACGCGTCCTAAGATGCGTCGCGATTATCGACGGTGATTCGATCGATGCCATCCCACCGGGTGCCCGTCTCCCCGGTCGCGACCGCGGTGTCCAGCGACCGGGCGAGCAACGAGGGCTCGATGTACGGCGTGTCGTCGTCAAGGGCTAGCTCGTCGGCGAGGAAACGCTGAGCACCGAAGAGCAGCACGTAGAGCGCCACCCGGGGCACCACCACCCAAGTCGTCACGCGCGCGAGCAAGTACGTTGGCACGGCGGCCGGCAGCCGGCGACGCCGCTGGCGAATTTCATCCAGACTCAGGTCCGGACGCACAACAGGCACGCCCAGCGCTTCTTCACAACCGCTGCACGACCGACGTGGAGCGCCGGCGTCGGCGCAGGCGCCGATACGCCAGCCCGGGCAGCGACACCCTCGGCCTCGTGTGGGCTCGCCTCTCCGCGACGACCAGCGCACAACGACTAACCCGCTCCCTGGCCGCGTCATAGAACTCGGGCCGACCGAGGTGGATCATCGGAATGAGGATGAACCGAAGAGGGTCTCCCGGCACTCCAAGCGGATGATCGCACTGCGCACACCCAGGCCGGTGACCCCGATGATCTGCACCGCGACCCCTGACTGACCGCTGCACGGCAATCAATTCGCCGCCGGGATTTCCTCCAGCCGTAGCTTTAGGACCTGCTCGTGGTTGAACATCTGTCCTGTGGGTTGGAACCCGTACCGCTGGTAGAAGCCCATCGGCGAGCCCTCTCCCGGAACCACGCTCGTCATCAACACATCCGCGCCCGGACGGGTCTTCACATACGTGACCACACAGTCCAGGGCCGCGCGACCGTAGCCGCGGCCTTGGAAACGCGCGTCGATCAGCAGCCGCCAGAGGTAGAAGCGCCAAGGTATGTGGGGACTACCAGGGGGAACGTCATCGCCGAGCATCACGAAGCCCACCGGGGCCTTTCCCGAGTAGACGGCCCGGTACCACGGCCTGGCGTGCGGAGTGGCTGCTGCTTCGACAAGCGATTGCCCGACGCCGTCAACGAAGGCCTCTTGCCCCGCCGCTACTCGCAAGCCCTCGATAGACATACGATTGCTCTCCGTGATCACACGCAGCGTCACCGGTTCAGACGCCTCAGGCGTGCGACGGTCCGCCGAGTTCATGACCTCATCATCGCGCATCTGCACCCTGCTATGAGACCACCGACCGACTCACGTCCCACGGCTGAACATCCTCAATTCGGCAGATCCGGGAGCTGGGCGATCCAACTCGTCGTGACCTTCGTTGGAGCGCGGATCGCGGCAGATGAGTGCACATGATCATGAAGACGCCGATTACGGCGAGTTCGAAGGCTTGGCCTTCTGCGGGTAAATCGTCTCGTGACGGGCCAGCATGGCAACGAACTCGCTGATCTTCCGCTCGCGGGTCTGCGCCCGTTTGACGGCATTGACGCGGTGGATGAGAGCGAACCGGTTGGTCTTGGTGAGTACGTCGAACATGGCCTGGGCGGCGGGGTCGGCGGCGATGGCGGCGAGGAGGTCGGCCGGCACCTCGGCTTCCGACGGCGGGGCGTAGGCGGCCGCCCACCGCCCGTCCGCCTTCGCGGCTTCCACCGCGACGCGGCCTGGGGGCAGCATTCGCCCCTGCGCCTGCAGCCGGGCCACGTGGGCGACGTTGCGTTGTGACCAGGAACTGCGGGGCCTGCGAGGGGTGAACCGGATCCAGGAGGTCTCCTGATCCCGTTTACGGGCCTGCCCGTCGATCCAGCCGAAACACAGGGCCTCGTCGACCGCCTGCTGCCAGGTCACCGTCGTGACTGTGCCGCCCTTCTTGGTCAGGGCGAGCCAGACGCCGGGCGACGTGGCGTGGTTGGCCAACAACCACGCGCGCAGCGCGTCGGCGTCCGCGACGATCAACTCATCCAGCTCGGCACTCGCCATGACGGCAGGCTATCGCTGCGCCGTGGCCGCAGCCTCTGCCTGTTGGACCGCCCGACTCGTCGGGCTGCCGGCGCGCCGGTCGCTCGGCGGACCGTCGGGGGCAGGACCTCGATGCTCAGGACGGTCTCGACGTCGGGCCGGCATGTCGGACTCCTCGTGCACGTGCCGGTTGCGGCGAGCGTCGTCCACGACCACGGGCCTCTGCCAATCGCCAGCGCCATCCACGGTGGCCGCCAGACGCCGTACGAGCCGGCGACGCCCGGCGATCCAGCCGCGACCTCAACCGCTCGGTCTGCGGCAGATCCGGACGTTCGATCTTGGCCCCGGGGAAGCTGGCGGGCCTGTCGCCGTCAACGGTCCGGCCGCGGGCGATCATTTCTCTCGAGTAGCGGTCCATGTAGGACCAATGCTCTTCCAGCCGCTCGTCACGCAGCGCCACAGAGCTGGGCCGGTCGCGGTGGTAGCAGAAGAACTCCATGCCCCAAAGTCTGGCCTCCATGCCAGACACCGACGCGGACGGGGACCACCCAGCCGTGTCACGGTCCCGGCAAGGTCCCAATATGTCTGATTGATCCAGGGGTGAGGCGGCCGACGCTCACGATCGGCGGCAGATCCGGATGCCGTCGCCCAGAGATCTCGGACGTCGTCCGACACGAGGTCGGTGGCCGTCACTCAACAGGCAGAGCACCGGCGTTCGACGGAGGTTGAGGGTTCGAGACCCCCGGCCATCCGGCGCCTCAGGGCTGCCGGCCGACATGGCGGCAGCAGCGGATGGCTGGCGCCGCCGATGGTGTGGCAACGGTCCGGCTACCCGGCTGCCGCCGGCGCCCGTGCGGCCGTGTTCTCAGCTGCCGCGGCTCTACGCTCGACCAGCAGGAATAGCGCCACGAGGCTGATCAGCCCCCCGGCTACGCAGGTGAGGAACGTGCCGGTTGCGTGGGCGGCGAAGGTTTGGCCGGTGGGCGCCCACTGATCGCCGGACAGGATGGTGGGCATGCTGAGGAAACCGGTGCCGACCATGCCGCCGGCACCGAGCCACGTCGCGATCAGGGGCAGCGTGAACCGCCGCTCCTTGCCCCATCTGTGGACGAGCACCAGTACGCCCAGGACAGCGCACAAGATCTGCATCGCCGCCACAACGTCGCCGAGCCGCAGCCAGACGTCCCGCGGCCCGGGGTGCAGCCCGACGGTAGCGCCGAACGCCCAGGACAGCCGCAGGCCGGCCAGGCCGGTGGCCAATACTGCGGCTGCCCACGCCAACGGAACCTGCGCCAGGTGCGTTGAACCCGCCGGCACCTGCCCCACGGTGCCCAGCAGAGCAGTGCGGAACCGGGCCCACGCGTAGACCGGGAGGGCGACCGCGAGTCCGGCGCCCAGCACGATGAAGCTGCCGTAGACGATGACGAAGGTCCACGGCTCGAGTGTCGGTTCAGTGCCATCTGCAGCCGTGGCCGGGGGTGCCCACCAACCGGCAGCCACGAATACCGCGGCCGCCGGCATGAGGACGATGAACGGAGCGAGCAGCCCGGCGCTGACCCACATCGGCACAGCGATCAGCCAAAGTGGGATGCGCATTCCCCAGGAACGTGCCGTGGCCAGCGCCACGATCGCCCCCACGATGCCGAGGCCGGCGGTACTGATGTTGCCGGCCATCCAGTCAGCACGGGAGAGTCCGCGCATCTCGCTGATGCCGACCGAACTTCCGGCGATCCAGGCAACCTTCAGCAACGTGTAGGTCAACGCCGCACCGAACGCCGCATAACCAGCGATTCGCCCCGCCTTCACCGCACCCCCCGGATGGTCGACGCTGCGGATCCGCAGACTTCAGTGATTGCGATAAGCATTGCTGAGCAACAGTGTGAGAGCGCGACGGGCGATCATCGGGCCAGCGTGCGCCGGCGCCAGTAGTTGGCCGCGACCGCGAGAACGAGCGGCCCCCACGCCAGCAGCGGGACGTAGAGTGACACGATCCCCGGCCCGGGCGGGGTCCGCTCGACATCGTGCTGCCCGACCAACACCGGTCCCCGATCGACAAAGTGAAAAGTCATGTTGAGCACGGCGTACAGGCAGAGTCCGATGACCAGCGAAGCCCCGACCAGCGCGGGGACCGCGGCCGCCCGGGCTGGAATGGTCCGACCACCGACGCCGGGCACCCAGCCGGGGATTCGCTCACCCCAGTGGTGGACGAGGCCGAGGGTGAGCAGCGCGAGCCCCATGGACAGGCCGGAGAGCAGGAGGAGGTACCAGCCCCCGTTCGCCATGCTGACCGTGCCGTCAATTGCAGCGGTAGCGCGCCAGATCGTCGATGGCAACACGCAGAGCGGCACCGCATAGGCCGCCCACACCGCCCAGCGCGGCGCGGCCGTCGAGTCCCGACTTGTCGTTGACTTTTGCATGGCTCTCCCTCGTTCTGGGCCTGAAGCCATGCTCGTAGACCAGACCTGACCCGGAATCCACCACGGGAGCTAGCACCGTCCCCCGGCGGAGGGAGAACGAACCGCGCTTCTGGGTCAGCCCCGCGCACTTCGCAGCGTGACCGGTCCTCAGCGAGTCGTGGTATGCGTCGACGATCCGGGCCACGCGTCGCGCGTGCATGTCGGCTTCGGCCTCGGCGGGCAGGTCTGCACATTGACCATGGTCGCCGGTCATCCGCTGCCCGCCGTCCTTACCGCCGGGGGTCGATCTCTCCCGGCCGGCCGAACTCGGGTTGATGTTGGATGGTCACAACTCGCCTCTTTCGCGTCTGGCAGCTGCGGTGACGCTTCTGGCGGTGCCTCTCGGGATGAGGCGTCGCCGTATCGGCGTCTCCGGCGGAACAGGCGTCCGCTTCTCGGCAAGACCGAGTGCTGTGCTGCGTTGAGCCTTTTCAACCTCCCCCGTCACAAACAGCGCTCCCTGCCCCGCCGGCTACGGCGTGGCCGCCTCCCGCAGGCGTAGGTGTCAGGGCTCGGCTGCGAGCGCGTCCTGGCGCGGCTTGAGCCTGACGTCGACCCGAGAGAGGGTCAGATCCCGGCTCAAGCCGCCGCGCAGGAGCCGAATCCACGTGGGAGGCGCGCGACGGCGGGGTCGGCCAGGGTGAACGCGACTGGGGTACCCGGTGCGCCCCGACCGAAGCGGATGGCGTTTGGTCTTCATCCCGCAAGGTGCCCTGTGCTTCTTCGCACACGCGACTCAGCTTTCGAATTGACCAAGAAAAGGAATGGAGGGTGGCAGCACCGGGGGCCACGTTAGTGCGCTCGCGCACGCCCTTGCGCCGCGCGTTGTCCCGTTGCGGGATCGTCAATCGGTCCGGGTGCGGAGGCTCCGCGCCAGGGTGGGGATCATCACCGTCGCAGGGACGAGGTGTAGCCCGAGGAGGGCGGTGGTGGTGGCGGTGTTTGCCTCGGAGAGGAGGGGCGGGATCAACGAGATCGCGGTCAGCGACACTGCCGTCCACACGAATCGCTCGGCGGGGCGAGCGCTCCAACGAAGAAGAGCGACGGCAATGACGATGCCCACGACCGAGAAGAAGCCGGTCACCACGGCGAACCCGGACAACGGGATCGTCTCGCCACCATCGGGGACCTCGAAGTCGACGCCAACGGCCTGGGCAAGCGCAGCGGCGAGGGTGGTGGCCACCATCGCTGCGAGCATGGCAATGAAGCCGGTGCCGGCAAGCCCGCGGAGTCGGTGGGTGTGGCTGGTCTGGCCCGATGCCGGGCCTGCGACGACCCCGGTGTCATTCATGCTGTTCATGTCGTTCCTCCATCATTCGGTAACTGGCGTACGGGGTGTGTTGACTGGCATGTGACGGTCCTGGCCCTGGGGGTGACAATGCGCACCCTCGCCGTACGACGGCCGGGGTTCCGCAGGGCGCGGACGCCGGTGCCGCGGAGCCAGAACCCGGCGTCGCGTCCGAGGACCGGCCCGGGCTCGCCGTCGCGCAGCTCCAGCTGCACCCGCCCGCGGGTGACGACGCCGAACGCGTCGCACCACTGCGCCGCGACCACCGCGACACGCGCGCCACCGCGCAGCGCGAGCGTCCACACCGGGACTACTCCGTGCCGTCCGCCGGCAGGCGCTCCGGCAGCCCGAGCCGCGGGAACTGGTCGTCGTGGAAGATGACGATCTCGGTGATCGCCCCGCCGGTGACGCGCAGGACGTCGATCGTCAGCGGCAGGTACGCGCCCTCCTGCTCCCGCCACAGGTAGAAGGCGACGGCCGGCTGCCGGTTCACCGAGGTGGGGACCGCGCGCAGGCCCTTCATGCCCTCGAAGCCGTCCTCGACCCAGCTGTTCACCACCGCGTCGCGGCCGACGTACAGGCCCGGCGTGGGCGGCATCGAGCAGCGGACGTCGTCCCGCAGCATGGCAGCGAGCACGTCGATGTCCGTGGCCACGCTGGCGTCGGTGAAGCGGCGCACCAGCTCGCGCGTCCCGGCGTCCTCCTCGCCGCCGGTCCAGTCCTGCCGCTCGGCAGGCAGGTGCTCCCGCATGCCGGCGCGGGCCCGCTGCAACGCGCTGTTCACGGAGTTGACGGAGTCCCCGAGGAGCTCCGCGACGTCCTTCGCGGGCCAGCCGAGCACGTCCCGCAGGATCAGCACGGCCCGCGGGCGCGGCGCGAGGTGCTGGACTGCGACCAGGTACGCCAGCTCGATCGTCTCCCGCGCGACGGCGACGGTCTCCGGCTCGTCCGCGTCGCCTGCGGGCAGCTCGTCGAGCAGCCGGTCCGGGTAGGGCTGCAGCCACAGCACCTCGCCGCCGGTCGCGGGCTCCGGGCGGCGCCTGGCGAGCAGGTCCAGGCAGGCGTTGGTGGCGATCCGGTACAGCCAGGCCCTGAACGTCGACCGCCCCTCGAAGGTCTCCCGCCGCCGCCAGGCACGGAGGAACGTCTCCTGCACGGTGTCCTCGGCGTCCTCGAACGACCCGAGCATCCGGTAGCAGTGCACGTGCAGCTCCCGCCGGTGCCGCTCCGCCAGCCCCGAGAACGCCGGCTCGTCGACCTTGCCCAGACCGCTCCCGCCCAGCCCGCTCACGCCCAGACCGCTCACGCCCAGCTCCTCCAGCCGCGTGTCCGCACTCATCACGTCATCCTTCCGTCTCGTCGTGTCCCGTCGTAGGTGTGACGGGTGCGGGCGAGACAACTCATCACTTGATTGACCAACGGTGACGCTGCGTGACGCGCTGTCGACGGCAGAAGCGGATGTTCGCTGCGAGACGATGCTCTCGGTCTGACCCATTTTGAATGTGTTGGTGAGCCCGCAGTGGGTGGTGTCAGGAACGCTGAAGGGTCGCCCTGATGCTGGAGATGGCCCCGTTCCGGCGCTGGGCCGTTCACCGACCGGTCACTTGGTCTGCTCGGCCAGCGCGACGATGATGCCTGCGGGGCCGCGGAGGTAGCAGAGCCGGTAGCTGTTCTCGTACCGCACCAGCTCGCCGACGAGTTCGACTCCGTGTGGCCGCAAGCGGTCGAGGATGTCGTCGATGTCTTCGACGGCGAACATGATGCGATGGCTGCCCAGCGTGTTCGCCGGAGCGCGCGGGTCAGCGTCTCGGCTCGACGGCGTGTGGTACTTGGTCAGCTCGAGCCGTCCGTGGCCGTCTGGGGTGCGCATCATCGCGATGTCCGATCGGACTCCCTCGAGCCCAACGAGGCGATCCACCGCGGTGCCCTCGACTGTCGCCTCGCCTTCCAGCTCCAGTCCGAGTTCGACGAAGAACGCCTTAGCAGCCGCGAGGTCGTCGACGACGATGCCGATGTTGTCCATCCGCTGGATCGTCCCGCGCCCAGGGTGGGGGCCCCGCTGGTCGGTGTCGTCCATGATGATCTCCTTTCGGGTCGGCCGCCGGGTTCGGCGGCGCGTGTGCGTGTTCAGGCGCGCTGGCGTTCCTTCTGTTGCTGCATGAGCTCCTCGATGGCGGTGGGCAGAGTGGTCTCGAAGTCGATCAGCTTGGCCCAGGTCGGCTTCACCACGACCCGGACCATGCCGTCGTAGAGCGACCGCACGCCGGCCTCCCACTCGGCCCGTTGCTCGGGCGTCATCTCGTAAGTGCCGTTCCACTGGAAGTACTCCTCGGGTATGCCGTCGACGACATCCAGCTCCGCCCGGCCGCGGATGAGCAGGACCTTCGGCGGGTGTGACTCGGTGTCGATCGTCAGCGCGACCGCGGGATTGCGGCGCAACGCCGGGAGTTTCCGCGCGTTCGTCGCGGTGCACATGACGATTTCCGTGCCGTTCCAGACAATTCCGATCGGGATCGACCGCGGGGTGCCGTCCAGCCCGATGAAGGCCAGCCTGGCCAGGTCACGGGCCAGCAGTTCCTGGCTGAGTGGGCGGTTCAGTACCTCGTCGATGGCGTGCTGGTCCATGGTTCGAGTTCCTCAGTTGTAGTAGCGGCGGGCGCTGGACCCGACGCGGGTGATGTCGGTGCCGTAGATGTGCAGGCTGATGGCGGTCTCGTCGCCGACGTTGCGGATGCGGTGGATGTCGCCGGGCGGCGCGAAGCCGCTGACCTCGCCGGGAGGGTTGTCCCGCGTGCCAATGGGGTTGAGCGCTTCGTCGAACAGTTCCTCGTGCTCGATGCCCGACAGCACGCCCACGACGCACCAGGTGATGTGGTCGTGGATCCGGGTGGTCTGCCCGGGACGCCAGACCAGGCCGAGTATGGAGAACGCCCCGTCGGGCTCGGCGTGCAGCAGGTGGCCCACGACCCGGTCGGGCCGGCCGAGACGCTGATCGGGCGTCAGGATCCCGGGGCCGGGCAGGTGCGCGCGGAGCTGATCGGCGACCAGTTCTGACGTGTCCGTCCAGCCGGTCCGCACGTCGATCGCCTGGCGCACGGCCGCGACGAGATCGGTGAGCGTCGCCAGTGAGCGAGTCATAGCCGCGTCCTCCTTCGCAGAGCGGGGTTTGTCCCCCTCAGCGTCCCGCGCGCCGACCCATTCGTCTAATGACAATACTTGGGCGAACTCATGCGTATCCTTTATGCATGCTGGATATCCTGCGGTTACGGGTTCTCGCGGCGATCGCCGCGCAGGGCTCGGTCACCAAGGCCGCCAAGCACCTGAACTACTCCCAGCCCGCCGTCAGCCATCATCTGGCCAGGCTGGAGGCCGAGACCGGGGCCAGGCTCGTCCAGCGGGTCGGCCGGGGCATCCGGCTCACCCCGGAGGGCGAGCACCTGGCCCGCCGCGCCACCGAGATCGTCGGCCGGGTCGACACCGCCGCCGCGGAACTGTCCGCGATGGTGGGCCTGCGCACCGGCCGCGTCCGGGTCGCCGGCTTCCAGTCGGCGCTCGCCGCGCTGGTGCCGCACGCCGCGGGCACCCTGCGCCGCGAGCACCCCGGCATCGAACTGCACCTGATCGAGGCCCACCCGCGCGTGGCACTCGATCTGCTGCGGGCCGGGCAGGTCGACGTCGCGGTCGTCTTCCGCTACGACGACACAACCCCGGACGACATCCGCGCCACGCATCTGTTCGACGACCCGATGTACCTGCTCAGCCTCGAACCCGGCCAGACACTGGCAGGCAACCGCGACTCCGCCTGGATCGCGGGCTGCGAGAACTGCCGCCGCGAGTTCCTCGAGGCCTGCGACCAGGCGGGCTTCGTCCCGCCCATCGCCTACACGAGCGACGACATCATCGTCCAGCAGGCACTGGTCGCCGCGGGCATGGGCGTGACCACCATGCCGGGGCTGGCACTGCGCACCCACCACGCGCCCGGAATCGAGGCCAGCGTCCTTCGCGACTTCCGGCGGCACGTCTACCTGGCCACCTATGGCGACCCGCCGGATCCGCCCGCGACCACGGCCTTCGTCAGCGCGCTGCACCACGCCGTCCAGCAGGCCCGACCAGGCGAGCCGCCCCCACCCACGTAGGGTCCCGCACTCGACGAGCACCAAGGAGGCGACAGAAGATCCACCGAATCCACAAAGCCATCCCGGACGTCCGCTGACCGAGCCGTCCAGATCGACACAGGCGAGTCCCAGCTCAGTGAGTCGACCAACCATCAACCTGATCAGGACGGGATGCCAGCTGGGGAGCTTCCGAGGGGGACTGAACGGCCTTGTCTCCAGACGGCCGGGGGCCTCGTTGCTCTGAGCGGTCGGGAGGTTAGGCGTCGTACGTCCTTCGTGGTGGTGCGAGAACCGAGGACGGCGCCCATGTCGGCCGAGGTTCGACAGCAGGCTGTCACCGCGCTTGCCGTGATGATTCACAGTGGTGGTCGGGTGGCCAGGCGATGGCCAGGGCCGCAGCGCCGGTGCTGTTCGCGGATCGGATCAGTCAGGCGGCGCTGCGGGGGGTGACGCGAGCTGAGCGGGTCAGGGGGTGTGTCGGCGAACGGCTGACAGCGTCACGACCGGCCCCTGAACAGCGTGAAAGCGGTTCGGGTTCTGCCACATCCGGTCCACCTGTAGCACGTGAACTGGGAAAACATGATTCCGAATGTGGCGGTGCCCGAACCGCCTCGGCGCGCTACGTCGTGACCTGGGAAAGCAATCGCACATGCTCAGCAGCCATGGCTGCGCGGTGCAGCTCTCTGGCGGCGTTCTCGCGCACGGTAATTCAGGCTACGAGCAGGCGGAGGCCGAGCTCTGCCGTGTCGAGGGCGACGAGGTCGCGGTTGCGCTCGGCCCACCGGCCTGAGGAAAGGTCTTCGCGGAGTGTGCTGACTGCCCGTTGCTCGGCCTGCGGTCCGACTCTGGTCCATACCGAAACCGCGCGGCGTACATGTTCGTCCAGGTACGCCTCAGGCCGGCGCCAGTATGCCTCGAAGAAGCCGTCAGCGCAGTCCCACGGGACGAGCATCGGCTCCGCGCGTCCTCCGATCGCGCGGGTCAGGTCGGCCAGGGACGGCCAGCCGACGAGGAGGTCTGCGAACTCAGGTAAGTAGTCGCGGGTGAGCCAGAACCGCTGACGCCAGCCGGTGTCATCGGCGTCGTACGTGAACACCACCACGCGGCGGGCCACACGCCGCAGCTCACGCAGCCCGGCGACCGGGTCCGGCCAGTGATGAACGGTGCTGACCGCCATCGCGGCGTCGAAGGACTGGTCCCCGAACGGCAGACTCTCCGCAGCGGCGGCCACGCAGGGCGCCGCGCCCGGGGGACGCTGCGCCCGCATGACCGCCGAAGGTTCCACCGCCGTGACGTCGCGGTCGGGGGGTTCGTAGGAGCCGGTGCCGGCCCCGACGTTCAGTACCGTTTGTGCATCCCCCAGCGCATCCCAGATGCGCGCGGCGATCCGTGGCTCAGTGCGCCGCGTCGCTGGGTAAGCGGATCCGATGGCATCGTACAACCGCGCGCCGAACACTTTCAGTTGCTCCTCTGGCGTCGTCCTGATTCCCATTGCTCGTGCCTCCAGTTCCCTGTCTATGGCCGTCACCATGGCAGCAGCGCGGTCGCGCTGGTCCATCAACAGGCCGCGCAGCCGGCACAGGTGCGCGACTGCGTCGGTAGCCGGATCGTCAACCAGATCCGCGATCTCCCGCAATCCGAAGCCGAGCCGCCGGTAGGCGAGCACCTCCCGGAGTCGCTCCACGTCGTCCGCGGAGTAGGCCCGGTGCCCAGCCGCGGTCCGCGTGGACGGCTCCAGGAGGCCGATCTCGTCATAGTGATGCAGTGTGCGGACGCTTACGCCGGCCAACTCCGCCACACGCCCCACGGTCAGGTGTTCCTCCACGCCACCGACTATGCGGCATGACGCCGCGTGAGGGGCAAGCGCTTCGCTGCTGGAATGATCGAGTTTCCGCTCATCGGCACGTCCGGACGCCGGCGACCGGCGCCGACGTCACCTTCGGTGACGAGCGCTTCGCGGCAGAAGAGTATGGCCGCCGGCATCCCAGCGCGTCGGTGGCATGATGCGATCATCGTTCGGTGGACGACGAGCATGCCCAGGTTCTGGCGCATGGCGGGAACACAGCCGTAACCCACCTGGCGGGCCGCGCCTTCCCAGGGATACACGTCCAAGGCGACACGTTCGCCGAGATGCGGCGGCAACTCGCCGGCGCGGCCAGCCGGTTGCGGCACACCGAGGGCGGCAGTGAGCCGCTGGACGATCTCGACTATGTGATCGAGGAGATGACGCAGATACTTCGCTTCTACGAAGCCGTCCTCGCCGAGCGCGGGATCCAACTCCCATACCCCGGGGAGCGACCGGCTGGGTAACGCATCCGCTTCGGCAAAGTCGGGTGTCGGCATGGCCGGTTGCCGACGGCGTGACTCCCGGCCATGAGCGGATGTCCTGGCCTAGTTACGCCTCGCGGGTGCGAGAGATCAGGTCTGACGGGTCTGGCTGATCAGCGCTTGCCTGAGCGCATCGAGAATCCGGCGGCTGAACGGGCTTTCGGCGTCCGGCGTCACCACCGTCACGAGTGACAGGCCAGCAGTGATCAACGTCGCCGAGTGCGGCTCGAATCGAAATCCGGACGGACCATATGGGTCCTCGTCGACCTGGATCTGAACCGTGGTCCGACCGGATGGTTGGTAGAGCAACGCGAATGGTCCCTCGTCGTGCTCCATGAGCGAGTAGCCGACCTCGTCCCAACGCTGCTCCATCTGGGCATCACGCGCGACGAGCACCTCGCCGGTGCCAGCGGGTACGTCGTTACGCGACGTCTGCCAGGGCAGGAACACGTCATCGGCAACCCCGCTCACCGCAACAAGCATGTTGGGCCATCGGCAATGGAGAACGTCCAGCATCGTCCGGATGCCGGCATCGACGGGTGCGCCGGTCACGAAGACAGTGTCGTGCCCTGTAATCATCACGCTCCGCCCGCCGTGGATCATCGCGTACTTCGTCGCTGCACGAACGGTGTCAGGTCACTTGCACCTTCGTCCGCAAGCCATGATCTCACCGGGCCTGCGAACAGACATCCGCAGTTCGGCAAAGTCGGGTGTCGGCATGGCCGATTGCCGACCGCGCGATTCGCGACATGGGCGGATGCCGCGTGCGCGGCGGACTGGGAGATCGGTTGCTGGGGGCGATCGGTGTTTGCGTCGCGACGGCGCATGGTCAAGCTTGCCGGGTGGCTGATCTGGACTTCTTCGTCGACGTGGTCGTCACCGGCGCAGTGCTGGGCGTGGGCTTGACCGACTCGCCGGACGACGTAGCTCGCGCACTGGGTAGTGACTTCGTGGAGGACCGCGACCGCGTCGCGATGCGTCGCGACTACGGCCTGGTTGAGTTCTTCTGGGCGCGGCGAGACGGATCCGATCCCTGGCATGCGACCGGTTTCACCGTGCAGACGCACCGTTTGACGTCCATCGACGTCACCGGGGGTCTCGTCCATCGGTACGGGCCGTTCGGCCGACGGCTGCGGTTCGCGCGGCTAAACGCCGAGTTGGAGCGCCTCGGCTATCAACTCGAAGAGGTCACTCAAGAGGCTGATGCAGGCTACCGGCGGTACTGGCTTGCCGAGTCGCGGGTATCCCTCGCCGTCGCCACCACCCCGTACGGGGAGCTGATCGACGCCGGCGATGTCTGGTCGATCAGCGCGCCCCACCCGTGCGAGACCGTGAGCGCCGCGGGCTTCGGCGCGCAACGTCAGGCAATCAAGGATGGGCTGACCCATCTGCTCCGACTCGGCGACGACCAGCGCAGGGACTGGCTGGACCGCCGCCAGCCGGCACCGAGCGAACGGGTCAACTGGTGGCTGTATGTTCTCCTGGTCATCGACCAGCAGCTTCGCCACCAGCCACGTCGGCGGGCGGACTGGGTGGAGCTGAAACTCTGGCTGCTGCGCCAGGGACAGGCCCGGGGTGTCGTCACCCGAGCCGAGAGCGCCGAGAAGGTGGCGTACTTCGTAGCCGACATGCGGCGCACGGGGGCCGAGTTGCCGGAGCTGCTGCCGTCCGCTGACGACGTCGTCCGGGCTTGCCTTGAGGCCATCCCAGTCGGCCGGAACCAGGTGGCCATGCTCGACGACCGTCGAGACCTACGCGGCCTTGACCGCATGCAGATGCGCCTCTCCCGCCAGGCGAGGATTTTGATCAATGCTGCTCAATGGCACCTGGACGAGGTCCAAGATGAGCGCCTCGCGGACCAACTGCGGGAGTGGATCGCCGTCAAGCCGCGCCTCGTGTAGAAACCTGTTCGCCGAAAGGAGCAGCACCACGCTCGCCTCGGCCCAACGCACGCTCATCGGCAAGTCCGGACGTCGGCTCCATTCGCTCGAACATGACGCTCCGTAACGCGCGGATCGCGGCAGAAGAGTGCGCCCGGCGCAGTCCGGAACTGATATCACGCAGGCCATGAGGGCAGAGCGCCTGGCTCAGCGCCTAGCATGCCCGTCATGCTCGAACTTTCGGACGAGCTATTGCGGCTGCGAGCCCGGTCAGATCGTCTACCTGTCACCGCTGCGGTCAGGCCCAGCTGCCGGTACCTGGGCAGTCACGGTACCGCTCGCGCCGTTCTCCGCAGCCGACCGTTTCGACCCCACGACCTTCCGCCCCGGCACTGATGGGCCCGAGATCATCAAGACGGTGATCCGGCGGGGCGAGTTCATTGATTTGCCCGGCAAGGACCGGTCTGCACTGACTGCCGCAGGGGCGCAGTGATACGCGTACAGCGGTTGACAACCTTGATTGTCGGGCGGACTCTGAAGTGTGAGACCACTGAGGAGGGGTCGTCATGCGGGATCTGACACCTGACGAGCGGCAGGAAATGCGATGGCAGTTGAGGACGATCGCCATCGGTTGGGCACAGCGGCTCGAGGAGCCCGGGCTGGATGCCAGGCGTAGGGCGGACCACGAGCCGAGCTACGCGGAGCGGATGCGGACTCATCTCGCACGCATGACGGTCAGCGAGCAGATGCGGGCTGTGCTCGCCGAGCTCGTGTCGGCAAGCGCCGAGGAAGCGGTGGAGTGCGGTGCCGGCTATCCCGAGCTTGGCGCGGCGGTGGGCGCCAGCCGGCAGGCGGCGCGTAAGCGGTGGCCCAACCTGCCGATCGCGAAAAAGCGTGCTGCCGAGTGGAAGCAACCGCCAGGGGGTACCGGCTGGGCCGCCGAGGTAACACTCAAGTACCCGGGCCCAGGAGGAGCCTGAGGCATCTCGTCTGCTGATCTGGGCGGCAACCAGACCTCACTCGCGCTGCGCTGACTGCCGAACCTTCGACTTCCCGATCAACCCGCATACTGGCTATATTGATACGAGCGTCTACCTGGGTGGGCGCCAAAACCCGGTCGACATCACCCGCATGGAGTTCGGTGCGGCCCATTCGCAGTACATCGACGTTGTACTGCACGCCGCGTTCGACTTTTACCCAGGAAGGCGTCGAGATCGCGAACACGTCAGAGGTCCTGCACGCCAACCTCCAGTTCGAGCAGCTCGACTGACCCCGACCGAAGACCGGCAGGCCAACGTACTCAACTCGGCACGACAGGATGCCAGCGCCGCCGACCTCCGCTACGCCATGTGACGAGCGGATCGCGGCAAATGAGGATGTTGGTCAGTAGGGCCCGTTCGGTGCCGCTCTTGGAGCGGAGGGCGCCGGCATGAGTGATCGGATCTTGTAATCGGCTTGCCCCGGACAGAGGCGGATCGGCACTATGCGGTCGTGGGGTCGGACTGGATCTGGGAAGTGCGGGTACCCGTGGCGGCCGGGCCGGCTCTTCGCCAGTTGTATGCACTGGCAGCTGAGCGGGACCTGCGCCCGCAGCGTCCCGATGGGTTGATCAACCTGTTCACCAATCCCGACGCCGACCTACGCACGGTCGAGGATCCCGACACGGCGGTCGCCGCAATGGCGACGGGCACGGAGCACGGCCAGTTCTGGACGAACGGCGACATCGACATCTTCGTCAACTGGGAAGACGGGCGCCTGGTCTGGGCGCTGGACGCGTGCTTCTGCTATCGCCGCTCGGTGTCCGAGGCGGACACCTTCCGCGAGCTGCACGGCCGCCTGACCGGCTTGTGGCTTGATGTCGCGCAGCGTCTGAACGCCGACGTCGGTCGAGTCCTCGACGAATGGTCGAGTGATCAGATATGGGAATGGGGCATCCACGACGCGCTGCACCCGGCCGGTGGTTGGCCGGCTGAGCTCGGCTGGTGGACCTACCTCGGCCCCGACGGCCGTCTGCCACCGCCACGGCTGCCCGAGGTCGCCGCTCGCACGCGCCGACTCCCGAACGGCGCCCTGCTGGTTACCCTCCTGGACGACCCGGCCGCCGTCGACCCGCTGCGCTACGAGGACATCCACGGCCGCTGGCTCAGGGCGGCCTGAGCTCCCCGGGGCAGCACCCTGTGTATGCCTTCGGCGGCCCAGTGCGCGCGCACGGCGGCAGATCCGGACGTTCGATGAGGAGCCCACGATCACGGAGTGACGAATTCCCTGCCGGTGGGTCGTCATGCAGTCTCTGACTCGCCGTGCCAAGATCGCCTCGTGCGCAACGAGCAACGCCTACGAACACGGACGCCCGAGTCCCGAGCCTTCGCGGAGCGCGTACAGCTCGTCATGAACCTGACCTCGCGCCTCAACGTGCTGCCGTTTGACGACCTCGACGCGCGCAGGACGGTGCTCAACGAGATCTTCGGTGGACCCATCCCTGACTCGCTGTCCATCTTGCCCCCGTTCTATTGCGACTACGGGCTTGGAGCATCGTTCGGAGAGCGCGTGTTCATCAATCAGGGATGCTTCTTCCTCGACTACGGGGGCATCACCATCGGTGACCGCGTCCTGATCGGTCCCCGAGTGACTCTGAGCACGGCCGGACACCCCGTCGAGCTCGACGAACGGTACGACTTCATCACGCACGCGCCCATCGTCATCGAGGATGATGTGTGGATCGGCGCCGCAGCCACGATCACCCCTGGAGTGACAATCGGTCGGGGCTCGGTCGTCGGCGCGGGCGCCGTTGTCGCGAAGGACGTGCCGCCGCTGAGTGTGGTGACAGCAACAAGCGTTGTCGAGCGCAAGCGTCTGAAGCCAGCGTCTACTGCAACCTGAAACCGGCGGCTCACCCACGCACATCGGCAGAACCGCGCGTCGAGCGCCGCCACGTCCGTCACTCAACGTGACGCACGGTCGGCGGCAGATCCGGATGTTCAGTCGCGAGGGCCGCCCGGCGCGTACTGCTGTTGGTCCGGGGAGATTACGAGGGCAACTCGTACTCCTCCGCGAGCCGCTCGGCGTAGCCACGTACCAGGTCGTCACCGGTGGCGCGTACCCGCCGGACCAGCTCAGCTGCTTCACCGGTTGCACCCCGGTCCAACAGCAGCGCAGCGAGCAGGCATCGGCAACGGTTCTCCAACAGCGCGGCACCTTGACGCAGCACGGCCTCCGCTTCGACCTGTCGATGCGGCACCGTCAGCAAGAGCGCGCCGAGGATCGGCAGAGAACCGGTGTCGCCGGCCGCCACCTGGCGACGGCGATGCTCGATCGCTTCACTGAGCTCGCCGGGCTCGCCGTGGTTGTGCAGGAAGGCGCATACATCGTCAACGCGTTGACGCTGCCGGACTCGATGGCCACCGTGAACACCACCCGAGCTTCGGCCGTGTCGCCCTGCCGGGCGCGCAGCGCCGCCAAAGACGCCCACGACTGAACGTCACCGGCCGTAATCGCCGCCCGATACACGGCCTCCATCGCAGCGCGGTCCTCCCGGATACCAGGCCAGTTGACCAGCTTCACGACGGCCCGGTGGTCTCCGGCTTCAGCCGCCTTGCGGTACAGGGCCTCCGCCATAGCGTGCTCGCCCTTGGCCGACATCCCTTCCGCGGCCTGGACCAGAGCAGCGATCGCCCGAGGCCGGCTCGCTCTGCGGAACACCCCACGCGCGTACCCTGCGGCATACGCTTCGGCATAGGAGGACGACAAGCGATCGACGATGGCTGACCATCGCGCCCGTAAACCCATACCGCCGATTCTGGCAACACCGTGCACGTCGCAGTATCCGCGGTTCTGCATTGCGGATGGATTCGGACTACCCCCGATGCGTCCAGCGACTCCTCTACGCACTCATCTCGGCAGAAGCGGATGGGCCAACCCTCTCCGGCCGCCCCGCGTTCACAGCGCGTAGCCAACGAGCCAGCGCATCGTGTCACGCATCAAGTGAAGCCACGACGTAACGCATCAAGCGGAGTACGACACCGGACTGCCGGCGATGTCGGGCTCCACTTGATGGGTGACACATCGACTCCACTTGACGCGTGACGGGTTCCCGCGCGATGGGCTGTCGCTGTTACACCGAGTTACTACTCAGCCGGACGGCGGGGCGGACTCGACGGTCCGTCAGAGGCGCGCGGTCAGCGGCAGTTCCGGATGCCGGGCGTTGGTGCAGGATGGATGCATGATCGGTGACCGGTGGGGCGTAACCGACAGCGAGATATTGCGCTGCTATCCGTGCGACGACTTCGTCGTCTCGCCCGTGCTGCAGGCGTGGCGGGGTGTGCACGTCGAGGCGTCTGCCGACGTGGTGTGGCCCTGGGTCGCACAAGTGAGGCTTGCGCCATACTCCTATGACTGGATCGACAACCTTGGCCCGCCCTTCACCTCAAGAGCTGGTAGGCCTTCCCGAGCCGCAAGTCGGAGAAGGATTCACTACTGCAGGCGGGCGGAAGCTGGGCAGGATCGTCTCGGTCGACCCGGGGAAACAGCTGACGGGCACCATCATGGGCGCCTTCATGTCCTACGTCCTCGTGCCCCAGGAGCACGACACGCGCTTGCTGCTCAAGGTCGTCATGCAGACCACCCGCTGGGTCGCCCTCGGGCTGTCCGTCGGCGACCTGATCATGGCTCGACGTCAGCTACTGAACCTGAAGCAACTCGCCGAGCGCCACCACCACCGCGGCACGGCCAAGGATTGAGGATCAGCCTCATCGGCATGACCGAGCGCCTCGCGGCAGAACCGGATACCTGCGCCACCGTGATCCGGCTCAGGCAGCTCCGGTATCGACCCGACCCGATCAAACCGACGCGCAAACCGGAAGCAACTCCGCCAACCCGGCATCCTGCGACCCGACCAGTTGCGCATCCACAACAACCAGCCCAGCGATCAGCAGCCGAAGCTACGACCCGCCGTTGCAGTATTAATGGCGGGTTTCCGGATTCGCCCTTGATCATCTCGGTGGCCAGGGCGCATGCTGAGCCGGTGAGAAAGCTCTACGTCGCAGCGCACGTCTACATGATCCTCGGCCTGGTCAGCGGTCTGGCATACCGCGAGATCACGAAGATCGAGCACTACAGCGGTGACACGCAACTCGCTCTGGTGCACACCCACCTGCTCGCGCTTGGCATGTTGTTCTTCCTGATCGTGCTGGCGCTGGAGAAGCTGTTTACGCTGACCGCCAACCGCCGGCTGTTCGCCGGGTTCTTCTGGGTCTACAACGCCGGACTCGCCGTCACGATCACCGCCATGATCGTCCACGGGGCGCTGACGGTATACGGCCGTGACAGCGGCGACGCCATCGCGGGCCTCGCCGGGCTCGGCCACATCGCGCTTACCGTCGGTCTGATCCTGCTCTTCGTCAACCTCGGCAAGCGCGTGCCCAGATCCGCAGACCTGAGCGCCGTATCGCCGAACGAGCAGAAGTCAGCAAACGCGGTGGGCCAGGGAGGCATCCGGCCAACAGCGCCAGCCGAAGACAGTCGCGTCGCGTAGGCGAACGAGCGTTCCGGGCAGTCAGACACGTGAGCTGTCGCGCATGGTCTACGGGGTGAGCCAGCGGCCGAACATCTCCCGGGCGACCAGCACCTGCGCGAGGTCCGCGGGTTCGCGGTCGCCGAGCGCGGCGGCGACCGCGCCAGTGAATGCGGTCCCGCTGTGACCACCTGAACTTCGACCACCGCTGGCGACCGAGACCGGCCCCGCCACGTCACCTGCCGGCGATCACAGCGCCTACAGCGGTGAACCGCAGACTTCGACGCGCTGAGCCCGGCCGCCCTGACCGCGGCATGAGAGGTTGCTGGCATCTGAGGCACCGCCTTGGCCTCAACATCGCATCTCCTATGGGATGACGCAGTCCCATGAGCCCGAGACCACGGCGCCTGGGCAGGTTCGCCCAAGAACGCTGTGCTCGCCGAGCACCGAGAACCCGTCATTACTGCCCGGCCAGAACAGGGCGACACGACGGCTACTTCCAGCCGCTTTGAGAAGGCGGTTCACCTCAGCGGCGGGCTCGACAGAGCAGTTCATCCATGGGTCTTCGGTTGCTGGAACTCCGGGCTCGTCCTCGGCGAACGCGTAGAGATTGAGCATCGTTCCGTTCACCCGCACTGAGTAGCCGGCCGAGCCCACTTCGAGGGGACCGGAGACAGTAGCGACTCGGAGTTCAACGCCACAGTCGTTTAGCGGCCCCGCCATATTGCCCAACCACGCCTCGACATCTCCATCGGCGAGATCCTCACCATCCGCACGCCAGGCGCCGCCAGCGGTCCACGTCACGTCTTCGCCGGAATCCAAGGCCCGGATCAGCGCGCGCTTCTGATCTTCGGAGGTACCCGACCACAGCCCAGCGCCCTCCAGCGCATAGAGGAGTTCTTCGAACGGAGTCACGACGGTCATGATGCCCCAGCCACCGGCCCGGCCAAGTCCGCTGGCCCGCGTAGGCCCACCCCAACCGGCACTGACGGTGGCACGAAATAGGTTGGCGACATGCCCCGTCAGCGGCATGAGAGTGCCCGGTGCCGGCCCCTCGACGCAGCGAAGCGAAGCGCCCGGATGCCGGGCGACGTCGCGCGAGGGAGCGAGGACTCAGCGGGCGGGAACCGGCTCGGACGACGGCCGCCACTCCCGCCTGATCAGCCCGTAGACCCACGAGTCGGAGACCTCGCCGTTCACGACGCAGTCTTCCCGCAACGTCCCTTCACGCACGAAGCCGAGCTTCTCCAGCACGCGGGCAGATGCCACGTTGCGCGTATCGGTCTCAGCCTGCACGCGATTCAGGTCCAGCGTGTCGAATGCCCACCGCAGCAAAACGCGCGCGGCCTCCGTCGCGTAGCCGTGGCCCCACGCTGCATCGTCGAAGCAGTAGCCCAGCGACGCGCTGCGGTAGTCCGGATTCCACCGGTTCAGGCTGCACCAGCCGATGAACGCCCCGTCGGAGACACGATCCACGGCCAGCCGCGCCCCGGTGCCCCCCTCTGCCATCTGCCGGCAAGCCGTGATGAACCGCTCGGCGCGCACGCGTTCGCTCCACGGCGGCGCGTCCCAGTAGCGCAGCACGTAGGCGCTGCTGTGCAGCGCGAAGAGGTCGTTCGCGTCGGCGTCGTCGAAGGGGCGCAGTCGAAGGCGAGCGGTGTGCAGCGTGGGGGTGGGCAGCGACATGCGCGTCATGTTCTCTCCCGTGATTGGTGGCCGATCAACCAGACATCCGATGCCGGCCACTCGCAACGGGTTTGCTCCGCGGGCGGGCAGAACGACGTGCCCGCTCATCGGCATGACCGTGCACCATGGCCAGCATCGCGCGCGCCCGGACAGCGGCAGATCCGGACGTCCGTGGACAGGGCCTTACTGTCTCCGCGTCGCGGGGGTCTGTGGCTCTTTCTGCTACTGGCTCGCTTCGAACGGGGGGAGCCTTCCGCAGTGTCGCGTCGTGACTGGCTAGGCGGCCTCGTCTTTCACTCTGGCGGGCGACGCGGCATTGGGCGATCACAGACCATCGTTGCCAGCTCTTCGCGAGTTGTACGCCCTGGCAGCCGACCGGGACCTGCGCCCGCAACGCCCCGATGGGCTGATCAACCTGTGCACCAACCCGGATGCCGACCTGCGGACGGTCGAGGACGCACAGGCGGCACTCGACGCCATGGCGACGGGCACGGAGCATGGCAAGCTCTGGGCGAACGGCGACGTCGGCGTCTTCGTGAACTGGCAGGAAGGGACTCTCGTGTGGGCGTTGGACGCCGCCTCTTGTTACCGCCGCCCGACACCCGAGGCCGACACCTTCCGTGAGTTGCATGCCCGACTGACCGGCTTGTTGGCTTGACGTCGCCGAGCGCCTGAACGCTGACGCCGGCCGAGTCCTCGACGAGTGGTCGTGCGAGCAGGTGTGGGATCTCGGCATCCACGACGCCTCCCACCCGGCCGGTGGTTGGCCGGCTGAGCTCGGCTGGTGGACCTACCTGGGCCCCGATCGCCACCTGCCACCGGCGCCGCTGCCCGAGATCGCTTCCCAGGCGCGCCGACTCCCGGACGGTGCCCTACTGGTCAAACTCCTCGATGACCCGGCCGCCGTCGATCCGCTCCGCTACCAGGACATCCACACCCGCTGGCTCCGGGCGGCATGAGTTTGCAGAGCAGGATTCCTTTGCGCCACTGGCGGCCCAGCGCACGTACGGCGGCAGAAGCGGATGTCTGCTCTGCGTCCGGAGGTGGGTGGAGATCTCTGCTGGCTGGGCGCGATTCACGACGTGCGGGGTGCGGCTGAGGCTGACTTCGGCGTCGCGTGCTGTCGCTTTGCGCGCGTGATGACCAGCGTGAGCGTGAACACTGTACATACCGTGAGCAGGGCAGGCAGACCTTTGAGCGCCTCGGCCAACTGGCCCGCCGGGGCACCGACGAGCCCGGGGTCGATTCCGGTGATCACTACCGGGTAGGCGCCGAACGCGGACGACGAGGGCAGTCCGTACGAACGGTGTACGAGCAGCACGTACACGGTGCAGGTGAGTTCGAGGATGGCGACGCCGCCCAGCGCCATGACCATCCAGGCGGCGCCGGTCCTTGCCCGCTGAATCAGTGCGGCGCCGCCGGTGGCAAGCGCGAACGTGGCGGCGTACCAGCACAGCGACGACATCAGCGTTGCCCACCATGTTTCGCCCAGGGCTTCGCCTATGTATTGCAGGCTCGCCACCGCGACGATCCCCAGCGCCAGGGCCGTGGGTACGACGAATATCGGCGCGGCGATGTGCTCCCTACGCCCGGTTCGGCGCGCCATCCATACCGTGCCCACAGCGACCGGCACCACGGAAGCGGCGATCACAACGTCCGCGAGCCGGTACCCGACCCGGTAGCCGAAACCTTCCAACAAACCGAGGACGGCGACAGCAACGCTGGCCAGGGCCGCCAGCGCGACTCCGAACGCGAGCGGGGCGGCGAGCAGCCCCGTCAGTCTGAGCAGGTGTGGGCGAGCGTGAGACATGGTCAGTGACGCTCCTCGGTCGACAAGGGCGCACCACGCCACGTCGGCGAGGTCACGTCCCGGCGTGGGTGAGTGGGTGAGCAACTCGGCGATTTCGGCGCCGTAGCGGTCGCGGACGCGTCTCGGGTAGAGGGCGAGCACCACGTGGACCAACCGGCTTCGGTTCGCGGGCATCAGGCGACCGCCAGCCGACGCAGCCCGGTGCTGGCGACCGTGCGCATGCGCTGTAGCTCGGCCTGCAGCGCCGCCCGGCCTCTGTCGGTGAGTTGGTATGGCTTCCGGCGGTCCTGCTCCGGCAACGACTCGATGTAGTCCTGCTCTTCTAGGCGGCGGATCGCGCCGTACAGGGTGCCCGGTCCTGGCCGTTCGTCGGTAAGGGCGGCGATGTCATCCTGCATCGCATAGCCGTGCTTCGCCCCGTCAGCAAGGCTGACCAGGATGAGCAACGCGGGCTCCGAGAACCTACCGAGTTGAGACAGCCCAGACATACTTTCCTCCAGTTACTACGTCCTGCGTAGCATCGCAGGACGTAGTAGCGACGTCAAGCCGCATCGCGGGGGGCGACCCGAGCCGCTCCGGTACATCAGCCTGAACGAACGCCCTGTCATCGGCTTCCGGACGATCCCTCAGTGAAGAGCGCGCTACTCAAACGCCTCGTCTGGCCTCCGATCCGATCAGGAATCGAGAAGCGCCAGGGTGTCGTCGGGCCTAGCCTTCTCCCAGATGGCCGGCATCTCGCCGAGCCTTGAACGGCGAAAGGCAGCCCGAGAATGTCCGCGAAGAATTCCACGACCGGGTCCGACGGCTTCAGCGCCGAGGAGCGTGCCGCGATGAAGGAGCGCGCCGCCGAGCTGCGCGCCGAGGGCAAGAAGGGCGCCAAGAAGGCCGACGAGCTGCAGGCGGTCCTCGACAGGATCGCGCAGATGGCGCCGGAAGATCGTGCGCTCGCCGAGCGCGTTCATGCGACAGTGACCGCTACCGCCCCCGAGCTGTCGCCAAAGACCTGGTACGGGATGCCCGCCTACGCGAACGCGGACGGCAAGATCGTCGTCTTCTTCCAGGACTCGGGCAAGTTCAACTACCGGTACTCGACCCTGGGCTTCCAGGACACGGCCACCCTCGACGACGGGGACCTGTGGCCGGTGTCGTACGCGCTCCAGAAGTGGAGCCCCGTGGTAGAGAAGAAGGTCGTCGAGCTGGTCAAGGCTGCGGTCTCCTGACCGTTGCCTTGACCGCCGCGTTGCACGAGTGGCTCTCGGTTAGCGGTGCGGACGGCTCCGCCTCAGCACCCGCCGTCACGACCCTCCCTGCCACATCTCTGAGCGCTTTCTCGCATGCAGTCGCGTGTGAAGGACGGGCACTGACAGCGGCAGATCCGTGCATCCGTCGACGCTTGGTGGAGGTACACAGCCGCTACGTCTAGAGTGCCGCTGTGACCGCGCAGCGACCGCTCGACAGCGAAGAACGGGTGAGCACCGCCCCGGAGCGTGACGTCCTCGAGGCATTCCTCGACGCTTACCGGGAGGAGCTCATCAGCAAGCTGCAGGGATTGTCGGAGCAGGACGCTCGGCGACGCCTGGTGCCGTCGCTGACCACACTCATCGGCATTGTCAAACACGCTGCCGCAGTTGAACGAAACTGGTTTCTCCACTGCCTGGCCCAGCTTCCGCGAGAGCAGATCGCAGGCAACTCCACGGGGGACGACGCCAGTTGGGAGGTTGACCCGAGCGAAACCATCGCCGACATCGTCGCGGAGTACGAGGATGTCTGCGGGCAATCAAGGCGGCTTGCGGCGGATTTCGAGCTGGACGACAGCGTGCCCCATCCCCGATTGGGCAGGGTGTCACTGCGCTACATCTACGTACACATGATCCGAGAGCTGGCGCGGCACTCCGGCCACGCCGACATCCTTCGAGAGCAACTCGACGCAAGACCCGAGGAGAGAGGATGATCTCTGCGGCTACGCCTGACTGCACGAGCCGCATCCTCTTCTCGGCACGTCCGGATGCGTGCACCCGTGAGCTGGTTACCTTGCGTGACGAGCGCTACGCGGCATTTGAGTGTGGGGAATGTATCGCCTCGCTTGCAGATCGAAGCTGCGTCTGTCCTTGTGCCGTGCGGGGCAGGACACGCGGGATGGGTGCGTCGTAGCGAGTTCACGTTGCCGTACGGGCATGAGCTGGTTCGACTCCGTTGGCTCGGCCCGCACCTAACCTGACTGCGCGTGTCCCGGCCGGCGTTGAGACGCTTGCATCCGAATCGGCCACGAGGGAGCAGCCGGTGCACCGGGACAGGGAAACCAACTCACCGCCGGCCGGGGACCCGCTGAAAACGTCTCTTCGGCTATTGGCCGGATGCCTCGATGTGCCACCGCCGGATGACATGAGCGACGAGCACCAGCGCTGGCCGCTCTATCAAAGGGCGATACCCGTGGAGACTTGTCATCTACTGCTCCACTGCCGTCTCCGTGGACCAGGACGACGCCTTAGTCGCGGCCGTTGTGGTGCAAATGGTGGAGTGGGTGGATGCGCCTCACCGCGAGCGATGGATCGGCCTGGCACGCAGTGAAAGAGACCGGCAGTACGCATACCGGCGCGCTCGAGAAGTCGACATCCTGCGACCTCAGGGCGCCGTGTCGGAGCTGAGTGAGGAGACGTTGTCGGGTTGGACCGACTGGTTGCAGATCATGCTTGCGGAGACCTCGACCGTGGTCCGCACCCTTGAGCAGTTGGCGCAATATGGCCGAACGAAAAGGATTCGGCGGATAGCCGCGAAACGGCTGACAGCAGTATGAATCGTTTCGACACAAGTTTGCAGGCGCTGCACTCATCTCGGCATGGCCGGATGTGCCTCACCCGCTGAGCTGCCAACGCCCGACCAGCGGCAGATCCGGATGTCGCTTCTTGGCTGGACGGCTCGACCGGAGGCCGTTCACCGCAGCGCGTCGATCGCCGCATCACGATAACGGTCGATGCGTTGTCGGCGGGCATGCCCGCGGTGCGAGGGTGAGAAATGATTTGACAGCGGAGATAATCTGATCCTCCGTACTTTCGGCGGACCGTGAGTCGCGAGGGGGCCCTGCCCTCTCGACACTCAGGAGCCGCAATGCGCCGGGCGCCCGCCCTCTCCTTTCTCCTCGTCACCGTCTTCCTCGACATGCTCGGGCTCGGCCTGATCGTGCCGATCGTGCCGGCCCTGATGACGGCCGTCACCGAGGACGCCACCGCCGCTGTCCGCTGGTCCGGCCTGCTCGGCTCGATCTACGGGCTGCTGCAGTTCGTCGTCTCGCCGCTGCTCGGACGGCTCTCCGACCGGTACGGCCGGCGTCCCGTCCTGCTCGCGTCGCTGACCTGCCTCGGCGTCGACTGGCTGGCCCACGCGATCTCACCCAGCCCTTGGACACTCTTGCTGTTCCACGCCCTCGCCGGTGCGTCCGCGGGTACGAACACCGTGGTCAACGCGTACATCGCGGACGTCACGGAACCCGAGTCGCGGGCTCGCGCGTACGGGCTGATCGGCTCCGCGTTCGGGCTCGGCTTCGTCGCCGGCCCGACCATCGGCGGCCTGCTCGGCGCCGTCGACGTACGCCTGCCGTTCTTCGCCGCGGCCGCGCTGTCCTTCGCCAACGTCGCGTACGGCTGGTTCGTCCTGCCCGAGTCGCGGCCCGGCGACCGGATCCCGCTGACCCTGCGGATGGCGAACCCGGTCGGTGCCGTCGCTGTCGTCCTGCGCCGGCCGGTGCTCGGGCGGCTCGCGTACGCCCGCTTCTGCGCCGACGTCGCGCGCATGACCCATCAGTCGGTCTGGACGTTCTTCCTTACGTACCAGTTTGCTTGGAGCACCGCGCACGTCGGCGTCGTGATGGCGGCGGGCGCGCTCGCCGGCGCGGTCTTCCAGGCCCGGGCCGTCGGCCCGGTCGTCCGCCTGCTCGGCGACAAGCGTGCCGCGGTGGCCGGCAGCCTGCTCGGCGTCGCGGCGCTGCTAGGAACGGCGTTCGTGTCCGTGCCGTGGATGCTCCACGTCCTGCAGGCGGTCGGCGTGCTCGGCTCGGTCGGCAGTACGGCCGCGCAGTCGTGGATCTCTCGCAGCGTCCGAGCCGACGAGCAGGGGACCGTGCAGGGTGCGCTGACCGGAATCGGTGCCGTTGCGGAGACCGCGGTGCCGCTTGCGGCTGGCGCGGCGTTCGGGTGGTCGCTGGCGTACGCATCACCGGGTTTGGTCTTCGTCGGTGCCGCCGCTTTCGGGGCCGTGTCGGCGCTCCTCCTGGCCGCAACGCCCGATGTCCGGACAGTACCGCTCAGATAAACCGTCGCGGCCAATGCGCCCGTCTCGGGATGCACAGGATCCCGAGACGAGCGCCCGGACGACCGCAACGCATGGCCATTCGACGCACCCTTCTCGGCACGACAGTGCGGCGCCGAACGCGCGCGGTTGGCGGATGCCAGATGAGCGCCGTTGATCTTGGGGACCTTCGATCTTGGCCCCAGTGAGGCTGACAGGCATCGACGAACCAGACACACCGGGCATGCCCCGCCTGCCGCATCCACGCCTCTCGACACGCTGGACCGACTCCACAGCCAGCATCGGGTCATGACGGCCGCCCGCCAAACTGCCAGTTGTGCACCTCGATGTCGGCGTACCGGTCCGGCGTCAGCACGGCGCGTGCCTTGTCCGGATCCGGTGCCCGGACAAGTACCGCCGTACCCAGCCAGGTGGCGGCGCCGCCGCGGATTCCGGGTGGGCGATGGGGGCCTCTCCCAGCCGATTCACAGTCCCGGGCCTGACGATCGGCCCGTCGAGCGCATACCCTGGGCCCGCTTGGCTTCCCGTCCGGAAGGGGCATCTGTGCCGCACGCCACCGTGCGTTCCGACAACCGCACACAGAAGGACCCGGTGCCGCCCGCACGCCCGGCCCGCCGGCCGTCGCCGCGCTGGACCCGGTGGTGCGTGGCGGTCGGCGCGACGCTGATGATGTTCAGCGGCGTGGCGCTCGGCGGCAGCCAGTTCGTGCTGCACGCCGCGACCAGCAAGGTCACCCGGCAGAGCCTGATCGGCAAGGCCGCCGCCCCTCGGCAGCACCGCACCATCACGGGAGCGAAGAACATCCTGCTGGTCGGGATCGACACCCGCCCGCACCAGGACTCCAGCCAGCTCACCCGCTCCGACTCGATCATGCTGGTGCACATCCCGGCCGACCACCGCCAGGCGTACCTGGTCTCGCTGCCGCGCGACTCGCTGGTCACCATCCCCGCGTACGACAACGGCGCGACGCCGTTCCACGGCGGGAAGAACAAGATCAACGCAGCCTTCGCCTTCGGCAGCCGCGGCCTCACCGGCCCGGCGGCGCTGTCGCACGGCTTCGAGCTGCTCGCCCTGACCGTGCGCGACCTCACCGGGATCACCCCGGACGCCGGCGCGATCATCGACTTCCAGGGGTTCAAGCAGATCGTCCAGGTACTCGGCAAGGTCTGCATGTATGTCGACGAGACCACCACCTCCATCCACCTGGGCAAGGACGACGCGACCGGGCGCACGGCGGCCCCGTACAAGATCAATCCCGACGGCACGGTGAATCACCGCATCGCCGGGGTCACGCCGAACATCTACACCAAGGGCAACCACTGTCTGAACCCGTCGCAGGCGCTGGACTTCGTCCGGCAGCGGGACCTGCTGGCCAACCACGACTACGACTACGGCCGGCAGCGCCACCAGCAGCAGTTCCTCAAGGCGGTGCTGCACCAGGTGATGACCGACGGGCTCAACTCGCCGACCAAGCTGCCCGGCCTCCTGACGGCGGTCGGCAAGACGATGACGGTGGACGACGGCGGCATCCCGCTGGAGGACTGGGCCTTCGCCATGCGGGGGATCGACCCCGACGCGATCAGCACCATCAAGACCAACAACGGCACCTTCAACAGCCGTACGGTCCCCGGGGTGGGCAGCGCCGAGATCCTCAGCCCGACCAGCCTGGAACTGCTGCGGGCGGTCCGGGACAACAACGTCGCCTCCTTCGTCCAGGCCCACCCGGACTGGGTCGCCCCGTCCGGCCCGACCCCGGCGAACTAGCCCGGCCCGCGCGGCGGCGTCAGCCGGCGACCAGCACCCGGTAGCGGTCGCGCCCGGCCGGCACCTGCCGGACGGCTTGATCTGATAGAGCGGAATTCGGCAATGCGACGCGGTCGATGCCTGTTCTCCGTCGACTGATGTCCGACAGTCGTCCGCCAACTGATCTGCGACATCTCAGCGCCCTGATCGCGGCAGATCCGGATACTTGGGCCGGCAGCCGGTAGCTCTGGGCGCCGAGGCCTGCTCAGCGGGGCTGGGCCTCGTATTGCAAGCCGGCCGCTCGGCGCCAGCGGGTGACTTCGGCTTCGTGTGAACCGGTAGCGGTCGCGGCCGCGACCGCCGCCAGATCCGCTCCGCCGGTCAGTAGGGTCAGGGGCCAGGCCGGCACGCCGCCCGCGCTGTCGTAAGCGGCCCAGGTCCATGGACCGTCGAAGCGCCACGCACCACCGTCGGCGTCGGCGACGTCGTCGCCGGCCTCCAGGAAGGCGTACGGCCGGAAGACCAGTTCGAGCGTGAACGGAACACCGCCGCCGGGCTCGATGCTCGTGCCCTGGAACTCCGATGCCGCGTCCGGAGCCTCACCGGCGCGCAGAACGAGCAGGCTCAGGCTCGGGCGGGGCAGCCAGCCCGTCTCCTGCGGCGGGTCGTACCCGTGAACCTCGATGACGTGGATGATCCGCGCCGGGATACCGACCCGGCAGGTATCGCCGGGTGCGAGGCGGAGGGTGGGCGGGTCGGTCGCGTACAGCTCGTCCGGATCAGCGCGGCCCAGGGCCGCCTCGCCGTTCCAGCGCGAGCCCGCCGCGTCCGGGTCGATCTCCCACCAGGGCCAGCGGACGCTGACGTGCGCCTCGTCGACGCCGGTGACAACCGTTGGCGTGAACGGGCAGGAGATACGCAGCACGTCCCCGACGCGGTAGACCATGCGCGGCAGATTAGCGCGCGGCGCGCCGGGCGCCGGCCATGAAAGGGTGCCAGGGATCGGCGGTCGCTGACTGCTCGAAGTGGTTCGCGCGGCCGCACGGACGGCGCCGCCCGCCGTGCTGCGGCCGACGAACGCGCTGTTCGCGGCATAGCGGATGCCACCGCCGCCCATGTTGAAACGACGGACCGTCTCATGAACGGTGGTGTATCGAACGCCAGGCTGGCTACCATCGTGACTGGCTCGGTGCAGCCGGCCGCTCGCGCCCCTTCAGGGTTGGGTGAATGCACTGGATGGTTGCCGAGCATCGGCTCTCTAACCGCGGCGCTAGCCGACAACGCGAGCATCGGCAGGACGGGCCGTGTGAAAGGCCGACGCAATGACGCTCCCCAGCACAGAGCATGCCAAGAAGCTTGCCAAGCTCCTGCGAGATGACCTTGCCGTAGCCGGGTTCAACATCCCGCACAGCCTCGCGCTGGAACTCATCGCCCACCAGTTCAACGCCAAGGACTGGAACGTGCTGGCCGCGGCGGTGGGCCGCCCCAGACGCTCAGCCTCGCCGGAGATCCGACCAGGCGTGCCGGTACTCCGGGTGATGTCCGTCGAGGTTGCGCTGCCGTTCTATGTCGACTACCTCGGCTTCAAGCCGGACTGGGAGCACCGATTCGAGCCCGGCCTACCCCTGTACGTACAAGTGTCCCGATCGCAGGCCGTACTGCACTTGTCCGAGCACCACGGCGACGGCAGCCCACACGGTGTGGTCTGGTTCCCTGTCACTGACGTGTTCGGCCTACACAAGGAGTTGCTTACCAGACCGAACGCGCCGGTCCGCCCGGGCATCGACGAGGACGCTCCCGGCGGCCCGACGCTCGAGGTCATCGACCCTTACGGCAACGTGCTGCGATTCGCCCAGCCTTCGGCAGCCGGGGAGCACTAGAGATCAGGAGGCTATGACGCCTCTTCTCGACAAAGTCGCGCGACCAGCGGCGAGGTCGCTGTCTCGCACGAGAGCGCCAAGCACGCCTACGGGTCTCTCGTTGTCGACCACGACGAAGATCTGGTATCGCTGCAGGGCGGAGACATCCTCCGGAACTGGAGCGCGAGCAGGAGGTCACGCCGCCATGCCGACTCGACCGTCGTTCGTGGTCACCGGGGGCGCTCGAGGCGTCGGTCGGGCCATCACCGAACGCCTGGCTCGCGACGGTCAGGTCGTCGTGCTGGATGTCACCGGTCAACTTGCCTGGCAACACGAACGCATCGTGCTGGTCACCGGCGACGCCCGCGATCCTGAGACGGCCCAGCGAGCGGCCGCGACCGCCGAGGCCACGGGCCCGCTGCTCGGCTGGGTCAACAACGCCGCGATCTTCCGCGACGCCGGTCTCGGCGACGCCTCGGCCGCCCAGATCCTGGACCTCGTGACCGCGAACCTGGCCCTGGCCCTCACCGGCTGCCACACTGCGGTCAACCACTTCTTGGCGCGCGAACGCGACGGCGCCATCGTCAACGTCTCCTCCCACCAGGCGCAGCGCCCTGTCCGCGGAGCACTGCCCTACGCGACCGCGAAGGCGGCGGTCGAGGGCTTGACCCGCGCAGTGGCCGTGGATCACGGGTCGGCCGGCATCCGCACCAACGCCGTCGCGCTGGGCTCCATCGCCACCGACCGGTTCGAGCAGTACCGTGCCCAGCACCCCGAAGTGGACGTCCAGATGGCCGCACTGCATCCGCTGGGCAGAGTGGGCGACCCGAGCGAGGTGGCAGACGCCGTCGCCTTCTTGTTGTCTCCCGCCGCCGGATTCGTCAACGGCGTCGTCCTTGCCGTTGACGGCGGACGAGCAGCCAACGGCCTCGACCCCGAAGCCACCTGACCGGAACCGAGCACCCATCGCGGCTATGAGCGCTCATCTGGCGACCTTGGCCGGCTATCCACCGACCCCCTGGTCTGGTAGATAGTGACCATGGCGAAACGGTCTGGCGGATTCGGTAGAGCGCTCATGCGAGGGTTTCTGCGTACGGCCGTGTGGCTGTACCGGCGCAGCGGCGGGAAGCTCGGCGGCAAGATGTTCGGCGCACCGGTGCTGTTGCTGACCACGACCGGGCGCAAGTCGGGGCGGTCGTGGACGGTACCGTTGATGTACCAGACCGACGGCGACCGATGGGTGATCATCGCGTCCAACGGCGGCAGCGCCAGGCACCCCGCCTGGTGGCTCAATCTGCGCTCGCAGCCGGACGCCTCCGTACAGATCGGCCGGCAGACGTACCTGGTCACCGCCGTCGAGACCGCTGGCGAGGACCGCGAGCGCCTGTGGCGGCAGATGGCCGACATGTACAAGGGCTACGACGGGTACGCGCGGAAGACCACCCGCCAGATCCCCGTGGTTGTACTGCAAAGGCGCTAACGCATGCTGCCCGACGGTTTGCACGCCCGCACTGCGGCAGAAGCGTGCGTTACCGGGATCCCAGCCGGCCGATGAACCCCAACAGCACATTGACGCCTACCAGCACGGTGCCACCGATCAGGAAGAACATGCCGATGATTCGGAAGGTCTCGCGGCTGGAGCTGGACGCGCGGTTCGTATCGATCTTCAGATCCCGCACCTCGATGTGGATGCCCGCGCCATTGGGGTAAGCGTAGGTCCTGACGAAATTGGCGTGCGGTGCGCGACTCGGCGCTCTACCGTCCGCCCGTGACCATCGACATCGTGAGCCTGGCGGATCGGCCGGACCTCGCCCCGCTGCTGGACGAGGACTTCGACGGGGCGTGGCCGCCGTTCATGCTCTGGGATCCGATGGGCGCGGTGTACTACAACGTCGCTCACGACCTCTACCCCGAGTTCGTGTTCGCCGCCGTCGACTCCGCCGACCCGGGTCGCGCGGTCGCCCGGGCGTACGCCGTGCCGCTGCGCTGGACGGAGCCGGAGCTTCCCGACGGCGGCTGGGACCGGGTGATCCAGCGGGCCGCCATCACCCGGCTCACCGGCGCCACCCCGAACATCGTCTCGGCGTTGGAGATCTGCATCCGACCCGACCGGCGGGGCGACGGGTTGTCCGCGCTGATGCTCACCGCCATGCGGGAGGCCGTCGGGAAGCTGGGTTACGACACCCTGGTCGCGCCGGTCCGCCCGAGCGGCAAGCACACCCGCCCCGACCTGCCGATGACCGGGTACGCGGCGCAGGTCCGCGACGACGGCCTGCCGGTCGACGCGTGGCTGCGGGTGCACGTGCGCGCTGGCGGACGCATCGAGCGGGTCGCCACCCGGTCGATGATGATCAGCGGGACGCTGGCGGAGTGGCGTCGCTGGACCGGCCTGCCGTTCGACACCAGCGGGCCGGTTCACGTGCCGGGGGCCCTGGTGCCGGTGCACTGCGACGTGGCGCACGACCACGCCGTCTACGTCGAGCCGAACGTCTGGGTCAGGCACCGACTGTAGGCCCGAGACCGCAGGGGACTCGCACCCGTCCGGGCCACCCGTGGTTCGACTGGGCCTACGGCCGGATGTCCAGGGCGCCGATCAGGCCGTCGCGGATCGTGAACCGGTGGCGCAGCCGTACGGGACTGCCCGGGAAGGTGCCCGAAACGAGGGCGGTCACCACAAAGTTGCCCCCGGCCTCCTCCTCCACCGACTCCGGGATGGCCTTGTAGTCGAACTCGGCGGCGGTCCGCTCGCGCCAGGCCCGGATCGCCGCCGGGGTGTCATAGGTCCGGTCCTCGTCGGCGACGACCGCGTCGTCGGTGAAGCAGGAGACGAAGGCGTCAATGTCGGTTTCGCTGATCAGCCGGTAGTAGCGGACGACCACGTCGGGAACGGTGATGGTCATGCGGCCCTCCTCGCGTGTCGCAGCCGGCGTACCCGACCAGAGAGCAGTCATTCGTCACGCAGCCGGTGCCGGTCCCGGCCATGCCACATGCTTTTGCCCCGGTGGCTCGCATGGCCCACGCCGCATCGGGTACGGCGGCTCAATGGGACGCTACGACGACGAGGTGACCGGGCTTGCGGCGCCGCTGGTCGACCCGGGAGACCTGGACGTGCTGCTGGACCGGGTCGGTGACGCCCGGGTGGTGATGCTCGGCGAGGCCAGCCACGGCACGCACGAGTTCTACACCTGGCGCGCGGCGATCAGCCGGCGGCTGATCGAGGAGAAGGGCTTCTCGTTCGTCGCCGTAGAGGGCGACTGGCCCGACTGCGACCGGGTGGACCGCAGCGTACGCTGCCTGCCCGACGCGCCCACCGACCCGCGCGACGCGCTCGCCACGTTCGAGCGCTGGCCGACGTGGATGTGGGCCAACGAGGAGGTCGTCGACTTCACCCGCTGGCTGCGCACCCGCAACGCCCGGGTGGACGAGGCTGCCCGGGCCGGTTTCCACGGTCTGGACCTGTACTCGCTGTGGGAGTCGCTGCGCGAGATCCTCACCTGGCTGCGGGAGCGCGACCCGGAGCAGGTGCCGGTGGCGCTGGCCGCCTACGGCTGCTTCCAGCCCTACGACGAGGACCCGCAGCAGTACGCGCTGGCGACCCGACTCGTGCCGACCAACTGCGAGAACGAGGTGGTGGACCTGCTCGTCCGGCTCCGCGAGCGGGCTGCGGCCGACGGCGCGGGCCGCTTCGGGGCCTGGCAGAACGCCGAGGTCGTGGCCGGGGCCGAGCGCTACTACCGGACGATGGCACGCGGTGGCCGGGAGTCGTGGAACGTCCGCGACCGGCACATGGACCACACCCTCGACCGGCTCCTGCGCCACTACGGGCCGGCTGCGAAGGCGGTCGTCTGGGCGCACAACACCCACGTCGGTGACGCCCGCGCCACCGACATGGCCGATGCCGGCGAGGTCAACATCGGCCAGCTCGCCCGGGAACGGTACGGCCCGGACCAGGTGGTGCTGGTCGGCTTCGGCACCCACCGCGGCACGGTCGTCGCCGGCGACGCCTGGGGTGCGCCGATGGAGGTGATGCCGGTGCCCCCCGCGCGTCGGCATTCGCTGGAGGAGGCCCTGCACGGCGCCGCGCCGTCGCCGGCCCTGTTCGTCTTCCCGCGCGACGGCCGGCTCGACCTGCTCACCGACGAGCTCGACCATCGGGCGATCGGCGTCGTCTACCACCCCGAACGGGAGAGCTGGGGCAACTACGTCCCCACCGCGCTCGGCGACCGCTACGACGCCTTCTGCTGGATCGACGAGTCGCAGGCTGTCCGGCCGCTGCGGGTCCGGCCCACCAGCCTCGCCGAGCCCGAGACGTACCCGTCCGGCGTCTGACCCCCAACCCGTTTGTCGAGGTACGCCTCGGGCAATCGCGTGGCGGAGCACCGTCACGCAGGGAGGAGCAGGGGATGAAGATCCACGACCCGTCCAGCCAGGCGATGCAGAAGGACTACGACGTCACCGACATCGAGCGCCTGATGGGCAAGCGGGAGTGGAAGGGCTACGACGAGGTGATCAAGTGGCTGAAGAAAGAGGGTGACGAGGACAGACGGTTCACCCCTGGCGAGGTGCAGCACATGATCGACGACTTCTCCCGGGCGCGCGACAAGGGGATCGACTTCGTGCGTGATCCGGAGCAGCTCTGCAAGAAGCTCAAGAGCAGCCGGTAGGGAGTCCGTGTGGGGCGTCGACCCGCCGGCGACCGCGGCCGGGTCGCGCTGGAGGACCGCTTCCAGCGCGGCCCGGTACGCCCGTGGGGGCAGCACGACCAGGGACATCGCATCGGTGGAGAGCCAGGGGGCGTACGGGACATGCGGCGAGATGTCAGGGTGGCGCCGGAGGTCACCGGCGGTGAGTCGGTGGGGCTGGCCGATGTGGTGTGGGAGAACGCGCAGCGGAGCCCGGACGCGGTGCAGTTCCTGCGCCCGGACCCGGACGTCCGGTCGTGGCCGGCGCACCGGTCGGAGACCGGCGCGACGTCCGCGGTGACCTGCCGACAGTTCCGCGACGACGTGTTGGCGTTGGCGCGTGGGCTCATTGCGGCTGGCGTGGAGCCGGGGGCCCGGGTGGCACTGATGAGCCGGACCCGGTACGAGTGGACGCTGGCCGACTACGCGTTGTGGGCGATCGGGGCGGTGACGGTTCCGGTCTACGACACATCGAGTGCCGAGCAGCTGGCCTGGATCCTCGCCGACTCCGGCGCGGTGGCGTGCGTGGTGGAGACGGCTGACCACGCCGCGCTGCTGACCGGCGTGCGCGACGGGCTGCCGGAACTGCGTCAGGTGTGGCAGATCGATTCCGGTGACCTGATCCAGGTGGCTGAGCAGGGCCGGACGGTCGACGAGGATCGCGTCGAGGGCAGACGTGGCGCGGTGTCGGGCGGGGACACCGCGACGATCGTCTACACCAGCGGGACGACGGGCCGACCGAAAGGCTGCGTGCTGTCGCACCGAAACATCCACCTCGACGTCGGCAACGCGGTCGCGCTGCTGCCGGAGTTGTTCAACCCGGGGGCCTCGACGGTGCTCTTCCTGCCGTTGGCGCACGCCTTCGCCCGGATGATCCAGGTGGGGATGGTGCAGACCCGGGCGACGATGGTGCACACCGCCAGCATGGGCGGCGTGCTGGATCAGCTACGTCAGTACCGGCCGACGTTCATCCTCGCCGTGCCCCGGGTGTTCGAGAGGGTGCACAACCGGGCACGGCAGAAGGCCGTCGACGAACACCGAGGTTGGCTCTTCACCGTCGCGGACCGGGTGGCGGTGCGGTACAGCCGAGCGCTCGACACCCCGTCCGGCCCGCGACCGGGCCTGCGGCTGATCCGGCGTGTCCTCGATGCGCTGGTCTACCGAAAGCTGCGGGCGGCGTTCGGCGGGCGATGCCGCATCGCGATCGTCGGCGGCGCCCCTCTCGGCGAGCGGCTCGGACACTTCTTCCGCGGGGCCGGGCTGACGGCGCTGGAGGGGTACGGGTTGACCGAAACCTCCCCGGCGCTGGCGGCGAACCGGCCCTCGGCGATGCGAATCGGCACCGTCGGCCGACCGCTACCGGGCGTGGAGTTGGCCGTTGCCGACGACGGGGAGGTCCTGGTCCGCAGCGACGTCGTGTTCCAGGGCTACTGGAACAACCCGGCCGCAACCCGCGATACGTTCACCGCCGACGGCTGGTTCCGCACGGGCGACCTCGGCAGCCTCGACGACGACGGCTTTCTGCGGATCACGGGACGCACGAAGGAGATCATGGTGACCGCGGCGGGAAAGAACGTCGCCCCCGCCCCCATCGAGGATCAGGTCCGCGCGCACCCCCTGGTCAGCCAGGCCATGCTCGTCGGTGACGCCAAGCCGTACGTCGCCGCTGTCATCAGCATCGATCAGCATGCGTGGCAGCGGTGGCGGAGCGCGCACGGTCGTCCGGACGCCTCGGTGGCGGAGATGCGTGACGACCCCGCCCTGCGCGGCGAAGTCCAGGCCGCGATCGACCGAGCCAACCGGTCGGTCTCCAAGCCGGAGGCGATCAAAACGTTCCGCATCTTGCCCGATGACTTCACCGAGGCCAGCGGTGAGCTCACTCCCACCTTGAAGATCAGACGCGAGGTGGTGCGGCACCGCCGCGCCGGCGAGATCGACGACCTCTACCGCGGCCACTGAACATGCGGAACGCCCCCGGCCCGACAGCCCTGTTCGCGGGGCGTTGACGGCGGGCGTCGGGGGAATGCCACCGACGCCCGCCGTGCTGCCTCCGCAAGGGCTGCCGGGGCGACCCGGGCCGTGCGGCGCATGAAGAACTATTCGCTGCGTGCGGTCTCCGGGCCGGTGATGCGCTCCAGCAGCGGCAGGGTGGAGGCGATGATGCCGAGGCAGGCCGCCAGCCCGACGGCGACGATCGCGTAGAACCCCACGCTCGGCGCGGTGAGGGTGTACTCCATCTGCGCCTTGAGGAACAGTTGTGCGGCGAGGAAGCCCATCCCGACCGCGACCACCGCGACGGCGAGCATCGGTACGGCGGTTTCGAGCGCCACCACGCGGCGCAGGACCCGGACCGGCGCGCCGCTGAGGCGGAGCAGGCTGAACGGGCGCTTGCGCTCGCTGAGACCGCCGACCACGCTGACCGCGAGACTGCAGCCGGCGAGCGCGAGGCTGGCGATGATGATGACGTTGGCCAGTTGCTGCCAGCCACGCAGCGTGTCGGCGAAGTCCGACTCGAAATCGCCGGGAACGTTCGGGGCCACCCAGAAGGTCGGGTAGGCCGACTCGAGGACGGTGCGCGAGCGTTCCAGCGCGGCGGCCGAACCGTCCGTGCCGACGACGAGGGACGTCACCGGCAACCGCTGGAGGTCGCCGAGCGGCACCGACGCGGCGGGCCACATCCTCGTTGCCGACGCCGATCCGCGGAAGGGGATGAAGTCCATCGGTACTTCGGCGACCGTGGCGCCGTCGGCGCACCGGCCGTACGCCTTCGGGATGTCGGTGCACGCGACCACCCCGGGTTCGTGGGCGCCGGCATTGACCGGGTTCTCGCGGACCACGGTCGCGGTCTGCACGCCGGGGATCGAGCGCAGGTCGGCCAGTACCGTGTCGGGCACCGACCGCGGCGGGTTCTCGACGAAGACGGTGGACAGGGTGCCGGCGTCGGTCGAGCCGATCGGCGCCGGGCCGCGGTTGGCGACGATCGTGGTGATCACGCCGACGGCCACGCTCGTGACGAAGAGCGCGAGCATGATGCCGCTGATCGCCCGGAAGCCGGCCTTCGGGTTGTCGGCGAGGCGTCGCGCGGCGATGAGCGCGGCGGGTCGGCTGGCGCGCCGGGCCATGAGCCGGGCGCCGACCATCGTCAGCCAGGGGCCGGCGAGGACCAGGCCGGCCATGATGAGCAGGAGCCCGGGCAGGAACACCGCGGTCTGGCCGTCGGACGTTTCGGGCCGGTGGCCGATGGCGAAGGCGAGCACGCCGACGCCGAGCACGAGCGGGATCAGCCGGTACGCGCGCGGGGGGCGGGGGGTGACCCGCCGGGTGACGCCGAGCGGGGAGATCCGGACGCGGCGCAGCGAGATCTGCGCCGCCACCGCCGCGCCGGCCGGAACGCCGAGCGCGACGAGCAGGACGTCCAGCACACCCAGCGACATGTCGCTGGTGAAGAACGGCATGCCGGTGAACGGGATGTTCGCGAGCGAGCCGCGGAACGCGAAGAACAGGATGAAACCGAGGGCGGTGCCGGCGACGGCCGCGGCGGTCGCCTCGACCGCTGCGACCACGGAGATCTGCTTCGGCGTCGCGCCGACCAGGCGCATCGCGGCGAACCGCTGCTCGCGGCGGGCGGCGCTGAGCCGGGTGGCCGTGCCGATGAAGATCAGCACCGGAAACAGCAGTCCGCCGGCTATCACGCCCAGGATGAGGTCCACCGTGGTCTCGGGGAGCGCGGGAATGTTGTCGCCGACGCTGGTGAGCTGCTTGGCGAAGGGTAGCTTGGCGACCCCTTCGGGGGTGCCGCCGACGATGACGAGCAGGGCGTCCGGCGACGGCAGCGCCGCCGAACCGATGGTGCCGAGGTCATGTCCGGGGTAGCGGTCGCCGAGCTGGTCGGCTGGGTTGGCGGACAGCAGCTTCTGCAACGACGGCGAGGCGTAGTACTCCCCCGGCCCAGGCGTCGCCGGAATGCCGATCGGGGTGGGCGGGCTCGGTCCGGTCGCGGCGACGTCGATGCGGGTGATCTGCTTGCCGTGGAAGTAGTCCTCTCGCGTCGACCACCACAGTGGATCCGCGTCGCCGCCCGGCGACGCGTGGGGGTACATCGACGCGTACCGCGTGAGCTGCGCGTTGACGGCGTTGACCCCGGCGAAGGTGGCCAGCAGCAGCCCGGCGCCCACCGCGACGGCGGCGGCGATGATGACGAGGCGGGTCAGCGCCTCCCGGCCGCCGGCCACGGCGAGGCGTAGCCCGAAGCCGATCATGACGGGATCCGGTCCGGCGCGTTCACGCGCCCGTCCCGGACGATGACCTCGCGGTCGGCGTACGCGGCGACCCGTGGCTCGTGGGTGACCAGAATGACCGTGGTGCCCTGCTCGCGGGCCGCGGCGACCAGCAGCTCCATGACCTGTTCGCCGGTGAGCGAGTCGAGCGCACCGGTCGGCTCGTCGGCGAAGAGGACCTCCGGCTCGGCGACCAGGCCGCGGGCGAGGGCGACGCGTTGCGCCTGACCCCCGGACAGCTCCCCCGACCGGCGCTGCTCCCTGCCGTCCAGGCCGAGGCGCTCGAACCAGCCGTACGCCTTGCGCAGCGCCTCCGGCCGGCGGACCCCGCTGAGCAGCAGCGGCAGGGCGACGTTCTCCACCGCGGTGAGCTCGGGGACGAGCTGGCCGAACTGGAAGACGAACCCGAAGCGGTCCCGGCGCAGACTGCTGCGCTCGGTCTCGGTCATGGAGTCGAGCCGGGCCCCGTCGAACCGGATCTCGCCGGAGTCGGGCACGAGGATGCCGGCCAGGCAGTGCAGCAGCGTGGACTTGCCCGAGCCGCTGGGACCCATGATGGCGAGGATCTCGCCCGCGTCCACGGCGATGCTCGCGCCCCGCAGCGCCGGGGTGTTGCCGAACGAGAACATCACGTTCCGCGCTTCGATCACGACGGTCATGCCTTCACCGTTTTCCTCAGGGCGTCCAGCCGGGCGCCGGTCATCTCGATCCACCGGAGGTCGGCCTCCAGGTGGTACAGGCCGTGGTCGGCGAGCAGCGCGTCGACGAGACTGCCGGTGCGCTTGACCTCGGTGAGCTCACGCATCCGCTGCAGGTGTGCGGCGCGCTGGGTGTCGAGGTATTCGCCGGCGGGACGGTCCAGCATCAGCGCGAGCACGACCTTGGCGAAGAGCACGGTCTGCAGGTGCGGCTCCGGATCGACCGGCTGGGTCAGCCACTGCTCGACCTCGGTCGCGCCCAGATCCGTGATGATGTAGCGCTTCCGGTCGGGTCCGGCGCCGGGGCCGACCTCGCTGATCACCACCTTGCCGTCGCGGGCCAGCCGGCTGAGGGTCGAGTAGACCTGACCGAACGGCAGTGGCTTGCCGCGCCCGAAGTAGGCGTCGTAGTCGCGCTTCAGGTCGTACCCGTGACTGGGCTCCCGTTCGAGCAGGCCCAGAAGGGTTAGGGGAACGCTCATGCCAGCAGACTACACTGAGGGTATACCTCGCGTATATACGCTCAGGATGTTCGTCCCCCACGAGGCCCTGGGGCGCATCAGCCGGCATCGATGAGGTCGGCAAGAGGTACAGAAGGGACAACGCCCGGCGGACGCCCGCCGCTCGGCCTACAGTGTGGGAATGTGGGAATCGGTCGCCGCACCGGTGGTGGGCCTGATGGCCGCCGTGGCCGCGGCTGCTCCGACGCCGACACCAGCCCGTCCGGTGGACGCCGCGCCGGTGCTGACGTCGACGCCGTTCGGCGCGCTGCCGGGGCAGCGGGTGACCCACACCGTCACGATCTCGGGTAACGGCACCCTCACCGCCGCGCGGGTCACGTTCACCACCTCGGCTGATCTCGACGATGTCACCGCCCGGGCCGAACCGGGTCGGTGTACGGCGTCCCCTCGTACCGTCGTCTGCGAGCTCGGCGACCTGCGCCTGGGCACCGCCCCGGCGGTGCCGCGGATCACGATCACCGGGCGGGTCCGCCCGGGTGCACCGCCCGGCGCACTGGTCCGCAACCGGGTCACTGTCACCTCGGTGGAGTCCGCCGCGACGGGTGCCCAGATCGCCAGCAACGCATATCTGCTCCCCGGGGCCACGCCCACCGATCCGCCGCTGGAGTCGTCGGCCGCGGCCACCGAGATGCCGCCGCCCGGGCGGTCGATGCGGGTGCCGGCCGTCACCGCGGTGGTGCTGGCCGGCGCGGTCGTCGTGGGTACGCTGCTGACGCGTCGACGGCGGCGGCACGGCCCGCCGCCGCATGGCCGGCTGTAACGACCAGGCCCCGGGATCCGATGTAGCAGAGGGACGGGAAACGGGGTCGGCGGCAGGAGTACAGCATGGACCGACGGTGGTGGAGGCAGGCCACGCTGGCGACCGTCGCCGGGGCGGCGGCACTGGTGACGACGCCGCTCTGCCTGGATGCCGGGGCGGGGGCCGCCGCGGCGCAGACCTCGGCGCAGGGGCCGCTGCCCCTGCCGACCCTGCCCCTCCCGTCGCTGACCGTGTCGCTGCCGCCGGTGACACCGCCGGCGGTGACGCTGCCGCCCATCAAGCCGCCCTCGATCAAGCTGCCGACGGTGAAGCCGCCGACCGTCCCGTCGGCCAGTCCGCCGGCCGGAGAGCCGACGCCGCCCGCGAATACCCCGCCGACCGCCGCGAGGCCACCGCAGGTGGGCGTCCCCGGCCCGGCTGACAACGGCGGTTCCATGGTGGATCCCGGATCGGCTGCGGCGGTCATCGCGGCCGACCCCGGCGCCGACCTGTACCCGCAGCCGCCCGTCGACGCCGCCGGCACGCCGCAGGCCCGTCAGGTCGCCGGGCTCAGCGACGTCCAGCACCGGATCCAGTACCTGCAGAACATCCTCGCCCGGACCCGCGACGACCTGACCAGGGTGCAGCGCGGACCGGATCCGGTGCTGCAACTGCTGACCGCCCTGACCGCCGGCGGGGATGCGGATGCGGCATCGCCCTTCGCCGTGGCGGACTCCGCGGACGTCGTGGACACCCCCACCGGCCGCGCTGTCGCCCTGTCCGGCGCGATCGCCTCCGGCCAGGCCGAACTCACCCGCCGCCAGCAGGAGGAGGCGCGGCTCCAGCAGGAGATCAACCGTCGCGTACGCAGGGTGCCCGCCGCGGCGGCACCGGCCCGCAGCGTCGCCACGGCCGGCGGGGCGCCGCTCGGCCGTCCGCTGTCCGGCCGGCTCACGAGCGAGTTCGGCACCCGGTTCGACCCCTACTACCACGTGTGGCAGCTGCACCCCGGGGTGGACCTCGCCGCCCCGATCGGCACCCCGATCGTCGCGGTCGCCGACGGGCGGGTGTCCCGCGCCGGCTGGTACGGCGGCTACGGCAACTACACCTGCATTGACCACGGCCGAGCGGACGGGCAGCGACTGTCCACCTGCTACGGCCACCAGTCCAAGCTGCTCGTGTCGCCCGGTCAGCGGGTCCGCGCGGGTCAGGTGATCGGGCTGGTCGGGTCGACGGGCGCCTCCACCGGTCCCCACCTGCACTTCGAGGTACGGCTCGGCGGCCGCCCGGTCGACCCACTGCCCTGGATCTGAGCCGCACCGTCCCCCGGGCATGACGCCACGGTCGTCGGCCGGCGCCGACCTCGGCGGACCGCGCAACGGCGTCCCAGGGCAGCCTTCCGCGCCGTGTCGCGGGGGTTTCCGGACAGGGCAGAACCATCGCGAGCACCGCTCGAACTTGGCCCGGTAACCGGTTACAGTGCTCGGACCGGACCAACCGAGAGGCCTGGAGGTGCCCGGTGACGAACGTCAACGACCAGCAGCCGTCCGCCCGATCCGACTGGGAGGCCCGCATCGCCCGGCACAGCGACGACAGTGGGGTACGGCCAGCACCGCAGCTGCCGCCGCCGGCCGGGCTGACCGCCACCGCGGGCGTCGGCCACGTACGCCTCTCCTGGCAGCAAGTGGACGGCGCCGCGGGCTACCTCGTGCACCGCGCCCCACTGGTCGACGGCACGCCGAACGGTGAGTTCACCCCGGTCGACCACCTCGGCGGTGACGTCCTCGCCGTGCCCGACACCTGGTACGTGGACACCACCGGCGAGCCCGGCCAGCCGTACGCCTACGCCGTCGCCTCCGTACCGGAGGTGACCCTCACCGGCCCGCTGAGCGAACCGGTGCGGGCCACCGCTGAGCCGGCCGGCGCCGAGCCGCCGACGGTGTCGCTGCTGCTCGACGCCGCCGCCGAGGGGTCGCCGCTACACCGGCCGTGGCGGCCGATGATCGGCAGCGAGCGACTGTCCCAACTGCTGTGCCGGGACACCTCGGGTGGCCGGGAGATCGGACCGGAGTTGCTGGCCGCCCTGCGCCGGGTCCACGACGAGATCGGCGTCGAGACCGTCCGCGCACACGCGATCCTGCACGACGACCTCGGCGTCTACCGCGAGGTGGACGGGCAGCCGGTCCACGACTTCAGCCGCGTGGACGAGGTCTACGACCTGGTCCTCTCCGTGGGCCTGCGGCCGGTGGTCGAGGTCGGCTTCATGCCCCGGGATCTCGCCAGCGATCCCGAGCGCACGGTGTTCGGCTACCGAGGAGTGATCTCCCCGCCCCGGGACTGGGACCGCTGGGCCGACCTCGTCCGCGCCCTCGTCGCCCACCTGCTCGACCGCTACGGCGAGCAGGTGCTCGGCTGGGACTTCGAGGTGTGGAACGAAGCCAACCTCGAGGTGTTCTGGTCGGGCAGCCGGGAGGAGTGGATGCGCCTGTACGACGTCACGGCCCGCGCGGTCAAGGATGTCGACCCCCGCATCCCGGTCGGCGGCCCGTCGTCAGCGGCGGCCGGCTGGGTGGACGCCCTGCTGGAACACGTCGCCGCCTCCGGCGCCCCGGTGGACTTCGTCTCCACCCACACCTACGGCAGTCCCCCACTGGACCTGCGGCCCGCTCTCGCCCGGCTGGGCGTGCCGGACGCGCGGATCCTGTGGACCGAGTGGGGGGTGACCCCCACCCACTTCCACCCGGTCAACGACGGGGCGTCCGCCGCGGCCTTCCTGCTCACCGGCATGCGGTCGGCGGCGGGCCGGGTCGACGCGCTGTCCTACTGGGTGGCCAGCGACCACTTCGAGGAACTCGGCCGGCCACCCCGGCTGCTGCACGGCGGCTTCGGGCTGATCACCGTGGGCGGTATCGCGAAGCCCCGCTACCACGCCCTGTGGATGCTCGCCCAGCTCGGCGACACCGAGCTGCCGGTGACCGCCGACGGCGACGGCGCGGCGGGCCTGGTGCAAACCTGGGCCAGCCGGCGCGACGACGGCAGCCTGGCGATCCTGGTCTGGAACAGCACCCTCGACCAGTCCAGGCGCGACGGTGCCGCGGCGCTGGCCCGGCGCGTCCGGCTGACCGTCGACGGGGCCGCCGGCCGGCCGGCGATCGTGACGCGGCTCGATCGGGAGCACGGCGACGTCACCAGCCTCGCCGAGCGACTCGGGATCGGCGACTGGCCCACCGACGAGCAGTGGGAGGCGCTGCACGCCGCCGACAGCCTGCCGGCGGAAAAGGTGCAGTCGGCGACCGACGGCGGCGACGCCTGCGTCATCGACCTCGCACTACCGCAACCCGGCGTGGTCCTGGTCGAGGTCGCCCCGGCCTGACCGGAAAAGCGGCCTGGCACCATCGGGCTCCCGACGGCCGGATGGCCGCCGGGAGCCGCGAGACCCGCTACTGTCGCGCGGGTACGGAGAACTCCTCGATCCGCATCACCGGGCGCAGGAGCCGCTCGGCACCGCCGCGGGTGAACTCCTTCCGCAGGATGTCGCCGCCGTACAGGTTGCCGAGCGCCGCCATGATCATGCCCTGGTCCAGCGCCAGATACCGCTTCGCGACGGTGCCGCTGTGCACGGCCACCGAGTCGTAGAAGCCGCCCGGTCCGTAGCTGTCGAACTGGCTGCGCAGCCGCGTCAGCTCGGCCTGCGCGTCGGCTGGCGCGTACCGCATGGCCAGGAACACCGCGTGCGGGGTCACCACCCCGTCGCCGTACGCGGTGGGCAACGGCTGGGCGGCTCGCCCGGGGCAGCCCTCGAAGCCGTAGTCGACGCTGGTGCGCTCCTCGTCGCTGGTGTAGCCGTTGGTGTCGAGCCCCATGGCGTCCACGCCGTACTCGCGGTACCCGCCTTGCGGATCCGAGGCCGGCGAGAAGCCCCAGTGGCCGTACTTCGCGTCGTTCATGCCGTGCTCGATCTGGCCGCGCACGTAGACCGGGTGGTTCCGGGCCCAACTGTTCGGGCCCCACTGCTCCTCGGGCACGAACATGTCCGGCATGAGAGCCTCGAACATGTCACCGCCCCAGGTCGGCACGAACTGCAGGCCCCGGTAGCGGTAGGCGCCCTCGAAGACCGGCACGCCCAGGTAGTCCCGCCACTCGCCGACCGGACGCATCTCCTGCCACGACCAGTCGCAGGTGTCGGGGAAGGTACGCCACGGCGCGAAGTAGTGGGCGGGCGGCACCTGGCCGAGCGCGATCGCCACGTAGCTGATCATCCGGGTCTCACTGTTGAACGCCCCGTACGTGTGGCAGGTGTAGTAGACGTCCGGACCGCGGTGCTCGTAGTTGCCCTTGGTCGAGCAGCCGGGGGGCGGCTCGACCCAGAAGCCGCCGCGCATCAGCCCGACCGGCACGTCCGGCCCGCGCGCCTGGGAGTCGTAATAGAACCCGAAGTCCATGGCGTCGAGCAGCGGATCGGACTTGTCGCGCAGTTGCGGCACCCCGTTGTGCACGATCATCAGGGCGGCAGCCAGCCAGGCGTTGTCGACGCTGGACACGAAGGGGTAGACCGTCGAGCCGTTCTCCGGCCAGGTCCGCAGCAGTTGCAGGGTGGACGGGTCATACCAGTTGTAGAACATGCCGGAGTCGGCGTGCCGCTCCAGCCTGCCGAGCGAGTCGAGGGCGCGCGAGATGCGCTGCACCTGCTCCTGTTCTCCGATGACGTGCAGCTTGCGGGCGGCGATGGCCGACCAGATGTACGCCCCGATGTTGGTGGGCGAGGTGTAGCGGGCGCGGCTTGCCGGAGCGAGGGTGCCACCGATGTTGTCGGCGGGCAGCCCGGTACGCGGATCGGCCATCGCGGCCATCGACCGCCACGTATCGATGGACCACGTGGTGATGCTGTCCGGCGTGACGGCCGTCGTGGCCGTCTGCGCCCGCGGGCCGTGCGGTGGCGCCGCGGCGGCGCTGGCCTCGCCGGGCGTTGCGAGGGTGAGCGAGAGCGCCGCCGCCACGGCGATACGGCAGGGACGGATCATTGGGTACCTCCGGAGGTCGATGTTCCGGGTTGTCACGTCACCATCCGGGCGGCTATTTCAGGCCGGTGGTGGATATGCCGCGCACGAAGTGCCGCTGGAGCAGGAGGAAGATGATCAGCACGGGCAGCACCACCACCACGGAACCGGCGAGCAGCAGCCCGAACCTGGTCTGGTTCTGGCCCACACTGAACAGGGCGAGGGCGACTGGAAGGGTGTACTTGTCCTCGGTCGTGGCCACCACGAGCGGCCACAGGAAGCTGTTCCAGAACGTGAGGAAGCTGAGGATGCCGAGGGCGGCGAGCGCCGGGCGGCACAACGGCAGGACCACGCGGAGGAAGATCCGGATCTCGCCGGCGCCGTCCACCCTTGCGGACTCGATCAGCTCGTCCGGGATGGACAGCATGAACTGGCGCATGAGGAAAGCTCCCAGCGCCCAGGCCAGGAAGGGCAGCACCAGACCGGCGTAGGTGTTGGTCAGGCCCATGTTGGCGACCAGCACGAACAGCGGGACGAAGGTCACCATGCCGGGGACCATCACCGACCCCAGGACCAGACCGAACAACGCCCGGCGGCCCGGAAAGCGCAGCTTGGCCAGGGCGTAGCCGACCGCCGAGCAGAACATCAGATTGCCGAGGGTGATCAGGCCGGCGACGATCGCCGAGTTCAGGAAGTACGTGGGGAAGTTCAGCCTGGCGAACAGGTCCCGGTAGTTGCCGAGCGTCGGGTGGTGCGGCCACCAGGTGGGTGGGACGAGCCGAATCTCGCCCTCCGGCTTCAACGATGACAGCAGCATCCACACGAACGGGCCGACCATCACCACGAGTCCCACCACCAGCACCGCGTGCAGGACAATGCTGGCGACGCGGTCACGAGGACGCCGACTCGGACGACGTCCCGTTGTCTCCGACGCATCCGGCACACGTGGCTGGCGGCTGGGCGCCCTCACTGGCGTCGACATCGGGTCAGCTCTCCTGCTCGGAACGCAGCAGCCGGAACCACAGGATCGACATCAGCACGATCGACAGGAAGAGGACGTAGCTCATCGCTGACGCGTAGCCGTAGTTGCCGAAGCCGAACTGGTTGTAGATGTGGTACGACACCGACAACGTCGAGTTGAGCGGCATGCCCTGGGTCATCACGAGCGGCTCCTCGAAGAATTGCAGGTAGCCGATCGTCGCGATGACCCCGACGAAGAGCAGCGTCGGCCGCAGCGAGGGCAGCGTCACGTACCGCAACTGTTGCCAGGTGGTCGCCCCGTCGATGCGGGCCGCCTCGTACAGCTCCTGAGGGATGGCTTGCAGGCCGGCGAGGAAGATCACCATCTGGTAGCCGAGGTTGCGCCAGGCAGCCATCACGATCAGCGACGGCAGAGCGAACCGGGTGTCGAACAGCCAGTTCGGCCCGTGCACTCCGACCAGCCGCAGCAGGCTGTTGAACAGACCGGAGTCCGGCTGGAGCAGGAAGCGCCAGACCACGGCGACCGCCACGATGCTGGTCACGACGGGTAGGTAGTAGCCGACCCGGAACAGGGCCCGAAACCGGGTCAGGCCCGAGTTCAACCCGAGCGCCGCCGCCAGTCCGGCCACCATCGTCAACGGCACGCCGGCGAGCACGAAGATGGCGGTGTTCACCGCGGCCTTGACGAACAGCTCGTCGTGCAGCAGCCGACTGTAGTTGTGCATCCCGACGACGTTGACGCCGAGCGGGTTGCGCAGGTCGGCGCTGCGAATGTCGGTGAAGCTCATCAGCAGCGAGGCGATCACCGGCCCGGCCATGAAGGCCAGGAACAGGACGGTGAAGGGAAGGGCGAAGCCCCAGCCGACCGCCCCGCGGCGGAGGCGCAGGCCGCTGCGCCCCCGCCGGGTGGACCCGTCGGACGTGACCGCGGTCATGTCAGGCCCCTGTGCCGATCGCGGTGGCCTGCTGCTGCATGGCCTTGACGGCGTCCTCCGTCTTCTCCCCCGTCTTGCACATCTTCTCGACCTCGGCGTCAATTGCCGCGGCCACCTGCTCCCAGGTGGCGATGGTCGGTGGAGACTTGGCGTCCTCGAGTTGCTTGCCGAACGCCGAGAGCTGGGGGTCGCCGCTCAGCGTCGGGTCGTCCCAGCCCTTCTTGACCGCCGGCAGGTCGCTGGCCGTCTTGTACCACGTGGCCTGCACTTCCGGACGGGACAGGTAGGAGACGAACTTCCAGGCGCCGTCGCGGTTCTTGGCGTCCTTGAAGACCGCGAGGTCGCCGCCGCCGACGAACGACGTGCCCGCCTGTTTGGTCGGCATTGGCCACAGGGTGTACTTGTCAGCGCCGCCCTGGTCCTTGAGTATGCCGATGTGCCAGGGACCGGAGACGAACGCGCCGATCTGCCCCTTGACGAACGCCGGCTCGAGAGCGCCCTGCGGAAGGTCCTTGGGTGAGAGGCCCTCGTCGAAGAACGACCTGTAGAAGGTGAAGGCCTCGGTCGCCTCCGGGCTGTCGAGGGTGAACTTTCCGTCCTTGGCCACGTCGCCGCCGTTCTGCCACACGAACGGCATGACGGTCTGCCAGGAGCCGGTGGCGCCGGGCTGGAGGTTGATGCCCCACTTGGCGCCGCCCTTGTCCTTGAACGCCTTGATCGCGGACTTGAGCTCGTCCCAGCTCTTCGGCGGGGTGGTCACCCCGGCCTTGGTGGCGACGTCCTTGTTGACGTAGAGCAGCCGCGTCTCCACGTACCACGGCACCCCGTAGGACGTGCCGTTTACGACCGTGGTGTTCCACGCACCCTCGTAGAAGTCGTCCTTCTTCACCAGGTCGGCCGGAGTCGGGTCGAGGCCGCCGGTCTTGGCGAACTCGCCCATCCATGTGGTGCCGATGAGGCTGACGTCGGGCGTCTGCTTTCCGGCGATGGCCGTGGCGAGCTTGTCGTGTGCCCCGTCCCACGGAACGGCCGTCACCGTGACCTTCGCGTCCGGATTCTCCTTCATGAAGGCGTCGGCGATCACCGAGAGCTTCTCGCCCTCCGTCCCCATCGCCCAGACCGTGATGTCGCCTTTCGCCTTACCCTCCCCGACCGGCTTGGCCGCCTCCTGGTTGCCGCCACCGCTGTCGCGGCCGCAGCCGGCCAGCGCCAGCGCCGCCGCCAGGGCCACGGCGACGCCCCTGCGGGTCCCTGTTCTCATCACGAAACCTCCATATCAACCGGATGTTGGCCGCAGCTTTCGCGGATGACCAGCTGTGTTTGCAGCACCTCTCGACGCACCGGGAAACGGCTGACGACCATCCGGTCCTGCAGCCACCGCGCCGCCGTCGCGCCCAACGCGCGCATCGGCTGGCGCACCGTGGTGAGCCCCGCGTACCGGGCGGCCATCACGTCGTCCCAGCCGACGATCGCGACGTCGTCGGGAACGGACAGACCCAGCTGTTGCGCCGCCGCCAGCGCCCCCAGTGCGACCTCATCGTTCGCGCAGACCAACACCTGCGGACGGGGCGATCGGGCAAGCGCTCGCTGGCCGGCCTCCCGCCCGGCTGGTACATCAAAGGCGCAGCGCAGCGGTGCGCGCGGGGGCGGGCTTCCGGCGTCGACGAGCGCCGCGCGAAAGGCGTCGTAGCGGGCGGTCACGTCGGGCGACTCGGCGGGGTCGCCCAGGTAGGCAAACCGCCGGTAGCCGTGACCCAGCAGGTGGGCGACGAGCTCGCGGGCACTGGCATCGCTGTCCGTCGTGACGGTGTCCAGCTCGCCGACCGGGGGCCGGGCCAGCAGCACGGTCGGCATGCCGGTCGCGGCGACCTGGGCGACCACGCCGTCGGACACGGTACGACCCATGATCGCCATGCCGTCGACGCGACGGGCCAGGTCGAGAACCTTCCGGTCCGGGTCCGCCCGCCCGTGCGTGGCCAGGATCAGGACACTGCTGCCCAGCTCGGCGGCTACCTCTTCGTACCCGAGAATCACCTCGGCGTAGTACGGGCCGGACAGATCCGGGAAGACGATGCCGTTGGCCGCGTGTCGGCCCTCCGCCAGCGACTGACCCAGGCGACTGGGTCGGAACTGCAGCTCCTCTACCGCCTCGAGGACCCGACGACGGGTTTCCTTGGCCACCTCCCCATGACCCCGCACAACCCGGGAAACCGTGGCGATCGAGACGCCCACCCGCTGCGCGACCTCGTAGATCGTCACCTGCGGTCGATCCTGTGGCTTCACCAGGGCTCCCAAAACGGTACGGAAAGCGGTTACACCTACCGGAAGCGCTTACAGTGGACTCACTGTGGCATCGGTCACAATGATTGTCAATCGATTGATCGACGGGGCTCAGCTGCTCTTACAACTTGTTGCCGTCCGCGCACCCGGACAGGGATCTCCTCACGTGCCGGTACCTCCAGTCATGAGGTCCGCCGGACAGCCGCAACTGCGGCGCAGGACGAGTTCGGTGGGCAGCACGGTGTCGCCGGATGGAGCGCGCTCCGGCTCGTTCACCGCGGTCAGGATCAGGCGGGCCGCCTCGGCCGCCAGCTCGCGGACCGGCTGGCGGACGGTGGTCAGCGCCGGGTTGACCAGCGCGGCGATGGGGGCGTCGTCGAAGCCGGTGATGACGAGGTCCTGCGGCACGCGCAAGCCCCGGCCCAGCGCCCCGACGAGAACGCCCAGGGCGGTCTCGTCGTTGGCACAGACCACGCCGTCGGGGCGGGTGGTGGCGCGCAGCAGTTGTTCGGCGGCGAGGACGCCGTCGGCCTGCTGCAGGCTCACCGCGACCGGGGCGATCGGCGGCGTGACCCCCGCCGCGCGGTGGGCGGCGAGGAATCCGGTCCACCGTTCGCTCACGTCGGGCGAGCCCTCGGGGTTGCCGACGAACACCAGGTCGGTCCGGCCGTGGTCGATCAGCAGGTGGCGGGTGAGCGCGGCCATCGTGGCGGTGTTCTCGGCCCGTACCGAGGGCACGGAGCCGGGACCCTCGCCGGCCACCACCACGACCGGCACCATCTCGGCCAGCCGGAGCAGGGTCGGGTCCGAGATGGTGCCACCGATGACGGCCACCCCGTCCACCCGGCGGCCCATCTCCAGCACCTGCGCGTCGGAGTCCGACCGCAGGTGGGTACAGAGGATGTGGACGCTGGCCCGCGACGGTACGGCCTCGGACTCGAAGCCCTGGATGAGCTCGGTGAAGTACGGGCCGGAGAGGCCCGGAAAGACCAGGCCCAGCGCGCCGTGCCGGCCGGCGGCCAGGGCGCGGCCGAGGTGGTCGGGGCGGTAGCCGTGCTTCTCGATCGCCTCGAGCACCCGGCGGCGCATCTCCTCGGACACCTGGCCGGTGCCGTTGGAGACCCGGGAGACGGTCGCGACCGACACGCCCGCCAGCCGCGCGATCTCCCGGACGGTGAGCCGACTGTTGCCCATGACTCCCCCGATCCGTAACGTGCGAACGACAGAAACCGGTTTCAGGCGACCATAGGCAGGCGAGTCGAAGTTCACAAGTGTCAGGTCCACAATCTCCGGTGAGGGGAGCTCTGCTCCACATGTCCACGGTGCTACTCAAGGACCGCAGGATCGTCATCGACGGCCGGCCCCAGCTGCTGCTCTGCGGGGAGGTGCACTACTTCCGGCTGGCCCGCGCCGACTGGGCCGACCGGCTCGACCGGCTGCGGGACTGCGGCGGGGACACCGTCGCCACGTACGTCCCATGGCTGTGGCACGAACTCCCGGACGGCTCGATCGACCTCACCGGACGAACCCACGAGCAGCGGGACCTCGCCGGCTTCCTGGACCTGGCGCACCGGCGCGGGCTGCGCGCGGTGGTTCGACCCGGCCCGTTCATCATGGCCGAGGTCAAGAACGAGGGCATCCCCTACCGGGTGTACGAACAGCACCCGCACCTGCTGCCGACCACCTGGGACGGCGGGCCGATCAGCACCCGCACCATCGACTACCTGGCGCCGGAGTTCCTCGCCGCCGCCGACGCCTGGTACGCCCAGGCGATGCCGGTGATCGCCGAACGGCTCGCCGGGCGCGGCGGCCCCGTGGTGGCGGTGCAGTTGGACAACGAGATCGGGATGCTGTCCTGGCTGACCAACTCCCCCGACCTCACCGACGGGGTCTGCGCGGACCTGGCCCGCTGGGCCGTCGACCGGTACGGCAAGGACGGCGCCACGGAGCGGGTCGGCGTTGACCCCACCGACCCGCGGGCCTGGGCGACGGCCCTGCGCACCCCGGCGGAGCAACAGTCCCTCGCACTCCACGACGACCTTGGCCGTTACATGCGGGACCGCTACCGCCGCTACGTGGCCGCCCTGCGCGACAGCGCCGAACGGCACGGCGTCCGGGGGGTGCCGATGCTGGTCAACGTGCACGGCACCGCCGGCGGACGGGGCCGTACCTTCCCCGTCGGGATCAGCCAGCTCTTCGAGTCCTACCGCGGCCAGCCGCAGCTCACCTCCGGCTCCGACTACTACCTCGGCGACCTGACCGTCACCAACGTCGCCGACCTGTACGTCTCCAACGCCTTCCTGGCCGCCACGCACGGACCCGACCAGCCGCTGACCTGCCTCGAGTTCGAAGCCGGCAACGGCGACTACGGCGAGGACCTGGCGGTGCTCCACCCGCCCGAGGCGACCGAGCTGAAGACCCGGCTCTGCGTGGCCCAGGGCAACCGGCTGCTCAACCTCTACCTCTTCGCCGGCGGCCACAACCCGCCGCTGGCAGAGCCGGTCGGCGACGGCAACGACCGGATCGCCTTCACCGGCGAGCGGCACGGTTTCGCCGCCCCGGTCGATCCGGAAGGACGCCTGAACTCCACGTACGACGCCGCCCGCCGCGCCCTGCACGCCGTCCGCGGCGTGGCCGACCTGCTGGCCGACGGAGTTGAGGAACACGACGGGCTGGCGTTGGGCTTCGTGCCCGACCACTACCTCACCGAGTACGCCCACCCCGCCTCCACCGCCCGGACCGCCCAGGTGAGCGAACTGGAGCGATTCCGCGGCATGGGCTCACGGGACGTGCTGGCCCGGGCCCTGCTGCTCGGCGGATTCTCCTTCCCCGCACTGGACCTCCAATCGCCGCCACCGGCCGACGCCCCGCCGGTGATCGCCCTGGCCAGCGCACCCACGCTCGGGACGGACGTGCAGCGCCGGCTCGTCGACCACCTCCGGACCGGTGGACGGTTGCTGCTGCACGGACCGTTGCCCGAACGGGACCACGACGGCACCCCCTGCACACTGCTCGCCGACGCGCTCGACGTGACCGCCGACGGGTGGCTGGAAGGCGGAGCAGACTACTTCCCCTCGGTGGTCGGACGCGACTGGGCAGCGGGACCGGCGGAGGTACGCGTCGGCTACGCCCAACTGCTCGCCGGCGCCGGCGAGCCGATGCTCGTCGAGGTGGGCTCCGGCCGCCCGTGTGCGATGGAGGTCTCGGTCGGCACCGGGCGGGCCGTGATCATCGCGGCGGACTATCCCTGCCACCTCGACTTCTGGCGGGCGGCGCTGGACCGGCTGGGGGCGCGACGTCGGCTGCGGCACGATGCCGACGCACCGGGCCTGGTGCTCACGTCCACCGTCGACCGCGCCGGTCAACGCCTGCTGCATCTGCTCAACGTCGCCCCGTCGGAGCTTGACTTCACCCTGCATCATCGGGACCGGCCGCTCCTGTCCGGGCGGCGACTGCGAATTCCCGCGCGGACCGGGCTCATGCTGCCGGCCGGGGTGCGGGTCGGGGCCGCGACGCTGGTGGAGACGAGCTGCGAGCTGGTGTCCCGGTCCGACAGCGAGGTGCTGCTGCGGCCCACGCAAGCCGAGGATCTCGCGGTGTTCTCCACCGACCGGGAGGTGCGGGCCGACCGGGGGCGGGTGGATGTCGACGGCACCACGGTCACCGTGACCATCCGGTCAGCCGATCGCGCGCCGGTCAGGGTGACGTTCGTCTGACCGGCCGCAGGAGCCTCGAGTACGGGTGGTCGGCGGTCATCATCGGCCCCGACCGTCGATGGCACCTGCACGGTGGTCTTGGGCGTCCGTAGGGTCTGCGGCTGTACCCGTACCCGCCCCATACTGGCCTGGTGCAGGTCGTCGGAGTGATGTGGCACGTCGGGGTCCCCCTGTTCATCGTTGCGCTGAGCGCCGGCCTACTGCTGGCGGCTCTCTTCGTACGCGGGGAGCCGCCGGAGATGTCGCGTGGCGACCGATGGATGTCCGGCCTTGTCTGTCTCACCCTGGCTGGCGATGCGGCATTCGGTGACAGCCGGCCGGCGATCGAGCGCGAGTGGAAGGGAGCCGCCGCACTGTTCGCGGGCCTGGCCCTCGCTATCCAGATGTGGCGTCATTACGCGTGGCGTCGGCGTAGCGCGCGGGAGCCCTCGCCGGTACCGCCTGCGGCCGGCGAAGAGCGGCCGGCCGGGGAGGTCACCCCGGCGGAAACCGCATTGGGACGCAGCGAGGCAATGGTCCTCACGATGCCCGTCCTCGGTGAGAGGGTCACCGAGGGTACGGTCACCCGCTGGCTGAAGCAGGTCGGCGACACGGTCGCGGCCAACGAGCCGCTGCTGGAGGTCTCCACCGACAAGGTCGACACGGAAATCCCCGCTCCCACCGCCGGCACCCTGCTGGAGATCAAGGTCGCCGCGCAGGTAACTGTGCCGGCCGGTGCCACGCTTGCAGTGATCGGTGCCCCTCCGCGTGAACTGACGTGACGACCATGGAGAAAGGTCAGACGCGGTCGGTCAGCACCGACAGCCCCTGGCGTAGACACTCCGCGAGACGACCGGCGAGCTGACCGTCGGGGTCGAGGCGGGGGTTGAAGATCGTCACATCCAGGCCGACCGCCTGGCCGCTCGCCATCGCCGTGCGCAGCACGGTCGCCAGCTCGGCCCAGGTCAAGCCTCCGGGCAGGCGGTAGTCCACGGCGGGCATGACGGCGTCGTCGAGGACGTCGACGTCGAGGTGGACCCAGTAGCCGGCGGTTCCACCGGTACCCAGCCACCCGACCGCCTGCCGGGCTGCCGCCGCTGCGCCGGCTTCCCGCACACCATTGAGATCGATCGTGCGTAGTCCCGGCGGCAGCGGCTGCATCCCGGCCTCCGCCGACTCCGCGGAGTCACGGAAGCCGAAGGCGACGACATGTTCGTCCCGCACCAGCGGCCCACGGCCCTCGAGGTCGGTGAGCAGCCGCGGTCCGCGGCCGGTCGCCAGGGCGAGATCCATCGAGGCGGCCTCGCCGTTCGGCTCCGCCGCCGGATGGTAGAAGTCGGTGTGACCGTCGACAAAGAGCAGGCCGTAGCGCCCACGCCGGCGCAGGGCGAGCAGGTTGCCGAGGAGGATGCTGCAGTCACCGCCGAGGACGACCGGAAACGAACCGCGGGCGAGGGCCGCGCCGACCACATCAGCCAGGCTGACGCCGTACTGCGCGATGCCGCGCGGGTTGAGCACCCCCGTTTCGGGGTCCCGGTTCGGATCGTACGGGGGTGGGTCGACCCGGCCGCCCGCCACCGCCCCTGGCAGGTCCCGCAGACCGGCGCCGAGGAGCGCTGCCGGCAGGTCCTCCACGCCGGAGGGCCGCAGCCCCAGCACCGACGGCGCCTCGACGATCGCCAGTTCCCGCACTCGTGACTCCCTCGCCGGCGAGGTGACAACCCCGCACACCGGCCTCGGACCGCCGCGGCCCGCGAGCGGCACCACCGCCCGGCCGGGTCGACCTGGTCGCGCTTGTGAAGCCGGTGCACGCCGACCTGCCGTGACACCTCACCGCACAGCCCCGGATCCCGGTCCCGCCACCAGCCAGCCTAGAACGTTGGTCGTTGCAAGACGGTCGCGTCGGGCGCGGTGCCGTGCACTCCTTGCAACGCAGACTCGGTGAGCGTCACCTCCGCGGACCGCTGCCCGCGTAGCCTCTAGCCATGATCTTCATTACCGCGAAGTTCCGGGTGCTGCCGGGGCACGCCGACCGGTGGCCGCAGATCGCCGAGGAGTTCACCACGGCCACCCGCGCCGAGCCCGGCTGCCTGTGGTTCGACTGGTCCCGCAGCATCGACGACCCGACGGAGTACGTGCTGGTGGAGGCCTTCCGGGACGACGAGGCCGGTGCGGCGCACGTGGGGTCCGAGCACTTCCGCACGGCGCAGCGGACCCTGCCGCCCCACCTCGCCGAGACGCCGCGGATCGTCAACGTGACCGTGCCGCAGGACGACTGGTCCCGGCTCGGCGAGATGGCCGTCCCCGGCAGCGAGTAGCCGGCGGGTCAGTCCTCGGTGGTCGGGCCGAGCAGCCGGATCTCCTCGATGTCGATGGCCGCCTGCACCTCCCGCTGCACGGCGTCGTCGATCTCGTTGCTGTCGCGCAGCCGGGTGATCTCGCGACGCTTGTGTTCGAGCAGCCTGAGCCGCAGTCGTCGGGCGGTCTCGCGTTCCTCCGCCGTCTGGTGGTCTTCGGGGGAGCGGACGTCGTCGAGGTGCTCCTGGTAGTCGCTGCGGAGCCGGTCGACAGCGTCCTGCGAGGCGCCGAGCTCGGCGGCGACCTCCGGCAGGGCGGCCAGCCCGGCCTCGGTGGCGCGGATCCGGGCCGTGCGTACCTCGTCCGCCCGCTCCTCGTCGCCCATCAGCCGCGCCCAGGTGACCACGGCGGGCAGCGTCGTGCCCTGGATCAGCATGGTCAGCACGATGACGGTCACGGTGACGAAGATGATCAGGTCGCGTTCGCGGACGGGCGTGCCGGCGCTGGTCGCCACCGGCACGGCGAGGGCGGCGGCGAGGGAGACGGCGCCGCGGAAGCCCGCCCAGCCGGCGGCGGTGCGTACCCGCCAGTCGAACTGCCGAGCTCGGCGGTCGAATCTCTGCAGGGCGGGGAGGGCGAGGTGCAGCCACCCCAGCCGGGTGACCACGACCACGGCGGTGACCGCCGCCGCGATGCTGAGCGACTGCGTCGGCGAGTGGCTGGTGATGCTGCGCAGCGAGCGCGGGACCTGCATGCCGAGCAGTACGAACAGGCTGCCGTTGATCATGAAGGTGGAGAGGTCCCAGAACGCGAACGCGGTGATCCGGGAGCGGGCCCGGATGACCCGCGGCCCGGCGTAGGAGAGCAGCAGCCCGGCGACCACGACGGCCAGGACGCCGCTGGCGTGCACCGTTTCGGCGAGCAGGAACGCGACGAACGGGGTGAGGATGCTCAGCCCGCCCTCGCGCATCGGGTCGTCGATGTGTGTGCGGATCAGGATGACCGCCCCACCCACGAGCAGGCCGGCGGCGATTCCGCCCGCGGCGGAGCCGACGAACCCGCCGAGCAGGCCGGGCGCGCTGGGCAGGGCGCCGCCGGCGATCACCCCGACGGCGACGGAGAAGAGCACCAGGGCGGTACCGTCGTTGATCAGGCTCTCTGCGCGCAGCGTGGTGAGGATGCCGCGCGGCATCCGTTTGGCCAGCCCGGCGACGGCAGCGGCGTCGGTCGGCGCGAGCACCGCGCCGAGCACCCAGGCCGCCGCCGGCTCGACCCCGAGAGCCTGCGCGGCGTACGAGACGGCGACCGTCGTGAGAACCACCAGGGCCACCGCCAGCAGGGCGATGGTCCGGAAGTTGGCCCGGATCTCGCGGAGGCTGATGACCAGGCTCTCCCGGTAGAGGATCGGGGGCAGGAAGAGCAGCAGCACCACGTCCGGTTCGAGCACCACGTGCCGGAAGGGCGGGAGGAGGCCGAGCAGGGCGCCCATCGAGATGAGCAGGACCGGCGGCGCGACGCTGTACCGGCCGCCGAGCGTGGTGCCGATCAGCACCGTCACGCCCAGCACCGCGATCAGCACGAGCCCGCTCACGCCGTACTCCCGTCATCCGATCGCCGCCGGCGCGGCGACGGAAGGATCAGGTACAGGCCGCCGCCCCAACATGGTGGTACGGCGGGTGCGGAGCGCGCGGTCGAACCGGGTAATTGACGCGGTGGCTACTCGAAGCGCGCGGTGTCTCCGGCCCCGCGGCGCAGGATCTCCGGCTCCGGTCCGGATAGGTCGACCACGGTCGTCGGCTCCAGGCCGCAGTCGCCGGCGTCGACCACGGCGTCGAGCAGGTGGTCGAGCCGTTCCTTGATCTCCCAGCCCTGGGTCATCGCCTCCTCCTCGCCGGGCAGCAGCAGGGTGCTGGAGAGCAGCGGTTCGCCGAGTTCGGTCAGCAGCGCCTGGGTGACGGTGTGTTGCGGCACCCGGACCCCGACGGTGCGTTTGCGCGGCTCCTGCAGCCGACGGGGCACCTCGCTCGTGGCCGGCAGGATGAAGGTGTAGCTGCCCGGAATGCAGGCCTTCACCAGCCGGAAGACCGAGTTGCTGACCTTGACGAACTGGCCGAGCTGGGAGAAGTCCCGGCAGACCAGGGTGAAATGGTGCCGGTCGTCGAGCCGGCGGATCTCCCGGATCCGGTCCAGGCCGCTCCGGTTGCCGAGCTGGCAGCCGAAGGCGTAGCAGGAGTCGGTCGGGTAGGCGATCAGGCCGTCGTCGCGGAGCAGGTCGACGACCTGCCGCAGGACCCGGGGTTGCGGATTGTCCGGATGCACGTCGTAGTACCTCGCCACACCGGTAAGCCTATGCCGCCGCCCGGGCGGGGGCCGGGCCGGCCGGGCGCCGAAAAAGATCTCGGGCGGAGGTTTGATCGACAGCGCGGCTGGAAATGGTGGGGGCCGCTCGAATAGGGGGGACCATTCATGTCCGAAGCCAGCACAGACCACGCCGACCGCCCGGCCGAGGTGACCGACCCGCTGCTGTGGGGCCTGGCCACCGCGGTGGCCGACGCCCACCAGGCCGACGAGGACGGCGCCTGCGTCAGCCCGAGCTGCGTCGGCGCGGCCTGGCCCTGCGCCGCCTGGAACAACGCGCAGGAGGGCATGCGCGCCGCTCAGGCGGCCACCCGCCCAGCCTCGGCGGCGACCACGGGCACCGTCGACCGGGACCCCGCGACTGCCGAGACTGTACGGTCGGCCGCGTCGCACCATACGCAGCCGGCGCCCGCCGCCGGGCGCGACGGGGCGGCGGTGGCGTCCGCCGCCTGAGGCCGTCCCGCCCGGACCCGGGATGCCGCCGCCGGGCGGCGCCTGCGTCCCGGCGGTCGGGGCGTCCCCCGTCGGCGGGTCAGTCCCAGCGCCGGGCGGTCGCCGCGAACGCCGCCGGGTCGCTGGCCACCGGGATGACGCAGAGCAGATGGCCGCTCGGGGCGCGCAGCACGTGACACTCCTGCCACTGCGACACCGGCGTGGCGCCGAGCGCGAGCAGTCGGTCCACCTCGGCCCGGACGTCGTCGGTCTCGATGTCGACGTGGTAGCGCGGCGCGTCGTCGACGGACTGGATCGCGGTGACCAGGTCGGGCACCACCTCCGGCAGGTTGGTGAACTCGGGTTCGTCGGCGTCGTGCCGGGGCGGTGCGCCGAGCGCGGCGGACCAGAAGTCGGTCGCCGACCCGGCGGCGTCCTGCGGCACGTCGATGATCAGAGCGTGGAGCCGGGACCGGTGCATCCGGGGAGTCTATCGACGGAGCCGGCCTGCGGCTCGGCTCAGTCGCCTGCCGTCCGGCTTGCCGCCGCTGGTCGGCCCGTACTCGTCCGGGAACCTCGGTCAGGACGGGTGCAGGTGGAGGCGGCGCGCCTTGCGCCCCGTCTCGTACGCGGCCCGGGCGGCCTGCGCCGCCGCGACGGCCGAGACCTCGGCGACCGGCACGTCCCACCACGCGCCGCCGTCCGGCCCGGCCGCCATCGGGTCCGTCGACACGTGCACGACCGTGGTGCGGTGTGCCGCCTTCGCCGCCTCAAGTCCGGCCCGCAGCTCGGCCATCGTGGTCGCCCGGATCACCACCGCGCCCAGGCTCGCCGCGTTCGCGGCCAGGTCGACCGGCAGCGGCGCACCCGTGCGGTCGCGGTACGCGGTGCCGAGCCGCTGCGCGCCGACGCTCTCCGAGAGCCGGCCGATCGAGGCGAAACCCTGGTTGTCGACCAGCACCACGACCAGCTTCACGCCCTCGGCCACCGCGGTGACCAGTTCGCTCGGCAGCATCAGGTAGGAACCGTCGCCGACCAGCACGAAGACCTCCCGGTCCGGCGCGGCCAGCCTCACCCCGATCCCGCCGGCGATCTCATAGCCCATGCAGGAGTATCCGTACTCGACGTGGTAGGCCTTGGGGTCGGTGCTGCGCCACAGCTTGTGCAGGTCGCCGGGCATCGACCCGGCCGCGCAGACCACGACGCCCCGGGGGCCGGCGGCGTCGTTGACCGCGCCGATGACCGCGGCCTGCGTCGGCGGCGCCTGCGGGTCGGCGTGCCGGGCGCGGTCCACCACGGCCGCCCACCGGGCGCCCAGCTCCGCGACCACCGACCGGTACGCCGGCGGGCTGGCCCAGTCGCCGCAGGCCGCGCCCAGCGCGGTCAGACTCTCCCGCGCGTCGCCGACGACCTGCACGCCGGACAGCTTGGCGGCATCGAAGCCGGTGATGTTGAGGTTGACGAACCGGGCGTCGCCGAACAGGGTGCCGGAGGCGGTGGTGAAGTCGCTGTACCGGGTGCCGACGCCGATCACCACGTCGGCGTTCGCGGCGACCTCGTTGGCCGCGGCGGTGCCGGTGACCCCGACCGCGCCCGCGGCCAGGGGATGGTCGTACGGCAGGGCGCCCTTGCCCGCCTGGGTCTCCACCACCGGTACGCCGTGCCGCTCGACGAAGCCGCGCAGCGCGTCCGTCGCGCCGCTGTAGATGACGCCGCCACCGGCCACCAGCACCGGCCGATAGGCCGCGGTGACGATCCGAGCGGCCCGCCGGACGACCCCCTCGTCGGGGCGGGGGCGCGGCACGTGCCAGGTGCGTTCGGCGAACAGCTCCTCCGGCCAGTCGTACGCCTCGGCCTGCACGTCCTGCGGCAGGGCGAGGGTGACCGCGCCGGTCTCCGCCGGGTCGGTGAGCACCCGCATGGCGGCCAGCAGCGCCGCCGGCAACTGCTCGGGCCGGTTGATCCGGTCCCAGTAGCGGGAGACCGGGCGCAGCGCGTCGGTGACGCTGACGTCGTACGAGCGGGAGTCCTCCAGCTCCTGCAGCACCGGGTTGGCCCGCCGGGTGGCGAAGCTGTCGCCGGGCAGCAGCAGCACTGGCAGCCGGTTGATCGTCGCCCCGGCGGCGCCGGTGACCAGGTTGGTCGCGCCCGGGCCGATGGAGGTGGTGCAGGCCAGGGTGCTGAGCCGGTCGGTCATCCGGGCGTACGCCGCGGCGGTGTGCACCATCCCCTGCTCGTTGCGGCACAACCGGTACGGCAGGTCGACGCCCGCGGCGGCGGCGCCGGCCAGGGCCTCGCCGAGACCGGCGACGTTGCCGTGGCCGAAGATGCCGAAGCAGGCCGGGATCAGTCGGCGGCGCCGGCCGTCGCGTTCGGACCACTGCCGGGCGAGGAAGGCCACCAGGGCCTGCGCCACCGTGAGCCTGCGCTTGGCTTCCTCCCCGCACCTGACGGCGGGGGATTCCCGTGGCTCAGGGTCGTTCATGCCGTAAGCCGTTCGGGTGGTTGGCGCTTCACAGACCGCCCAATGGCGAGGTCTCCACGCCCTGTCACCGCCAGCCCAGCGGCGAGAATGTTCTTGGCTGCATTTACGTCGGCATTCTCCTGGTGCCCGCAGGCGACGCACCGGAAGACCGCTTGGCTCTTGCGGGATTCACGGGCGACATGCTTACAGGCATTGCAGGTCTGCGACGTGCACGCGGGGTGCACCTTCACTACGGTTGCACCGTGGTAGCGGGCTGAGTTTTGCAGGGCGAGCAGAAAGCCTCCCCACCCCTTGGCGAGAATAGCCCTATTCAGGCCCGCCTTTGCCCTAACGTTGCGACCCGGCTGCCGGGACGTGCCCCGATGGGAGCGAATCATCTGAGCGACGCGCAGATCCTCAATCACGACCATCCCGTGACCGCGGACCAGTCTGTTCGCGGTCTGCGCGGCGAAGTCGCTTCGCCGATTGCGGATGCGCGCGTGGAGTCGGAGAAGCTGAGCGCCTATCGCGTCGCGACGCTTGGACCGTCGGTTGCGTCCGTAGCTCTCAACCGACCGGGACCGACCCTGTTGCAGTCGCTTGAGTCGCTTTGCCTCGCCCGGCTTGACGCACTGCTCGTCGTAGCGATCGCCGTCAGAAGTCACCACTGCGACTGCCACGCCGAGGTCAACGCCGACGGCGGGCTTGTGGTTTGGCGCAGCCGCGGCTACGCCGTCCTCAATGCAGAACGAGATGTACCAACGGCCGCCGTCACGGCGGAGGGTTGCGTTGCGGATCGTTCCACCGATCTCACGGGTCCACCGGAAACGAACCGGCCCGAGCTTCGGCAACCGCACCTCACCCCACCTGCGGTTGAGTCGGCGCACTTGGATTTGATTCGGGTCGGGAAACCGGAACGACGGCGCCGTGCGGGACTTGGACCGCCATCGCACACTGAACGTGCCGTGAATCTTGCAAGCCCGCTCCAGGTCCCTGAGAGTCTGCTGCAGCGTGTGCGACGGCGCATCGGCCAGCCAAGCGCAGGTCGGATCGCGCTTCGCCTCAGCCATCTGCCGAGCCTGCTCGACGTAGGTGATCCACACACCGCGCCGCTGGTATTCGCGGCGCTGCTCCAACGCCGTGTTCCACACCGCCCGGCAAATCGCGGCGACCTGTTCGGCGTAGTCGGCTTGCTCCGAAGTGAGAGCCAGCAGGTAACGGCGGCCGGTCAGCATCCAACGGCCCTTCTACTGTTCGGCGTACCGCTTCTCGGTCGTCAGCGGCGCTACGATGATCGTAGTCACGAAGTAGATATTCGTCCACGGCGTCGGCAGGTGGAAGGGAAGAACATTCAGTGCGACCAACCACGCCCGCTCCTTCCCAACGCATTGATGGATGGCACAGCGAAAACGTTCCTGCTCAAGCACAGTGAGACGGGCAGCGGGAGCAGTCTGCAGGCCGCGGTGTAATGCCCGAGGGAAGGGAGCCACGCTAACCCTATTGTCGAGGCCGGGGATCCGCGCCCGACGCAGAGTCATCGTCCGTCCCCCGTCGCGGCCCTGGTCAGCGGCAGCCGCGGGTCGACCCGCTGGTCGGCCCAGCTGCCCCGGATCCAGCCGTGCCGTGGATCGTCCACGCAGGCCATGGTGCGCGTCGGTCCGGGCCCGGCCAGCACGTTGAGGTAGTAGAGGTGGTACCCGGGCGGGGCCATCGACGGGCCGTGGTAGCCGTACGGGACGAGCACCAGGTCGCCGCTGCGCACCTCGGCGAGGACGTCGATCGGCCGCCGGTCGGTGCCGTACACCCGCTGGTAGCCGACCGGGCCGCCGTCGCCCGGCACCGCGCCGGACACCTCGAAGTAGTAGATCTCCTCCAGGGCCGCCTCGACCCGGCCGTCGTCGTGGACCCGGTCGTCCTCGTGCTTGTGCGGCGGGTAGGACGACCAGTTGCCGCCGGGGGTGAGCACCTCGACGGCGACCAGCCGGTCACAGTCGAAGGCCTCCGGGGCGCAGAAGTTGTTGACCTGCCGGCTGGCCGACCCGGCGCCGCGCAGCTCCACCGGCACGTCCCGGGCCGCGCCGTAGCGCGGCGACAGCCGGCGGGTGGCCCGGGCCGCCGGCAGAGCGAAGCGCCCCTCGCCGCGGACCGTCACGGTGGCGTCCCGGGGCAGGTAGGCGAAGTCGGTGACCGCGGCGAAGACCGAGGCGCGCCCGGTGAGCTTCATGCTCAGCCCGTCACAGTGGACGGTGGCGGCGCCGGCCAGCGGCAGCACCAGCATCTCCTCCTCGCCGGTGGCGAAGGTGACCTCGCCGCCGGCGGGCAGGGTGAGCACCCGCAGGCCCGCGTACGTCCAGCCGGCCCGCTCGGGGGTGAGCTCCAGCGCCCAGGGCGGCCGGGCCGTCGTACCCCAGGGCAGGTGCGGTCCGCCGGTCATGCTTCCTGCCGGGTCGGCAGCAGCGAGTGGGCCAGGTCGACCGCGGCGGCCACGTCGTCGTCCGGCGGGTAGAGCAGCGCCCGGCCGACCACCAGCCCGCGGACGCCGGGTTGGCGCAGCGCCCGCTGCCAGCGGGCGTAGACCACGTCGGGGGCCTCCGTCGGGTCGCCGCCGAGCAGCAGGACGGGCAGCGTGGTCGCGGCCATCACCCGGTCCATCTCGTCGATCGCCGGCAGCTTCAACCAGGTGTACGCCGAGGTCGTGCCGAGCGCCTGCCCGATGCTCACACTCTTGATCACCGCCTCGGGCGTCAGGTCGACGTGGACCCGCCCGTCGGTGCGCCCCACCCACATCGGCTCCACCAGCGCCACCGTCCGGTGCGCGGCGAGGGCGCTGACCGCCCGGGCGCAGGCCTGCAGCGTGGAGGCGGTGCCGTGGTCGTCCGGGTCGATCCGGCAGAGCATCTTGCCGCCGTCATAGCCCATCGCGGCGATGCTGTCGGCGTCGTACGCGGTGAACCGGTCGTCCAGCTCGAACGCGGCGCCGAACAGGCCACCGCGGTTCATCGAGCCGATCGCCAGCCGGTCCTCCAGCGCGCCCAGCAGCAGCAGGTCCTCCAGGACGTCCGGGGTGCCGAGCACCCCGTCGACCCCGGGCCGGGACAGCGCGAGCCGCAGCCGGTCGAGCAGGTCGGCCCGCCCGGCCATGGCCATCGGCTGGTCCCGGACGCCGAGGGCGCCGCGGGCCGGGTGGTCGGCGGCGATGAGGAACAGCGGCCGACCATGGTCCGGCCAGGGTCGGCGGGTCCGCCCGGCGGCGGCCTCGGCGATCGCCTGCGGCCGGTGCGCGCGGGTGCGGGTCAGGGCCTCGTACTCGGTGCTCACCGCACCCCCTCAGGAAGCCCGTCCCTCAATGCGGGGAGGAATGCGGGTCCCCGCAGAGTGGGGACGGCAGTTTGTCGTACCCTGCCGCTACGGTTAGAGCCATGACCGCGACGCCGGCTGGTGCAGACAGCGGGCACGCTCGCTACACCTACCGGATTCGGGTGTCCGCCACCGCCCGCGTCGCTCTGCTCGCCGAGTGGGGGCGCTGCCGGTGGGTGTGGAACGAGTGCGTCGCAAAGTCCAAGACGGTGCACCAGCGCAGCAAGGCCCACCCGCAGGACAAGCTGACCTGTGGTCCTGCGCAGCTGGACAAGATGTTGACCGACGCCCGCCGCATCACCCCGTGGCTTGCCGAAGGTGCTAGCGTGCCGCAGCAGCAGATCATCCGTGACTTCGGTAAGTCTCGGTCCAAGGCGCTCAAGGACATCAGGGACAGGCTGCCGATGCGGCGGCGCGCCGGGATGCCGAGGTTCAAGAAGAAGGATCTGTCCGACCCGAGCCTGAACTACACGCGGCGTGGTTTCCGCCTCTGCGACGGGCGGTTGCACCTTGCCGGCGGGATCGTGGTGACGGTCGTGTGGTCCCGGGAGTTGCCCGCGCAGCCCAGCTCGGTGCGCGTCTACCGGGATGGCCTCGGCCACTGGTACGCCTCCTTCGTTGTCCCAGCCCCTTGCGAACCGTTGCCTGCCACGGGCGCGGTGATCGGCGTTGACTGGGGTGTGCGGCAGATCGCGACCACCACTTCCGACGTCCACGATCTTCCCCACCCCAGGCATGGCAAGAAGGCGGCGGGGAAGCTGGCCCGGTATCAGCGGATGATGGCCAGGCGGGAACGGCCGAAGGGCAAGCCCGCCACCCGCGGCTACCGGAAGGCGGCGCGGCAGGCCGCGAAGGTCCACAAGAAGATCGCCCGGCAGCGGCAGGACACCGGCCGTAAGTGGGCGAAGAAGGTTGCCCGTAACCATGATGTGATCGCGGTGGAGGACTTCCGCCCGACGTTCCTCGCGAAGACGTCGATGGCCCGTAAGGCCGCTGACGCGGCGGTCGGTGCGACGAAACGGGCCCTGATCGAGATGGGCCGCAAACACGGCCGCACCGTGCACCTGATCAATCCTGCGCATACCACGATGGATTGCGCGCAGTGCGGAGCGAGAGCCAAGCACGCACTTCCCCTTTCCGAACGTACGTACACATGCACCACGTGTGGGGCTGTCTCACCGAGAGACAAGAACTCCGCCCGTGTCATGCTGGTCCGGGCTGGTCTGTACCCGGCTGGTCTTGATCGCGTAAGACCTGATCGTCCGCAGGGCGACCAGGCAGCGTGAGCCAGGAATCCCCTCCGTTCAGGCAGGGAGCAGTCAACGGTCTCCTTCCGTCGCTGCGGCCGGCTCCACCTGGGCCACCAGCGCCTCGGTCTCGGCCTCGTCGGGCATGGCGGACGAGCAGGCCAGCCGCGACGCGACGATGGCGCCCGCGGCGTTGGCGAAGCGCAGCGTCCGCTCCAGCGGCCAGTCCCGCAGCAGGCCCAGGCAGAGGGCGCCGCCGAAGGCGTCCCCGGCGCCGAGCCCATTGACCACCTCCACCGGCACCGGCGGCACCCGGATCGCCTGCTCGGCGGTGCTGGCCAGCACCCCGTCCGGGCCGAGCTTCACCACGGCCAGCCGCGGCCCACGGTCGAGCAGCAGCCGGGCGGCCCGCTCGGGGTCCCGGGTGCCGACCGCCACCTCCACCTCGTCGAGGTTGCCGACGGCGACCGTGACCCTCGGCAGCGCCTCGGCGTAGGCCGCCGCGGCAGCTGCCGGGTCGGGCCAGAACATCGGCCGGTAGTCGAGGTCCAGCACGGTGTGCGGGCGGCCGTCGCGGGCGGCCAGCGCGGTGGTGTGCGCGTCCCGGCTGGGTCGCTGGCAGAGGCCGGTGCCGGTGATCCAGAAGACCCGGGCGGCCACGATGGCGGCGAGGTCCAGCTCGTCCGGACGGATCTGCAGGTCCGGGGCGGTGGGCATGCGGTAGAACCAGATCGGGAAGTGGTCCGGCGGGAAGATCTCGCAGAAGGTCACCGGGGTGGGCAGCCCGTCGACGGGGCGTACCTGGCTGTCGTCGACGCCGAAGTCCCGCAGTGCCCGGTGCACGTAGTCGGCGAAGGCGTCGGCGCCGGTGCGGGTGACGACCCCGGCGCGCAGCCCGTACCGGGCGGCGGCGACCGCGACGTTGGTGGCACTGCCGCCGAGGAACCTCCCGAAGGTCTCGACCTCGGCCAGCGGCGTGGCGATCTGCAGCGGATAGATGTCCACTCCGACCCGGCCGATGGTGAGCACGTCGAGCATGCGGCGTCCTTTGTCCCGGCCGGCGACGGCGTGACCGCCAGCTCGATCCTGGTCCCTGATTGGTAACAGTGGCCGAGAGTTGTGTCAATGTGTTGTCCTGACATCCAGCAGGCTTGCTCAACGCCCGCTTCGGTACAGTGGCGCCCATCATCGCGCCCCCGACCCCCCGGGCATCCGTGACGAGGAGGTCCCCCGTGACCGGCCCCGAGATCGTGGTCGACCGGAGCAGCCCGGTCCCGCTGTACTTCCAGGTCGCCGAGCAGTTCTCGGCCGCGATCCAGCGCGGCGAGCTGGCGCCCGGCGACCGGCTGGACAGCGAGTTGCAGCTCGCCGACCGGCTGGGACTGTCCCGGCCCACCGTCCGGCAGGCCATCCAGCACCTGGTGGACAAGGGACTGATCGTCCGCCGCCGCGGCGTGGGCACCGAGGTGATCCGCGGCGAGGTGCGTCGCGCGGTGGAACTGACCAGCCTGCACGACGACCTCGCCCGGGCCGGGCGGCAGCCGTCCACCTCGGTGCTCGAACTGGCCACCGTGGTCTGTCCGGCGCAGGTGGCGGCCGCGCTCGGGGTCACCGCCGGCAGCGAGGTGCAGCACCTGCGCCGGCTGCGCTTCGCCGACCGGGAACCCCTCGCGGTACTGGAGAACTGGCTTCCCCTCGACCTGGTCCGGCTCACCCTGGACGGCCTGCAGAGCCGGGGCCTGTACGCGATCCTGCGCGCGGCCGGCCTGCGGGTGCGCGGCGCCCAGCAGCGGATCGGGGCCCGGGCCGCGACGGCGGCGGAGGCGCAGATGCTCGGCGAGCGGCGCGGCGCCCCGCTGCTGACCATGACCCGGACGGCCTACGACGACCAGGGCCGCTACGTCGAGCACGGCGCACACATCTACCGGGCCTCCCGGTACGCGCTGGAGGTGACCGTCGCCGAGCGGTGACGCGCCTGTTTCGGGCTCATTTCAGTGACAGGTATTTACGTCGTCAGGCTGTCATGACATTGTGGCCGACAAGCACCGCCGGCATGGACCTGCGGCCGGCGGGCGACCCGCGAGTCTCTTCGAAGTCACTCCTTGCGAAGGGAACAATCCATGTCACTCACATCGACACGCGTCACGGGCGTGCTCGCCACGCTCACCGCCGTCACCCTCGCCACGACGGCCTGCGGTGGCGGCTCGGAGCCAGCCGGCAAGGACGCCAAGAACATCACCCTCACCATCGCCTCCAACGCGATCGCCGGCGGCAAGAACGCCACCGGCGCCGAGTGGATCGAGAAGTGGGTCATCCCCCGGTTCATCGAGGCCCAGAAGGCCAAGGGCGTCACCGCCAAGGTGTCGTTCGTGCCCAGCGGCGTCGACGACGAGCAGTACAAGACCAAGCTGGCCCTGGACCTGCGGTCCAAGGGCGGCGCCGACGTGGTGTCCGTCGACGGCATCTGGGTCGGCGAGTTCGCCCAGGCCGGCTACCTCAAGCCGCTGTCCGAGGTGGCCGGTGACCAGGCCGACAAGTGGGACGGCTGGTCGCAGATCCCGGAGAGCGTGCAGGGCCTGGGCACGTTCGAGGACAAGCGGTACGGCATCCCGCAGGGCACCGACGGCCGGGTCCTCTACTACAACAAGAAGCTCTTCGCCCAGGCCGGCCTGCCCGCCGACTGGCAGCCGAAGAGCTGGCAGGAGATCCTCGACGCCGGCGCCAAGCTCAAGGCGCTGCCTGGGGTGACCCCGATCCAGCTCAACGCCGGCACGGCGATGGGCGAGGCGACCACCATGCAGGGTGCGCTGCCGCTGATGGTCGGCGCCGGTGGCGAGATCTGGAAGGACGGCAAGTGGGCCGGCGGGAACCAGCCGGTCAAGGACATGCTCGACCTCTACACCAAGATCTACGGTGGCGGCCTGGGTGACCCGAAGCTCCAGCAGGAGGCCAAGGGGCGCGACAAGTCCTTCGAGGAGTTCGCCGCCGGCAAGATCGGCATCCTCGCCGAGGGCGACTACTTCTGGCGCAGCGTCATCAACCCGAAGGACGGCATCGCGAAGATGCCCGACCGGGACAGCACCGTCGGGTACGCGATGATCCCGGCCAAGCAGCCCGGCGCGGGCATCCGGGGGCAGGACTTCGTGAGCATGTCCGGCGGCGGCGTCGACGTGCTGAACCCCCACTCGAAGTACCCGTCGCAGGCCTTCGAACTGCTCGCGTTCATGCACTCGGCCGAGGCCACCAAGGCCCAGCTCGCCGGCGATGCGCGGATCACCTCCCGAATGGACGTCAACAAGGAGGTGCTCGCCGGCGACCCGATGCTGAACTTCGTCGCCGAGAAGGTGCTGCCGCTGACCGCCTACCGGCCGCCGCTGGCGGTCTACCCGCAGGTGTCGGTGGCGCTGCAGGAGGCGACCGCCGCCGCGACGTCGGGCAAGAGCGCCGACGAGGCGGCTGCGGCGTACCAGAAGAAGGTCGAAGGGATCGTCGGTGGTCCAGGTAACGTCTCGTCCTGACGAGACGGTCGGGGGAGAGCGCCCGGTCCCAGGCGCCTCCCCCGCCCCCGACGCCGCCGGGCTGGGCCGGGCCCGCGCCGCCGGGTTCCTCGTCCCGAGCATGGTGCTGATCCTGGTCTTCCTCGTGGTCCCGGCCGCCTGGACGATCTATTTGGGCGTCACCAACTACCGGCTCACCGGGCTGGCCGCGGCCAACCCGGAGATCGTCGGCCTGGACAACTACACCGCCGCCCTCGGTGACGAACGGTTCCGCACATCACTGCTGCTGACCCTGCAGTTCGTGCTCGGCTCGGCGGTGATCGGCCAGGCCGGCCTCGGCTTCGCCATCGCCTTCGCGCTGCGCGACCGGCGGGGCCCGCTGCGCCGGGTGGTCGAGGCGTTCATCCTGCTGTCCTGGATCCTGCCCAGTTCGGTCGTCGCGTTCCTCTGGATCGCTCTGCTCGACCGGGACGCCGGCACGCTCAACGTACTGCTCGGCACGCCCGGCATGGCCTGGCTGCTCGACCACCCGATGCTGTCGATCATAATCTTCAACACCTGGCGGGGCACCGCGTTCTCGATGATGCTCTACGCCGCCGCGCTGGAGAACGTGCCCCGGTCGCACCTGGAGACCGCCCGGCTGGCCGGCGCGTCCACCTGGCAGCAGCTGCGCGACGTGGTGTTCCCCCGGATCCGCGGCCACGTGCTGACCAACCTGCTGCTGATCAGCCTCTGGACGTTCAACGACTTCACGCCGTTCCTGATCACCGCCGGTGGTCCCGAGCAGCGTTCCGAGATCCTGGCGGTCTACGTCTACAAGGTGGCGCTCTCCGGCGGCGAGCTGGGCTTCGGCGCGGCCATCTCGTTCATCATGCTGCTGATCAACCTGGTGATCGCGCTGGTCTACCTGCGCCTGCTGGGCCGGCGGAAGGAGCGGGCATGAGCACCGTGACCACGACGGCGGAGGGCACCGGGACCGACGACAGGTCGACGGCCGCCGTGCGGCACCTGCTGGCCCGGATCGGCCGGTACGTCTTCCTCTGCCTGGTGCTCGCCTTCTTCGCCCTGCCGCTGCTCTGGCTGGCCACCGCGCCGTTCGACGACACCCCGACGATCGGCACCTCGCTACCGGACTTCACCCTCGCCAACTTCCGGGCCTTGCTGGACAACCCGTACGCACTGCCCTCGCTGGTCAACTCGGTCTGGCTGGCCGGCGGCACCGCCGCGCTGGTGGTGGCGTTCGCCGCCCTGGCCGCGTACGCGCTGAGCCGGGTCCGGGTGCCGGGCCGCGACGCGCTGCTCTACGGGCTGCTGCTGCTGTCGTCGATCGTGACCGGCACGGCCACCATGGTGCCGCTGTTCGAACTGGCCGTCCGGGTCCACCTGATCGACTCGCGGCTCGGGGTCATCCTGATCCTCACCGGCGGCCTGCTGCCGGCGGCGATCTTCATCCTCAAGGACTTCATGGACGCCACGCCCACCTCGTACGAGGAGTCGGCGCGGGTCTTCGGCGCCAGCCCGCTGCAGATCATGCGGCACATCGTGGTGCCGCTCGTCCGGCCGGGGCTGGCCACCGTAGGCGTGTGGGCGGTGGCGAACGTGTGGGGCAACTTCCTCGTCCCGTTCCTGCTGCTCGGACCGGACAAGAGGCCCGCCGCCGTGATCATGTACACCCTCTACACCGAGGGCGGCCAGGCCGACCTGCGGCTGCTCTCCACCTTCTCACTGCTCTACTCGCTGCCGGTGGCGCTGATGTTCGTCTTCGTCAGCAGCAGGTACGGATTCCGCTTCCACGGAGGGATCAAGCGCTGATGTCCGCCATCACCCTGCGCGAGCTGACCAAGGTCTACCCCAACGGGGTACGCGCCCTGGACGCCCTCGACCTGGAGATCGCCGACGGCGAGTTCTTCGCCCTGCTCGGCCCCTCCGGCTGCGGCAAGACCACCCTGCTGCGCACCATCGCCGGGCTGGAACTCGCCTCCGCCGGCAGCGTACGCATCGGCGAGCGCGCGGTGACGAACCTGCCGCCCGGCCAGCGGGACGTGGCAATGGTCTTCCAGGACTACGCGCTCTTCCCGCACATGACCGTGCGGGACAACATCGCGTACCCGCTGCGGATCAAGAAGGTCGGCAAGGCCGCCCGGCATGACAAGGCCGCGGCGACCGCCGACGAGCTGGGCCTGTCGGCGCTGCTGGACCGCCGGCCCGGGCAGCTCTCCGGCGGCCAGCAGCAGCGGGTCGCCCTCGCCCGGGCGATGGCCTGCCATCCGCAGGTCTTCCTGCTCGACGAGCCGCTGTCCAACCTGGACGCCCGGCTGCGGCTGGAGGCGCGGACGTTCCTCAAGCGGCTGCAACGCGAGCTGGGCGTCACCACCGTCTTCGTCACCCACGACCAGGCCGAGGCGCTGGCCCTGGCCGACCGGATCGCGGTGATGGAGGGCGGCCGGATCCGGCAGGTCGGCACCCCCACCGAGGTGTTCCGCCGCCCGGCCAACACCTTCGTCGCCGGGTTCATCGGCTCGACCCCGATGAACCTGGTCCCGGCCCGGGTCCACGGCGACGAACTGGCCGTCGCCGGGGTGCGGCTGCCGGTGCCCGAGGACGTCCGCGGCGAGCTGACCGACGGGGAGCAGGTGGTGTACGGGGTCCGGCCCGAATACCTCGACTACTCCCCCGAGCCGGTCCCCGAGGCGCTGACCGGTCAGGTGGTCGTGGTGGAGAACCTCGGGAGCTTCTCCCTGGTGTCGCTGGACGTGCCGGGCGAGGACGACGCGGCGACCAGCGTGCAGGTGGTGGTGCCCGAGGGGCGGGAACCGGATCCCGGCGACACCGGCTGGGTGGTGCCGCGGCCGGGCCGCTCACTGGTCTACCGCGACGGCGAGCTGGTCGGCGGCGAGAAGGCGGCACCGGTGCCGGCGCCGCGTACCGGTGTCGGGGCGGACGCCTGAGAATGGTCACGCACCGGGGCAGGTGGACGCTGCGGGACCGCGCGGAAGGCATCATGCGCGCCCTGCCGATCACCGTCGCGCCGGGCACCGCCGCGCTCACCGTACGACTGGACTACCCGCGCGCAGCGGGCGTGCTGGACCTCGGCTGCGTCGGGCCGGCCGGCTTCCGCGGCTGGTCGGGCGGGGCCCGGGACGGCTTCACCATCGCCGCGGACCGGGCCACCCCTGGCTACCTGCCGGGTGAGCTGGAGCCCGGCGAGTGGCAGGTGCTGCTCCGGCTGCACCGCGTCCCGCCCGAGGGCCTCGATTTCGAGGTCACCGCCACCACCAGCAGCACCCCACCGACGGCGCCGCCCGCACCCGACGCGCCGCCCCGGCCGGAGCGTCCGCCCCGACCGGCGGTCCCCGACGTCGACGGCAGGCGGTGGATCGCGGGTGACCTGCACGCGCACACCGTGCACAGCGACGGCGTGCAGACCATCGACGAGCTGGCCGCCCTCGCCGTCTCCCGAGGCCTGGACTTTCTCGCCGTCACCGATCACAACACGGTCAGCCACCACCCCTGGCTGCCCGGAGCGGCCCGCCGGTACGGGATCACTCTGGTGCCCGGCCAGGAGGTGACCACCGACCGGGGGCACGCCAACGTGTTCGGGCCGGTGGGCTGGATCGACTTCCGGCGACCGGCCGACGAGTGGCTCGGCATGGCCGAGCGCGCGGGCGGGCTGCTGTCGATCAACCACCCGCTCGGCGGGGACTGCGCCTGGCGGCAGCCGGTGACCACCCGCACCCGGCTGGTCGAGGTGTGGCACTCCGGCTGGTGGGACCGCACCTGGGGAGCCCCGCTGGCGTGGGCGCAGGCCTGGCGGCCGAACGTCGTACCCGTCGGGGGCAGCGACTTCCACCGGCCCGACGCGGACGCGCTGCCCGGCGCGCCGACCACCTGGGTGCTCGTCGACGGCGACCCGGCCGACGAGGCGGCGGTACGCGAGGCGCTGGCCGCCGGCCGTACCGCCGTCTCCGCCGGCCCCGACGCTCCCCTGCTGCTGCGGCTCGGCGACGAGCTGCTCGCGGTCGACGCGGACGGCGCGCTGCTCGCCTACCCGGACGGCCGCCACCGGGTGGTCCGCGGCGACCGGTGCCTGCTGCCGGCCGCCGACGGGCTGCACGTCCTGGAGTCCCACCGCATGGAGGTGATCGCACTGTGCAGCTGACCGGACGCACCAGAGTGGCCGGAGCGCCGTGCAACTACGGCATCTACCAGCCGGCCGACCCGATCGTCGGTCCGGATGAGCTGCTGGCCGGGCTGGCCGGGGACGGTTACACCGGCGTGGACTCCGGACCGATCGGCTACCTGGGGACCGGTGAGGTGCTGGCCCGGCGGCTCACCGGGACCGGCGTCGGACTCGCCGGCGGCTGGGTCGACCTGCGCTTCGCCGACCCGGACGGGTTCGCCGACGACCTCGCCCAGCTCGACGCGGCGTTGGACGTGTTCACCGCCGCGCCGGTGGACGATCCCCGCTTCGCGCCCCGACCCACCCTCGCCTGTCCCGGCAACCCGGCCCGGATGGCCCGCCCCGGCACCCCGCCGGACCTGGCCTCCGCGCTGCCGGCCAGCGCCTGGCCGGGCTTCGCCGCCCGGGTGCAGCAGGCCGTCGACCGGTGCCGGCACCGCGGCCTGGAACCGGTGTTCCACTACCACCTGGGCACCGACGTGGAGACCGAGGCGGAGGCCGACCGGCTGCTGGAACTGACCGACGTCGCGGTCTGCCTGGACACCGGACACCTGCTGCTCGCCGGCGGTGACCCGGTCGCGGCCGTCCACAAGTGGTCCGGCCGGATCTCCCAGGTGCACCTCAAGGACGCCGACCTGGCCGCGCACCGGCGGGTCCGCGACGCCGGGGGCGGCCTGGCCGAGGTGGTCGCCGCCGGCGGCTTCTGTGCCCTGGGCAGCGGCGACGTCGACCTCGCCGGGGTGCTGCGCGGCCTCGACGAGATCGGCTACGCCGGCTGGCTGGTGATCGAGCAGGACGCGCCGGAGCAGGGCCAGGACCTGGACCGGATCCGCGCCGACCAGCACGGCAACCGGCGGTGGCTGGCGGAGGCGTTGCAATGAGCGAGGCGGGCAAGCGGGTCAGGATCGCGGTCGCCGGGCTGGGCGTCATCGCCCGTACCGTGCACCTGCCGCTGCTGCGCCGACGGGCCGACCTGTTCGACATCGTCGCGCTCAGCGACCTGTCCCCGTCCCGGCTGGCCGAACTCGGCGACCGGTACGGGGTCGAGCCGGCCCGGCGGTACGCGAACGCGGCGAGCATGCTGGCCGGCGGCGGCTGCGACGCGGTGCTGCTGGCGACCTCCGGCTCGCACGGCGACCTCGCCGCCGCGGCGCTGGACCGGGGACTGCCGGTGCTCTGCGAGAAGCCGCTCGCCTGGACCCTCGCCGAGGCGGACCGGCTGACCGGCGCCGGCACGGCACCGCTGATGGTCGGCTACATGAAGCAGTACGACCCGGCGGTGGCCGAGGCCGCCCGGCTGCTCGACGAGCTCGGCGGCCCGGCCGCGGTGCACGCGGTCGAGGTCACGGTCCTGCACGCCGCCGGGGACCAGCAGCTGGCGTTCGCCAACCTGCCACCCGCGCCACGGGACGTGCCGGCCGCGGAGCTGGCCCGCCTGCAGGACGCCGACGAGCGGCTGCTCGACGCGGCGGTCGGCGGGGACGCCGGAGCACGCACCCTCTACCAGATCCTGATCAACAGCGTTTCGCACGACCTGTCCCTGCTGCGGCTGTTCACCGGCGCGCCGGCCACGGTCGACCACGTCGCGACCTGGCCGCTGGCGCCCGACGGGCCGGCCGAGCCGTCGGTGGAGATCGCCGGCCGGCTGCCCGCCGGCGGCCGGTACGGCATCCGGTGGCTCAACCTGCCGGACTGCCCGGCCTACCGGGAAACGGTGACGCTGCACCACGCCCGGGGCGCGCTGGAGCTCGTGTTCCCGTCGCCGTACCTGCTCAACGCGCCGACCACCCTGACCGCGGTGGACCGGCACGGCGACGGCGAGCGGCGGACCGTGTTCCGGTCGGTGACCGAGGCCTTCGAACAGGAACTGGTCGCCTTCCACGCGATGGTGACCGCGGCCGCGCGCCCGCTGACCGGCCTCGCCGAGGGCGCGGCCGACCTACGGACCAGCCAACAGGTGGTACGCCGCTACGGGGAGCTGACCGGGGCGGCGATCGGCGGAGAGGCGGCGAGCTGATGGACCGACCGACCGAGATCATCGTGGTGCCGCACACCCACTGGGACCGGGAGTGGTACGAGCCGTTCCAGCGGTTCCGGCTGCGGCTGGTGGCCCTGCTCGACGAGGTGTTCGACCGGATGGCGCACGACGAGCGCCAGCGGTTCACCCTGGACGGGCAGCTCGCGGCGGTCGACGACTACCTGGAGGTCCGGCCCGAGCGCCGGGAGCAGGTGGTCGCGCTGGTGCGGGCCGGGCGGCTGGCCGTCGGGCCGTGGCAGATCCTGCTCGACGAGTTCCTGTGCTCCGGGGAGAACATCGTCCGCAACCTGGAACGCGGGCTTGCCCGCAGCGCGGCACTGGGCGGGGCGATGCCCGTCGGCTACCTGCCCGACATGTTCGGCCACATCGCACAGATGCCGCAGCTCCTGGCCGGGGCCGGGCTGGCCCACGCCTGTGTGTTCCGGGGCGTACCGGACCGGATGCGGTCCCACGCCTTCGCCTGGCAGGCACCGGACGGCACCGCGGTGCGCACCGAGTACCTGCCCGGCGGCTACGGCAACGCGGCCGGGCTGATGGACGACCCGCGCCTGGTCACCCGCCGGGCGACCGACCTGGCCGAACGGCTGCGCGGCTGGCGTCCCGACGGCGACGACACCCCGATCCTGGCGATGTACGGCGCCGATCACGCCGCGCCCGCGCCGGACGCCCCGGACGTCCTCGCCGCCGCCGGCGTCGACGGGGTGCACCTGCGGCTCGGCACGCTCGCGGAGTACTTCGCCGCCCAACCGACCACGGTGGACGGGCTGCCCACCGTCGCCGGCGAGCTGCGCTCACACGCCCGGGCCAACATCCTGCCCGGCGTGATCTCCGTACGCGCCCACCTGAAGCAGGCGATGGGCCGCGCCGAGCGGCGGGTCGAGCGGTACGCCGAACCCCTCGCCGCGCTCTACCACGACCCGTCCGTGCAACGGTTCCTGGACATGGCCTGGGCCCGGCTGATCGACGCGAGCTGCCACGACTCGGTGACCGGGTGCGGCTGCGACGAGACCGCCGAGCAGGTGGCCGCCCGGCTGGCCGAGGCGGACCAGCTCGGCCGGGCGGTCTGCGACCTGGTGGGGGCCCGGCTGGCCGGCCCGGTGCCGCGCGACGGGCACCTGCTGTTCAACCCGACCCCGGCGACCCGGACCGCCCTGGTCCGCCTGGACGTCGAGGCGCCCGCGGACGGGGCGGTCGGGCTGGTCGACGCCGACGGCACCGTCGCCCCCGCCCAGGTCCTCGACCGGGCCCGGACGCTGCTCGCCGACGACCTGGTGCCGGCGGCCGAACTGCCGGCGGTGCTCACCCGGGTGCACGGGCGCGAGCTGTACGGGCAGGAGATCACGGCTTGGTCGGTGTCGCCCGACGACGCCACCCTCACCTTCGAGGTGGCCGCGCACGGCGACCCGGCCTTCGACGTCGAGGACGTGCGGCTGGCGCTCGCCGCCGCGGGCGGCCCGGACCGGTGGCGGGTGCGGATCGTCGCCGCCCCGCGGCTGACCGTCGCCGCGCTGGTCGAGGTGCCGGCGCTCGGTCTCGCCGCGGTACGCCCGGTGGCCGTGCCCCGGGGCGGCCCCACGGCACGGGTGAACGGCGCCGCGCCGGGGCCGGAGGCGGCAGCGGCGCCGTCGGCGGGTCCGGCGCCCGTGACGGTGGTCGACCGGACCGTCGACAACGGTCTGCTCCGGGTCGAGGTGGCGGAGGACGGCACGCTGCGGCTGTCCACACCCGACGGGCTGAGCGTGGACGGGGTGGCGCGGATCGTCGACGGCGGTGACGTCGGCGACAGCTACAACTATGCCCCGCCGGCCGCGGACGAGCTGGTCGACAAGCCGCGCGCGGTGCGGACCGTGGTGGTGCACGACGGTCCCGTGGTCGCGGTCCTCGACGTGGTCCGCGAGTACCGCTGGCCGGTCGGCGCCGACGTGGGCGCGGGATCGCGCCGGGTCGACCGGGAGCCGGTCACCGTGACCACCCGGGTGGAGCTGCGGGCCGGGGAGCCCTTCGCCCGGCTGCGGCTGAGCTTCGACAACCGCTGCGACGACCACCGGGTCCGCCTGCACCTGCCGCTGCCGGCACCGGCCCGGTCGTCGTACGCGGAGGGTCAGTTCGCGGTCGTCGAGCGCGGGTTGACCGCCGAGGGCGGCGGCGGTGAGGTGCCGCTGCCGACGTTCCCCGCCTCCGGGTTCGTCGCCACCGGGGGCGCCGAGGGGTCGCTCGCCGTCCTGCTGACCCAGCCGACCGAGTACGAGCTGACCGACTCCGGCCGGGAACTGGCGATCACCGTGCTGCGCGCGATCGGGATGCTGTCCCGCAACCGGCACGCGCTGCGGGACGAACCCGCCGGCCCGCAGCTGCCCACGCCGCTGGCCCAGTGCCGCGGCGGGCGCAGCGTCGAGCTGGCGGTGCTGCCGTTCCGGGGCGACTGGGACTCCGCCGGGGTCCTGGCGGCGGCCGAGGCGTACCGGCACGAGCTGCTCGTCTTCCCGGGCAGCGGCGAACCCTCCGCCGGGCTGCCGGCGCCGGTCACCGGGCTGACGGTGAACGGGGACGGCGTCGCGCTGACCAGCGTCCGGGACCGGGGCGGCCGGGTCGAGCTGCGGGTGGTGGCGACCCGCGACACCACCGCCGTCATCGGGGCCGGCCGCGGCGTACGCGGCGCGTGCCGGGCCGACCTGATCGGCCGAGCGGGCGAGCCGCTGCCGGTCGACGGCGACGGGCGGGTCCGGCTGCCGGTCCGGGCGTGGGAGATAGCCACGATCCAGCTCGACCTGGCCGGCTGAGGCTTCTCCTGGTCGGGCGGTCACGGCGACCGCCCGACCCTCAGGTCGCCTGGGTGACGGCCGATACCCGGGCCGGCGGGGTCAGCCCGGCTGTCAGGTCGCCGGGGGTGACCGCCCGCAGCCAGGCCTGGGCGATCAGCGCGAAGGGTTCGACGAGCACGATGCGCGCGCCCAGCCGCCGGGTCCGCTCGAGGACGTGCCGGTAGTCGTGGGTGTACTCCACGACGCTGGTCGGGTCGTCATGGGTGTACCGCCATCAGGTGTCGTTGATGCCGATCAGCACCGACACCACCTGCGGGTTGAGGGCCAGGCAGTCGGTCTCCCCAGCGGGCGCGCAGGTCGCGTAACCGGTCGCCGCTTACGCCGCGGTTGACAAATGTGACCCCGTGGTCGGGGTGGCGGGCGCCACCGTCATCGCCCGCCTCCTCCCCCTCGACGTGCCCGTCATGATCATGCCTTGACGTTCTCTCCGCCCGAAAGGGCGGAGATTCCCTCCACGCTGCGCGTGGAACACGCGGTGTGCGGGCGGATTCCTGCTTCTCGGCGCGGTGCCGGCACGGGTGCCGGTCTTACCTGCGCTCCACAGGCGTTTAGACTCTCGGCGCGTCCCGCCGCGAGGATGTTGATCGCCGCGTTGACGTCCCGGTCGTGGACCACCCCGCACGGGCAGGTCCACGACCGGACGGACAGCGGTTTGGGTCCGTCGAGCCGCCCACACGCCGAGCAGGTCTGCGATGTGGGCGCGAACCGGCCGATCCGGCGGAAGCTGCGCCCGTACCGTGCGGCCTTGTACTCCAACATCGCCGTGAACGATGCCCAGCCGGCATCGTGCACGGACTTCGCGAGCCGCGTCCGGGCGAGACCGGTGACGCACAGGTCCTCGACGTACACCGCTTGGTTGTCGCGGATGATCCGGGTCGAGAGCTTGTGCTGCCAGTCCCGCCGACTGTCGGCCACCCGGGCATGCGCCCGGGCGACCTTGACGACGGCCTTGGTGCGATTTGCGCTGCCCCGCTGCTTGCGGGACAGGTCCTGCTGCAACCGGCGCAGCTTGCGCGCCGCCCGGCGCAGGAACTTCGGCGCGGTGATCTTCTTGCCGTTGGACAGGACCGCGAAGTGCGTCAGGCCCAGGTCGATACCCACCTCGGCGTCGACCGGCGGCAGCGGCTCGTCCGTGGTCTGTACGACGAACGAGGCGAAGTACCGTCCGGCCGCGTCCCGAACGACTGTGACCGAGGTGGGCGCCGCCGGCAGTTGCCGGGACCACCGCACCGCCAGGTCGCCGATCTTCGGCAACCGGAGCCGGCCGTTGTCCAGGACCTTGAACCGGGCGTTCGCGGTGAACCGGATCGCCTGTCGGTTGTCCTTGCGCGACCGGAACCGGGGCGGCGCCACCTTGCGGCCCTTGCGCTTGCCGCTGGTCGAGGCGAAGAAGTTCCGGTACGCGTTGTTCAGGTCCGCGAGGGCCTGCTGGAGCACCACCGCCGACACCTCGCCCAGCCACGCCCGTTCGGGCGTCCGCTTCGCCTGGGTGATGACCCGCTTGGACAGGTCGCCGTCGGCCAGGTACGGCTCACCCGCCTCACGGGCCTGCTGACGTGCGCGCAACCCGTCGTTGAACACCACCCGCGCGCACCCGAACGCCCGAGCCAGCGAAGCCCGCTGGACGGGCGTCGGATAGACGCGGTAGTTGTACCGAAGCTGCACACCAGACAGCCTGGCATCGGCATATGACAGAAATCGGAAGCCTCCGCAACAGATCCACCTGCTGGTCAACTTCCCGTCCACGGTCGCCCTGTCACAGCTCGTCAACAGCCTCAAAGGTGTTTCCAGCCGCCAGCTGCGCCAGCAGTTCCCCGACCTCGTGGCCCACTACCGCGCCAACCGGCTCCGGTCAGGCACATACATCGCCAGCTCCGCCGGCGGCGCACCGCTCACCGTGCTGCCCGGGTACATCGAGCAGCAAACCGGCCAGGTTAGAGCACGCTCGGGCCTAGCCGGCCCTCCCGCGCGGGCCTTCACCCCCCGCCCTGAAGGGCGGAGCACTGGCCCGCACCTGGTAGCCGTACCGGCGGGCCGGCGCCCACCCGCGAGGATCAGAAAGTTTCTCCGTCCGGCTGTTGCGTTTCGCCGAGTCAACCCGATGAAGCCTTCGTGGCAGCACGGCGAGCTGGGTGTGAAAACCTCCCCAAGTTGACCTTGCCCGTTGCTATCGGCACACAACGGTGGTTGACTGCTGCACCATGCCAGAGCCGATGATCACGGACAGGCCGGTAATTTCGTGAGACGCACCGATATCACCCCAGTGTCGTCGGCGGGTCGACGCAGGGCGACGTGGCGGCAGCGGGCGGCGCGCTGGTTGGATCCGACGGTCGCCCAGTGGGACGTCGCACCACAGGAGACACCCCCGCCACCGCCGCCACCCGCCGAGGAACCCCCGAATCCGTGGCCGGCGATCTGCGAGCAGTTCGCGATGCGGATCATGGCCTCCGCGTACCAGATGGGTTCCCACCTGGAGGCCGTGGAGGCCGACGAGCAGGACCCGGACCGGCTGGAGCGGCTCTACCGCATCGACCACGCGAACACCCGGATCCGGCGGCACGCGGAAAACCTGCAGGTGCTGCTGGGCCGACGGGTCGAGGACGCCAACCCGCAGACCGTCACCCTGGTCGACGTCGTCCGGGCGGCCAACTCCGCGGTCGAGCACTACGCCCGCATCCGGGTGGGTCACGTGGTGGACCTGGCCGTGGTCGAGTTCGCCGCCGACGACGTGATCCGGGTGCTCACCGAGCTGCTGGACAACGCCACCCGGTTCTCGCCGCCCACCGCGCCGGTGATCGTGTCGGCGTTCATCACCGAGGACGGCAGCGTCCTGCTGCGGATCGAGGACGCCGGAGTGGGCATCCAGCCCGACCATCTGTCCCAGCTCAACGCCCTGCTCAGCGGCCGGCCGGTCACCCCGGCCAGGCTCGACCCCGCCGCCCACCTCGGGCTCGCCGTCGTGGCCCACCTGGCCGTCGCCCACCAGCTGCGGGTCATCCTCACCAACCGGCCCTCCGGCGGCGCCACGGCCACGGTGCTCGTCCCCGGCGCACTGCTCTGCGAGATTTCCACCGCGGGTGCGCCGGCCGGCGCACCCGCGCCGCCGGCCTGGCCGTCCCCGTCCGCCGGGATCCCCTCCCCGTCCCCCGGCGGGACCCACTCCTGGAGTACGCCGATGGCCGCGCCCCATGACAGCACCAACTCGCCGACCGTGCCGTTGAGCACGCTCGCCGGGCAGGCCACCGCGCAGCAGCCGTCCGGCAGCCTGCCCCAGCGGGTGCCGACGAGTGTCCGTGACCAGCCCGCGGCGACCACCCGACCCCCGGCCGACCCCGGCGCCGGATCCCCACCCGAGGCGTGGCCGGACGAGACGGCGGACTTCGCCGCCGGCGTCAGCGACGCCCGGACCACCAGCGACGAAGGACAGCAGCGATGACCCACGCATACCCCGGCAACGGTACGGCGACCACCGGCCAGGGACTGCCGGACTGCGCCTGGCTGATCCGTCAGTTCGCCGAGGACGTACCCGGGGTCACCCACGCGATGCTGGTGTCGTTGGACGGCCTCCAGCTCGCCGCCTCCCGCGGCGTGCACCGCGACCTCGGCGACCAGCTCTCCGCGCTGACCGCCGGCCTGCTCAGCATGGCCGACCGCAGCGCGGCCCTGCTGGACCTCGGCTCGTCCGAGTACCTCACCGTACGGCTGCCGCGGGGGCACCTGCTGTTCATGCGGGTCGGCGAGTCGGCGGGCCTGGCGGTCGCCGCGGCCCCCGGCTGCGACCTGCGGGTCGTCTCCTACCGGATGACCCAGTTCGTCGGCGCGGTGTGGCACGCCCTCACCCCGCAGGTCCGCCACGAGCTGCACCGGATGACCGCCAGTCAGCCCCGCTGACGGGCCGAAGGAGCTAGATCATGCCGATGACGTACTGGAAGGTGCGGCCCTACGTGCTGACCGCCGGACGCACCCGCACCCGGCGGCCGCTGCTCGTCCACACCCTGGTGTCGGTGCCGTACTACGACGCCGTCTTCGCCTCGAGTCTGCTGCCCGAGACCCGGACGCTGTACGAGCAGGCCCGGGGCTCGGCGCGCTCGGTGGCCGAACTCTCCGCGGTCTGCGGGATGTCGTTGGGTGTCACCCGGGTGGTCGTCGACGACCTGGCCGCCACCGACCGGCTGCTGATCCACACCGACCACGACAATGTCGACTTCCGCCTCCTGGAGAGACTGCGCGATGGCCTCCGCAAGCTTGCCTGACACCCCGCAGCTGACCTCGGCGAAGATCGTCATCGCGGGCGGCTTCGGCGTCGGCAAAACCACCTGCGTCAGGTCCATTTCGGAGATCCCGCCGATCAACACCGAGGCGTGGATGACCGCCGCCAGCGAAACCGTCGACCGGATGGATCCGGGGATCGACAAGAAGACCACGACCGTGGCGATGGACTTCGGCCGGCTGACCATCGGCCCCGACCTCGTGCTGTACCTGTTCGGCACGCCGGGCCAGCCCCGGTTCTGGCCGATGTGGGACGACCTCTGCCGGGGCGCGGTCGGCGCGCTGGTGCTCGCCGACACGCGGAACCTGGCCGCCTCGTTTCCGGCGATCAACTACTTCGAGCAGGACAGCGACCTGCCGTTCGTGGTCTGCGTGAACCTCTTCGACGGGGTGCTGCACCACCCGCTCGAGGATGTTCGCGAAGCGCTCGCGGTCCCCGCCAGCGTACCCCTGATCGCCTGCGACGCCCGCGATCCGTCGTCGGTGGCGCGGGCGCTGCTGGTGGTCGTGGAACACACCATGTCCCGCACCGCACGGCCCACCGCGGGCGCGCTCGCGGCACGGTAGCTCAACCTGGAGGAAACAATGCGCAAGATCCTTGTCGTCGGGGCCGGACAGTCCGGGCTCCAGCTCGCCCTGAGCCTGCTCGCCGAGGGCTACGACGTGACCGTCATGTCCGCCCGTACGCCGGACGAGATCCGCCGCGGCTGGGTGATGAGCACCCAGGCGATGTTCGGCAACGCGCTGGGAATCGAGCGCCGGTACGGGCTGGACCTGTGGCAGGAGCAGGCACCCCAGATCGAGGGGCTGCACGTCTCGCTGTCCGCTCCGCCCGGCGAGCGGGCGCTGCGGATCCCGTGCCCGCTGGACGAGCCGGCGCAGAGCGTCGATCAGCGGGTGAAGATGGCGGCCTGGCTGGAACTGTTCGAGCAGCGCGGCGGCACCGTGCTCTACCAGACGGTGACCACCGCCGATCTGGACGGGCTGACCCGGCTCGGCCGGTACGACCTGACCGTCGTGGCCGCCGGCAAGGGCGACCTGGTGGGCGTTTTCGACCGGGACCCGCAGCGGTCCGTGTACGACGCGCCGCAGCGGGGGCTGGCCGTGGCGTACGTGCATGGCATGACCCCGGATCCGCTGTGGCCGGTGCCGCACGTGAGCTTCAACGCCGTGCCGGGGCTGGGCGAGCTGTTCGTCATCCCGGGGCTGACCAACTCCGGTCCCTGCGAGATCCTGTTCTGGGAGGCGGTGCCCGGCGGGCCGCTGGACCTGTGGGCCGAGCGGCGCGACCCGGCCGAGCACCTCAAGCTCACCCTCGACCTCGCTCGCCAGTACACGCCGTGGATCTACGACCGGTGCGCCGACGTTCAGCTGACCGACGGGCGGGCCACCCTGTCCGGCCGGTACACCCCGACCGTGCGCCGCCCGGTCGCGGAGCTGCCCTCGGGCGGTGTCGTGCTGGGCATGGCCGACGTGGTGGTGGCCAACGACCCGATCACCGGGCAGGGCAGCAACACCGCCGCCAAGTGCGCCGACTCCTACCTGGGGTCCATCCTGGAGCGCGGGGACCGGCCGTTCGACCGGGAGTGGATGGGGCAGACCTTCGAGCGGTTCTGGTCGGGCGCCGGCCAGGCGGTCACCGGCTGGACCAACGCGATGCTGCAACCGCTGCCCCCGCACGTGCAGCAGATCCTGGGGGCCGCCGCGGCCAACCCGACCATCGCCCGACGCTTCGCCAACGGCTTCAGCGACCCGAACGACTTCCAGGACTGGTTCATGACGCCGGACGCCGCCGACCGCTACCTGGCCTCGGTCGCCGCTGGCTGATTCCGGCAGATCCGCCGCCGCACGGCGTTGGTTCGCCGCGGTCGCGGGTAAGCGCGAGGCTCCGGATCCAGTACGACGGAGGTGACGATGACTGGTCGGGAGCAACTTCACGATCTGCGTCAGCAAGCCCACAAAGCGGGCATCGAGGGCAACTCCAAGATGACCGAGGGGGAGCTACGAAAGGCACTCAACAAGGTCGGTAAGGGCATGGATCCGCAGGCCGCCAAGCAGCAAGTGAAACGGTGACGCACCATCGGTGACGCCGAGGCGGGCGGAAACGCCCGCCTCGGCCCGCGTCGCCCGCGCACCGCCCCGCAGCGGGGACACTGGCCGTCGCCTACGTGCACTGGATGACCCGCACCCTTAACCGAACTAACGCAGGGCGAGTCAGTCGCGTTCGACGTCGCCCCGCTCCCAATCAAAGGAGACGCAGCACAGTAGGCACCGGTGGTCGCGGTAGGTTGCACAGTCATGGCCACGACCGCGGACGTCCGTCACGAACTCGCCAGCCTCGCCGACCCGCGCCGGGCGGAGGGAGTGAGCCGGTTTCTGCAGATGATTCCAGGCGGGTATGGCGAGGGCGACCGAGCCATCGGCGTCTCCGTGCCGGAACAGCGCAGGGTGGCTGGCCGGTACTGGCGCGACCTCTCCCCAGCCGAAACGGCGAAGCTGTTGACGAGCAGCGTGCACGAGGAGAGGCTGACATCGCTCTTCATCCTGGTGCGAAAGTTCACCAAGGGGGACGAGGAGGAACGGGGCCGGATCTTCAGCATCATCCTGGCCAACACCGGCCGCATCAACAACTGGGACCTGGTGGACTCATCCGCGCCGTACATCGTCGGCCCCTGGCTGATCGACAAGGACCGGAGCGTACTGGATCGGTTGGCCGAGTCGAGCCTGGTGTGGGATCGGCGGATCGCCATCATGGCAACTTTCGCCTTCATCAAAGCTGGAGACTTCCATTGGACCTTCCGGCTCAGTGAACGGCTCCTGCGCGACCCACACGACCTCGTCCACAAGGCGGTGGGCTGGATGCTGCGCGAGGTGGGCAACCGTGACAGAGCGGCGGCGGAGGAGTTCCTGGCCCGACGTTACCGGGCCATGCCACGGGTCATGCTGCGGTACGCGATCGAAAAGTTCGAACCGCAGCGCCGTAGGGAGTACCTATCCGGCGTGGTCTAGATGATCGATGCTCGCCGGATGGTGGGCGTCTCTTTGATAGGACTCGCCTTTCGGTCACAACACGCAGAACTCGTTGCCGTCTGGATCGGCCAGCACCACCCAGCTGACCTCGCCCTGGCCGATGTCGATTCGAGTAGCCCCGAGGGAGAGCAGACGATCGACCTCCGCCCGCTGATCACCGTGAACAGGTGGAGCGAGGTCGAAATGCAGCCGGTTCTTGCCTGCCTTCGGCATCAGCGGTGGACCACCCCACGTGATCTTCGGACCGCCGTGCGGTGAGCGGATCGCGGTCTCCTCGTCTTGGTCCCAGACCAACGGCCACCCCAGCGCCTCGCTCCAGAAGTATCCGACTTCCTGCGAACCGTCGCAGGCCAGCGCTCCGATGAACCCGCAGTCGGCGAGGAAGTTGTTGCCCGGCTCGATGACACAGAACTCGTTGCCTTCGGGGTCGGCGAGCACCACATGACCCTCCTCCGGGCGTTGGCCGACATCGATGTGCTGTCCGCCGAGCCCCAGCGCCCTGGCCACCGTCTGCTGCTGGTCCTCCACGGACGTACTCGTCAGATCGAAGTGCATCCGGTTCTGGCCGAGCTTCCGCTCCTGGCTCGGAAGAAAACGGAATCGGAACCCGGGTGTCATCACTGGGCAGGAGCGCGACGCCGTCGCGTGGGTCGTCGGTCATCTCCCAACCCAGCAGCCCGGACCAGAACTGTGCCAGACGCAGCGGTTGGTCCGCATCGAAGCAGAGCGCAAACAGTTGACAAGGCATTCCGCTGCTCATCTCCGATCGCTGACCGCCCGCTGTCGACAGGGCGCATTACTCTGCCCCTCGGATGGAGCGTAAGGGTGAGCCGGCGTCACCCGCAGCCGAGTATTCGATGGCAGCCAACGGTGATGTGGTGGCGGGTGCGGCAAGCCGATCAGCGGCAAGGGCATCCTGTTGGTGGTTGGCGGGCTCAGCCCAGGCGGGTACGCACCACCACATCGTGCAGGGCGTCCACGGCTACCGGGTCTGCGTGGTCGGGCAGCGCCGACGTGTCCCGGGCCGCCTCCAGCTCGGCGCGCAGCCGCGGCACGTCGGTGGCGAGCCGCTCCGCGGCGCCCGCGGGGAGCGGTCCATGCTCGGCCTCCCGCTTGGCGGCGATGAGGTCCGGCACGTACGCCAACCTCGGCGTGCACCGCGGTGGTCACTACCACCAGCGGCGACAGCAGCTGCTCCAGGACGTACCCGTTGCGGCTGTTCAACAGCTTGGCAAACTTCAGCAGATCGTGACTGACCACGTCCAACTCGACACCGTCGCGCACGCCGGTGTGCTGCAACGTCTGCGGCCCGGTGCGCAACCCGACCACCTCCCCTGGCGACAGCAGGTGCGCGGCCCGCAGATCCAGGTCGGAGTCGACGGACGCGAACCCGTACAGGTGTGCACCGCTGACGGTGGCGAACAGCAGCGGACGGGGCAGAGCGCGGGCGGCCTCGGCGGCCCACGACGGCACCTCGGTGGTCACTGCAGGTTCCTTTCCCGTACGGCGGTGAGCAGCCGATCCACGGCTTCCCGGTCGGGCTGTTCCGGCAGCGCGGTGGTGGCGGCGGCGTCGGCGAGCTCGGCGAGCAGGTCCGCCGCCCAGGCGGCGACCGCGTCCCAGGGCAGCTCGCCGCGCCGCACCGCCAGCAGCCGGTCGCGCAGGTGCCGCACGTCGAGCAGGATCTCCCCGGTACGCAGCACGTGCGCCCCGGCGACCAGCAGCCGGATCATATGCATGGCCTGCTTGTGATTCGTCTCGCCGGTGCGCTCGCGGCGGGCCGCCACCCGGTCGAGCTGATCCCGGGCGTAGCTGCCGTACGTCTCGGCCACCCGCCTCGACAGGAACGCCCGCCGCGCCGCCAGCAACCGTTCCCCGTCCGCGGTGATTGTCTCGATCAGCGGGGACCAGAGCACCTCCAGAACCGTCGGGTTGCCCTGCAGGGCAAGCATGCAGAAGCGTTCGAACTCCCAGGAGAACTGCTCCGCCGCCGGCCCGTCGAGGTGGGTGGGCGGCTTGTCCAGGTGCCAGAACGCGCGGGTCGGTGCCGCATACACACCACGCCGGTCGTAGTCGGAATCCGGGCCGTGCAGCCCGTACGCCCGCGACCCGACCACAACGGCGAGGACGGTATGCCGCTCGACAAGCTCGATCACGCCGGGCAACGCTACCCAAGCGCCGCCCGGCATGCGTGATCTTTTCCAGGCAGACCGGGCCAACAATTCCATCCCGTTCGGTCTTCATGCGCGTGAGGTCGTCGGGCGGACGCTACGCCGGGCCCGTCGCTGAAGATCGAAAGTAAGCACCAACGCCCGGCTGAGGACGTCCGCTCATCGGCTACTTAGAGACTTTCTGCAGGATCGATGTCCGGCCAGACTCGGTCCAGGTGCTCGGCATGTTGGCCGCGCACCATCAGCGGCATGTGCCGACGACTAGTCAGGGTCTTCTCGATCTGGTATCCCAGAGCTCGTCCGCACTGGGCGCGCATGAGGAAGTGGAGCGCGGTCGCCCCGAAACCGTCGCGCTGTCGGATCACTACAACCGGCGTACCAGAAAGTCCTCGAAAGAAGTCCCCGAGGCGGTGTCGGATCGGGGCAGAGTTGTTCGTAGCAGGGGTGAGAGGCCGCCCACGAAGGGCGCCCCGAGCCACAGGAGATGATCCGAGATGCAGTACCTGATTTCCGTGATCGACGACACGACCGACGAAGAGCTCCGTCGCACCGGCTCCGCCACCCCGGCCGAGATGGCGGCGATCGACGTGTTCAACGCCCGGCTCGAGGCCGAGGGTTACTGGGTCTTCGCCGGTGGCCTCGCGTCGCCCAGCTCGGCCACCGTCATCGACAACCGGGGTGGGGAGCCGCTGTTCACCGACGGGCCCTTCCTGGAGTCGAAGGAGTACCTCGCCGGCTTCTGGATCATCCAGGCCCCCGACCTCGACGCGGCGCTCGAGCTCGCCGCCGCAGGATCGAAGGCCTGCAACCGGAAGATCGAGGTGCGGCCGTTCCACGGCGAGTGAGCGGGAACGACGTCCGGGAGGCGATCACCCAGGCCCACCACGAGGAGTGGGCCCGGGTGGTCGCCTCGCTGACCCGGCGTTTCGGTGACCTCGACATCGCCGAGGAGGCGGCGGCCGAGGCGTTCGCGACCGCCGTCGTGCGGTGGCCGGCCGACGGCGTACCTCCCAACCCCGGCGCCTGGCTGACCACCACCGCCAACCGCAAGGCCATCGACCGGATCCGGCGCGAGAACAAACGCGACGACAAGCAGAAGGAGGCTCAGATGTTGTACAACGACGACCCGCCCGAGTCTCCCGGCGCCATCGACGACGACCGGCTCCGGCTGATCTTCACCTGTTGCCACCCGGCGCTCGCGATGGAGACCCGCGTGGCGCTGACGCTGCGCATGGTCGGCGGTCTGACCGTGCCCGAGATCGCCCGCGCTTTCCTGGTGCCGGAGACCGCCATGGGGCAGCGGATCACCCGAGCGAAGACCAAGATCAAGGCAGCGCGCATCCCGTATCGGGTGCCGTCCGCGGCGGATCTCCCGGCCCGCGTCTCCGGCGTGCTCGCCGTCCTCTTCCTCGTCTTCAACGAGGGCTACCTGGCGACCGGCCCCGACACCGATCCCGTACGTCACGACCTGAGCGCCGAGGCGATCCGGCTCACCCGCCTGATCCGTGCCCTCATGCCCGACGACGGCGAGGCGGCCGGACTGCTGGCGCTGATGCTCCTCACCGAGGCCCGCCGTACCGCCCGGGTTTCCGTCAGCGGCGAACTGGTCACCCTAGACGAGCAGGACCGAGGGGCCTGGGACGCGGCGCTGATCGCCGAAGGCCATCGACTCGTGCGCGAGCGCATAGCCGCCGGGATGGCTCCGGGCCGCTACCAGATCCTCGCAGCGATCAACGCCGTACACACCTCCGCACCCGACATGCGCGACACCGACTGGTCACAGGTCGTCGCCCTCTACGACCGGCTCGTCCGCCTCGACCCCTCGCCGATCATCGCCCTCAACCGGGCCGTCGCGGTCGCCGAACTGGACGGCCCACAGGTGGCATTGGCGACCATCGACCAACTCGACGACAAGTTGGCCGGCTATCACGCCTACCACGCCACCCGCGCCGACCTGTTGCGCCGGCTGGGCCGCAGTCAGAAGTCGCGCGCTGCATACGACAAAGCCATCGAGCTGGCCGGCAACACCGCCGAGATTGCCTACCTGACACGCCGCCGCGACCAGCTGCGGTAGCGCCCGCGGATCCCGATCGAGACCCCGTGCAAAGCGGTGGCCGACCTATGGGCGCCCTGCCCGCGCACTCCGCAACCTAGCGCGCCACCGACGAGGCTCTCGGTTCGTCCGAGCTTCGAGTGCTAGACCGCGAGCACGCATTTCGCGACCCCAGGCGCGCAGATGATGGCCCGGTAATGGCAACCAGCTTCAGCCTCATTCCCATGAGGTCGTCAGCTTCTGACGATCCGCACTGCACTGTCATCGGCACGACCGGACGTTGACTTGATCAACGCACGTGACCGCTGCGTGACGCGCGGTCGGCGGCAAGAGCGGATGTTCAGGCAGGCAGTGGTGCCGGTCAGCGGGGTTGGGCAAGCAGGGCGGCGATCATCGTCTGGGGTTCGATGGTGGCTGGTCGGTCGCTGACCTGACCGTCGCCGAGTTCGATGACCCGCCACACGCCGTCGCTTCGCAGGGCGAGGTCCACGGTGAGGAACGGCAGGCCCAGCCCGGCGATCAATGGTGCGACCGGGGCCAGGTCGACCTCGACCGGAGGAGAGTCGTTCGGGGTGTCCGGATGCGGCCCGACCAGTACGCACACGCCGTCGACCCACCACGTGCGTACCTCGGCGGAGGTGAACCGCTCGAAGTCACGCAGCACGAACCCGCCCACGAAGTCGTGCCGATCGACAGCGTCGGCCCTGGATCACGAGCTACCGCCGCCGGCGAATCCGCTCCGCGAGCGTGTCACGCGTAGATCGTCGGGCAGCCCGTCGACCCGTCAGGGCCTGGTTGGAACTTTCGCGCTGCTGGTCAGGGCCGACGGCGCCTTCCTGAGAGCTGCAAGTCTCTGCACATGGCCTTGTTCTCTAAAAGCAGCCTTGGTGAAGTTTGCTGCTGATCCTTTGGCTGCGGTCTCGTTGGCGGGTCAGGGCGTGGTCGACGGCGGCGCCGATGGCCTCGACGCTGGCATGGGCGCGGTGGGGATAGCGTCTAGCCATGCTGAGCTTCGAGATCACCCCGATAGGTACGGTCCGGAACGACCGGACGGATGTCCAGCACACGGACAACTGGGGTGCCGTCCGCAGCACGATCACCATCGACGAGCGCTTCGGCGAGGCGTGCCTCCAGGGTCTGGAGGGCTTCTCCCACGTGGAGGTCCTCTTCATCTTCGACCAGTTCCCGGAACACGGCGATTACCGCGAACCCCGCCCCTACCGCGGCCGCTCCGACCTCCCGTCCGTTGGCGTATTCGCTGGCCGCGGCCCCCGCAGACCGAACCGCATCGGGGTAACGTGCTGCGCCATCGAATCCGTCCACGGCCGCGAATTGACGGTGGTGGGCCTCGATGCGGTCTCGGGCACCCCGGTCATCGACCTGAAGCCGACGATGGCGGAGTTCCGCCCAGTGAACATCAAGCAGCCGGAATGGGTCAGCCGCCTGATGTCGGAGTACTTCCAGCCGTAAGCGGGGTTTGGGGCGAAGCTCAACCCTGTGTTGGGTAGGGGCTTTCTGGTTGCCTGGTTGATGGTGTCGCGGTTTGCGTGACTCCTTCCTGCCGCAGTTCCAGGATGTAAGGCTGGTCGTTGGTCTGTAGGAACCGGACTTCCAGATCGAGTCCTGGGTGTAGGTAGCGACCGTCTGGGTCTGCCAGTAGTACAACCGGTTGCTGGGCAGCGGCGGCGAAGGTCAGTTGGCCGTTGGTGACCGCGATGTCGATCGGGTAGTCGTCGTGTAAGACGTAGCGGCCCGTCACGTCACTAAGCGGCGCGGCTGTGATACTGGTGGCGTACCGACGGTCCGCGGCGGCGCGGATGCTGGCCAGCAGCTCCCATCCATCCTCAGAGTTAGTCATCGCAGCGACCGCGGTGCCGCTGTCTGGCCACACGTAGGAAAAGCAGGTATAGCCAACGTTCAATCCGGTGTGTCCGAAACGCCGGCGCCCGGCGCGGTCGTCGACCTCAGTGCCGAGCCCATAGATGCCGCCAGGAATCTGCGATGTCCACATCTCGGTGGCCAGGTCGCGGTCGAGCAGCTTCGAGTCTCCCGAGGCCGCCCGGGCGATCTCGAGGTCGAGCCGGAGCAGGTCGGTCGGGGTGCTCCACAGTCCACCTGCGGCCGTCTCCGGTTGCACTCGCCAACCGCCGGGAATCCCGGTGCCGCCACCGTGATGGCCACGAGCCACCAGATGCGGTCGCTGGTGCGGAAACTGCTGGTCGAAGCTGCTGTCGGCCATGGCCACCGGTTCCAGCACCAGAGTTTGCATGAGGTCCTCGAACGGGGTTCCGGTCGCGTCCACCATCAGCTGCTGAAGCACGGAGTAGTGGCTGCCCGAGTACCGGAAACGGCTACCCGGCAACAGGGTCGACCGAACCGGTGGAGTAGTCGTCGAGCCGCTGCCTTCCAGGACCTGCAACAGCGACGGGGCGCGATCTGCGGCATAGCCGCGGTACCAGGTGTCGGACAACCCCGCCGTGTGCGCCAGCAATTGTCGTAACGTAACTCTCGGTTGCTGACCCTCGCGGTCGAGTAGTTGCCACGAGGTGAGGTACTCGCCGATGTCGGTGTCCAGATCCAGGACACCGTCCTGGACCAGTAGCAATGCGCCGAACGCGGCGACATGCTTACTGATCGAACAGGCCGCAAACGCGGTGCCCGCGGTCACCGGCGTCGACGTCTCGCCACCCGTGACGCCATACCCCGCCGCCCACACCCGCCCGCTCACGTGCCCGACGGCGATGCTGACCCCCGGCACCTGATAGATGCTCATCAGATCGGACAACGCCGCCGTGTCCGGCGAAAGCCGCCCGGAAGACACATGCCGGTCAAGTTGGCCCAGCAATGGGACCCAGTCCTGAGAGAAATCCACGTCTTCCACGGCGTCGATTCTCGACCACACGTACCCGGTGGATCAAATTGATCGAAGAATCTCTCTATATGCGATGCGACAGCCGTCGACAGCAGCGGCATCACTCAGGCAGTCGCTGACGAAATAGAGATCCGCACACTGCCGTAACTGGGTTATAAATTCGGCAGATGCGGATGCTCGGCGCGGATGGCGCAGGTCTCGGCCCGTGACAGAGCATCACTCTGACGGCGTTGATGAGGTGAATTCCGACTACTCGATCAACGGAGCCTGCCAGTCAGTCTCAACCCCCGATCCGTGGCCCGACCCGTCAGGGTCGATGATGGAGTCGGGGCGTTCACCTTCGTCGCTGGTATCGGGCCGGCCCTGACCTTCGTTCGCGCCCGGTCATGAGCGACCGCGCGCGGACCGCCGCGTGATGCAGTCCGGGGCAAGGCCACCTTGCCTCTCGCCCCGGCTCAGGCCCACGGCGGCGGCTCATAGCAGGACGAACGAGAAGTCCCTGCGAGTTCTGCGGTTCAGCGGAATGCCGATCTTGACGCGGCGAGGGATCTCCCCGCGGCTGATGCCCAACCCCTGGGCGATGAGCCGTTCGGGGCGAAGGGGCCACGGGCTCGTCGAAGATGACCGAAACCTGGACGGGCCAGGGGCTTTCGGGAGAGGACGAGGCGAGCAGTTCCCAGCATGAGTCCCACTCCAGGGCGAACCGGTTGCGCCGGGCGATCAGCGGGTCGAGAAGGACGCGGGCGACGAGGGCAGAGGAGTTGCCGGAGCAGCCCTCCAGAAGGATCGGATCCAGGTACCGGACCAGGACGCGATCGTGAACGGTGATTTTGCTGGTGCGGTCGCAGGAAACGCAGCCGACCAGGAGCCAGATGTCGAGGAGTTTGCCGTTGGCATTGACGCGGAACTTCCCGTCGCCGGTGCTGGCGAGGCCGGAATGGCAGTGGACGCAGCGGAACGCGAGCAGGGGAAGGCGCGTGCGCCGAACGGTCCAGGACAGCACGATATGAGGACGCGTAGACATGATCTCTCTGAAGACCTGATGGAAGGCATGGGAAAAGAGCCGACGGCGACGTCGGCGACCGATGCACGGGGAAGGTGTCAGGTCTAAAGAGCAGGCGGCGTCACGCGGGGTGAAGTCCTTTTGTGAGTGGTCGGAGAAGAAGATCCAGTTACAAGGTAGGGCGGGGCGGGCTGGCGAGGCCACCCATTTTTGTCCTGGTGCCGAGCACTGAGGGGCGGGGCCGGCGAGCTGGGCGTCGACCACGCGCCGATCGCCCCGCCGCCCCTTGCTGCCGTATTCCGGCCACCCCCCAACCTGACGTGCAGGCATGGGGCAGAGGCTCTGCAATAGCGCCGCACGGCGCACTCTCATCGGCTATGACAGCGCAGCGCGGTGGGCTGGGCGCGGCCAACGCGCGGACAACGGCAGATGTGCGCACTCGATCAGCGATGGGGTTCCCAGATCCCGCGTTGCCGTCCGCGTAGCTTGACCTGCTGTTCGCCTGTCCGGCGCGTGCCGCGCCGAGCTTCGTCCGGTCAGCTTGTCGTTGTTGCCGCCGGCATCTGGCCGGAAATGGCTGGATGCCGGCTGTTGGTGAAGGTTTTTTACACCTCGGCGCGGCCGACCGCAACCCATTGACACGCCGGACCTCCGCGACAAGGGTGACCACTTGAGTCCACCCCCCGAACGGAGGTCCCATGCCCCGATCACAAGCGCGGATGGGCAGGCGAATCCTGCTCAGCACCGCGCTGGTCGGCGCCGCGACGCTCGTGCCGGTCAGCCCTGCGCCCGCGGCGAACCCGACGCCCGACACCAGACAGCAGCAGTACGCCGCGGCAGCCGCCGAGTACGGCGTCCCCGCGTCCGTCCTGCTCGCCGTCTCGTACCTGGAGTCCCGCTGGGACACCAACGCCGGCACCCCCAGCACCAGCGCCGGGTACGGTCCGATGCACCTCACCGACGCGAAGTACGTCAACAGCCTGGGCGAGCCCCACTACGGCCCCCAGGAGGACCCGCGCGGCGACGACTCCCGAGCCCCGCTCCACGCCGCGGAACCCGCGGTCAACCCGCCGGCCGACGCGGCGCTGCAGACCCTGGATGCGGCCGCGGCGGTCACCGGTAGCGGGAAGGAGGTGCTCAGGTCTGACACCACGGCCAACGTCCGCGGCGGCGCGGCGCTGCTGGCGTCGTACCAGAAGCAGATCGGCGCCCCGGTCGGCGCCGACACCGACCCGGCCGCCTGGTACGGCTCGGTGGCCCGGTATTCCGGCTCCGACAGCACCGACTCCGCGGCGAGCTTCGCCGACGAGGTGTACGCGACGATCCGGACCGGCGCGGCCCGGACGACCGACGACGGGCAGCGGGTCACCCTCGCCGCACGGAACGTGACGCCGCAGAAGTCCTGGCTCGACAAGCTCGGCCTGCGCAAGGTGACCCGGGCCTACGGCGTGGAATGCCCGGAGGAGCTGGCCTGCGAGTCGATCCCGGCGCCGTACCAACTGCTCGGCGACGGGACGGACCCGGAGTACTACGGCAACCACGACCTGTCCGACCGGCCCGCCCGGCAGAAGATCGAATACATCGTCATCCATGACACCGAGGAGACCTACGCCAGGACGCTGGAACTCGTGCAGGATCCGGCGTACGTGAGCTGGCACTACACGATGCGCTCGAGCGACGGCCACACCGCGCAGCACGTCAGGACCAAGGACGTCGCCTGGCAGGCGGGCAACTGGTACATCAACGCCAAGTCCATCGGCATCGAGCACGAGGGCTTCGCCCGTCAGGGCACCTGGTACACCGAGACGATGTACCGCACGTCCGCCAAGCTCGTGGGATACCTCGCGAAGAAGTTCGACATCCCGCTGGACCGGCAGCACATCATCGGCCACGACAACGTGCCGGGCACTATCCCGTCCACCGTCCGTGGCATGCACTGGGATCCGGGCCCGTACTGGGACTGGTCGCACTACTTCGACCTGCTCAAGGCGCCGTTCCACGGCACCGGCACGCCGGCCACCGGGCTGGTCACCATGGACCCGGACTTCGCCAGCAACCGCCCGGCGTTCTGGGGCTGCCAGTTGGACGAGAAGGGCAACCCGACCAGCGAGCCCTGCCCGCTGCGCGGCTCCTCGTCGGTGATCCTGCACAGCGCGCCCAGCCAGGACGCGCCGCTGGTCAAGGACGCCGGCCTGCACCCGGACGGATCACCCTCCACGATGGAGGCCTCCGACCACGGCGCCCGGGCGTCCACCGGCCAGACGTACGCCATCGCGGACCGGCAGGGCGACTGGACGGCGATCTGGTATCTCGGCCAGAAGGCGTGGTTCTACAACCCGGCCTCCGCGCCGGTGGCGAAGTGGGCGACCGGCTTCGTGGTGACGCCCAAGCCGGGCAAGGCGACGATCCCGGTCTACGGCCGGGCCTATCCGGAAGCGGCGGCCTACCCGCCCGGCGCGCCGTACCAGACCCTCCAGCCGCTGCAGTACACGCTGTCCGCCGGGCAGCGATACGCGGTCGGTCTGGTCGCGCCGAGCGAGTTCTACAAGGCCTACACCTTCGCCGGCACCTTCCCGGGTGACTGGACGGTGATCCGCGGCGAGATGCAGTACGTGCAGATCCAGTTCGGCCATCGGATCATGTTCGTCAACTCCGACGACGTGGACATCCGGCCCTCGGCAGTGGGTACGCCCAGCTGAGCTCCCCCTGGCGAACGGCCCCCTCTCCGCGTGGAGAGGGGGCCGTTCGCACCCGCTGCGACACCGATGCAGTTACCTTTCTTGACGCGGTGCTGCTGATCGGCGGCGCGCTCGCCGACGACAACAGCGCCGTCCAGTGAACGGATCGGCCGCCACGTCGTTCACCGACCTGGCTCTCTCCATCCAGGCGGGCTGCCGGCGGGTCGGGCAGACTGGGTCGGTGGAGACGGTTCGAAGCGCACTGCTCGGGGTGGATGTGCCGGTGGTCGCCGCGCCGATGGCGGGTGGACCCACCACCCCCCGACTGGTCGCGGCGGTGGGGTCGTGCGGCGCGTTCGCCTTCCTGGCGGCCGGCTACCAGCCGCCGGAGGCGGTGGCGGAGGAGATCGCCGCGGCGCGGGCCACCGGCCTGCCGTTCGGCGTCAACGTGTTCGTGCCGACCCCGGTGCCGGTCGACGACGCCGCCTTCCGCCGCTACGCCGCCCGGATCGCCGACGAGGGCCGGCCGTACGGGCTGGACCTGGCGGCGGCCCCACGGACCGAGGATGACGACCACTGGGCGGAGAAGATCGCGCTGTTGGTCCGCGATCCGGTGCCGGTGGTCAGCTTCACCTTCGGGCTGCCCACCGCGGCCGTGGTCCGCGACCTGCGGCGAGCCGGGAGCCGGCTGCTGGTGACGGTCACCGACCCGGCGGAGGCCGCCGCCGCGGCGGACCTCGGGGTGGACGGGCTGGTCGCCCAGAGCGGACACGCCGGCGGCCACTACGGCACCTTCACCCCCGGACTCCCCCGCACCCGTCCGGCCCCTCGCGGAGCTGGTCGGTCTGGTCGGCGCCCGCACCGGCCTGCCCGTCCTCGCGGCGGGCGGCGTGGGCGGGGGCGCTGACGTCCGCGCGGCGCTCACCGCCGGCGCCACCGCCGTCCTGGTCGGCACGCTCCTGCTGCGCGCCGACGAGAGCGGCGCCAGCCGTACCCACCGCGAGGCGCTGGCTGACCCGCGGCGCGACCGGACCGTGGTCACCCGGGCGTTCACCGGACGGCCGGCGCGCGGGCTGCGCAACGACTTCATCGACCGGTACGAGGCGGACGCGCCGCTGGGCTACCCGGCGCTGCACCACCTGACCCGGCCACTGCGGCGCGCCGCCGCCCAGGCCGGTGACGCGGACCGCCTGCACCTGTGGGCGGGCACCGGCTGGCGGGCCGCCCGGGCCGCCCCGGCGGCCGAGATCATCGCGGAACTGGCCCGGCCGCTCTGACCCGCCGCCGACGGGCACCCGTCAGCGGGTCGCCTCCTCGAGGAGTTCGAGCAGGTGACGGTACGGCTGACCGGTCGCCCGGGCCATCCCGATCTCGCAGGTGCGGTTGACCGAGGCGTACCCGTCGAAGTGCCGCCCCGACACCGCGCGGGCCTCCGCGCGGGTGGCGGCGGCGGTCAGCTCCGGGTGCAGCAGGCCCCGGTCACCGGCGAAGCCGCAGCACTGCCAGCCGTCGGGCACCACCACCTCGTCGGCGACCGCCCGGGCCACGGTGAGCAGCGCCTCGTCCAGCCCCAGCCGGGTGGACGAGCAGGTCGGATGCAGGGCGAGGGAGGTGAGCCGGCGCCGGACGGTCAGCCGGGGCAGCAACTCGGTGGCGGCGTACGCGACGGCGTCGACCACCGCGACGGCGTCGCCGCCGTCGGCCACCAGCTTCGCGAAGCCCTCCGTGCAGGACGCGGCGTCGCTGACCACGGGCAGCGTCCCGCCGCGGCTGGCCTCCCGCAGCGCTGGCGGCACCCGGTCCCGCACGGCCTGGTAGCCGGCGGTGAGGCCCTTGGAGGACCAGGGCGTGCCGCAGCAGACGCCGGCGATCCCGTCGGGGACGAGCAGGCGGACCCCGGCGCGCTCGGCGAGGGTCAGCAGCGCGGCGGCCACGCCCGGGCCGCCCTCGGCCGCGGCGAAGAGGGTGCCCAGGCACGACGGGACGAAGACCGCGTCCGGGTCGCTGACCGGGTGGGCGCGTCGGACCTCGCCGCCCCGGGGCAGGTCGCGCCGCCACTGCGGGACCCGCTCGGGGCCGAGGACGGCCCGGGCGGCCCGGGTGGCGGTCTCCGGCAGCGCGGGCGGGAGGCTGCCGGCCAGGTCCAGGCCGCGGGCCATGCCGCGGGTGGCGGTGCCCCAGCGGCCGGCGGCGCCCCGCCAGCCGGCCTGGGCGAGGCCGCCGTTCCGCTCGGCGCGCAGGCGTTTCACCAGGTCGCCGGTGTTGATCAGGACCGGGCAGGCGGTGGCGCACATGCCGTCCACCGCGCAGGTGTCCACCGCGTCGTAGTCGTAGTCGTCCGCCAGCTCGCGGGCCAGCCGTTCGTCACCGTCGGCGCGCGCGGCGGCGATCTCCCGGCGCAGCACGATGCGCTGCCGGGGCGTGGTGGTGAGGTCCCGGCTGGGGCAGACCGGCTCGCAGTAGCCGCACTCGACGCAGCGGTCCACCTCCGGCTCGACGGTCGGCACGGACTTAAGGTGGCGCAGGTGGATGTCGGCGTCGTCGCTGAGCAGCACGCCGGGGTTGAGCACGCCGTCCGGGTCGCAGAGCACCTTCAGCTCGCGCATCACCTCGTAGAGCTCGTCGCCGAACTGCCGGCGGACGTACGGCGCCATCACCCGGCCGGTGCCGTGCTCGGCCTTCAGCGTGCCGCCGTGGGCGAGGACGGCGTCCACCATCTCCTCGGTGAACGCGGCGTAGCGCTCCGGCGCCTCGCCGCCGGCGAACCGCTCGTTGAGCATGAAGTGCAGGTTGCCGTCCTTGGCGTGCCCGAAGATGACGCTCTCCTCGTAACGGTGCCGGGCGAAGAGGTCGGCGAGTTCGGCGCAGGTGTCGGCGAGGGCGGCCACCGGCACGGCGATGTCCTCCAGCAGGGCGGTGGTGCCGGAGGGCCGGGCGCCGGCGACGGCCGCGTAGAGGCCCTTGCGGATGTGCCAGAGGGCCGCCCGGGCCGCCGCCTCGCCGCTGAGCCGGGCCGGAGCGGACAGCGGCAGACCGGCGAGCACGGGCCGGGCCGCCGCCACCCGGTCGGCGAGCGCGTCCGGGTCGGCCTCCTGCCACTCGACCAGCAGCGCGGCGTGCTCCCGGACCGCCAGGCCGCGCAGCGTGGCATCCGCCTGCGGATCGAGCTGCGCGACGCGCAGCGCGGCGGCGTCGAGCAGCTCGATCGCCGCCGGACCGGCGGCGACCAGCGCCGGCATCGCGGCCATCGCCCGGGCCAGGGTGTCGAAGACGAGCAGGCCGGTCGCGGCGTGCCGGTGCACCGGTACGGTGCGGAAGGTCGCCGCCGCGACGAAGGCGAGGGTGCCCTCGCTGCCGACGACGAGCCGGGTCAGCAGGTCGGTGGGCGAGTCGTGGTCGAGGAACGCGTTCACCCCGTAGCCCATGGTGTTCTTCATGGCGTACTGCGCCCGCACGCGGCGGACCGAGTCGGGGTTGCCGCGGACCCGGTCACGCAGCCGCAGCAGGCCGGCGTGCAGATCCGGCTCGGTGGCCCGCAACCGCTCGTCGGCGTCCGGGGCGCCGGTGTCCAGGACGGTCCCGCTGGGCAGCACCAGCAGCAGCGACTCCAGCGTCCGGTAGGTGTTGAACTCGGTGCCGCAGGTCATCCCGCTGGAGTTGTTGGCGACGACGCCGCCGATCGTGCAGGCGGACTCGCTGGCCGGGTCGGGGCCGAGCTTGCGGCCGTACGGGGCGAGCCGGTTGTTGACCTGGCGCAGCACGACGCCGGGTTGCACCCGGACCCGTCGGCCGTCGTCGAGAACCTCCAGCTCGCGGAAGTGCCGGCGGGTGTCGACGAGCAGCTGGTCGGTGACCGACTGCCCGCTGAGGCTGGTCCCGCCGGAGCGGAAGGTCAGCGGCGTGCCGCTCCGGCGGCTGTGCCGCAGCAGGGTGGCGATCTGGTCGGCGTCGGCGGGGGTGACCACCGCGCGCGGGTGCAGCAGGTAGTGCGACGCGTCGTGGGCCAGGCGGAGCCGGTCGGCCGCGCGGGTCGCCACCGCGCCGGGCAGCGCCGCGTCGAGCGCGGCGAGGTCCGGCTCGGCGGTGCGGCTCACCGGAGGCGCCCGGCGGTGGAGCGGGCGGGCCGGCGGGCGGCGGTGATCGTCGTCGTCATGGCGGTACCTCCCCGGTTGACACCCTAGCCGCGGGCCGGCCACCGCCGCCGGACCCCTTGCAAATTGCATCGAGCCTGATAGATACTCGCCGCTATCACGTTCGCCGAGGGTCGATACCCCGAGTCGGGACCACGGCGACGCCTCACGGGTGCCGCCCGCACCGGTCGCCCGCCGCCCTCCAAGGAGGAGACCGTGAGAATCCGATCCACCTCCGGCCGGCTCACCTCGTTGCTCGCCGCCACCGTCGGCCTGGTCGCCGCCGGCGCGTTCACCGTGCCGGGCGCCGCCTCGGCCGCCCCGTCGAGCTGGAGCGCCAGCCAGCTCGCCCAAGCCGACCACGCCGTCGCAACCTCGGGCGTCGAAGGCATCGCCTGGCGCGTGGAGGCGGGTCGGGTGGTGGTGACCGCCGACGACACCGTCTCCGCCGCGGAGCTGGCGACGATCAGGAAGGGCGCCGGCGCCAACTCCGGCGCGATCCGGATCGACCGGGCGCACGGGACGTTCCGCCCGATGCTGTCCGCCGGCAACGCCATCTACGGCGGTGGCTACCGCTGCTCGCTAGGCTTCAATGTGGTCAAGTCCGGCGTGTACTACTTCCTGACCGCCGGGCACTGCGGCGACGTCGCCAACACCTGGTACACCGATTCCGCGCACAAGACGCTGATCGGCCCGACCATCGGCTCCAGCTTCCCGGGCAACGACTACGCCCTGGTCCGGTACGACAACACCGCGCTGAGCCACCCCGGCGGCTACGCTGCCGCCAACGCGTTCGTCGGCGAAGCGGTGAAGCGCACCGGGTCGACCACCGGCACCCACAGCGGCACGGTGACCGCGCTGAACGTCACCGTCCGCTACACCGGCAGCGGCACGGTCCGGGGCATGATCCAGACCACCGTCTGCGCCGAGCCCGGCGACTCCGGCGGACCGCTCTACGACGGCACCAAGGCGCTCGGCATCACCTCGGGCGGCAGCGGCGACTGCCGGTCCGGTGGCACCACGTTCTACCAGCCCGTACCCGAGGCCGCCGGCGCGTACGGCGTGACGGTCTACTGATCCGCGATCCGGCCCGCCCCGGTCGTGTGCCGGGGCGGGCCGGTCCTGCTCAGGCGGTCTTTCGGGCGACGGCGCCGTACTCCGAGGTGGGGGTGGTGTCGTTGCCGTCCGGACGCCACCGGGAGCAGGTGACCAGGCCCGGTTCGAGAAGTTCGAGGCCGTCGAAGAAGCGGGCGATCTCCTGCGGGGTCCGGATGCTCATCGTTGCCGCGCCGCCCTCGTTCCACATCGCCAGCGCCCGGTCGACCGCGTCGGGGTTGACCTCCCGGGTCGGGTGCGAGACGACCAGGTAGCTTCCGGCGGGCACGGCCTCGACCAGCCGCCGCACGATCCGTACCGCCTCGTCGTCGTCGACGATGAAGTTCACGATGCCGAGCAGCATGACGGCGATCGGCTGCCCGAAGTCCAACGTGCGGCTGGCCTCCGTCAGGATGCGGTCGGGGTCGCGCAGGTCCGCCTCGATGTAGTCGGTGGCGCCCTGCGGGCTGCTGGTCAGCAGGGCCCGGGCGTGCACCAGCACCATCGGGTCGTTGTCGACGTAGACCACCCGGGACTCCGGCGCGGTGGCCTGGGCCACCTCGTGGGTGTTGTTCGCGGTGGGCAGCCCGGTGCCGATGTCGAGAAACTGCCGGATGCCGGCCTCACCGGCGAGGTGGCGGACCGCGCGGCCGAGGAAGTCGCGGTTGAACCGGGCCGACTGGACGAGTTCCGGCATGTAGGCGAGGACCTGCTCGGCGGCCTGCCGGTCGGCGGCGAAGTTGTCCTTGCCGCCGAGGAGGTAGTTCCAGAGACGGGCCGAGTGCGGGACGCTGGTGTCCAGGGCGTCCGCGCGCGACGCGGCGGTCAGGGGCTTCTCCGTCACTGACGCTGCCTTGTGTCCGGTGGGTTCGACACAGCCTAGGTGGCCGCCGCGGCGAACATCAACACGCCCCGGCGCCGGGCGTCACCGACACCCCGGCCGTCCGGGCCCGGCCACCCGGCGGCATCGGGGTGTCCGCTCAGGACTGGCGCAGCGCCGGCATCGGCACCGGGACGGCCAGCGCGGTCGCCCCGGCGCCGGCCCCGCCCTCACAGGTGTTCGGCGGCACGGTGCCGATGCCCCGGGTCGATGGGCGTTCGGCCGCCCAGAACATGAACCCGAGCATGCCGGCGGTGGCGCCTGCGCCGTTGGGGGCGACGCTCTGCACGTACGGCGCGGCCGCGCGCTGCACGGAGGTGGCGTAGTCGACGCATTCCGGCAGCGGCTTGCCGCCGTAGGCGAGGTAGAGGCCACCGGTGAACTTCGCCGGGGCCAGCGGCGGCACCGGTGGGCTGTACTGCGGCTTACCGTCGACGTGCTCCTGCCAGCTCGCCTGCGCGCTGCTGGCCGAGGCGGGCCGGGCGGAGACCATGGCGTTGGCATAGTCGAGGACCGGGGCGTCGGTCCGCAGCCAGTCGGCGGTCGCCTTGCGGTTGAGGGCGATCAGCCACCGGTCGCCGGCGGCCACGTCGATGGTGAGCCGCGCCTCGGGCCGGGCGCCGCTGGGGTCGTACGGGTGGACGGCCCGGTAGGCGTCGATGAAGGACTGAAGGCCGGCGAGGTTGGGGCCGGTGTTCTGCTCGTAGTCGATCTCGATGCCGACGCCGAGCCGGGTGGCGACGGCGGCGGCGCGCTGGCCGAGCAGAGCCGGGTTCTCGGCGAGCGTCGTGTCCCAGTCGTCGGTGTAGGTGATGCCGCCGATGGAGAGCATCACCCGCACGCCGCGGGCGGTGAAGTAGTTGACGATCTCGGGCGTCATGCCCCGCGGCACGCCGTCGAGGGTGGTGGCGTCGGTGCTCTGGCGCAGCAGCGCGAGCGGGTTGACGAAGCTGAGCACCACCAGGTTGACCGAGGGGCGGCCGTCGCCGCGGTCGACCAGCCAGTGGTTCTGGCTGTCGAATTCGGTGACGGTGCGGGCGGTTCCCCAGGTGCAGTAGTCGTTGCCGCAGTGCCAGGCGCCGTAGACCTGGACCGGGGTGGCGGCGAGGGACGCGGCGGCCGGGGGGTGTGGCGGCGCGGCGGCGGCCGGGGTGGCAGTGGCCAGCGCGAGCAGGAGGACTGGCAGGAGTACCGAGCGTCGCATGGGGACCTCCCCGACTCATCAGTACGCCTTGTTTACAGTACGGTCGTGATCGGCGTCAATGCGCGCCGTCCGCCAGCAGCTCGGCGAGGACCCGCCGTTGGAAGGCCCGCGCCTCGGGGCCGCCGGGCGGCGGACCACCCCGGCGGGCCGCGATCGACCGTCCGATCAGGTCGACGTGGTCGCCCCGGCCCAGCAGCCGACGCCCGGCGTCCGCCTTGGACAGCCAGTGGCCGTCGCGGACCTTCACCAGCGCCCGGCAGGCCCCCAGCACCGCGTCCTCCGCGCCGGGCGCCGGGGCGTCGCCGGGCGGGGTGGGCAGCGCCAGCCACCAGGCCAGCGCCTCGGCCAGCAGCCGCCGCAGGTCACCCGGGGCGAGATCGGCGAAGGCCTCGGCGGCCGGCGGGCCGAGCACAGCCAGACCGGCCTGGTGCAGGATGCTCCGGTCGAGCGCGTACCAGAAGCGCCCGTCGGCGGCGGGCCGGTCGGCCGGCGCGTACGTGGCCCGGAACGGCATGGCCGGGCCGGTGTTCAGCTCGACCTCGAAGCCGGGGTCGGGAGTGCCGGAGGCGGCCACCTCGCGCCGGTAGACGACCAGCTCCAGGCCGCGCGCGGGGCAGGGCAGCGCCTCGTGCCGCAGCCGGTCCACCAGCGCCCGCTTCGTCGGCCCGGCCAGCGCCCGCGCGACGACCAGCGCCACGTCCACGTCGCTGCGCCCCGGCTGGTACGCGTCCAGGCCCACCGAGCCGGCCGCGTACGCGCCGACCAGCTCGTCGCCGAGCACGTCGCGCGCCCGGTCGACCAGCTCGCCCAGGTAGCCGCCCACGTCGTCGTTCATGCCGGCCATCCTGCCCGCCCGCCCTCGCCGGACGCGGTCGGGGCCCGGCCGGCGGGCCGCGGCGCCGCCCGGCGACCCGGCGGTTCAGGCCGGGCGGTCGGGGCAGCAGACCGTGAGAGCGCCCGGCACGATCTTCACCTTCAGCCGCTTCGCCGTGGTCCGGGCGCCGCCGTCCAGCTCGTACGTCTTCGGTTCCGCGAAGCGAACCGTCACCTTGCGGCCGCGGGTGATCCGCACGAACGGTGAGTCCTCGGAACGTCCGGCCGCCATCCGGCCCAGGGTGCGGGCCCAGTCGACGGCGCCGCTGGCGGTGGAGACCCCGACCTCCAACGCGCCGTCGTCGGGGCGGGCGTCGTCGAAGGCCGGGATGCCGCCGGTGATCGTGCCGACGTTGCCGAAGAGCACGCAGCTCGCCTCGCCGTCGAACCAGTCGGCGCCGTCGACCCGGATGCGGGTGCGCACCAGCTCGCCGCGGACGTGCCGCAGCCCGGTCCAGACGTACGCGACCCGGCCCAGCCGGCCCTTGAGCTTGCGGTCGGCCTCCCGGATCAGGTCCCCGTCGAAGCCGGCGCCGGCCATCACCGCGAAGTGTTCGCCGTTGAGCCGGCCGAGGTCGAGCGTGCGGCGTCGGCCGTGCAGCGCGATCCGGACCGCCTCCGGCAGGTCGGCGGGAATCCCGAGGTTGGTGGCGAAGAGGTTGGCCGTGCCGGCGGGCAGGATGCCCATCGGGACGTCCGTGCCGGCCAGGGTGTCGGCGCAGCGCTGCACCATGCCGTCCCCGCCCCAGACGATGAGCAGGTCGGCGCCCTTCTTCAGCGCCTTGCGCACCTGCTTCGGCGCCTTGCGGCTCTTCGGCACCTCGTACCAGAGGAGCTGCCCGACGCCGGCGGCGATCAGGCTGGCCCGCAGTTCGTCGAGGCCGCCGCCGAGGGTCTTCCTCCGGTGGGCGACGACCGCGACGGTGCCCACCGCCCGGGCGGCGGCCGGTTCGATGGCGGGGCTCTCGACGGCGCTCGTACTCATGGCCGCCGTGGTACCCAGGGCGGCGAGGTTCCACTCCTGCCCGGCCGCGACGCGCCCGACTCTGATCAGCCGCGCTCTGTGATCGACCGAGCGCTTTCGGTAGAGTGCGGGCGTTGGCCCCGACGCTGTCCGGGGCTCGGAGAGGTGCCGGGGATGAGGCGACGCGGCGAGCGGCTGACGCGGATCGCGCTGCGTCTGGGCCTCCTGGTCGCCGGGGTGACCGGTGCGTGGAGCGTCTACGACGCGGTCACCGGCGACACCGCGTACGCCGCCGACCCGCCGCCCGCCGTCACGGTCACGGGCCCGGTCGACCTCCTCCGGGACGTCCGGTCCCACGTCCTGCCGCCGACGGACCGCCCTGATCCGCCCGGCGCCGCCATGCCGCCGACCAGGAACCGCGGGGCGACGCCACCGGCCGCCTCGACCCGGCCCGCTCCGCCGCCCCTGGCCCACCCGCACCGCACCGCGCCGGGCGCGCCGCCGCACCGCCGGCCGGCGGCCGCGCCGGCCCGCCGGGCCCCGACGCCGGTCCCAGGCACCGGGCCAACAGACCGGGCCGATCCCCCGGTCGACGAGGCGGCAGGTCCACCGCCGGGCCGGACGGCGCCTGCCGCCCCGACGCCGGAACACGCCGGCCGCCCGCCGAACGCCGACGTCACCAAGCGCCGGCCGGACACCGCGGTGCGCCAGTGGTCACCGCGGGAGACGGACGGCACGCACCGCCGCCCCGCACCCCCGCTCCGGTCGGACATCGACCAGCTCCTGCTCGGGTCTGTTCCCGACCCGAGCAGCGCCGGTTCCTCCGGCGCCCCGCACTGCGACGCCGCCGTCGCGTCGGCGGCGGCCTGGACGCCGCCCGTCGTACGGAGACAGCGCTGCCACCAGGCCCGCCCGGACGGCCTCTCCTCCCGATCGCCGCGGCCGGGGACCAGACCCGCCTGAGCAGCGGCCGCCGGAGTGCGCCTGGTGGCCGCTCCGGCCAGTCGTGCGGATCAGTGCCCCGACGGCCCCAGTGGCCCCGTGGCCGACCCGTGGACCGCCGCGCCGGGTGCGCGGCGCCGGGTCGGCGACGCCTCCGATCGTGATCGTCACCAGGAGCTCTTCCATGACCGTGACAACATCCGTCGTCCGCGCCCGATGGCGCGACATCGACCGGATCGTCGATCTCATCACCGACACCCTCTCCCCCACCCCCCTCGGCGCCTGGCTCGTTCCGGACGAGCCGGGCCGATCCGGCGCGCTGGCCGCCGTGGCCCGCATCTGGACGGAGCACGCGCTGCTCTTCGGCGACGCGTTCCTCCTCCAGGACGGCACCGCCGCCACCGTCTGGTTCCACCGCTACCGGCCGATCCCGGCGCCCGCCGGGTACGACGAACGCCTGGGGGCCGCGTGCGGCGCCCACCGCGACCGCTTCCTCCGCCTCGGCCGGACCCTCGCCGCGCGGCGTCCCGCCGAAGCCCACAACCATCTGGCGTTCCTGGCGGTGCCCGGCCCCGACTGGAGGAAGCGGGCCGCCGCCGTCCTCGCCGGCAGTCAACGGTGGATGGACACGCTGGGCCTGCCGACCTACGTGGAGGCGCTCACCACGGCCGACCGGGACCTCCACCAGCGAAACGGGTACTCCAGCGGCGAGGCCTTCCCGCTGCCGGGCGGGGGGATCGCGCATCCGATGTGGCGGCTGTCCCCGTTCTGGGCGGGCCGGATGAGCGGCAACACGGTCGCGCGATGGGCCGCCCGCCACTCGCCCGTCCGGGTGCGCAACGACCGCCTGAGCGGGTACGCCCACCGGTGACGGTGGCCGGCCGGCCAGCGTCAGCGGCCCGGCCGGGACGGACCCGGGGCGGTCCCCCATGAGGGACCGCCCCGGTCGGGGCGCACCTGGATGAGCTAGTCCTGACCGGCCCGGTCGGGCACGGATCCAGCGGCGGCCGCCGAGCCGGGCGTGCCGGCCGAGCCGGACGGCGGACCGGCGGCGGGTTCGAAGACGACCCGGGAGCGCAACTGCCGGAATCCGGTCCGTTCCAGTTCCGCCAGCACCGCCACCCGGTGGGCGTCCACGTCGGCGATCACCTCGCGGGCGCCGCCGGCGGCCAGTACCCCGACCGCCTCGGCCAGCAGCTCGCCCCGGACGGCCTCGTCGAGCAGGCCGAGGTAGGCGATCAGCGGGTAGCAGGCATCCCCGGCCGGTCCGACCACGCCGACCGGCTTCCCGGCGTCCAAGGCGATGCGCCAGTCCCCGACGGGACCGGTCAGCCAGGCCAACGGGTCGGTCGCCAGGTCCACTCCGCCGACCGCCCGCGCCACCTCCACGCCGGTCAGCACGTCCGGCTCGGCGATCCGGGCGACCAGGGCGTTGATCTCCGCCGCGTCGACGGCCGGGCGGAAGGTGTACCGCCCGGAAGTCGCCGGTAGCGGGGTGCCCGTCCAGGAGCATCTCAGCCGCTCCCCGCGCTCGACCAGCCCGGCGAGCCGGGCCGCCGCCATCGGCGCCTTCACCACGGCCAGCACCTCCGGCCGGCGCCGCCAGTGCGCCGGCAGGGCGGCGTAGTACAACTGGGGACCGCCGAGTGCCTCATGGGCGGCGCGCAGCAGCGCGGCCCCCACCTCCGGCTCGGCGTCCAGGTCGAACCGTTCCAGCCAGGGGGCGCCGACGGCACCCGGCAGGAGGAGCCACGCCGCGCGGCCGACCACCCGGCCGGCTCGGAGGGCGACCCAGGTGTTCTCGGGCCGGTAGCCACCGCCGGCGATCCCGTCGGCGTAACCGACCTGGCGCAGTTGGGGCAGCGGGTCGGGCATGGAATCGAACAGACTCTCCTCGCCCGCGACGAGCGGACGGATGACCAGATCGGTCACAGGTTGATCCTCCGGAAAGCGAGCGCCCCGGGGTCAGATCCGCGTGGACGCCGGGGCGCGGAGGGGGCGCAGAACATCGGACATTGTTCTGACCTCCTCCCAGCTCGACGGCGTGCGTGGGAACCTACTCCATGGGCTCGCCCGCCGCAATCCGGTTGACCACCGAGCCAGCGTTCCCTGCCGTCGGCCAGCATGAGCAACGCGCACCTCCGCTAGCCTGGCACCGCGAACGAGCTCACGATTCGGCCGACCAGTCGGAGGGTATCGGGTGCGGGTGCTTCATAACGGTGACAACTACAACGCCGCCGACGGTTCCGGAGCGCGGGTCGCCCCCGCGGGACGGAAGCGTCGGCGCCACCGCATTCTGATCTTCCTGGCCGTGTTCGCGCTGCTCGCCGGCTCCGGCCTGGTGGCCGGCGGCTACTACTTCGACAGCGTGCCCACTCCCACCGACCTCAGGCTGCCGGAGTCGACCACGGTCTACTACGCGGACGGCCGCACGAAGATGGCGACGCTGGGCGCGGAGAACCGGACGATCGTGCCGTACGACCAGATGAACGACTCCGCCAAGCAGGCGATCGTGGCGGCCGAGGACCGCAGCTTCTGGACCAACAAGGGCATCGACTTCTCCGGCGTGCTGCGCGCCGCCTGGTCGAACGTGACCGGCGGCCAGCGGCAGGGCGCGTCGACCATCACCCAGCAGTATGCGCGGGTCGCCGCCGACCTCAAGGGCGTCACCTATTCCCGCAAGCTCCGGGAGGCGGTCATCGCCTGGAAGCTCGACGACAAGTACGCCAAGGAGGAGATCCTCGGCTTCTACCTGAACACGGTGCCGTTCGGGCGGGGCGCGTACGGCATCGAGGCGGCCGCGCAGACGTACTTCGGTAAGACGGTGCGTCGGGACGCGCCGGCGGCCAACCAGTTGACCCCGGCGGAGGCGATGGTGCTCTGCGCGATGGTGAAGCAGCCGGAGGCCGACCCGAACGACCCCGAGGGCTCGCCCGGCTACGACCCGCGGCGCAACGCGAAAGCCCGGCAGAACTCGATCGACCGGTGGAACTACATCCGCGACGGCATGGTGAAGCTGGGGTACCTGTCGGCGGAGGACGCGGCGAACCTGGCGTACCCGGACGACGTGAAAACGATCGACCCGAACGCCGGCCGGTCCGGGCTCGACGGGCCGACCGGCCTGGTGGTCAACCACGTGCTCAGTGAGCTGCGGCAGACCGACGCGTTCAAGGGCAAACCGGCCGACTTCATCCGCAACGGTGGGTTCAAGATCGTCACCACCATCGACAAGCGGGTCCAGGACGCCGCCGAGGCGGCCGCCGACATCCGGCGCGACAGCGCGCCGGAGGCGGTCCGCGGGCAGCCGAAGAACTGGCAGGCCGCGCTGGTGGCGGTGGAGCCGGGCACCGGCCGGGTGCTGGGCTACTACGGCGGCAACGACGGCAACGGCGCCGACTACGCCGGGTGGTACTACGACGAGAACGGGGAGGCCCGCGGCTTCGGCCAGCACCCGCCGGGATCGTCGTTCAAGGTGTACGACCTGGCCGCCGCCGTACGGGACAAGATCTCCGTGAAGGAGCACTTCGACTCGCCGGAGACCAAGGAGTTCCCGGAGTCGGGCCGGACCAAGGGCAGCCCGGCCGGCCCGATCCGCAACGCCGAGCACGCACCGTGCCAGCCGGACTGCGCGCTGTGGGAGGCCACCGTGGCCTCGCTCAACGTCACCTACTTCGAGCTGACCGAGAAGCTCGGCACGGCGAAGGTGATCGACATGGCCACCCGGGCCGGCGTCGACTCGATGTGGGCCACGGAGAAGGGCAACCCTCGGCCGCAGCGGGTCGAGCTGCGCGGCCAGCCGGCCGAGGAGATGGCGGGACGCTTCTCCACCGAGGTCGGCATCGGCCAGTACGGCATCGCCGTGCAGGACCACGCCAACGGGATGGCGACGTTCGCCGCCGGCGGGAAGCGGGCCGAGCAGCACTTCGTCCGGTCGGTCACCAAGGGTGACGAGCGCGTGTTCGCCGAGCGGCTGGTGCAGACCGACGTCGGGCTCGACAAGGAGGCGATCAACCAGCTCGACTGGACGTTGAGCCGGGTGAAGGCCGCCAAGCTGGACAACGGGTGGGACTCCGCCGGCAAGACCGGCACCTGGCAGGCCGGCCAGAGCACCACCCAGAACGTGCACACCTGGATGGTCGGCTACACGGGCGCGCTGGCGGCCGCGGTGTGGCTCGGCACCAGCGACGGCAAGCCACTGAAGACGAAGGACGGCAGCTACGAGGTGTACGGGTCCTCCGGCCCGGGGCCGATCTGGCGGCAGTTCATGGAGCAGGCCACCGCCGCGCTGAAGCTCGACCCGGACAAGTACCGGTTCGGCACCCCGGAGTTCCCGGACGACGCCCCGGAACCCACCGCCACCCCGGAGACGCCGAAGCCGACCACCGCGTCCCCGACGCCGACCGCCCGGCCGACGCCGAGCGCCCGGCCGACCTGCGACCCGGCGCCCTGCGGCAGCGCGAGCCCGAGCGGCCGGCCGACGAGCACCCCCACCCGGTCGCCGTCGCCACTCCCCTCCCTGACCCTGTCGCCGTCCCGCACCAGGAAACCGGGGTGACGGTGACCGCCGGCCGCCGGCCTCAGCGCAGCCGGTTGGCCCACCGCCAGTTGGACAGGAAGCCGTGCTTGCGGCCACCGAAGAAGTAGGACCAGGCGGGGGCTCGCGACGTACGGGCCGATCTCGTCGAAGACCGCCCTCGCCTCGGCGCGGCGGTCGGAGAGCGCGTAGGCGAGGGCGATCCAGTTGCGGCACACCATCGCGTCGGCGTGGGTGGGCGGCCCGGCCGCCCGCCACTTCGCCACGCACGCGTCGAGTTCCCGCTGCATCTCGGGGCGCTGGAAGTACCGGCGGCAGGCGAGCACCCCCTTCGGGGTCGGCGTGCCCCAGTTGAACTCACGCATCGCGTACTCGAAGTGGGCGAATTGGTTTCGGAACACCGCGGGAGCATAACGGCGACGCCCGACCTGCACGGGCCGGACGGCGCCGATGCCCACGCCCGGCGCCGGGTACGGAGACAGCACCCCCGCACCCGGCGCCGGTGCCGTCACAGCTCGCGTACCCGCACGTCGCGGAACTCGATCAGGTCGTTGGTGCCGTGGTTCTGCAACCCGACGAACCCGCTGAGGAACTGCCGCAGGTCGGTGGGCGGGTCGCCCTGGCGGGACGACGCCTTGCCGGGCGTGTTGTCGAACTCGTTGATCACCACGCCGTTGCGGATGATCGTGTAGTGCTGCCCGACCACCCTGACCTCGTAGTCGTTCCACTGGGCCTTCGGGGTCACCCCGGCCTGGTCCAGCCCGATCGGGTCGAAGTTGTAGATCGACCCGGTCTTCTGCGGCTCACCGGTGGACCCGTCGTAGATCTGGATCTCGTGGCCGCAGTAGATCGCGACCCAGGCCTGGGAGGTCCGGGCCGATCCGACCGTGCCGCAACTGCCGGCCGGCCGCTGGTCCACCGGGGTCCGCGGGTCCGGGAACCGGGTGAAGACGCCGCTGTTGGCGTTGACGCCGGCGGCGGAGACGTCCCGGAACTTCATCCGCAGAGAGAAGTCGGCAAACTCGTCCTTGGCGTACCAGAGCATGCCGAGCCCGCCGGAGCTGCGGATCGAGCCGTCGGGTCGCAGCGCGAACGACCCGCCGGGCGCCTGCCGCCAGTCGGCCAGCGACTGCGCGGTGCCGTCGAACAGCGACCGGTACCCGCCGACCTTGCCGATCTCCGACTGGGCCGCCGCCCGGCTCAGCGTCGCCGACTCCCGGTTGTCGAGGACGCCGTCGGCCCGGAGCTGGTTGACCACGTCGTTGACGTGGCTGACGAACTGGCCGTGGTTCGACCAGTTGCGCTCGTCGTCGATCAGGTCGTTGACGGTGCAGTTGCCGCCGGCCTGCCGGTTGGCCACGCCGGTGTCGGTGTCGAGCAGCTGCACCGTCTTGCGGGCGTCCGGCGCCGCGCAGCCGGCGACGACCTCGATCTTCGCGGTGGCCACCTCGCCGTCGGCGTAGGTCACCTTGAGCGTGGCCTGGTAGGTGCCGTAGTCGGCGTAGGTGTGCGTCGGGTTGGCCTCGTGCGACGGCGCGCTGCCGTCACCGAAGTTCCACTCCCAGGCGACGCCGCCGGCCTTGGCGCTGGAGAAGGCGATCGTCTTCGGGCTGCTCTGCGCCACGGCCCGGGCGATGGCGTCGCTTGGCCGCGGCGTCGCCGGGCCGCCCTGGTAGGCGACGCGGATCAGCTTCTGGTTCGAGTGCAGGCTGAAGAAGCCGCCGGCGTAGTCCAGCATGTAGAGCGCGCCGTCCGGGCCGAACTTGGCGTCCATCCAGGACTGGAGCTGGTTGGCGCCGCTGCCGGAGCGGATGATCTGGCGCAGGTCCTCGGCGAACGCCGGCGGGCCGTGGTCGGCGACCTTGTCCGGGTCCACGGTGACCGCGATCCGGTTGTTGGCGTTGGACTCGTCACCGATGAACCACTTGTTGTCCCAGTACGCCGGCCAGGCGACGCCGCTGTCGACGTCGACCTTCTCCCGCTGGTAGGTCGGGCCGTTCATGATGGCCTGGCCGCCGCCCTTGAGGTACGGCTGGGTGAACGTCTCCTCGCCCGGCACGTACGTGGGCAGGCCGCTGCCGTCGGTCCGCTTCGGGTAGACCGGGCCGCCGCCCTGCGGCGAGTACCAGATCATGTTGTCCCGGGCCGGCGGGATGTTGACGAGCCCGGTGTTGCGCGGCGACTCGTTCTTCAGGTTGTCGCAGTCGTACCAGCCGGTCAGCACGTTCGCGTCGGCAGAGCTGCGGTCCCGGTACGGCTGCCGGTTGCCCATGCAGTACGGCCAGCCCTGGTTGCCGGCCGAGGTGATGATCGTGGCGGTCTCGTACTTCGCCGGTCCGAGGTCCGGGCTCGGGCCGCCGGCGTCGGGGCCGACCCACGCGGCCGTCAGCCAGTGGTTGACCGGGTCCCAGGCGATCCGGGCGATGTTGCGCACGCCCATCACGTAGATCTCCGGGCGGGCCCTGCCGCCGCCCTCCTCCTTGCCGGTGAACAGGTTGCCCTGCGGGATCGTGTAGGTGCCGTCCGCCTCCGGGTGGATGCGCAGGATCTTGCCGTTGAGGTCGTTGGTGTTGCCGGCGGTACGCCGGGCGTCCTGGAACGAGGTGCCCTTGTAGTCCTGGGTCCAGTTGTTGCCGGAGTACCCGTTCGACCCGCCGGAGGAGTTGCTGTCACCGCTGCCGATGTAGAGGTTGCCGCTCTCGTCGAACGTCATGCCGCCGCCCGCGTGGCAGCAGCTGTGGATCTGGGTGTCCCAGTGCAGCAGGTCCTTGCGGGTGCCCTGGTCGAGCGACTGGTTCGCGGCGTCGTAGGTGAACCGGGAGACGGTCCGCTGGCCGATCCGCCGATCCCGGTCGATGGACTCGTGCGGCATCCAGTAGACGTAGACCCAGCCGTTCTGCGCGAACTTCGGGTCGAGGGTGATGCCGACCAGACCCTCCTCGTTCTTCACCAGTTCGCTGCCGCTGCCCCGGTTGCCCATCACGGCCAGAGTGGTGAGCAGCTTGGCCTGCTTGGTCTTCGGGTCCCACTGGTGGATGGTGCCGCAGCCGAGACCGACCTTCGGGTCGTCCCAGCTGGCGATCGGCCCGGTCGGGCAGGCCGCCTTGCCGATGTAGAGGACCTTGCCGTCGGGGGCGACGGTCAGGCCGTGCGGCTCGCCGATCTGGTCGAGCTGGCCCGCCTGGTTGGTCGCGGTGAGCCGCTCGATCCGGTAGTTCGACGCGATGGTCGCCTGGCAGTCACCCCGCACCATGCCGGTCGTCCACTTGATGGCGCCGGCCAGGTGGCCCTGGAACTGCTTGTCGGTGGTCCAGCTCGCCTCGGTACGGCCCATGCCGGTGAAGAACGAGCGGCCGCCGTCGTAGTCCTGGCACCAGGAGATCGGGTGGAACGCCCCGTTGCCGCTCAGACCGGCGTTGTAGGTGCCCTCCTCGACCTGCGCGATGGTGTGGACCTTGCCGATCGGGCTCGGGTCCCAGTTGATCCACTGGTCGGAGCGGGTCCAGGTCAGCGGGAGCCCCTTGTTCGCCGCGTGCTGCCGGTCGGTGACGTCGACGACCGCCCGCTGCACGGTGCTGTCCGGAGCGGGTCCGGCATCGGGGCCGATCAGCCACAGCTCGGCCAGCTGGACCAGCGGCTCGCCGCTGTTCGCGGTGACGTTCAGCCGGTAGTGCTGGTACGCCGTGCCGTTGTCGAAGCTGTACTGCTTGGTCTGGAACCGCTGCGGGAAGCTCTCCCCGGTCCGGGTGTCCAGGTCGGTCCAGGTGGTGCCGTCCTGGGAGCCCTGCAGGGTCCAGTCCTTCGGGTCCCGGCCGGGGGAGTCGTTGGCCGAGGTCAACGCGTAGCGGGACACCACGACCGGCTTGGCCAGCTTGGCCGCGAGCCACCCGGTCGGGGAGAACGCCAGCCACTTGGTGCCCGTCGACCCGTCGATCGCCTTCGCGGCGGTCTCGTTCGGCGGGTTCTCGGCGCTCGCCGTGGCCGAGACCGGCTTCTCGGCGTTGGGCAGGCCGGCGGCCGGACGGGTGCCGATCAGACCGGTGAACCAGGAAGACTCCGGCTGGGCCCGCGCGGCGTCGTGGACGCCGACGAAACCGCCGCCACCCTTGACGTACGCCTGGAAGGCCGCTTCCTGGGCGTCGTTGAGCGTGACCCCGTTGGCGGAGAGGAACACCACGCCGCGGTAGCGGGCCAGGTTGCCGAAGGTGAACACCGTCGGGTCGGCGGAGTCGTCGACGGTGAAGCCGTGCTGCTCGCCCAGCTCTCTGATGGTGGCGGTGGCCTTGGCGACCGGGTCGTCCTGCTTGTCCGTCGGACCGTGGAAGACCAGCACCTTCACCGCCGCCGCGGCCTCGGCGGCGGCCGCCGGGGTGGGGCTGACGGCCTGGGCGGGCAGGGCCAGCACGCCGAGCGCCAGCGCGGCGCTCGACGCCAGGGCGCCGACGCGGCGCGGCGCGGGGACGCGACGCGGAGTGGTCAGGGTGGGTGGTGTGGGTGTGGTGGAACCCGTCGAGTCGGCGCGGAGGCGTCCGACCCAGCGGGAGATCCGGAAATGGCGTCTGTGAGCCATCTCGACTCCTCCTGGGTTGAGGGACAAAATCTTCCGGTCGTCCGTCGATGACGGCGGACGGAACCGCTGGTCAGTTGTGCTGGTGCGCTGCGCCCTCGGTGGCGGTCGCGGAGGTGGTGCCGGCGGTGGCCGGTGCGGCCGCCGGGTGCTGGTGATCCATTCCCGGGGGCATCTGCCCGTTCTCGTCGAGGACGTGCAGCATCGTCGACATGCCGGCGTCGGAGTGGAACTGCATGTGGCAGTGCAGCATCCAGTGCCCCGGTCCCACCGCGTCACCGGCCACCACCTGTACGCCGAAGGAGTCGCCGGGGCCGAGCGTCTTGTTGTCGATGACCGGTACTGAGTCGGCGAACGGTTGGCCGTTGCTCACCACACCCGTCCGGGTGTCCGCCCAGGAGTGGCCGTGCAGGTGGAAGGTGTGCATGTCGTTTCCGATGCCGACGACGATGAACTCCACCCGCTCCCCCTTCCTGGCGACCAGGCAGGTCGGGCCGGGCTGCGGGTTCTCCGCGGCGCAGGTGTCGGTGGCCTCGCCGCGGCGCAGGTTGATGCTCTGCCGGTCACCGAAGGCCGTCACGTACGTCCGGTCCGGCTTCGGGTCGCCCGGACGGCGGACGACCAGCCCGCCGAAGAGCCCGGCGGAGAGCCCCTGGGTGCCGTGCGGGCCACCCACCACATGGTCGTGGTACCACCAGTAGCCGGCGGTGCCCTGCGACCCGGTCCGGTTGTTGCGGGGCGCCGCGTACCAGGTGTAGGTGCGCGACTCACCCGGCGGGACGTACGACGCGCTCTGCACCGTGCCGTCGGACTGCTGGGTGTACTTGACCCCGTGGACGTGCAGCGAGACTCCCAGCGGGTGGGCGGGGTTGGTGCGAAGCTGCGCCAGCGTCTCGGCGGGCACCTGGTTGTGCAGGGTGATGGCGAGGCACTCCCCCTCCATCATCTCCATCGTCGGCCCCGGGTAGGAGGCGGTCTGCGGGGTGAGGCCGTAGCCGAGCCGGATCTGGGTGCCGTCCTTCGGCAGCTCCACCGCGTACAACTGGAGGCTGCGATCCGGCTTGACGCAGCCGTCCGGGCGCTCGGCGAACATCCCGGTGCCGGCGGCCGCCAGCCCGCCGGCACCGACCAGGGTCAGCAGCACGACCGCCGCAACCACCAGCATCCGCCGCCCGCCGGGGCGGGGCCGGTCGGACCGGGTCACCGGTCCGGGCTCGGCCGCCGGGTCGTCCTCCACCAGCCGCCAGGCCGTCATCGGGCACCCCGCAGCTCGACCATGCGCTGGTAGCTGCGCTCGGCGGCGCCCAGTGAACCCGGCGGGTTCGGCTGGGCGTTCGGCGCGGTGTCCTGCTCCCACAGGAACTCGAAGCGTCCCCGGCCCTTCAGCTCACCGAAGAACTCGGCGAACGGGATGACCCCGGCGCCGAACTCGACGTCCAGGTAGGAGTTGCCCTGCTGGGGGTCGGGCAGCGGGACGCCGTCCTTGACGTGGAACAGCGGGAAGCGCTCGGGGTGGGCGTTGACGTAGTCGACCGGGCGGAAGCCGGGGTACTTGCGGGCCCCGCCGTACGCCCAGAGGATGTCCATCTCCAGGTACACGTACCGCGGGTCGGTGAGTTCCAGGAACAGGTCGTACAGCCGCACGTCGGGGCGGTCGACCGCGAAACTGAACTCGATGGTGTGGTTGTGCTGGTAGAGCTTGATGCCCCGGGCAGCGGCGGCGGCGCCCCACGCGTTGAACTCCGCGGCCGCCGCCTGGTACCCGGCGATCGTGCGGTCACCGGTGGGCGCCTGGGCGGTGCCGAGGGTCGGCATGCCGAGGGTCTCTGCGACCTCGAGCTCCCACTCCAGGTTGGTCCGGAAGTCGTTCAGTCCGCGGTGGCTGCCCGCCGCCTTCAGGCCGTTGTCGTCCAGCAGCTGCCGGATCTGAGCCGGAGTGATCGCGCCGACGGCACCCTGGGTGTAGCCGGCGAACTCCACCTCCTGGTAGCCGATGCGGGAGAGCTCCTCGAAGACCGCCGCGAATCCGACCTGCGCGATCTTGTCCCGGACGCTGTAGAGCTGGATGCCCATGCGTCCGCGCGGGATGAGCTGGCCGTTCGAGTCCGCCGCCGAGGCCGCGGCCGGCAGGGCACCGGTGAGGCTGGCGGCGCTGACCGCGACCGTCGACCCGGCGAGCCCGCGCAGCAGTGCGCGGCGGTCGATTCTGTTCCTTGCCATGGTGGTGGTTTCCCTTCGCTCGCTCAGCAGCAGGAGCTCGAGTTGCCGGCCGCTCCGTCGGGGCAGCACGGGTTCAGCGGTGCGATCCGCACGTCGCGGAAGCTGATGACGTCGGCGGTGCCGTGGTTCTGCAGGCCGATGTATCCGCGCGCGCTCTGCCGTCCGGCCCCGCCGGGGTCGTCCGCCCGGGGCGGGCTGAAGACCGCGTCCGGGCTGTTCACGTAGTCGTTGATCAGCTCTCCGTTGCGGAAGACGGAGTAGTGCTGCCCGACCACCCGGATCTCGTAGTCGTTCCAGGTGCCCTTTCCGGTGACGTGGGCGCTGGCCAGGTCGACCCGGTCGAAGCCGTACACCGAGCCGCTCTTGTACTGGTCACCGTCGGGCCGGTCGAGGATCTGGAGCTCGTGGCCGTACTTGATGGCCACCCACTCGGGGCGGGACTCGGCGGGGTGCTGGCGCACGTCCGGGAAGCGGACGAACACCCCGCTGTTGGCCCGGGCGTCCCCGGGGGCGTCGTCGCGCCACCGCAGCTTCAGCGAGAAGTCGCCGTACGCGGACACCGGGAACCAGAGCATGCCGAGGCCCGGTACGGGCTTGCTGGTGATGGACCCGTCCGCGTTGCGGGTGAAGCCGCCCGCGCCGACCTGCTGCCAGCGGCCGAAGGACGCGGTCGTGTTGTCCAGCAGCGGCTGGTAGCCGTTCTTCTCGTCCGGCTTGCCGACGCCGGAGCGGCCGGCGGCGCTCACCAGTCGCCCGTGCTCCTGGTGGCTGATGACGCCCAGGTGGTGCAGGTGCTCGGCGATCGTCGTCACGTGGCTGACGAACTGGCCGTGGTTGGGCCAGCTCCGCTCGTCGGAGATGACGTTGTTGATCGTGCAGTCGCCCTCGACGACCCGGTTGGGCACACCGCTGTCCACGGTGCCGAGCCACACGGTCGGGCGGGTGTCCTTGACCGGGCAGTCGGGGCCGGGCCCGCTCGCCACCACGGTGAACGTGACCGACGCGGTGCCCGAGGTGTTGCCGGCCTTGTCGGTGGCCCGGTAGCTGAACGTGTGCTGGCCGGGCTGGTTCACGGTGACCGGTGCCGAATACCGGCTGTAGGGCTGCCCGTCGAGGGAGTACTCGATCCGGTCGACGCCCGAGCCCGCGTCCGCGGCCGACAGGATGACGGTGGCGCTGCCCAGGTAGGCGCCGTTGTCGTCCAGTTGGCCGGACACGGCGGCGGTCGCGGTGGGCGGGGTGGTGTCGGCCGGCGGCGTCTGCACCACCGTGAACGACACCGACTGCGCCGACGAGGTGTTACCCACCTTGTCGGTCGCCCGGTACGACACCGTGTGCTGACCCGGCTGGTTCACCGTCACCGGCGCCGAGTAGCCCGCGTAGGGCTGCCCGTCCAGGGAGTACTCGACCCGGTCCACACCCGAGCCGGTGTCCGTCGCCGACAGGGTCACCGTCGCGCTCCCGACGTACGCGCCGTTGGCGTCCTTCTGACCGCTCACCACCGCGGTGGCGGTGGGCGGCGTCGTGTCGGCCGGCGGCGTCTGCACCACCGTGAACGACACCGACTGCGCCGACGAGGTGTTACCGGCCTTGTCCGTGGCCCGGTAGCTGACCGTGTGCTGACCGGTCTGGTTCACCGTCACCGGCGCGGAGTAGCCGGTGTAGGCGCCCCCGTCGAGGGAGTACTCGACCCGGTCCACACCCGAGCCGGTGTCCGTCGCCGACAGGGTCACCGTGGCACTGCCCACGTACGCGCCGTTGGCGTCCTTCTGCCCGGTCACCGCCGCCGTCATCGTCGGCGGCGTGGTGTCCGCCGGCGGCGTCTGCACCACCGTGAACGACACCGACTGCGCCGACGAGGTGTTGCCGGCCTTGTCGGTGGCCCGGTACGACACCGTGTGCTGACCCGGCTGGTTGACCGTCACCGGCGCCGAGTAGCCGGCGTAGGGCTGCCCGTCGAGGGAGTACTCGATCCGGTCCACGCCCGAGCCGGTGTCCGTCGCCGACAGGGTCACCGTCGCGCTGCCCACGTACCCGCCGGTCGCATCCTTGTCCCCGGACACCGCGGCCGTCACGCTCGGCGGCGTGGTGTCCGCCGGCGGCGTCTGCACCACCGTGAACGACACCGACTGCGCCGACGAGGTGTTACCCGCCTTGTCCGTGGCCCGGTAGCTGACCGTGTGCTGACCGGTCTGGTTCACCGTCACCGGCGCGGAGTAGCCGGTGTAGGCGCCCCCGTCGAGGGAGTACTCGACCCGGTCCACACCCGAGCCGGTGTCCGTCGCCGACAGGGTCACCGTCGCGCTGCCCACGTACGCGCCGTTGGCGTCCTTCTGCCCGGTCACCGCCGCCGTCACCGTCGGCGGCGTGGTGTCCGCCGGCGGCGTCTGCACCACCGTGAACGACACCGACTGCGCCGACGAAGTGTTACCCGCCTTGTCCGTCGCCCGGTAGCTGACCGTGTGCTGACCCGTTTGGTTCACGGTCACCGGCGCCGAATAGGTGCCGTACGGGCCCCCGTCCAGGGAGTACTCCACCTTGTCGACACCCGAACCGGTGTCCGTCGCCGACAGGGTGACCGTGGCACTGCCCACGTAGGCGCCGTTGGCGTCCTTCTCGCCGGTCACCGCCGCCGTCACCGTCGGGGCCGTGGTGTCCGACCCGCCGTCGCTGACGACCAGGAGACCGGTCATGCCGCCGTGGCCGGGGATCGAGCAGAAGTACCGGTAGGTGGCGGGCGTGAGGACCACGTCGACCGTCCACCGGCCCCCGTTGCTGTCCGATGGGTCGGCCAGGATGTTCACGTCGACATCGCTGTTGTACGCGGGGTTCCCGGTCTCGAAGGTGAGGGTGTGCTGCATGCCGGTGGTGTTGCCGGTCGCCGCGCTGTTCTCGAACACGAGGGTGGCCGGTCCGGCCGTGGCGGTCGTCGGCGCGGACCGGTACGACAGAAAGTTGTCGCCGGCGGTCCAGGTGAGGACCTGGGCCTGGAGCTGTTGCGACGGCGCGGTCGCCGCCGGCCGTTCCGGATCAGTCGGACGCGCGTTCGCCGGGGACGCAGCCACGGCGGCGGTCAGCAGGAGGACCATCGTGGCGATGGTCGCCATCGGTCTCCTGAGCCGGCTCACGGCGAGCCGGCCGCGCGGTGGATGTGAATTCATGGATGCCTCTTTCACGGTCCGGAGGAGCACCGGGCGGAGCGTGCGTCGGCCCGTCGATGTCAGGAGTTGTCGGAGCTACCCGGCGGCCCCTCCCTGGCCGCGCGGGATCCCCGGCCGTGGCGGTCGCCACGGTCGTCCTGTGTGGATTGATGGCCCGATGTCGGCGGCGAGCCGGATCGCACGCGGCATCGGACGCGGTTCCGCGTCGGAGCTGACGGGTAGTCGTCGGGTACGGACGGACGTCGGTCGACCCGCGGCGCGTGCCCGCGCCGGGTCGCCGTGGTGCGGCGTTGACCCGGGGACGGCCATCCCTGGCCGGTCGTGGCCTCCGGACGGGTTGCGCCGCCTGAAGGTCACAGTCGAGAACTACCGTGCCGGTTCATCTCGACGAAACATATTGACAATGACCGACCCTACTAACTTCCTCTCAGGGTGTCCATAGCTTTCGTCGATGTGCCAGCTACTTTTCGCTTGCACAAACGAAAGTAGCCTCGCGAATCGCCAGGCGGTCGTGCCACGCGTGCCACGGTGGACGGAGCGCGTTGCGGCGACGCAGACGTCTCCGGAGCGGGTCCCCGACGCCGGCGGCCCCGAAGTCGATGACGCCGCCGGGGCCGCCCGTCGCGGAGCAGCACATTGCCGGGGGGGCGCCAAGGCGCACCATCAGCGGATAGCGGCATATGCCGCAAGTCGGGCCGCCCTCCATCGACTGCCATGAACATAAGGGCTGATCAGGGCCATTGAAGATCATGGCTGTCTGAATTGTCGATGTCGCCCCGGCGACCGGAACAAGACGGTTGCCCCGGTCACCCATTGATCTGCACCCCTGCCCGTGTGATCGTGCTGCCACGAGTCACCGATCCCCGGTGGCTCGGGATGGTCGGTCGGTCGACCCGGGGCACGCCGGCAGCTCCGGACGACCACCATCGCCCGCCTCGCAGCTTGACCGCGGCGCGCGCCCCTACCGGGCTCCGCGCGCCGCCAGAGAACAGGAGCGCACCCCCTTGAAGCTCTCACCTCGCCTCGTCGCGCTGTCCGGCGCGGCCGCGGCCGGTCTGATCGCCGCCGGCACCGCCGCGGCCGTGCAGGCCGCGCCTCACAGCCCCGCCCCCGACGCGGCCCAGGCCCGCACGCTCGCCGCCAACTCGGCCAGCGCGCTGGTCGCCAGCCGCCCGCAGTACCTGCACGCCAGCTCGGACGAGGCGTTCGTCCAGAGGCCCGTCATCTCCTCCGAAGGCACCCAGTACGTGCCCTACGAGCGCACCTACAAGGGCCTGCCGGTGACCGGCGGCGACTTCGTCCTGGCGACCGACTCCGCCGGCAACCTGAAGTACGCCTCCGTCGCCCAGCAGCAGAGCATCGGCAGCCTCGCCACGACGCCGAAGCTCAAGGCCACGGCCGCGGAGAAGACCGCCCGCGCCCAACTGAAGAGCGTGACCACCGTCGAGGGCACCACGCTGGTCGTCTACACCCTCGACAGCAAGCCGGCCCTGGCCTGGGAGACCACCGTCCGGGGCACCACCGCGGACGGCCCGAGCCGGCTCACCGTGGACGTCGACGCCCTGACCGGCAAGGTGCTGCGCACGCAGGAGCACGTCGTGCACGGCAGCGGCACTGGCGCGTGGAACGGGCCGAGCCCGCTGACCCTCAACACCACGCTGTCAGGCAGCACGTACTCGATGAAGGACCCGACCGTCACCAACCAGAGCTGCCAGGACGCCGCGACCAACACGACGTTCTCCGGCTCGGACGACGTCTGGGGCAACGGCACGGCCACCAACAAGGAGACCGGCTGCGTCGACGCGCTGTTCGGCGCCCAGACCGAGCACAAGATGCTCGCCCAGTGGCTCGGCCGCAACGGCGCCGACGGCGCCGGCGGCGCCTGGCCGATCCGGGTGGGCCTGAACGACCAGAACGCCTACTACGACGGCACCCAGGTCCAGATCGGCAAGAACACCTCCGGCCAGTGGATCGGTTCGATCGACGTGATCGCCCACGAGATCGGCCACGGCATCGACGACCACACCCCGGGTGGCATCTCCGGCAACGGGACCCAGGAGTTCGTCGCCGACACCTTCGGCGCGGCGACGGAGTGGTTCGCCAACGAGCCCTCCAGCTACGACGCTCCCGACTTCCTGGTCGGCGAGAAGATCAATCTGGTCGGCAGCGGCCCGATCCGCAACATGTACAACCCGTCGGCGCTGGGTGACCCCAACTGCTACTCCAGCAGCATCCCCAGCACGGAGGTGCACGCGGCGGCCGGTCCCGGCAACCACTGGTTCTACCTGCTGGCCAACGGCAGCAGCCCGACCAACGGTCAGCCGACCAGCTCCACCTGCAACGGCAGCAGCGTCACCGGCCTGGGCATCCAGAAGGCCATCAAGATCATGTACAACGCGATGCTGCTGAAGACGACGTCCTCGTCGTACCTGAAGTACCGCACCTGGACGCTGCAGGCGGCGAAGAACCTCTACCCGACCGGCTGCACCGAGTTCAACACGGTCAAGGCCGCGTGGGACGCGGTCAGCGTGCCGGCCCAGTCCGGCGACCCGACCTGCAGCGGCACCACCACCCCGCCGCCCACCGGCAGCTGCTCCGGCCAGAAGCTGGCCAACCCCGGCTTCGAGTCCGGCGCCGTGAGCTGGACCGCCACCTCCGGCGTCATCACCAACTCCACCAGCCAGGCCGCGCACGGCGGTTCGTACAAGGCGTGGCTTGACGGGTACGGCTCGACCCACACCGACACCCTGTCGCAGGCGGTGAGCATCCCGGCCGGATGTCGGGCCACGCTCTCCTTCTACCTGCACATCGACACGTCCGAGTCGGGCAGCACCGTCTACGACAAGCTGACCGTCAAGGCCGGCAGCACCACCCTGGCGACGTACTCAAACGTGAACGCCGCCGCCGGCTACGTCCTGAAGTCCTTCGACGTCTCGTCGCTGGCCGGCACCACCGCGACCATCTCGTTCAGCGGTGTGGAGGACAGCTCCCTGCAGACGTCCTTCGTCATCGATGACACCGCGCTCAACCTGAGCTGATCAACTCCGAAGCGGTCGGTCGTCGTCCTCCCGGCGACCGACCGCTTCAGTGCGTCAGCCGTAGGCGGGGTGCTGCGGCCAGCCGGGCGGCCAGGGCGTCCACGTCGGCCCGCGCCGTGGCGCTGACCTGGGCTTCCAGGTCGGCGAGGGCGGCGTTGACGGCCGCCACGATGTGCCCGCAGACCGTCTCGATCCCCGCCGCCGACAGCCGCGGGTCGACGGTGACGGACTCCAACCGGCCACCCTGGACGACCACAGCCCGCACCAGCCCGTCGGCCGCCGTGCCATCGGCGCGGAGCAGTTCCGGCGCATCGCCGTCGGTGTGCTCGGCCGGCCGGGAGCGCATGGCCGACAACGCCTGCTGCGTCCGGGTCAGCAGCTCATCGAGGCTCGCGGCCGCGGAGAACGGTTCGTTGGTCATAGCCGCGCTTTCTTCACGTCCCTTCACGAGCACCGTGACGATAGCAATCCGCGTCCCGACCCGCCCGCCACACCGTCGCCACGTCCACGGCGGGTTGCCGGACGGCGAACGCCCGGCCGGAGCACCGGCCGGGCGTTCGTCGGCTGCGTCGGTTCCGACCGGTGGGGTGGGAACCGGTGGTACGTCAGCGCAGCCGCAGCTGCTGGCCCGGGAAGATCAGGCCCGGGTCGTCGCCGACCACGCGCTTGTTGCGCTCGTACAGCGCGTGCCAGCCGCCGGCCAGGTCCTGCACGTCGGCGATCATCGACAGGGCGTCGCCCGGCTTCACCACGTAGGCGCCCGAGCCGCCCGAGGCCGGCGCGGTACGCCGGTGGCTACGGGTGGCCGGCCGGTCGCCGCGCGAGGACCGCTCCGAGGAGCCGGCCTTGGACTTCGACCCGGAGTCCGAGCGGGACTTCTTCTTCGTCCCTGAGTCCGACTTGGACGAATAGTGCTTCGTCGAGCCGCCCTTCTTGCCGCAGACCGGCCAGGCGCCGATGCCCTGCCCGTCGAGGACCCTCTCGGCGATGGCGATCTGCTCGCCGCGGCTGGCCAGGTCGGCCCGGCTGGCGTACTTCTGGCCGCCGTAGCCGTTCCAGGTGCTCTTGGAGAACTGCAGGCCGCCGTAGTAGCCGTTGCCGGTGTTGATGTGCCAGTTGCCGCCGGACTCACACTGGGCGATGGCGTCCCAGTTCACGCTGGCCGCGCTGGCCGGCGCGGCCGGCCCGAGGATCGCGGCGGCGCCGGTTGCCGCGCCGACGACGAGTGCCCCGACGGCGAGCCGACGCGGGCTGGTCCGGTGGTGGCGTGCGGTGTGTTCAGTTGCCATGTTGGGTTTCCTCCACGCCGACGAGGTGAGCTGTCGGGTTCGGGCCGAGGAGCCCGGCCGCCGGTAGGCGGCTTCACCCCGAGGTGTCGAGCACCGAGGAACGTGTGGGTCCCCCGCTCCCGCCTGAGGTCCAGGTACCACCGGGCCGGCGGCGGAATTAGGCGTTACCGGCCCGTGGTGTCCGCAATCGCGAACGCATACGACGTTAGGAACGGTTTGGGGTGATCGCCCACTTCTTGTGAAGTTCTTCACCCGGCCGAGCGAAGGCGCGGCATTACGAGTTGCGAGGTGTCCGGATGTGCAATAAGGAGGCTGCCGGGCGGGTGCCGGACAGCGGGTCCCCACGCAGGTCGGTGGCGCTGGGCGTCCCTTCTGGCCTCCGGCTACGGTGGCGAAGGCCGGTGGCCGGCCGAGCGGCACGGGACGCGAACGAGGTAGCGGGCGCACATGACGGACTACGGGCACCAACTCATCTTCGGCAGCTTCCTCACCCCCACCGCCGACCGGCCCGAGCAGGTGGTGGCCCTCGCCAAGCTCTGCGAACAGGTCGGCCTCGACCTCGCCACCTTCCAGGACCACCCGTACCAGCCGGGCTTCCTGGACACCTGGACGCTGATGTCGTTCCTGGCGGCGGCGACCAGCCGCATCCGGCTGGCCGGCAACGTGCTGAACCTGCCGCTGCGGCAGCCGGTGGTGCTGGCCCGCAGCGTCGCCAGCCTGGACCTGCTCAGCGACGGCCGCGCCGAGCTGGGTCTCGGCGCGGGCGCCTTCTGGGAGGCGATCGAGGCGAACGGGGGGCGGCGGCTCACCCCCGGCCAGGCCGTGGACGCATTGGACGAGGCGATCCGGATCATCCGGAGGGTGTGGGCGGTCGACCGGCGTGGCGGGATCCGGGTCGAGGGCGAGCACTACCGGGTGGTCGGCGCGAAGCGGGGACCCGCGCCGGCGCACGAGGTGGGGATCTGGATCGGCGCGTACAAGCCGCGGATGCTGCGGCTGGTGGGGCGGGCGGCGGACGGCTGGCTGCCGTCGATGGCGTACCTGCCCAAGGGGCCGGCGGAGCTGGCGGACCTCAACGCGCTGGTCGACGAGGGCGCCGACGCGGCCGGGCGGGATCCCCGCTCGGTGCGGCGGCTGCTCAACATCTCCGGGCGATTCACCCGCTCCCGCTCCGGCTTCCTGGCCGGGCCCCCCGAGCAGTGGGTGGAGGAGCTGGCGGGTCTCGCCCTGGACCACGGCACCTCCGGGTTCATCCTCGGCGCCGACGACCCCACCGCGATCCAGCTCTTCGCGCAGGAGGTCGCGCCCGCCGTGCGGGAGCTGGTCGCCGCCGAGCGCGCCGAGCCCGGCAGCCGGGCGAAGGCCGTTGAGGAGCAGCGCGAGGTGGTCGAGGCCGGCGGCTCCACCACGCTCGCCGTCACCCCCACCCCCGATCCGGAGGTCCGGCTGACCGACCACGAACTCTGGGACGAGTCCACCCGCCCGGCCGCCCCGCCGGCGCCGGCCGGGCACGTCTACACCCCGCACGCGCAGGCCGTCGGCGGGCACCTCGTCGACGTGCACGACCACCTGCGGCAGGAGCTGGCACAGGTACGTGACCTGCTGCAGCAGGTGCGGCGGGGGGTGGTCTCCGCCGGCGCCGCCCGGGCCGTGCTGAACCAGATGACCATGCGGCAGAACAACTGGACGCTGGGGGCGTACTGCGCCGCGTACTGCACGGCGGTCAGCCAGCACCACGGGCTGGAGGACAATTCGATCTTCCCGCACCTGCGGCATTCCAACCCCGGGCTGGTCCCCGTGCTCGACCGCCTGGAGGCGGAGCACGTGGTCATCCACGACGTGGTGGAGGGCGTGGACCGGGCCCTGGTGGACCTGATCCGCAATCCGGGCGACTTCACCGAGCTCCAGAAGGCGGTGGACATCCTCAGCGACACCCTGCTGTCGCACCTGTCGTACGAGGAGCAGACCATCGTCGAGCCGCTGGCCCGGTACGGCTTCTACGCCGGGCAGGTGTGAGACAGCGGCGGATCCGCCGTCGGTATTCCCCGGGGTCGCGTGACCTAGCTGACTTTGGCTTTCCTAAGTCAGCGGGGTAGCGTCGCCGGCATGACGGACTTCCTCGAGCAGCGCGACGCCTGGCAGAACAGCAACTGCTCGATCGCCCGGGCGATCGAGGTGGTCGGAAACCGGTCCACCCTGCTGCTGCTGCGCGAGGCCTCGTTCGGCACCCGCCGCTTCGACGACTTCGCCCGGCGGGTCGGGATCAGCGAGCCGGTCGCCGCCGCGCGACTGAAGCAGCTCGTCGCCGACGGCCTGCTCGAACGGCGCCCCTACCGACAGCCGGGGCAACGCACCCGGGACGAGTACCTGCTGACCCGCAAGGGGCAGGAGCTGCTGCCCGTGCTCACCGCGCTGCGCCAGTGGGGGGACGCCTGGGCCGCCGACGAGGCCGGCCCGTCGGTCCGGGTCGAGCACCACGACTGCGGTGCCGCCGTCCACGCGCGGCTGCGCTGTGCGGCCGGGCACGACGTACCGCCCGGCGAGATCGACGTCCTCCCGGGTCCCGGCCTGCTACGTGCGTGACCGGTCGGCCCGCCGACACACCCCCTCGACCCGACACACTCAGGAGCAGGACATGAAGATCGCTGGACGCAGTGCCCTCGTCACCGGGGCCAACCGCGGCTTCGGCCGCCACCTCGCCGCCGAGCTGGCGGCCCGCGGCGCCACCGTGTACGCCGGCGCCCGCAATCCCGACAGCGTCGACCTGCCGGGCGTCACCCCGGTCCGGCTGGACATCACCGACCCGGACTCGGTGGCCGCGGCCGCCGCGCTGGCCGGCGACGTGACGCTGCTGGTCAACAACGCCGGCATCAGCACCGGGGCGGACCTGCTCGACGCCGACCTGGCGGCCATCCGGCTGGAGATGGAGACCCACTACTTCGGCACGCTGTCGGTGGTGCGGGCGTTCGCGCCGCACATCGCCGCCAACGGCGGCGGGACGATCCTGAACATCCTCTCCGCGCTGTCCTGGGTGAGCTTCCCGGGGGTGGGGGCGTACAGCGCGGCCAAGGCCGCCGAGTGGTCGCTGTCCAACGCGCTGCGAACGCAGCTCGCCCGCCGGGGTGTCCGGGTCGCCGGCCTGCACGTCGGGTACATGGACACCGACATGACGGCCCAGGTGTCCGGGCCGAAGTCCGACCCGGCCGAGATCGCCCGGATCGCCGTCGACGGGATCGAGGCCGACCGGTACGAGATCATCGCCGACGAGACCTCCCGGCGGGTCCTCGCGGGCCTGTCCGGCGGGGTGGCCGCGCTCTATCCCGAGCTGCCCTGACACCCGGCGCGGCGGGTCCCCCGGTGGATCCGCCGCGCGCAGGGGCGGGTGGGCGCACAATGGCGGCATGCGACAGGGCTTCGCGCACCAGGCCGTCCTCGGCATGGGCCCGGACGACGATCCGGCCGCCCCCGGGGCCGCCATCACGACCGTCCTGTGCGGCCACTGGGAACACGAACCGCCCTGCCCGGTCGCCCCGCACCACACCGAGGCGGAGCGGAACGGCGACGAGGTGCGCCTGCGGATCCTCTTCGCCACCGACCCGGACCTGGAACTGCGGGTACGACGCGACATCGACCGGGCCCTCGCCCACGGCGAGCTGACCGGCCCCGACGGGCGGACGTCCCGGTGGCGGCTGCTCCGCAGCGAGCCGGGTGAGCCGTCTGTCCAGGAGGCGGCGCGCCTGGAGCGGCTGGCGCTCGGATAGCGGGCGTCCGTCGGCCGCGGCGCGGAGGGCTGCGGCCGACGGACGGCAGACGCGTTACAGCGTGCGAGCGAGCCGGTCGGCGAGGATCCGGGTGAACCGGGACGGGTCGGCCAGCTCCCCACCCTCGGCGAGCAGCGCCATGCCGTACAGCAGCTCGGCGGTCTCGGTGAGGCCCTCGATGTCGCCGCCCTGCTCGTGGGCCTTGCGCAGGCCCGTGACCAGCGGGTGGCTCGGGTTCAGCTCCAGGATCCGCTTGACCCGCGGCACCTCCTGCCCCATCGCCCGGTACATCTTCTCCAGCGTCGGAGTCATGTCGTGCGCGTCGCCGACCACACACGCCGGTGAGGTGGTCAGCCGGGAGGAGAGCCGGACCTCCTTGACGCTGTCGGCGAGCGCGCCGGTCAGCCAGGTCAGCAGCTCGGCGTGGTCCTTCCGCTCCGCCTCGGCCTTCGCCTTCTCCTCGTCGGTCTCCAGGTCGACCTGGCCCTTGGCGACCGAGCGCAGGGCCCTGCCGCCGTACTGGCCGACCCGCTCGACCCAGACCTCGTCGACCGGGTCGGTGAGGATCAGGACCTCGTAGCCCTTGGCGCGGAAGGCCTCCAGGTGCGGCGAGTTCTCGATCGTGCTCCGCGACTCGCCGGTGGCGAGGTAGATCTCGGACTGGCCGTCCTTCATCCGCGCCACGTAGTCGCGCAGCGTGGTCAGCTCGGCCGGGTCGTGGGTGGAGGCGACCCGCACCAGGTCCAGCAGCGGCTCGGCGTTGTCGGGGTCCTCGAGCAGCCCTTCCTTGACCACCGCGCCGAACTCGGCCCAGAAGGTGCGGTACGACTCCGCCGGCATCTCCTTGAGGGTGGCGAGGACCTTCTTGACCAGGCGACGGCGTACAGCGCGGATCTGCCGGTCCTGCTGGAGGATCTCCCGGGAGATGTTCAGCGACAGGTCGTGCGCGTCCACGACGCCCTTGACGAAGCGCAGGTAGTTGGGCATGAGCGCGTCGCAGTCGTCCATGATGAACACGCGCTTGACGTAGAGCTGCACGCCCCGGCGGCCCTGCGGGGAGAACAGGTCCAGCGGCGCGTGGGAGGGCAGGAAGAGCAGCGCCTCGTACTCGAAGGTGCCCTCGCCGCGCATGTGGATGGTCTCGAGCGGGTCGGCCCAGTCGTGGCTGACGTGCTTGTAGAACTCCTTGTACTCGGCCTCGTCGACCTCGTCGCGGGACCGGGCCCACAGGGCCTTCATCGAGTTGAGGGTCTGCGCCTCGCGGGTGGTCGCGCCATCCTCGCCCGCACGCTCGACGGTCATCCGGATCGGCCAGGCGATGAAGTCGGAGTACCGCTTGACGATCTCCCGGACCGTCCACTCGGCGGTGTAGTCGTGCAGGTTGTCCTCGGTGTCGGCCGGCTTGAGGTGCACGGTGACCGAGGTGCCCTGCGGGGCCTCGTCGACGGCCTCGACCGTGTAGGTGCCCTCGCCGGTGGACTCCCATCGGGTGCCGCCGCTCTCCCCGGCCCGGCGACTCAGCAGGGTCACCCGGTCGGCGACCATGAAGGTCGCGTAGAAACCGACGCCGAACTGGCCGATCAGCTCCTGGGACGCGCCCGCGTCCTTGGATTCCCGCAGCCTACGCAGCAACTCAGCGGTGCCGGACTTGGCGATGGTTCCGATCAGCGACACGACATCGTCCCGGGACATGCCGACGCCGTTGTCCCGGACGGTCAGCGTCCGGGCGTCCTTGTCGACCGCGATCTCGATGTGCAGGTCGGAGACGTCGGCCGCCAGGTCCTTGTCGACCAGCGACTCCAGCCGGAGCTTGTCCAGCGCGTCCGACGCGTTCGAGATGAGTTCGCGCAGGAAGACGTCCTTGTTCGAGTAGATCGAGTGGACCATCAGCTGGAGCAGCTGACGTGCCTCGGCCTGGAACTCCAATGTCTCGACCTGGTCGCTCACACCGACTCCCTTCCTCCGTGCGGGGCCTTCCGGCGAAAGGATACGAGCCGCGCCGGCGCGGGTGGCGGAGGGTGGCCGCCACCCGTGTGGTCCAACCAGTTGACGGGTTGATGTGTCCGGGGCCACACTCTGCCCATGGCCTTCGCCCCGGTCCCCCGCGCCTCCGTCTCCGACCACGTCTTCGGCCAGCTTCGCGACGCCATCGTCAGCGGTCGCTACCGGCCGGACGAGACGCTGCCCGGCGAGCGGGAGCTGGCCGCCGCGTTCGCCGTCAACCGGCACGCCGTCCGGGAGGCGCTGCGCCGGCTCCAACAGCTCGGACTGGTCCGGGTCAGCCAGGGCGGCGCGACCCGGGTGCTGGACTGGCGGGTGCACGCCGGGCTGGACCTGGCGCTGTCGCTGACCCAGTCGGGCGACGTACTCCCGGTGGAAACGCTGGTCCGCGACATGCTGGAGATGCGGGCCTGCGTCGGGACCGACGCGGCCCGGCTCTGCGCCGAGCGCGGCGACCCGCCGGTCACGGCCGCGGTGGTCCGGGCCGCCGAGGAGTACGCGGCGCTCGCGCCCGACCTGCCGCAGATGGCCGAGGCCAACATCGCCATGTGGCGGCTGATCGTCCGCGGCTCCGGCAACACCGCCTATCTGCTGGCGTTCAACAGCCTGGTGACCGGCACGTTCGCGGTGGGCGACGTTCCGCCCGACAGCCGGGCCGCCGAACTGCTCGACATCGCCGGCCATCGCCGGCTCGCCGCGGCCATCGCCGCCGGCCAGGGCGCGGCCGCCGCCCGGCACGCCCGGGCCCTGCTGACCGCCCCGGTCACCACCCCCACCACCCCGTCCGGAAGGGAAGCCCGAGCGTGATTCCCGCCGTGCTCTACGCCGTCCCGGCGTTCCTGCTGCTCATCATCGTCGAGGCCCTCTCCTACCGGTTCGCGCCGGACGACGACGAACGCGGCTACGAGCTGCGCGACACCACCACCAGCCTCTCCATGGGCCTGGGCAGCCAGGTGATCGGCTTCCCGTGGAAGCTGGCCACCGTCGGCCTCTACGCCGGGCTGTGGACGATCGCCCCGGTCCACCTCTCCCCCGGCTCCTGGTGGACCTGGGTGCTGCTCGTCTTCGCCGACGACCTGGCCTACTACTGGTTCCACCGGCTGCACCACGAGGTACGACTGCTCTGGGCGAGCCACGTCGTGCACCACTCCAGCGTCTTCTACAACCTCTCCACCGCCCTGCGGCAGAGCTGGACGCCGATGACCTCGCTGCCGTTCTGGCTGCCCCTCGCCCTGCTCGGCATCCCGCCCTGGATGATCTTCCTCCAGCAGTCGATCAGCCTGCTCTACCAGTTCTTCCTGCACACCGAGCGGATCAGTGTGCTGCCCCGGCCGATCGAGTGGGTCTTCAACACCCCGTCCCACCACCGGGTCCACCACGGCTCCAACGCTGAGTACCTCGACCGCAACTACGGCGGCATCCTGATCGTCTGGGACCGGCTCTTCGGCAGCTTCGAGCCGGAACGCGCCACCGTCCGGTACGGGCTCACCAAGAACCTCACCACATACAACCCGTTGCGGGTGGCCACCCACGAATACGCCTCGATCTGGGCGGACGCCCGGGCGGCCACATCCTGGCGGCACCGGCTCGGCTACGTGCTCGGCCGGCCCGGCTGGCAGCCGGCCCGGTGACGCGGCCCTGGCTGCGCGCGTTCGGGGTCGTCGCCGCCGTCGAGCTGGTCGGCGTCGCGTTCGACCTGACCGCGCTGCAGTGGCTGGCCAAACCGCTGCTGGCACCGTTGCTGCTGGCGTACCTGTGGGCTGCCCGCCGCCGGGCCGACGCACGGATCATCCGCGACAACCAAGCGGTGTACGTCGAGGACCTGTGCGTCGTCGGTCTCGGCCGGACCCGGCTAGCCAAATCGGTGCACGACGCCGGATGGGACAGCTTCACCGCGATGCTGGAATACAAGGCCGCCCGGCTCGGGCGGACCTTCGGCCGGATCGACCGGTTCTTCCCATCGACCCGGATGTGCTCGCAGTGTGGACGCATCAACGCCGCCATGAACGTGTTGGCCGCCGGACGGGCGGACAACTCAAACGACCGTGGAGCGCAGGTAAGACCACCAGCAATGGTGGCACCGCGCGGCGAAGCGGTAATCCACCCGGACGCCGCGTGTTCCACGCGCAGCGTGGAGGGAATCTCCGTCCTTCTGGGCGGAGAGAACGTCAATTCTTCTTCACCTTGGGCGGCAGCGTCGCGACGTACGCCTGTGCCTTGCTGACCCACCGGGTCGCCTGCTCGGCGGTGAATGACGCAGGCAGCGACAGGTATCCACCCATCGGCCGCTCGGCTGGGCCGAACGGTCCCGCACCCTCGATCGTCGCCAGTTCCGCCAGATCGTCGGTGGCGAGCTTCACGCCGACGGACGAGCCGAACAGCCCGGCGAACATGTTGCCGTTCACGAACGCGCCGAGGTTGCCGAACATCGGCTTGACCTCGACCCCCGGCTCCTCGGGGACGACGGTCCGGAAGAACTGCTTGTCACCGTCGGTGGGCTTGGGCATCTGCATCGTTGGATCCTGTCACTCAGCCACGGGGCGCCGGCCGGCGAAGGCGGCCAACCGCTCCATTGGGTCGGCACCCGTCGACGGGGCCACCTCGTCGCCGAACGAGGCACCGCGCGCCCCGGGGACGATCTGCTCGGCGAGCTTGTGGACGTAGGCCACGACCTCGTCACTGACGACCAGGGGCGTGCCGCTGCCCTGGGCCATGTCCCACGCGTGCAACAGGAACTCCACCGGCATGATGCTCGCCGCGAACCTGGCCGGCATCTCGTCGCCGCCGGGGGCGGGCACGGTGCCGTCGAGACCGCGGGCGCGCCATCCCTCGATGGCCTGGGCCGCCATGGTGGCCACCCGGTTCTCCAGCGAACCCGTCTCGGGGTTCACCACCTCCACGCCGGCCATCGCGCCGAAGGCGATCATGGAGCCGAACAGGTGCTCGGCGAGGTCGTGGCAGGTGAAGTCGGCGCACGGGGTCTGCTTGGGGCGGTCGGCAGAGGTCAGCTGGCGCAGGACCGTCTGGAGCACGGCCAGGGTGGCGTCGGCGGCGGACAGTTCGTCCAGCCGCTCGGGAGCGGCGGACCACTCGTCGGGGCCGGCGTCCCCGGCGACGGCAGCCTTCTCGAGACGGCCGAAGTAGTGGTTCCAGCCCTCGGCGTGCATCGCCGCCTGCTCATCGGTCAGCCCCTCGTGGGTCAGGGTGACCTGGGTGCCGTCGGCGACCGGCTCGACCGTGATCATGACGGTCGAGGCGTCGGGGGCGAGATCCGGGTTGCCTTCCCAACCCCAGCCGAACACGACACGCTTGCCGGGCTCGACCTCCCGGAACGTGCCGGCCGCCACGTGGCCGGGGGTGATGGTCCAGCGATAGTCACCGCCCACGCGCAGGTCGACCCGGGCCGACACGGCCTGCCAGCGACGTAGCCGCTCTGGCTCGGTGATGAGGGCAAATGCCTCGTCGATGCCGACGGGAAGGACGACGGTCTTGGTGAACATCAGCGGCCTCTCTCGATCCGTTGAGACTTCAGGGCATGCGCGTCGGCGACCAGGAGGTCGAGCTCGGCGGTCCAGAACCGGTCGATCTCGGCCTGCAGCTGACGGAGCCCCTCGGGAACGACGCGGTAGATGCGCTCCCGGCCGACCTTCTCGGCCTCCACCAGACCGACCTCCGCCAGCAACAAGAGGTGCTGGGAGATCGCCGACCGGGTGACCGTGAACTCCGCCGCGATGTTGCTCACCGTGCGGGGCTGCGACGCGAGCAACTGCAGGATGCGTCGCCGGGTGGGCTCAGCAGCGGCGGACAGCGCGTCGATCACCAGAAACACGTTAGTGAGCACTAACGCGTTTGTCAACGCGGCGTATCCTGCTCCGGGTCGACGAGCAGGGGGTGATGGTTTGTCCAGGGACACCGAGCGCAAGCTCATCGCCTCCAACAAGAAGGCGCGCCACGACTACACGATCCTCAAGACCTACGAGGCGGGGATCGTGCTGGCCGGCACCGAGGTCAAGTCCCTGCGCGAGGGGCGGGTGTCGCTGGTCGACGCGTTCGCCCAGGAGCGCGACGGCGAGATCATGCTGTACGGCCTGCACATCGCGGAGTACGGCTACGGCACCTGGACCAACCACCAGCCCCGGCGCACCCGCAAGCTGCTGCTGAACCGGGTGGAGATCGCCCGGATCCTGGAGAAGCTGCGCGAGGGCGGCGGCGGGCTGACCCTGGTGCCGCTGTCGATGTACTTCGCCAACGGCTGGGCCAAGGTCGAGCTGGGCCTGGCCCGCGGTCGCAAGTCGTACGACAAGCGACAGGCCATCGCCGAGCGGGACGCCAACCGGGAGATCGCCCGGGAGCTGGGCCGACGCCTCAAGGGGGCCCGCCGGCCCACCCGGTGAGGGTCGGTGCGGGCCGGCGACACGGGACAACGTCGTGCGTCGATCTCGAGGCGTCCCACACTGCCTGGTGTCCGCGGTAGCGCTATGTGGAAGCGACGTACGTTGTGCGGCGTACTCCCGGTGTCGTTGCCTGACCGACGACGGCACCAGTACCGGCGGGCGATGCTCGGGCCGTGGGGCAAGCAGAAGCGAGCCCGATGCCAAGGAGGTTGTGATGTTGGCGGAAGTAATGAGCTATGGGGCGTACGCCCACCCGGGCCCGGGGTGGGCGGATGGGCACGGCCCCTGGGACGGCGGGCCGGGATGGTGGCTGGTCTTTCCTGTCCTGTTCTGGCTGCTCGTGCTGTCGTCCGTTGGTTACCTGATCTACCGCAGGTCGCCGGCCCGGTCAGCGCGGAGCGCGGCAGAGCGCATCCTGGCGGAACTCTACGCTCGCGGTGAGATCAGCGCGGAGGAGCTGAAGCAGCGCCGAGCCGTCCTGCGGAGTAAGTCATAAGGACCGCCCGGGCATGGCCGGCGGGCATCTGAAGGCGTTGCCGCCGCCGGCGACCGGGGCCTGCCGGCGCCGGGGCAACCCTGTCGGGCCGAGATCCGGCCGGCCACCGGATCTCGGCCATCACGGGCAGGCCGGCCGCTCTCCGCCCCACCCGAGTTGCTGGCCGGCGTCGGTCAGGTGCAAGGCGAACCATCCAGCGACGAATCCACACAGGAGCGCTGACCATGCCAACGACCCGCGACGACCCGTTCAAACGCGACCTAGCCTAGTCGCCCGTCGATGTCGTCCGGCTCCGATGGCGGTCAGAACGGGGCGTCCACGGACAGCCGGCGCACCTGCGTCAGGTACGGGTCCAACTCCCCCACCTCGAACCGGCAGGTGCCGATGACGTGCCAGAACTGGCCGCCCGGATCACCGTCCAACTTGTACCGTCCGTCCGGGCTGACCGCCGCCCAGCCGTCCGGCAGCCCGATCAGGGTGGCGCGCAGCTGGGCGTGCTCCGGGTCGGCGACGTCCCACAGCCGGACCGTGCCGTCGTCCCCGGCGCTGGCAAGCAAGCTGTTGTCCGGGCTGAACGCCACCGACCAGACCCGCCGGGTGTGCGCGGCCAGGGTGCCGTGCAGCCGGCCCGTGCCCGGGTCCCACAGCCGGATGGCCAGGTCGTCCCCGGCGGTGGCCAGCAGGTTGCCGTTCGGGCTGAACGCGCAGGACCAGAGCCGGCCGGTGTGCGCCGTGAGCAGGGTGCGCCGCTCGCCGGTCCGCGCGTCCCAGACCACCGCCGTGCCGTCGTTGCTGGCGCTGGCCAGCAGCGTCCCGTCGGCGTTGAAGCTCACCGCGTACACCCGTTCGGTGTGCTGCTCAAGCGTGGCGCGGCAGGTCGCGGTGGCCGCGTCCCAGAGCCGGACCAGATGGTCGTCGCAGCCGGTGGCGATGGTCTCGCCGTCCGGGCTGAACGCCACCGCCCGAACCCGGCCCCGGTGCGGGGTCAGGGTGGCGAAGTGCCGCCCGGTCCGCCGGTACCACAGCCGGACCGTGTCGTCGTCGTTAGCGGTGGCCAGGGCGTCACCGTCCGGGCTGAAAGCGGCCGCCCAGACATGGTCGGTGTCCACGTTGAGCTCCCGCTCGTCCACGCCGGTGTCGGTGTTCCAGAGGTGCACCCCGCCGTCGCCGCTCGGCGCGGCGACCAGCGGCTCCCCGGGGCAGAACACCGCCGAGAGCAACCGGTCCGCCGGGCTGCTGAGCTGCCGGAGCAGCCGACCGGTACGCGGCTCCCACAGCCGCACGACCCCGTCGTTGCCGCAGGTGGCGAGCACCTCGCCGTCGGCGCGGAAGGAGAGCGCGGTGACCCGCCGGCCGTGCCCGCGCAGGGTGTGCTGCAACTGCCCGGTGCGCACGTCCCACATCCGGGTGGTGCCGTCGTTGCTGCTGGTCGCCACCTGCTGCTGATCCGGCCGCCAGGCCACCGGCCAGACGGAGCCGCGGTGCCGGGTCAGCTCGTGCCGTGGCTGGCCGTCGGCGGTGTCCCAGAGCTGGATGGCGCCGTCGCTGGCCGCCGAGGCCAGCAGGGTGCCGTCGCCGTTGAACCGGACGCTGTAGATCGCGCCCCGCTGCCGGCCCAGCACCCGTACCGGCCGGCCGGTGTCCACCTCCCACAGCCGCAGCGCGCCGTGGGTGTCCCCGGTGGCCATCAGCCGGCCGTCGGGGTGCACGTCCAGGGCGTACACGTCGGCCTCGTGGCCGCGCGGCTGACGCAGCAGCTCCCCGTCGACGGCCCGGCGGACCCACACCCGGCCGTGCTGCCCGACGGCGACCAGCGAGCGCCCGTCCGGGGTGTGCACCACCCGGTAGACCACCTCCGGCTCCTGGACCTCGAACGCCAGCGCCCCCGAGGCGACGTCCCAGCCGCGGACCACGCCGGCGCTGTCCACCACCACGACCCGCCGGCCGTCCGGGCTGAACGAGGTGCCCCAGATCGGCGCCGCATGGCCGGGCCACTCGTGCCGCAGTCGGACACTCCGGGTGTCGTAGAGCCGGACCACGCCGGCCGCGTCGCCGACCACCAGCCGGCCCCGCGCCCCGTCGGTGAGCAGCGGCCAGACCCAGCCGGCGAAGACGTCCTCGATGACGTGCCGCACGTCGCCGTGGTCGGCGTCCCAGAGCCGTACGGTCAGGTCGGCCGCGCCGGTGACCAGCTGGTGGGAGGCGGCGTCGAAGCGGACGGCGTAGACCCGCCCCCGGTGGCCCTGCAGGGTGCGCACCGGCAGGCCGGTGAGCGTGTCGCAGATCAGCACCCCACCGTCGTCGCTGCCGACGGCGAGCACCGCCCCGTCCGGGCTGTACGCCACCGGCACCGGCAGCCGGCCCACCTCGAAGCCGTAGGAGACGCCGACCGCCGGCGGGGCCAGCCCGGGCACCACCGGCCGGCCGGGCGCCACCACCGCGCCGCGCAGCTCCGGCGCGCGGAGCAGGGCCGCGTCGGCGGCCACGTCGATCAGGGCGGCGCGTCGCCAGCGGCTCCCGGTGACCCGCGCGCCGCGCAGGTCGGTGCGGAACAGCCGGGCCCCGGCCAGGTCGGCGTCGCGCAGGTCGGCGCCGGCGAGCCGGGCCTGGTCCAGGCGTGCCCCGCGCAGCCGGGCGTGTTCCAGCCGCGCGTCGGTGAGGTTGGTCGCGACGAGGCGGGTGGCGCTGAGGTCGGCCGCGGTCAGGTCGGCCCGCGCCAGCTCCCGGTGGGACAGGTCCTCGCCGCGCAGCGAGGCGCCCCGCAGGTCGGCGCGGTCAGGGAGCCGCAGCCGGGCGCTGAGCCGCAGCGCGTTGGCGCGGACGATCTCCCCGGCGTCCTCGTCGCCGAGCACCCGGGCCGTCCACGCCGTGCAGCGGCGCGGGTCGGCCAGGTCGCCGAGGAACTCCACGGTCAGCGCCGACAGCGGGCGCACCGCCAGCGCGGCCGGCTCCTCGCCCCGGTTGAGCTGCGCGGCGATTCCCTCGGCGACCAGCCACTCCATCACCGAGGTGTGGATGAACCCGAACAGCCCGTCGTCGGTGCGCACCAGCAGGCTGCCCGCGCCCACGGCGTGGATGGCCTGTGGACCGGACAGCCGCGACTCGGCCAGGCCGGCGAGCTGGCCGGCGGCCTCGGCCAGCTCGGCCAGCCGCAGGTACGACTCGCCGCTCTCCCAGAGCTGGAACGCCAGCCGGCTGACCGCGGCCCACACCTCGGGACGGCGCAGGGTCACCGGCGAGCCAGGTACCCCCTGGGTACGCCGCTCCTCGAAGTCCAACCAGGACTCCAGGATCTCCCGGTAGAGCGCCGCGGCGCTGAACGTGCCCCCCGCCCCCGCCACCGCGGCCAGCCGACCCTCGTCGAGGTTGGCGATGAAGCCGAGCATCCTCGGGTTGCGGGAGAGGCCGAGCAGGTCCTTCACCCCGGCCAGCAGCTCCATCCGCTCTCGCGCGGCCTCGGAGTCCCCGTCGTAGCGGTGGCGCAGGAAGGCCTCGATCTGGCCGGGGGTGAAGTCCTCGATGGCCAGCACCCGGCGGTGCGGCAGCAGCCCGACCCGCTCGCCGAGCGCGGTCAGCACCTGCGAGTTGGTCTTGAAGTGCTGGGTCCGGCTGCTCACGACGATCTTGGCGTTGCCCTCGGCCGCCTGGAGCAGCGTCTCCAGGTGGTCCGCCGCCCGGTCGTACGTCACCCGGGCCACCAGCTCGTCGAACCCGTCGAAGAGCAGCACGATGCGGCCCTGCCGGAGCATGTAGCGGAACGCCTTGAGGTCGATCACCTGCTCGCCGTGGTTGGCCAGGTGCGCGGCGACCAGCCCGTCCACCGAGTGCGCCTTGTCCAGCGCGCGCAGCTCCACCAGGATCGGGATCAGGTCGGGCGCGGCGGTGGGCAGCCGGCGGGCCACCTCGCGCAGCGCGAACGTCTTGCCCCGGCCGAAGTCGCCGAGCACCAGCACGAACCGGCCGTCCGGGGCGGAGATCAGCTCCAGCAGCTCGTTCACCACGTCCTCGCGGACCCGCTGGTCGGCGCCGACCAGGTGCCGGTAGCGCTGCGGCACGTACTGTCCGGGCGGATAGAGCCGATCGGCCTGGAGCCGCGCGGTCTGCCCCGCGACGTACTCGCGCAGGTCCAGCAGGCCCTGGAACTCGGTCAGGTGCAGCACCCGCAGCCCGCGCCGCTGCGCCGCCTCGGCCAGCCCCCGGCCGATCCGGTCGCCGTCGTAGACCAGCTCGGAGGCGATGTCGGGATCGGTGGCGTGCACCCGCCGGGCGAAGTCGTCGACGTCGGCGGCGGTCGGCGTCCCGACGTGCGCGCCGACCCGCTGCTGCCGGACCACGCCGTCGGCCCGGTAGGTGACGAACAGGTGCGGCGGGTCGGCGGCCACCCGGCGGACCAGCACCCGGTCGTACCGCGCCTCGCAGACCTCGGCCAGCCGGTCCAGCAGCCGCTCCAGCGGCACCGGCGCGACCACGGCCGGCGGGCCGGCCCGCACGTCGCGCGCCGCGCCGCCCTGGGTCGGCCCCTCGACGGCGGTCGGCAGCCGCGGATCGGGCACCTGCGCCGGGCCGGCCGCCCCGAACGTGGCGTCCGACCGGGGCCAGCTCACCGCCCTCGTCTCCCCCACGTCGTGCCGGTCGTCACGGCCCAGCACCCACCGGGTCATCCCGTCGGCGGCCAGCCGCAGCACCTGGGCCCGGCCGTCGCGCGACGGCAGGGCGACCGGCACGACCGCGTCGACCGGACCGCGCGTCGGGGCCGTGCCGGCGTGCAGCAGGTTGAGCATCGGGGCGACCAGCCGGTGGAAGGACGCCCGGTCGCGCAGCGTCACCGCGTCGTCGACCGGGCCCTCGTCCGCGTACGGGGTGCGCGGGCCCGGGGCGTGCGCCATGGCGCCCAGCCGCAGCCAGCCGGACTGCTGGTAGTGCCGGAGCCGCTGGGCGAACCAGGTGGACTGGGCCTCGCCGAGGAAGCCGTACCGGTCCTCCTCGCGGTGGGTGACCGCGACGGTGGAGTTCAGCCCTGCCACCACGACCCGCAGGTCCGGCACCGGGAACAGCGTCCACGGCTGCTCGCTGTCGAAGATCCGGTCCTCCAGGCCCTGGTAGAGCTCGTCGAAGAGCCGGGCGTAGTGCCGCCACTTCGGCCAGTAGGGCGGCTGCGGGTCGACGTCGTCGGCCTCGCAGGTGGCGAAGTACGCGCGGCTGGCGGCCATCGTGACGTCCCGGGGGCCGGGCACCACGACGAGCCGGTGCGGCTCCAACCCGAGCAGCACCCGCAGCCCGGTGAGGAAGCTCAGCGCGTCGGAGAACTCGCGCGGGCTGCCCGACTCGGTCAGGTTGCCCGCGACCACCAACAGGTCCGGCCGCGGGACGCCGTCGTTCATCAGCAGCGTGAGGTCACCCATCAGGTGTTCCTGCAACTCACCCGGGGTGACCGGGGCGCCGGGCTCGATCACGCCCCGGCCGAAGCGCGGCCCGGCGACCTGGAGCACGGTCACGGTGGCGCGGGTGTCCGGCGCCGCGGCCGCCGCGGGCGGGAACGGCGGCGGGTTGATCGGCGTACGCCGGGCGCGGCGCGGCGCGGGCGCGCCCGCGTTCGTCGCGCTGAGCACCCCGGCCGGCCCGGCCGGGTGGTGCGGGAAGACGGGCTGCAGGACGGGTTTGGCCCGCCCGTCGAGCGCCTCCCGGATCCGGTCCAGCACCCGCCCCCGGGCCTGTGCCGCGTCGGTGACCCCGACCAGGTCGACGTAGGTGATGGTGGCCAGCAGGCCGTCGATCGGGCAGTCCTCCACCCGGACGGTGACCAGCTTGTTGCCGGTGCCGTCGGGGTCGGCGCGCAGCGCGGCCTGCCACTCCAGCTTCCCGTACGTCGAGTGCAGGTAGCGCTCGGAGAGGACGGCCACCACCACCGCCGCCTCGCGGACGCCCCGGTCCATGAAGTCGATGAAGTTGGTGCCGGCGACGAAGTCCCAGGCCTGGAGCAGGGTGCGGTAGCCGGCGGACTCGAACTCCCACGCCAGCCACGTCGCCCAGCGCTCGTCGGCCGGCGAGTAGCTGATGAAGAAGTCGATCGGGCGGTCGGACCGGGTGGGGTGCGCGCCTACGGACACAACATCATTATGGCCACTCATCGTCGATCCGTGGACACCCTCGGCAGCCGCTTCCCGGCCGCGTCGGGTGGTGCCCACGACCCGGCGGTGTGCGAGGATCATCCTCCGTGGAGACCGTCGGCGAGCCGCCGTCCGCCGCGCCGGACCGATCCCGCTGGGGCCGGTTGCACGTGCTGGACTGGATCGCGATCGGGCTCGCCGTCGTCGGGGTGGTCTGCGTCCTCACCGGACTCCTCCCCCGGGCGGACGCCGAGGTCACCGTACGCCGGATCATCCCGATTTTGATCTTCCTCGGCACGGTGGTGGTGCTGGCCGAGCTGACCGCGGTGGCCGGGGTCTTCGACGCCCTCGCCGCCCGGGTGGCGATCACCGCGCGGGGCAGCTACCGGGCGCTGTTCTGGCTCTGTGTCGCCTTCGCGTCGGTCACCACCATCGCGCTCAACCTGGACACCACCGCCGTGCTGCTCACCCCGGTGATGATCGCCCTGGCCCGCAAGCTCGGCGTGCCGCCGACGCCGCTCGCGATGACCACCGTCTGGCTGGCCAACACGGCGAGCCTGCTGCTGCCGGTGTCCAATCTGACAAACATCCTGGCCAGCGACCGGATCGAGCTGGACCCGCTGCCCTGGGCGGCCAGGATGTGGTGGCCGCAGCTGGTCGCGATCGTCATCACCATGCTGCTGCTCTGGTGGTGGTACTGGCGGCCGGTCCGCGCCGGCTCGGACCCGTTCGTCCCGCCGCCCCCGCACGTGCCGCCCGACCCGGTGCTCTACCGCACCGCGCTGGGCGCCTGTCTGCTCTTCGTCGCCGGCATCCTGGCCGGCGTCGAGATCGGACTCGCCTCCGGGGTGGCCGCCGCGATCCTGGTCGCCGGCTTCGCCGTCCGGGCCCGACAGAGCCTGCGTCCGGCGCTGATCCCGTGGCGGCTGCTGGTCTTCGTCACCGGGCTGTTCCTGGTGGTGCAGACCATCGGCCGGCACGGCCTGGACGAGGTGATGGGCGCGCTGATCGGCGGCGATCCGGGCGCGGAAGGGTCACTGCGGGCCGGCGCCGTCGGCGCGCTCTTCGCCAACGTGGTCAACAACCTGCCCGCGTACGTCGCCGGTGAGGCGGTCATCGCCCCGGCCAACCACACCCAGCTGCTGGCCCTGCTGATCGGCACGAACGTCGGCCCCCTCGCGACCCCGTGGGCCTCGCTGGCCACCCTGATCTGGTACGAGCGCTGCCGCGCCGCCGGAGTCGCGGTGCCGCTCGGCCGCTTCGTCGCCACCAGCGCCGCCCTGGCCGCCCTCAGCACCGCCGCCACCGTCGCCGCCCTGCTCCTCACCCCGTAACCAGGCCGGTCGGGCAACGTCCGAAAGGTCAACTCAGCCGAGGCCGGGAGTCAGGGAAGCGGGACAGGAGCGGCGGCCCTCGCGGACCTGCGCGACGTGCCAGACGCGGGTGCCGGAACGGATCGTGGCGCGCTCGTCCACATCGGCCGTCGCGGCGATCTGCGCACCGTCGCGCGATGCCCCGTGGGCGTCCGTCATCGCTCGTTCCTTCCCCGTGCGGCGATCTTTTATGGGGGTGGAAACGGTAGACGCTCGGCAACAAGACCGATGTCAGAAAGCCGACCCAGTGCCCGCAGAAAAGACCATTCGAGGAGGGCGGACAAACCAAACGGACCCGCTGACCCCAGCGGCACCGCCGGAATTCCGTCCCGGTGCTGGCGTACCCGACGACGACCTCGGTAGCTTGCCGAATGGACGTCGCCACCAACTCCCCTTCAGCGAATGCGTCCTGTCCTGTCTAGCGAAACGGATATCCGTGAACTCATCGAACGCTGCCGCCGATGAACCGATCGGCGTGGCCGTCATCGGCGCCGGTTACTGGGGTCCGAATCTCGTTCGTAACTTCCAGGCCTCCGCCGAATTCCGGCTGCGCTGGCTCTGCGACCTCGACGTACGCCGGGCCCGGCGGGCGCTCGGTGACTACTCGACGATCCAGGCCACCGACGACCTCGCCACAGTGCTCGCCGACGATGCGGTCCGGGCGGTGGCCATCGCCACCCCGGCCGGCACCCACCTCGAGGTGGCGATGGCGGCGCTGCGAGCCGGCAAACACGTGCTCGTGGAGAAGCCGCTGGCGGCCAGCGTCGAGCAGGGGCGGGCGCTGGTGGCGGAGGCGGAGCGTCAGGGACTGTCGCTGATGTGCGACCACACCTACTGCTACACGCCGGCGGTGCTGCGCATCCGCGAACTGCTGCACGGCGGGGAACTGGGCGAGCTGCAGTACCTCGATTCCGTGCGGATCAATCTCGGGCTGGTCCAGCGCGACATCGACGTGATGTGGGACCTGGCGCCGCACGACCTGTCGATTCTCGACTTCATCCTCCCGTCCGGCGTGGCGCCGGTCTCCGTGGCCGCGCACGGCGCGGACCGGATCGGCGCGGGCCGGGCCTGCGTCGCCTACCTGACGCTGCAGCTGAACACCGGCGCGATCGCGCACATCCACGTCAACTGGCTCTCGCCCGTGAAGATCCGGACCGCGATCATCGGCGGGTCGAAGCGCACCCTGGTCTGGGACGACCTCAACCCCAGCCAGCGACTCTCGATCTTCGACCGCGGGGTCGACGTGGCCTCGGCGGAGGAACTCGGCGACGAGCAGCGCCGGGACATGCTGGTGTCGTACCGCTCGGGCGACATGGTGGCTCCGGCGCTGACCGAGCGGGAGGCGCTGCGCACCATGGTCGAGGAGTACGCCCGGTCGATCCGCAGCGGCATGCCCGCCCTGACCGACGGTCGGGCCGGCCTGCGGGTGATGGCCATCCTGGAGGCGGCCTCTCGTAGCCTCGCCAACGGCGGAAAAGTGGTCAAGCTCAGCGAATGGACTGAGGCGTGAGCGAGCGAATCATTGGACCTGGTGCGGCGACGCCTCAGCGCGGCACGGAGCGAAGCGGAGTAACGGAATGAGCGCGGTGGAGATCGCCGGGGCACGCGCCCTGGTCACCGGTGGAGCGGGCACGATCGGTTCCCATGTCGTCGACGAGCTGGTCTCCGGCGGTGCGGCCGAGGTGGTCGTCCTCGACAACTTCGTCCGTGGCCGGCGGGACAACCTGGCCCGAGCCCTGCAGCATCGCAGCGTCCGCCTCGTCGAGGGTGACATCCGCGACGTCGCGCTCGTGCACGAGCTGACCCAGGGCAAGGACCTGGTCTTCCACCTCGCCGCCATTCGCATCACCCAGTGCGCGGAGGAGCCCCGGCTCGCCAACGAGGTGCTGGTCGACGGCACCTTCAACGTGCTGGAGGCGGCGGCCGCCGCCCAGGTCCGAAAGGTCATCTTGTCCTCGTCGGCCTCCGTGTACGGGCTCGCCGACGAGTTCCCGACCAACGAGCGGCACCACCCCTACCACAACGACACCTTCTACGGCGCAGCGAAGGCGTTCAACGAGGGCATGCTGCGCAGCTTCCACAGCATGTACGGTCTGGACTACGTCGCCCTGCGTTACTTCAACGTCTACGGTCCCCGGATGGACATCCATGGGCTCTACACAGAAGTCCTGATCCGGTGGATGGAGCGGATCGAGTCGGGGGCTCCGCCGCTGATCCTCGGCGACGGCCTGCAGACGATGGATTTCGTACACGTCGCCGACATCGCCCGGGCCAACATTCTGGCAGCCCGGGCGGACGTCACCGACGAGGTGTTCAACATCGCCAGCGGCACCGAGACCAGCCTCAGGGAGCTGGCCCAGGCGCTCAGCGACGTGATGAAGTCGGACCTCGCCCCCCAGCACGGTCCGGCCCGCACGGTCAACGGGGTGACCCGCCGGCTGGCCGACACCACCGCCGGCGCGCAGAAGCTGGGCTTCCGCGCCGAGCTCGGCCTGCACGAGGGGCTTCAGGGGCTGGTCGACTGGTGGCGGGCCGAGAAGTGACGGCCTCCCGGATCCCGGTCATGATCCCCCGGCTCGGCGAGGAGGAGGCGCAGGCCGCCGCCGACGCGGTCCGGTCGGGCTGGGTGGCCCAGGGGCCGCGGGTGGCCCGGTTCGAGCAGGAGTTCGCCGCGCTGGTGGGTGCCGGCCACGGCGTGGCCGTCAGCTCCTGCACCACCGCGCTGCATCTGGCGCTGGTGGTGCTGGAGATCGGCCCGGGCGACGAGGTGATCGTGCCGTCGTTCTCATTCATCGCCACCGCCAACGCGGTGCGCTACGTCGGAGCCACTCCGATCTTCGCGGATGTCGACCTCAGCACCGGCAATCTGACGGTGGCGACGATCGACGCCGCGCGCACGCCCCGAACCCGGGCGGTGATCGCGGTCCACCAGGGCGGCGTGCCGTTCGACGTCGCCGCGCTGCGGGACGCGGCCGGCCGCTGGGGAGTGCCGCTGATCGAGGACGCGGCCTGCGCCGCCGGATCGACGGCGTACGGGCGGCCGGTCGGCTCCGGCTCGACGATTTCGGCCTGGTCGTTCCATCCCCGGAAGCTGCTGACGACGGGCGAGGGCGGAATGGTCACGGTGGACGATCCGGAGTGGGCCGCCCGACTGCGCCGGTTGCGCGAACACGGGATGAACGTCTCCGCGGCCGACCGTCACGTCAGCGCCCAGCCCGTGCTGGAGGCCTACCTGGAGACCGCCTTCAACTATCGGATGACCGACATCCAGGCGGCGATCGGGCTCGTACAGCTCGGCCGCCTCGCGGAGCTGGTCAGCAACCGGCGCGCGCTAGCGGCGCGCTACCACGAACTGCTCGCGGACATCGAGGGCTTGGTACCGGTCCGCGACCCGGAGTACGGCGAAACCAACTTCCAGTCGTTCTGGGTGCTGGTCAACCGGGAGTACGGAGTGGGCCGCGACGAGGTGCTCGCGGAACTGGCCGCGGCCGGCGTGTCGGCCCGGAGGGGCATCATGGCCGCTCACCTGGAGCCGGCGTACGCGGACGTGACGCCCGCGCCGCTGCCGGTGACCGAGCGGCTCACCCGCGACTCGCTGATCCTGCCGCTGCACCATGCGCTGACCGAGGACGACCAGGACCACATCGTCGCCGTGCTACGCAAGCTGGCCGGCCGCTAGGCGGTGTGTCTTCAACGGGTCACCGGCATTGCTTGAGTCGGCTGAAGCAGCGTACGACGACATTGCGGCGTTTGTAGAGCGGGGTGCCGAACACCAGCAGGCCAACCGCCGCCGACCGAAGCGGCGGCGGTTGGCCTGCTGGTCGGCGCGTTCGGGGGTCCACCGACACCAAACAGGCAACTCGTAGCGACGACTCATGAGCTACATCGTCCGACACCAAGACCCTTTGAAGACACTGCTTAGGCGGGCTTGCGGACCAACTCCTGAGTTGGGCTGCCGTCGATCGTGCCCACAACGTTGTTCGTCCAGTCGGCAAAGGTGACGGAGCATCCGGACCCGCACGGACCCGTGGACCCCCAGTACGTCGGTCCGAACACGTTGTCGCGCAGTCGCAGGCCCTCGCCGTCCTGGGCATACAGCCCGAAGGCCCCGAGCGAGATGAAGCTGTCATGGACCTGGTAATTGCGCAGCGTGGAGCCTCCCGAGCTCTGGGTGAACAGCACGGCGGTGATGGCCTGCCAGTAGTTCGGGACCGCTGCGCCGGTGTAGGCGTTGACCCCTGGCTCGAGCCGGCTGTGGCTGATTTCCAGCGGACCCGTGCCGCCGTAAGGAAAGACACCGCCGGTGTGGGCGCGGGAGGGATCGGCCAGGTGGGCGATGTAGTTGTCGTGGAGCCAACTGTATTCAATGGTGGTGTTCGCCCCGCAGAGGCACATGCCGCCCGTGTTTGCCACGTCTACGCGGCTCAGGTGGATCGTGCAGGTGTCGCAGTCGTTGATCGCATGGTCGGTCAACGGGGCGCTGTTCATACCGAGACCGACCGGCTCCGGCCGGATGGTCGTATTGCTGATATTGAGCGTGAGGCTGCCCGAGGAATTCGCGTTGACCAGGATGGCCCGATTAATGGACCCCGGTGGCGGCGCAATGATGGAGTTCGTGATGTTGACGGTGCCATGACAGTTCGTGCCGATATAGATGAAGGCGTGGAAGTACTTGCGGTCAAGATTGACCGTGCCGTTGCAGTCGTACAGATCCCACTCTTTGCTGGCGTTGTCGTGTGGGAACACTTCCTGAAAGCCGGCCGGCACGGGAAGCCTGGCATCGGACTGGCGGTACTTGCCGACGCCGGGCGCACCTACGGAGAAGCGCTCGGGGTATCTGCCGCCAGCGGTGCTGTCGGGGTTGCCAGTGCCGGTCGGAGTCGGTCCGGGCGTGCTGGAGCTAGGAGTCGGCGCCGCGGTCGGTGTGGCACTGGGGTCCGGTGTGGGGCGGGGGGATGCCGTCGTGGTGGTGGGCCCAGCGGTGGGACTGGACGTAACGGGAGTGCCGGGCTTGAAAACTACGTCGACCCAGTAGTTGGTTGCCTTGTAGCCCTGGTTCGGAAACCCGCCGGCGCCGTATTTGTACACTCCGTTGGAGCCGTGCGATCCGTCGGCCGGCGCGCGCAACGGGCCACGGCTGTGACCGGCGGCGAAGTAATGGTCATCGGCCGAGTACTGCCCGACGGGGGTGTGATATGACACCACGTACAGCACATTGGCCTTGACGGCCACGGGACTCGAGAAATCCGCGTACTGCCACCCGGACCCGGTCTCCTGCGTGAACCGCACGTTGGCCAGCCTGGTGCCGTTGATCGTCCAGAGGCTGCCCGTGTGCTCGCCGGTGTTCGTCTTTGACTTGTAGAATCGGACGCCGATGACGCTGCCGTCTTGAACTGCTTTGAATTTCACCCCCAGTTCCACGGCCTGTCTGTCCGGGTCGGTCACCGTCCTTGGTACCGCTGAACTGCCCCATAGCGAATACGTTCCGGGGCGCGCCGCCAAGGGCTCAGCGCCGCTGGTGTTGGTAAATGTTCGACCCGCCAGCGCCGTTCCGGAGATCGCTACTGCGCCAGCAATGGCCAGTACGATGACAGTTCTTGAATTCCTAACCATGTGGTTCCCTTCTCCACAATTGGTGTCACTCAGAACGGGGCGGGCGAACGCCGGTACGGAAAATTCGGTGTCGAGGACGTCGAACGGCTGTCGGGTCCAACGGGATCAGCCGACAGCTGGGGTAGAACTCCCCGCGTCGTCGGCCCTGGCGACCGGCGGACGCGCCGCCGCGCACAGCGCCTGCAGCGGAGCGACCCCCAACCGAGGCAGGGCTCGCCGGCTCGCCGGAGCGCACGGGGCACACCAACACAACGACGGAAATGCCCTCAAGTCACCGGTATCGAAGCTGGCCCACGGTGAAGTCGGCAAATGGAGTGAGCCTCTGGAACGAACGGCACTGTCAAGCCGTCGAAAGGAGAGAGGGTTCGCGCGGAGGCTCGCCGGGGTGCAGGCCGACGCGGATGCGGCCGGGGACATGATCTTCGTGGTCGATCCAGCTCAGCCGATCGAGGGCGTGATCGGCCTACCGCAACCGTGCCGCGGCAGGTGGCCTCAGGTGACGGGCCGCGATGCGGTGGCGACCAGGAGGTTGGTCAGGAAGGCCACCGTGGCAGGGGCGGACTCCCGCCGTCCCGCAATCAACTCGTCCAGCCATGCCGCCCGGACGATGCCGTTGTTGCGCAGCGGTGCCAGGACTTCCGGCTCGGTACGCCAGTGTTCGACGACGAGCGCCGCCAACTCGGCCGCGCCCAGCTGCGCCCGGCCGGAATGGCGCAGCCGCTGCCGCACCTTGCGGGACAGCTTCCGCGCGGTGACCCTGGCCGCCGTCGCACGGTCGCCGATGCCTCGCTGCCCCAACCGCGCGGGAACAAGCCCCGAATCCAGCGGAACCGCGGCCAGTTCGGGGTCGAGCCGGTGGATGAGCTGCCCGGTCAGCAGGCCGTTCCCCTTCTGGTCGGGTGACATCGAGTGCGCCAGCTGGACGAAGCGCCGGTCGAACATGGGGTTGATGAAGAAGCGGTGGACGGCCGCGACCGATCCGTGGGCGCCCGCCCACCGCTGCATGCGCTGGTAGAGATAGAAGTAGTCGGTCGCCCTGAGCCACTGCTGCGGAGCGCCGTCGAAGGACGCGGTGATCCGTTCGAGCGCGTCGGTGCGGGCGGAGGCCACGAAGCCCGGTTCGAGTGCGCGCGCGTCGACCGCCTCGTTCGCGTAGAGGCGCCAGTTCGCCAGCTGACCGATGAGGTGCGGTGAGGTGGTCGCGTGGCGGGGCTGGCCGAAGTAGTAGAAGCCGCGGCAGGTTTCCCCACCCAGACCGGACAGGCGGTGCCCCTGCTCGAGATGGCCCTCGGCGAGGAGCAACGGTGCCAGGGCCAGCGGGCTCGCCATGCCGTCCAGAGCCGCCGCCGCCTTCAGCGCCATGTGATGGGCGGCGGCCGGCGTGACCGGCGGCTGGTCATCCAGCCAGTGGACATGCAGATCCAGCCCACACATCGCGCTCAACTTCTCGGCAAGCGCGGCGTCGGAGCCGCCCCGCAGGTCCAGGGTGAGCGCGCGGAGCCCGCGGCGAGTCTCCGGGGACAGCGCCGCGAGCAGGACCCGGGTGTCCTGACCACCGGTCAACTGGAGCACCGTCGTGGGATGGTCAGCGACGTACGCCCGGAGGAACTCCCGCAGCATCCCGGCCATCTCGTCGACGACCTCGGGCAGCGACGGTGCCGGGCCGTCCAGGGCGAGCGCCTGCTCCACATAGCGGTGCGTCTCCACCCGGCCCGCGTCCAGCACCGCCAGGCATCCGGCCGGCACCTTTTCGACCTGCGCGAAGACCGTGCCGAACCCCACCTGCCAACCCACCAGACTCTGCAGGCCGAGCGCGGTGTGGTCGAGCCCCGCGCCGGCCAGCGCACCGAGCGCGAGCGCACTCGTTGAGACTGCGGCCACGCCGTCGCCCTGCCACCAGAAGAGCTGCCGGAAGCCGAGCCAGTCGGTGGCCGCCACGATCGGCTCGCCGGGGCCGGAGCGGTCCACCGCGGCGAACGGCGGCACCAGCTCGGCGAGCGCGGCTCCGTCCGCTTTGGCGCCCTTGCGCAGCTGCTCGGCCAACTCTGAGGCGGGGACATCGGCGGTGCGCGTACGGGCCGCCCTCCCCAGCAGCAGCGTAAAGGCCACGCCGGCGTCGTCGATCCGATCGCCCGGATCCTCGCCGTGGAACGCGATCCAGCCGCCATCGCTGCGCAGCACCCGCGCGTCGTCGCCCAGGCAGGCGACGACCTCGGCCCGGGGCGGCGCGCCCCTCATGGCCAGCGTGTCGCGAGCGTACGAGACGGCAAGGAACGACTTCATCTCGGCAGCACCATGGGCAGTGTGGCAGCCTCAACCTGGGCAGACATGGCGGCCAGCGTAATCATCGCCGGCCACCAAGGAAAACAGTCCGTATACGGCAAAGGCGAAATGCCCTGACACATCTCCGGCGCGTCGATGTCGACTTCCCGACTGAGCAAACTACCGACCTTCCGCCCGTGTCGTGGTTGACTTTCGAAGTGCTGGCCGGAGTCCGAGCGAGGCAGACCATCGCCGCTGCCTTCTCTTCGGCGGACAACAGCTTCGGTCTTCTCCGGCTGATGTTCGCCTTTGCCGTACTCGTGTCCCATTCTTTGCCGATCGGCTTCGGCCAGGACGACCCGGGCGGCGGGCTCACGAACGGCCAGACTGGGCTGGGCGACATCGGAATCCTGGGCTTCTTCGTCATCTCCGGCTTTCTGATCACCCGCAGCGGGGCCCGGGTTCCGGTCCTTCGATACCTGTGGCACCGCGGCCTACGGATCCTGCCGGGCCTGTGGGTGTGCCTTGTGGTGACGGCCTTCGTCTTCGCGCCGATCGTGTCCCTTTCGGAGCGCGGCAGTCTCCACGGCCTCTTCTCCGACTCCGACGGGCCTTTCCAGTACATCCTCAGCAACTCGTTCGTCGCGATCTGGCAGTACGGAATCTCTGGCCTGCTGCTGGACACCCCGTACGGGCAGCGCACCGGCACATCGGTCTTCAACGGCTCGCTCTGGAGCCTCATCTATGAAGTACTCTGCTATCTGCTTGTCGCCGGGTTGGCGGCCATCGGTGTTCTGCGCCGGGCCAGGTGGCTGGTGGCGATGCTTGTGCTGGCCGGTGCGGGAGTCATGGTGCACGACCTCCTCCGGGCACCGGAGGTCCCGGGGCCGCAGGGCGTGCACGGTCCGGTTTTCGGCGTCGACGGGCTGGACACCTACTCACTCGTCTACCTGACCTACGTCTTCCTCCTGGGCGCCGCGTGCCAGCTCTACCGAGAGAGGATCGTCCTCAACGACGGTCTCGCCGTCGTCGCCGCCGCCGTCGTGGTCGCCACCACGCAGCTCGGGGCCTTCGCGGTGCTGGGCTATCCGGCCTTCGCCTACCTCGTCCTGTGGCTGGCGGTACGGTTGCCACGCTGGTCGCGCCGGATCGGGCGCCGGCACGACTATTCCTACGGCTTCTACATCTACGCCTTCCCGGTCCAGCAACTCCTGGCTCTGCTGGGCGTGCCGCGGCTCGGCCTGGTTCCCTACATCGCGGTCTGCGCCATCGCCACCCTCGCGCTGGCAGTTCCGTCGTGGCATGTCGTGGAACGGCCGGCGATGTCGCTGAAGGCCTGGTCCCCGCGGCGGGGTGAGGCGACGGCGAGCGTCCCACGGCCGGCAACCGACCGACGAGCGCCGAAGCCCGACGCCGAGAAGGTGCCCGCCGCCGTCGGGGCGGATGAGGCGGCTACCGTACGACCGCCGGCGACCAGGCATCGCGGATGAACAGTTCAGCGTCGCCGCCGCCGTCCGCGCGCGCCGTCCAGAGGTCACTCGTCGACGGGCCCTCCCCGCCGCGCGGCAGGCCGTAGATCACCCGGCTGTCGTCGAGCCACTCGATCTGGTCGTCGACGCTGCGTTGCTCGGCCAGGATCGTCGCCTTGCCGGTGGCGATGTCGTACACCGCGATCCGCCAGTGCCCCGGCGCCTGGCCGGCCCGGGTCTTGAAGGCGATCCGGGTGCCGTCCGGCGAGAGGGAGGGGCACTCCGCGTCGTCCCGAAGCGCGACGAGGCGCTGCCCGCCAAGGCTGCCCCGCACGAGCCAGGTCCTGCCGCCCGACGCCGCCGTCGCATAGAAGCTGTCCCCGTCGGCGAACGTGACACCCCAGAGATTGCGGTCCGCGCTTGTCACGCGCTCGCCGCCGACGATCAACTGGAAGGGCTCGACGTTGGTGGAATGCCCGTCGGCAAGCCTGGTCACGAGGGTCTCGGTGGAGAACCGGCCGGGCGTCGTGTAGCTGTGTCCCGCGACGAAGGTCGTCGTCGCCACGAGCGACCCGTCGCGCGACAGCCGGGTACGGCTCGGCACGCCGGAGAGGGGCAGCTCGCGGGTGACACTCCAGTCCGGACCGAGGACCTGGGCGCGGTACGTCGTGACCATGCCGGGCTTGGCATGCAGGCACACCGCCTCGCTCCGCCGTGCGTAGACCCGGTCGCAGGCGATCGGGGTGAACGCCCGGGGCCCGGCCGGCTCGCTGAGCGGGACGACCGCCACCCGGCCGTAGTCGCCGCCGGCTGCGGTGCTGCGGAAGACGACATGGGGCACGCTCGTCACCGCCGCGAGGTCCGGACGCGTGGGCATCGGCGGCGCCGCTGCCACCGCCTGCGTCTGCTCCCGGCGAACGGAGTAGATGTAGCCGACCGTTCCGAGCAGGGCGACCAGGACGATGGCGGCCAACGTCCAGACCCGCGCGCGGCCGCTCATCGCTGGTTCTCCCCCGCCTCGCCGGCCGCCGCGCCGACGCCGGGCACCTCCGCGACACCGGGCGTGTCGGCACCGGTTGCCGTGGTGCCCACGGACCCGGGGCGGTCCCGACCGGACAGCAGCCGCCCGGCCATCACCACTCCCGCCAGCAGCAGGCCGGCCAGCAGACAGAGGGCCGCCTGGCGGCCAAGGATCTGCCACAGGCTGCCGAAGGCGAGCGCACCGGCGAACCGCGCGATCACGACGACGGTCTGGGCTGCGGCGATACCGCTCCCCCGCGCGTCGCTGGCCACTCTGCGGCTGACCAGCGCGGCGAGCACCCCGTCGGTCGCGGCGTAGAACGTACCCAGGAGGACCAGGGCCACGACGGTCGCCCCCAGGCCGCCCACCGGGGCCGCGGCGACCAGATAGGCGACGAGCAGCGCGAGGTGGCCGCCGACGAAGACGCGCGACCGCCCGACCCGATCGGCGAGACGCCCCAGCGGAATCGCAAAGGTGAGGTAGGCGACGTTGGTGCCCACGAACAGCAGCGGGAAATAGCTCGCGGCGAACTGGTCGCGATCCTGCAACGACAGGTAGACAAATCCATCGCCGATCGTGAACAGCCCCAGCACGCCGGCGGCGACCAGCGGACGCCGGAGCCCCGGACCGGCCAGTTCCCGGAGCACCCGCCGGACCGGCAAGCCCCCGGTCGCCCTGCTGCGCCGGTCCGGCACGAAGAGGACCATGACGGCGACGCCCAGCACGGCGAAGGCGAACGACGCGACGAAGACCGCCGAATAGCCTCCGGGCACGAACCACAGCAGCGAGAACGCCACCAGCGGGCCGGCCGCGGCGCCGATGGTGTCCAAGGTCCGATGGGCCCCGAATGAGCGGCCCAGCGTGCGCGGATCCGACGCATCCGCGATGAGCGCGTCCCGTGGCGCCGTCCGCAGTCCCTTGCCCAGCCGGTCCGCTGTCACCACCGCGGTGACAGCGGCGAACCCGTGCGCGGGCAGCATGGCCAGCCGGCTCGCCGCCGAGAGGGAATAACCGGCGGCGGCGACCCACTTCGGCCGGTTGGACCGGTCGCCCAGATACCCCCCGAAGATCCTCACCAGAGCGCTGGCGCCCTGGTAGAGCCCGTCGACAACGCCGTACGCCAGCAGACCGAGCCCGAGCTCGGCGGTGAGATACACCGGCAGCACCGCGGCGACCATCTCCGAGGAGACGTCGGTCAGCAGGCTGACGATGCCGAGCAGCACCACCGTCGCGCCGACCCGTGGCAGTCCGCTGCCGGGCTCGACGGCCGGATCCGCGCCGGGGCGGCCCCGGACCGATACGTACATCGCTGCCTTCGTCGAGCTACGCCGCTGACCGCAGCGCGGCCGCGAGCACGCGCGCGACGGTTGCCTGCTGGTCGGCCGTGATCTGCGGGAACAGCGGCAGTGACAGGATCTCCGTGGCGGCCCGCTCGGCGTGCGGGAAGCTGCCCGGGCGGTACGGGAGGTCCGCGAACGCCGGCGTCAGATGTATGGGAAAGGGGTAGTGGATGCCGGCGCCGACGCCGGCCTCGTTCAGCCGCCGCAGCACGTCGTCCCGGCGACCGGCGCCACCGGGGATCCGCACCACGTAGAGGTGCCACACGTGCTCGTTGCCGGCCAGCACGACCGGACGGGTCACCTCAAGTGGCGCCAGCAGTTCGTCGTAGCGGGCGGCAGCGGCGCGGCGGGCGTCGTTCCACGCGGCCAGGCGGGTCAGCTTGGCCCGCAGCACCACCGCCTGCAACCCGTCGAGCCGGCTGTTGACCCCGATCAGTTCGTGGACGTACTTCACCAGACCACCGTGGCTACCCAGCGTGCGTACCGCCATGGCGAGGCCGGGGTCGTCCGTCAGCACGGCCCCGGCATCGCCGTACGCCCCCAGGTTCTTGCCCGGGTAGAAACTGGTGGCGGCGACGCCGCCGGTGCCGGCGCCGACACCGTTGCGGGTGGCGCCCTGGCACTGCGCGGCGTCCTCGACGATCGCGAGACCGCGGCCGGCGAGGCCGGCGCGTAGCCGCTCCACCGGGGCAAGCTGCCCATAGAGGTGGACGGGAACCACCGCTCGCGTGGCAGGGCCGACGGCGGCCAGGGCGGCGTCGACGTCGATGAGGTAGGTGGCCGGATCCATGTCGACGAGGACGACCCGCGCGCCGATCCGGGCTACGGCCTCGGCGGTCGCGACGAACGTGTTGGCCGGGAGCACCACCTCGTGGCCGGGCCCCACCCCGGCCGCGCGCAGCGCGAGCTCGACCGCGTCCGTGCCGTTGGCGACACCGACGCAGTGCTGGACGCCGGAGAACGCAGCGAACTCCCGCTCGAACGCCGCGACCTCCTCGCCTCCGACGAACGCGGTGTTCTCGATGACCCGCTTGAACCCGGTGCTGACATCCTCGGCCACTTCGGCATGAGCGGCCCGCAGGTCGACGAGTGGAATCATGTGGCGCTACTCCATCTGCCGCGATTGCGGCGAGCAGGGTCAATCAGCGACCGGGCCGCATGCAACGGCGGCCGGACAGCCAAGAGCGTCGATCGGCGAACGATCGGTCCGGGCGGCGATCGGTGCGCGCGGTGGTGTCGGCACCCAACCTGGCACGCAAAGGTACCAAGGTGGGTATTTGACGAAAGGACTGTGACGGGTATCCGGCAGAACTGTTCTCGTCACGCCCCACGCCGTACTGACTGGGCTAGTGTGCCAGCGACGGCAACGCGGCGGAGCCGCCGCACGGCCACGGGGACCCGTCCATTCAGTCGGTTTCCCACGATCCACGTCGACGCGGGATGGATGAAGGTTTCTCCTTTCCGAAGGACGATGCCCGGTAACGTGACCGCGGCAGGCCGGGTCATTGAGGACCATGGCACCGTGCGTGCAGTGCTGGAAAGAAAGGCAGACAGTGTCGACGGCAACCACATGGCGCGGCGTGGACCTGGCCGAGCCTGGTCTCTGGCCGGCGGCTGGTGCTGATCACACCGCCTCCCGGTACGTCCCGGCGCCCACCGACGAACGGCTCACCGGATTGCCCGGCGAATCCGACGAGCGCCGGCTCTACCGGCGCATGCGCTTCATCCGCCGTTTCGAGGAAACACTGCTCTCGCTCTTTGAGGAGGGCGTGCTGAATGGCACAACGCACGCGTGTATCGGTCAGGAGGCCGACGCAGTCGCGGTGATGGAGCACCTGGCCGATGAGGACCACGTGTTCAGCAACCATCGGTGCCACGGTCACTACCTCGCCCGCACCGGCGACGCCCTGGGGCTGCTCGCCGAAATCATGGGCAAGGAAGCCGGTGTCTGTCGGGGCATCGGCGGTAGCCAGCACATCTGCGCCCCCGGATTCAAGTCCAACGGCGTCCAAGGCGGCATCGTGCCGGCCGCCGCCGGGATCGCCCTCGCCGGCCAGCTGGACGGCGCGCGCCGGGTGAGCGTCGTGTTCATCGGCGACGGAACCCTGGGCGAGGGGCTGCTCTACGAGACGTTGAACATCGCGGCGCTCTGGCGACTGCCGCTCCTGGTGGTCTGCGAGGACAACCGGTGGGCGCAGAGCACGCCGATCGGGGCCAACCTGGCGGGCAGCATGCCGGGCAGGTTCGAGGCCTTCGGCATCCCGGTACGTGAAGTCGACAGCACCGACGTGATGGAGCTACGCGAGGCCGCCGGGGCGGAAGTCGATGCGGTACGCGGCGGAGCTGGTCCCCGGGTCCTGCTGATCCACACGTACCGGCTGTGTCATCACTCCAAGAGCGACGACGAACGCCCCGCCGAGGAGATCGCGGCCCGATGGGCCGTCGAGCCGTTGCTGGTCCACGGCCGCCGGCTGAGCAATGACGAGCGACGGATCATCGACGGCGACGTGGAGGCCGCGCTGGCGCAGGTGGTCGAGACGGCGAGGGCACTGCCGTGATCTTCGCCAAGGAGCTGAATGAGACGCTACGCACCTGCCTCACCGCTGACCCCCGGGTGCTCGTGCTCGGCGAGGACATCGCTGACCCGTACGGCGGAGCGTTCAAGGTGACCCGAGGGCTCTCCACCGCCTTCCCCGACCGGGTCCGCACCATGCCGATCAGCGAGGGAGCCATCGCCGGAATCTCCGCGGGACTCGCTCTGGCCGGGTATCGGCCAATCGCCGAGATCATGTTCGGTGACTTCCTCACCCTCGTCTTCGATCAGGTCGTCAACCACATCGCCAAGTACCAGGCGATGTACGCCGGCCAGGCGACCTGCCCGGTCATCGTGCGCGCCCCCTCCGGCGGCCACCGCGGATACGGTCCGACGCACAGCCAGAGCCTGGAAAAGCACTTCCTCGGCGTGCCACATCTGCGGGTGGTCGCCGCGTCGCTGGTTCACGATCCCCGGGCGGTCTTCGAGGAGCTCCTCGCCCAGGACAGCCCGGTCCTCTACGTCGAGCACAAGCTGCTCTACCCACAGCACCTGACCGTGCCCGAGAACGGCCGGTCGGGAGACCTGCTCGCGGCGCAGGACGCCAGCCCTGGCATGCTGCCGACAGTGTGCCTCTCCGCCGTGCCCCGTGAGGAGTGTGCGGTGACCGTCCTGGCCTACGGATACCAGGCCATGCTCGCCGCGAAGGTGGTCGAACGGCTCGCCGTCGAGGAGGAGATCTTCGTCGAGCTGTTGGTGCCGGCTCAGCTCGCCCCGATGGACTGGGCACCGGTCGAGCGCTCCGTCGGCGTCACCGGACGGCTCGTCACCGTGGAAGAGGGCAGCGGCGGTTGGTCGTGGGGCACCGAGGCGGCCGCCACAATTTCACGCCGGCTGTTCCGGGAGCTGCGTTCCCCCGTTGACGTCGTGGCCAGCGAGCCCACCGTTATCCCGTCATCCAGGACCAAGGAGAGCCGGATCCTGGTCGGCGAGGGGCAGATCGAGGCGGCTCTGCGCGCTGCGGCCGCCTGAGCCGAAGGTCCGTGAAGGAGAGAGCGTGAAGCCGGTAATCGTACCGACCAGCGATGTCAACAGCGAGCACGGCGTGCTCGTGGCATGGTTCGTCGACGACGGAGCCAAGGTGGAAGCGGACACCCTGCTCGCCGAAATCGAGACCAGCAAGGCGGTGCTCGAGGTCGTCGCTCCCGAGGCCGGCATCGTCCTGCACCTGGCCGAGCGACTCCAGGAGGTCCCCCTTTCCGAGCCGATCGCCATGCTCTTCGAGACGTCGGCCGACCTCACCGAGTACGTGCGGGAGCGCGAGACGCGGGCGGCGGCTGAGGCTGAGACGCCGGCACCCGTACGAGCGAGCGCCAAGGCCGTGCGACGGGGCGAGGAGCTCGGCGTCGACCTGTCGACCCTCCAGCTCGGACGGCTGATCACCGTCAAGGACGTGGAGGCGGCCTTCCGCGAGACCAGGGTCGACCAAGACGCCCTCCCGGCGCCGCTGACGGCCCAGCCCGGCGTCCAGCGCATCCTGCTCATCGGCGGGGCGCTGGGAGCCACTCAGGTGATCGACATCCTGGCCGGTTCCGCGACGCAACGGGCCGTCGCCATCGTGGACGACGACCCGCAGCGGTGGGGTGGCGACGTGCACGGCGTGCCGATCGTCGGCGGAACGGACCGGCTGGCCGCGCTCTTCGACGAGGGTGCGTACGACGCCGCGATCATCGCGATCGGAACGTCGGTGGAGACCCGGCGCCGCTTCCGCGAGAAGTGCGCGGAGGCCGGCATCCCGTTGGCGAACGCCATCGACCCCACCGCCAAGATCGCCACCGACGTGGTCCTCGGGCACGGGAACATCATTTGCGCCTTCTCGCATCTCGCCACCGGCGTCCGGATGGGAGACAACAACTTCCTCTCCGCCTACAACTCGTTCGACCACCACAGTCGAATCGGCTCCGACAACGCCACCGGCCCGTCGTGCGTCTCGTCCGGCAAGGTGACGGTGGGCGACCGGGTGCGGCTCGGCACCGGCATCTTCATCGAGCCGAACGTCGTCCTGGGTGACGGCGTGGTGGTCGCCTCCGGCGCGGTCATCGTCCGATCGGTCCCGGCCGAGCACGCCGTCAAGACGAAGGTCGTCACGACGACGGTGGTGCCGCCGCGGCGGCCCGGACGGTAACCCCGCCCGGGCCGCGGTGGTCCCTCAGATGCCGCGCCGCTTCCAGGACTGCCACCAGAGCCACTCGCGGCCCTTGGCGGCGACCGCGGTGAGCACCAGCGGCTGAAGATACGGCATCACCTTCGGCCCGATCCGCTTCCGAATGCGCAGGCCCCGGTACTCCGGCAGCTCGCGGTACTCCGGCCAGCACTCCGCGGCGAACGCGATCAGATCGCCCTCGGGCACGCTCGCGGTGCGCCCCCGGTCGTAGGCCCGCACCGCGCGCCGCAGCGCGTAGCGGGCGAGGCGCCGGCGCACCATCGCGTCGAGCCGGTCAGCGTCGGGCAGCAGATCGCCGCAGCGCCGCAACACCGCCTCGTACGCGGATTTGCGCTGGCGCAGGTCGTCCAGCTGGCCGGCGTAGTCCGTCTGTGACATGTTCCCGCCGTGCAGGCGGTAGTACGCCTGGTCCGCCCCGCGCACGTAGCCGACGTCCGCGTGCGCGGCCAGCCGCATCCACATCTCGATGTCGCCGGCGTGCGGCAGCTCGGGATCGTAGCCTCCCACCTTGCGCTGCAGATCCGTGCGCACCACCACTTCCGGTGAGGTGATGCAGCCGGTGCCCTCGCGGAACCGCCGATCCAGCCACCAGTGCCCGGGCCAGACGCTGTGCCCCAGGTCTCTCATGCGGGCCGGCGGCGGCGGACCGGGGTGGGTGAAGTGCACCGGGTGCCCGTAGGCGAAGCCGACGTTCGGGTTCGCGTCCAGTACGGATGCCGCCCGGGTCAGGGCTCCCGGCGTCAGGAGGTCGTCGGCGGAGAGCAAAACGGTGTAGTCGCCGTCCGCCCACTCCAGCAGGCCCTCGTTGTAGGTGGCGATGTGGCCACGGTTGGTCTCGTGGACCCGGACCTCGACCCGTGGGTCCGCCTCTGCGATGGCATGCGCCTTCGCCGCTGAGTCGTCCGGCGAGGCGTCGTCGATGATGAGCACGCGTACGTTGACGTTGGGCTGGTTGTCGAGCACGCTGCTCACGCATGCCTGGAGATAGTCCCCGTACTTGTAGCACGGAATGACCACGCTGACCGTACTCACTGACACCCTTTCCGTTGGCTCGTCCGCGCCCAGTGCCGCGGGCCCGCACCGGTTCGATGGGGCCCGCGGCCGTTCACGGAGTCGTCGTGAAAATCGCATCAACCCAGTAGTTGGCCGAATTCCAGGTGGAGGTCGGGAAGGCGACACCTGGACCGGATTGGAACAGGCCGTTCCCGCCATTCGGTGTGTCGGCCACCGCCGTCAGCGGGTAGGACACCGTCGGTTGGGTGAAATGGTTGCCGGTGTAAGCGTAATGACCCGTGTTCGTGTGGTACGACACCACGTACGGTGTGTTGGCGGTGATCGGGACCGGCTCGTCGAACATCAGCGTCTGCCAGCCGCTGCTGCTCTCGTTCGTGAAGGTTCCGGTGGCGAGCTGCGTGCCGGTGTTCGACCAGAGGGTACCGGTGTGCGTGCCGGTGTTGGTGCTGCCCTTGTAGAACCGCACGCCCGTCACGTAGCCGCCGAGCGCAGAGGTGAACCGCATGCCCAGCTCCAGGGAACTCGCCTCGGAGGCGCTGGGAATGGCCGGCACCACCGAGTCGTTCCAGACCGAGCAGGGGCAGCTGACCGACGTGCCGGTGGTGAAGGTCCAGGTGTACGGCGCCGCCATCGCGTTGCCCCAGGCGTCGGTCGCCCGCACCGAGGCGGTGTAGGTGGTCGAGGGGGTCAGGGCGTTCTGCGGCTGGACGGTCACCTTGCGCGAGGTGTTGTCGTAGCGGAAACCGGCCGGGACGGATCCGCCGCTCGAGGTGAGCGAGTACTCGATCGACTGCGGGTCGACATCGTGGCTGAAGGTCGCGGTCAGTGTGGCGTTGAGCGCGACATCTGACGCGTCCGCTGCGGGAGTCTTCGCGGTGATCGTCGGTGGCTCGGTCTCCGCCCCCACCGTGTCGACGACGGCGTCGACCCAGTAGTTCGTGTTGTTCCAGCTGAGGTTCGGGAAGCCCCCGCCCGAGCCGTACCGGTAGACGCCGTTCGTGCCGTCCACACCCGACTGCAGCAGCCGTACGGCCGTCAGCCCCGCGCCCTTTGTGGCGAAGTAGTTGCTGGTGTACGAGTAGTGCCCGGTAGGCGTGTAGTACGACGCCACATAGGTGGTGTTGGCGGCGACCGGCACGGGATTGGCGAAGGTCAGCGTCTGCCAGCCGCTCGCGGTTTCGTCGGTGAACGTACCGGATGCGAGCAGCTGTCCGGTCGAGGTCCACAGCTTCCCGACGTGCGTGCCGGTATTGGTGCTGGCCTTGTAGAACTTGACGCCCTTGACCACACTGGGCGCGCCGACCCGGAACTTCACCCCGAGTTCGTTGGACGAGGGGTCGAACGAGTCGATGTTGGTCGGCGTCGCGGTCGGAGGGTAGGCGGTGCAGGGACACTGCTGGGGTCCGACCGTCACGCTCCTGGTGGTGACCGCCCCGATGTTGAGGCTGTCGTCGGAGGCCCGCACCTTGATCTGTACGGGGCCCTGCGTGCTCGGGGTCCAGGTGTAGGACCAGTTCCCCTGCCCGTGGGCCGCTTCCCAGGTGTCGCCGCCGTCTGTGGAGACCTCCACGCGGCCCAGCTGTCCTCCGCCGACCTCCGTCGCCGTCCCGGTGACGGTCACCGGCGTGAGGACCGGCAGGGTGGTGCCGGCCTCCGGCGCGGTCAGGGTCGCCGTCGGTCCCGTGGTGTCGGTGGACTTGGTGGCGGCGACCAGGTTGGCCTGCCGGGTCAGCGGCTGGGCGTCCATGTCGGCGAGGAGGTTGACGGTCGCCTGCTGCATGCGCTGGTCCTCGGTGCTGGGCAGCATCGTGTGCAGGCTGCTGAGCCCCCACGACCACTGCACGGTGCCGGCGCCGAAGACCAGCGCCCCCGAGGACTGGTCGCGGTAGGCCACCAGGCTGTGTGTTGCCGTGCCGTTGCCGTAGTTGTTCCCGTCGTCCAGCAGCAGGTTGCCATCCGTGATGGCCAGCGTCGTCGACGAGAAAGCCACCGCGCCCGGCGGGCGGACGGAGTTCTCGACGTCGGAGTCCCACTCGTAGCCGAGCGTGCCGACGGGGAATGTGGCTACCTGCCCGGATGCCAGGTTGTTGATGGAGGGGATGTTCCGCCACAGGCGGAGGTTCCGGTACTCGGCCGGGACTGTGACCGCGTCGTTGCGGTAGCCGTTGACGGTGAAGATGGTTCCGGTGAGCTGGTTGGGCGGCGTGGCGCCGCCGGAGCCGGCGCCCACCGAGTCGACCCAGGTGCCGGTCCATTGCCCGCTCGGGTCCGCGATCCCGTTCGGCGGGTTCTGCCGCATCTTGGTCATCTTGTAGCAGACCAGCGTGCGGTTGTCGCCGCCGCCGCTGGCGACAGAGGGCTCCAGCCGGGTGCGCCAAAAGATCTCGTTGCCGCTGAAGAACGCCAGGTTGACGCCAGCCTCGCGGGTGGCGACCACGTTGTTCCACTGGGCCTGGTTCCAGTACTCGTCATGCCCTGAGGACATGAAGACCTTATGGTCGAGCAGGATCGACGGCTTGGTGCTCACGTCGATGCTCGAGGCGTAACTGACGTCGTACCCGTTGCGCTCCAGCCAGTAGATCATCGGGTACTCGGCCGAGAGAATGCCGTTGTCACCGGCGATCCGCATGGGACGGTTGTAGCTCACCTTGTAGGCCCGGCCGTCGTACGCTGGCCCGCCCCCGCCGTAGAGGTCCTGGCCGCCCCAGTCGTTGTACGCCTGCCAGGTCTGGTCCGAGGTCTGCACCAGGATGTCGGAGTGGTTCGACGCATCCGCGACGACGAACGGCACGTGGGCGAAGCCCGCGCCGTTCGGCTGGTCGAGCGTCGCGAGATAGACCCCGGAGACCGCGTCGGACGGCACCGTCCAGGTCACGTTGGTCGTCCAGTTGCCGCAGTCCACCAGTCCGGTGCCTGCGTCATGCAGGCACGCCGGCTGGGTCCGGGCGGGGAAGCTGCTCGTCGGTGAGGCCGGCATCCGCCGAGCACCGTCACCGCCGTAATAGCCGAGCCGGTAGATGTCGACGTCGAACGTGGTCGGGGACTGCACCTTCAACTGGAGCGTCTCGCCTGGCTGCACGCTCATCCGGGTGGCGAATCCCTCGATATCGCCCCAGGCACTTTCGCCGTACCAGTCCTCACGCGGCGTGCCCTGTTTGGAGTTTTCGCAGACAATGGGGCTGGAGCCGGTGCCACACGGATCGGACACGGCGGAACTCGCTGACGCGGGAATAAGCACCAATGCTGCTCCCGTGGCCGCCGCTACCGCGGCCCGAAAAACCCGAGACCTCATACGGATCGCCTGCTTCTGAGAGGATGGCCGCCGGACCATAGTGAGAGTACGTAAGCGCATGGGAGATACCAGATCTGCAGGTGTTGGCTGCAACACCGATCGGACATTATCGTGCCGAGCGCCGGCCGACGATCGTTCCCCACCGCGCAGCCATTCGGCTTACCACGCGCCGCCGACTGGGCGGAATCTGATCAGGACGGTCGCGGCACCGCCTTACCAGAGGGCGTGCCATCGATCGAACCCACGACATTGTTGGACCACTCTGCATAGGTGGCCTTGCAGTCCGAGCCGCAGCCGCTGGTGCGCCCCCAGTGCGTCGGACCGAAGACATTGTCGCGCAGCCGCAGGCCGGTCCCGTCCTGCGCGTACAGGCCGAAGGCGCCGAGCGAGATGAAGCTGTCACGCACCAGATAATTGCGCAACGTGGAGCCGCCCTGACTCTGCGTGAACAAAACCGCGGTTATCGCCTTCCAATAACCGGGCACCTCTTTCCCGGTGAAGGCGTTGACCCCCGGCTCGAGCCGGCTGTTGCTGATGGTCACCGGCCCGCTGCCCCCATACGGAAAAACGCCTCCGGTGTGCGCCTGGGACGGGTCGGCGAGGTGGGCGATGTAGTTGTCGTGGAGCCAACTCCGCTCGATGGTGACGTTGGCTCCACACAGGCACATGCCGCCAGTGTTCGCCACGTCCACGCCGCTGATGCGGATGGTGCAGGTGGGACAGTCGTTGATCGCGTGATCGGTCAGCGCGGCGTTCTGCTGCCCGCTACCGACCGGCTCCGGCCGGATGGTCGTGTTCCTGATGTTCAGGGTGAGGCGGCCGGCCGAGTTGGCGTTGACCAGGATGGCCCGGTTTGCCGAGCCCGGCGGAGGAGCGATTATCGAGTTCGTGATGTTGACCGTGCCGTGGCAGTCCGTGCCGATGTAGATGAAGGCGCGGAAGTAGATCCGGTCGAGATTGACAGAGCCCTTGCAGTTGTACAGGTCCCATTCTTTGCTGGCCTGGTTGTGCGGCTCATACACCCGGTAGCCGCGCGGCACGGGCAGTTGGGTGTCCGACTGCCGGTAGCGCCCGACGCCCGGTGCGCCGACCGAGAAGCGGGCGGGATAACGGCCACCACCGGTGGGGTCGGCGGCCCGCGCCGCGGCGGAGGCACCTGCGGAGTCCGCCGCATCAGCGGTCGGCACGGGAGTCGCCTGGGCGGTCGTGGTCGGCGCGGGAGCCGCCCCGGCGGCAGCGGTCACCGCGTGGCACTCCTCGGGGGTTGCACAACCGGTCGGGCCGGCCGCGCCACGATCCAGCGCCACTACCGTCACGGCGGCACTGACCACTAAAGTGCCGGCCGCGGCCAGGATCGGCCAACGCTTGAGGCGGCCAAAGGTGCTACGCCATTTTTCGGGCATCGACTCTTGACTTCCTTCCGGGCCCCGGCGGTGCTGCGGCGAACCGAACTACGTAAGTTCCCAGGCCGTCCAGTAGCTGTTCGGGTTGATCACGTAGTCCACCGTCGGCTCGGGAATGTGCTCCACCCGGTGCCGCCGGCTGAACCGGTAGATCAACTCCCAGTCCTCCTTCGGCGCCACCTTGGAACTGCGGCGCAGCCGGCTGAACACCAGGTCGGACGACCGCCGCGCCACGAAGGGGTTGGAATCCAGGAAGCACCTTTCCCAGGCGAGCTTACGGCCGAACGGCACGGAGAGGACGTCGCGTTGCAGCCCGTCCGGCGTCACCCGGCGCATCGCGGTGTAGACCCCGTCCGGCTGCGGCCGCGACGAGTCGTCGCTCTGCAGCCGCGCGAGCGCGGTCTGCAGGTGATGCGGACGCCAGACGTTGTCGTCGTCGAGGAATGCCACGAACCCGGAATCCGTCAGACCCATCCCGATGTTGCGGCTGATCCCCAGCACGTTGATGTTGCGGCGCAGGCTGACCACGTGCAGTCGGGGGTCGGCCGGCAGCTCGGGGATCTGGCCGCCGCCGTCGTCGACGACGACGACGACGTTGTCGGTCACGGTCTGCGCCAGCACCGACTCGACCGCCCGCCGCAATCCGTCCGGCCGCTTGTACGTCAACACGATCGTCGCCACCAGGGCACGAGGCTTGACGCCGCCGGGCAGCGTGGCCAGTAGCCGGGCGATCTCGGACCGTTCGAACCGGTAGAGCCCGACCGCGGTGTGACCGAGCAGTACCTTGTTGCGCAGCTCCTCGAGGGGAAGCCAGCCAAAGGTGGCGCGCAGGCGCCGCTTCACCCAACCCATCTACAAGTCTCCACTCAACTCTGTGCGACCGCCGCCAGCGACTTCTCACCGTCACGGGCCGCCTCGCGACCGGGTTGCGACCGGCCCGCCCAACTGCTCCGCAGCAGAGGCAGGACGAAGGGCAGATACACCGCCAGGGCGGCCAACCCGATGACCGCCAGCGGGAGGAAGCCGCCACCGAGGACGAGGTGCATCCCCCAGGCCAGGGCACCCATCATCACCCCGCCGAGCACCGGCCGGACGCAGGCGCGCAGCATCAGCGCGGGTCGGATGCCCAACCGGGACAGGACCACGACGAAAACCGGCGCGACGAGCAGACCGGCAACCACCACCTGCCCGGCGGCCACGCCCGCGATTCCGAACCGGTGGGCGAACAGCAGGAGCACCGGAGTGAGGCTGAACAGCCACCAGGCCTGCATCACCATCAGGCTCTTGCGCACGCGGGTGGCCAGGCAGTCGTACGCCAGGTCCACGACGACCCGGATCAGTCCGAGCGCCACGAGGAACTGCAGCGACAGCGCCGCCCCGGCCCACTGGTCGCCGTACACGAGCCGGATGATCGGGTCGGCGAGCACCGCCAGCAACACGCAGAACGGCACCGCGGCGGCCAGCACCACGGCCAGCGCCCGGTGGAAGCCGGCCGCGAACGCCTGCGGAGAGTCCGCGAGGCGGGAGAAACCGGCGTACGACACCCGGCGCGCGGTGTCCGACACGATCCGGACCGGCCAGCTCGACATGTTGAAGGCCATCGCGTACAGACCGAGCGCGGCCGGGCCGAGGACCCCGCTGACCACGACGGAGTCAACGTTGACGATGCCGAGGGTGAGCAGGCTGGCGGAGGCCAGGGGAAGCCCGAACCGCAGCAGGTGCACCGCCTGCGCCCGGTCCCAGCCGAATCTCAGCATCTCCGGAGCACAGAGGCCGAACCCGACCAGCGCAACGATGTTGCCCGCGAGCGAGCCCCACGCAAAGGCCATGACGCCCATTCCGGTGGCGGCCAGACCGATCGTGACAGCCGTGTTGACGAGGAAGTTGGCGACATCGACAACGGTGCGCTGGAACTGCTGGAACTCCCGGTTGAGCTTGCCGATCGGTACGCAGGCGATGCCGTCGATGATCACGGTGAGGCAGAGCAACCGCAGCATCGTCGTCGCCTCGGGCGACCCGAGCAGACGTGCCACCGTCGGCGCCGTGACGAAGAGCAGGAGATAGAAGGCGCTGCTGGAGAGGGTCGACAACGTCAAAACGGTCGGCGCGAACCGTTTGATGTCGCCGTCCCACCGCACGAGGGCCAGGCTGACGCCCATCTCGTTCAACGAGAGCAGCATCGCGAGGACCAGCAGCCCGATCGCGTACAGCCCCCACTCGTACGGCCCGAAGAACAGCCGCGCCAGCACGACGCCCGTCGCAAACGTGCCAACTCGGCGCACAACGGTGTTGATCATGCTCCATCGGGCCGCCGCAGCGACCTTCTGGTTCAAATCCGTCACGGAGCCGGATCTCCCCTCTGGAGCTCCTCTGTGCGGGCGATGCCCAGGTACGCGCCCGAGAGACCGAGAAACAGGAAGGTGGTCCCGGCCACCATCGGGAAGCTAAGCGTGTCGAAGGTGAACGTCACTACGAGCATCACAAATCCGACAGCTACGAAGGCCTGCCCGGTCTCCCGGCGGGCCGGATCGGTGAACCGCCGTCGACCGGCGCCGCCGCAGTGCAGCATGGTGACGTAGATGAGGACGATGCTCACCACGCCGACCACGCCCATCTCCAACAGGCCAAGCAGGTACTGGTTGTCGGTGTAGCGGTACATCAGCGGCAGGAATGTGCCGAATCCCCGGCCGGTCCAGGGCCGCTCGGCGATGTAGGCGTTGACGCTCGCGCTCGTCGCGGTGCGGGACTGGGTGCTGTTGTCGCCGCCGTTGAGCATTGCGGTGAAGAGGCCGATGATCGTGACAGCGAGGCCGGGCAACGCCAGTCTGACCACGGCCAGCGACGGCAGCACGACGGCGAACGTCCACCCGACCCGCCGTAGGTTCCAGGTCGGCAGCAGCACGAGCATCACCACGACCAGACCCACGACGGAGGTCCGGGAGACGGTCGTGATGGCGCCCGCGGCGATGAGCATGACCGGCAGCCAGCGCCGCAGCGCCCCCCGCTCCCCGCCGTGGAAGGCCTGCTGGAGGGCGAACGGCAGCGCCAGAGCCATGACGGTGGCGAGTTCGAGGGTGTTCGCGGCGGTCGCGGTGGGCCGGACGAAGGCACCCCTGACGACCAGTTCCTGGGCGCCGCTCGACATCCCCGGGATCTGGATCCAGGCGGTCAGGCTCGCCCCCAGCACGAACTCGCCCACGGCGACGACCGCGATGACGGTGCAGCACCGCACGAAGACCCGCAACAGCCGGTCGAGGTGATCGTAGTTCCGGATCGACGTGGCCAGGAGCACGATGGACGCCCACACCAGGAGCTGTATCAGTCCCCGATCGGCTGCGCTCACCTCCAGCGGCTCCGCGTCCCGTCGAGCGGCGGCGATGTAGCTGAGCAACACGGCCACCGCGACCCCGAAGAGAGCGAGACGGGGCGCCCGGGTGAACGGCGCCGGCCGGATCCGCCTCATCAGCCAGCTGGCAAGGAACCAGACCAGGCCGACGAGGATGAACATGTTCGCCACGGTCCCGGTCGCCCCGATGCCAGGGAACACCAACCGGGACGGAACGAGCATCAACAGCAGGACGTAGAAGGTGAGCAGCGACTGTGGCCCCAAGCTGGCAATACGCTGCTGTGACAGATAGACGCGGCTGGCTCGCTGGGGCGCAGGGTGGTGCCTAGCTTCCGTTAAGCCGGTCGACACTCTGGCCTCTAGGGTGGGACCTTTCGGAAGATTGGTACGTGGTCGACGCTGCGCCCGGTGCCGCGCCGATCGTCCGCGCTGCGCCCTCCGGCCTCGGGGCCGGGCCGGACCCCGGTCGCAGGTTGAGGATTATCGTCTCCTCGGATCCGCCAGGGTCGCCGCGCTGCTCGACGCCGATGTTGGCCCCAGCGGGCCTCTCCGGGGCGGACCCCGGCCGCAGGTTGATGATTATCGTCTCCTCGGATCCGCCAGGGTCGCCGCGCTGCTCGACGCCAACGTTGACCCCAGCGGGCCTGTCCGGGGCGGCACGCTCGTTCCGCACGAGGTTCGGCGGCTGCTGCAGGGGCCGTGCCGGTGACGGGCGGCCCGGCACGCTCGCGGAGCCCCCGGCGACAACTGCGGAGGGCGTGGTGGCGGCGGTCTCCAGCTCCTGACGTCGCCGGCGGGACCGCGCCACGCTCTCCACCACGAACGTCAGCAGCAGGGCGAGCGCGGTGGTGCCGCCGCCGGCCGCGATCACCATCTTGAGTTTGTCCTTGAGCTGCGGTTCCGGCTTCTGCGGCGGGATGATCTCCGTCATTCGGATCATGTCCTGCGGCTTCACCCCGTTATCCGCCTGGATCTTCGTCAGCTTGGTCTCGGCGTACCGCGCGATGGTCGCGGTCGAGGCGAGGACGTGAGCCTGGTCCGTGCCCGTGACGGTGAAGGTCAGGAATGGTCCCTGCGCCCCCTCGGCCAGCGCGACCTCGAAGTCCTCGGTGACCCCCATCGTGAGCAGCTCCGCTTGAGCGTCGTTGGACTGGACGCTGCGACCGAGGAAGTCGGCGGTGGCGACGAGGGAACCGTTGAAGTTGAGGAACGGGTTGTCGTTGTTCTCGCCCTGGGTGGCGGCGGCGGTCGCGGCCGGCGAGTTGAGCAGGCTGACGGTGGTGGTCGACTGGTACGAGGTCGGCACCATCACGAAGGTACCCACGCCGAGCCCCACCGCCAGGAGCATCATCGGCAGGAGGATGTACCAGCGGGTGCGAACCACCGAGAGAATCTCGCCTAGGTCCACGACGCCCCTCCAGCTCTTTCTAGGACGTCAGTCGTCGCTAACCAAATGAGCTATCCACGACACCGCGGACGATCGGCGTCAGGGTCTAAGCCAAGCTATACAGACCGGGCGCACGACGGCTACCGCCGATCCGGTCGAGTTCTCTGCTGCATTCGTCCATACCGCGTGGCATCCTCCACGCCTGAGGTACCGCGCAGCATGAGCGGCGCCGAGTTGCTGCCGACCAGAAAGGACCCGAAGGCATGTTTTTGCCCGATCTTTTCGCGACGCTGCGCCGACGCTGGTATCTCGTCGTGGCGGGCATGGTGGTGACCGCGGTGGCCGGCCTGGCTGCCACGCAGGTACCCCCTCGCTACTACGCCTCCGAGGTCGTCGTCATGCAGCCGCCGGTGTCGCCGTACGCGCCCAATCCGATGACGGGACTCTACCCATCGATGGCGATCACCGGAGCGGCCGTGGCGAAGCGGCTGAGCACGCCCGACGCGAAGGCACGGTTCCGGGCGGCGGGTGTGACCGGATCCTACGATTTCCAGCCCCGCAACACCGGCACCAACCAGGAGCCCCGGTACGTGATCGGCTCGATGACCGTGGAGACCGTCGCCTCCGACGAGGACAGCGGACTGCGGTCGCTGGCCATCCTCACCGGTGCCTTCGAGCAGGAACTCGAGAGCTTGCAGGACCGGTGGAAGGTGGCTCGGCAACTGCGCATCACCACTGCCGTCCTCGTCCCGCCGAGCGCGACGTTGCAGCCGCACTCACCGTCACGCGCCCTGGTCGGCGCCGGGCTGCTCGGCACCATCACGACCGTCGCGGTGACGCTGTGGACCGATGAGGTTCTCCGACGCCGCGGGGAGCGCCGGCAGCGTCGAGCCCCAGCCCTCGCGGTCCGGTAGTAGCCACCCTTCCCGGACCCGCGTGCGCAATGTCTCGACAGCTCGGTTGTAAAAAACCCGACATGCCGGACGACCCAACGGTTGATTGTTTCACCCTCCGTCGCGGGGGAGGGTACGCAGGGAATCAGCTCGCGACGTGAACCGAGGTGACCCCGAACGTGAAGAATTCCCGGCCTCAGATCACCATCCTTGTGGCCAACCTTCCCGCCGAGCGTGATCGTCGCGTTATCAGGGAATGCCTGAGCCTGGAGGCGAACGGCTTTGACGTCACCGTCATCGCACCGCGCGGTGACAAGGCCCTGCGCGTTCTGCCGGGCAGTCGAGGCACTCGGCTACGGCCGTACCCGATCTTTGTGTACGGTCACGGGCTGATCTCGTACGCCGTCGAGTTCGCCTGGTCCTTTCTGTGCATCGCCGTGCGGCTGCTGGGCGAGGTGCTCAGTGGACGCGCCCACGCCGTTCAGGTGTGCAACCCACCCGACGTCTACTGGCCGTTGGCGCTCCTGCTGCGGGCACTGGGCCGCCCGTGGGTCTTTGACCACCACGACCTCTGCCCCGAGGTCTACGCGTCCCGGGTCGGCACTCCGAACAAGTGGGCTTTCCGGGTCCTCACCGCCTTCGAGTGGCTGACCTTGCGCACGGCCACCGAGGTCGTGGCGACCAACGAGTCGTTCAAGGACAACGCCGTACGCCGCGGCGTTACGCCGGAACGGGTGACGGTGGTCCGCAACGGTCCGACCCGGGGGGAGATAGCCGAGCCCGGCGGTGCGCCCGACCAGCCGAATTCCGGAGGGGCCGATCACCGGGTGGTGTACCTCGGCGTCTTCGGTCCGCAGGACAACGTGGAGGGAGCCGTGCTGGCCGCCGAGGAGTTGATCCGTCGGCGCGGGCGTACCGGGTGGCGCATGGTGCTCGCCGGCGACGGTGAGAGCATGCCGGCCCTGACCAGGCTCGCTGTGGACCGCGGGCTGACGGACGTCGTGGAGTTCACCGGGTGGCTCGATGGTGCGGCCGTCGACGAACTGCTTCGTGCCGCCACGGTCGCCATCCAGCCCGACCTGCCGACCCGAATGAACCACCTGTCCACCATGGCCAAGACTGTCGAGTATCTCGGCCGGGGTGTGCCGGTCGTCGCTGTGGACCTCCTTGAGACGCGACGCAGCGTCGGCGAGGCCGGCGCCTACATCCCCACCGGCGCGCCGGAGGAATTCGCCGCGGTCATCGACGAACTGCTGGACGATCCCGCCCGGCGGGCGCAGATGCGGACTGTCGGGCTTGCCCGCTTCCGGGAGAGCCTCGCCTGGGAACACCAGGCCGACGCCTACGTCGCGGTGTGGCACCGGCTCCTCGCCAAACGACTGCCCGACGGCGTTTCCGCGCCGGCCTCCCCCACCGGTGAGACGGCCGACGTGGCCAGCCCTCGAGAGGGCGGCGACGCGCTGGTTCAGCGCCCCCCGTCGGCGGAGACCGAGGTCCGGGCGACGGCGCGGTGACCAGCATCATTATCGCCGCCCACAACGAGGGCGCCGTCATCGGCCGCTGCCTCGACGCCCTGCTGGCCGACGCCGCACCTGGCGAGTTCGATGTCACTGTCGTCGCCAACGGCTGCACCGACCGGACCGCGGCCATCGCCGCCGCGCGGCCGGGGGTGCGGGTCATTGAACTCGCCGAGGCAGGCAAGCCGGCCGCCCTCAACACGGGAGACGAGGCTGCGCAGGGATTCCCACGGATCTATCTCGACGCCGACGTCGTGCTCTCCACCCAGGGGGTACGGGCGACCTGCGCGGCGCTTGACGGACCACACCTGGCCGCAACGGTCCACCGGGAACTCGACCTGGCCGGCCGGCCAGTGCTGGTGCGCGCCTATTTTGGCATCCACCGCCACCTACCGGTCTTTCGCGACGGCCTCTTCGGGCGCGGCGTGATCGGACTTTCCGAAGCCGGGCGAGGCCGGTTTGATCGGTTCCCGGCGCTCGTGGCCGACGACCTCTTCCTCGATTCATTGTTCGGGGCGGCCGAGAAGTGGCAGGTCGAATCGGTGAGTTCGCGGGTGGCGACCCCGCGGCGCACCCGGGACCTGGTGCGCCGGCTGAGCCGGGTCCGGGGGGGCAACGCGGCCATGCGTGCCGCTGCCGACCGGGGCCAGGTCGGCGCGACCGTCCGCCGCGCGGCCCGCCTCTCCTGGCTCCGCGACGTCGTCCTTCCCCGGCCCTGGCTCGCCCCGGCTGCGCTCTGCTATGTGGCGATCACGGTCCTCGCAGCGCTGTCCGCCCGGGGCGACCGCAACGGCGCCGCCGGTTGGGCGCGCGACGACTCATCCCGACAGGAAGACCCGCATGCCCGAGTCGAACGGTAAGCCCGTGGAAGCCGGTAACACCATCAATATCTGTTTCCACGGCATCGGCGAGCCGCGCCGGGAACTCGAGCCCGGCGAGGAGCGCTACTGGATCCAACGGGACCAGTTCCACGCCATGCTGGACGAGCTGGCCGCCTGGCCGTCGGTACGGGTCAGCTTCGACGACGGCAACCTCTCCGACGTGCGGATCGGTCTGCCCGGCCTCACCGCACGCGGCCTGTCCGCCGAGTTCTTCGTCCTGGCGGGGCGGCTCGGGACGGCCGGCAGCCTCGACGAGGACGACGTACGGGAGCTGCAGGGTCACGGCATGACGATCGGTACGCACGGGATGCACCACCGCTCATGGCGCGGGATGGACAAACAGACGACGTACGAGGAGTTCGTGGCGGCCCGCGACCGCCTCGTCGAGGTGATCCAGCAGGACATCGCGACGGCCGCCTGCCCGCTCGGGCAGTACGACCGGCGGGCGCTGGGCGAGCTTCGGCGGCTCGGCTACTCCGCGGTCTTCACCAGTGATCGCCGGCCGGCCAGGCGGGAGGCGTGGCTGCAGCCGAGGTTCAGCGTCCGCCGCGACGACACGCCCGCCTCGCTGCGGGAAACCGTACGGGCCAGCCATGGCTGGCCCGTACGGATCCGCACGGAGGTCGTGGGCTTGGCGAAGCGCTGGAGATAGCAGGCGTCACCCGGCTGAGTGCACCGTCGCGGGTCCCGGCACCTCACGTATCTTCGCGGGCCTCAGCAGGTCGCGCACGGCTGCCTTGCTGGTCTGCCTGCCGAGGAGGGCGCGGCTGACCTCACGACCCAGGAGCACGAGCCAGTAGACGGCGGTGGTCGCCAGGCCGTGTCTGCGGCGATAGAGGCGCACGCGATTCAGGGTGAGCAGCGCCCACAGCTTCGGTGAGTGCCGGGAGTCACCCTCCAGGTGGACGGCACGGGCGTCGGGCACGAAGCGCGTGACAAAGCCCGCATCTCGAGCCCGCAGGGCGAAGTCGGTCTCCTCCGAGTACAGGAAGAAGGATTCGTCCCACGGTCCACACCGCTGCCAGCACTCTCGGCTGATCAGAACCGTGGAACCCTCGGCCCAGTCGGTGACCGTCTCGTGGGCATACCTGCGTTCGTCGGTCACCACCTCGCCGAGGATGGCGTAACGGCCGGCTTTCCGCGCACCGAGAACGGCGTCCCCGAGGGCGCGGAGGATGGTGGGCTCGCGCCGCTGCGTCGGAATGAGTGCGCCCGCACCATCCACGATGTGCGGCACGGCGATGCCCGTGCCGCTGGTACCGACGACGGCCGTCAGTGTCTCGACGCAGCCCGGCTTGAGCCGGACGTCGGGGTTGAGCACGAGGATCGCGGTGTGCGGCGGCGCGGCGGCTACCGCCGCGTTGATTCCGGCGGCGTAGCCCGCGTTACGCCCCATCTCGACCACGGTCGCTTCGGGGGCCAGGCGGCGTAGGGTGGCAACGGTGCCGTCGGCGGACGCGTTGTCGGCGACCGTCAAGTGCCAGGACAGCCCGGCCAGGCCCGGCCCCAGTGCGGTGAGGAGATCCGGCAGCAGCTCCTCGCTGTTGTACGTGACCACAACGACGGCGACCGTCACCTCGGAAATGCTCATCAGATGCTCCCAGCCGTGAAATGCCGCCTGTCACCGCTCGTGCCGTCGTGCGCGTAGACCGCGAAGGAGTCGGCCTGTCCGGCCGGCGCGGAGTCGATCACCGACGGCGCCTGTCCGCACGGAGCGCGCCAGCGCGGATTGTGCCCGCCGGGCGCTCGCCACCGCCGGCGACCGCCCGACGCACCCCTCGGCCACCGGCAACTCGTCATTCGTCAGCCGGTTCTTGTACAGCGCCTCGGACTTGCCAAGATCGATGTGCTCGATGCCATCGGCCGCGCCGGCTTCCGCCATACGCAGGCAGAGCAGAATGCCGGCCGAGTGCCGCGCGAGGTCCACGTCGTACGACGGGAACCAGTAGGCGAGTACCGACCGGCTCCGCAGGCCCAGGTGGGCAGCCACGGGCTGGTCTCCCGCGTAGATCGTGGAGACCACGGCGCGGCAGTCGGCCGCGGACGAGTCGCGCAACTCCTCCAGCACCGCCTGGATCCACGGCGTCCGAAACCGGTCGTACTGCTGCGTCCGGCGATACTGGGCCGACTTCCAGCGCCGGAGCGCGAGCATCGCGCCCTCAGTACGGTCCTCCCACTCGAACCGCTCCTCCCCGAGTTCGCGCACCATGCGGCGCTGCTTGCGTAGCGCCTGCCGGATCAGGTTCCCGTCGCTCATCTGGTCGTCGACGTAGCTCTGGTAGCCCTTGGACAGCTCGATGATGGGAGATTTAGCCACGTAGGAGTGGTACGGCGCGAAGGGAGACTGGTCAGCCATCAGATGATCAAACTCCCATACGGCAAGACCGCATTCCTTCAACAGCCGGATCGGATCCCAGTCCAGGCCGGGACGGTGCACCAGGCCCTGAGAGTCGGATATGCCGAAGCCGATCGGCACTCCGATGACACGATGCCTCACCTCATACGGGAAGAAGCCGACAATCTCCGGGCCGTCCTCCAGCACCGCCACCCGGGCGGTGGGGCGGCTACGACCCACCGCGAGGGTGAATTCGGGGGCGAGGAAGGGATTGTGAAGCCTCGGCTGTGACTCCTGCATCTGCCGCCACTCGGCGACCTCGGCCGGGCCGAGCTCACTCGGACGGACAACGGAGATCTGCATCAGTCGACTCTCCACCGGGGATAGCGCCATTCGCCGCGTTCATCCTGCCTTCTTCAGAGGCGAAGCTGAACCGCGGTCGGTGTCGGCTAGCCGTCTCGATTTCTGGACCTATGGCGGGTCCATGGCACTGTTCGGATGACAGGGCACAGCCGCCAGTACGCGCCGGAGCCCGGTCAGACCCGGCTTGACCACCAGGCGCCGGCGCAGGTCCGACGGACAATCGGCAACCTCACGGGGCGGCGGCGGCCGAGGTCCGACCAGCGACAGGTCGCCCTTGAGCACATTGACAATGCTGCGGGAGCTTCGCATCCGCCTCACGGACGGCCAAGGGCCCGGTACTCCCAGCCCGCCGCACGCCAATGCGCCGGGTCCAGGGCGTGCCGGCCGTCAACGATACGCCGCCGCGCCACCACGGTACGCAACGCCGCCGGATCGATCTCCCGGAATTGCGACCACTCGGTCAGCAGCACCACGACGTCCGCACCCGTCGCCACATCGAAGGTGCTCTGACCGTATTCGAGTGCAGGATACGCCCGGCGGGCATTGTCCAGGGCAACCGGATCGAAGACTCGCACCCGTGCCCCCAACTGGTGCAGGCTGCTCGCGACATCGAGAGCGGGCGCGTCCCGGATGTCGTCGGAGTCTGGCTTGAACGCAGCACCGAGCGCCGCCACTCGGACCCCGCGAAGGTCACCGCCAGCGAGTTCGCGTACCAGATCCACCGTGCGCGCGCGGCGGCGCTGGTTGATCCCGTCAACTTCCCGGAGGAACGCCACCGCCTGGCCCACACCCAGTTCTTCGGCGCGGTGCATGAATGCGCGGATGTCCTTGGGCAGGCAGCCGCCGCCGAAACCCAGTCCGGGCCGAAGGAAGCGGCTGCCTATCCGCTCGTCGAGGCCGAGCGCCAAGGCCAGGTCATGGACGTCCGCTCCGATCGCCTCACAGACCTCGGCCATGGCGTTGATGTACGAGATCTTCGTGGCGAGGAACGAGTTGGCCGCCACCTTCACCAGCTCGGCGGTCTGCGGATCCGTCACCATCACCGGGCTGCCCTGGCCGATCACGGGCGCGAACACCTCGCGCAACCGCTGCTCAGCCCACGGCGACGAGACGCCGAACACCAGCCGATCCGGGCGCATGGTGTCGTCGATGGCGAAACCCTCGCGGAGGAACTCCGGATTCCAGGCCAACTCCACGCTGCCGCCGGCCGGCGCCACCGTCCTGATCAGTTCGGCAAGACGGGCCGCGGTACCCACCGGCACCGTTGACTTGCCCACGACCAGCGCCCGCCGCCGAAGGTGCCCGGCCAGTTCGGTCACTGCGGCGTCAACATAGCTGACGTCAGCCGCAAACGACCCGGCCCGTTGCGGCGTTCCCACGCAGACAAAGTGGATGTCGCCGAAATCTGCCACCTCCTGGAACGAGGTTGTGAAGCGTAACCGCCCCGAGTCCAACGCCTTGATGAGCAGCTCGGGCAGCCCGGGCTCGAAGAACGGCACCTCGCCCGAGGTCAGGCGCGAGATCTTGTCTGCGTCGACATCGACGCCGAGAACCTGGTAGCCCAGGGCCGCCATGCAGACCGCGTGAGTGGCCCCCAGGTAGCCGGTGCCAATGACGGTGATCTTGGGGGCGGTGGCCGCAACGAGTTCGACTGACCCAGTGCCCATGACTTCCTCCAAACGGATCCGGACCGTCCTGACAGCGCCACCTGTCGCAGGTGGCAGGGGGGCTGCACCGTCAGTACGCTCCGGAGCTTCGGATGACTGCGCTCAGCGTGCGGAGCAGGATCGCCAGATCCATGGTCAACGACCAGTTCTCCACGTACGACAGGTCCAGCCGGATGGACTCCTCCCACGACAGGTCGGACCGGCCGGAGACCTGCCACAGCCCGGTCAGACCCGGCTTGACCACCAGGCGCCGGCGCATGTCGGACGGATAGTTGGCAACCTCACGGGGCAGCGGCGGCCGCGGTCCGACCAACGACATGTCGCCCTTGAACACATTGACAAGCTGCGGGATCTCGTCCAGCGACAGCCGGCGCAGCCACCGCCCGACCGGGGTGACTCGGGGGTCGTGACGCATCTTGAACAGCTCGCCGTCGGTCTCGTTGCGGTCGAGCAGCTCCGCCAGGCGATCTTCGGCGTCCACGTACATCGTCCGGAACTTGTAGATGACGAACGGTCGGCCGTTCTTGCCCACCCGCTCCTGGCGGAAGATCGCGGGACCACCGGCGCCCGGGCTCATCCGGATCAGCAGGGCGATCGCCAGCAGCACCGGGGCGGCGAGTATCAGTAGCACGAGCGCCGAGACGCGGTCGAAGACCGTCTTGACGAACCGCCGGCCGCCCTTCAGACGAGGGTGCTCGACGTGCAGCATCGGCAACCCGTCCACCGGGCGGACGGTGGTGCGGTCGCCGGCCACGTCGACGAGATTGCTCGCGACGATGAGGTCGACGTCATCGCGTTCCAGTTGCCACCCCAACCGCCGCAGGGCGGCTCCGGCGATCTCCGGGCAGGAGAGCACGACGACGGTGTCCGCACCCGCCCGCGCGACGGCGGTCGCCACGTCCTCGAACGTGCCGAGGATCGGCGGCAGACCGGCCCGGCGCAGCTCCGCGAACTCGGCCCGGGGTTGCGGCAGGCAGGCTCCAACCACGCCGAGTCCGTGGAAGCGCTCGCGGCGCAGCCTTCTGGTCATCTCTGCGACGGCGAGCTCGTGCCCGATCAGGATCACCCGGTGCAGCCGTTCACCGCGTGCCCACGAGCGATGCAGGTGCTGGCGGACAAGATACCGCATCGCGACGCCGGCGACGATGAGCAGCGGCAGAGCGATGATCACGTAACCTCGGGCGAGCCGGAAATCGAATGCAAAGGAAACAACCGTCAAGGTGGCGGCAAGGGCGACACCGGATCGAAATACCCGAGCGTACTCATCATTTCCGACGAAGAGATGACGTGGTTCATACGCTCGGTTGAGGGTGAGAGCGACCATCCAGGCAAGCGGCAGCGTAATGGTGATCCAGAGATAGCCGCGGTTATACGGCTCGGCCGTCGCCGGGCCGAAGCGAAGGCCCAGGGCGGCGGCCGCCGATGCCAGTCCAACCATGAGGTCGACAAGACACAGGGCGACGACGTACCGGGATTGCCAGCCACTCCGCGTCGTCGCAACCGAACCCGCTGGTGGCGCCGTCGATGGCTTCCGGATGGCCGTGAGGTCGATGACCGGTGCGAGGTCCAGTGTATTCACTCTGCCTCCATTTTCGCCCGTCGGTCAGCCGCCCGCCGTACGGTTTGCCTTCCGGCTCAAGATGGTGCGGCACCCGCGGAAACCCGCGCGGCCACAAGCAAGCCGTCCAGGAATCGCGCGCGAGACCGACTGAGCATGAGGATGCTCAATCCAGACCCGCTCCGCCAGCCTTGTTCCCGGTTTTCCGGCCCGGCGTCCAATTGTCGACAAAGCAAAGGGCGCGCGCCGCCCGACACGCGGACGATTCGGCGTTAGACAATGGTCCGTCCAGTTGCCGCATGCCAGCCGTAGAGGCGGTGGCTCGCCCGACTTTCGGACGTGTCAGAAGCGCGGTGGGGATCCGGACCCGGCGCCCGTCGAGGGTGAACGTGCCGTGATGCCAGCGCACCGGCACCAACCCCGCCGGCGACGCGGGAACCGCGCCGACAGGTCACCGGCCGAGCGGGCAGGCGAGGCTGTTGTCGCCGATGCGACGGGAACCTGAGCAAAGGTCGCGTAGAGTCCCAAACTCGTGAAGGTCCTCGTCACCGGCGGAGCCGGATTCATCGGGTCCGAGTACGTGCGCATGCTGTTGAAGGCAGCAGGAAGCACCGGTCCGACCGACCCGCTCCTTGAGCCGAGCTGGGTCACAGTGCTGGACAAGCTGACCTACTCCGGCAACCTGAACAACCTCGCCCCGGTGCGGGAGGACCCGCGCCTGCGCTTCGTGCAGGGTGATATCTGTGACCAGGCGCTGGTCGATGAGGTCGTGGCCGGTCACGACGTGATCGTGCACTTCGCCGCCGAGTCGCATGTGGACCGCTCCATCAACGGGGCCGCCCCGTTCGTGACCACGAACGTGCTCGGCACCCAGACCCTGCTCGACGCCGCGCTGCGGCACGGCACGCACCGGTTCGTGCACGTCTCCACCGACGAGGTGTACGGCTCCATCGACGAGGGCTCCTGGACGGAGACCTGGCCGCTGTCGCCCAACTCCCCGTACTCGGCCTCCAAGGCCGGCTCCGACCTGCTGGCGCTGGCCTACCACCGCACCCACGGCATGGACGTGGTGGTCACCCGCTGCTCCAACAACTACGGGCCCTACCAGTTCCCGGAGAAGGTCATCCCCCTGTTCGTCACCAACCTGCTCGACGGTGGCACCGTGCCGCTCTACGGCGACGGCGGCAACGTCCGGGACTGGCTGCACGTGCACGACCACTGCCGGGGCATCGCGCTGGCCCAGGACAAGGGCCGCGCCGGCGAGGTCTACAACATCGGCGGCGGCACCGAGCTGACCAACAAGGAACTCACCGCCCGGCTGCTGGAGGCCTGCGACGCCGGCTGGGACCGGGTCGTGCCGGTCGCCGACCGCAAGGGCCACGACCGCCGCTACTCGCTGGACATCAGCAAGATCAGCGCCGAACTCGGGTACGCGCCGAGCATCGACCTCGAGCACGGCCTGGCGCAGACCGTGCAGTGGTACCGGGACAACCGGGCCTGGTGGGAGCCGCTGAAGACGGCCGGCGCGTCGACCGCCGCCGCATGAGCCGGCTGCTCGTCACCGGCGCCGGCGGCATGCTGAGGCGGTTGGCGCGCGGTCATCACGCCGGTGCCTTGAGCGCCACATGGCAGATGTGCTCAGCGATGGCGAGCGATGATGTCGCCGCGGGTGACGGGGCGTTGCGGACCAGCGTCACGCGCTGCCGCGTCGTGATGCAGAAGTCGTCCACGAGTGACCCGTCGCGGCGCAGGGCCTGGGCGCGGACCCCGGCGGGCGCGGCCACGAGATCCCGGCGCGCGAGCTCAGGCAGGTAGCGTCTCGCCTGCTCGAGGAAGTACCGCCGGCTCAGGGATCCGAGCATTTCCCGTGCCCCGGTGCGCCAGTGCTGCCGCGCCATACGGCGGAACCCGCTCCAGCCGAGCACCTCGGCGAGATCGCGCAGGGAGGCGTCCGTGCGCCGGTACCCCTGCAGCGCGAAGGCGAGCACCGCGTTGGGGCCGACGTCCACCGACCCGTTGATGCGCCGGGTCAGGTGGATGCCGAGAAACGGGTACCGCGGGTCGGGAACCGGGTACACCAACCCCCGCACCAGCCCGGAGCTTCGCTCGGTGAGACGGTAGTACTCGCCGCGGAACGGCACGATCCTCGGATCGTCGTCGTCGCCGGCGAGCGCGGCCATCCGGCTGGACTGCAGGCCCGCGCACACGATGGCGCGGTCAGCCATGATCTCACCGGACGTCGTTTCCAGAACCACCCCCGACGCGGTCTCCCGCATGGCCGTCACCTCTGACGACAGGCGGACCGTGCCGCCGCGCCGACGCAGGTCGTCCGCGAGCGAACGCGCTACGGCCACGAAGTCCACGACGGCCGTCGACGGCGAGTGCAGCGCGGCGACACCGGCGACGTGCGGCTCGATGTCTCTCATGCCGGCGGGGCCGAGCATCGCCACGTCGGTGATGCCGTTGGCCAGCGCCCGTTCGCGGATGTCGCGCAGCCGCACCAACTCGCGGTCGTCGAGGGCCACCACGAGCTTGCCCAGCCTCGCGTACGGGATGCCCTGCTCGTCGCAGAAGTCCTCCAGCAGCCGGACACCACGCCGGCACAGTCGCGCCTTCAACGATCCGGGCGGGTAGTAGATCCCCGCGTGGATGACGCCGCTGTTGTGGCCGGTCTGGTGCCGCGCGACATCCGGCTCCTTGTCCACCACGACGACGTCCCAGTCGGGTCGTTCAAGGCACAGCTGTCTGGCCACCGCCAGGCCAACTATGCCCGCCCCGATGACCGCGACCCTCATGACCCGACCTTGTCGTCTCCGCCGATCATGTCCCACACCCTCCTCAAATCGTGCAGCTCCGCCCAGGAGCTTGCGATAGCGAGGGTCCGGCCAGGACCAGGCCCGCTGCAACCGCTCCCAAGCTACTGCTCCGGTCAATCCGCCACTGCTGACGCACGCGTGGCGCCGACTCTTCCAGCACCAGGCTTCGTACCCGCAGATCTTCACGAAGGGCGACAACGGGATCGAACCGCTGCCCTCCTCGGCGTGACAGAGGGTTCACCAGCCGACGGTGGTGAGGCTGATCGGGGTGAGATGGCGGACCTGCGGCTCGATCCACTGAGCCGCGGTGACCAGCTTGACCAGCCGGTCGACGCTCTCCGGCGGCCCGGCGACGAAGCTGCGCCGCTCGGCCGGACACCCGTACCGGTCGTCGAAACACCCACCGTCGAGGGCTCGCACGATCATCCCGGCCTCGGCGGCGAGGAGCATCCCGGCGGGCAGGTCCACCGCCTCGGGACGGTAGCCGACGATGCCGTCGATGTCGCCGCGGGCCAGCATCACCCAGGACAGCAGCGGCGCCCAGAGTTGCAGCACGCGGCGGGCGGTGGAGTCCAGCACCACCTTCAACGCCCGGGCGGTGCTGTCGTCCCGGCGTACCTCATGGCCCTGGGTCCAGGCCAGGACCGGCGCGGACGGCACCGGCCGGTGCGGCGCCCGTAGTGGGCGGCCGGACGGCCCGGCGGCGTGCACGAACGCGCCCTGCCCGCGCACCGCGGACCAGGTGCGGCCGGCGACCGGGTCGTGCACCACGCCGAGCACCGGCGACCCGCGCTCGCAGAGCGCGATGCCGACCACGTAGGCGGGCAGCCCGATGGCCACGTTGTTGGTGCCGTCGAGCGGGTCCACCAGCCACGCCCAGGCCTCGTCGGGAGCGTACTCGCCGCCCTCCTCGGCGATCACGCCGTGCTCCGGCCAGCGGGCCCGGATCCGGTCGACGATCAGCCGTTCGGCGGCCAGGTCCAGGTCGGTGACCAGGTCGCCGTTGGCACCCTTGGCGCGGGCGGCCACCCGGCCTTTCGTCCCCTCGCGCAGCAACCTCCCGGCGGCGCGTGCGGCGTCGACCGCGAACCGGTGCGCCTCGCACAGGTCCGGCCCGGTTCCGCCCGGCTTAACGTCCATGGCTCCTCCAGCCAGTCAGCCCCGTGCCACCAGTCGCGCTATCTCCCGCGCCATCCGCGCGGTTTCCGCCGAGTCGCACCGGTCCCGGCGCACCCGGTGGCTGCGCCCGTCCACCGCGCCGAGGCTCAGGTCGCAGCCGTCGGGGGTGGTGCGCCCCAGCGCCACCGTCACCGCCGGCTGTCCGGGGTCCACCTCGGAGGTGTGGAACCCGCCGGCGCGCAGCGCGTACGAGTCACCGGCCTGGTGCGTCTCCACGGTGGCGGTCACCGCGGTCACCAGCCGGTCGGTGGCGGCCATCTCGTCGACGTCCTCGCGGCTGCGCACCTCGTACACCCGCCAGGCCGGTTCGGCTTTCGCGTCGGTCACCTCAATCAGTTCGTTGCGCACCCGACCGTGCAGCACGTGGCTGAGCAGGTCCCAGCTGTGCGAGTGCATGGTGGAGGTGGTGGGCTGGACGGCCGGCGGATCGACCGGCCAGGCGTGCACGCAGATCCCGTCGGGGCCGGTGCGGTCGACCGGCAGGCAGGTGAAGCCGAGCGGGTGGCGTACCGCGCGCAGCCGCCGGCGGCCCTCCGCGATGTCGTCGAGGACGTCCAGCACCCAGCGGCGCAGCAGCTCCGGCCGGGTGCCCCGGTCGATCTCCCGTTCCAGGTCGGCGTAGGTCATCATGCGTACGGGTCCCTCGGCTGGATGGCCTTGCCCACGATGTCGGCGACGTCGCGGTCACCGAAGGATCGGGGCAGCGGCAGGCCGAGCGCGGTGAACAGCCGGCGGACCTGCTCCACGGACGGCTCGTCGTCGAGCTTGACCTGGGCGGCGGCCTCGATCGGCACCCGCCGGCTCTGCTCGCGGCTCGACTGCAGCTCGATGTTGTAGCGGTTGTAGTACAGCTCCTTGCGGTCGATGCGCAGGGCCGGGGTCTGCGGGTTCTCCTGGGTGATGATGACGCAGCTCGACGAGAGGTCGTAGCGGAAGGTGGTCATGCGGGGCGAGAGCCGGACGTCGATGGTGAGCAGGCCGGAGCGTTGCAGGTGCCAGCAGGCGGCCAGCACGGTGGCGAAGGACTCCTTGCGGGTGCGGTCCACGGTCCACCGCTCCCCCGGTGCGTTCGGCGCCAGGCTGCGCCGGAACCGCGCGTACCGCTCGCAGACGCCCTCGTCGGTCGGGTCGATGATCTCGATGGCGAAGCGCAGGGTGGCGTTGCGCCGGCGGGCGTGGTCGAGGCACTCCGGCAGGGTGACCGCCCGGGTGTAGGTGCCGGTGCCGCCCTTGAAGTCCCAGCGGTCGGTGTGCCGGCGGGCCTCGGCGAGCGCCTGCCCCACCTCGGTGCCGTTGAGCACGCGGACCATGGAGACGCTGTCGATGGCCTCGCGGGCCCGGTTCAGCGCGCCCTCCGGGCCGGTGATCTCCCGCATCTGCGGCACCAGCTCGGTGAGCCGGTCCCGGGTGTCGCCGAGCACGTGCCGCACCTGGTGCTCGGCGGTCTCCCGACGCAGCCGGTCCCGCAGCATGGCCTGGGCGAGCAGGGCGAGGATCAGCAGGATGGCGCTGTTGACCACCTCCTGGCTGACGGTGCTGGTCAGCCCCAGGATGGCGACGGTCAAGGCCAGCATCAGCCCGATGAAGGCGTCGAGATTGTTGACGACCCAGGTGAAAATGCGGGCCATGACATCCCCCGGTCCATGACGGTTCCCCCATGATAGCCCTTTGTCAATATCACCATCACGCGCTGTTCGGTTGCCCCGCGACCGTCGGTGACGGGGGCTCGGCAGCCCGCCGGGCCGCGCAGATCAGCGAGCCGCCGAGCCCCGGCGCGAGGTGGGCGAGCAGCCGGGAGGTGACCCAGCGTCCACCGGGGAGCCGCCAGCCGACCTGGTTGGAGCGGATCGCCAGCGGCACGAATCCGGCCCGCCGGAGCACCCGGCGCAGCAGCGACGGGGTGAACGGCCGGATGTGCAGCCAGAGGTAGGGGTGCAGCGGGTCCACCTGGCGCGGGGCGCGGCCGAGGAGGAAGGAGACCCGGTCCTGCACGGTGGCCAGGTTGGGGGTGGTGAGCACCAGCAGCCCACCCGGCGCCAGCACCCGGTGACACTCGCGCAGCAGCGCCACCGGATCGTAGACGTGCTCGATCAGCTCACCGGTGAGCAGCCCGGCGAAGCTGCCCGCCCGGAACGGCAGGCCGCGGGTGGCGTCCAGGCAGACCGGTAGCGCATCCGGCCCGGCGGCCCGCCGGGCGTCGCGCAGCGCCGTCTCCGCCAGGTCCGCCAGCACCAGCGGCGCCGGCAGGTCCGCCGGGTCGAGCATGCCGCGCGGGCCGCAGCCCAGTTCCAGCACCGGCAGCCGCCCGGTGACGCCGTCGGCCACCATTCGGGCCGCGACGGCCCGGCGGATCCGGTGGTACGGGTCGTCGACGTACCCGTTGACCTTGACGCCGTCGTGGTAGCTGCGCCGGTTGGCTCGGCGGCCGTGCGCCTGCGCGCCCGTCGGTGGCTCCGCCATCGCACCCTCCACTGTCGTCGTCGCCCAGCGACCGTCCTGGCGTCCAGCCTCGCATCGGACGGCGTCGGAGGTGCGGTCGGCGCGACGGTGTCGGCAGACGCCGACGCGGCGGCCGGGTGACCCGGTCGTAGAGCGCCACGTCGGGCGGCCGCCGCGCCGGCCGAGGACGGGGACTCCGGCGGGCCGGTGCTCACCGACTCCGCCCGGGAGCTGGCCGCCGCGCACGGCATCGGCGACGCCGAGCTGCGTGGCCTGGGAAAGTCGGTGGTGCGGCGTACCGATGTGGAACGGCGGCTGGCCAGCCGGGCGGCGGCCCCGGCGGCGGCACCATCGTGGTCTCCCTGCACACCGAGCCGGACGTGGTGCTCGCCGGGCCGATCGTCTTCCCCGGCCAGACCTGCGTGTTGGCCATCGGCGGCACCCACGACGAGCTGGCCCTGGACGCCACCGGCCAGGTGGTGGCCCGCAAGTTCGTCAACCTCAGCGCCGTCTACGACCACCGGGTGGTCAACGGCCGGGAGGCGGTCGCCTTCCTCCAAGCGGTGAAGGCGGCCCTGGAGGCGCCGGACCGGCTCACCGAGGAGTGAGGACGCGGGGCGTCGACGGGCTCTCCCGTCGGCGCCCCCACGGCCGCCCGCCGGGGGGCATGATGAGGGGATGTACCGCTGGATCACCGTGGCCGGCTATGAGAACGTGCCGGGCTGCCCCTCCCCGATGGCCGCCCTCCGGGCTTGACTGCGCGACCGGGGCATTGACTGGATGCCGTTCCCGCCGGATGAGATCCGCTTCGACCTGGCCTGCGGCCCGGGCCCGGACGGCCGGTGGCACGGCTGGTACCGGGTGGAGGTCGAGGGTGCGGCGCTCCGGCCGCTCGGCCTGCACCCCGACCAGCCCACCTCGGTCGTGGACGGTCCGTCACCGCCCGGCTGGTGGCACGCCGCCGCCGAACGCCACCTACGGTGACGCTTCCCGTCCACGAAGCCACTCGTTCACCGCGCCAGCCGGCGCGGCGTCGGTCAGCCGAAGGCGTCGTCGCACACCTGCCAGCCGAACTCGGAATCCACGTACAGGTCGACCGTGGTGGTGCGGTCCGCCCGGTCGGTCAGCCGGACCGTGGGACATCGACCATCCCCGGCGTGAAATCCACAGGGGACGGTGTCTGCGGCCCGCCGGGGTGCGGGCGGTCGACGGCCGGCGAGGCGGTCAGCCGGCCAGCGCCGCGCTGATCGCCCGCACCTGCTCGGGGGCGACCGAGGCCCAGTAGTCGTTGTCGTGACAGCCCGTGCCGATCGTCACCACGCCCGGCTCGGGCAGCCGGTCCCACAGCGTCCGGACCGCCGGGGCGAACGGGTCGGCGGCGCCGATCGCGATCCGCACCGGCAGCCCGGCGAACTCCCGGGCCCGGGCCGTCACGTCGTAGCGGGCCCAGTCGTCGGCGCTGTCGAACGCGCCGGCGTTGACGCCGCAGGCGTCGTCGTAGGAGTGGAAGATCGCCGGTGAGGTCGCCACCACCGCCCGGAACCGGTCGCGGTGGGTCAGCGCGGCCAGCAGTGCGCCGTACCCGCCCATCGACCAGCCGGCCACCGCGACCCGGTCGGTACGCAGGCCGCGCGCGGCGAGCAGCGGCAGGAACTCGCCGACCAGCATGCCGAGCGGGTCGTCGTCAGCGTGCGGATGCCAGTACCCGTTGCCGCCGTCCGGCGCGGCGAGGGCGAACGGGGCCACCCCGTCGCGCAGCGCGCCGGCCAGGAACTCCGGGTAGCGGGCGGCGGCGACGGCGGTGCCGGCGTCGGCCGCGTACCCGTGCAGGGCCAGGCAGACGGGGAGCTGCGCGCCAGGGGCGTACCCGGGCGGGTAGGAGATGGCGAAGGCGACCTCCCGGCGGCGCGCCGCGGAGCGGAAGCTGCCGGTGACCGGCGGCTGCGGAGTCCCGCGCGGCGCGTCGGGCGGCGCCGCGTCGCAGCGGCCCAGCGCGTGGTTGAGCACCGACCGGCCGGGCAGCACCTCGGCGTCGACCAGGGCGAGGCCACCCGCGCCGAGCCCGGTGAGGCCGACGGCGGCGCCGAGGGAGCGCAGGAGTCGACGTCGGGTGACCGGCATGCGGTAACGGTAGTCGGCGCGGTCAGGTCAGGTGGTCCGGCAGCAACGCCAGCGTCGGCGGGAGCTGCGAGTGCAGCGGGGTGGGCAGGTCGTCGCGGGTGTACCAGCCGAGCCGGTCGAACTTGTGCGGCTCCCCGATGGCGACGGTCGCCGGGTCGACCCGGACCGCGAAGACCACCGCCACCCAGTGCGACGGCGGGTCGTCGCGCAGCACGTTGCGGACCCCGAGCAGGGTGACCTCCAGCGACGTGGTCGCGTACTCCTCGCGGACCTCGCGGGCGACGGCGGCCTCGAAGGTCTCCCCGTACTCCAGCGCGCCCGCGCCGGTGTCCCAGGTGCCGGGTTCGTCGCGGGCGCCGACGCTGCGCCGGGCCAGCAGCAACCGGCCCGCGCCGTCGTGGCAGACGAAGACGCAGGACACCGAGGGGGTACGCGGGGAGCCGTCGGACATCAGATCATTCTGCGGCACCTCGCCGGTTCGGACGCTGACCGACCCGGCCGCGCTGCCCGCGGCCGGCCGCTGACCCTCGCCGCCTGGGCCTTCCGCACCACCGCGGACTGTTACCTGCCGGTTACCCGGCTGCGAAGCCGCTGTGGCACGGCGCGCCGACCGTCGAGCTGGGACCACCGGTCCCGCCACATGACAGGGAGGACACGATGAGACTGAAGAGAGCGCTGGTGGCGCTGACCGTCGTGCTCGGCGGCCTGCTCGCCGGCACCGGGGGCGCGGCTGCGGCGACCACGCCGTACTGCGGGATCACCTGGGGCAGCACGGCCAAATCGGGCGGCGCGCTGAGCAGCGCTCCGCTGGCGGAGGTCCGGGCCGGCCAGCACGCCTGCTGGGACCGGGTGGTGTTCGAGTTCGCCGGCCCGGCGAACGGTTTCTCCGTCGCATACGGGGAGACGTACACCGAGGGGCAGGGTCTGGCGCTGTCCCCGTACACGGCGGGCGGGGCGCTGCTGCAGGTCTCCCTGCGGGCGCCGGCGTACGACGATGGCCACGTCGCCACCCTGCCGTACCGCACCGGCGACCACGCCGTGAACGCGCTGGGCTACCGGACGCTGCGGGACGTGGTCTTCGGTGGCAGCTTCGAGGGGTACACCACCTTCGCCGTGGGCGTCCGGGCGCGACTGCCGTACCGGGTGTTCGTGCTCAGCGGCCCGGGCACGCACAGCCGGATCGTGCTGGACGTCGCCCACCAGTGGCAGGCATGACCCCTCCGGTGATGAGGGCCGGCCGGCCCTCATCACCGACCGTTGCGCCAGGGTCCCGGACCGTCGTGCCGGGCTACCCTGAGGTCGTCATGGAGGGCCGCGTGCTGGTCGTCGAGGACGATGCCTCCATTCGGGAGGTCACCGCCCTCGGTCTGCGCCGGGCCGGGTTCCGGGTGGACACCGCCGTCGACGGGCCGACCGCCCTCGCCGGCTGGCGGGCCCGGCCGGTCGACCTGATCGTGCTCGACGTGATGCTGCCCGGCCTGGACGGCTTCGAGGTGTGCCGGGAGATCCGCCGGACCAGCCAGGTGCCGATCCTGATGCTGACCGCGCGCACCGACACCATCGATGTGGTGGTCGGGCTGGAATGCGGCGCCGACGACTACCTCCGCAAGCCGTTCGACCTGCCGGAGCTGGTCGCCCGGGTCCGCGCGGTGCTGCGCCGGGCGGTCGCCCCGGTCGAGGAGACCACGGTGACGGCCGGTCCGCTGGAGATCGACCCGGCGCGCTTCGTGGCCCGCAAGGCGGGCCGAGAACTGACCCTGACCGCGACCGAGTTCCGGTTGCTGCTGGAACTGGCCCGCCGACCCGGTCAGGTGTTCACCCGCGAGCTGCTGCTGGACCGGGTGTGGGGGCACGCCTACCTCGGCGACTCGCGGCTGGTGGACGTGGCGGTGCAGCGGCTGCGGGCCAAAGTGGAGGACGACCCCGGCCAACCGGCGCTGATCCGGACGGTCCGCGGCGCCGGCTACAAGCTGTCGACGGGGTGAGCTCATGGCCGGCCGCGTACCCCCGGGGCGCCTGCGGCGCCGGCTCGTCATCGCGTTCGTGCTGGTCGCCGGGGTCTCCGCCGGGGTGCTGGCCGGCGGCTCCTACCTGATGCTGCGGCAGGCCCGGTTCGACGGCTCGCTGCAACGCGCGGCGGCCGACGCCCGCTACCAGCTGGTGCTGGCCGGGCAGTTCCTGCCGCTGACCGACGCCCGCCGGGCGGACCTGCTCGCCAGCTTCGAGGGCAACGGACGGCACGTCCTGCTCGTCGCCGGCGACACCGCGGCGTCGAACCCGCGCTACGCGCCGACACCAGGGCGGGACCTGCGGACCGCCGTCGCCGCCGGGCAGCTCGGCTACCAGCGCTCCCCCGACGGCGCCCGGCCGCACCTGCTCGTGGTGGGTGGCCGGATCCCCGGCTCCACCGCCGAGCTGTACGTGGTGACCGTGGAGGACGACCTGGTCGACGGCCTGCGCCAGCTCCGGACGGCGTTGCTGGTGGGCTGCGCGGCGGTGCTGCTGCTCGCCGCCGGGGTGGGCAACGCCCTGGCCCGGCGGACCCTGGAGCCGGTGGGGCGGGCCAGCCGGGCGGCCCGGGCGGTCGCCGAGGGCCTGCTGGACACCCGGCTGCCGGTGCGCGGTCGGGACGAGTTCAGCGCCTGGGCCGCGTCGTTCAACGAGATGGCCGAGGCACTGGAGACGAAGATCGAGGCGCTGTCCCGGGCCCGGGCCCGGGAGCGGCGGTTCACTGCCGACGTCGCGCACGAGCTGCGTACGCCGGTGACCGCACTGGTGGCGGCGGCATCGCTGCTCGCCGAGCAGTTGGACGCGCTGCCCGCCGACGCCCGCCGGGCCGCCGAGTTGCTCGTCACCGACGTGGTCCGGCTGCGGCGGCTGGTCGAGGAGCTGATGGAGATCTCCCGGCTGGACGCCGGGCGGGAGGCCCTGTCGGTGCGGCCGGTGGACGTCGTCGCGCTGCTGGGCGGCCTGGTCGACGCCCGCGGCTGGACCGGCCGGGTGACCGTGGCCGGGGACGCGACGCCGGTCGACACCGACCCGCGCCGCCTGGAGCGGGTGCTGGCGAACCTGGTCGCCAACGCGGTCGAGCACGGCGGCGGCGCGATCCGGGCCGAGGTACGGCGCGCCGACGGGTCGGTCACCGTCGAGGTCAGCGACCAGGGGCCGGGCATCCCCGCCGCGCATCTGCCGTACGTGTTCGACCGGTTCTACAAGGTCGACCCGTCCCGCACCGGCCCGGGCAGCGGGCTGGGCCTGGCCATCGCCCGGGAGAACGCCCGGCTGCTCGGCGGGCGGCTGGACGTGCGAAGCGAGATCGGCCGGGGCACCCGGTTCCGCCTCGACCTGCCCGTTCGATCTCAGGAGGGCGACCGGTGAGACGCCTGCTCGTTCCGCTCGCGGCGATCCTCGTGCTCGCCGCCGGCTGCGCCCCGGCCCGGACGGGCACGCTCGGGCCGGCGCCGGCCGGCGCACCCCCGACCACCGGCGCCACCCCCGCGCCGCGCGTCACCACACCGGCCACCACCACGCCGCGCCGGCCTCCCCCGCCGGCCTCCCCCACCACGACAGCCCCGATGGTGCCCGACCAGCCGGGCCGTGGCGGGACGATCACCGTGCAGCTCTGGTTCACCCGGGACGGCAGGCTGACGCCGACCCGGCGTACGCTCCCGGCCACCGTGGCCACGTCCCGGCTGGCGCTCACCGAACTCGCCGCCGGACCGTCCCGCGCCGAGGCGGCGGCCGGCCTGACCACGCGGGTGCCGTCCGGCCTCCAGGTGGTCCGCATCGTCGACGGTCTGGCCACGCTGGCCCCGGCGGCCGGTTTCGGCGACGGCGGCGCGGCGGCCGTCCGGCTCCGCCGGGCCCAGGTCGTCTGGACGCTGACCCAGTTCCCCACCGTGCGCCGGGTGGCGTTCGCCGACGCCGCGCCTACCGGGCGGGGTGACTACGCCGACCTGCTGCCGCCGATCGTGGTGACTGGCCCGGCGATCGGCGACCGGGTCACCAGCCCGGTGACGGTGACCGGGAGCGCGGAGGTCTTCGAGGCGACGGTCAGCCTCCGGGTCCTGGACGCGGCCGGCCGGGAGGTCGGCACCTCGTTCACCACGGCGGCCTGCGGCTCCGGCTGCCGGGGCGACTACCGGGCCACCGTCGGCTACCGGGTGGCCGTCACCGGTCCCGGCACCGTCGAGGTGTACGAGGTCTCCCCGCGCGACGGCAGCCGGGTCAACGTGGTGGCGGTCCCCGTCGTCCTCGTCGCCGACACGTGAGATCTGGGGGCGCCGTCACCGCCACTGGGCGGTGAACAGCGGAGCTTCCGGCCGCTCCGCGCGCCCGATGCGCAGATCCTCGAAGATCGTGTTCCGGGCCGCCCGCTCGACCTCGGCGTCGAGGTCGATCCCGAGCTCCGCCGACGCGTCGTGGGCCGCCCCGATCAGCACCAGCTCCACACCCCGATGATCGAGGAACCGGGGCGGATCCAGCGGCGCGAACCGGCGGGTGCGGAAGCGCTCCTGCAGGTCAGCGGGGAGCTCCGGCCGACCGGGGCCGGGCAGACCGACCCCCGGCGGCGACGGCGCCCGCGGATTCTTCACCGTGATGACGTAGCTCGCCTCCGGTTCGATCCGGAGCTCGTGCTGCGGCGGACCGGGACGGCGGGGCAGCTCGAGCTGGTACGCCAGATGAGTGTGGTCGTCGTGCCGGGTGATGCAGTACGCGCCCTCGGCCGCCGGCCGAGCCGGTGGTTGGAACCGCTCACCACGCGTCTTCGTCCCGTACCGGTGCGGTCTGAGCGCCTCGTAGAGCTCCTCAGGCCGGCTCACCACGGCGTCGACGAACGCCCAGAAGCGGTCGTGCTCGTCGATCTCGGGTAGGCGCTTGCGGCCCACGACGAGCAGCCGCAGACGCCGTCGTCCGTGCCACGGGTGCAACACCACCAGCAGCCGCTGCACCTCGCCGAGCGAGTCCACGTGCTGCTCGCCCACCCGGGGCCGGTAGAGGAAGTAGATGTCGCCGTCCTCCAGCGCCTCGCTCACGTCACGACCGCTCTCCTAGCGCGTTCCGACGTCGGGCGCCTGGTAGATCCAGTCCTCGGCCGCGTCCTCCGGCGCGCGCTCCGCCCGGCGGTATTCGAAGGTCTCCGTGGCCTCGTGTGGCCCGTGGAGCTTCAGCTCGTACGACATCGGCGGGTCGTCCGCGTCCGGCACGTCCCAGCCGACGGTCTGCCCGTTGTATGGCCCGCCACGCAGGCGCACGGTCACCTCATCCACGCCCCGACGGTAGCGAAGTCGGGTGCCGGCTGTGGCCCAGACGCGTCCATCGGCACGGCCGGTGAGCCCTCGATGAACCCCTGCGAAACGACATCGTTTCGTCAGCTGCTGCGACGTAGCTCATATGTCAGCCGGTAGCTGCGGCCAAGCGGTTAAGGTCAGTACGGCATCGTTTCGCGGGGAGGGTTATGTGCGGGGGGAACAGCGGGGCGGCCTCGACCAGGCCGACCGGAACCCGGAGTTGATGGCCACCGTCCTTGACCTGCTCCGTGAGGTCGGCTACGACCGGATGACGATCGACGCCGTCGCCGTCCGGGCCCACGTCAGCAAGGCCACCATCTACCGGCACTGGCCGGGCAAGGCGGAACTGGTGGCCGCCGCGCTGCGACACCGGCAGGTCGCCGTGCACACCCCCGCCGACACCGGCTCGCTCCGCGGTGACCTGCTGGAGCTGCTCCGCGCCACCGCCGCGATCTGCACCGCCGACGGCGCCCTCATGCAGGCGTTGACATTCGCGATGCGGACCAGCCCCGAGCTCGCCCAGCTCGTCCGGCAGCACGTGCTGCCGGCCGGCCAAGTCGGCACCGTCGCCGTGGTGGTCCGCGCGGCCGCCCGCGGCGAGATCCCCGCCGAGGCCGGCGAACGGCACCTCTTCCACGACCTCGCCCCGGCCATGGTGATGTCCCGGATCCTCACCCACGGTCTCCCCGCGGACGACGCGTTCCTCACCCAGCTCGTCGACCAGGTCCTCATCCCGGTGCTCCGCCACCGCTCCGCCTGACCGCCCCACACCGGCACCCGTCACGACGCGGTGTTACGCCCGTCAACCGCAACGCACGGCTCCCGCCACATGAAAGGCCCCTCACCATGCCCGGCAACACCCTGACCGCGCCCGGCGCACCCGACGCCGTGACGCCGGCTGCCCACCCGCGGCGCTGGCTGGCGCTCGCGGTCATCGCGATCTCCCAGCTGATGGTCGTGCTCGACGCCACCATCGTGAACATCGCCCTCCCGCAGGCCCAGCTCAGCCTCGGCATTTCCGACGCCGACCGGCAGTGGGTGGTCACCGCCTACACCCTCACCTTCGGCGGTCTGCTCCTGCTCGGCGGCCGGATCGCCGACTACTGGGGACGCAAGCGCACCTTCGGAGTGGGCATGGTCGGCTTCGCGCTCGCCTCCGCCATCGGCGGCCTCGCCACCACCGGCGGTCTGCTCTTCGCCGCCCGCGCCCTGCAGGGCGCCTTCGGCGCGCTGCTCGCCCCGGCCTCCCTGGCCCTGCTCACCGTGCTCTTCACCGAGGCGAAGGAGCGCGCCAAGGCGTTCGCCGTGTACGGCGCCATCGCCGGCGGCGGCTCCGCCGTCGGCCTCGTCCTCGGCGGCGTGCTCACCGAGTACGCCAACTGGCGCTGGTGCCTGCTGGTGAACATCCCGATCGCCGCCGTCGCCCTGCTCGCCGCGATCCCGCTGGTCCCGGAGAGCCGCGCCCACGGCGACACCCGCTACGACATTCCGGGCGCCGTCGTGGTCACCGCCGGGCTGGTCTCCCTCGTGTACGGCTTCACCAGGGCCGCCGAGGACGGCTGGGACGCCGCCGCCACCGTCGGTTTCATCGCCGCCGGGCTGGTGCTGCTCGCCGCGTTCGTGCTGATCGAGCTGCGCTCCAGCCACCCGCTGCTGCCGCTGCGCATCCTGCTCGACCGCAACCGGGGCGGGGCGTACATCGCCTCCACCCTGATCGGCGCCGGACTGTTCGGCGCATTCCTCTTCCTGACCTTCTACTTCCAGGTGGTGCTGCGGTACACGCCGGTCAAGGCGGGCCTCGCCTCGCTACCGGTCACCGCCGGCGTCCTGCTCGCCGCGGGCGTGGCCAGCCAGTTGCTGCCCCGCGTCGGCGCGAAGCCGCTGATGGTGGCCGGCGCGGTGCTCGCCGCCGGGGCGATGCTCTCGCTGACCCAGATCGGCGTGGACACCTCGTTCGTCACGCACCTGCTGCCGTCGCAGGTCGTCCTCGGCATGGGCCTCGGCTTCACCTTCGTGCCGCTGTCCAGCCTCGCCCTGGTCGGGGTGCCCGAGCACGACGCGGGCGCTGCCAGCGCCACTCTCAACGCCACCCAGCAGGTCGGCGGATCGCTCGGCACCGCCCTGCTGAACACCATGTACACCAGCGCGGTCACCGCGTACCTGGTCGGCCGGATCCCCGACCCGATGAACCAGGTCAAGGCGCTGGTGCACGGCTACACCGTGGCGTTCGCCTGGGGCGTCGGGCTGATCGTGCTCTCCGGGCTGGCCACCCTGCTGCTGATCAAGGTCCGCAAGGAGCACCTGGCCACAGCCAACGCCGTGCACATGGGCTGACGACACACACGACGGCGCGGCCGCCGGTCACCATCGCAGGATGGTGGCCGGCGGCCGCGCCGCGCTTCCCGCCAGGTGTGAACGGCAGGTCGAGATCGTGGCCGGGCTCGAACCTCGGGCACACGATCGGGTGGTTGGAACCAGCGCCCCGGCTGCGAGCGCTCGCTGCGAGCGGAAGACTCGAACTTCCCTCTCCCGTGTCAGAGACGGGTGTGCTGCCGACTGCACCAGCTCGCAAGGGTTCCGCTCCGCCGTCGCGGATGCGGACCGTGCCCCGACCAGGATTCGAACCTGGGCTCTCCGCTTTCGTAGAGCGGCGCTCTCTCCGCTGAGCCACCGGGGCGTACGACCGGCGCCCCCCTCGGACGCCGGTCGGTCTAACCCTTCACGCAGACCACCTGCTTGAGGTGCGCGACCACCTCGACCAGGTCGTCCTGCTGCGCCATCACCTTGGTGATGTCCTTGTACGCGCCGGGGATCTCGTCGACCACCCCGGCGTCCTTGCGGCACTCCACGCCGGCGGTCTGCCGGACCAGGTCCGCCGTGCTGTACGTCCGCTTCGCCTGACCCCGCGACATCCGCCGCCCGGCCCCGTGCGAGGCCGAGCAGTACGCGTCCGGGTTGCCCTTGCCGCGCACGATGTACGAGCCGGTGCCCATCGACCCCGGGATGATGCCCAGGTCCCCCCGGCCGGCGCGGATCGCGCCCTTCCGGGTCACCAGCACGTCCACCCCGTCGTACGTCTCCTCCGCCACGTAGTTGTGATGACAAGAGATCGGCTCGCCGTACGAGACGTGCGGAAACTCGTCCCGGACCACCCCGCAGAGCAGAGCGAGCATGACCTCCCGGTTGCGCCGGGCGTACTCCTGGGCCCAGAAGAGGTCCCGGCGGTAGGCGTCCATCTCCGGCGTGCCGGCGAGGAACACCGCGAGGTCCCGGTCGGGCAGGTCGACGTTGTGCGGCAGCCCGCGGGCCACCGCCATGTGCCGCTCGGCCAGCTCCTTGCCGATGTTGCGGGAACCGGAGTGCAGCATCAGCCAGACCTGCCCGTCGTCCGGACCGCCCTGCTCGACGCAGACCTCGACGAAGTGGTTGCCGCCGCCAAGGGTGCCCATCTGGTGCTGGGCCCGGTGCTCCAGCTGCGCCACCTTCCGGTCCAGCTCACCGAAGCGCCGCCAGAACGCGTCCCAGCCCGCGTGCGCCAGACCCCGGACCCGGCGCGGGTCGACCGGGTCGTCGCGCTTGGCGAACCCGACCGGGATGGTCGCCTCGATGGCCGAACGCAGCGGAGCGAGGTCGTCGGGCAGGTCGGCCGCGGTGAGCGAGGTCCGCACGGCGGACATGCCGCAACCGATGTCGACGCCGACCGCGGCCGGCGAGACGGCCCGCCGCATCGCGATGACCGACCCGACGGTGGCGCCCTTGCCGAAGTGCACGTCCGGCATGACGGCGACGCCCTGCACCCAGGGCAGTGCGCCGATGTTGCGCAGCTGCTGCGCGGCCTGCGGCTCGATGCCGTACGGGTCGGTCCAGACCCGGACCGGGGCCCGGGTGCCGGCCAGCGGGGTGAAACCCATCGTCGTCTCCTCGTGTCGGGGGTGTTCGAGCGGCTGGCCGGATTCGAACCGGCGATCTTCACCATGGCGAGGTGACGCGCTGCCTGACTGCGCTACAACCGCGTGGTCGTCCCGGCTGGGACGGACGTAGGCCGTACGGGACTCGAACCCGTAACCGCCCGGCTGAGAACCGGGTGAGCTGCCAATTGCTCCAACGGCCCGTGGGACGGGGAACCGTCCCGGATGTGTCGCCCCGGCCGGCGCGTCGGGGCGCCGGCCGGGCTCGTGCTCATGCCATCCACTGTGGAGTTGAGAAGGTGCGGCGTCGCCGACCGGGGCCGGGACAGGGCAAGCAGGGGCGGCAGGATTCGAACCTGCAACCGTCGGGTTTGGAATCCGGTGCTCTGCCGGGTTGAGCTACGCCCCTGAGCGGGAGTGGGTGACGAAAAAGCCGCCCGGTCCCTTCGCGGGGCGGGCGGCTGCGCGTGTCGCGCTGGCGCTAGTCGCGCCGCCACCCCGATTGCCACCGCTGCCGCCGGCAGCGGCCCAGGCCACGCTCGCCGGTGGGCAGCGGGGCACCACCGCGCGGCATGGGCCGCGGGGCTTCGGTGCGGGTGCGCTGCGACACGGCGTACTCCCTGGGTTGATCCGGTTGACGTTGCCCGTTGACGGTAAGTCCAGTGCACGGTGACCGCAATTGATATTCGGCTGGTCGATGCCGGCGTGCGGCTGGTTGACTGCGGCCATGGTCCCCGAGGCGACGGTGCGGTCCTGGCTGGAACGGCACTGGCAGCTCGGTGACGCGCAGCTCAGCCATCACGCCCGGGGGTGGCGCTGACCGGCGAGGGTCGAGTGGAGCAGCAGGTCATCGGGTCGACTCTCGGCCGGGTCCATCGGGCGCTCGCGACGGTCCGGGTCCGCGACGCGGAACGGTTCCACTGGGTCGACCCCACGGCGGGCCACCTGGGGGTACGCGACTGGGTCCGTCCGGCGGTGACCGCGGCGGTGCGCGAGCTGGATGAGTTGGCGCCGGAAACGCTGTCGTGGGGTCTGCTCCACACCGATCCGGCGCCGGAGGCGTTCCGGTGGGATGGCACGGCGAGCGTGTGCGGGGTGATCGACTGGAGCGTCGCGCTGACCGGTCCGCTGCTGTACGACCTGGCCTCGGCCGTGATGTACGTCGGCGGGCCGGATCGCGGCGGCGAGCTGGTCGAGGCGTACCTGCGCGGAGGCGCGCTCGACCGCGCCGAGGTGGACCGGGGCCTGCGGCCGATGCTGCGATTCCGGTGGGCGGTCCAGGCGGACTACTTCGCGCGGCGGATCGTCGCGGACGACCGCACCGGCATCGATGGACCCGCCGAGAACGACAAGGGCCTGGCGGACGCCCGGCGGCGTCTGGTGGCATTCGGACCCGGAGACGAGGGGTGGGCTTGAACCGGTGTTGTCCGCCCCCGCAGAGTTGAGGACTGCGGCGGTCGCCGCCGGGGTGCACGATGCGGACATGACCTCCGACGAGGCGCCACGGCGGGCCACGGTGGACGAATGGCACGCGTGGCGGCGGACGGTGTTCGGCGACCCGTACCTGGTGTGGCACGACGGGCCGGAGTTCTCCAGGCTGCTGCGGGCGGCGCGGGCTGATCCCGTCATGGTGGAGCGGATGCTGGCGGCCGGCCTAGACGACCGGGACCCGGTCGCCGCGGAGTCCCTGGCGGTGCTCGGCGAGGCCGGGTTCGCGCCGGTTCGGGCTCGGGAGCTGCTGCGCGCCGCCGTTCCCACCGCGTCGAACACCTTTCTGGTCAGCGTCGCCACCGCCCTGCACCGGTTGACCGGCGAGGAGTCGTGGGCGGCGGCGATCGTGGCGGTCCTCGGCGCGCGGCACTGGACCGACCGGATGGATGCCGCGATCGCGCTGGCCCGCTTCGCGCCCACCGCGGACCTTGTCCACGCGCTCGGCCGGGCCGTCTGCGACAGCGAGTACCTGGTGCGGTACCACGCGGCGAACACCCTCCTGCGGTACGCGCGACCGCCGGACGATCCGGAGGTCGACCCTCCGGTCCCCGTGTACCGGGAACCGGGGCTGTTCGAGCTGATCGCGACGCCCCGTGCCGAGCCGCGACGACGATGGCGTCGGCGACGGGACTCCCCCGCCGACCGGGCCGGGTGGCAGGCGGCCGCCGACGAGCTGGTCGGCAGCGCGCTCGCCCGGCTCGACGACCGGTGACGGTTCGGTGCGGGCCGAACCGTCCGGCGGCTACCGTGCCGGTGACGACCGCGCGGAGACCGGTCCGTTGACCGGAAGGAAAGCGTGGAGCTCAGGAAGCGGCTGGCCGAGCGGTTCCGCGAGGTCAACGGGGCCCATCCGATGACGGCGGCGGACGACGCGTACGTCAGCAAGCAGTTCGTGGTCCTGGCGGAGCTGTGCGCGGCGACCGGTCGGGACCCGGACGACGTACGCCGGCTGATGCTGGACCGGCGGCTGCCGCTGCCGGCCTACCTGCGCTCGGACGACGCGGAGATGGTTCCCGCGGACCTGTTCGCGCTGGCCGAGCGAGCGGGCGGCCCGGAACGCCTGGCGGCCTGGTTCACCGCGCACTGGGCCGACCCGGCGACCGGCGCGGCCGAGTGGGACGCCTACGTCAGCGGCCGGTACGTCTGCCTGCGCTCGGTCACCCCGGAAACGATCAAGCGGAAGGACGAGCTGACGGCGGCGATCCGGTCCGCGTTGGACGAGCCGGATGCCGGGTCGGCGGCCTGGTCGGCGCGGCTGCACGCGCTGGTCGACGAGCTGGACGCGCTGGAGCCGGCGTTCACCGGCTACGACCGGCTCCGCTTCGGCGGGCCGACCTCGCGGGACACGTGCGTCGACGCGGTGCGGGCCCGCTACCCCCGCTGCGAGTGACCGAGCTCCGCGCGTTCGAAGACGCGTTCGCCCTGGTGCTGGACGGTTGCGGCGCCCAGGGTCAGCGCGGCGAGGACCAGGGCGAGCACGGCGACGGCCGGGCCACGTCGCGGGGTGGGCGGGTCGAGCAGGGCCCGCACCCGGTCCGGGACGTCGCCCCCGGTCGCGGCGGGCAGGAGGTCGCCGGGGTGGCGCCGTCGGGCCAGGGCGGCGCGGGCCAGGGCGCGGGCGACCAGCCGCCGGTCCCCCAGTCGGGCGGCGGCGTCCTCGTCGGCCCACCGCTCGACGGCGTTGCGCAGCGTCCGGGCGGTGGGGGCGAGTGACGGGTTGGCCGTGGCCGCCAGGTCGACCGCGGTGATCCACCAGGCGTGCCGGTGGGACAGGTGAGATCCCTCGTGGGCGAGCAGGGCGGCGCGTTCGTCGGGGGCGAGGGCGTGCAGCATGCCGCGGGTGACCACGATGCGGCCGGTGGCCTCGGGGGTGGTGAAGGCGTCGGGAGTGTCGGTGTCGAGCACCACCAGGGAGCCGGGTTCGCCCAGTCGGCCGCAGTCGCGGTGCGCGGCGCGCATCGCCCGGGTCCGATGAAGGAGGAAGATCGCGGTGCGGGCCGCCGCGGCGGCGAGGGCGAGCAGGGCGGTGGCCGAGACCGGCCAGGGCACGGGAGCCTGCGACCGCAGCGCCTGGGCCGACCAGGCGCCGACCGCGGCGATCTCGGCGTCCTGTCCGATCCAGGTGGCGGCGGCGACCGCGGCGGCGAACCAGAGCGCCGCGGTGACGAGGAGGCCGGTGGGCGCGAGGAGCCGCACGGCGAGGGCCGGTCGGAGGGTACGGCTCAGCCATGGCCCGCAGCAGGCGTAGGCCACGGCGGACGTCAGCACCAGCCCCAGGGCGATGATCATGAGTCCGGTTCGGTTCGTTGGAGCAGGGCGACCAGCAGCGCTTCGTCCTCGGGCGTGAGCGAGCCGACGAAGCGGGTCAGGACGGCCGAGCGGTCGGTGTCGTCGTCGTCGAGCAGCCGGCGCATCTGGTGGGCGGTCACCTGGGCGCGGTCGCTTACCGCCTGGTAGGCGTAGGCGCGGCCGGACGGGTGGCGGGTGACCCGGCCCTTGTCGTGCAGGCGGGCCAGCACCGTGGTGACGGTGTTGTAGGCGAGCCCGGCGGCGAGGCGCTCCCGGACGGTCGCCGGGGTGAGCGGCGCGTCGGCGGCGGCGAGCACCGCCAGGATCTCGTGTTCCAGGTCGCCGTGCCGGCGGCGTCTGCTCTCCACCCGTCCCCCATCAACTACAACCCTTGTAGTAGTAAGCTCTGAACTACAAACATTGTAGGTGCCACTCGACGACGGGGAGCGCGATGGACGTCGGACTGTTCGACGAGGTCAACCGGTTCGCGATGGCCACCCCGTGGCTGCACGCCGCGGTGACCGGCTATGCCGCGTACGGCGTGTTGCTCTTCGCGGCGCTCATGCTGGCGGGCTGGTGGTACGCCCGGGGCACGAACGACCCGGCGCGGGTGGCGGCGGCCGTGCTGGTCCCGGTGGCCACCCTGCTGGCGGTGGCGGTGAACCAGCCGTTCGTGTCGGCGTTCCACGAGGCCCGCCCGTACACCAGCCACCCGGGCATCCTCGTGCTCGCCACCCGCAGCACCGACTTCTCGTTCCCCTCCGACCACTCGGTGCTGGCGGGCGCGGCGGTCGCCGGCCTGTGGTTCGTGTCCCGACGGCTCGGCCTGGTCACCGCGGTCGCTGCCCTGGCCATGGGCTTCGCCCGGATCTACATCGCCGCGCACTACCCGCACGACGTCCTCGCCGGCCTGGTCCTCGGCGCGGTGGTCGCGGTGGTCGTCGTGCTGCTCGCCCGCCCGCTCACCACCAGGCTCGTCACGGCGACGGGTCGTACCGCGCTGCGCCCCCTCGTCTCCACCGAGCCCCCGACGCGGCCCGGTCCGGTCGTCGCCGCAGGCCCGGGACGGACTCCGCCGGAGGTCACCGGCCGGTGACCGCCGGCCGGAGCGGTCCCCGGCGGATCATCGGTCCTGGACCGCTCCGGTGACCCGGCGCGCGACCGCCAGCAGGTAGTCCTTGCGGTTGAGCGGGTTGTGATCCCAGCGGGGTCGGCCCGGCGCCGGCCCGCGCACCGGCCGGTAGTGGTCGAACTCCGACTCCAGCATCCCCTCGCCCCGGGTCAGCGACGGCAGGCGCTGCCCCAGCGCGTGCACCCGGCCGGCCGGCACCTCCCCCTCCACCAGGTACGACCTGCCGCGCACCGTGGAGCCGCGGGGCACCGCGTCGAGTCCGGCCAGTACCGGCAGCACCGCGCCGAACAGATCCGCCGGCACGTCCAGGCGGAACCGGTGCATCGGCTCGTGCACCCGGGTGCCGGCCCGGGTGAGCGCCGCCATCAGCACCAGCGGGGTCAGGTTGCGGAAGTCCCCGGCGGTGCTGGACATGCTCTTGTCGAACACGCCGTGCGAGTGGCTCTGCCGGGCCCAGTACCCGCCATGGGTCAGGGTGATCACGCAGTCGATCACCTCCCAGCCGCGCAGGCCCTGCCGCAGGGTCTCCCGGACCGTCTCCTCGATGGCCTTGAGGAAGGCCAGCGGCATCGAGCCAAGTTCTATGCCGAGGCGGAACTCCACCCCGCTGTCGACCGGGCCCGGCTCGATCAGCAGCCCGACCGTGCCGAGGAACGGATTCGGCTCCTTGCCGATCCACTCGACGGCGGTCCCCACCCCGACGACGCGTTCCACGCAGACGGTGGTGGTCTCCCGGCAGTCGACCCGCACGCCGTACTCGTCCGCAAGGGTGGCCTGGATGACCTCCTTCTGGACCTCGCCGTAGAGCGACACGGCGATCTCCTGCCGGACGTCGTCCTGCCGCAGGTTGATCAACGGATCCTGCTCGGCGAGCTGGGCGAGGGCGGTGTGCAGGGCCGCCCGGTCGGCGGCCCGGCACGGCACCACCACCGTCTCCAGGGTCGGCGGGGCGAAGTGGTGGCGGCCGGCCGGCCGGTCCGGCGGCGTGCCGAGGAAGTCGCCGATCCGGACATCGGCCAGGCCCCACAGCCGGGCGATCCGGCCGGCGCCCACCACCGGGACCGGCACGGCCACGCCGTCGGCGAAGACGCTGATCGCGGTGATCTTCGCGTCCGCATCCCGCTGGAACGGGACCCGGTCGCGGACCCGGAGGGTGCCGGCGAAGATCCGGGCGTACGCGATCTTCTCGCCGGCCGGTCCACGCTCGACCTTGAAGACCGTGCCGCGCAGCGGGATGTCCTCGTCGCCCTCAGCCGCCGGCAGCAGCTCGACGAGGCCGGCGATGAGCGCCTCGACACCGGCCCCGGTGATCGCCGAGCCGGCGAAGACCGGATGCACCCGCGCCCGCCCGGTCTGCGCGGCGAGCGCCGCGCGCAGCCGACGCCCGGTGACCGCACGCTCGTCCGCGACGTACGCGGCGAGCAGCGCGTCGTCGTGCGCGGAGAGCAGGTCGACGAGGCGCTCGGCGTGATCCGGGTCGTCGGGGTCGAAGGGAAGGCAGCGGGCGGCCGCGGTGCCGGGGGCGTCGACCCGTCCGGTGGCGATGATGGCCGGGGTGAGCTTCTCGGCGATCTGGCGCAGCACCCGTTCCGGGTCGGCGCCGGCGCGGTCGACCTTGTTGACGAAGATCAGGGTGGGGATGCCCAGCCGCTGCAGCGTCCGCATCAACACCCGGGTCTGAGCCTGGACGCCCTCGACCGCGGAGACCACCAGCACCGCGCCGTCGAGCACACCGAGCACCCGTTCCACCTCGGCGATGAAGTCGGGGTGGCCGGGGGTGTCGATCAGGTTGACGGTGACCCCGTCGACCACGAACGAGACCACGGCCGAACGGATGGTGATGCCGCGCTGCCGTTCCAGCGTCATCGTGTCGGTGCGGGTGCTGCCGTCGTCGACGCTGCCGAGCTCGTCGATGACGCCGGCGCTGTGCAGCAGCCGCTCCGTCAGGCTCGTCTTACCGGCGTCGACATGTGCCAGGATTCCCAAGTTCAACGTTTTCACGCAGCGTCATGTCCTCTGGGTAGGTGGCGATTCCCTTCTGGTTGGACATGGACGCTGCGCGCATTGCCTGGCTCCTCTGCTCGGGCGTTCTTGGTCGGATTGCAGCAGCCGGCCCCGGGGGCCGGCAACCGATTAACTCTTCCGGGGTACGCCGCCGACGCCGCCGGAGGGGCGGCCCCGTTCGCGCGGCGGATCGTGCACCACGGCTCCGGCGGCCAGCAGGCGAGTCCCCCCGCAGCATGGCGTGATCCCTTCGTCGCGGCGGCGCTCCTGCCGGCACGCTGCGACCGGGGTACGACGCGGAACCGGGGGCACGTTGGATCGGCGGTCTGAGCGGGAGCTGGCCGGCCCGCTGCCGGCTTTCCGCGTCCGCTACTGGACCTGACCGACCGACGGGCGGACCGTCATCCGCTCCATGAAGGGGAAGCGGGCGGTGAGGTCGGCGAGGGTGGCGCCGGCCCGCCAGGCGGCGGCCACCTGGACGACCGGCAGCAGGTCGGTGGCGTCGCCGCGGGCCCGGACCTCCCCCGCCACCCGGATGTCGATCATGAAGTACCGGGCCTGCGAGCCGAGTCCGACGCAGACGGTCCCGTGCTCGGAGGTCAGCTCTGCGCAGGTGAAACGGCTCCTGCCCTGCTCGGGGGCGGAGACGCGGCCGACGTCGAGCTGGTGCTGGGCGGCGCACGCGGTGAGCCCGGACGCCAGCCCGCCCCGTTCGACCAGGTCGGGATAGAGGCGCACACCCAGCGCCGTCGACACGTCGCTCATGACTGACTCCCACTTCCTCGTGACAGAGACCAGCGGCGCGCAGGTTACGCGGAGGTTTCCGGCGCGCGTGTGGTCATCCTGTCCCCCTTGGACGACCACGGCAATAGGAACCCTCGATTCCACTGCCATCGGGGGCGAAACCCCTTGACGCCTAGAAAGGCTAGGCCTAGCGTGCCTTGGTATGAGCATGGACCTGCGCGGGCACCTGGACCTGCTGATCCTGGCCGCCCTGCGGCAGACCGGGCCGACGCACGGCTACGCCCTGATCCAGGCCCTGCGGGACCGCTCGGAGGGCACCTTCGACCTGCCGGAGGGCACCGTCTACCCCGCGCTGCACCGGCTGGAACGCGCCGGCCTGGTGGCCAGCGCGTGGAACGACGACACCGGCCGCCGCCGCCGGTGCTACGAGCTGACCGACCAGGGCCGCGCGGCGCTGGCGGCGAAGCAGTCCGAATGGCAGGCCCTCGTGCGCGGCGTCGCCGCGATCCTCGCACCGGCCCAGGGAGCACCGGCATGAACGACTCTCCGATCGACGCGTACCTCGACCGGCTCTTCGACCGGTTGGCCGGCACCGGCGCCGCCGGGCGGCGGGCCCTGGTGGAGGCGGAGGACCACCTGCGCAGCGCGGCGGCGCAGGCCGTCGCGGAGGGGACCGACCGCGCCGAGGCCGAACGGCTCGCCGTGGCCCGCTTCGGCGACGCCACCGACATCGCCGCCCGGCTGCGGCGCGCCCACACCTCCACCGCCGACGTGCTGCGCCGGGCCTTCACCGGCGCGTGGCTGCTCGGGGCGGTCGGCCTGCTGGCGATCGGCGTGAGTGGGCTGCTCGCCGAGGCGCTGGGGCGGCTCTTCGGTCCGCACCTGGTCGCGGGCGACGCGGCGGGCGTCACCTACACCGCCGCGCGCTGCGCGGACTTCCTACGGCTGTCGCCGGGAGCGCCGACCTGCGCCCGCGCCGCCGAGTTGCACCACTGGGGCGAGGTGGTGGAATACCGGGTGGCGGCGGGCCTGCTCGGGCTGCTGGCGCTCGCCCTCTATGTCGCCGTACGCCGGCGGGGGCCGCTGCGCGGGCCACGCTGGGCACCCCCGGCGGGGCCGCTGGCCCTGGTCGCCACGACCGTGTTCGGACTGGCGGCGGCGCTGCTCGCGCTCCCGGTGCTGGCCCGGGCCGCGTTCGGCGATCCCGCCGGCATCGGGGCGGACCTCTCCGCCGGAGTGGTCGCGGCGGCGCTCACGGTGGCGGCGGCCGTCGTCGGGCTGCGCCGCACCGGTACCGCCGGCTGAGTCCGCACGACCGGGGCCACCCGTTCGTCGTCGACCGGTCGAGACCAACGGCGGACGGGTCACCTGGGGCTGGGCGTACGACGACTTCGCCTGACGGGCAGGGTCGGTAGGGTCGATCACCATGGCGCGCATCCGCTGTGACTTCTTCTCCGAAGCCCTGGGCATGGGCACGTCGATGACGGTGCTCCTGCCGGAGCGGACCTCCGCCCAGATCGGCATGGCGGGCAGCGCCGCCGTCGGTGACCCGCCGGTGCTCTACCTGCTGCACGGCCTGACCGACGACGACACGATCTGGACCCGGCGCACCTCCATCGAGCGGTACGTCGCGCCGCTCGGGCTGGCCGTGGTGATGCCGAACGCGGGCCGCAGCTTCTACACGGACGAGGAGCACGGCAACCGGTACTGGACCTTCCTCAGCGCCGAACTGCCCGAGGTCTGCCGCTCGTTCTTCCGGCTCTCCGAACGGCGGGAGGACACCTTCGTCGCCGGGCTGTCGATGGGCGGGTACGGGGCGATGAAGTGGGCGCTGCGCGACCCGGGGCGGTTCGCGGCGGCGGCCAGCCTCTCCGGCGCGCTCGACGTGGCCCGGCGCCGCGAGCATCCAACCAGGCCGGTGGACCCGGCGGTCTGGCACACCGTCTGGGGCGACCGGCAGGTGCCCGGCACCGACGACGACACGGTCGCGCTGCTGGAGCGCGCCGGCGACGCCCTGCCCGCGCTCTACGTCGCCTGCGGCACCGAGGATTTCCTGTACGAGGACAACACCCGCTTCGTCGAGACGGCCCGGCGGCGCGGCGTGCCGCTCACCGTGGACCTCTCCCCCGGCGGCCACGACTGGGGGTACTGGGACGCGAAGATCCAGGACGTGCTGGCCTGGCTGCCGCTGCGGCGCGACACGGCCGGCGGTAACTGAACGTCCCGCGCCGCCCCCGGCGCTCGGCCGGAGGTGCGGCGCGGGTTCGAGCGCGGCCGGCCGGTTTCTCATCGGTGGTGGCGGCGGCCGTACCGGAGGACCTGTCGGTGGGACCCGAAGTCCCGGCCCGGCGTCAGACGCCGACGCTGCCGTCGATGGCCTCCCGGAGGAAGTCGGCGTGGCCGTTGTGCCGGGCGTACTCGTGCATCATGTGCAGCATCACCAGCCGCAGCGACACGTCCTCACCCCAGCGCGCCTGGTGGCCGGTGACGTCCAGCGACTCCGCCTCCCGCTCGATGCGGCGGGCGTGCTCGACCTCCCGCTGCCACGCCTCGAACGCCTCGGGCCGGCTGGCCGTGCTCGCGTCGTACGCCTCCTGGTAGTCGCCGGTCGCCGACCAGACCAGCGGGATGTCCTCGCCGTTGATCACCCGGCGGAACCAGGCGCGCTCCACCTCGGCCATGTGCCGGACCAGCCCGAGCAGCGACAGTGTGGAGGGCGGGGAGGACCGCCGGCGCAGCTCGTCGTCGCTGAGCCCCTCGCACTTCATGGCCAGGGTGGCGCGGTGGAAGTCGAGGAAGGCGCGCAGCGTCTCGCGTTCCCCCGCCAGCAGGGGCGGGCCGATCCGTTCGGTGTCCACGAGGGGTCCTTCCTGGGACGACGGGAGGGCCGCTGGCCTGCCCGCCGAGGGTTGGCACGGGTCGACGGGGAGCCTAGTCTCAGCCCACGGATCCACCCTCGAAGGGATCATGGCATGCACCCCCACATCAGACGTTCCGCGCTGGTCGCCTCGGCGGTCACCGCGGCGCTGGTCGCCGCTGGCACGACCGTCCAGGCGGCCGGCGACCCGTACGGGCACACCGCCACGGCGACGGCCTTCGCCCCGAACCCGGTGCAGCAGCTCGGCGACCAGAGCCTGACCGACGCCAAGGACGCCGACTACCCGGCGCTGGCCGGCGCGTACCGGTCGGTGCTGCTGACCAACCTGGACGGTTCCGGGACCCTCACCGGCAAGTACGTGGTGGTCAAGAGCAAGACCGGCACCCCGGCCAGGGCGGTCGACGGCGGGTACCCGGCGTGGCACCGCGACGCCGACCAGTTCGAGCAGGTCATGGGCTACCACTGGGTGAACACCGCCCAGGCGTACCTGCAGTCGCTCGGCTTCGGCAGCACGCTGCGGCCGGTGAACCAGCGGCAGATCGAGCTGCGCATCGACCAGTTCGGCGGGGACAACTCGTTCTTCCGGGAGGACAAGGCGAACATCACCCTGGGCAAGGGGGGCGTGGACGACGCCGAGGACGCCGAGGTGATCGTCCACGAGTACGGCCACTCGGTGCAGGACGGGCAGGTGCCCGGCTTCGGCACCAACCTGGAGTCCGGTTCGATCGGCGAGGCGTTCGGCGACTACCTGGCCGTCGCGGTGACGAGCTGGGCGACCGGCACGCCGACGAAGACCCCGGAGGCCTGCGTGGCCGACTGGGACTCGGTCTCCTACACCCGCACCGCCCCGCACTGCCTGCGCCGCCTCGACGGCAGCAAGGTCTACCCCCAGGACCTGCGGGGCGAGGTGCACGCCGACGGTGAGATCTGGTCGCGCGCGCTGTGGGACATCCGCACCGCGCTGGGTGGCCGCAAGGCCACCACGCTGATCGTGGAGGCGCAGTTCGACTTCGCTCCGGACACCTCGTTCCGGGACGCGGCGCTGGCCACCGTCGCCGCCGCGCAGCGGCTCTACGGCAACCAGGCCGCCTCAGCGACCCGGGCGGCGTTCGTCGCCCGCGGCATCCTCTGACCGGCGGCGCCGTCCCGGCCGGACGCCGGCCGGGACGGCGCTCACCGCAGGGACGACCGGGCCACCGGGAAGTCGAAGTACGTCTGCGGGTACGGCTCGGCGGTGAGGCGGTAGTGCCACCACTCGTTCGGATAGTTCTCGAACCCCTGGGCGGTCATCAGCCGCCGCAGCAGCTCCCGGTTCGCCCGGGCGGACCCGCTGACCCGCGGGTCGGCGGTGTGGGCGAGCGGGTCGAAGCAGTCGAACCCGGTGCCCATGTCGACCGAGTTGTCGGGGAAGCGCTGTCCGGGCGGCGCGGTGCACGACACCAGCGGCTGTCCCGGCACGTATCCGGGCTGGGTGGGCGGCGGGGCGGGGACCAGGGTGAGGTCCAGCGTGCTGCCCCGGCTGTGCGAGGTCGGCGCGCCGACGTACCCGTCGGCGAAGAGCTTCGACTTGGCCACGTCGGGATAGAACTCGGCCTTCATCTGCTGCTCCCCCGGCAGCTTCGCCCAGGCCACGAAGTCGTCGACGGCGCGCTGGGGGCGGTAGCAGTCGTACACCTTCAGGCTGCGCCCCTGGCCGAGCGCGGCGGCCTGCACCCGGCGCAGCGCCTCCGCCGCCGGACGGGTGAGCAGGCAGAGCGGCTCCGGGTAGCCGACGATCGGCCGGCCGACGAAGTTGTGCGCGGTGGCGTACCGGATGTCAAGGTGGATGCTCGGTTCGACGTCGGAGAGCGCCACGAAGTCCGCCGGGGCCCGCGGCCCGGTGGCGGACGGTGGTGGGCTCGGCGAGGGCGAGGGCGAGGGCGGGGGCGGGGGCGGGGGCGGGGGCGGGTGCATCGCGGGCCGCTGGCAGCCCGCGACGACGGCGGTCGCGGCGACGAGCACGACCGCCAGGCGCCGGGCGCCGCCGGACGGTCGTCTCCCGCTGCTCACGCTGCCCTGTCTACCGGACCCACCACGGCGGCGACGGGCAAACCCGGAGACCCGGCCCGGTACGGCCGGGGCGGGCGGCGCTACCAGCCCGGCCCGGTGGTCCCCGAGCTGGCGCGCACGGCGTGCCGCCGACGCCGGTTGATCAGCACCGCTCCCCCGGCCACCAGCACCGCGCCGACGCCGAGGAGCGGTCCGGTCCGGGGCCAGGGCGCGGGGCCGCTGCCCGGAGCGCCGTGCAGCCCGGCGCCACCGGCGAGGGCCGACGGCGGCGCCGTGCCGGTCGGCGACGCGCTGGCGGCGGTCAGCTCGCCCGGGCGGACCAGCCGGCCGACGGCGGCGTCCCGCCGCAGTCCGAAGCCCCAGTCGAGCAGCGCCGCGCCCTGCTGCCACCCCCGCTGGGTGGGGATCTCCGCGCCGAGCAGGGTCACCACCAGCCGCCGGCCGTTGCGCTCGGCCGCACCCACGTAGGTGTGCCGGGCGAGGTCGGTGAACCCGGTCTTGCCGCCCAGCGCGCCCGGATACTGGTACAGGAGCTGGTTGTCGTTCTGGATCTGGAACGGCTTCTCGCGCAGGGCCGGCTGCCCGGGGATCTCCGCGGTGCGGGTTGCCGCGTACCGGCGGAAGGCCGGGTCGGCGAAGCAGGCCCGGAAGATCAGCGCCAGGTCGTACGCGCTGGTGAACTGGCCCGGGCCGTCCAGTCCCGACGGGGTGACCGCGTGGGTCTGAAGGGCGCCGAGCTGCCGCGCCTGCTCGTTCATCGCGCGGATCCCGCCGGCCTGGCCGTCCGCGCCGCCGCCGAGCCGAGCCAGCGCGTTGGCCGCCTCGTTGCCGGACTTGAGCAGCAGGCCCAGCCAGATCGTCTCGATCCGGTACCGGCCGCCCTCGGCCAGGCCGACCGCGGAGCTGCCCGGCTCGATGGCCAGGTCCTCCGCCGTCACGGTGACCTCCCGCCGCGGGTCCAGCCGGGGCAGCATCGTGGCGGCCAGCAGCAGCTTCTGCACGCTGGCCGGTACCCCGTACTCGTGCGGGCCGCAACCGCCCAGCACCGCGCCGCTGTCCAGATCGGCGACGAGCCACGAGGTGGCGGTCACCGCGGGCGGCGCGGGCACGGACGGTGGCACCACCAGGCCGACGCTGGCGAGCTCGGCCCCGCCGACGGCACGGGCGGCGGGGTCCGCCGGCGGCGGTGGCTGCGGTGGCCGGGTCGCCGGGGTGGGCACGTTCGGACAGGGCACCGAGGGCGCGGCGATCGACGTTGCGGCGCGGGCGCTCCGGCCGGCCGACGTCCCGGCGCGGGAATTGGCGGCAGCGGCCGCGGGCATGCCCAACACCGGCAGGAGCAGGGCGGCGGACACCGCGACTGGCAGGCCTCTCATGCCCACGGACGCTAGCCACGCCGCCACGATCGGGTCGTCTCCTCCGCCGTTCGCGTCCGGGGGGACGGATCCGGCGGTAGGCTGCGCGTCTCCTCCGGCCGGCGTCGCTCGTGGTCCACTGACAGCAGATGTCAGTGGCCCCGGCCTAGCGTACGGCCATGGAGAACAGCTTCGACTGGTTCGTCGGCACCTGGACGTCCACCCAGCGGCGGCTGCGGACCGTCCTCACCGGTTGCGACGAGTGGTACGAGTTCCCCGGCGTCACCCGGTGCTGGAGCGTCCTGGGCGGCGCCGGGAACGTCGACGAGGTCACCTTCCCCACGCAGGGGTTCAGCGGCGTGACCCTGCGCCTGCACGATCCGGCCAGCGACGAGTGGTCGCTGTACTGGGCCAGCAGCCGCAGCGGCCTGTCGCTGCCCCCGGTCGTCGGACGGTTCGGCCCGGACGGTCGCGGCGTCTTCACCGCCGAGGAGACCTACCAGGGCACCCCGATCGTGGTGCGGTACCTGTGGTCGGACATCACCGCCACGACCGCCCGGTGGGAGCAGGCCTTCTCGGTCGACGGCGGCGGCACCTGGGAGACCAACTGGACCGCGGACTTCACCCGGACCGGCTGACCCGGCTGCCCGGCGAGGACGGGAGGTGACCCCGCCCGCTCAGGCACTCAGACGACGTGTCGGCGGACCAGCACCCGCAGCGCCACGTACCCGGGCAGCACCGGCAGCCAGAAGGTGGCCAGCCGGTAGACCAGCACCCCGGCGACCGCCGTGTCCACCCCGATCCCGTACAGCAGCAGGCCGGAGACGAGCGCCGCCTCGGTGGCGCCCAGCCCGCCGGGGGTCGGAGCGGCGGACGACACCCCCTCCCCGACGACGCAGACCAGCAGCACGGGCGCGACGAGCCCGGGGTTGACCGGCAGGCCGACGGCGAGCAGCGCCAGGTACAGCGCGCTTCCGTAGGCCAGGGTGAGCGCCAGGCTCGCCGCCAGCAGCCGGGTGATCCGTCCGCTGTGGGCCAGCGAGCGTACGGCCTGCGCCGCCTGGCGGCGGGCCGCGCCGACCCGCGCGCGGAGCCGGGGCACGGCCAGCGCCGCGGCGGCCAGCAGCAGCACCGCCAGCACGGTCAGCAGCACGGCCAGGCCCCGGCCGGTGGCGGCGTTCACCAGGTGCCGGCGCGTGCCACGGGCGAACGGCAGCAGGACGGGCAGGAGCAGTCCGACGGAGACGACGCCCGAGACCCGGTCCACGGCGACGGCGGTGGCCGCCGCCGGGACCGGCAGGCCCTGCTGGCGCAGGTAACGGATGCTCAGCGCGGCGCCACCGAGGGCACCCGGGGCGAGTCGGTTGACGAACGACGCGGCCACCTGCACCGCGACCGTCCGGCCGAGCGGCACCTGGCCGGCGGCGGCCAGGCGCAGCACCAGCGCGCTCAACAGGTAGGTGGCGGCCGAGGCCAGCAGGACGCCGGTCACGGCCAGCGGGTCGGCGTGCAGCACGGCGTGCAGCGCGGCCCGCACCTGGCCGAGCTGCGGCAGCAGGAAGTGCACCAGCAGGCCGAGCATGACCAGCAGGAACACGTCCCGACGGGTGATCCGCACGACCCGGGCCAGCCGGTCCTGCCGGCCGGGGCACCGGCGGGCGATCTCGTCGTGGAGGTCCGCCAGCAGGCCGGGGCGGGCGTCGGCCAGGGCCCGGCCGGCCCGGGACAGCAGGGCCGGTTGCAGCCAGCGCAGCGTGTCGGCGACCGGACCGGTGCCGAGCTGCCGGGTCGCGGCGTCGACGGTCGGCCGTACGCCGGCCAGCGCGGCCAACGTGACCAGGAGCTCCACCAGGTCGCGGGCCTGCTGGTCGGCCGAGGCGCCCTCGGTGCCGAAACCGAGGTCGACCAGCCAGGTCGAGGAGTCGGCGACCAGCACGTTGGCCGCCCGCAGGTCCCGGTGGGCCAGGCCGGCCCGGTGCAGCCGGGCCACCTGCCGGCAGACGTCGTCGAGGACGTCCGGCCCGAGTTCGGCCGCGTCCAGCGCGTCGAGCGGCCGGCCGGGCACGAACTCCTGGACCAGCAGCGCGTCGCCGACCGCGTCGGTGGCGGTCGTGATCAGTTCCGGGGCACGCGCCCCGGCCCGCCCGGCGAGCAGCAGCAGGTACGCCTCGTGCTCGTTCTTCTGCTTCGCCGTCACGTACGGCGGCTCGTCGGCGATGTCCCGGTAGCGCAGCCGGCGGTAGAGCTTGTAGAGCCAGTCCGCGTCCCGCTGGCGGCCGCCGGTGACCTTGACGAAGAGGCGTCGCCCGTCGGTGGTGGTGACCTGCCAGGGTCGGGAGCCGCGCGCGTCACCGCGGAGCGGCGTCAGGTCGGCCACCTCGATGCCCCGGCCGAGGAGGACCTGCCGGAGCCGCCGCGCCGAGTCGCCGGGGCCCACGTCGCCGACGATCAGCCGGGTGAGGCTGGCGGCGAACCAGCCGACCAGGAACCCGCCCAGCACGTCGACCGGCAGGTGGGCGCCGACGTAGATCCGGGCGGTACCGACCGCCGCCAGGGCGAGCCAGACCAGGCCGCGTAGCCGAGCGGGCAGGGCCGGGGCGAGCACCACGCCGAGCGCGGTCGCCACTGCCATGTGCCCGGAGGGATACCCGAACCGCCCGGTGACGATGTCGTGGAACCGGATGTCGGTCAGGAACGCCTCCGGTCGCGCCCGGCCGACCACGGTCTTGACGACGCGGGCGGACCAGTAGGCGAGGGTGCCCGCGATCAGGAGGTCGCGGGCCAGCCCGAACCGACGGGCCGCCACCGCCCCCGCCGCCGCCACCATGACCGCCGGGTAGGCGCCGAGCTGCATGACCAGCACCAGGACCGGTCCGACCGGCCCGGGGATCTGGTTGACCAGCGCGAAGAGGTCCTTCTCCCAGTGACCGGGCGGCCGCCGGGCCCAGTAGCTGAGCACGGCGAGCAGCCCGCCGGAGACCGTCAGGCTGAACACCAGCGCCGGCGACGGCCGGTGGGTCCGGGGCATCCCCGGCCCTAACGGGGGTCCGCCCGGCGCGGGCCGCCGGTACGCGGGTTCGGCTCCGGCCGCGACGTCCTCCGGGCGGCTGCCGCGCTGTCCCGCATGAGTCGACCATAGGGCGAGCCCGGCGCGCGACGGGCCGCAACAGGGGCGATCCGTCCGGTAGCGGCATCCTCACTCCGGGCGGCCCCAAGGGCCCGCACGCGGTCCGGTGGCCGCAGCCGGCCGCCGAGGGCTGATGCGGGCGGAGCCGACCGGGCCGGGTACGGGCTACGCGCGGCGGCGGCCGGTCTGGCGGGGCCGGCGACGGGCCACCAGCACCGCCACCAGCACCCCGACGACGGTGGCGGCGCCGCCGGCGACCGGCCCGATGACCCGCCAGTCCCCCTCGGCCATCCGGCGTCCCGCGGTCGCGGCGGGGCCGCGCCACGGGGCAGCCACGGTCGGCGGGGCCGGGGAGTCGGTCGGGGCGGACTCCGCCGCGTCCAGTTCGCCGGGCGCGACCAGCCGGCCGGCCGAGGCGTCCCGGGGCAGCGAGAAGCCCCAGTCCAGCAGTTGGGCGCCCTGCTGCCAGCCGCGTACCGGGCGGGCCTCCGCGCCGAGCAGGGTGACCACGAGCCGTCGCCCGTCGCGCTGGGCGGCGCCGACGTAGCTGTGCCGGGCCAGCTCGGTGAAGCCGGTCTTGCCGCCGAGCGCGCCCGGGTACCGGTAGATGAGCTGGTTCTCGTTCTGGATCTGGAACCCGCCCTTCTTCAGCGCGGGCTGGGCCGGGATCTGGGTCCGCTCGGTGAGCGTGTACCGGCGGAACAGCGGGTTGGCGAAGCAGGCCCGGGCGATCAGGGCGAGGTCGTACGCGCTGGTGAACTGCCCCTTGCCGTCCAGGCCGGAGGGGGTGACCGCGCGGGTCTGCCGGGCGCCCAGCCGGCGGGCCTCCTCGTTCATCGCGCGGATCCCGCCGGGCACGCCCTCGGTGCCTCCGCCGAGCCGGGCCAGCACGTTCGCCGCCTCGTTTCCGGAGTTGAGCAGCAGCCCCAGCCAGACCGTCTCCACGCTGTACCGGCCGCCTACGAGCAGGCCGACGGCGGAGCTGCCCGGGGCGATGTCCAGGTCGCCCCGGCTGACGGTGACCACCTGCTTCGGGTCGAGCTTCGGCATCATGGTCGCCGCCAGCAGCAGCTTCTGGGTGCTGGCCGGGGTGCCGTACTCGTGCGGGCCGCAGGCGCCCAGCACCGCACCGGTGTCCAGGTCGGCGACGAGCCAGGACGTCGCGGTCACGGCCGGCGGCGCCGGCGCGCCGGCCGGCGCGACCAGTCCGGGCGTGTCGAGCTGCTCGCCACCGACCACCCGGTCCTGCGGCACGGCCGGCGGGGGCACCGGCCGGGGCGGCCGGGACACCTTCGGGGCCGGCGCCTTCGGGCAGGGCAGCGGCGCGCGGGCGGCCCGCGCGGCCGGGGCGGCCTGGGCCCGCGCGGCCGGCGTCGGCACGGCCGGGCCGACGGTCACGAGTACGGCGGCGGTGGCGGCGGCCAGGACCCGAGCTCTCATGACCACGCAGACTAACCCGCAAGATCTCTTGGCGACGGCCGGCCCCGGGGGGGTCTTCGCCCGGCGCGGTCACGCCCCCCGGGGAGCGGCGCGGGTCCCGGTGCTGGCCGTTCGCGCGCGGCTCGCCGCCGAGCCCGGGGCTGCGTTCCAGCAGCAGCACCGGCACGCCGGCCAGTCGCAGTTCGCAGGCGAGCAGCAGCCCGTTCGGGCCCGCCACCGACGATCACCACGTCGAGGGTCATTCCGGTCCTCCTCCGGGACGGTGGTGTCAGTCTGGCCTGACGACCACGCTCGACGTCAGTCTGGATTGACAATCCAGCGCTTGTCAATCCAGACTGACAGTCATGGAAGAGACCGAGCTCGCCGCACGGCTGCGCTCGCCCGACCCGGCCGTCGGGCTGCGCGCGGTCGGCGCGCTGCACCGCCTGGCCGAACAGGTCGAGGCGGCGGCCGTGGCGCGCGCCCGTCAGGACGGCTGGTCCTGGGAGCAGATCGGGGACGCGCTCGGCGTGTCCCGCCAGTCGGTGCACAGCAAGCACGGGAAATGAGGCCGAGATGTTCGAACACTTCGCCGCCGACGGCCGGACGGCCGTGACCGCCGCCCTCGAGGAGGCCCGGCACCGGGGGGACCGCCGCCTCGGCACCGAACACCTGCTCCTCGGCGTGCTGCACGCCCGCGAGCTGGCACCGCTGGGCGCGCTCGGCCTGAACCTGCCCCGGGCCCGAGCCGCCCTGGAGGCGCTGGACGTGGCCGCCCTCGCCGCGGTCGGGATCGACGTGCGCGGCGTCGAGCGGGCGCCCGTACCGCTGTCCGGCAAGCGGACGCCGTTCACCTCCGCGGCGCGGACCGCCCTGCGGCGGGCCGTCGGCGTGACCCGCGAGCAGGGCAGCCGGCGGATCAGGCCGGCGCACCTGCTGCTGGCCATCCTGGAGTGCGCGCCCCCCGACCCGGCGGCCGAGGTGTTCCGCGAGCTGGGCGTGGACCGGTCCGCGGTCCGCGCCCAGCTGAGCCCGAAGGCGGCCTGACACCGCGACCGCGCCGCACCGGCGGGCCGGTCAGGGCAGCGTCGCCCCGCATTCGGCGAGGTAGTCGTGCAGGGCGGCCGATCCGCGCAGCCGGCGCAGCTCCTGCTCGCGCCGGGCCAGCTCGGCCCGGACCCGATCCGCACGCCGACACCGTCACCGCCCGCCACCTGCGCCGGTACGTCTCCCGGTGACCGGCCGGCCCCGCCGCCCGGTCAGCGGGCGGCGGGGCCGTCGCGGGACGCGTCGATCCGCCGGAGCCAGCGCCGCTGCCACGGCGTCTCCACGGCGCGGGAATGGTGTCGCGCGCGTACCCAGGCCACCGCCCGGTCGGCGGGCAGCCCGTCGAGGACGGCGAGCGCGGCGAGCGCGGTGCCGGTCCGGCCGATCCCGCCCCGGCAGGCGATCTCCACCCGCTCCCCCGCGTACGCCCGCCGCCGCGCCTCGCGCAGGGCGTCCAGCGCGTCGGCGCGGTCCAGCGGCAGCCAGAAGTCGGGCCAGCGGATCCGCCGGTGCGGCCAGGCGGGGACCGGGCCGGGGGCGAGCAGCAGGGCGAAGTCGGCCGGCGAGGCGGTGTCGGCGATCCGCCGTCCGCGCACCACGACCCCGCCGGGCAGCGTCAGCAGCCCGGCCCCGTCCACCCACGACTCTGCCGCCATCCCCCGATTGTGCCGCCGGCGCATGAATGACCACGGCGGTGTGGCGGTGTTCGGCCTTTTACGTTTTCAGACCTTTGTGCGAGTTTCGCTCGGAGCGGCCGCCGTCCGGCGCCTTGCCGGCCGCCACGTCGTAGAGCATCTGCTCGATCCGGTCGACCCCGGCCCGCAGCGACATCTCCCGCAGGTAAGCCTCGCGTCCCCGGCGGCCCATGTCGGCGCGGGCCGGCGGCGGGATGGCGGAGGCCAGCCAGAACCGGTCGGCCAGCGCGGCCCAGTCCTCCGGCGGGCAGGAGAGCCCGGCCCGGGCCCGCTCGACCAGCGCGACCGTGTCACCGCCGGCCGAGGCGACCACGGGCGAGGCGCAGGAGAGGGCCGCCTGCAGCTTCCCGGGCACCATGCCGCGCAGCTCGGGCAGATCCCGCAGCATCACCAGTTGGTAGTCCGCCGCCGCGTACAGCTCCGGCATGTCGAGCGGTGAGCGTCGCTCCACGAAGCGGACGTTGTCCGCCCCGAGCTCGGCGGCGAGCCCCCGCACCCGCCGCTCCTCCGCGCCCGAGCCGACCAGGACGAGGTCCATCCGGTCGTCCAACGCCGCCGCCGCGCGCACCGCGGTCTCCAGACCCTGCCGTACGCCGATCGTGCCGGCGTGCATCACCACGCACCGGTCGTCCCGGCGGATCAGTCGCCGGGCGGCCTGGCTCGGCTCGGTCGGCCGGAAGATCCGTTCGTCGGTCCAGTTGAGCACGATCCGCACCCGAGCCGGGTCGGCGCCGCCGTCGGACACCAGGTCCCGCATGGAGGGCGCGCTGACCGCGATGCCGTCGGCCTCGGAGTAGAGCCGGCGCAGGGTGGCACCGATCCGCCCCGACCAACGTCGGGTGTCGACGCTGCGGGAAGGGTCGTCCTCGGGCCACACGTCCTGCACGTGCAGCACGGTAGGGACCCGACCGAGCAGCCGGAGCAGGCCGGCGGCGGCGAAGGTGACCGCCGGGAGCTGGAAGACGTACAGGGCATCGACGTCGCCGAGGTAGCGCCGGCCGGTGAGCGCGACGCTGCCGGCGAACGACAGCCAGCTGGCCATCCGTGCGCCCGCGGACCCGTCGCCCGCGGCGTACCGGGGCACCCGGCGCACCGTCAACCGCTCGCTGCGCGTCTGGTGCCGCCAGCGCTGCCGCCAGCCGGGATAGACGTGCCCGCCGGGGTAGTCCGGGAAGCCGGTCAGGACACGGACCTCGTGCCCGCGGGCGGCCAGCTCCTCCGCCAGGCTGCCGGGGATGAACGCCGGCTCCGGCGGGAAGTGGTACGACAGGATGCCGATCTTCATCCGCCGGCCCCCGGCGCGGCGGCCCGGCGGCGTCCCGCCGGCACCCCGTACGATGCCGACAACCCCTCTGCGTCCGGCCGCGACCGCCGGAGCACCACCAGCGCGGCGATCCGTCCCGCGATCGCGTCGACGAGAGGGGTCCAGATGCTCGACGGAGTGCTCTTCATCTGCCACGCCAACATGTGCCGGTCACCGATGGCGGAGTACATCGCGCGTCGGCTTCTCGCCGGGCACCGGGTCACGGTGGCCAGCGCCGGCACCGACGCCGTCGACGGGGCACCCATGCACCCGTACGCGATCGACGTCGCGGCCGGCACGGGCGTCGACCCCACCGGTTTCCGCGCCCGGAAGCTGCGCCCGGAACACCTGACGTCGGCCACGGTGGTGCTGACCGCGACCCGGCGCCAGCGCTCGCTCTGCACGGCGCTGGCCCCGGGGGTGCTGAACCGGACCTTCACGCTCCGCCAGTTCGCCCGGCTGGCCGCCGCGGCGGAACCGCCGAAGGACCCGGCCGACCGACCGTTGCGGGCGGCGGTCGAGGCCGCCGTCCGCGCCCGGGGGCGGCTGCAACCCGCCGCCCCCGACGCGGACGACCTGCGGGACCCGATCGGTGGTTCGCCGGCGGCCTTCCGGCGCTGCGCCGAGGAGATCGAGCGGTCGATCAGACCCGTGCTGGCGCTCATCGGGACAGCCGGGTGAGTTCCTGAGTCGGATCGCTGACCCGGCCCGCCCCGGCGCGGTCGCCGTGCCGGGCGGCTGGCGCCCGGTCGGCGGGCCCGGCCGGCGCGGGCGGCACGGCCACCCGGTACGCCTCGTACTGGTAGGCGTCCGCCTTCGGCACCTTCGCCATGTTCAGCACACAGCCGAGCAGCCGGACCGAGACCGAGTGCAGCGACCGGGCGGCGGCGGCCACCTGGCGGCGCGAGGTCCGGCCCTGCTGGGTGATCAGCAGGGCACCGTCGGCCTGCACCGCCACCACGACCCCGTCGGTCACGGCCAGCAGCGGCGCGGTGTCGATGATCACGATGTCCGCGGACTCCCGCAGGGCGAGCAGCAGGTCCGCCATTGCCTTGGAACCGAGCAGCTCGCTCGGGTTGGGCGGCGCGGACCCGCTGGGGAGCACCAGCAGGGACTTGTCGCCCCAGCGCTGGACGACGTCGCCGACCTGCACGTCGCCGACGAGGACGTCGGTGAGGCCGACGCCACCGTCGAGGCCGAGATAGTCGGCGACCTTGGGCCGGCGCAGGTCAGCGTCGATGAGCAGCACCCGCCAGCCCGCCTCGGCCAGCGCGATGGCCGTGTTGCAGGCCATGGTGGTCTTGCCCTCTCCCTGAAGGGCGCTGGTCACCGCGATGACCCGGGCCGGCTCGTGCACGTCGACGAAGCGCAGGTTGGTGCGGAGCTTGCGGACCGCCTCGGCGCGCGCCGAGTTCGCCGCCTCGCCGACGATCAGCGGGGCGCTCCGGGCGCCGCTCTCGAAGGGGATCTCCCCCAGCAGCGGGCTGCCGGTCACCCGCTGGAGCGCGGCGGCGTCCCGCATCCGCACGTCGGCCAACCCGCGGAGCACGGCGAGCGCCATGCCGAGCAGCAGGCCGAGCACGCCACCGATGACCAGGTTGCGCACCGGCTGGGGGGAGACCGGCCTGGAGCTCACCCGGGGTCCGCTGACCACCTCCAGCTTGATCGTGGCGGTCGCGGCGTCCGGCGGCGTCTCCACCTTCTGGACCAGCTCCACGAACTTGGCGGAGAGGGTCTCGGTGACCTTCAGGGCGCGGGTCTGGTCGGTGTCGGTGACGGTCGCCTTCAGCAGCACCGTGCCCGCCTCCGTGGAGGTGGTGACCCGCCGCTGCACCTGCTCGGCGGTGAGACCGACGGAGTTCCCGGCCACCACGCTCTGCGCCAGCCGGTCGCTGGTGAGCAGGTCGGCGTACGACTTCACGCGCTGCTGGAGGAAGAGTCCGCCCTGGTAGGCGTCGCTGACGCCCTGGCTGGGCGTGGTGACGAAGAAGGTCACCGAGGCCACGTACCGGGGCGGGGTCCGAACCGTCACGAGGGCGGCCGTGCCCAGCGCCACCATCAGGGTGACCAGAACGATCCACCAGTGGCGTCGGATCAGGCGCAGATAGGCACGAACGTCCATCACAACCCCCCTCGCGTCGGGTCAGTTATCCGCAAAAGCTGCACCAAAGCCCCCTAAAACGTCCAGTACACATATCAGGATCTAAAGTACTCATCCTTCTCAGTGAACGACTCAACGAATGTAGACGATCAGAACGGCACACGGGTATCAAATCCCCCCATTCCCGGACCAGACGCTGAGGGCAGACCATGGATCGCGGAGCCACCACCGCCGAAGCAGCTCCAGCACCCCGCGCCGAGGCCACCCACCGCGCGGCGACCCCGTCTCTGTTAACGCTGGACACCGTCACGTGGTGCGCGGGCTTCCGGGTGCCGCCTGGAGCCGCTTCGAATTCGGCCTGGCGCCGGCTCAGTCAGTCCGGGTGCTGACCGTCGCGCTCGCCTGCGCGGCGGTGTACGTCGCGATCACCGCGGTCCGCTCCCTGCCGGGCTAGAGGCTGCACGAACACCTGTTCGGCGCCGACGAGGCGGACATCCGGCCGCTGCACCCGCTCATCTCGCACGTCCGGGTGCCGTCGCTCTCCCCCGACGAGGTACGCGGGCTGGACCCGTCCGTCGACCCGGACGGGCTGATCAAGCGGTTGTCCGTGCTCGGCACGGAGGTCGGGCGGCGCTGACCGCGGTGCCCGGCCCACGCTGACCGGCTCGCAGTGGGACGGGCCGTCCGGTCGGGCGTCCCACCCCTTCCGGTCCGCGCCGCGCGCCGGACGCCGTGGCTCAGCGCCGGCGCTCGGCCGTACGCTCCTCCTCGGTCTCCTCGGTCTCCTCCAGCGCGTCGGCGTACGGCTCGGTGAAGTCGTCGCCCGGCACCGCGACCTCCTCGGCCCGGTCCCGCTCGTCGGGACGCCCGCCGGCCGGCGGCTCGGGGGCGGTGGGATCACCGGCGAAGCCGTACTCGTTGGGCTCGTCATGCCTGCTCATGCGGTTGTCCTCCGGTCTTCTCCATGTTCGCCTCTCGCCGCCAACGCTAAGCGGTGATCCTCTCCACCGCAGGGCGGCGGCGATGTTGGGGCCGGGCCGGGCGCGCCGGCGGCCAGGGCCGCCCAGAGGACGTGCCGCAGCGCGACGACGGCCGCCGCCGCCGCGAGCGCCGGCCAGCCGCCCGCCAGGGAGAGGCGCAGCAGCCCGGCGGCGACCAGCAGGTCCAGCAGGGCCCGCAGCGCGGCCCGCCAGGAACCGGTGGTGACCAGCGCGGCGAACCCGGCGAGGAAGGCCAGCCCGGTGGTCAGGTCCGGCAGCGCGCCGGTCACGGCGGGGACCCGCCGCCCGCCTGGCCCACCTGCCGCTGCTCCTGGGCGATCTCCCGGCGGAGGAAGAAGTTCAGCGCGGTCCGGATGGTGGCGATCGCCGCGAGCTGCCCGATCTCGACGAAGGTCGGCGACACCGCGGTACGCAGGATGTCCCCGGCGAGCTGGAACTCCAGCCCAAGGGTGAGGAACCGGCCCAGCGAGATCCGGATCGGGGTGAACCGGGCGGCGTCGCGGTGCCGGAGTCCCACGACCACGAACCGCAGCGCCGCCCAGAGCGCCCCGACGAAGATGATCAGCGCGCCGGCGACCTCCACCACGGCGACCACGACCTGGTCGCCGTGGCGCAGGACCTCCGACCACCGCACCCCGGGCCGTTACCCGTCCCGCGGAGCGGTAGTCGACGGGGGTCGACCCGGCTCAGGAGAGCTCGGCGACCGCCTCGAAGATCAGCCAGAGGCCGGAGATGGCGAAGAGCACCGCGGCGCCGTACCGGATGGCCCGCTCCGGCAGGTGCCGGCCCAGCAGCCGGCCGACCAGGATCGCGAGGGCGTCGGCGGCCACCATGCCGAGGGTGGAGCCGAGCCAGGTGCCGAACCAGCCGTACTTGGTGGCCAGGGTGATGGTGGCGAGCATGGTCTTGTCGCCCAGCTCGGCCAGGAAGAACGCGACACCGACGGCGACGATCGCCGACTTGCTGGTCTTCTCGGCCTTGCGCTTCTCCTGCTCGGTGAGCTTGTCCCCGCGCAGGGTCCACGCGCCGAAGCCGAGGAACGCCAGACCGGCGATCAGCGAGATCCAGCCGGTGGGCAGGGCGGCGTTGAGGCCGTACCCGATCGCGACCGACGCGAGGTGCACGATCGCGGTGGCGACGGTGATGCCGATCAGCACCGGCACGGGCTTGAAGCGCGTGGCGAACGTCAGGGCCATGAGCTGGGACTTGTCGCCCAGCTCGGCGACGAAGATGACGCCGAAGCTGATCACCAGCGCGACGAGGAAACCGTCCATGTGAACCTTCCCGATCAAGCCGGGAGGAGGTACAGGGCGCCCTCGACCCGGCTGCGACAGCCTGAGTCGAAGGTCTCGCCCGCCCCGGAGACCGGGGCCGCGTGGCCGGGTGCGGAACGCACCAGTATGTCGACCACGACATTGGGGGCTACTCCCCTTCGCGTCGGCCAGCCTAGCCCACCTCCTCCGACGCCGGTCGCCGCGGGTGAACCGGGTCACCCGCGACGGCCTCCCGCCTACGCCGGCCCGCTGCTCAGTCGGCCCGGGCGAGCGTGACGCCGAACAGGCCGTCCGGGTCGGTCCAGAAGGCTTCCGGGGCGAACCCGGCGGCTGTCAGCTCGGCCGCGATCCCCTCGGGCCGGAACTTCGCCGAGACCTCGGTCCGCAGCTCCTCGCCGGCGGCGAACTCGATGTCCAGGTCGAGCACCCGCACCCGCATCGGACGCTCGGCGCGCAGGCGCATCTCGATCCACTCCCGCTCCGGCACCCAGACCGCCACGTGGCTGAAGGCGTCCGGGTCGAAGTCCGCCCCCAGCTCCCGGTTGATCACCCGCAGCACGTTGCGGTTGAACTCGGCGGTCACCCCGGCGGCGTCGTCGTACGCCGGCACCATCACCGCCGGGTCCTTGACCAGGTCGGTGCCGACCAGCAGCCAGTCGCCGGCCTCCAGCGCGGCGCGCATCGCGGTCAGGAACTCCGCCCGCTCGACCGGCAGCAGGTTGCCGATCGTCCCGCCGAGGAAGACGACCAGCCGCCGGCCGCCGGTGGGCAGCCGGTCCAGCTGCCGGGTGAAGTCGCCGACGATTCCGCGGACCCGCAGCCCCGGATAGTCGGCGGCGATCTCCTCGGTGGACTGCCGCAGCGCGCTGATCGAGACGTCCAGCGGCACGAAGGTGCCCAGCCCGCCGCGGCGGGTGAAGGCGTCCAGCAGCAGTCGGGTCTTCTCTGACGAGCCGGACCCCAGCTCGATCAGCGTCTTCGCGCCGCTCAGCTCGGCGATCTCGTCGGCGTGCTCGGCCAGCACGGCCCGTTCGGCCCGGGTCGGGTAGTACTCCGGCAGCCGGGTGACCTCCTCGAAGAGTTCGCTGCCCCGGGCGTCGTAGAACCATTTCGGTGGCAGCCACTTCGGCTCGGCGGTCAGCCCGAACCGTACGTCCTCCCGCAGACTGCGGCCGAGGTCCCGCTCCTCCAGGTAGATCTCCAGTGGCTCCGCGCTCATGAGGTGTCCCTTCCGTTGGCGAACATCCCTGTCCCACCTGCGAAACTCGTGTCAACCGTGTGCCAGGGCGCGGGCCCGCACCCCTCTCGCGGTCGCCACCACCAGCTGCCCGTCCGGCACCGCCTGCCAGCCGGGTTCGTCGTCGAGGGGTTCCGAGGCCAGCAGCACCGAGTCCCCGGCGGTCCGCACCGACAGCGCGTGCCCGGCGACGCTGGCCACCACCATGCGGCCGTCGGTCAGCAGCAGGTTCAGCCGCGAGCCGGGCGCGGCCGCCTCGACCGCCGCCACCGTGTCGGCCACCGCGCCGGCCGGGTCCTCGCCGGCCCGCAGCCGGTGCCGGACCAGCGCCCAGAGCAGCGCGGCATCGGTCGGCGCGTCCAGGGTGAGCAGGTCGCGCACCGGCAGGTCGGCGGCGAGCGGGACCAGCGAGTCCGGCCAGCCCCGGACCACCCCGTTGTGGCTGAACAGCCAGCGCCCCTCGACGAAGGGCGCGGCGGCGCTCTCCTGCACCGGCATCCCGACGGTGGCCGAGCGGACGGCGGCGAGCACCGCGCCGGTGACCGTCACCGCGGCCAGTTCCGGCAGGGTGGCGTCACCCCAGAGCGGCTGGGCCCGCCGGTAGCGGACCGGGTCGCCCTCGCCCGGGTACCAGCCGACGCCGAAGCCGTCGGCGTTGATCGTGCCGCCGCCGCGCATGTCCCGCGGCGCCCAGGACTGCCGCAGCAGCGAGTGCGGCGGGTCGTACAGCAGGGACCGCAGGCTGACCGACGGTCCGAGGTACGCGAGGTGGCGACACATCAGGCGGCACCGCCGCTCACGCCGCCACCTCAGTTCGCGACTGCGGGGCTCGCAAGACCGGCTCACTCCTCGCGCTCACGCCGCCACCTCAGTTCGCGACTGCGGGGCTCGCAGACCCGGCTCACTCCTCGCGCTGCTGAGCCGGATGGCTCGCTCGCTCCGCTCGCTCACGGGTGCGCCTCCTCGGGCCGGGCGTCGCGGGCGCAGCGGAACCCGCTGAAGATCTGCCGCCGGATCGGGTAGTCCCAGTTGCGGAAGGTGCCCCGGCAGGCCGCCTTGTCGGTGCCGAACGAACCACCCCGCAGCACCCGGTAGTCGTCGCCGAAGAAGACCTCCGAGTACTCCCGGTACGGGAACGCGGCGAAGCCCGGATGCCCCCGGAAGGTCGTCGAGGTCCACTCCCAGACGTCGCCGATCAGTTGGTGCACGCCGAGCGGCGAGGCTCCCGCCGGGTAGGCGCCCACCGGGGCCGGCCACAGGTGCCGCTGCCCCAGGTTGGCGTGCTCGGCGGTCGGGTCCTCGTCACCCCACGGATAGCGGCGGGACCGTCCGGTCGCCGGGTCCCAGCGGGCCGCCTTCTCCCACTCCGCCTCGGTGGGCAGCCGCCTGCCGGCCCAGGCCGCGTACGCCTCCGCCTCGAAGAAGCAGACGTGCACCACCGGCTCGTCGTCGCGGACCGGCGACCACCGGCCGAACCGCCGGTACGCCCAACCGTCGCCGTCGCGCCGCCAGTGCATCGGCGCGGTCAGCCCCGCCTCGGTGCGGTGCCGCCAACCCGCCTCGCTCCACCAGCGGGGCTCGTCGTATCCACCGTCGGCGATGAACTCGCGGTACCGGCCGTTGGTGACCGGCGCGGCGTCGATGACGTACGCGGGCAGCTCGACGCTGTGCGCGGGGCGCTCGTTGTCCAGCGCCCACGGGTCGGTGGAGGTGCCCATGGTGAACGGGCCGGCCGGCACCAGCACCTCGCCGGCCACCCAGGCCCGCGGTCGCGGCGGCGGAGGCGCGTCCAGCACCGGCGGCCCGGAGCGCAGCTGGTGGGTGGCGAGCATGGTCTCGTCGTGCTGCTGCTCGTGCTGCACGATCATCCCGAAGGCGAAGCCGTCGGCCACCAGCCCCCGTTCGACGAAGCGGATGCCGTCCAACAGGTCGTACACCTTGTCCCGGACCGTGCTCACGTACGCCCGCGCCTCGGCCGGCGGCAGCAGCGGCAGCGACGGCCGGTCCTTGCGGGGCTGCTTGAACGCGTCGTACAGGTCGTCGATGTCCTGGCGGACCGGTGGGCGGCCGCCGACGTCGCGGACCAGCCAGAGTTCCTCCTGGTTGCCGACGTGGGCCAGGTCCCAGACCAGCGGGGACATCAGCGGCGAGTGCTGCCGCATCAGGTCGTCGTCGTCCACCGCCTCGGTGAGCAGGGCGGTGCGGGCCCGGGTCCGCTCCAGCTCCATTGCGATCCGGCTGCGCAGCCGCTCCGCCTCCGCACCCGGCCGCTGGGTCGTCGTCACCGGTACCCCCTCTCTGCGGCGGCGCGGCGCCGCCGGATTCCTCGGCTCGTCTCCTCGTGTGTCCCCGCCGGCAGGGCCAACCCCGGCAGGGCCGCCAGGGCCAGGTCGAACAGGGCCGCCGCCGCCTCGGCGAGCGGCCGGTCAGCGAGGCCGTACCGGGCGGCGGGGTGCCAGCGGTCGGCCACCGGGGCGGCGACGGTCAGCGCGGTCCGGGTGGTGCCCGGATCGGCGAACAGGGCGGCCAGCACGGCGAGCGGCAGCGTCCAGTCCCGACCGGGCTGGGCGTCCAGGTAGCGGACCTCCAGGTAGCCGCGCGGGCGTACCGGGGGGAAGAGCGTGCTGACGTGGTATTCCAGGTCGTCGGTGGTGGGTGGCCGGGGCAGCGCCCCGGCGAGCCAGTCGGCGAAGGTGACCCCGGCCGGCGGGGTCCAGTCCGGACTGTCGTCGCGCAGGCAGAGCAGCGGCGCGGCGAGGACGTACTCGGTCCAGGCCGCGACCGGGTCCCGGTCGGGCCGGGCCGGGGACCAGACCGGTCGGGTCCGGGCCGGGTCGATGGCCAGCCAGGCGGCCATCCGGGCCGAAGCCCAGCCGGTACGGCGGCCGGCGTGGCGGTCCGCGGTGGCGAAGGCGGCCACCAGGGGCGGTCCCACCGCGTGCACCGCCGCCCACCGCTCGGCCAGCCGCTCCGGCTCGCCGGCGTCCAGGCAGACCTGCAGCCCGGCGGTGCTGTACATCATGGTTCGACCGGCCGGCCCGCGCCGGTCGAAGACGCAGCGCATGGCCTGGTAGCGCGGGGTCTCCACGACCGGGCGGGGGGCCCGCCAGGGGTCGATCCCGGTGTGGCCGAGGACCAGGCCGGCGGCGTCCAGCACGGCGGTCAGCTCGGCGATGTCGCCCTCGGTGGCGGCGATCAGCGCGCCGACCGACGATCGTGGCGGGGTGGAGATCTCCACCTGCCCGCCCGGCTCCACGGTCACGCTGCCGCCGCCGGGGAGCGGCTCTGCGAGGCTCGTCGCGCCGATGGTGGCGGGGCTGTGCCGCCCCAGCGCCCGGCGCAGCCGCTCACGGTCGACGGGCCGGGCCGGGTCCGCCGCGTCGTGCACGGTCCATTCCAGTTCGACGCCGGTGAGCCTGGGCGGGCCGGTCTTGAAGCAGATCCTGGCGATGTGTCTGGCCGCCCCGGCCGTGTCCCGCAGGACGGTGGTCCGGTCCAGCTCGGGCGACATCACCAAGAGACGGCTCCCTTCTCCGCGCGGGTCCCGACCGCGCCGTCGACCGCGCCGTCACCGACCGTTACCGCCCGGTGCGCCCGGTGCGCCCGCGGTCCCACCATCTTCTGTCTAGCAGACGGAATCCGCGCGCCCGTGAAGATGAATTTTTGTCCGGATCGGCGGCTCAGCCGTCGGCGCCGGTGCTCGGCTTCCCGGTCCGGCCGGCGGCGGGGGTGCGCGCCGGGGAGGAGGTGGATGCCGAGGCGGCGGTGGGTGCCGAGGCGGGACCGGTCGACCGGGTGGGACGGGCGTCGGGCGACGCCTTCGGCTGCTTCTCGGGCACCAGCCGGTCGCAGTAGGCCTCGACCCGGGCCGCGCCGCCGGCCGCGGCCACCAGGTCGGCGAACGCGGGCGTCTCGAGTGCCCGGGCCCGCTGGGACGCGGACTTCGCCAGGTAAGCGCGGCACAGCCCGGTGAGCTGTGCGACGCCCGCCGGCCGGCCGGGGCCGCCCGTGGTCGCGGGGCCGGAGCCGGCGGACGGAGTGGCGGTGGGGCCGCCGGTGGGGTCCGCGCTGGCGGTGCGCGACGGCGAGGCGCTGGAGCTGCCCGGCGTGGTGGGTGCGGGTGGGGACGTCGGCTGCTCCGGCCGGTCGAGGCTGACCGCGGCGAAGGCCACGCCGGCGGTGGCGGTGGCGGCGAGCCCGGCGACCCAGGCCGCCGCGCCGACCCGCAACCGCCGTCGCCGGGGTGCCGACGAAGGCGCCGGCGCGGACGCGGTCGCGGGCGCCGCGCGGGCCGCCCGGAACGCGGCCAGGGCCTGCTCCTCCCCGGACATCTCGCCCGGGTTCGCCGGAGCGGCCGCGGCGGCGAGCAGATGCCGCAGCGGGTCGGCCTCGGCCGCCGGGGGTCGGCCGTGCCAGGCGGCGTTGAGAAGACGCTCGGACTCCGCCCGGTCGGCGGGCCCGTCAGACCGGCGAAAGCTCAATGGGAATCCCCTCACGTCATCCGTCCGCCGGCTCGGCGTGCGGCGCGCTGGGCGCCTGCCGTCCCCGGCCGGTACGGGGGCGGGGCGGGGCCGACGGATGGCCCGGCTCGGCGCGTTCGAGCAGCGCGGCGAGTCGGCGCAGGCCCCGGTGGGCGGCGGTGCGAACCGCGCCCGGGCGCCGGCCGAGGACCCGCCCGGCGGTCTCCGCGTCGAGCCCGATCACCGCCCGGAGCAGTACCGCCTCGGCCTCCCGGGGCGGCAGAGTGGCGATCAGCGCGAGCGCCGCCTCGGTGCCGATGGTCTCGCCGGCCCGCTCGGCGGTGTCCGCGTCCCCGGCCAGTTCGCTGAGCGCCTGCACGGGCACCGGCAGCGACGGCCTGCGGCGCTGCCGGCGCAGGTGGTCCATGGCCCGGTTACGGGCGATCGTCACCGTCCAGGCCCGGAACTCGCCGCCGGTGAAGCTGGGCAGGTCACGGGAGATCTGCAGCCAGGTCTCCGAGGCGACGTCCTCGGCGTCCGCGCCGACCAGCGCGGTGAGATAGCGCAGCAGGCCGGGCTGCAGGCTGCGGTAGAGGAAGCGGAACGCTTCCTCGTCTCCCGCCTGCGCGGCGACGACCGCCTCGCCCAGCTCACCGGTCATGGATCCGCCGTTCCGAATCCGCGGGCCGACCCGTGCCGGAGCCGGCGTGGCCGACGCCCGCCCTGTCCGGCAACCGGACCACCACCCGCACCTTCAGCCCCCCGCTGCCGATCGCGCCCGACGCCGGGGCGGCGGGCGGCACGTATGGACAACGCCGCGAAGCACGGCCGTCGGCGGACATACGGTACCGGCCTCATGGGGCGGCCCTGAGCCGGGCTAACGCTAGGAGTGGATCGGTGGCGGGACAAGCCTCCGTTCAGCCGAGAAAGAGTGAGATTTGTCTACGACCGAACACGGCGAGTCGGTGTAACGGCGAGAGCTTGTCGGACGCCGCGGGACGCGGATCGGAGGGGAATCCCGCGAGCGCGGCTTCCGAAAACCGGAAATATCACCTCGTTCGCGCCTTTCCTGGTCGATCTTGCCGGCGCCGTCACGGTTCAGCCGAACGGCGCTGGTGCCGCTGGCCGTTCGGCGGATCGACTCGGACCGGCCGCCGCCTCCGACCGGCAAGATCGCGGGAAATAATCCGCCACCCATCTGGGTACGGTAATGGGGTGTTGTCATCGGAAGTCGTACTCAGCGGTCGGTACCGCCTGGACGAACGTGTCGCCACCGGCGGCATGGGCGACGTCTGGCGTGCCACGGACCTGGTGCTGGGCCGTCAGGTCGCGGTGAAGGTCCTGCTCCCGGCGCTGGTGTCCGACCCCGACTTCATCGCCCGGTTCCGCGCCGAGGCCCGGATCATGGCCTCGCTGCGCAGCCCCGGCATCGTGCAGGTCTTCGACTCCGGGGCGGACGACCTGCCCGACGGCAGCCACGCCGACTACCTGGTCATGGAGTTCGTCGAGGGCGAGCCGCTGTCCCGGCGGATCGAGGCCGCCGGTCAGCTCGAGGTCGCCGAGACCATGTCGATCGTGGCGCAGGTCGCCCAGGCCCTGCACGCGGCGCACGCCCGCGGCATCGTGCACCGGGACGTCAAGCCGAGCAACCTGCTGGTGCAGGAGGACGGCACGGTGGTGCTGGTCGACTTCGGCGTGGCCCGGTCGACCAACGTGACCAGCATCACCAGCACGAACGCGGTGCCCGGCACCGCCCTCTACATGGCTCCCGAGCAGGCCGCGGGCCGTCCGGTCTCCGGGGCCACCGACATCTACGCGCTCGGCGCGGTGGCGTACTGCTGCCTCACCGGCGGTCCGCCGTTCACCGGCGACAACCCGCTGCAGGTCGCCGTGCGGCATCTCGACGACGAGCCGCCGGAGCTGTCGCACGATATCCCGCAGCCGGTCCGCGGTCTGGTCGCCCGGGCGCTGGCGAAGGACCCGGCCGACCGGTTCCCCACCGGCGCCGCGATGGCGGCGGCGGCCCGCGCCGCGACCTCCGAGTCGCCCACCGCCACGGTGCCGGTCGCGCTGCGCCGGCCGACCGGGCCGGCGAGCACCCGGGACGACCTGCCGGCCACGGCGCCCGCGGCCACGGTCGCCCCGGCGGGCCGCCGGGGCCGGCGCGGCACGCTGGTCGGCGCGCTCGCCGCGGTGCTGGTGGCCCTGGCCGCCCTCGGCGCGGCGCTCGGCGCCGCCGGCCCGGCGGAGGCGCCGGCGACCACCATCGAGACCACCCAGCCGCTCGGGCCCAGCGATGACGCGCAGTCGCCGCCAGCGACCGAGACGGTCCCGACCGACCAGGGCGGGCGGACGTACCGGCCGGCCGGCCCGGGGCACCGGCCGTCCGCGTCGGTCTCCGCGTCGCCGACACCGCGGCCATCCTCCGCCACCTCGCCGCCGCCCGCCACGTCGCCAGATCCGACCGCCGTCGAGACCACGTCGCCGAGCACCGATCCGACGCCGAGCGAGGCCACTTCCTCGAGCGAGCCGCCGCCCAACTCTCCCCCGGTCCCGCAGAACAACTGACCCGGTCCGCAGGAGCTGGACCCGGTGCCGGTTCCGCCACCTTCACCGTGCCGGAACCGGCGCCGGTCCATCCGGGTCGCTCGGCACTCCGCCCCGAGTCGCCGCCCGACCGCGCCGGAGCGGACGACGCCGGCCGGGCAGCGCTCACTCCGCGCCGAGCGCCTCGACCACCGGGCGGGCCAGCGCCCGCCGGGCCGGCAGGACGGAGGCGGCCAGCGCGGCCAGCACCGCCACCGCGACGATCAGGCCGAGCCGCCCCCACGGCATGACCAGGGTGAAGTCGCCGCCGATCCGGGCGACGACGGCCATCGCGCCCGCGCTGACGCCGGTGCCCAGCGCGATCCCGAGCAGCGTGCCGACCAGGGCGGTGAGCACCGCCTCGACGGCCAGCACCGCCCGCATCCCGCCCCGGGTCAGGCCGACCGCCCGCAGCACCGCGTTCTCCCGGGTGCGTTCGACCACCGACAGGCTGAGCGTGTTCGCCACCCCGACCAGCGCGATGACCACGGCCAGGCCGAGCAGCGCGGTGACGAAGGCGAGCACCATGTCGACCGTGCCGGTGAGCATCTTCTTGTACGCGGCCTGGTCCATCAGGTTGACCGTCGGGTAGTTGCCGAGCACCGACTCGATCGCGGTCCGGGCCGCGGCCGGGGAGACCCCGTCGGCGGGGTCGACCTCCGCCAGGTACCCGCGCTCGGCCGGGAAGAGCCGGCCGAAGTCGGCGTCCACCAGGTCGACCACGAAACCGGCGGGCACCGGGCTGCCGGCCAGCGCCGGACCTTCGTCGGCGACCACCGCCGCCACCCGGAACGGCCGACCGGCGACGGTCACGGTCGAGTCGACCGTCCAGCCCCGCGCCGCGGCCAACTCCCGGTGCACCAACGCGGTCCCCGGGCCGAGCCGGCCGACGTCACCGGCGTCCACGCCGGTCAGGGTCCGGCCGATCAGGGCGGGGTGCACCGACCGGACCTCGACGCCGCCGACGACGTGGCTGCGCTGCTCGTGCACGAGCCCCAGCTCGGGGCGGGCGGCCAGCTCGCCGGCCAGCGGCGCCGGCAGGTCCGCACCGATGCCGGTGACCAGGAAGTCCACCCCGATCTCCGCGTCCACGGCACGCTCGATGCCCGCCTTCGCGCTGCCCGCCCCGACCACGAACGCCGACACCAGACCGATGCCGATGACCAGCGCGGTGGCGGTCGCGGCGACCCGGCGCGGGTTGCGGACCGCGTTGGCCACGGCGAGCCGGGCGGTCGTGCCGAGCAGCCGGCGAGCCGGCCAGCCCAGCACCCGGACCAGCGCCGGCACCAGCACCGGGCCGAAGAGCACGATGCCGAAGAAGCTGAGCACCCCGCCGGCCGCCACCAGCGGCACCTGCCCGGCCAGGCCGGCGCCGACCAGCGCCGCCACCCCGGCGGCGAAGACCAGCGCGCCCAGCGCCAGCCGAACCCGGCCGGCTCGCCGGGACGGCCGTACCGCCGCGTCGGTCAGCGCGGCCACCGGCGGCACCCGGGTCCCCTGCCAGGCCGGCAGCGCCCCGGCGCCGACGGTGAGCAGCGTGCCGAGGCCGAGGCAGAGCAGCACCGTCCGGGCGGTGAGGGTGAGCCCGCCGGAGATCGGCGTGTCCCACGTCGACAGCAGCGCGTTCAGCCCACCGGCGAGCGCGGCGCCGGCGAGCACGCCGAGCACCGAGGCGAGCAGCCCGATGACCGCCGCCTCCAGCAGGGTCGCCCGGAACACCTGGCCCCGGGTAGCGCCGACCAGCCGCAGCAGCGCGGTCCGCCGGGTCCGCTGGGCGAGCACGATGGCGAAGGTGTTGGCGATGACGAAGCCGGCCACCACGACGGCCACCGCGGCGAAGGTCATCAGGAACAGGCCGAACTGCCGCTGGTCGCGTACCGCATCGTCGACCGCGTCGTCGAGGATCTGCTGCCGGTCCTTCACCGTCGCCGCGGCCCCGGCCACCGCGCGCACCCGTTCGGCCAGCGCCCGCGGGTCCGTCCCGGGACGGGCGGCCACCATGATCCGGCCGTACCCGCGCTCGCCGGTCACCGCGAGCGCGTCGGCGCCGACCAGCCCGAGGTACGGCCCGCCGACGTCCCGCGAGGTGCCGGCCACGTCAACCGTGCCGACCAGGGTGTACGGGCGGGCCGCTCCCCCGGACCCGCCGACCCGCACCGGCGAGCCGAGCCGGAAGCCCTCGTCGGCGACGGTCGGCGCGTCGAGCACCAGCTCGCCGGGGCGTGCCGGCAGCCGGCCGGCCACCACGTCGTACGACTGCAGGGCCGGGTCGGTGGGGATCGAGGCGAGGACGGCGTACCCGAGCACCGGGCGGCCGTCGGAGCCGACCACCCCGGCGGAGCCGGTCAGCTCGCCGTCGGCGGCGGCCACCCCGTCGACGGCCCGCACCCGGTCGACCAGGGCGGGCGGCAGGGGCAGCTGCCCGGCGTACACGCCGAGGTCGGTGTGCCGGTCGAAGGTGCCGGCGCGGTCGTAGGCGGCGGCCCGCATGCCGTCGGTGAAGATCAGCGTGCCGGCGACGAAGGCGACGCCGAGGACGATGGCCAGCGAGGAGAGCAGCAGGCGCGGCCCGTCGGCGCGTACCTGGTGCAGGGTCAGACGGAACATCGGTCACCGCCCCCGGGTCGGGGTGGCCGCGGACGGGTCGAGGCGGGTGAGCGCGTCGAGGACCTGCCCGGCGGTCGGCGCGATCAGCTCGTGGACCAGCCGGCCGTCGGCGAGGAAGACCACCCGGTCGGCGTGCCCGGCGGCCACCGGGTCGTGGGTCACCATCACCACGGTCTGACCGAGGGTGTCGACCGCCTCGCGGAGCAGGCGCAGCACCTCGGCGCCGGAGCGGGAGTCCAGGTTGCCGGTCGGCTCGTCGGCGAAGACCACCCACGGTCGGGTGATCAGCGCCCGGGCCACCGCGACCCGCTGCTGCTGGCCGCCGGAGAGCTCGGCGGGCCGGTGCCGGAGCCGGTCGGTGAGGCCCACCGCCGCGACCACCTGCCGCAGCCACGCCGGGTCGGGCCGCCGGCCGGCGATGGCCAGCGGCAGCACGATGTTCTCCTCGGCGGTAAGGGTGGGCAGCAGGTTGAACTTCTGGAAGACGAAGCCGACCCGGTCCCGGCGCAGCAGCGTGAGCCGCCGGTCGTCGAGGCGGGCCAGGTCGGCCTCGCCGATCCGGACCGCGCCGCCGGTCGGCCGGTCGAGCCCGGCGAGGCAGTGCATGAGGGTGGACTTGCCGGACCCGGAGGGTCCCATGATGGCGGTGAACCGGCCGGCGGCGAAGTCGAGGTCGACGCCGTCGAGGGCGACGACCCGGGACTGGCCGGCGCCGTACTCCTTGCGCAGGTCCCGGGCGGTGACCGCGACGCCGGTGGCGGTCGTGGCAGGTGCGACGGACACGTGGTGCTCCCGTGTGGAGGCGGTGGATGAAGACCCTTCCGACGCTATGCGCGGCACCGGCCGGTTGATCTCCACCTGCGCGCTCGACCTGGGTACGACCGGGGTCGCCCCGGACCGGGTGGACCCGTACGACCCAGGTCGTACGCCCGCTCAGCCGCCCGGGGTGACCAGCCCGCTCTCGTACGCCAGCACCACCGCCTGCACCCGGTCGCGGAGCTGGAGTTTCGCCAGGATCCGGCCCACGTGCGTCTTCACCGTCGCCTCGGCGACGTGCACCCGGGCCGCGATCTCCGCGTTGGACAGGCCCTGCGCGACGAGCAGCAGCACCTCCCGTTCCCGCTCGGTGAGCTGCGCCAGCCGGACGTCCTCGGTGGGGCCGGGACCGAGCTGGCCGGCGAACCGGTCGAGCAGCCGCCGGGTGATCGACGGCGCCACCACCGAGTCGCCCGCGGCGACCACCCGGATCGCGGCCAGCAGCTCCTCCGGCGGGACGTTCTTGAGCAGGAAGCCGCTGGCCCCGGCCTGGAGCGCGGCGAACGCGTCGGCCTCGGTGTCGAAGGTGGTGAGCACCAGCACCCGGGGCCGCCCCAGCGGCCGCCCGGCGCAGATCCGCCGGGTCGCCTCCACCCCGTCCATGGTCGGCATCCGGATGTCCATCACCACCACGTCCGCCTCGACCCGGTCGAGCACCCGCAGCGCGTCGGCGCCGTCGATCGCCTCGCCGACCACCGCCAGGTCGGGCTGGGAGTCCAGCACCATCTTGAACCCGGCGCGCACCAGCGCCTGGTCGTCCACGATCACCACCCGGACCGTCATGCCGCCACCCCCTCGGCCGCCGACGGTAGCGGCAACCGTGCCTCGACCCGCCAGCCCCCGGCCAGTCTGGGCCCGGCGGTGAGGCTGCCGTCGTACACGCTGACCCGCTCGCGCATGCCGACCAGGCCGTGCCCACCTGACGGCGCAGGCTGGACCAGCGGCCGGCCGCGCCCGTCGTCGACGGCCCGGACCAGCACGGCGTCGTCGGAGTACCCGAGGTCCAGCTCGACGGACGCGCCCACTCCGGCGTGCTTGAGCGCGTTGGTCAGCGCCTCCTGCACCACCCGGTACACGGTCAGCTCCAGGCCCGGCGGCAGCGCCGGCGGCTCGCCGGTCACGGTCCAGGTGATCCGCAGCCCGGCGGCGCGGAACCGGTCCAGCAGCTCGGGCAGTTCGACCAGCGCCGGCCGGCGGTGCGCCGGCTCCGCCGACAGCCCGCCGCCGTCGGGCTCACCCGCCATGCCGGGCGCGGCCAGCGGCTCCGGCCGGCTCGGCTCCCGCAGTACGCCCACCAGCCGCCGCATCTCCTCCAGCGCCTGCCGGCCGGTGTCGGCGACCACCTTGACCGCCTCCCGGGCGGTGGCCGGGTCCCGGTCGATGGTGAAGCGGGCGCCGTCGGCCTGCACGATCATCACCGCCATGCTGTGCGCGACCACGTCGTGCAGCTCCCGAGCGATCCGGGTGCGTTCCTCGGCCACCGCCGCCCGGGACTCGGCCTCCCGCTCGCGTTCCAGGGTGGCGGCCCGCTCCTCGAGAGTCAGCACGTAGAGCCGGCGGGTCCGCACGTTGAGTCCGACCAGCCAGACCGCGCCGGTGATCAGCCCGAAGTAGATCGCGTTCGCCCACCAGGCCGCCGGTCCGCGGATCTGGAGCGCGGCGAGCACCACCCCGGCGGCGGCGACCGCGCCGGCCACGACGCCGTCCCGCAGCCGGTCGGCGTACTTGACCACGCTGTAGAGGGCGATCAGCACGGCGATGTCGTAGCCCAGCGGGCCCCAGCCGACGATCACCTGGGTGAGCGCCAGCGCGCCCACCACGACCGCCACCGGCGTCGGGTGCGACCGCCGGAACAGCAGCGCCACCGCCATCGCGATCCCGACCGCGGTGGCCTTCCAGCCGCCGGGCTGGGTGACGACACCGGCGACGGCGAAGAGCGCCACCAGCCCGGAGACGGCGACGTCGAACGTGACGCCGCGCAGCGGACGGCCGAAGATCGTGCGGTTCACGGTCACCCAGCGTACGGGCTGCCCCGCCCGTCGACGGGCGGGCCAGATCGCCAACATCGACGACGCACTCCCGGCGACGGGAGGTCCGGGTAGGAAAGGGCGATTGGGTTGGTGAGCCGTCAGGCGAACCGTTCAGTCGTCACGGGGATCAGCCCGTGCTGCCGCATGACGGAGATCAGCTCGTGCAGCACCGGCCGGGTGGTGTCGTCGGCGTCGTTCGCCAACAGGGCGGTCAGGTCGAGGCACCAGGCGAGTTCCCGGCCGATCCTGCGGAGGTTCCAGGCGAACCGGTCTCCGCCTACCCGCAGTTGGCCAGCGGGCATCCCTCGTGCGCCCCGATCGGCGAGATCGCCCTCGACCGAAGTCCGCCACACGGCACTGAGGTTCGCCAGTTGGTCCGCGCGAAGATCCTTGGCGAACAGGACACGGTAGACCCGCTTCTCGTGGAATCCGTCCGGCGCGTCCGTGGGGCCGAGCCGGAGCGGTGGCGCGGTCGCAAACGGTCCGTAGTCGCGAAAATAGGTACGCAGCACCGCTTCGGCGGGCAACTGTCCGCCGCCAAGCTGTCGGTAGACCGCCTCCGCGACACCACGACAGGTCGGAGCCACCCGCCCGGACAACTCCGGGTCGGCGCGCATGCTGCGGCTGAACGAGGCGGAGCTCCACCAGCGGCCGTCCACCGGCGTCCAACCTGCGCTGTTCAAGCCCACCGTCGCGCAGTCGTGGTCTCGGACAAACTCCTCGACGACGATCCCCTCCGCCTCAGCGTTCGACCGACGGCCGCTGATCCGCGCGAGGATCAGGTAGTAGTCCAGCTGCGGCTCGGCTGTATCAGGAACCGCTGCCATTGGCGCTGTCCTACGGGGGGCAGTCACCTGCAAGATCCTCCGAGTTCTCCCGACGGTGAAGACCTGGCGCAGGCCACCGTAGCGAAGACGACAGCCGGCCGGACAGTCTTGATCAGGGGGCGACGCGCAGATCGTGGACCGATCCGGGGTCGACGTCGCAGACACCGCTGGAACGCCAACGGGACGGGCGTACGCTTGGCGGGTGGCGATCAGCACCGGCAGGTTGCGGTTCGGCCCGGACAACGGGCGCATGCTGCTGCGCACCGGCCGCAAGGGTGTCGGCTCGACCGTCGGGCACGACCTGACCATCGAGGTGACCGACTGGTCGGTGGAGCTGGACGTTCCCGGGACCGGGCCGGCGGATGCCACCGCGACCGCCCGCGTCGAGTTGGGATCCTTGGCCGTGCGGGAGGGCACCGGCGGTGCGCGACCGCTGACCGACAAGGACCGGGGCGAGATCGAGAACAACGCCCGGCGCACGCTGGACGTCGATCGCCACCCGACGGCCACCTTCAAGTCCAGCCGCGTCGTCGCCGCCGACGACCACGCCACGATCAGCGGAACGCTCACTCTGCACGGGGCCGCCGCCCCCATCGACGTCGAGGTGCGCGAGGTGACGCCCGACCGGTACCGCGCCACCACGGTGGTGACCCAGTCGGCATACGGAATCAAGCCGTACTCGGCCTTTCTCGGCGCGCTCAAGGTCCGTGACGACGTCGAGCTGGAGATCGAGGTCGACCTCGGACGTTGACCGTGGTCGGCCGCACGTCGAGCGCTACCCTTGCCGCGAGCGCGGGGTATTCGTCCGCCCGGCAGGTGCAGCCGCGGCGATCTTCGCCGGTCAGGGCCGCTGCCCGAGCTGTGGCCTGCGGCGCAGGTCGAATGTCTCTGGATGCTGGGCGAACGCCCACGCGGCAAGGGCGAAGGCCACCAGACACAGCATTCCCGGGACGAGGAAGCCGACCTGGTGTCCCAAGGTGGCAACGGACGCTGTCGCCACGAGACTTCCGTTGACGGTCGCCACGTTCTCGTGACTGAGGTATATCGACGTCGCCGCGCCGGCACGTCCCGCCATCAACCGCTGAGCGAGGTCGATGCCGACCATGACGGTGGCGGCGCCGAACATCGCATAGACGACCTGCAGCAGCATCAGCTGCCCAGGTGTGGTGACAACGACGAGGCCGCCGTAGTAGACCACGCTCGCGGCGCCGCCTACCAGGAACACCTTGCCGCGTCCCCAGCGCAGGGCCACGAACGCCATGGCCGGCATGAGTACCAGCTCGCACAGCGGCGGCAGCGCCAGCGCGAACCCGGTCAGCTGCAGCGGCGCGTGCAGGGATATGTGCATCAGGATCGGCAACTGGGACAGCAGCATGACGCGTCCACTGGAGAACAGCACCATGACGAGCACGAGAATCAGCAGTAGCCGCTGGCCACCGGCCGTCCTCTCCCGGACACCGCGCCTGTCCTCGGTGTTCACATCCGTGACCGGACGCGGTGTTGCGGCGGCGACGGTGTCGGCCCCTCGCAGCAGGTACCACGACAGCGCCAGGCAGCCGAGGCAGACGACGGCCACGACCCGGAAGAGCGGACGTGCCCCGAGATAGGCCAGACCGAGACCGCCGATGCCGAACCCGGTGAACGAACCGATGGACAGCACGATGCGCATCATGGCAATTACCGCGGTGGAGGTGGCGTGCCGGCTTTCGACGAGGTCGCGCGCGTAGGCCATCAGCTGCGCGTTGGGGACGCCAACCGCGCAGAAGAAGACGACCCCGACGGCGAGCATCGCCGGGTAGGACCGCACGCCCGCCAGGATCGCGTAGCCGATGCCCAGCCACGCGAGACTCGCCGCAATGATCATGCGCCGAACGCCGCCCCGGTCGGAGACGTGGCCCGTTGCGAGCAGCACCGCCATGCTGGCCAGTGCGACGACGACGAAGTTGACCGTCACCATGGTGTCCGAGGCGCCCAACTCGTCCCGGGCGAACAGCGACAGCACACCGAGTGCCGCGAACGACGCCGTCGAGCTGACCAGCATCAGCACCATCAGCGGCCGGTACGGCGCCGCGGCACGCCACGCGACCACGAACCGGCCATTGCTGTGAGCGTCCCGCTGAGCGTCGGTCTGCGCCACCACCAACACCTCCGTCCGCTGTGGGATCGGTGCGGGCGACCCGAACGGTCAGGGGGCGAGCAGTTCGCGCATGCGGGCGATCTCGACGCCCTGTTCGGTGGCGACGGAGTTGGCGAACTCGTTCATGGTCAGGTCGGCGCCCACCTTGAGCAGGTCGGTCGCCATCGTGACGGCGCCCTGGTGGTGCTCGGTCATCATCCGGACGAAGAGCCGGTCGAAGTCCGCGCCGCGGGCGGCGGCGAGCCGCCGCATGGCCTCCGGCGACTGCATGCCCCGCATCGTGCCGTGGTCGTGGCCGGGGACCTCCGCCGGCAGACCACGCGCGTCGAGCCAGCCCCGCATCATGCCGATCTCCGGCCCTTGAGCGGCCCGGATGCGGTCGGCGACCGCGCGGACCCGAGGGTCGGTGGCTCGGCCCTCGGCGAGCGCGGCCATCTCCAGCGCCTGCTGGTGGTGCGGGATCATCATCCGGACGAACCAGACGTCGAGGCTGTTGTACCGGGGCGGCGACGCGTCCCGAACCTCCTGCGCCGGGCGGACCGCCGCCGACTCTCCCGGCCGCCCGGGCACGATGACCGGGGGTACGTCCGCAGTGGGCGACGCGCTCGACGCCGATGCGGCAACCCCCGACGGGCCGTCGGCGCGCGACCGGAGGGTCACGCCGAGGACGACCACCACCAGAGCCACGAGTGTGACGGCGATCAGCGTCCGTCCACGTCGGTCGGTCATGCGCGACCCCTCCCGGTCGAGGTGACAGCGATCCTATCCATAGACAAAGGACGTCGAGTGTGACCCAGATCACATTGATGTCGATCGTCCGCCGGTAAGGTGTGGGCAATCGTCATCCCCTTTCGAAGGGCCTCGCCGATGATCAGATTCCGTCCGTCTCGGTCCCGTCAACTCCGGATCATGAGCCTGGCCGCCACCGGCCTGCTCGTTGCCAGCCTCGCCACGGCCACCGGCGCTCAGGCGACACCCCGACTCAGCGCCGAACCCGCCACGGTGGACGCCGCCGGGCTCGCCGTCGACGAGATCTCCAGCAGCCCCAACATCCGACAGATCGCCAACCTGCCGAAGCAGGCGCCGTTCGACACCGAGAGTGCCTTCGGCACCGACATGGCCTTCCAGGGGCCGTTCGCCTACGTCGGCAACTACAACGGGTTCGTCATCTACAACATCGCGAACGCGTCGAAGCCGAAGATCATGTCGCAGGTACTCTGCCCGGGGTCCCAGAACGACGTCTCGGTCTACGGTGACCTGCTCTTCCTCTCCACCGACTCCTCACGCAGCGACGACTCCTGCAACAGCGTCTCGCAGTCCGCGGCGGTCAAGGAGTCCTGGGAGGGCATCAAGGTCTTCGACATCAGCGACAAGACGAACCCGCGCTACATCAAGTCGGTCGAGACCGACTGCGGCTCGCACACGCACACCCTGGTGCCCGGGAAGGACGGCACGTCCGTCTACCTGTACGTCTCCTCGTACAGCCCGGCAGCGGCGTTCCCCGACTGCCAGCCGCCGCACGACTCGATCTCCATTGTGAAGGTTCCGCTGGAACAGCCCACCGACGCGGCGGTCGTCGCCACGCCGGACCTCTTCCCGGACGGCGGCTACCCGGGCCGCCCGGGCGGCTCGGCGACCACCGGCTGCCACGACATCACCGCGTACCCGGGGAAGGACCTGGCCGCCGGCGCCTGCATGGGCGACGGCATCCTGATGGACATCTCCGACCGGGAGGCGCCCCGGGTGATCAACCAGGTCCGGGACACGACCAACTTCGCCTTCTGGCACTCGGCCACGTTCAACAACACCGGCACCAAGGTCATCTTCACGGACGAGCTGGGCGGGGGCGGCGCGGCGACCTGCAACACGACCGTCGGGCCGAACCGGGGCGCGGACGCCATCTACGACATCACCGGCAGCGGTGACGCCCGGACAATGGACTTCCGCAGCTACTTCAAGATCCCCCGGGCCAACTCCAGCACCGAGAACTGCGTGGCCCACAACGGCTCGCTGATCCCGGTGCCCGGGCGGGACATCATGGTCCAGGCCTGGTACCAGGGCGGGATCTCCGTCTGGGACTTCACCGACTCGGCGGCGCCGCGGGAGATCGGCTACTGGGAGCGGGGGCCGATCTCCGACACCCATCTGGTCCTCGGTGGTGCCTGGTCGTCGTACTACTACAACGGGAACATCTACTCCAGCGACATCCAGAAGGGTCTGGACGTGCTGGAGATCGACCAGGATTCCATCCCGGGAGCCAAGACGAAGCACTTCACCCGGCTCAACGTGCAGACCCAGCCCGACTACCGGGACTGACGTCTCAGCCACACTCGGGCCCGGTCCCCGCACGCGGGGGGCCGGGCCCGACTCCGGTCAGCTCCTCGGCAACTCGTAGCGCCGCTCGCCGCCACCGGTCGCGGTGACCAGCCGCACCTCGCCGTCCCGGCGGGCCGGCCGTCAGGACGCTGGGATGCGGGCCAGTTGCTCCTCGATCGCCGCCGGAGTGAGGGCCGGCCGGCCGCCGGGGTGGCCCACCGTGGCGGCGGCCGCCGCGACCGCGTACCGGGCGGTGCGCTCGTGCGGGTCGCCGCGGAGCAGGCCGACGGTGAGCGCGGCGACGAAGGCGTCGCCGGCGCCGGTGCTGTCCACCGTGGGCGTCTCGCTGAGCGGCACGAACAGTGCCCCGTCCGGCCAGACGAAGGCGTTCCCCTCCCCCGCCACCTCGACGGCGACCAGCGACGGCCCGCGCCCGAGCAGCTCCCGGCCGGCCCGGAGGCCGGCGTCGGCGTCCTTCGGCGGGTCGCCGACGAGCAGCCCGGCCTCCCGCGCGTCGGCGCGGAACACGTCGGCGAGGGCGAGCAGCTCCGCCGCGCCGTCCGGGTCGTCCGGCGCGCCGTCGAGCAGCACCAGCCGGTCGGCCGCCCGGGCACACCGGGCCGCCGCGAGCACCGCCGGCAGCGGCTGCTGCAGTTGTACGAGCACCGCCCGGGCCGCCCGTACGACGTCCTCCGCGCCGGCCACGTCCGCCTCGGTCAGCAGGGTCTGGTCGGGGATGTCCTCCAGGTAGCGCCAGCGGCCGTGGGCGTCCACCACGTCGACGATGAGCGCGCTCGGCGTGCCCTCCCGGCGGACCACCGGGGCGACATCGATGCCGTCGCTGCGCGCCCGGCCGAGCAGCCGGTCCCCGACCTCGTCCAGCCCCACCACGCCGAGCAGGCCGACCCGCGCGCCGAGCTGGGCGAGGCCGACGGCCTGGTTGGCGCCCTTGCCGCCGAGCAGCTCCCGGCGACACCGCACCGGGGCCGTCCGGGAGGCGTCCGGGACCTCGTCCACCAGCAGCACGAGGTCCCGCGCCACCTGCCCGACCGCGATCGCGTCCAGTCCCGCCATGCGGGGCTGATACCCGGGTCGCCGCCGGTCACGCCCCCGCCACGGGGTGGCTCAGTCGTGGGCCCGCTCGACCGTGAACATGTAGCAGCCGTACACCACGTTGCGGCTGTGCAGCGCGACCACCGCCGGATCGGCGAGGAGCCCCGCGATGACCACCTCCGGGTCGTGACCATCGTGCAGCCGGCCGCCGTGGATGCGCCCCCGCCGGTCGTACGCCCGCAGCACCTGGGGACGCCCCCGCCACTGCGCCGGGTAGCCGCCGGCGGGATCCGCGCCCGCGCAGTCCGCGTCGTGGGCGAAGATCGGCCCCACCTCCCGGTACGGCCCGGCCGCCGGCGGCGGCGCGTAGCCGAACAGCAGCAGCGGCTCGCCCGGGGTCGCGTCGCGCAGGCAGCAGCGCAGCGGCTCCCCGCCCTCGGCGGTGGACCGCTCCACCGGCTGCCCCGCCGCGTCGCGGCCGGTCTTCCGGACGGCGGCCAGCACACCGGCCGGCAGGGGACGGACGAGGAAGGTGGTGCGGATGGCGGTCGTCATGACCCCACCCTCGCCCGGTCCGGACGGGGATGCTGGCGGCGATCGGACCTCGCGTCGCCGGCCGGGCACGGACGGGCTGCCGCGACGAGGCAGCCCATCCCCCGTTCCGCCCGGACGGTCAGCCCTTGACCACCGGAATCTGCAGCTCCGTGACGCCCTTCTCCGGCTCCTCCTGGGAGTAGTCGAGGTAGAGCTCCCGGGCGAAGCCGGTGGCCCGCCAGCCGTTCTCCTCGATCCAGGTGGCGAGCACCTGCATGGTGCCCTCCACCTCGTCCATCGACCCGTGGTGAACGATCGTCGCGGCGGTCGGCACCCGGGGCAGGTCGACGATCGCGACGTCCCCCGCGGACGCCGGGTCCACGTCGACCCCCACACCGGCGTGCACGACGACCGCCTCGCCCTCCCCGGCGGGCTCGTAGTAGGCCAGACCCGGCCCGGTCGGGCTGATGTGGGCGGCATCCAGCCGGCGGAACAGCTCCGGGTAGAGCGGCTGGATCACCGGGCTGATGTCCGGCGTCTCGTAGCTGCGCGCGGTCCCCGTCAGCTCCGCGACCCGGACCGGCGGGATCTCCTTCAGTACGACGTCCTGGCTGGTCATCCGACCCTCCCTCTCGATCATCCGGAGCCTCGCCTCGATCCCGGCCAGCCGGGCACGGTCCGCCGCCACCTGCGCCTCCAACTGCGCGCGGCACAGCCGCAGCATGCCGCGCAGCTCGGCGACGTCGACCTTGTCGTCCACGATGGCCCGCACCTGGTCGAGGGTGAGCCCCAGCTCCTTGAGGGCGATCACCCGGTTGAGCCCGGCGCAGCTGGTCGGCCCGGTAGAACCGGTAGCCGGTGCGCGGGTCGACGGCGGCCGGGCGCAGCAGCCCGATGCCGTCGTAGTGCCGCAGCATCCGGACCGACACCCGACCGAGTCCGGCGAATTCTCCGATGGTGAACATGGTCCCCCCACGGTCGGCCCTGACACGGTGTCAGAGTCAAGCGTCGGGGTCCAGGCCTCAGCCGGGCAGCTGCGCTTCGTCGCCGCCCCGGGTGCGGCGCGGGCCCACCAGCCGGCGGACCACGGGGGCGGCGTTCCACTTCGCCGCGCCGACCAGGTCCCGCGCGTGTTCCAGCAGGGTGTAGTCGGGGCGGGCCAGGCCGTCGGCGATCGCCAGGTCCAGGTCGTTGCCGCAGCGGGTGAGCACGCTGTCGAAGTCCCGGCGGACGGGTTCGAGCAGGTCGTAGCCGAACGATCGGTGCAGCCGGGCGAAGAGCGGCTTGTACAGCCGGGCCCGCTCGTGCAGCCCGGACGAGTACGACATCGGGTTCTTCGGCCGCCGCCGAATGTAGTCGGGCAGCACGTCGGCGAACGCCCGCCGCACGATCCACTTCTCCTGCCCGTCGCGCACCTTCAGCTCCAGCGGCAGCCGCATCGCCAGCTCCACCACGCTCAGGTCGAGGAAGGGCAGCCGGGCCTCCACCCCGTGGTCCATGCTGGTCCGGTCGACCCGCTGCAACTCCGTACGACAGAGGTTGCGGATCTTGTGGAGGAAGACCCGGCGGGACCGCTCGGGGCCGACCTGGTGGTACATCGGGTAGCCGCCGAACAGCTCGTCCGACCCGTCCCCCGTGAGCACCACCTTGACCCCCAGCTCGCGCAGCCGGCGGAAGATCGGCACCGAGACCACGGCGTTGATGATGTCGCCGTACTCGGTCAGCTCCGAGATCCGGATCGCCTCCCGGACGTCGGCCAGCCGGATGTCGCGCGGGCGCAGCTCGACCACCTCGTGCGGCACGCCCAGGTCGGCGGCGAGCCGTCGGGCGTACGTCACGTCGGGGCTGTCCGGGACGCCGACGGTGACCGCCACGCAGTCCGGGTGCATCTCCTTGACGTGCAGCAGCGCCAGCGAGCTGTCCAGCCCGCCGGAGAGGACCACCCCCACGGTCAGGTCGGTGTCCACCCGCATCCGGATGCTGTCGGTGAGCGCGACCCGGACGAGCAGGGCGGCCTCGTCCGGGTCGTCGATCACCGGCAGCCCCGCGCCGAGCGCGAGCAGGTCGACGTGCGGGCGCAGCCGGACCGGACCGTCCGGCTCGGCCCAGCCGTGGTGCCCGGGCGGCACCTCACTGATCGGCGCGCCGTGCCCGACCAGCGCCTTGACCTCTGAGGCCAGGTGCAGGCAGGCGGGGCCGCGGGACCAGTAGAGCGACTTCACCCCGACCGGGTCGCGGGCCAGGTAGGCCCGGCCGGTGGCCCGCTCCACGACGGCGAAGGCGAACTCCCCGCGCAGCCGGCGCACCGCGTCCTCGCCCCAGCGCAGGAAGGCGGCGAGCACCACCTCGGTGTCGCTCTCGCCCCGGAAGGCGTACCCGAGCCGCGTCAGCTCCCCGCGCAGCTCACGGTGGTTGAAGACCTCGCCGTTGTAGCAGAGCAGGTACCGCTCGTCGGGCGAGACCCAGGGCTGCACCGCCCCGTCCCGGTCGACGATCCGCAGCCGGCGCACGCCGGCCAGCAGGCCGTTCTCCTGCCGCGTCTCGGTGACCTCGCCGCGCGGGGCGAGGACGGCGAGCATCCGCCGGAAGGTGACCGGGTCGGCGTCCGGACCGATGCTGAGCGCGATGCCGCACATCCTCCTCAGACCGCCATCTCTGCCTCGTACGCTCGCCGCAGCCGGCGGCGGGCGGTGGGCGCGAGGCAGAGGTGCCAGGCCTGGCCCTCGTCGACCACGTTGATCTCGCCGGCGTCCTGCCGGGCCAGCAGCAGGCCGGCCAGGGTGTCCCGGACGCCGAAGCGCCGGAACCAGGCCAGCTCCACGTCGGCGGCGTAGCCGAGGCAGTGGCCGCTGGGCACCATGGCGGCGTACCCGAGGCGGCGTAGCCGGTACTGGTGCTCGGCGCTGCGGGCCAGGCTGGTCACCCAGAGCGGCGGAGTGGCGGGCGGGGTGGCCAGGGCGAACTCCCGGGCGACGTCGTTGAGCAGAGCCACGACCTCACGGCGGGCCCGGCGGAACATCAGGCCCGCGGTGCGCGGGGTGGCGTCCGGGAGGAGCTGGCGGCGTACCGCGCGCAGACTCCGGCCGAGGACGCTGGCGGGCTGCTCCTGGTACCGGAAGCCGAGCAGGCCACGGCGGCGCAGCCACTCGAGATCGACCAGGTCGACGCTGCCGTTGACCTGCGCGTCGGTCGCGAAGGTGGGCGCGTCCCGCCACCACATCACGTCGATCCGGGAGAGCAGGTAGATCCGGACCAGCGCGGTCAGGTCGGCGGCGGAGCTGCGCGCGTTCGGCTGGTAGCGGGCCATCTCCAGCAGCAGCGTCTCCCGGGCGCCGACGAACCCCTGCGGGGTGGCGTCGAGCACCGCGGCGATCGCCGGCTCGCGCAGCCGCTGGTCCAGCAGCACCTGTCGGGCGGCGGTCGACGGGGCGTCGGCCAGGGCGCCCACCTCGACGAGCAGCTCCGCCACCGCGGCCCGGTACGCGGCCAGGTCCGGCTCGCCGGGTGTGGACCGGCGGGCCGGGGGCGACGTGGGCAGGCGGCGGACGGGGGCGGCGGACGCGACGGCGGTCCCGGGCTGCTGGCCGGGGCTTCGGCTGGGCACTCGCATGGTCGGGTCCTCTCTCCGGGCAGGACACGGTGTGGATGAACCTGAAACACACCGTAAGCACCAGAATCCGTGGATCCCCGAACAATCCTCCTATCTCCCCCGAACGACGCCCTATCCGGTGTGGTCCGCCCCGAACCGCCCGGACAGCTCCTGCACCCATCCGTACGTCGGTACGGCGCGCGGGTCGCCGTCCCGCCCGGCGCGGACGGCGTCGGCGAGGTCGAGCGCCGCGCCGAGGGCCGCGCGGAACAGCAGCGACCCGGTGCTCACCCGGGCCACCCCGAGCCGACCCAGCTCCGCCAGGCTCGGGCCGCCGGGCCGGTGGAGCACGTTCAGCGGCACGCCGACCTCGGCGGCGAGCAGCGCGACGATGTCGTCCGGGGCCCCGGGAACGAAGACCCCGTGGGCGCCCGCGTCCCGGTACGTCCGGGCCCGGTGCAGGGCCTGCTCCAGCGGCTCGGGCACCCCCAGCCACCAGGCGTCGGTGCGGGCGTTGAGGAAGAGCCCGGGCACCGCTGACCGCACCGCGGCTAGCTTGGCCGCCACCAGCTCGGGCGGGGCCAGGGTGCCGTCGGGGCGGCCGTCCTCGAGGTTGATGCCGACCACGCCGAGCCCGGCCAGTTCGGCGACGTACCCGGCCACCGATGCCGGGTCGTCGCTGAAGCCGCCCTCGACGTCGACGGTGAGCAGCACCGGCAGCCCGCGCAGCCGCCGGGCGAGGTCGAGGTTCTCGTCCTGGGTCGCCGCCGCCGCGTCGGGTTTCCCGCCGGCTGCGGCGACCCCGAGGCTGGTGGTGCCGATCGCGGGGTGGCCCCGGGCGGCGAGCGCGGCGGCGGAGGCCGCGTCCCAGGCGTTGGGGAGCAGCAGCGGACGGCCCGGCCGGTGCAGGGCGTGGAAGGCGGCGTGCCGGTCGTTCATCGGGGGCTCACCTCGAGTCTGGTGGGAACGCGCAGCGTCGGATGCGGATCGTGGCGGATCTCGGTGTCGGTGCGGTGGCAGCGGCGGCGCAGCACGTCGACCACTCCGGTGGCCAGGGCCAGGGCGTGCCGCTCCCCCGGGCACCCCCGCGGACCGGCGCCGAAGGTCAGCGCGCGGCCGGGCCGGCCCGGGGCGAACCGGTCCGGCTCGGCGAAGACGTCCGGATCGCGGTTGGCCGCGTCGAATCGGAGCACCAGCGCGGCGCCGGCGGCGATCTCCCGCCCGCCGAGCCGCAGCGCGGCGGCGGCGACCCGGCGGGTGGCGCGGACGGGCGGGTCGAACCGGAGCACCTCGGCGAGCAGGTCGCCGGTCGGCACCGACTCCGGCGCCGGGAGGACGTGCCGGGCGGCGGCACCGATCAGGCCGGCGGTGGCATCGCAGGCCTGCACCAGCAGCCCGAGCCGGTTCGCGGTGACCTCCGGTGCGGCGGGCGGCGACAGCGCCAGCAGGATCCCGACCGCCCGGTCGGCGCGCGCCACCGCCGCCGGGGTCGCGCCCGGATGGTAGGCGGCGGCCGCCGCGACCACCGCCGGCACGGCCGCCGCCGGGTCGGCCAGGCCGAGCCGATCGGCCAGCACCACCAGCGGTACGCGGCGCGCCAGCCGCGCCATCACGTCGAGCCGCCCGCCGGCCCGGTCGATCTCGTCCCCGGTCAGCCGGGCGGCCGCGGTCCGGAGCTCGTCCGGGTCGAGCTCGGCCAGGGCGGCCACGCCGACCGCGCGCCGGACCGGGTGGCGCTGCGGGTCGCTGAACCGGCTCACCGTGCCACGCAGCCAGGCCAGGGTGCCCGGTGGCCCGTCGGGGGCGGTCGGCACCACGCAGTCGGGGTGGGTCAGCACGTCGGTCACGTCGGCGTGCCGGGTGACGGACCAGCCGCCGTCGGCGTCGGGGACGGGCGGTCCGCAGGCGGGCGTGTCGGGCGCGGCGGCGATCATCGACCAGCTCATGACCCGACGCTAGGCCCGGAACACTTCGGCCCCCGCCGAACCGTGGAGCGGGACGGGGCGCGGGGCGGCGCGACCGATGGGGCGGAGCGCGGGGCGGATCGGGTCGGGCCGGTCAGGCGCGGCCGGCGCCGGTGTCGCGGGGCGGGGCGGGGGCGAGGTCGGCGGGGTCGAGGTGGAGGGCGGCGGCGAGGGCGGGTACGCCGGCCGGGGTGAGGCGGATCGCGCGGCCGGTGCCGCGTACGGTCCAGCCGAGGTCGAGGAAGCGGTGGCAGAGCGCCGCCCCGAGCGCGCCAGCCAGGTGGGGGCGGCGCTCGGTCCAGTCCAGACAGTCGCGGACCAGGGGCCGCCGGGCGGTCCGCAGCGGCTCGACCGGCACCCCGAGGCCGGTCAGCCAGTCCAGGCCGGCGGGGGTGAGGGCGAGGCCGCCCGACCGGTCCAGCACGTTGCGGGCGAGCATTGCGTCGTACAGCCGCACGCCGAGCCGCCCGGCCAGGTGGTCGTAGCAGGTACGGGCGTACGCCAGGGCGGCGCCGGCCTGCGCGGCGCGCAACGTCCGGGGTGGGGTCGGCGGGGCGGGGGCGTGGCCGGCCAGGTCCTCGATGAGCTGGGCCACCGACGGGCCGGCCAGGCGGACGTACCGGTGTCGGCCCTGCCGCTCCTCGACCAGCAGTCCGCCGCGGACCAGCCGGGTGAGGTGGTCGCTGGCGGTGGACGCGGCCACCCCTGCGGCGCGGGCCAGCTCGCCCGCCGTCCAGGCCCGTCCGTCGAGCAGGGCCAGGCAGAAGCTGGCCCGGGTGCGGTCGGCGAGCAGCGCGGCGAGGCCGGCGACCGAAGTGCCGTCGATGCTGGTGGTGGTCATGGCCCCATGCTGGCACGGGGACGGTTCGGTGAAGGCCGAAGGGTATCGGCGCTCTTTACATCGTTGTATCCAACGTTGTAGAAACGGGGCACCGCAGTGACCTATGTCGACACCGACCCGAGGCAGGTCTGATGGGACACCTCCACCGTGGCGGCGTGCTCGCCGCCGTACTCGGACTGGTGCTGGCGACGACGGCGTCCGCGCCGGCCGTGGCCGGTTCCGGGCCCGACCGCTACCCCAACCCGGTCTCCGCCGGATTCGCCGACACCTTCGCCGACCCGGTCGTCGTCCGCGGCGACGACGGCCTCTGGTACGCCTACGGCACCTCCGACCCGCTTCGGGAGGGCGAGAAGCAGGCCCACCGGGTACCCACCGCCCGCTCGGCCGACCTGGTCGACTGGACGTACGTCGGCGATGCCCTCGCCGCGGACCAGCGCCCGTCCTGGGCCGCCCCCGGCGCGGCGTTCTGGGCGCCCGACGTGCGCCGGGTCGGCGACCACTGGGTCATGTACGTGACGGTCACCGACACCGGCGTCTCCGCCGACACCTTCGACACCGCCATCGGGGCCGCCACCGCGCCCACCCCGACCGGCCCGTGGACCTTCGCGGACGAGCCGGTGGTCGCCCCGCGCCCCGGCGGGGGCGGTGGCTACCTGTGGACCATCGACCCGAGCCAGTTCACCGACGTCGACGGCCGCCACTACCTCTACTTCGGCAGCTACTACGGCGGCATCTCGGTCACCGAGCTCAGCGCCGACGGGCTGCGCGCGGTCGGCGCCCCGACGCTGGTCGCCGTCGACAACAAGTTCGAGGGCAGCTACGTGCTGCGCCACGAGGGCTGGTACTACCTCTTCGCCTCCACCGCGAACTGCTGCGCCGGCCCGGCCACCGGTTACTCCGTCCAGGTCGGACGGGCCCGCGGCCCGCGCGGGCCGTTCGTCGACCGGGACGGGCTGCGGCTGGACGCCTCCCGGGCCGGCGGCACCCCGGTGCTCACCCAGAACGGCAACCGCTGGATCGGCACCGGCCACAACGGCTTCCTCACCGACCTGTCCGGGCAGGACTGGATCGTGTACCACGCGATCGACCGCGCCGACCCGTACCTGGACGAGCCGTTCGGGATCAACGAGCGGCCGATGCTGCTGGACCGGCTCGACTGGATCGACGGCTGGCCCACCGTGAACGCCGGCGCCGGGCCGTCGGAGGGGCCGCGGCCCGCGCCGGTCACGACCGCCCGGCTCGACGAACGCTTCGACTCCCCGGCGCTCACCCGCTGGCGGGCCGACGACGACAGCTGGCAGGTGGCCGACGGGCGACTCACCAGGACCGGCGCGCTGACGAGTCGTACCGCTTTCGACGGGGACGTGCGCGCGGAGGCGGACCTGCGGCTGACCGGGGCGGACGCCGCCGGGTTGCGGCTCGGCCGGGTGGACGTCCGGATCGACGGCGACCGGCTGGTGGCCCGGGAGGCCGGCGGGGCGACCGCGAGCGTTCCGCTGCCCGCCGGGTTCGACCCCGCCGACCGGCACAACCTGGCCGTCGAGGTCCGCGGCCGGCAGCTCGTCGCCGAGCTGAGCCCAGCCCGCCTCGGTGACCAGCTCGCCGTGGTCACGCTGCGGCTGACCCACCCGGTCGCGGGACCGCTCACCCTGCTCGCCGAGGGCGGGACCGCCGAGTTCGACAACGTGAGCGCCGCCCGGCTGTACCGGCCGGCGCGACAGGCGGTGGCGCCACCGACCGCCGGTCCACTGCTGCCCGCCTGGTCCGACGAGTTCGACGACGGGTTCGACCCGGCCTGGCGGTGGGTCCGGCAGGATCCGGCCGCGACGGTACGCGACGGCGCGCTTCGCTGGCCGGTGGAGTCGGCCGACCTGGTCGGCACCGGGAACACCGCCGGCGTGCTGCTGCACGACGCGCCGAGCGGGGACTACGTGGCGGAGACGAAGGTGACCCTCGACCTCGGCGAGGAGACCGTCCGCAACTACCAGCAGGCCGGGATGGTCGCGTACGTGGACGACGATCGGTTCGCCCGGCTGTCCCAGGTGGCGATCTGGAACACCCGGCAGGTCGAGTACGGCTACGAGCTGCCCTTCGCGGGTCAGCCGGTGTACGGCGGCAACATCGTCGGCACCCCGGCCACCACCACCTGGCTGCGGCTGGCCCACCACGTCGACGCGGCCACCGGGGAGCACGAGTTCCGGGCCGGCTCCAGCCGGGACGGCGTGCACTGGACCTGGGGTGGGGTGTGGACCTTCCCGGCCGACACCACGCCCCGGATCGGCCTGGTCGCGCACGGCGGCGCAGAGCCCCCGGTGACCGCCGAGTTCGACTACCTGCGGTTCCACCGCTGAGCCGGGGGCCGTCCGCCAGCGGGCGGACGGCCCCCGCCCGCTGGTTCAGCCCGGGTACAGGCCGTCGGTGGCGGTCAGCTCACTGACCGTCCGGGTGTCGCCGTCGTAGCTGCGCGCCGCCGCGAACTCCCCGCTCGGCCGGTCGGCGCCGGCCACCGCCCCGGCCAACCGCCGGTCGGCGTAGCGGAACCGCAGCGCGAGGCTCAGGTGCGGGATCCACCGCCCCGGCAGGTGCCACGGGTTCTGCCCAGGGGCGCCGGCCAGCACGTCCCAGACCGCGGCGTGCAGGGCGACCAGCTCCGGTAGGGGCCGGACCAACCAGACCAGCGGCGCGCTGCCGTCGAGCACCTCGACCCGGCCGAGGCGGGCCGGCAGGGGCAGCACGGCGGCGCAGAGGTCGGCGAGACGTTCCTCCGCCCCGGGCGGGAATTCGTCGACCGAGGCGAGGGTCAGATGCGGCCGGTTGCTGGGGTGGGTGTTGCGGCCCAGGCTGGGCAGCCCGGCCACGGCGAGCCGGTCCCAGGCCGCCCGCACCGCCTCCTCCAGCGGCGGCGAGCACACCAGTTCGACCGTACGCACCCGGTCAGGCTAGCCGCCGCCGGTGTGCGGGGACGTCCCCCGGACTGCCGGCGGGATACGCCGAGTGGTGCGTCGTCCTGGACGCCGTCGTCGGGCTCACCATGGTGCTGGCCATCGTCGGGTGAACGTGTCGCGGGTGACGGTTGTGCCGGTCGACGCGACGGGCCGGCGGGGGTGATGAAAGGCTTGTCGCATGAGTTCCGCACCAACACCGACCGACCCCACCCCCGCCGCCGACACCGACGAGGCGACCGCCTTCGCGGATCTCGGGCTGCGCGCCGAACTGCTGGGCGCGCTCTCCGCGCTCGGCTACGAGGAGCCGACCCCGATCCAGCGGGAGGCGATCCCGCCGCTGCTGGCCGGCCGGGACCTGCTGGGGCAGGCGGCGACCGGTACGGGCAAGACCGCCGCGTTCGCCCTCCCGCTGCTGCAGCGGATGCCGGACGACCGGACCGGCGGTGACCCGGTGTCGCTGGTGCTGGTGCCCACCCGGGAGCTGGCGGTGCAGGTCTCCGAGGCGTTCCACCGCTACGGCAAGGACCTCGGCACCCGGGTCCTGCCGATCTACGGCGGCCAGCCGATCGGCCGGCAACTGCGTGCCCTGGACCTGGGCGTGGACGTGGTGGTGGCCACCCCGGGCCGGGCGCTGGACCACATCGCCCGGGGCACGCTGCGGCTGGGTTCGCTGGCCACCGTGGTGCTGGACGAGGCGGACGAGATGCTCGACATGGGCTTCGCCGAGGACATCGAGGCGATCCTGGAGCACGCCCCGGCGCAGCGGCAGACGGTGCTCTTCTCGGCGACCATGCCGTCCCGGATCGACGGGCTGGCCCGCAAGCACCTGACCGACCCGCAGCGCATCCAGATCGAGCGCGAGCGGGCGGTGGCCGGCGAGGCGCCCCGGGTGCGGCAGAGCGCGTACATCGTCTCCCGGGCACACAAGCCGGCGGCGCTGGGCCGGGTGCTGGACGTGGAGTCCCCCACCGCGGCGATCGTCTTCTGCCGCAGCCGCGAGGAGGTGGACCGGCTCACCGAGACGATGAACGGCCGGGGCTACCGGGCGGAGGCGCTACACGGCGGGATGAGCCAGGAGCAGCGGGACCGGGTGATGGGCCGGCTCCGCTCGGGCACCGCCGACCTGCTGGTGGCCACCGACGTGGCGGCCCGCGGCCTGGACGTCGAGCAGCTCACCCACGTGGTCAACTACGACGTGCCGTCGGCGCCGGAGTCGTACGTGCACCGGATCGGCCGGGTCGGTCGGGCCGGCAGGGAGGGCGTGGCGATCACCCTCGCCGAGCCGCGCGAGCACCGGATGCTCAAGACCATCGAGCGGGTGACCGGTCAGCGGATCGCCATCGACAAGATCCCGACGGTGGCCGACCTGCGGACCCGGCGGCTGGAGCTGACCCAGGCCGCGCTGCGGGAGAGCCTGCTGGAGGACGACCTCGATCCGTTCCGGGTGATCGTGGAGTCGCTGTCGGACGAGTTCGACATGATGGAGGTCGCCCTCGCCGCGGTGAAGCTGGCCCACGAGGCGACCCTGCCCGGCGCCCCCGACGAGGAGGAGATCCCGCAGGTCGCGGTCCGTCCGCAGCGGGAGACCCGGCCGGGGTACGAGGGCCGCGGCGGGGAGCGGCGCGGCGGCGGCGCCCGACCGCGTACCGGCGGCACCACGCAGGTCTTCATCGGGCTGGGGCGGCGCGCCGGGGTCCGGCCGCAGGACCTGGTCGGGGCGATCACCGGGGAGACCCAGCTCAGCGGCCGGGACATCGGCTCGATCGAGATCGCCGACCGGTTCTCCCTGGTGGAGGTGCCGGTCGGGGTCGCCGACGAGGTGATCGCCGGGCTGCGCGGCAGCACCATCAAGGGCCGCAAGACGACCGTACGCCGGGATCGTGACGGCGACGGGGGCGGCGAGCGCCGCTTCGACGGGGCCGACCGGCGCGAGCGCCGCGACCGGGACTTCGGCGGCGACCGGCGCGACCGGCGCTGAGCTACGCACGCCGAGGCCCCCGGTCGGTCGACCGGAGGCCTCGGCGCGTCCCGCCGGGGCGGGTGGCGGTCAGGCCGCGCTGAGGGTCTGGCCGCCGAGCGTCTCCGCGTCGACGTCGGCCGGGCGCAGCGCCAGGGCGAGCACGTCGGCGACGTCGGCGAGGGTGTGGATGGTCAGCGCCTCGCGGACCTCGGTGGGCAGGTCGTCCAGGTCCGGCTCGTTGCGGGCCGGGATGATCACCTCGGTCAGGCCGGCCCGGTGGGCGGCGAGCAGCTTCTGCTTCACCCCGCCGATGGGCAGCACCCGGCCGGAGAGGGTCACCTCGCCGGTCATCCCGAACTCGGGGCGGACCGGCCGCCCGCTGGCCAGCGAGGCCAGGGCGGTGACCATGGTGATGCCGGCGCTGGGGCCGTCCTTGGGCACCGCGCCCGCCGGGAAGTGCACGTGGATCCGCCGTCCGGCGAGGGCGTTCGGGTCCAGCCCGAGCCGCCGCCCGTTCGACCGCAGGTACGACAGCGCGATGTGCGCGGACTCCTTCATCACGTCGCCGAGCTGACCGGTCAGGGTCAGCCCCGGCTCGCCGTCCATGCTGGTGGCTTCGATGAAGAGCACGTCGCCGCCGGCGCCGGTGACCGCGAGGCCGGTGGCCACGCCGGGCACCGCCGTCCGCTCGGCCGACTCCGGGGTGAACTTCGGCCGGCCCAGGTAGCGGGCGAGGTTGCCGGTGTCCACCCGGACCGGCGCCGGGTCGGACGCCAGCGCGACCGCGACCTTGCGCAGGATCTTCGCCAGGGCGCGTTCGAGCTGCCGGACGCCGGCCTCCCGGGTGTACTCCCCCGCGATCCGGGCCAGGGCCTCGTCGGCGACGGTGACCTCGTCGGCGGTCAGCCCGGCCCGCTCTCGCTGCCGGGGCAGCAGGTGGTCCCGGGCGATGGCCACCTTCTCGTCCTCGGTGTAGCCGTCCAGGGTGACCAGCTCCATCCGGTCCAGCAGCGGGCCGGGGATGGTCTCCACCACGTTGGCGGTGGCCAGGAAGAGCACGTCGGAGAGGTCGAGGTCGACCTCCAGGTAGTGGTCCCGGAAGGTGTGGTTCTGCGCCGGGTCGAGCACCTCGAGCAGGGCGGCGGCCGGGTCGCCGGCGTAGCCGACGGCCAGCTTGTCGACCTCGTCGAGGAGCACCACCGGGTTCATCGAGCCGGCCTCGCGCAGGGCGCGGACGATCCGGCCGGGCAGCGCGCCGACGTAGGTGCGCCGGTGGCCGCGGATCTCCGCCTCGTCGCGGACACCGCCGAGGGAGACCCGGACGAAGTTGCGGCCGAGCGCCCGGGCGACGGACTCGCCGAGGCTGGTCTTGCCGACGCCGGGCGGGCCGGCGAGGGCGAGCACCGCGCCGGAGCCGCGGCCGCCGACGACGCCGAGGTTGCGCTCGGCCCGCCGGTTGCGCACCGCCAGGTACTCCAGGATGCGGTCCTTCACGTCGGCCAGGCCGGCGTGGTCGGCGTCGAGCACGGCGCGGGCCGCGGCCAGGTCGGTGTTGTCCTCGGTACGCGTGTTCCACGGCATTTCGAGGACCGTGTCGAGCCAGGTCCGGATCCAGCCGGCCTCCGGGGAGGCGTCGCTGGCCCGCTCCAGCTTGCCGACCTCGCGCAGCGCCGCCTCGCGGACCTTCTCCGGCAGGTCGGCGGACTCCATCCGGCTGCGGTAGTCGGCCGAGCCGTCCGGCTCGTCCTCGCCGAGCTCCTTGCGGATCGCGGCGAGCTGCTGGCGGAGCAGGAACTCCCGCTGGGACTTCTCCAGCCCCTCCCGGACGTCGCTGTTGATCCGCTCGGTGACCTCCTGCTCGGCGAGGTGGTCCTTCACCCAGCCGACGAGGAGCTCCAGCCGGGCGGTGACGTCCGGCGCGTCGAGCAGTTCGGTCTTCTGCGCCAGGCTGAGCCAGGGCGCGTAGCCGGCCGCGTCGGCCAGCTCGGAGAGGTCGGTCATCCGCTCCATGGCGTCGATGACCTGCCAGGCTCCGCGCTGCTGGAGGACCGAGGTCATCAGCGCGCGGTACTCGCGGGCGAGTTCCCGGGCCCTACCGGCCGGGGCGGGTTCGTCGAGTTCGGTCGCCTCGACCCAGAGGGCGGCGCCGGGTCCGGGGACGCCGGAGCCGATCCGGGCCCGGGACAGGCCGCGGACGACGGCGGCGGGCTCCCCGTCGGGCAGCCGGCCGACCTTCTCGATGGTGGCTACCGTGCCGACGGAGCCGTACTCCCCGTCGATGCGGGGCACGGCGAGGAGCTTCTTGTCGCCGGTGGCGCGGGCCGCGTCGACCGCGGCCTGGGTGGTCGGGTCGAGGGTCACCGGGATGACCATGCCCGGCAGCAGGACGGCGTCGGTCAGTGGAAGTACCGGAAGAGTTGCCATCGAACACCTGCTATCACGTTGGCTTGAGCGTGACAGGCTCAAGTAACAAAGCGTTCCCCTTGTTCCTGGCTGTGACCCACGCCACTTCCCAGGCCGGGCCGTGGTCGCTCCCATCCGCCCCGACCGGCCGGGGCACGATTCCGCGAGCGATTAGGCGACCCGCCGAATGGCAAACGGCGGGTATTGTTGCGAATTCGCCGCGCCATACGTCAAACTCTTAGCCACACCCCGCCCGACACAGGGAGCAATGGCGATGGCAAGGAAAGTAATCACCGTTCTGACCGACGACCTGGACGGCGGAAAGGCCGATCGGACCGTCGAGTTCAGCCTGGACGGCGTGGCGTACACCATCGACGTCTCCGACGAGAACGCGGGCGTCCTGCGCAAGGCGCTGGACCCGTACATCAGCGCAGGCCGGCGAATCGGCCGCGGACCGGTCGAGGCCGGCCGCGCCACGCGCCGTCCGGGGCGCCCGGCCACCGCCGGAATGGACCGCGAGCAGAACCGCGCCATCCGGGAATGGGCCACCAAGAACGGGTACGAGATTTCCGAGCGGGGCCGCATCCCGGTCTCCGTGGTGGAGGCGTACAAGAACCGCTGAGCAGTCGGGGGTCACCTTCGGGCAGGCCGGGGTCACGCTGAGAAATCGGTGGGGCCCCGGTCCGCTTTTCAACCCGTTCACAATTTCCCGCCGCGCGTGTCCGGCCCGGCGGGACGCTCACTCCCCGGTCCTCCCGTCGAGGGGCTTGGCGGGCCACGTCGAGCTGACCGACGTGCCGGGCGTACTCCTGGCGCGGGTGGAAGAGGATCCGGCCGAGGCTGGGCGCCTTCGCCGGCGTACGGAACCGGAGAGCCCGGGGGTCTTGCGCGCCAGCGCCCGGCGGTACCAGTCGAGGTAGCCCAGCAGCTGCTCGCGCGGGTCCCTGACGTGGTTGCCCGGCCCGTCCAGCAGCGCCGGGAAGCGCTCGGTCGACATCCGTCGACGGTACGGGCCGAGGGTGAGCGGCGCCACCATGATCGACGCATGACCGCAACGCCGTCGTACCCCTAGGTTGTAATGACCGGCCCAGCCGGCAGGCATTACACGGACGACTCTCGGGGGTGGCGCATGGCGACATGGTGGCGGCAGACGGCGGGCGGACTGCCTCGCACCTTCTGGTATCTCTGGACCGCCACCCTGATCAACCGACTGGGCAGCTTCGTCGCCATCTATCTCGGCGTCTACCTGGTCTCGGTACGACACTTCGACCCGTCGTACGCCGGAATGGTGATCGGGTTGCACGGCGCCGGCAGCGCGCTCGGCACGCTGCTCGGCGGCATGATCGCGGACCGGTGGGGGCGGCGGCCGGCGATGCTGGCCGGCAACGTCAGTGCCGCGGCCATCGCCACCGCCCTCGGGCTGAGCACCCAGCCGGTCGGCATCGCGCTGCTGACCCTGCTGCTCGGGCTCTTCCTCGGCGTCGCCCGCCCCGCCTTCACCGCCACCATCATCGACGTGGTCGGCGAACGCGACCGGCTGCGGGCGATGACCCTCAACTACTGGGCGATCAACATCGGCTTCTCGGTGGCCGCGACCGTGGCCGGCCTGCTGGTCCGGGTGGACCCGCTGCTGCTCTTCCTGGTCAACGCCGCCGTGCTGCTCGGCACGGCCACGCTGATCGCGGTCAAGGTGCCCGAGTCGCGGCCGGCCCCGGTCACCGTGGGACAGTTCACACAGTTCACCCGGGCGGACCGGGGTGGGCTCGGCGTGGTGCTGCGCGACCCGGTCTTCCTGACCTTCACCGCGCTCACCGGGCTGGTCTGGCTCTGCATCGAGGCGAACGTGATGCTGCCGGTGGCGTTGCAGGCCGACGGGCTGCCGGCGGCGGCGTACGGGCCGGTCATCGCGGTCAACGGCCTGATGATCGTGGTAGGGCAGCTCTTCGTACCGCGGCTGATCGGCCGCTTCGACCGGTCCCGCACCATCGCGGTGGCGGCGGTGGTGGTCGGCACCGGCTTCGCGCTCACCGCCCTCGCCGACAGCGTCTGGTGCTACGGGCTCGCCGTCCTGGTCTGGACGCTCGGCGAGATGATGATGACGCCGGCCAACTCGGCGCTCACCGCCGACCTCTCCCCCGCCGCCCAGCGCGGCCGCTACCAGGGCGTCTACTCCCTCGGGTACGCCTTCGCCAGCTTCGGCGGCCCCACCATCGGCGGGCTGGTCACCGACCGGTTCGGCGACACCGCGCTCTGGCTGGGCCTGTTCGGCCTGGCCCTGCTGGTGGCGGTCGGCAACCTGCTCGCCGCGCCGGCCCGTACCCGACGGATCCGCGCGCTGCGGCCCCCGGCCGACGAACCGGTCCGACCGGCGCCCGCGCTGGTCTGACGGAAACGGCGGAGCCGCCTGGGGCGTACCCCGGGCGGCTCGGGCCGTCGACCGACCCGGCCTCAGTTGACCTCGATCCGCACCACGTCGAAGGCGGGGGTCTGGTTGGCGCGCTCCATCATCGGGATGCGGTGCGAACCGTCACCGGCCCAGACCGCGCACTGCGCGAGACCCGACTGGGGCAGCCCGGGGATCTGGATCTGCACGTCGTCCGGCTGGTCGCTGCCCCGACCGTCCTCGGTGGCCACGAAGAACGCCGGCACGTCCTGCGGGTTCGGGGGCTGCCGGGTGTCGTTGAGCATCCGGCACGCGGTGTGGAAGTGTCCACGGACCAGGCCCTGGTCGTTCAGCAGCGAGCTCTCCAGGTAGTAACCGCCCTGGCCGGCCGCGAGGAAGCGGTCCCGGATCAGGTTCTTGGTGGTGACCCGGAGGGCGAACGGCTCGTTCCGGTTGACCTGGTTCGGGAACTGCGTGATGAGCAGCGAGGGATTGTTCGCGGCGGCACCCACTTCACCGAAGGCGGTGCTCACGCAGCGGTTTCCGTTCTGGAAACCATCGTGCGGCTGGAGCTTGCTGTTGGTGCAGTCCTTGGCGAGGACGCCCAACCCGTTGCCGCCATTGTTGTTCTGGCCGCCACCGTTCTGGCCGCCGGTCTGACCGCCGTTCTGGCCACCCGTCTGACCACCGTTCTGGCCACCGGTCTGGCCGCCGTTGTTCCCGCCGGCGTTCTGACCGGCGTCGGCGAGGGCGCACTGGGCGAGCTGGTCGAGGCCCTGCGGCCGCTGCGCCACCCGCCCGATCGCGGTCGCGATCCGGTTCAACGTCGCCTTCCGCTTGTCGGCCAGCGGCCGCAGGATCGTGTTGTTGACGAAGTCCTGGCTGGTACGGCTTGCGTCGGCGGCGAGCCGCCGGTTGGCCTCGGCGATCTGGGCGTCCAACAGGGCGAGGTTGCGGTCCACCTCGTTGCGGGCCTGGTCAGGGACCTGCGGAAGCTTGCCCTTCACGTCCGGGCAGGCGACGGTGGGCGGGCCGGCCGCGGCGCCGCCACCGGCTTTGACCGCCTGGCACTCGGCGACGGACATCTGCCCGTCACCCCAGTGGTTGCGCACCCAGCGGCCGTTCTGCCACGTCCGGGTGGTGCTGCCCTGGCCGCTCGGCGAGGTGGCGCCGGGGCTGGGCGCGAGGCAGGACGCCGAGGCGGTGCGGGTGTATGTCCGCCGGTCCTGGGCCGACGAGATCTGGGTCACGGCGACGATTCCGCCGAAAACCGCGAGCGTGCCGACAACGGCCAGCAGTCGCTTGCTGCGCGCGTTACCGGATGGCCGGCGCGCCCGTGTGGACCTGCGCATCGAATTGCTCTCCTTCTCGATCCGGTGGCTGACTCGTGACCCCGGCGGACCGACGGAATTCGGGGTGAGGATCACTGCGACGTTCCGGTCGCACGTCGATGACCGACGATGCCCTTTCCGCACCGTCTCCCGCGCCTGCCGGCGCGGCCGGGAAGTCTGGGTCCATTCCCGCTTAGGTACGGAGCGGCGGCCGCGAAGGTTCAAGCCCCGATCGCGAAATTCAGCAACAGCGGTGCCAGCGGCGGCGCCGCGGCGGGTGGGAAGCGGCGTCAGCCCGGCGCCGCGGGCGTGTCCCGCTCGGGTACGGCGGTGCGCGCGGTCAGTCGGCGCAGAGATGCTCGAAGGCGAAGCCGCCCGCCAGCTCGTCCCGACGGGACGCGAGGAGCCGGATGTCGCGGCGGAGCTCGTCCCGGTCCACCAGCGGCGGCTCAGCCGCGTCGAGGCCGCGCAGCCGCTCCCCGACCGCCAGGGCGGACAGGTCCTCGGCGAGCCGCGCCGGGTCCACTCCGCAGAAGAACCGCTGCGGGAAGACCTGGACCCGCTCGACCAGGCACCGTCCGGGCCGCACCTCGACCCAGCTCCAGCCCTCGGCCGGGCCGGCCTTCCAGCGCGCGTGCAGCCCCCGGACGATGGGGTCGGCGAGCCGCCGGTCCACGTACGCCTCCACGACGGCGGCCCGGGTCAGCGCGCCCAGGTCGTTGACGTGTCCGCTGCGGCCGTCGGGCAGCCGGCCGATGATGTCACGGAACCCGACCGGCTCGGTCCCCGCCGGCCCGGCCGCGGTGGCGTCCGCGTAGCCGCGCGCGTCGATGACGTACTCGACGATCCCGCGGCCGTGGTCGGCGCCGCGCAACGTCGGTGACTCGATGCGCAGCACCGCCAGGCCGACCGCCGCGCAGACCGCGCTCTTCATCCGTTCGGCGCGCTGCTCCGGCGAGCCGGCCGCCGGCGGCGCGGCGAGGTCCACGGCGAACAGCGGCCGGCCGGTGTCCGCGGCGCAGACCACCTGGTCGAAGCCCTCCCGGATGGCGGTGCTCCACTGGTGTCCGGTGATGCCCGGTGGTCGCCCGTGCACCAGCTCGCTGAGCCGGCGGGACGCGTACACGACCTGACCGGCCCGGGTGAGCAGGGGCGCGCCCCCGGCCGTGATCGGACGCAGCCAGGTCGCGTCCTCGCTGCCGGTGCTCGTCATCTTCGCCAGATCCATCCGTCGGTCGGTCGACCGGCCCGAGTCTAGGACGTCGATCATGGCAGGCGCCTCGCCGGTGCGGCCTAATCCGGTTGCCCGGGCCGGCCGGCGCCGGTGGGATGAGAGCGTGTCGATCTTCCTCACCACCGCCCGGCTGACGCTGCGCGAGTTCACCGCCGCCGACGCGGCGCTGCTCACCGAGCTGGACGGCGACCCGGACGTGATGCGATACCTCACCGGGGGGCGCCCCACCCCGCCGGCGGAAATCCGCGAGCGGGTGCTGCCCCGGATGCTGGCCGCGTACCGGCGGCCGCCGGGCTGGGGCTGGTGGGCCGCGGAGCGGCGGCGCGACGGCACCTTCCTGGGCTGGTTCGAGTTCCGGCCGACCACGGATGGCGACCCCCGGGAGGTCGAGCTGGGCTACCGGCTGCGCCGGGCCGTCTGGGGGGCCGGGTACGCCACCGAGGGGGCCCGGTCCCTGGTCGACAAGGGCTTCGCCGAGCTGGGTGTGGCACGGATCGTCGCCACCACCATGGCGGTCAACCGCGGGTCGCGGCGGGTGATGGAGAAGGCCGGACTGACGTACGTGCGGACCTTCCACCAGGACTGGCCGGAGGCGATCGAGGGATCCGAGCACGGCGAGGTGGAGTACGCGCTGACCCGGCGGGAGTGGCGGGACGGGCGGGCCGTCCGCTCCCCCGTCACCGGCGGGACACCGAACCCCCGCCCGCCGGCCGGTGCGCGCGGCGGGGGCCACCTCTAGGCTGACCCTGGCTCCGGACCCGGCCCGGCTCGCGGCGGGCGCGCGCTGACGGCCCCCGAGTAATTGCATCGTTGCAGAGGACTGGCGACGGCGGGAACGGGTACGCGGCGCCCATCAGCCGGCCGGTGCGAGCGGAGGTGGGCATGACGCGGCAGCAGTTCGGATTCCTCGCCGGATTTCTCCTGGTGGCGGTCTGGGCGCTGGGCGGGCCGGGCGCCGCCGGGGCCGCCACCCTGGCCGGTCTGGTCGGTTGGCTCCTGGTCCGGGTCCTCGACGGCGACGTCACCCTGGCCGGACTCGCCGACCGGGCCACCCCGCCACGCCGGCGCTGACCGGGGCCCCGATGACCGGCACCCTGCCCCGCCGCGGATCCGCCGCGCCCACCGGCTCCGACGCCACCCCGGACCGCTGGCCGGACGAGCGGATCGCCCGGCTCGCCGAGAACGCCGCGCGACACGCCCCGGGGGTCTACGCCCCGGCGGCGACCGTTTGCGCCGACGGCCGGGCCGCCCGCGTCGACCTCGACCTCGCGGTCGACCACGGCGAGCACCTTCCGACGGTCGCCGAGGCCGTACGCCGCCGGGTGGCCGCCCAGGTCGAGGCGCACACCGGCCTGACCGTGGCCGGCGTCACCGTCACCGTGGTGGACCTGCTCCTGCCGGAGCAGGGCGGCAGCACCACGCCGCCGGGGAGCGGAGGTTGACGTGCGGACGGTCAACCGGGTCGCCACCCTGCTGCTCGCCGTCGCCCTGCTCGCCGGCGGGATACTCGTCGCGGTCGAGGCGTCGCTCGCGGCGCTCGGCCGCCCCGGCCTGCTGCTCCCCCGCGGGCACGCCGCCCTGACCGGCACCCGCTGGCAGGACGCCCCGGCCCGGACCGTGGCCGCCGCGGTCACCCTGATCGGCCTTGTCGTCCTCGCCGCCCAGCTGCGCCGATGGCAGCCGACCCGGCTGCGGCTCGACGGGGACGACGGCTGGCACCTGCACCGGCGCTCGGTCGAACGACGCCTGGCCCGCGCGGTCCGCTCGGTGCCGAGCGTACGGCGGGCCCGGGTGCGGATCCGCCGGCGCGGGGACGCCTGGCGGCCCCGGGTGACCGCCACCGGCGATCCGGCGGCCCGCTCCGACGTCGAGTTCGCCGTGCACCGGGAACTGGACCGGCTGGCCGCGCCGACGCGCGGCCGGGTCGAGGTCCGACTGGTCCCGGCCCGGCGGGCGGCATGAGCAACGCGGCGCACCGGCTGCTCTGGACGGTCGTCGCCCTGCTGCTGACCGCCCTGGGCGGTGCCGGCCTGGCGGTGAGCCTGGGCCGGCTGCCGGGCGGCGACACCCCGCTGCTCGGCGCGGGTCTGCTGCACTGGTGGCGGGCCGGCACGCCGTGGAGCGCCTTGGCGCTGGTGGTCGGCGGGGTGCTGCTGGCCCTGCTCGGTCAGCGGCTGCTCGCCCGGGAGCTGCGGGTGCCGGGCCGGCTGGCGGGCACCCTGGTGCACGGCGGCGACGGAGGTGGGCGTACCCGGGTGGACAGCGGGGTGCTCACCGGCGCGCTGGTGCGGGACCTGCTCCGGGAACCCGGGGTGCGCCGGGCGCGGGTGGTGCTCACCGGCCCGACGGGCCGGCCCGACTTCTGGGTGGAGGTGCACCTCGACCCCCGCGCCGGCACCGCCGCCGTCCGCGCGCACGTCGACGCCGCCGTCCGACGGTTCGCCGCGACCGTCGGCTGCCGGCCCGCCCACCTGGACGTGACCGCGCGGGTGGACGCCGAACCCTGACCGGCGCGGTCAGCGCCGGACGACCACCTCGGAGTGGCTTGCGGGCCCGGCCGCCCGTCCGGCGGGCGTCGATCTACCGCCGATCCGGCATGATCGGGGTCGGATCGGCGGCGGAAGGAGCGACCGGTGCGGGTGGTGTCCCTGGTGCCGTCCCTGACCGAGGCGGTGGCGCTGACCCGCCCCGAGGTGCTGGTCGGGGCGACGGACTGGTGCACCCACCCGGGCGGGCTGGACGTCGCGCGGGTGGGTGGCAGCAAGTACCCGGACCTGGCCCGGGTGCTCGCGCTCCGGCCCGACCTGGTCCTGCTCAACGAGGAGGAGAACCGGCGGGCCGACGCCGACGCCCTGCTCGCGGCCGGGGTGCCGGTACGGGTCACCTTCCCGCGTACGGTGCCCGAGGCGCTGACCGAGCTGGCCGAGCTGGCCGGCACGCTCGGCGCGACCACCGAGCCGGACTGGCTCGTGGCGGCCCGCCGGGCGTGGGCCGCCCTGCCCGAGCCCGGCGCGCTCCGCCGGGCGGTCGTACCCGTGTGGCGCCGGCCGTGGGTCGTGCTCGGCAGCGGGACGTTCGCCGGCGACGTGCTGCGCCGGCTCGGCGTGGCGAACCTGTACGCCGAGCACGCCGAGCGCTACCCCCGGCCCGACCTGGCCGAGCTGCGGGCGCGCCGGCCGGAGCTGGTGGTGCTGCCGGACGAGCCGTACCGGTTCACCGCCGACGACGGACCGGAGTCGTTCCCCGGCGTGCCCTGCGCGCTGGTCTCCGGGCGGCACCTGACCTGGTACGGCCCATCCCTCGCCGAGGCCCCCGCGCTGCTCGCCGCCCAGCTCGCCCACCCCGGCTGAACCGCGAGGCGAGTGGGGCCTGCGGTGCTGGCGCTCAGGCGATCGGGGTGGGGTGCACCGGATCCACCTCGACCAGGGTGGTGTCGTCCACGTCGTACCCGATCGCGTTCTGGACCGCGACCACGCCGCTGACCTGGGCCGCGAGCCGGCCGGCGAGATCGACGGCGGTCCGCCGGTCCAGCCGGCCGTCCAGGGTGACCGCGCCGTCGCGGACCTGGACGGTGACCAGGCCGTCCCGCACGGCGAGCACCCGGCGCAGCACCTCCTGCACCACGTCCTCGCGGATCTCCGCGTCGGTGCGCAGGTGCACCCGGAGCAGGTCGCCGCGGGTCACGATGCCGACCAGCCGACCGAGGTCGTCCAGCACCGGGAGCCGCTTGACCGCCTCGCGGTCCATCAGCCGGGCCGCCGCCGGGAGCGACGACTCCGGGAAGGTGGTCACCGCCGGCGCGGTCATCAGGTCCCCGGCCAGCAGCGCGTCCGCCTTCTCCCGGGCGGTACGCCGGCGCCGCCCCTCGAAGACCCGCCGCTCGTCCGGGTGCCCGGCCCGCTCCACCTTGTGCAGCAGGTCGGCCTCGGACACCACCCCCAGCACCCAGCGGAAGCCGTCCACCACCGGCACGGCGCTGATGCCCCGCCGGATCAGCACGTCGACGATCCGCCGGTACGGGGTCTCCTCCCCGACCGTCGCAACGTCCCTGGTCATCACGTCGCCCACCTGCCACGTTCTCATCACGACCTCCTCGGCCCGGTTCTCCACTCGCGACCGTAGGACCGGGTCGACGACCCGGGTCAGAGCCCGTGGACCGGACCGGGAGGGCCGTCCGGGCCGGGCAGACAGGGGACCAAGGTCCCGGTCAGGAGCGGCCCGGTCGGCCCTGACCGCGACGACCGGACGGAGGTGGAATGAATGTGCCACCGGGAAGCGCGGTGCGAGGCACAGGAAGGGACGTGGAAACCATGACCGCGACAGTCGAGCGGATCACCGCCAACACCATCGCTCCGGCGGCCGGGACCCCCCGTGACGTCGAGACCACCGGCCAGAAGGCCACCCGGTACGTCTTCGCCGGTCTCCGGATGGCGCTGGGCTGGACCTTCCTCTGGGCCTTCCTGGACAAGATGTTCGGCCTCGGCCACGGAACCGCCGCGAAGAACGCCTGGATCAACGGGGGCAGCCCCACCAAGGGCTTCCTCACCTTCGGGGCCGCCGGCCCGTTCAAGGGCCTGTACCACGACATCGCGGGCGCGGCCTGGGCGGACTGGCTGTTCATGATGGGCCTCGCGGCCATCGGCGTCGCCCTGCTGCTGGGCATCGGGATGCGGGTCGCCGCGGTCACCGGCGGGATCCTGCTGGTGATGATGTGGACGGCCGTGCTGCCCCCCGAGAACAACCCGTTCATGGACGACCACCTGATCTACGCGGGCCTGCTGGCCGCGCTGGCCCTGGTCGGCGCCGGCAACACCCTCGGGCTCGGCCGGGCCTGGGCGACGCTCCCCATCGTCCAGCGGCTCCCCTGGCTGAAGTGAAGTGACGGATCTGGCAGTACCCACAGGGCGGGCGTCACCGGCGGTGACGTCCGCCGTTCCGTACGCCCATGGTCCCAACCCGGTCACCCGGCGGGGACTGACGCGTATAGGCGGGCCGCTATCGGGCAGGATCGACGGGGACCGGACCCATCACCGAGGTAGGAGACCTGCGCATGGACAAGCCCGAGGTAGGCCCGATCGAGGGCGCGCCGCCCGCCGATCTCGTCATCGAGGACATCACCGTCGGCGAGGGCCCGGAGGCCCAGCCGGGTCAGCTGGCCAGCGTGCACTACGTCGGGGTGGCCCACTCGACCGGCCGCGAATTCGACGCGTCGTGGAACCGGGGTGAGTCCTTCGAGTTCCCGCTCGGCGGCGGGCAGGTCATCGCCGGCTGGGACCAGGGCGTGGTGGGCATGAAGGTCGGCGGCCGTCGTCGGCTGACCATCCCGCCGCACCTGGGCTACGGCAGCCGGGGCGCCGGCGGGGTCATCAAGCCGAACGAGACCCTGGTCTTCGTGGTCGACCTGCTCGGCGTCCGCTGAGCCGGCACTGACGCACGGCCGGGGCCGCCGGCAACATGTCGGCGGCCCCGGGGCGCTGCTGCCTGACCCGGCGCACGGCCCGGCGGAGTCGCCCCGGCCGGGGTGGTCAGGCCGGCACCAGCTCCGCCACCTCGGGCGTGCCCACGGTCGCCGACTGCCGCACCGGGAGCACCCGGTGCAGACCGGTGGCGCGCAGCACCCGGGCCACCACCGGATCCGGGTCGACCAGCACCAGCTCGCCGCCCCGCGCGCGGATCCGCAGATGGGCCGCGACCAGCGCGCGCACCGCGGTCGCGGAGAGCACCCGCACGCCGGAGAGGTCCAGCCGGAGCACCGGGCGGGCCGGGGCCGCCCACAGCGCGGCCCGGAACGACCCGACGGTCGCGATGTCGATCTCGCCGACCGCCCGGACGTCCACCACCTGGTCGCCGACGGTGATCTCCACGTGGAACCGGTCGCTGTGCTGCCCCATGCCGATGAACCTATCCGGCGGGACCGACAGTTCCGGCCCGCCGAGGCGCGGGATCCGGGTACGGCCCGGGTCCGACCCCGAGGGACGTCAGGGTCGCCGGGTCAGGTGCTCCCCAGGTTGCCGCTCTCCTCTCCCCGGGGCGCCCGCCGCGCCGGCCCGGTGACCCGGCGGAGCAGCGGCCCGGAGAACTCCCGGCACCCCTCCGCAGCCCCGACACGCCAACGGGTGCTGCCCTGGCGCATCGGCGGGTGACAATGAGCGGATGGTCGTCCCCCGCCAGCGCCCGCCCCGCCTCATCCGCCCCGTCCGCGAGCCGGCCACCGTGCCCCCGCCGCTGGAGGGACCGTGGGCCCCCACCGACCTCCGGCTCGACCACGCCGACCTGCTGCCGCTGCCGGACGGCGCGCACGGGCCGGAGGACGTGCTGATCGATTCGGACGGCCGGGTGATCAGCGGGGACGAGGGCGGCCGGCTGTGGTGGTGGCCGGCGGACGCGCCGGCGGGCACCCGACCCCGGCTGCTCGCCGAGACCGGCGGCCGACCGCTGGGCGTCGAGCTCGACCCCGTCGGCGGGGGCCTGGTGGTCTGCGACGCCTACCGGGGGCTGCTGCGGGTCACCCCGGACGGCGTGGTGCACGAGCTGACCGGCATGGCGCCGCCGGTGCACCTCGCCGACAACGCCACGGTGGCCCGCGACGGCACGATCTACTTCACCGACTCCTCCGACCGGTTCCCGCTCTCGCACTGGAAACGGGACCTGCTGGAGCACCGGCCCAACGGCCGGGTGCTGGCGTACGACCGGCGGACGGGGCGTACGGAGGTGGTGACGAGCGGGCTCTACTTCCCCAACGGGGTCGCCCTCACCCCGGACGAGTCGGCGCTGATGCTGGTGGAGACGGCCACCCACCGGCTGCTCCGGATCGACCTGCCGGACGGCCGGGCCACCGTGCTGACCGACCTGCCGGCGTACCCGGACAACGTCGCCGCGGTGGGTGACGGGACGTACTGGATCGCCCTGCCCAGCCCCCGTCTGCCGATCATGGAGCGGCTGCTGCCGCATCCCCGGGTACGACAGCTGGTGGCCCTGCTGCCGGGCGCGGTGCAGCCGCAGCCCCGCCGGTACGGCCTGGTCGCGCTGGTCGACGGCGACGGTCGGGTGCTCCGGACGCTGCACGGCCCGACCGGCGCGTACTCGATGATCACCGGGGTCCGGCAGCACGGAGACGTCCTCTGGCTGGGCAGCCTGACCGCGACGGGCGTGGCCCGGGTGAGCCTGGCCTGACGGCGGCGGCAGGCGGCCGGTCCGCCACCCCGAGGGTGACGGACCGGCCGCCGGTCGTTCCTCCCGGTCGGTCAGCCGCCGCTGGCCGAGGGAGCCGGCGCGGGCGCCGAGCCGCCGGCCACCGCGCCCGGGTGCGGCGTGCTGCTGGGGGTGGGCTTGAGCCCGGCCGGGACGGGCAGGGCGCTGCCCTTGGCGAAGTCGTCCCAGCTGACGTTCCAGGCGGTCCAGCCGTTGCCCTGGTCCAACTTCACCTCGGTGCCCTTGATCGTCACCAGGTCGCCGACCTGCGTGATCCCCATCAGCCAGTGCGCTGCCGTGGCAGAGACGTTGGTGCAGCCGTGCGAGACGTTGATGCTGCCCTGCTCCCCCTCCGACCACGGGGCGGAGTGGATGAACTCGCCGCCCCAGGTGAGGCGCTGCGCGTCGTCAACGTCGACCACGTAGCCGCCGTTCGGGTCGCCCCGGGTGTCGAAGGTGGTCCGATCGAACTTCTCCATGATCACCATCTTGCCGCTGGAGGTCGGGGTGCTCGACTTGCCCATGCTCACCGGGATCTTGCGGAGCAGCTTGCCGTCCTGGTAGACCGACATCTGCTTGGTGGCGTTGTCGATGTCGAGCGAGACCTGCCGGCCGATCTTCGAGGTCGCGCTGCGATCGGCGTCGCCGATGGCGTTCTTGCCGATCGGCAGCCCCTGCAGCGCGCTCCGCACGCTGATCTTCGTGCCGGGCTTCCAGAAATCAGGTGCCCGGTATTCGACCTGCTTGCCGTCCGCCACCCACGACCAGGTGCCCGGCTGCGGCGGATCGGTCTTCACGAACAATCGCCGTTGCACGTCCGCCCGGGCCTCTTTGGGAATTGGCGGATCGAACGCGACGGTTAACGGCAGAGCCGTCCCGTACGTCTGATTACCGGTGAAATAGAGCTCGGTGGTGATGGCCGGCTTGGTCGATTTCGCCATCGTGGTGAACGTCGTCTTCTGCGTGGTGGTACGTCCGGAACCGCCGGCCGCGGTCACCTCCGCGGTGTACGTCCGCGAATTCCTCAACGGCTTGGTGGGCACCCAGCTGGACCCGTCCTCCCGCGGTTCGGCCGGCACCTGCACACCCTTGTCGTCCGTGAGCCGCACCGCGGTGATCTTCCCGTTCGCGACCTTCGCGCCCACCTCGGCGCTGATCGGCACGTCCTTGGTCCGGTCCGCCGGTGTCACGGTCACCGAAGGGCCGGCCTTCTTCCCGTGCCCCGGCTTCGCCGCCTCCCGCTGACCGGCGGTGCAGCCACCGATCACCAACGGCGTGACTGCGATGGTTACTGCGAACAGTCTCAATCGCCGCCTCACGTGCATATTCCCCACCCCATTTCCAGTCCCCGTTGGCCCCATTCTGTACGGCGCTACTCGGGCCGGGTCGCACTTTTGGGGGAAATGGTGGGCGAAGCGGCGGCCATTTGATGCCGGGTGTGCCCGGGAGGCGACGGACGGGCCACGACGTCCGGGATCGGCAATCCTGGGCGGGCGGCGCACCGGAAGTACCGGACCGGGCCGGTCAGTCCCAGTCCTCGTCGCCGTGGTTGCGGTCCCACCGCCCGCCGAGCGGCGGGGTGTCCAGGCGGGTGGCGGCCGCGCCGTTACCGGCGAAGTCGTTGTCCTCCACCCGGCAGTCCACCCAACTGCCCCGGTCCGTGATCCACAGCCCGTGGGTCTGCGTCCGCACATCGTGGTTGTCCCAGACCCGGTTCCCCCGGATGGTCGCCGAGTCGCACGGCGCGTTGATGGCGATGCCGGCCCGGGCCTCCGGCGCGGCCGGCAGCTCGTACGGGGTGCCGGGCAGCGGGGTGTCGCCGCTCCACGCGGTGCAGGCGTCGGGGCGTACCGGGGCGAGGGAGAGTTCGGTGCCGGTGTTCGCGGCCACCACCGCGATGCGCCTGCCGACCCGGAGCACCTTGCCCCGGTGGCCGTCGTGCGGCCAGTCCGCCGACCGGTCGACCAGCTTCGTGTCGCCGTAGCGGACGGTCTCACCGCCGCCCGTGTACGCCCCGGCGCACTGTCGGCCGTTGTTGCGGATGCGGTTGTTGAGCAGCACGGTGTCGGTCATGGGGCGGTCGACCCGGATCGCGTCCAGGCCGTTGCCCCAGAACTCGTTGCTCTCGATCACCACGTCCAACGCCGGGTCCTGGTAGCCGCGGCCGAGGTTGTGCTCGTGATAGCCGTGCCGCCCGTTGCCGGTGATCCGGTTGCCCCGCACGGTGTAGGGGCCGGGCGTGTTGCCCATGCTGACGCCGTCGGCCAGGTTGCCGTCGATCACGCAGTCGGTCAGCAGCCCGCCCCGGCCGGCCACCCCGGCGGTGCCGTTGGCCGAGACGTCGTAGCCGGCCTCCAGGTTGCCGGTGATCGTGCAGGCCGTGACGATCAGGCCGTCGGCCCCCCAGTCGGAGATGCCGAACCGGTTGCCCTGGCTGTGGCAGCCGATGATCCGGTAGCCGCGCGGCGGTGGCCAGTAGTCCTTCTGCAGTTCCAGGAAGATGCCGTTGGTGCCGTTGCCGAGGGCGGTGCAGTTGGCAATGGTGAGCCGCTCGACCGTCCCCCAGCCGCCGATGCCGACGCCGATGCCGGCGCCCCCCATCTCCTCCCCGTTGTCCAGCCGGCCGCAGCCGACCACCACCACCCCGTCGACGGTGCTGTCCTGGAGGAAGTCGCAGCCCAGCCCGGTGGCGGCGGTGTGGTGGATGTACAGGTTGCGGAACACCCCCCGGACCACGTACTGCAGGCCCAGCCCCTTGGCCAGGTAGTTGTACTCGGCCATCGCCACCCCCGAACCGTCGATCTCGAAGTCGGCGAAGGTGCAGTCGGCGATGTTCCGGTCCCGGTTCGCGCCGTGCTGCACGGTGGTCCAGAAGGCCAGCGGCGTCGGGTCGGCCCGGTTGCCCTCGTTGCTCAGCAGGAACCGCGTCGCCGCCGGGCCGGCGCCGATCAGCGACACCCCGCTGCGCCAGACGGTCCCGGCGTCGCGGACGGAGTAGATCCCCGGCGGGCAGTAGATCACCCGCGCCCGCCCGTCGGCGGCGTAGCCGTCGCCGAGCCGGTCCACCAGCGCGGCCAGCGCCGGCTGGTCGTTGGTCACCCCGTCGCCGGTCAGGCCGTACTCGCGGGCGTCGCACCAGAGCGGCGCGCCGGCGACGGCCGGGCGGCGGTTCCGCAGGGTGGGCTGCAGTTCCTGGTACGGCACGGCTGCTCCTCTCGATCCCGGGCGACGACGGCCTCGGATTCCCGGCCTCCCGAGCGGCTAACACTGCGGGACGGGCACGGGGAGCAGATGCGGCAGACCGGACGACGGTGGATTCCACCGCCTTTCCCGGGCGGGCCGGCCAGTGTCGGCGACACCGGCATCCCGGTCGGGACCAGACCCGACGGCAGCCCGTACGGGTCGGAGCCGGCCGCCCGGACGGGCGACCGGCTCCGCGCCGTCAGACGTTCGCGACCAGCAGCGCGGGCTGCTCGACGCAGTCCGCGACGTGCCGCAGGAAGCCGCCGGCCACCCCGCCGTCGCAGACCCGGTGGTCGAAGGTGAGGCTGAGCTGCGTGACCTTGCGGACCGCGAGCTGCCCGTCGACCACCCAGGGCTTGTCCACGATCCGGCCGACGCCGAGCAGCGCCGCCTCCGGGTGGTTGATGATCGGCGTGGAACCGTCCACCCCGAACACCCCGTAGTTGTTGAGGGTGAAGGTGCCGCCGGTGAGCCGCGCCGGGGGCAGCGTGCCGGCGCGGGCGGCGGCGGTGGTGGCGGCCAGCTCGGCGGCCAGCTCCCGGGTGGTCAGCCGCTGGGCGTCGCGCAGCACCGGGACCAGCAGGCCCCGGTCGGTCTGCGCGGCGATGCCCAGGTGCACCCCGGCGGACTGGACGATCCGCTGGCCCTCGGTGTCGACGTGGGCGTTGAGCTGCGGGTACTTCCGCAGCCCGCTGAGGCAGATCCGGGCCAGCAGGGCCAGGATGCTGACCGGGGCGTCCGGGGTGGCCGCGTTGATGGCGGCGCGGGTGGCCAGCAACGCGGTGGCGTCCACGTCGACCCAGATGGTCACCTCGGGGATCTCCCGCCGGCTGCGGGAGAGCTTGTCGGCGATGGCCTTGCGGATGCCGGTCAGCGGGATGACGACGTCCTGCTCGCCGGCCGGGGGGAGCCCGACGTGCGCGGCCGGGGCCGGCTGGTCCGGGACGGAGGCCGGCCGGGTGGCCGGGGCGGCCACCGCGGCCTCCACGTCGGCCCGGCGGATCACGCCGCCCGGTCCGGTGCCATGCACCGTCGCCAGGTCCACGCCGCGCTCCCGGGCCAGCCGCCGGACGATCGGCGAGATGACCAGGGCGGCCCCCGGGGACGCGCCGGCGGAGGAACCACTGGACGCGGTCAGGTCGGCCGCACCGTCCGCCTTCGGCGAGGCGGCCGGGCCGGTCGAGGCTGCCGGGCCGGTCGGAGTTGCCGGGCCGGTCGAACCCGCCGCGTTGGTCGCCCCGGCGGGGGCTGGCGCCGCGGCCGTCGGCTCGGGGGCCAGCGCCAGCCGGGGCCGGCGGCGGCGCCGGCCGGAGCCGCCGTGGCCGGTGCCGTACCCGATCAGCACGTTGCCGGAGCCGGCGCGCTCCTCCTCGCGGTAGGTGGCGTGCCCGGCGGGCTCGTCGCCGGCGCCGTCCAGCGGCGCGATGGTGATGAGCGGCTGGCCGACGGGGCGTACCTCACCCGCCGCGCCGTGCAGCGCGACGACCCGACCGGCGTACGGGCAGGGCACATCCACGACCGCCTTGGCGGTCTCCACCTCGACCACGCTCTGGTCCACCGTCACCACGTCGCCGACGGCGACCCGCCACTCGACGATCTCCGCCTCGCTCAGCCCCTCGCCCAGATCGGGCAGGAGGAAGACCTGCGTCCGCTCGACGACGCTCATGCGGCGCTTCCCTGCGACAGCCAGCGCGGGTCGGGCTGGTCGTCCCACTGGAGCCGGGCCACCGTGTCGAGCACCCGGTCCACCGAGGGCAGGTGGGTGTGCTCCAGCATCGGCGCCGGGTACGGGATGTCCAGACCGGACACCCGCAGCACCGGGGCGTGCAGGGCGTGGAAGCAGCGCTCCTGCACCCGGGCGGCGATCTCCGCGCCGACCCCGGCGAAGCCCTGCGCCTCCTGGATCACCACGCAGCGGCCGGTCTTGCGGACCGAGGCGGTGACCGTGGCGTCGTCGAACGGCACGATGGTCCGGACGTCGACGACCTCCAGGTCCCAGCCCTCCTCGCGGGCGGCCTCGGCGGCCTCCAGTGCGACCGGCACCGCCGGCCCGTACGCGACCAGGGTGGCGTCGGTGCCGGGCCGGCGCACGACGGCCGTGCCGAACGGCGCGGTGCGCGCCGGCAGTTCCGCCTCGGCGCTGGAGAAGTAGAGCTTCTTCGGCTCCATGAAGACGACCGGGTCCGGGTCGTCGATCGCCTCGCGCAGCAGCGAGTACGCGTCCTCGACGGTCGCCGGGGTGACCACCTTCAGGCCGGGGGTGTGCGCGTAGTACGCCTCGGAGGAGTCGCAGTGGTGCTCCACGCCGCCGATGCCGCCGGCGTACGGCACCCGGATCACGATCGGCACGCTGAGCGCCCCGCGGGTCCGGTTGCGCAGCTTCGCCACGTGCGAGGCGATCTGCTCGAACGCCGGGTACGCGAACGCGTCGAACTGCATCTCGACCACCGGCCGCAGCCCGGACATGGCCAGGCCGACGGCGAAGCCGACGATGCCGGCCTCGGCGAGCGGCGTGTCGAAGCAGCGCTTGTCACCGAACCGGGCCTGGAGCCCGTCGGTGATCCGGAAGACGCCGCCGAGCTGCCCGACGTCCTCGCCGAAGACGACCACCCGGTCGTCGTCGAGCATCGCGTCGGCGAGCGCGGCGTTGAGCGCCTTCGCCATGGTCATGGTGGCCATCAGGCGTCCCCCTCCTCGTCGCGGGCGGCGGCCAGCTCGGCGCGGACCTGCTCGCGCTGCTCGACCAGCTGCGGGGTCGGCTCGGCGTAGACGTGCTCGAAGAGGCTGAGCGGGTCGACCGTCGGCTGGGCGTTCATCCGCTCGCGCAGCTCCGCGGCGTACGCCTCGGCCTCCTCGGCGATCGCCGCGAAGGCGGTGTCGTCGAGCGCGCCGCGGGCCCGCAGGTAGGTCTCCAGCCGGGCCACCGGGTCCCGGTCGCGCCACGCCTCCACCTCGTCGGGGTCCCGGTAGCGGCTGGCGTCGTCGGCGTTGGTGTGCGCCTCCATCCGGTAGGTGTGCGCCTCCACCAGGAACGGGCCCTTGCCGGACCGGGCGTGCTCCACCGCGCGGGTGAGCACCGCCAGGACGGCCACCGGGTCGTTGCCGTCGACCTGCTCGCTGGGCACGCCGTAGCCGACCCCCTTGTAGGCCAGGCTCGGCGCGGCGGTCTGCCGGGACAGCGGGACGCTGATGGCGTACTTGTTGTTCTGCACGAAGTAGACGACCGGGGCCTTGAACACGGCGGCGAAGTTGACCCCCTCGTGGAAGTCGCCCTCGCTGGTGGCGCCGTCGCCGATGAAGGCCAGCGCGACGGTGTCCCGGCCCTGGTAGGACTCGCCGTAGGCGAGCCCGGCGGCGTGCACGCACTGGGTCGCCAGCGGGGTGCACTGCGGCGCGGTGTGCACCTGCGTCGGGTCGTACCCGCAGTGCCAGTCGCCGCGCAGCAGGGTGAGCACCTCGACCGGGTCGATGCCCCGGGCGGTCAGCGCCATCGACTCGCGGTAGGTGGGGAACACCCAGTCGGTGTCGCGGACGGCGAGCACCCCGCCGACCTGGCAGGCCTCCTGGCCCCGGGAGGACGGGTAGACGGCGAGCCGGCCCTGCTTGGTCAGCGCGGTGGCCTGGACGTCGAAGCGGCGGCCGACGACCATCCGGCGGTACATCTCGCGCAGCGCCTCGACGGGCGGCTCAGGGTAGTCGTCGCGGGCCGGCATCGGGGTGCCGTCCGGGTTCAGCAGTCGAACCGGCTCGGTCGTCGGCAGCAGGCCGGCCGTCGGGTCGGGGGCGGCCGGGGTGGCCGGCCGGCGGGTGCGCGGGGATGCCCTGCGGACCGCCTGGGGTGTGGTCGTCACGGCGGGGACCTCCTGGACGTGTGGTGGCCCTATGCTCCTGCTGTTGGATGATTGACTCAAGATCCCCGGCGAACGTGGGACGAATGGCGAACCGAGGAGCGATTCATGAGCCAGGAGACCACCCCGACACCGGGCGAGGCGGGCGGAACGGGACGTTCGGTCGGGCCGCTCGACGAGGTGGACCGGCGGATCCTGGACGAGCTGGTCCGGGACGGCCGCCTCTCCATCCGTACGCTGGCCGAACGAGTGCACGTCTCGCGGACCAACGCGTACGCCCGGGTGGAGCGGTTGCTGCGGGACGGGGTGGTCACCGGGTTCCGGGCCCAGGTCGCGCCGGAGCCGGCCGGGCTCGGCACGTCGGCGTACATCGCGCTGACCATCGAACAGAACACCTGGCGCGAGGTCTCCGCCGAGCTGGCCCAGGTCCGCTACGTCGAACACGTCGCGCTGCTCAGCGGCGAGCACGACGTCCTCGCGCTGGTCCGGGCGCCGGACAACGCCACCCTGCGGGACGTGGTGCTGGAACGGGTGCAGAGCATCGCCGGGGTGCTGTCGACGCGGACCTGGCTGGTCTTCGAGGAGTTCAGCGGCGCGCAGAGTCCCTGGCAGTGACTCAGCGCTCCGGCGGGGCCGCCAGCCCCTCCCGGTCGGCCAGCTCCAGCAGCGGCTCCAGGGAGAAGCGCCGCCCGTCCAGGCCCGCGTGGGGGTCACCCCGCTCGGCGAACCGGCCCGGCATGCTGACCACGTCGAAGTCCTCCGGGCGCGCGTCGTCCAGCTCCGACCAGTCCAGCGGCGCGGAGACCAGCGCCGCCGGCGTGGGCCGGATCGAGTACGCCGAGGTCACGGTGTGGTCCCGGGCCATCTGGTTGTAGTCCACGAAGACCGGCCGGTCCCGCTGCTCCCGCCACCAGGTGGTGGTGACCAGGTCGGGCAGCCGGCGCTGCATCTCGCGGCCCAGCGCCAGCACCGCCCGCCGGCACTCGCCGAAGCTCCAGCGCGGTTCGATCGACAGGTAGACGTGCAGGCCACGCCCGCCGGTGGTCTTCGGGTAGCCGACCAGCCCCAGCTCGTCGAGGAACGCCCGCACCTCCTGCGCGACCGGGACCACCTGCGCGAAGTCGACGCCCGGCATCGGGTCGAGGTCGATCCGGAGCTGGTCGGGGTGGTCCACGTCGGCCGCCGAGACCGGCCACGGGTGGAAGCGCAGGGTGCCGAGGTTCGCCGCCCAGATCACCACGGCCAGCTCGCTCGGGGCCACCTCGTCGGCGGTCCGCCCGCTGGGGAAGGTGAGGTGCGCGGTGCGCACCCAGTCAGGCGCGCCCGCCGGCAGCCGCTTCTGGTAGAAGGCGTCGCCCCGGTTGGTCTGCCGGGTGGCGATCTTCGCCCCCTCGAACACGCCCCGCGGCCAGCGCTCCAGCATGGTCGGACGGTCCCGCAGCGCGCGCAGGATGCCGTCGCCGACCGCGAGGAAGTAACTGACCACGTCCAGCTTGGTCAGTCCGCGCTCCGGGAAGTACGGCTTGTCGGGGCTGGAGACGCGAACCAGCCGCTCCCCCACCCGGATCTCCTCGGCCGCCGTGGTCGCCACGCCTCACACCGTACGACGCCGGTCCACCCGCCGCGGGACTTGTCAGGCGACCAGCAGGATGCCGACGGCGATCAGCGGCACCGCGACGAACAGGAAGATGCCGACCCCCGTGAGCACCCGTCCGCCACCGGCCCCCTCCCGTTCGGGTGCGAGCCCGAACACGGAACGCGCGGGCATCGTCTCGATCCGGCTCAGCGTCAGGTCACCGGTCATCCCGAGCAGCGCGCCGACGACCAGGAAACCCACCCCGAGCCGGTGGGTGAACTCGCCCCCGCTCACCGCCACCCAGACGCCGACGCCAGCGGCGATCAGCACCACCGCGATGGCGAAGAGCACGAGCGCTTCCCGCAGACCCTTGAGGACCGTCAACGGTGGCTCCGTCCCGTCGTGTCGGAGGGGACATCATCCTCCATCGACGGGTCGGCCGCTGCCCCGCGGGGCAGCGGTCAGTCGGGCCAGTGGCTGTCCGGGAGGGTCGTCGGTGTCGCGGCTGCCGGGACCGGGCGCGACGAGGTTGTCCGTCCGGTCCCGGCGGCGCCGGTGCTCAGCGCCCTTCCTGCTGCATGCGCGCCATGAGCATCTGCTTGCCCTGATCACCCGCCTTGCGGTTGTTCTCCTGGATTTTGCGGAACCAGCTGGCGAGTTCCGTGTCGCCCCGCTGGTCCGCGTCCGCGATGTACGTGTCCATCCGGTAGATGTTCTCCAGCGACATCTGCAGCATGTGGATCAGGTCGTAGTTCTTGTCCCTCACCGGGCTCATCTGTTCCTTGGTCATGGTCGCCACGGCATGCCTCCCCATGTCTCGACTTCCGGTGGAACCAGCGCTTACCCGGCTTCGACTCGTTCACGCCCCGCTGGATCGGGGGCCGGCCGCCGACCGCACGGTTACCCGGCACGGGCCCCGGGTACCGGAGGGCGCATGGCGGAACTGGCGGCGCTCTGGATCGTGCGGCACGGCGAGAGCACGGCGAACGTCGCGGCGACCGAGGCGGAGACGTCCGGGGCCGAGCTGATCGACCTGACCCACCGGGACGCGGACGTGCCGCTGTCGACGACCGGGGAGGAGCAGGCCCGGGCCACCGGCCGCTGGCTGGCCGGGCTGCCCGAGGCGCGCCGTCCCGACGTGGCGGTGGTGTCGCCGTACCTGCGGGCGGTGCGGACGGCCGAGCTTGCCCTCGCCGACACCGGGATCCCGGTCAGCCGGGACGAGCGGCTGCGCGACCGGGAGCTGGGCATCCTCGACGGGCTGACAGGGCGCGGCGTGCGCCAGCGGTTCCCGGCGGAGGCGGACCGCCGGGCCCGGCTCGGCAAGTTCTACTACCGGCCGCCCGGCGGCGAGTCGTGGACGGACGTGGCGCTGCGACTGCGGACCCTCCTCGGCGACCTGCGCCGCGACCACGAGGACCGGCGGGTGCTGCTCTTCGGCCACGACGCGCTGGTCTTCCTGCTGCGCTATCTGGTGGAGGGGCTGACGGAGGCGGAGCTGATGTCGCTCACCCGGGAGCACGTCATCGCCAACTGTTCGGTGACCGGCTGGTCGGCGGACGCCGACGGCCGGTTGTCCCCGGACGTGTTCAACGACGTCGCCCACCTGCACCAGCAGGGCGCGCGGCCGACCAGGGAGGACGAGGTCCATGCCGAACCGGTCTGACACCCCGGTCATCACCCCCGCGCTGCTGCGGGACTGGGCGCTGCCGGTGCCGACCGGCGGCAAGGAGCACCGCGGCACGGTGCTCGTGGTCGGCGGCTCCCGGTTCACCCCGGGCGCGGTGCTGCTGGCCGGGGTGGCCGCGTTGCGCGCCGGCGCCGGCGTGCTCCAGCTGGCCGCCGCCGAGTCCACCGCCACGGCGCTGAGCATCCAGGTGCCGGAGGCGCTGGTGGTGGGGTTGCCGGAGACCCGCGACGGCGCGGTCGAGGGCGGACCGGGCGACCTCCTGGCCGACCTGGTGGCCGACGCCGACGTGGTGGCCGTCGGCCCCGGGCTCAAGGACATCGACGCCACCCGGGGACTGCTGGACCTGGTGCTCGGGGCGGCCGGACCGGAGACGCCACTGGTGCTCGACGCGTACGCCCTCGGCGCGCTCAGCCACGCCCCCGACCTGCTGGTCGGTTCGGGCCGGCCGGTGGTGCTCACCCCGAACCTCACCGAGGCCCGGCACCTGCTCGACCGGGACCTCGGCGACGATCTGGACGCCGAGGCGGCCGAGCTGGCCCGCCGCTACGACGCGGTGGTCTCCCTGTACGGACACATCGCCACCCCGGACGGGCGGGGCTGGCGGGAGGAGAGCGGCGACGCCGGACTGGGCACGTCGGGCAGCGGCGACGTCCGTGCGGGTCTGCTCGCCGGCCTGCTCTCCCGCGGCGCCGAGCCGGCACAGGCCGCCTGCTGGGCCGCGTTCGCGCACGCCGTCAGCGGCCAGCGGCTGGTCCCCCGCTACGGGCGGATCGGCTTCCTCGCTCGGGAGCTACTGGACGAGATCCCCCACACGTTGGCCACCGTCTGACGGTTGTTGTTCGTCCGTTCGGGTGTGTGTAACAACACATCGACTTCCTACGCTGAACCCTCGGAAGCGGGCAGCCTGCCCGTTTCCCGCCGGTCCGCTCCCCGCCAGGGAGTGCGACCCGGCCGGAACGGCCCCCTGGGAGTCTGTGTGAAGAACCTCCGTCGCAAGACACTGGCCGCCGCGTCCGCCGTGACGCTCGGCGTCGGTCTCGCCGTCACCGGCGGGCTGGCACCGGCGGCGGCCGCGGGAACGGACACCACGTTCCTGGTCCTCGCCCCGCAGGGCGCCCACACCGCGAAGGCCGCCGCCCGGGTGGCGGCCGCCAAGGGCACCGTGGTGGCCAACTACGACCAGATCGGCGTGCTCGTCGTCCGGTCGACCAACCCGAACTTCGCCACCCAGGTGGCGGGCGCGGGAGTCGACTCGGTCGCGTCCACCGCCGGCCTGGGCACCGCCCTCGACGAGGGCGAGACCGTCGAGGTCTCCGCGGCCGACGTCGCCAACGCCACCGGCGACCCGACCAAGGAGCCCATGTACGGGCAGCAGTGGGACATGAACATGATCCACGTCCCGCAGGCCCACGCGGTCAACGCCGGCAGCTCGAACGTCGTCGTCGGCGTGCTGGACAGCGGCATCTCCAGCACCCACCCGGACCTGGCGACGCAGATCGCCAAGGACAAGTCCACGTCCTGCCTCGGCGGTGTCACCGACACCACCGAAGCGGCGTGGAACCCGACCACCAGCGACCACGGCACCCACGTGGCCGGCACCATCGCCGCCGCCGTCAACGGCGTCGGCGTGACCGGCATCGCGCCGGGCGTCAAGGTCGCGGCCGTCAAGGTGGTCAACGACGCCGGCTTCATCTACCCGGAGGCTGCGGTCTGCGGGTTCATGTGGGCCGCCACCCACGGCATGCAGCTGACCAACAACAGCTACTTCATCGACCCGTGGGAGTTCAACTGCCGCAACGACGCACGCCAGCGTCCGGTGTGGCAGGCGGTGCAGCGGGCCATCCGCTACTCGCAGAGCGAGGGCGTGCTGAACATCGCGTCCGCCGGCAACTCCAACTACGACCTGGCGCACAAGTTCGTGGACCCGAACAGTCCGAACAACCTTCCGGATGACCAGGATCCGGAGGTGCGGACCATCACCGGCGCCTGCGTCGACCTGCCCGCCGAGGCGCCGGGCGTGGTGACCGTCTCGGCGGTCGGCCCGACTGGGGCGAAGAGCTACTACTCCTCGTACGGCCAGGGCGTCATCGATGTCACCGCACCCGGTGGTGACAGGTGGTTCCGCACCCGCGGCGCCAGCCCGACCAACACCGACCAGATCCTGTCGACCACCTTCAACACCGTGACGAAGACCAACGGTTGGGGTTACAAGCAGGGCACCTCGATGTCCGGCCCGCACGCCGCCGGCGTCGCGGCGCTGGCGCTGTCGGCGCACCCGGACATGACCCCGGGCCAACTGGCGGCGTTCCTGGAGCGTACGTCGGTGGCGCAGTCCTGCCCGGACGGCGTCTACAACCCGGCGCCGCTGCACCCGACGGCGGGCCCGACGGCCTACAACGCGACCTGCTCCGGCGGGGAGCGCAACTCGTTCTACGGCGCCGGCATGGTCGACGCCTACAACGTGGTGCGGTAGCAGCACGGCGCGACCAGTGGTGGGGCCCGGCGGAACGTCGCCGGGCCCCACCCGTTTCCGCAGCTCATGTCGGGGGTAGGGGATCATCCGTCAGCCCAACCCCCTAGGAGGTACCGGTGTCCACCGACGCCATCGTGCTGCTCAAAGAGGACCACAAGGAAATGCGCCGGCTCTTCCGGGAGTTCCAGAAGGCCGAGGACGGCCCGGCCAGCCGCCGGCAGGAGCTGGTGAACCAGATCCTGGAAGCCCTGACGGTGCACACCTACCTGGAGAACGAGGTGATGTACCCCGAGGTCCGCAAGCTCCTGCCGGACCTCGAGGACGACATCCTCGAGTCGTACGAGGAGCACCACGTGGCGGACCTCCTCTGCGCGGAGCTGGCCGCCATGGACGCCTCCGACGAGCGCTTCGTCGCCAAGACCACCGTGCTGATCGAGAACGTCGAGCACCACGTCGAGGAGGAGGAGCAGGAGTGGTTCCCCAAGGTGCGGGAGGCGCTCGGCCGCAACCAGCTCCAGGAGATCGGCCAGCGGATGATCGACGTGCGGGTGAACGCCCCGCGTACCCCGGACGACCCGAAGGCCCGCAAGAGCCAGCTCGACGCCGCCACCGCCTGACCCCCGCGACTCCCCCCGGGGCCCGGCCGCCGGCCGGGCCCCGGCGTGTGTCACCAGGCGGTCGGGGTGCCCTCCGGCGCGGGCAGGACCCGACGCGGGATGCCCGCCGGCACCTCCGCTGCCGCCACTCGCGCGGGTAGCCGTCGTCGCCACCCGGTCCGCGGACCAGGCCGCCCGGCTCGGGTACGGGTCGGGATGCGGCAGGAACTCGTCGGTGCAGACCACCCCGGTCCGGTACGCCTCGGCCAGCACGGCGGAGGTCCACCCGGCCACGCCACCCCCGGGGGTGGACCCGGTAGGATCGGCGCGGGCCGTTACTGGCGCGTGGGGATGGAGAACCATCGGGGAGCGGTCCCGTCACGAGGACGCACGCCGAGCGCCTGGGCCTTCCGCACGTCACCAGGAGGTCGCATGTCGCTGAACGCCGAATCCACCGCCTTCCGCAGCGCGCTCGAGGTGATCCGGGCCGTCGAGCCGCGGGTGGCCGACGCCATCGGGGCGGAGCTGGCCGACCAGCGCGAGTCCCTCAAGCTCATCGCGAGCGAGAACTACGCCTCTCCGGCCACCCTGCTGGCCATGGGCAACTGGTTCAGCGACAAGTACGCCGAGGGCACCATCGGCCGCCGCTTCTACGCCGGCTGCCAGAACGTCGACACCGTCGAGGCGCTCGCCGCCGAGCACGCCAAGGAGCTGTTCGGCGCCGCCCACGCGTACGTGCAGCCGCACTCCGGCATCGACGCCAACCTGGTCGCGTTCTGGGCGATCCTGGCCGACCGCGTCGAGTCCCCCGCCCTCAAAAAGGCCCAGGTACGCCAGGTCAACGACCTCACCGAGGCGGACTGGTTCGCGCTGCGCCGCGAGCTGGGCAACCAGCGGATGCTGGGCATGTCGCTGGATGCCGGCGGTCACCTCACCCACGGCTTCCGGCCGAACATCTCCGGCAAGATGTTCGACCAGCGCAGCTACGGCACCGACCCGGCCACCGGCCTGATCGACTACGACAAGGTCGCCGAGGCGGCCCGCGAGTTCAAGCCGCTGATCCTGGTGGCCGGCTACTCGGCGTACCCGCGGAAGGTCAATTTCCGGATCATGCGGGAGATCGCCGACTCCGTGGGCGCCACCTTCATGGTCGACATGGCGCACTTCGCCGGTCTGGTCGCGGGCAAGGTCTTCACCGGCGACTTCGACCCGGTGCCGCACGCGCACATCGTCACCACCACCACCCACAAGTCGCTGCGCGGCCCGCGCGGTGGCATGGTGCTGTGCGGGCCGGAGCTGGCCGACCAGGTCGACCGGGGCTGCCCGATGGTGCTCGGCGGCCCGCTGCCGCACGTGATGGCCGCCAAGGCGGTCGCCCTGGCCGAGGCCCGCCGCCCCGACTTCGCCGACTACGCCCAGCGGATCGTCGACAACGCCCAGGCGCTCGCCGACGGGCTGCTGCGCCGCGGCGCGAAGCTGGTCACCGGTGGCACCGAGAACCACCTGGTGCTCATCGACGTCACCGGCTACGGCCTCACCGGCCGGCAGGCCGAGCAGGCGCTGCTCGACTCGGGCATCGTCACCAACCGCAACGCGGTCCCGCAGGACCCGAACGGCGCCTGGTACACCTCGGGCATCCGGATCGGCACCCCGGCGCTGACCACCCGGGGCCTCGGCACGGCGGAGATGGACCAGACCGCCGAGCTGATCCACACCGTGCTCAACCAGACCACGTCCGGCGAGTCCAAGGCGAAGTACGTCCTCGACCCGGCCCTCGCCGACACGGTCAGCAAGCAGGCCAGCGACCTGCTCGCCGGCTTTCCCCTCTACCCCGCCGTCGACCTCGGCTGACCGCCCCTGAAAGCGTCGATCATGGAGGTTGTGGTGCCCGGTACGGGCCGATTTCCGGCCTCCGTCCCCCACCACCACTCCATGATCGACCGAGCCGGTCAGACCAGCACCCGCGGGTTGGCGCAGAACCGGAGCCGCTCCCCGCGCAGGTACCGGCCCACCTCTCCGGCGACGATACCGGCGGCGTTCGCGGCGGTCTCCTTGCTGGCCCCGGCCAGGTGCGGGGTCATCACAATGTTCGGCGTGCTGAGCAGCCGGGAATCGGCCGGGATCGGTTCCTGCGGGAACACGTCGAAGGCCGCGCCGAACAGGTGCCCGGTGTCGAGGGCGTCGCACACGGCGTCGTAGTCGAGCAACGCGCCCCGGGCGCAATTGACGATGACCGAACCGGCCGGCATCGCCGCCAGTTGCGCGGCACCGATCATCCCCGCGGTCTCGGGCGTGACGCGGGCATGAAGAGACACGATGCGCGACCTCGACAGCAGGTCGTCAAGAGAGGTCAACTCGGCGATCCCGTTGAGTTGGTCTTCGGTGACGTACGGATCGTGCACCAGAACCCGCGCGCCGAACGCGTGGAGCATGCGGGCCACCCGGCGGCCGATGGCGCCGAACCCGACCAGTCCCACGGTGCTGCCGCCCAGCTCCGGTCCGACGCTCTCGTACCGGTAGTAGTCGCCACGCCAGACGCCGTTGACAAGGTCCTGGTGCGTGGGTGCGATCCGGCGGATGGCAGCGAGGATCATGGCGACGGTGTGCTCCGCCGTGGCGGCGGCGTTGCGGCCTGGCGCGGAGCAGACGGCGACACCCCGCTCCGTCGCCGCCTCGAGGTTCACGTTGACCGGCCCGCCGCGGCTGACGCAGACCAGCTCGAGGCCCGGTGCGGCCTCGAGCACCTTGCGGGTGATCGGCGCCATCTGCGTGACGCAGACGCGGACGCCTCGCAGCGCCTCGATCAACTCGTCCTCGGTGCCGGACGCTTCATGGACCTCTGCCACCGGCCCGAACGGCTCAACCGGCCAGGGAAGCGTCAGCTCGCTGATGTCGAGACCGTCGGGGACCTCGGCGCGCACGGCGTCGACGAGCAGACGGTTGAGAACGAAGTGGTCGCCGGCGGCGAGCAGGCGGACGCTCATCACAGAACTCCAGGGTTGTCGCGGGGGTGGCGGCCGGACGTGTACTCACGCCACGGGCCGCGCTCCGATCGGGGCGTTGAACTCGATGAGGGAGAACCGACCACCGTCCAACCGGATCTCCGTCAGGGCGCAGTTGCGGACGAACGGGAACAGCCGGCGGTAGTCCCGCAGCGGTACCGCGAGCAGCTGACACAGCGCCAGCCGGATCGCGGTCGTGTGCGCGACCACCAGCACCCGGCCGTCCGGATGCTGGGCCGCGATGTCGTGGAGGCATTCGGTGAACCGCTGCGCCGCGTGGGCGGGATCCTCCCCGCCCGGCAGGTGGTCGGCGACGGGATCGGCGTGGAAGGCGTCCAACGCCTCAGGGAACTGCTCACGCATCTCCCCCCGGGTCAGCCCTTCCGCGTCACCGAAGTCGAGCTCCCGGAGGCGTTCATCGACCCGCAGCGGCGTGCCGGCAGCCTCGGCGCAGGGCCGGGCGGTGAGCTGGGCCCGGCTCAGGGTCGAGGTCCACACGCCGGACAGTCCTGCCGTTCCGGCCCAGCCGGCCAGCTGCGCGGCCTGGTCGTGCCCCCGAGCCGTGAGCGAGATGTCGCTGACACCGGCGTACCGGTTCTCCGCGTGCCAGACGGTTTCCCCGTGGCGGACGAGGACGAGGGTGGTCATTGGGCTGTCCTTTCCCGTGCGTGTGCGGCCGCAGCCGACGGCAGCCAGCCCCGATGCTCGAGCATCTCGACCAGCCGCAGGTATCCCGGCGTGAACCGGCTGTGCGAACCCGCTCGCGGCTCGACGACCGCCCGCACCCGCACCATGGCCGCCGCGACCTCGACCGGGTCACGGTCGGCGGCCGCCGCGAGGATCGCCATGCCGAGCGCGGGCTCGGCGTTCTCCGGCAGCACCACCGGCCGACCGAGGATGTCGGCGCGCAACTGGTTCCAGTACCCGCTGCGGGTGGCGCCGCCGGTCAGCACCAGGTCGCCGTCGAGCGGGGCGCCGAGCAGGTGGAGGTAGTCGAAGCAGAGGCGCTCCACATACGCGACACCCTGCAGCACGGCCGCGAACCGGTCGGCTTCCCCGGCCGGCTCGCCGACGAGGAACCCGCGTGCCCGGGGGGCGACGAACGGAAAGCGTTCCCCGGTGGAGACCAGCGGGTAGCAGACGGCGTTCGCCGGCTCGTGGGACGCCGCCGCGCGATTGAGGGCATCGAGGTCGCCGCCCGGGAAGTCGCGCGAGACGGCTCCCGCCCCGGTGCTGGACGCGCCGCCGGGCAGCCAGGTGTCGTTCGGGCCGCGGTGCGAGTACACCACCCCGGCCGGGTCGTGGACGGGCTCCCGGGCGACGCCCTTGAGCACCAGCGTGGTGCCGAGCACGGAGTTCCAGCTGCCGACCCGCAGCGCGCCGGACCCGAGCTGCGCCGCGCACCCGTCCGTCATGCCGGCGAACACCGGGGTGCCGACGGGGATGCCGGTCTGCTCGCCGGCGGCAGCGCAGACCGCGCCGAGGCGGGTGCCGGGCCGGACCAGCGGCGGCAGCAGCTCACCGGGCACGCCGAGCGCGTCGAGGACGGCGACCGGCCACTCGCCGTTGACGAGGTGGGCACCGGTCTTGAGGGCGTTGCTCAGGTCGGTCGGCACCTCGTGCCCGACAAGTCGACGGTTGATCACATCGCTCTGGTGCGCCAGCCGGTGCGCCCCTGTCGCGCCGGGGTGGTGCCGCAGCAACCAGAGCAGCTTCGGCAGGGCCCAGGCGGGCTGCATCCGCTGGTATCCGAGAGCCGCCCAGGTCGCCGCGCCGACATCGTTGACCTGCTCGACCTCGGGGGCCGCGCGGGTGTCGTCGTACATGACGCCCGGGGTCACCGGCTCGCCGGTCTCGTCGACCAGGAGCACCGTTCCGGAGGTGGCGTCGACGGCGACCCCCTGGACGCTGGCCGGCGCCACGTCGGCCAGCGCCGCACGCGCCGCGACGGACACGGCGGCCCACCACTGTCGCGGATCCTGCTCGTGCCGGTTGCCGTCGCGGCGGCTGGTCAGCGGCGCGCTACCCATGCCGACCACGACACCCTGGCCGGTGACGGCGAGGGCCCGCACGCTCTGCGTGCCGAGATCGAGCCCGATCCAGACGCCGTCGTCCTCCGGGAGCGTCACCGGTCCCCCTCCCCGCGCAGGGCCGCCAGTTTCGGCCACGCCGTCGCCGACTGCTGGCGCAGGCGGACGAACTCCCCGAACAGCACGGCGTAGCGCCGCGTCCGGTCCGGGTCCGGCTCGAACGAGTCCGGTACACGCACGTGCGCGGCGACCGCATCCTCCACCGTGCTCACGGCCCCGGTGGCCAGCCTCCCGACGACGTACGCGCCACGGGCGCCGACCTCGGTGTCCACGGAACGCCGCACGGGCACCCCGACCACGTCGGCGATCAACTGGGCCCAGGCGTCGTTCACCGCGCCGCCGCCGCAGATCCGCAGCTCCGTCGGCGTGACCCGCGAGGCCGCCAGGCAGTCACGGATGACGAGGGTGAGCCCTTCGATCACCGCGCGGGCGATGTGCTCCCGGCCGTGTTCGACGGAGAGCCCGAACAGCACACCTCTCGCCCGCGTGTCGACGAACGGCACCCGCTCGCCGGCCGGTGACAGGTAGGGCAGGAACACCAGACCGGCGGCGCCGGCCGGCGCGTGGCCCGCCAGTTCGATCAGTTGTCCGGGGTGGTCCAGGCCGAGCATCCCGCACGCCCAGGTCAGCACCTCGGTGCCGGCCAGCGCGGGCATCGCCCGCAGGTGCCGGCCGGGTACGCCGAGCGCGACGGTCACCCCGAGCGGCTCGCTCCCGAGCGACACGTCGTCGGTCACCACCTCCGTGCAGAGCGTGGTGCCGAGGATGCTGCACGCCTGGCCGGGGCGGACCGCACCGGCACCGATCGCCGTCGAGGCGATGTCGTAGGGGGCGACCACGACCGGCGTACCCGCCGGCACGCCGACCTCGGCGGCGGCGTCCGCCCCCAGTGGGGCGACCCGCCGCGCGCCCCCGGCCACCGGTGGCAGCAGCCGCTCCGCCCACGCCAGGTCGAACAGATCGAGCAGCCGACGGTCGTACCGGCCGGTCCGCAGCTCCACGAACGGCGCCGACGCGTCCGACTCCTCCATCACGACCGCGCCAGTGAGCTGGGCGAAGAGCCAACCACCGCAGGTCAGGACGGCTGCCGAGCGCTCCAGCCGGTCCGGGTCGTGGGTACGCAGCCAGCTGAGGATCGCGTTGGGCAGCCCGGCGAACGTCACGGAGCCGTTGCGACGGAACGCCTCGGCGAGCACGCCGGCGTCGGACCAGCCCCGCACGACCGCCGCGGCCCGACCGTCGTTCCAGAGCACGGCGGGACCCGTCGGTGCGCCGGCCTGGTCGACCAGCCAGCAGCCGTCTCCCTGTGCAGTGACCGCCAGGAACTCGATCTCACCGCGCAGCTGTGTGCCGACGGCCCGGACCGCGCGGAACACCGCGTCCCGGACCTGGAGCATGTCCTGCTCGACCCAGCCGGACCTCGGCCGCCGCACCGGGGCCGGTTCACGGACGACGACGGTCTCCAGGCCCTTCTCGTCGTAACCGACGGCCTTGATCATCGTCGTACCGGCGTCGATGGAGATGGCTGCCACGATCTTCCCTCCCTGCCGACCTGTGCTTAGCCCCGGCCGTGCGACGCCCGGGACCGGCGCGCCACCGAGTCCAGCGCCACGGCGAGCAGCAGGACGGCGCCGGTGACCATGAACCGGAACGACGAGTCCAGGTTCAGCAGGGTCAGCCCGCTGGAGATGGACTGGATCACCACGATCCCGAGCAGCGCGGCGAAGGCGCTGCCCCGGCCGCCGAAGAGGCTGGTGCCACCGATGACGGCGGCCGCGATGGCGTTCAGGTTGACGTCGCCACCGCCGCTGCTCTGGTTGGCCGCCGCGAGCCGGGCGGCGGCCAGGACGCCACCGACGGCGGCGAGGGTGGTGCAGACCATGAAGACGGAGGTGTAGACGGCCCTGACGTTGATCCCCGCGCGCCGGGCGGCCTCGACGTTGCCGCCGATCGCGTACACGGCCTTGCCGTACTTCGTCCGGCGGAGCACGTAGTGCATGGCCAGGACGAGAGCGAGGAACAGCACGAACATCCAGCCGACGCCACGGGTCTGCTGCAGGTAGGAGACGATCACGCCGAGCCCGACGGCGAGCACGATGCTGCGGACGGCGAGGTACTGCACCGACGCGGCGGACAGCTGCGCCCGTCGCCGGGTGCGGGCGTGCAGGTAGCCGCTCACGAACCAGCCCACGGCGCCCACGCCGACGAGGGTGTACGACAGCCACGCCGGCAGGAAGGCCAGCTGCGCGAAGGTCACCAGACCCGAGTCGAAGGGCAGGTTGATGGAGCCCTTGGCGCCGAGCACCCACAGCTGCAGCCCGAGGAAGCCGAGCAGGCCGGCCAGGGTGATGACGAAGCTCGGGACGCCGAACCGGTTGAACAGCTGGCCGTAGACCCACCCCAGTGCGGCTCCCAGGACGACGGCTGCGGCGACCGCGGCCCAGGCAGGCAGGCCCCGGTCGACGAAGAGCACGGCCATGACCGCGGCGGACAGACCGCTGACCGAGCCGACCGACAGGTCGATCTCACCGACCAGGAGCATGAACACGACGCCGAGCGCGATCACGCCGACCGGTACGCACTCCAGGGTGAGGTTCACCAGGTTGGCGCTGGACAGGAAGATCGGGTTGAGTGACTGCAACACCGTCCAGATGATGACGAGCCCGGCTACGACGGGAAGCACGCCGAGGTCGCCGCTTCGTACCCGGTCGATGAAGGAGGCTACGGCCCCACGAAGGCCCGCCTGGTGACGCAGCCGCTCATCGTGCAGGTCGGTCGGGCCGGACTGGACCGGCGGGGCGTTGTGGACGTCGGTCACGGCTGGGTCCTCCCTTCGGTGGTCGTTGTCGGCTGGGCGCGCCGCGCGCTACGTTGAGCGACGACGTTGTCGGTGGCGCCGGTGATCGCGGCGATGATGTCCTGTGGTGAGACCTCGTCCACCGCGAAGACCCCGTTGTTGCGGCCCAGCCGCAGCACGGCCACGGTGTCGGCGACGGCCTTCACGTCCGCCATGTTGTGGCTGATCATGATCACGCCGTGGCCGCGTTCGCGGAGGCGCTCGATGAGGTTGAGCACCTCGGCTGTCTGTGCCACACCGAGAGCGGCGGTGGGTTCATCCAGGATCACGATCTTGGGATCGCCCAGGAGCGACCGGGCGATAGCGACGGTCTGGCGCTGGCCGCCGGAGAGCGAGGCGACGGGGATCCGGACGGTCGGGATCTTGGCGGACAGTTGCCGCAGCAGTTCCCACGAGCGGACCTCCATGGCCACGTCGTCGAGGCGCAGCCCGCGCAGCTCGTGTCCGAGGAAAAGGTTCTCGATCACGTTGAGGTTCTCGCACAGCGCGAGATCCTGGAAGACCGTGGCGATGCCGAGCTGGTGGGCGGCGGCCGGGTTCGGGATGGAGACCTCGTTGCCCTCGAAGCTGATGGTCCCGGAGTCCGGAGCGTGGACACCGGAAAGGATCTTCACGAGGGTCGACTTGCCGGCACCGTTGTCACCGACGATCGCCACCACCTGGCCGGCGGCCACGTCGAGGTCGATGTCGGTCAGGGCGGCGACGGCGCCGAACGTCTTGGTGATGCCGCGGAGCGACAGGACGGTGTCGGCCCCGGTTTCCGGAAGTTGGCTGGTCGGCGTTGACGACATGGCGGTCCTTCGGGGACTGGTGGGACGGTGGCTCCGCGGGGCGGGGCGGTAGTGCGGGATCCAGCCCCTCGTCACCGTGGCGACGAGGGGCTGGGACCGGCTACTTGATGCCGAGCTTGTCGCAGGCGGCCTTGTACTCCGCGGTGCAGACGTCGGCTGCCTTCAGCGCGCCGTCCGGACCGAACATCACCTCGGCGACGTTCTTCTGCGTTACGACCGTCGGGGTGAAGAGCTTCGACGGGGTGTCGAAGAGGGTGGTCTCGCCCGCCGGCGGCGTGCCCTGGACGAACTTGTACGCGATGTCCGCGGCCGCCTCCGCCACAATCTTGATCGGCTTCGAGATCGTGTTGTACTGGTCACCGGCGATGATGCGCTGGATCGCCGCCAGCTCCGCGTCGTTGCCGGTCACCGGCGGGACCTTCGCGCCAGCGGCCTTGAACGCCGCGATCGCGCCGCCTCCGGTGCCGTCGTTGGCGGCCACCACGCCGGCGACCTGGCCCGGGAACTGCGTGATCTGTCCGCTCACCCACTCCTGTGCCTTGCTCGGCTGCCAGCCCGGGGTGTCGTACTCGGCCAGCAGCTTGAATCCGCTCGGGTCGACTGCGGAGTGGATGCCCTTCTTGATCAGGCCCGCAGCGGCGTCGGTGGGCGAGCCGTTGACCTCCAGGATGCCGCCCTGCGCGTTGGTCTCCTTGAGGTGGTCCACCAGGGACTGCGCGATGAGAGACCCGATCTTCTCGTTGTCGAAGGAGACGTAGTAGTCGGCCTTCGCGCCCGGGATGGGCCGGTCGTAGGCGATGACAGGAACCTTCTGCGCCTGCGCCGACTTGACGATCGTGGCGGCGGCGGCCGAGTCGACGGGGTCGAGAACGATCGCCTTGACGCCCTGGGCGAGGACGGAGTTGGCCTGCTGCTGCTGCTTCGACGCGTCAGCTCCGGCGTTCTGATAGAGCACCTCGCACTTGGGGCAGAGCTCCTTGATCTTCGCCTTGAACAGCGGAGCGTCGTACTGCTCGTAGCGAGTCGAGGCGATGTCCGGCATCAGGAACGCGATCTTCGCGTTCTCCGCGCCCTTGCCGGAACCGCCACCGGTGTCGTCGGTGGAGGCACAGGCGGCGAGGGACGGGGCGGCGAGCAGCGTCGCGGCAACGGCGACGAGTGCCCGCAGGGGGATTCTCTTCATGACGCACTCCTCAGGTGTTCCGGCCGCACCCCGGTCGTTCGGGGGTGGTGGGTGCGTGCCAGCGTCGGCTGCCATCCCGAACGGTCCGACAAGACCGTCGGGCAGTCCGTGACGACGAGGGTCGCTCGTGTTACGAACCAAACACCAGCGACCTCCAAGATGTCAAGCATCTGAAATAAATCACAACGTGCCTGTGATATTCGGCGACCAAACCCGGGCGCAGTGCGGCGGATCCGGGCGCACGCATGCACCCCAGCCGGCGTGTTATCTTCTCAGCAACATCACACGGTGATGTTACGCAGAGCGTCGCCCGAAGCGCCGGAGGCGGACGCGGTGGGTTGCGGCATGCGCCCACCGGAGCCGACCCGATCCCGGCACCGCCCGGACAGGACTGCCCGGCACCCACGACAGGAGGCAGCCCGGTGGCCCACGATGTCGCCAGCGTCAACCCCTTGCCTGAGGCGGCCCCGCCGCCGAGCCCACGCGAGCGGCGCGAGCAGATCCGTCGGCGGGTCATCGACGAGGGCTTCGTCAAGATCGAAGACCTCGCCGAGGCGCAGGGCGTGAGCCTGATGACCATCCACCGCGATCTCGACGTGCTGCAGAGCGAGGGCTGGCTACGCAAGGTACGCGGCGGCGCCACCGCACAACCCTCGGCCGTCCACCACGGCGACGTACGCCACCGGGTGCAGGCGATGGCCGCCGAGAAGCGGGACCTCGCCCTCGCGGCGCTCGAACTCGTCACCCCGGGCGCCGCCATCATGATCGATGAGAGCACCACCGGGCTGGCGGTCGCGGAGCTGCTGCCGAGCCGCGGCCCGCTGACCGTCATCAGCAACTTCCTGGCCGTGCTGAAGCTGCTCGCCGGTGAGCCGGGGGTTGACCTCATCGGTCTCGGCGGCGCCTACTACCCGGCGTACGACGCGTTCCTCGGCATGCAGACCACCGAGGCCATCCGGTCACTGCGGGCCGACGTCCTGTTCATGTCCACGACCGCGGTCACCGACGGACACTGCTACCACCAGTCACAGGAGACGGTGGCCGTCAAGCGGGCGCTCATGGAGGCCGCCAACCGTCGGGTCCTCCTCATCGACCACAGCAAGTTCACCAAGAACGGGCTGCACCAACTCGCGCCGCTGACCGCGTTCGACCTGGTCATCGTCGATGCCGGCGCGGACGAATCCCAGCTCGCCCCACTCCGGGCGCAGGGCGTCCCCCTCAAGATCGCTACTCGAACCGCCTGAGGCGGACGGCCCGGTGGGTGGTTATCGGCTGACCTACCGCCGCAGGGCAGGACGTCAGCCGGCAGCAACGCCGGGTGGACGGCGGACGGCCGGCGTCAGGCACCCGTCCGGGCCTCAGGCGAGCGGGCGCTTGAGGTGGTAGCGGTGCACCTCGGTGCTGCCCTGCACGTTGTTCACGTCCTCGGCGGCGGAGACCAGCTCCCAGCCCTCCCGGCCGGCGCGGTTGAGGTGCGCGATCGCGGTGTCGGCGTACGCGGTGATGTCGGTGCGTGACCCGTCGGGGGCGTACCAGACGAACGAGACATGGAAGTTGCGGCCCTGCCCCTGATAGCGACGGACCAGCAACGCGTACTCCCAGGCAACCATCCGTCCATTGTGACGGACCGCGGCACGGCGCCGGAACCGTGACCCTGCCGATCAGGTCGCCCGCCGGGCATCAGCCAGATCGGCGGCCAGCTCGGCCCGGGTCGGCGGTTCGGCCCCGCGCCGGGTGCAGGTCAGGGCGGCGACGTGGGCCGCCTCGGCCAGCACGGCGGCGAGCACGTCGCGGCCGACGGCCCCGAGCGCGGCCCGCCGCGCGGCGCCGAGCAGGTCCCGCCGCGCCAGCCCGGCCAGCAGCCCGGCCGTGAACGCGTCACCCGCGCCGACGGTGTCCGCCACCCGCACCGGTCGGGCGTCCACCCGCACCGCGCCGGACCGGGCCACCGCCCAGGCCCCGCCGTCGCCGCGGGTGACCACCACGACGGAGGCGCCCGGCGCCAGCCACTCCCGCCCCAGCTCCTCGTACCCGCGGCCCGGATAGAGCCAGGCCAGGTCCTCCAGGCTGACCTTGACGACGTCACTGACCGCCACCAGCTCCTCGACCCGGCACCGGGCCTTGGTCCGGTCGCCCATCAGGGCGGGCCGGCAGTTCGGGTCGTAGCTGATCATCGTGGTCGCCCGCCGGCCCCGGACCAGCGCCAGCACGTCGTCGGCGCCCGGTTCGAGGACCGTGGCGAGCGAGCCGGTGTGCAGGCAGCGGCTCCCTGACCCGACACCCGCGCGGTCCGGAAAGGACCGCCAGGCGATGTCGAAGTCGTACCGGGCCTGCCCGTCCGCGCCCACCCGGGTCCGGGCCACGCTCGTGCTCGGCAGGTCCGGCACCGACGCCGGATCGAGCCGTACGCCGCTGCCGGCCAGGTGGGCGCGGAGCAGCCGCCCGTGCGCGTCGGCACCGAGCTGGGTGAGCAGGGTGGTGGGCTGACCGAGGCGGGCGAGCGCCACGGCCACGTTCGCCGGGCTGCCCCCTGGATGGGCGACCGCCTCGCCCGACGGATCCTCGATCAGATCCACCAGACTCTCGCCGACAACCGTGATCACAATCTTCCTCTCCCGGGCCTGGACCGCCCGGTCACGTCCGCGGCGGCGTCAGCCCGCCGTCCGGCCCGGGGTCTCCTCGAGGGTGGTCGCGCCGGTCATGATGGCCACCGCCTCCGGCATCGTGTGCGACGCCGGCGTCACCACGCCCGCACAGCGGCCCAGCCGCTGGATGTGGATGCGGTCGGCGACCTCGAACACGTGCGGCATGTTGTGGCTGATGAGAATGACCGGCAGTCCCCGCGACCGGACCTCCTCGATCATCCGGAGCACCTGGTTGGACTCCTTGACGCCGAGCGCCGCGGTGGGCTCGTCGAGCACGATCACCTTGCTGCCGAAGGCCGCGGCCCGGGCCACCGACACGGCCTGGCGCTGTCCGCCGGAGAGCGTCTCGACCGCCTGCGCGACGTTCTGCAGCGTGCCGATGCCGAGGTCGGCGAGGGCCTGTGCGGCATCCCGGCGCATGCCCTTCTGGTCGAGCATCCGGAACACCGAGCCGAGGACGCCGCGGCGGCGCTTCTCCCGGCCCAGGAAGAGATTGCTCGCGATGTCCAACGCCGGTGCCACGGCCAACGTCTGGTAGACGGTCTCGATACCGGCGTCCCGGGCGTCCTGCGGCCGCTTGAACTGCGCCGGCCGGCCCTCCAGGAACAGTTCCCCGGCATCCGGCGCCAGCGCACCGGTCAGGCACTTGATCAGCGTGGACTTTCCCGCGCCGTTGTCCCCGATGACGGCGAGCACCTCGCCCGGGTACAGGTCGAGATCCACCCCGTCGAGCCCGACTACCCTGCCGAACGTCTTGACCAGGCCGCGGGCCGACAGCACCGGCGAACGCTGCCCGCTGTCCGCGGCGCCGGACCGGCCGGCGGGGGTGTGCGTGGTGGTGGCGGTCATGACCTCACCTTCCTGATCCACTGGTCCACGGCCACGGCGAGGATCACCAGCAGGCCGACGGCGAGTACGCGGTACTGGTCGTCGACCCCGGCGAGGGAGAGGCCGCTGCGGAAGAAGCCGACGATCAGCGCGCCGAGCAGGGTGCCGAGCACCGCGCCGCGGCCGCCGAAGAGGCTGGTGCCACCGATGACGACGGCGGTGATGCTCTCCAGGTTGGCGTCGGTGATGGCGTTCGGGCTGGCCGCGCCGGCCCGGCCGATCAGGATCCAGGCGGTGATGCCGTAGATGGCGCCGGCGGCGACGTACACGCTCAGCAGGACCCGGTCGACCCGGATGCCGGCGAGCCGGGCGGCCTCCTTGTCGTCACCGACCGCGTAGACGTGTCGTCCCCAGGCGGTCTTGGCCAGGGCGAAGCCCACCGCGAGGTAGAGCAGGACGACGGCGACCACGCCCACGGTGATCCGGAACCGGCCCACCGGGAAGGACTCGCCGGTCCAGCTGAGCACCGCGGGCAGGTCGGTGGCCTGGACGCTCTGGCCCTCGGAGTAGAGAAGCCCGATGGCGGTGAAGACGCTGAGCGTGCCGAGCGTGACGATGAAGGGCGGCAGTTTCAGCCGGGTCACCAGCGCGCCGTTGAGCGCACCCGCCGCGGCGCCGACCGCGACGGCCAGCGCGATGGCGAGGCCACCGGACAGCCCCTGGCCCTCGGCCAGCTTCGCCGCGAGCATCATGGCCAGGATGGCGATGGCGCCGACGGACAGGTCGATGCCGGCGGTCAGGATGATCAGTGTCTGCCCGACGGCGAGCGCGCCGATGACGGCCACCTGCTGCAGGACGAGCGACAGCGAGTTCGGCGAGGCGAAGCGCGGGTTGAGGGTGGAGAAGATGACGAACGAGATGACCAGCACGAGGAACGGGCTGATCGCGGGGTGCCCGTGCAGCAGGTGCTGAACGCGTTGCAGTGGCGAGTGCCGGCGCAGCGCGAACTGCTGCGCGGCGGTGGTCGGTGGTGTGGTGGTGGTCATCGCGGGCTCCCTGCCGAGGTCGGCGGTGGCGGACGAACTGCCCGGTCGAGGGCCCGGGGCGGAGGATGCCTCGGGCCCTCGGCCGTGGCGGCGGTGGCTCAGCCCCAGCAGCGCTGGGCGCCGTCGGCGCTGGTGATGCTGTCGACCCCGGTGGCGGCCTTGTCGGTGACCAGGGTGACACCGGTGTCGAAGAAGTCGAGGCCCTCGGAGACCTTGGGCTTCTCCCCGTCGTTCGCGATCTTCTTGATCGCCTGCACGCCGAGCTCGGCCATCTTCAGCGGGTACTGCTGAGAGGTGGCGCCGATGACGCCGTCCTTGACCTGCCGTACGCCGTCGCACCCCCCGTCGACGGAGACGACCAGGACGCCCTGGGTCTTGCCCGCCGCCTGCAGCGCCTTGTGCGCGCCGACCGCGGCCGGCTCGTTGATGGTGTAGACGACGTTGATGTCGGGGTTCTTGGTCAGGCAGTTCTCCATGGCCGTCCGGCCGCCGTCCTCGGCGCCGTTGGTCGGTTCGTTGCAGGCGATCGTGTAGCTGCCGCCGGAGTAGCTGCCGGTCTTCGCCTCGTCGCCGTTCTTCTTCTTGTCGGCGGTGTCGATGCCCATGCCGGTCAGGAAGCCCTGGTCACGGTCGTAGTCGACGGAGACCACCTTGTCGTTGAACAGGTCCAACATGGCGATGGTCGCCGGCTTGCCGGCGAGCTGGGTCGCCGTCCACTTGCCGATCAGCTCACCGGCCTTGAAGTTGTCGGTGGCGAAGGTGATGTCCACGGTGTTCGCCGGGTCGGGCGGGGTGTCCAGCGCGATGACGTAGAGCCCGGCGTCCCTGGCCTTCTTGATCGCGGGGTTCACGCCGGGGCCGTTCGGGGTGATCAGGATGCCCTCGTCGCCGCGGGCGATCGCGTCCTCGATGGCCTGCACCTGGCCGGCCTCGTCGCCGTCCTCCTTGCCGGCGGCGACGGTCAGCTTCACGCCCTCCGCCTCGGCGGCCTTCTTCGCGCCCTGCTGCATGGTCACGAAGAACGGGTTCGTGGAGTTCTTGGTGATCAGCGAGACGGCGATGCTCTTGTCACCGTCGCCGGAGCCGTCGCCCGAGCTGTCGCCGCACCCGCTGACGACCATGCCGGTCGCCGCCGCGGCGGCCACCAGCAGGGCCGCGCGGCGGCGGCCGATGCGCTGGATCATGTGTTCTCCCTCAAAGACTCCCCCGGCCGGGCCGAGGTCGGTCTGACAACGATGTCAACGCAGTTTCGGGTCGGCACAGGAGGGATGTCAATGGGTTGGCGGGTGGTTTTCTCTAACCAGAACGTAATCCATAGGTAACTCTTGACATCGATGTCAGCCGCGCGCAGGATTCGCCCACCGGCAGACGCCCGGACCCGGACCGGGCGACGCAAGTCCCCCATGGACGGAGGATGTGGATGAGGATCCGCCGATGTCTGGCCGCCTGCGCGGCCGCGACTCTCGTGGCGACCACGCCCGGCGCCGGCGCGCACGGAGCGCCGACCACGACCAGGGACGAGGCCTACCGACCACAGATCCACTTCAGCCCGGAGCGGAACTGGCTGAACGATCCGAACGGGCTGGTGTGGTACCAGGGCGAGTGGCATCTGTTCTTCCAGTACAACCCCGAAGGCGCGCAGTGGGGCAACATGTCGTGGGGACACGCGGTCAGCCGCGACCTGCTGCACTGGGAGGAGCTGCCGCTCGCCATCCCCTACTCGGCCGACGAGCACATCTTCTCCGGGTCGATCGTCGTCGACGAGCGGAACACCTCCGGCTTCGGCCGCCCGGGCGCGCCGGCCATGGTCGCCGTCTACACCAGCTCGTACCCGGCCACCGGCATCCAGGCGCAGTCGCTGGCGTACAGCACCGACCGGGGGCGCACCTGGACGAAGTACGCCGGGAACCCGGTGCTCGACCTCGGCTCCCGGGAGTTCCGTGACCCGAAGGTCTTCTGGGACACCAGGTCCGGTCAGTGGACCATGGCGACCGTGCTGGCCACCGAGCACAAGGTGAGCTTCTACGGCTCCCCCGACCTGCGGAACTGGACCCACCTGAGCGACTTCGGGCCGGCCAACGCCGTCGGCGGCGTCTGGGAGGTGCCGGACCTGTTCGAACTGCCGGTCGACGGCGACCCGCGGCACACCCGGTGGGTCCTGGTGGTCAACCTGAACCCGGGCGCGGTGGCCGGCGGATCGGGCGCGCAGTACTTCATCGGCGACTGGGACGGCGCCCGCTTCACCGCCGACAACGTCGTCGCCGGCGACCCTGAGCCGCCGACCGGAACGCTCTTCGCCCACTTCGAGGACGACTACGCCGGCTGGACGGTCGAGAACGACCCGACGCAGGGACCCGGGCCCTTCGGCACCCGCCCGTACCCAGGGACGGTGCCCGGACAGCAGCAGGTGAGCGGCTTCCGCGGCCGGTCCCTGGTCAACAGCTTCCTCGGCTTCGACGCGCCCAAGGGGCGGATGGTCTCCCCCGACTTCACCCTCGACCAGGACTACCTGAACCTCCTCGTCGGCGGGGGCGCCCATCCGCACCTGCCCGGCACGACAACCGAGTTCGTGCCGGGCGGGGCCGAGCCGGTGATCGACTTCGAGCTGCCCGACGGGCAGACGTACGAGCAGGCGGGGTGGACGGCGACCGGCGGGCTTCGCGACCGCGCGCCGGTGGTCGGTCCCGCCCGGTCGGAGCGCGGCCACGTCGGCGACAAGCTGCTCACCACCTTCTTCGAGGCCGACTCGACGACCGGCACCCTGACCTCACCCGGCTTCACGATCAACCGGAACCACCTGAGCCTGCTCGTCGGCGCCGGCGGCCACCTCGACGACGGCACCGGCCGTACGGTGGTCGAGCTGCTGGTGGACGGCCGGGTGGTACGCACCGCCACCGGCAACTTCTCCGGCTTCATGAACTGGCGCAGTTGGGACGTGACCGAGTTCCGGGGTCGCACCGCCCAACTGCGGATCGTCGACGAGAACACCGGCGGGTGGGGGCACCTGCTGGTGGACCACCTCGTGGCCACCGACGAACCGGTGCTGCCCCGGTCCGTGGAAACCGCGGTCAACCTCGTCGTGGACGGCCAGGTCGTCCGGACCGCCACCGGGAAGGACAGCGAACGCCTGGACTGGGTGGGCTGGGACGTGCGTGAGTTCGCCGGGCGGCGGGCCCACCTGGAGATCAACGACTTCAACTCCGGCGGCTGGGGGCACATCCTCGTCGACCACGTCATGTTCGCCGACCGGCCGGCAACCAGCGAACTGGAACGCTACGACTGGCTCGACCACGGCAAGGACTACTACGCCGCCGTCTCCTACAACAACGCCCCCGACGGCAAGCGCGTGGTGGTCGGCTGGATGAACAACTGGCAGTACGCCGGCAGCATCCCGACCGCACCGTGGCGCGGCGCGATGGCCCTGCCCCGGGAGTTCGCGCTGAAGACGATCGACGGCGAGGTGCGCCTGGTCCAGCGGCCGACCGGCCAGCTCACCTCCCTGCGGGGCGGCGACGAGGCGTTCACGCTGCGCGACGCCACCGTACGGGCCGGGGTGCTCGACCTGCCCCCGGCGGCGGACGGCACGGTGCTGGAGATCCAGGCGGAGTTCGAACTCCGCGACGCCGACCGCTTCGGCCTCCAGGTCCGCGGCGGCGGCGACGAACGGACGCTGATCGGGTACGACGCCGGGGCGCGCCGCCTCTTCGTCGACCGGACGCACTCCGGCCAGGTCGAGGTCGGCCCGCTCTTCCCCGGCGTGCACTCCGGCCCGCTGTCGGTGGACGGGAACCGGGTGCGGATGACGGTGTACGTGGACCGGTCCTCCGTCGAGGTGTTCGGCGGGGCGGGACAGACCACCATCACGGATCAGATCTTCCCCGCGCCCACCAGCGACCGGACGCGCCTCTTCGCCGAGGGGGGTGACGTGGTGGTGCGGTCGCTCACCATCCGGCCGCTGCGGTCGGTGTGGCGATAACCTGACCGTCGATCACCATCGGTCGGGGGTCACCGCGTACGCCGTGGCCCCCGACCGCCACCGCAGCACCCCGCCCGGTAGGAGCGCCCATGCACGCTGCCGCCCCCGCTACCTCGGTCGGCGCCAAGGCCCGGCCGACGCTCCGAGACGTCGCACTACTCGCGGGCGTGAGCCCGAAGACCGTCTCCCGGGTGGTCAACGGCGAGGCAGGCGTCTCCGCCCCGAAGACCGCCGCCGTGCAGCGGGCGATCGCCCAGCTCGACTACCGGCCCAATTTCACCGCGAGCAGCCTCCGGCGGGCCAGCGGCCGGAGCGCCGCGATCGCGGCGGTCCTGGAGGACCTGGCCAACCCCTTCTCGGCCGCCCTGCACCGTGCCCTGGAGGACGCCGCGCGGGATCGGGGCGTGCTCATCTTCGCCGGCAGCGTGGACGAGAACCCGGAACGGGAACGGGACCTCATCCACGCCTTCACCATGCGGCAGGCCGACGCCCTGGTCGTCGTACCCGCCAGCGACGACCAGAGCTACCTGGCCGGCGAGGTCAACGCCGGCACCCCGGTGGTCTTCGTCGACCGGCCGCCGGTCGGGCTGCCGGTCGACGCCGTCCTCGCCGACAACCACGACGGGGCCGCGTCCGCCGTCCACCACCTCGTCGCCCAGGGCCACCGGAACATCGCCTACCTGGGCGATCTGCAGACGATCCCCACGGCCCGACAACGGTTCCAGGGCTTCCGGGAGGCCCTCGCCGATCACGGCATCCGACCGTCCGCCGCCACCGCCGTCCACGACCTGCACACCGAGCAGGAGTCGGAGGAGGCGGTACGCCGGCTGCTGTCCGCCGAGTCCCCGCCCACCGCGCTCTTCACCTCGCAGAACCTCGTCACCATCGGGGCGATCCGGGCCCTCCAGCAGCTCGGCCGGCAGCACGAGGTCGCCCTCGTCGGCTTCGACGACTTCCCCCTCGCCGACCTCCTCCAGCCGGCCGTCACCGTGGTCGCGCAGGACCCGTCCGAGATGGGCCGGCTCGCCGCGTCGCTGATCTTCCGGCGCCTGGACGGCGAGCAGTGGCGGCCGCGGACCCATCTGGTGGCGACCCGGCTGATCCCCCGCGGCTCGGGCGAGATCAGGGGACCGCACCGGGGCTGACGAGCGTGCCGGCGGCGCGGAGCTCGTCGGTGATCAGGGCGGCCAGCCGGTCCAGCCCCAGGTCGATCTGCTCCGGCGTCACCGCGGTGACCGACAGCCGCAGCGCGTCGACCGTTGCCCCGTCGCCTTAGAAGTGCGCCAGGTGTCCAGGTGCCGGGTGCAGCGCGGCGGAGTCGAAGAACTCCTCGTACGGCCGGTCGGCGGCGCGGGGTCGTCGCCCGCCTGACGGTCAGCGTTGACGTTCTCTCCGCCCTAATACTCCAACGTCACTTGACCTGTCTACTGGCGTGGTGGCTGAGTCTTCGCTGGTAGTGGGATCGGCGGGCTCGGGCTTGGGATGTTCGCCGCCAGGTTGACCAGTGCAGGGTGTGTGCTGGTGGTAGCGGCAGGGCGAGGACGAAGGCGTTGAGGAGTCGGCGGAGCTCCGCCACGGTCAACGCGATGATTTCCGGGTCGGAGTCGGCATGCTCAGCGGAGGCGGCGGTGAGGACGGTCAGCACGGCCAGGGCGAGCATGGCCAGGGTGATGAACCGGTGCCAGCCGGTCCAGCCGCGGACCTGGTAGTGGTCCAGGCCGACTTGGCCTTTGCCGGTTTGGAACAGCTCTTCGATGCTCCAGCGGGAGCCGGCGACGGTCACGAGGGTGTGCAGCGGCACTGGCTTCGGTGACCAGCACAGGTAGAAGGCCAGCTCGCCGGTGCTGTGGTTGCGGCGGATGAGCAGCCAGCGGTGCTCGCCATGCAGGCTGGTGGTGATCCAGGCCCACAGGTACAGCCGGCGGTCGATCAACGCCCGACCCAGGGGTGAGACGTAGGCCAGGAACACCCCGACCTGGGCGTTCTCGACACGACCGGCGGTGCCGGTGTACTGCCGCTGCACCCCCACCGAACCCAGGCCCTTCTTCAGGAACCCGGTCTCATCGGTGATCAGCACCCCCTCGGGGTGGCCAAGCTGCTGCACCAGCCAGGCACGAACATCGTCTCGGACGGCGTCGGCGTCCCACAACGCTGTGCGCAGCAGCCGCTGCATCGCCTGCGGATCCCCGTGTCCGGCCCGTTCCGCAAGCGACCAGCACGTCTTACGCTCCACGCTCGACAGCAGCCCCTCCACGAACGCTGCCGCCGTACGACGTGGCTCCGCGCGGGCGAACCGGTCAGCGACACGCGCCACCGCCTCGTCGAGGATGACCCGCCACCGAGCAGGGTTTACGCTGTGGCCCGCGGCCACCGCACGATCTTCGGTTGTCCTCACAAACCATCGATGATCACGCGGTGGCCGCCTTCATGCCTGCGCCACGCCCAACGCCGAAGCCAAGTGACGTTGGAGTACTAAAGGGCGGAGCACTGGCCCGCACCCCGGTAGCGCAGCAGCACGACCCCGTTGCCGAACGGCCGGGACTCGACCAGCCGCAGGTCGACCGGCGTGTCGGAGGGCGGGAAGAGCGGCTTGCCCCGGCCGATGGCGACCGGGTGGAGGTAGAGCCGGTACTCGTCGACCAGCCCGTGGCGGCAGAAGGCGGACGCCAGGTCCGCACCGCCGAGCACCAGGTCGCCGCCGGGCTGCGCCTTGAGGGACATGACCTCCTCGGGGACGACTTCCCGGACGACGGTGGCGTTCCAGTCGGCGCGTGCCAGCGTCCGGGAGTAGACGACCTTCGGCATGTCCCGCCAGATCCCGGCGAACTCGCGGGTCACCGCGCTGGCCGCCGGGTCCTGGTCGGCGGTCGGCCAGAAGGCGGCCATCAGCTCGTAGGTGCGGCGCCCGTCCAGGAAGGCCCCCTTGGTCCGCAGCTCGTCGTTGAAGTGCTGGTGCAGCTCCTCGTCGACCCGGTGCCAGTCGAGCTCCCGGTCCGGTCCCTCGATGAAGCCGTCGAGGGAGATGGACATCCAGACGATGATCCTGCGCATCACGGTCCTTCCCGCTGGCGGGGCAGACCGTCAGTCTGCCAAGATCCCGGGATGAACGGGGACCAGGTGACCGCGCTGCTGGCCGAGTTCGCCGCGTACGGGCTGCGGGTCTGGGTGGCCGGCGGCTGGGCGGTGGACGCGGTGGTGGGCCGGCAGACCCGGCCGCACGCCGACCTCGACCTGGCGATCGACGCGAGCCAGCAGGCGGAGCTGCTCGCGCTGCTCGGCCGGCTCGGCTTCGTGACCACGGTGGACTGGCTGCCAGTGCGCGCCGAGCTGACCGCGCCGGAGGGCCGGAAGGTCGACCTCCACCCGGTGGCGTTCCGACCGGACGGCAGCGGCGTCCAGTCCGGTCTGGACGGGGTGACCTTCGAGTACGCGTCGGACGGCTTCGCCGAGGGCGTCATCGCCGATCAGCGGGTGCCCTGCCTGTCGGTGGCCCAGCAGCTCCGGTTCCGGGAGGGGTACCCGCCGCGCGACGTGGACCGGCACGATGTCGCCCTGCTGCGCGAGACGCCCGCGCCGGCCTGACCTCAGCCCAGATGCCGGTCGATCCCGGCGGTCATCTTCTCGAACTCGGCCACCAGGTCGACGTCGTACCGGTCGGCGAGGACCAGCACCGACCAGAGGCAGTCCGCCAGCTCGTGGCCGAGCCGTTCCCGGGCGTCCGCAATCTCCCGCCGCCCGTCGACCGCCATCACCAGCTTCGCCAGGTCGCCGACGTCGCCGACGAAGCCCAGCGCCAGGTCGCCGGTGCTCCACGGCGCCCTGCCCGCGGCGACATGGTGGCGGTCGTACCGGTCGGCGACGGCCCGCGCCCGGGCCTGCAGTTCGGCGAGATCCATGCACGCAATCTAGTCGGGCCCGGCCGTCGGTAGGGCGGCGTATCGTCGGCGCATGGCGACCTGGGACGACGTACGCCGGATCGCGCTCGCCCTGCCCGAGACCACCGAGCGCGGCTCCCACGACGACCTGCCCGCCTGGCGGGTGCGGGACAGGCTCTTCGTCTGGGAACGACCGCTGCGCCGCGCTGACCTGGAGGCGCTGGGCGACGCCGCGCCGGACGGGCCGGTCCTCGGCGCCCGGGTGCCCGACCTGGGCGCCAAGGAGGCGCTGCTCGCCGACGATCCCGAGGTCTACTTCACCACCCCGCACTTCGACGGGTACCCGGCGGTGCTGGTCCGGCTCGACCGGATCGGTGTCGAGGAGCTGACCGAACTGGTCACCGAGGCCTGGTACGCCCGCGCCCCGAAACGCCTCGCCGCCCAGTTCAGGACGACGGGCTGAACCCCCGCCGTCGGGGTCCGACGGGGATCGGCCCGGCTGCCGTAGCCTCTGCCCATGCGGGCGGCACACGGGCGGGTGGACGCGATCGTCTTCGACATGGACGGCACGCTGATCGAATCCCACGCGGTGGTGCCCGCGGCCTACCGCGCCGCCATCGTGGACGGCGGCGGGCGGGTGCTCTCCGATGCCGAGATCATCGCCGGGTATCCGCTCGGGCCACCGGCCGTGCTGCTGACGCACCTGCTGGGACGGCCGGCCACCGACCGGGACCTCGCCCGCTACCACGCCCACCTGACCGCCCTCGCGACGCAGGTGACCGTCTATCCCGGGGTGGCCGACCTGCTCACCAGCGTCGCCGGACGGGGGACGGTCGGTCTCTTCACCGGCGCCAGCCACCGGGCGGCCGAGATCCTGCTCGACCGGGTCGGTCTGCTCGGGCACTTCCAGGTCGTCGTCGGCGGGGACGAGGCCGCGCGACCCAAACCCGAGCCCGACGGCGTCGAGCTGGCCTGCCGGCTGCTGGGCGTCCGTCCCACCCGAACCGCGTACGTCGGCGACTCGCCACTCGACCTGCGGGCGGCGCGACGCAGCGGCGCGCTGGCGGTGGCCGCCGGCTGGGGCCATCAGTACGACCCGGGTGAGCCGGCGGACCGTACCGCCAGCCATCCCCGCGATCTGCGGTCGCTGTTCGGCTGAGCGCGGGTCACGGCCCGGGCGGAAGCACCGCCTCCACGGCCTGCTCCGGGGTGTCGACGTGGCGCGGCCCGGGCACCGGCTCGCCGGTGGGACCGAGGATCCGCCAACCGCCGAGCAGCACCACCGGAATTCCGCCCCGCCGCATCGCCAGGGCCACCTCGCTGAGCGTTCCCCACGACCCGCCGACGGCGATGGCCGCGTCCGCGCTCCACACCAGGATCGCGTTGCGCGCCTGCCCCATGTTCGTCACCACGGACGCGGACACGTCGGCCGGACCGGGATCGGCGCCGTCGTCGGGGCGTACGCCGATGACCAGGCCGTCGCGGGAGCGGGCGCCGGCGGCGACCGCGGCCATCACCCCGCCCCCGCCTCCGCAGAGGACGGTGACCCCCCGCTCGGCCAGCAGCTCCCCCACCCGCCGCGCCCACTCCACCTCGGCCGCGCTCGCCTCCGCGGGCCCGCACACCGCCACCTGCACCCCGCACCACCCCCGCCCCCCATTCCCCCCGTTGACCATGAAGTTGTCGCCGCGACACGCCGCGCCCGGTGACAACCATTCGCACCCCGCCGGCTGCTGCGCCCTGCGCGCCCGCTCCCGGCCGGCGGCTGCGGGAATCGTCGGTGCCGGTCGGTACGGTCCGCGGGTCGGCCGGGGTCCCGCCGACGGCAGGAGGAGGTACCGGTGACCGGCGGCCCGCCAGCGCTCATCGCCATCGACCACGACGACTACCACGCCGAGCACGTCGGGCACACGCCCGACGGCCGACAGTTCTTCCTCACCACGCCGTTCGTGCCCGGCGACCCGGAGACCGGCACCGGCGCGGAGTTCGTCGCGTGCTTTCTCTTCGACCGCTCCGGCCGGCTGCTGGAGGCGCGGGTCGACGCGTTCGGTCCGCGGCATCTGATGGACCGCGACGCCCGGCGGCGGACGTACGAGGCCCGGCTGTCCCAGCTCGGTCCGGTCACCTTCGGCCGGATCGAGGTGGCGCCGTTCGCGGTGGACCGGTTCGGCACCACGTTCGGCCTGATCCCGCGGCCGCCCGACGAGCCGGGCGAGTCGTGGTGGGTCGAGCTGCATCCGGGCAACTACATGGCCTTCAGCGAGCCCTGGAACAGCGGCGAGTACGACACCTGACGGTCCGGCGCCGCCGTCGGGCCTGGCCGAGGAAGCGCCGTGGCACTTGCGCGTCGGCCGGAGCAGGAAGACCAGCCGCGCCCGTTTGCCCGGTCAGATGTCGTCATCCCTGGACGGTGGTGGCGCGGCGCCGCGCAGCACCAGCGCGCTGTTGAAACCGTCGAATCCGCGCGCGCCGACCAGCGCGATGCGGCTGCGCGGCCGGCGGGGGGCCCGCAGGAAGTTCAGCTCGCAGCCCTCCGCGGGCTGCTCCGGGCCGGCGGAGGCGGGCAGCAGGTCGTGCCGGAAGGCGAGCAGCGCGGTCGCCGCGTCCAGGGCCGACCCGCCCTGGTGGGCCCGGCCGGTCAGCGGCTTCTGGGTGGTCACCGACGGGGTCCGGGCGCCGAATACGGCGCGCAGCGCGGCCGCCTCGGCCCGGTCGTGCGCGGGCACGCCGAGCGCGTCCGGCCAGACCACGTCCACGTCGTGGGGGCGAACGCCGGCCCGGTCCAGGGCCAGCCGGAGCGCCCGCGCGTAGTGGGCCGGGTCGGGGCCGGCGTCCGGGTCGGTGGGGGCGGCATCGTGGGTGGCCGCCCAGCCGGTCACCTCGCCGTAGATCCGGGCGCCCCGGGCCAGCGCGTGCACCAGCTCCTCCACCACGAAGACCGCGCCGCCCTCCGCGGGGACGTACCCGGCGGCCGCGACGTCGAACGGCCGGTACGCCCGCTCCGGGTCGGCCACGTCGCTGAGCAGGCCGGACCGGAGCTGGCAGGCCAGCGCGTACGGGCTCAGCGGGCATTCGGTCGCCCCGGCGATCACCACCGGGGTGCCTCGACGGATGGTCCGGACGGCGTGGGCGAGGCTGTCCAGCCCGCCGGCGGACTCGGCGACCAGCACCCCGGACGGCCCCTTGAACTGGTGGTGGATGGAGAGCTGCCCGACGCTGGCCGCGTAGAACCAGGCGATCGACTGGTACGCCCCCACCGTCCGGGTCGGACCGCCCCAGAGCCGTTGCAGCTCCCGCTGCCCGAACAGGTTCCCGCCGGACGAGCTGGCCAGGGTCACCGCCCACCCGTACGGGTCGGGGGCCTGCTCGGGCAGGCCGGCGTCGGCCAGCGCCAGCCGGGTGGCGGCGAACCCGAGGTGCGTCCACCGGTCGGTCTGCACCCGCTGCCGGGCGTCGGCGTACCCGGCGGCGTCGAAGTCGGGCACCTCCCCGGCCACCCGGGTCGGGTAGCCGGTCGGGTCGAAGAGGCTGATCGGCCCGGTCCGCCGGGTGCCGGCGAGCACGGTCGACCAGTGCGCGTCGGCGCCGACGCCGCTCGGCGCCACCACCCCGATCCCGGTCACCACCGCCCGCGCGGTCACGGCGCCACCGCCGCGCTCCGACGCAGGCCGGCGCGGGCCGCGGTCACGGTGTCACCGCCCGGCGGCGGAAGAGCATCGCGGACTGGAAGCCGCCGAAGCCGCTGCCGACCGAGAGCGTTACGTCCACCGGCAGCTCGCGGGCCTCGTTGGGCACGTAGTCCAGGTCGCACTCCGGATCACGGGTGGTCCAGTTCGCCGTCGGCGGCACCACGCCGTACTCGATGGCGAGGGCGCAGGCGGCCATCTCGATCGAGCCGATGGCGCCGAGCGAGTGCCCCACCATCGACTTGATCGAGCTGATCGGCACCCGGTACGCGGCCGGCCCGAGCGCCCGCTTGAACGCCGCCGTCTCGTGCCGGTCGTTCTGCCGGGTGCCCGAGCCGTGTGCGCTGATGTAGGAGACGTCGCCCGGGGCGAGCCGTGCCTGCCGCAGCGCGTCGCCGATGGCGAGGGCCATCTCCACCCCGTCGGGGCGCAGCCCGGTCATGTGGAAACCGTTGCTGCGGCTGGCGTACCCGGCCACCTCGCAGTAGACGTGCGCGCCGCGACGGCGGGCGTGCTCCCACTCCTCCAGCACCAGCACCGCGGCGCCCTCGGCGAGGACGAAGCCGTGCCGGTCGGCGTCGAACGGGCGGGAGGCGTGCTCCGGGTCGTCGTTGTCCGGACTGGTCGCCCCGATGGCGTCGAACGAGGCGACGGTGACCGGCGAGATGGGCGAGTCGGCGGCCCCGGCGAGCACCACGTCGGCCTCGCCGTCGGCAATGAGCTGGTGGGCGTACCCGATGGCGTCGATGCCGGAGGTGCAGCCGGTGGAGACCACCTGGGCCGGGCCGTGCAGGCCGTGCCGGCAGGCCACGTCGGCGGCCAGGCTGCTCGGCACCAGCGCCTGGTAGAGGTACGGCCCGCCGAGGGTGTGGTCGACCAGCCAGCGCCGGCCGCTGTCGCTGACCCGGACGTACTCCTTCTCCAGCGCCATGGTGCCGCCGACGGCGCTGCCGAGCACCACTCCGGCGTGCTGCCGCTCGGCGTCGGTGAGGATCAGGCCGCTGTCGGCGAGCGCCTCCGCCGAGCAGGCCAGGGCGAACTGCACGTACCGGTCGGCGCGCTGCCGCTCGGCGAGGGTGATCCCGGCGGCGTCGGGGTCGAAGTCGCACTCGGCGGCGATCCGGGAGCGGAACGGCGCCGGGTCGAAGAAGGTGATCCGCCGGGTGGCTGTGCGCCCCTCGGTGATGGTCTTCCAGAACCGGTCCCGGGTGGCGCCGCCCGGGGCGACCACCCCGACGCCGGTGACGACGGTGCGCCGGCCGGTCACGACGGTCCCCGTTGCGGCGCGACCTCGGTGTCGACGTGGCCGAGTTCCGGGCGGGGCGCGAGGGGGCCGAGGTGGAACACCACCTCGGCCGGCTCGTCGCCGGTGTTGCGCAGCCGGTGCCGCACCAGCCGCGGCACGAACAGCGCCTCCCCGGCCGCCAGCGGCACCGGTTCGTCGTCGAGGTCCACAGTGATGGCGCCGCGCGCGACGTACAGGAACTCCTCGCTGTAGGGGTGGTAGTGCTCGGCGATCCGCTCCCCCGGCGCGAGCGCGGCCACCCCCATGAAGCCGGAGGTGCTGCCGACGCTCTTGGGCCCGAGCAGCACCCGCAGTTCCCCGCCGCGCCGCCGGTCGGCTGCGACGTCGCGGGCGGCGATGACCCCGGTGACGGTCTCACTCATTTGTCGCCTCCCTGGTGCAGCCGCTCGATGCGCTCCTTGATGACCGCCAGTTGGACCCGGCTGTTGGCGTTGATCCGTTCGGTCATCCCGGCGTTGTCGACCGGCGCGGTGGGCTTCATCGCGAAGTCCTGCACCCAGGTCATCCGGGTGCCGTCGGGCACCTCGTCGTAGCGCCAGTGGATGCGCATGTACTCGAACGGGCCGGTCTCCACCCGGTGCGCCCGCACCTGCCGGGTCGCCGGGTCGGCGGTGCGTTCGCTGACCCAGCTCCAGGAGACCCCGTTCTCGTCGGGGTGCATGGTGAGCCGGAACCGGACGGTGTCGCCGTCCTGTTCCAGGATCTCCGCCACGGCGTACTCGGTGAACAGCTCGGTCCACCGCGCGACGTCGTTGGTGACCCGCCAGACCAGCGGCAGCGGCGCGTCGATGACCACGCTGTTCTCGGTGTGCCCGGGCGGGTCGGCCCGGCGGGCCACCAGGTCGGCGACGCCCGCGATGCTGAGCTGACCGGCCTGTTCGGGGATGCGTACCCGCCACCGGTCGGCGACGACGGCGGAGAGTTCGAGCAGGGCCAGCGAGTCCATGCCCAGCTCCTCCAGGCTGGCGGCGGGGTTCCGGGCGGCGGTCTCGGCGTCCAGGCCGCAGTGCGTGACCAGGACGTCGGTGATCTCCGTGGTGAGCGGTCGGTCGGGGGCGACGGTCATCGGGTCCTCCTGACGGATGTGCCGGGCGGGTAGGCGGCGGGGGCGGCCGGGGTCGGTACGGGGGCGCGGTCGGCGAGCAGCCGGTCGACCAGCCCGGTGGTGTGGCGGGCCTTGCGGAAGGCGGCGTCGTCGAGCACCCGCCGGACGAAGGGGATCGTGGTCCGCACGCCCGCGCCGGCGATGTCGAACTCGCCGAGCGCGCGCTCCAGCCGGTCCAGGGCGCACGCCCGGTCCTGCGCCCAGACCGCCACCTTGGCCAGCAGGGAGTCGTAGTGCGGGCTGACCAGGTAGCCGGCGTGGCCGTGGGTGTCGACCCGGGTGAACGGCCCGCCCGGCGGCCGGAACCGGTCCAGCCGACCCGGAGTGGGGGCGAAGTCGCGGTCCGGGTCCTCCACGTTGACCCGGCACTCCACCGCCACCCCGTGCAGCCGGATCTCCTCCTGCCGCCAGCGCAGCGGCACCCCGGCGGCGATGTGCAGCTGCTCGTGGACCAGGTCGACGCCGGTGACCATCTCGGTGACCGGGTGCTCCACCTGGATCCGGCAGTTGATCTCCAGGAAGTGGCACCGTTCCGCCTCGTCGACGAGGAACTCCACGGTCCCCGCGCCGGTGAAGCCGACCGAGAGAACGCCGCGCAGCGCGGTCTCCGCGAGGGCGTCCAGGGTGGCCGCGGAGAGCGCCGGGGCGGGCGCCTCCTCGACCAGCTTCTGGTGCCGGCGCTGCACCGAGCAGTCCCGGGTGCCCAGGTGCACCCCGTTGCCGTGGCCGTCGCAGAGCACCTGCACCTCGACGTGCCGGGCGTCGGTCAGGTACCGCTCGACGTACACCCGGTCGTCGCCGAAGGCGACCTGGGCGGCGGCCCGGGTGCGGGCGTACGCCCGGGGCAGCGCGGCGGCGGAGCGGACCACGGTCATCCCCCGCCCGCCACCGCCGGCGGCGGCCTTCACGATCACGGGGTACCCCACCTCGGCGGCCACCTCGACGGCCTCGGCGACGGTCGGCAGGGTCCGGACGCTGCCCGGCGGCAGCGGCAACCCGGCCCGGCTCATCAGCGCCCGCGCGGTGGACTTGTCGGCCAGCGCGGACATCACCTGCGGCGGCGGCCCGATGAAGACGAGGCCGTTCTCCGCGCAGATTTCGGCGAAGTCGGCGTCCTCGGAGAGGAAGCCGTAGCCGGGGTGCACGGCCTGCGCGCCGGTCTGCCGGGCCGCCTCGACGATCGCCGCCGCGTTGAGGTAGCTCTGCCGGCTCGGCGCCGGTCCGATCCGGACGGTCTCGTCGGCCAGCCGCACCGGCAGCGAGTCGGCGTCGGCGCTGGAGTGCGCCACCACCGTGCGCACACCCAGTTCCCGGCAGGCCCGCAGCACCCGCAGCGCGATCTCGCCCCGGTTGGCGATCAGCACCTTCTCGAACATCATCGGCCCCGCTGCCCGGCCGGCTCCAGGGCGAGCAGCGGCTGGTCGTACTCGACCGGCCTGCCGTCGTCCACGAGCACCTCGACCACCCGCCCGGCCTGGTCGGCGGTCACCTCGTTCATCAGCTTCATCGCCTCCACGATGCCGACCACCTGACCGGGACGGATCAGGTCGCCGACGGCGACGAAGGGCGCCGCGCCGGGTTCCGGGGCCCGGTAGAAGGTGCCGACGACGGGTGCCCGCACGGTGAGCCGGCCGGGCTCGGGCGGCGGCGGGCCGGCGGCCACGACCGGGTCCGGCTCGGTGCGGGGCGCAGGCGGGGCTTCGGCCGCACCGTGCCACTCCACCTCGAGGACGGTCTCGCCGCTGCGCAGCCGGACCCGGCGCACCGGGCCGGCCAGCTCGGCGACGAGCCGGTGGGCGTGCCGCCGCAGGCCGTCGAGGGCCGCGTCGGGGCCCTGGTCGGCGCTCATCGCCGCACCGCCGGGACGGCGGCGCGGGCGGCGCCGAACCGGCGGAAGCGTTGCCGCCGGCGACGGACCAGGGTGGCCGGCGGCACGTCGAGCAGCGGGGCCAGGTTGGCCGTCACCGCCCGGGCCAGCAGCTCGGCGGCGGTGGCCGGGTCGTGCTGGGCGGCGGGCGCCGGCTCGGGCACCACCTCGTCGGCCACGCCGAGCCGGCACAGGTCCGGCGCGGTGAGCCGGAGCGCGCGGGCGGCCTGCGGGGCGGCGGAGCTGTCCGGCCACAGGATGGCGGCACAGCCCTCCGGGCTGATCACCGAGTAGACGGCGTGTTCGAGCATCAGCACCCGGTCGGCGACGGCCAGCGCCAGCGCGCCGCCGCTGCCGCCTTCGCCGGTGACCACCGCGACGACCGGGGTGGGCAGCATGCTGAGCGCCAGGATGTTCTCGGCGATCGCCGCCGCCTGGCCCTGCTCCTCCGCGCCCACCCCGGGGTCCGCCCCCGGGGTGTCCACCAGGGTCACCACGGGCAGGCCGAGCCGGGCGGCCAGTCGCATCAGCCGCAGCGCCTTGCGATGCCCGGCGGGGCTGGCCATGCCGAAGTTGCGGGCCACCAGCTCGGCGGTGGTGTGTCCCTTCTGGTGACCGATCACCATCACCGGCCGGCCGTCGAGCCGGGCCAGCCCGCCGACGATCGCCGGGCAGTCCGCGCCGAGCCGGTCGCCGTGCAGCTCGACGAAGCCGTCGAAGGCGCTCTCCAGGTAGTCCATTGTGGTGGGCCGGCCCGGGTGGCGGGCCGCGCGGACCGTCTCCCAGGCGTCCCGCCCGGCGGCGTCCGCCGCCGCCGGGGACGACGCGGAAGCGTCCGCCGGCGTCGGGAGCGACGCGGGGCCGGCCGCCGACGCCGGGAGCGACGCGTCGGCCGCCCGTCGCGGCGCCGGCTGCTGCCGGGGCACGGGCGGGCGCCGGCGGGCCCGGCGGCCGTAGCGGGCGGCGGCGAGCAGCGCGGTCAGCCGCCCACGCAGCGCGTGCCGGGGCACCACCATGTCGACCTGCCCGTGCCGCAACAGGAACTCGGCCGTCTGGAAGCCCTCCGGCAGCGCGGTGCCGGTGACCTGCCGGATCACCCGCGGGCCGGCGAAGCCCATCCGCGCGCCGCTCTCCGCGAGCACCACGTCGGTGTTCGTCGCGAACGAGGCCGCCACCCCGCCGTACGTCGGATCGGTGATCACACTGACCGTGAGCAGTCCCGCCTCGCGCAGCTCGGCGACGGCCTGGCTGACCGTGGCCATCTGCATCAGCGACAGCGCCCCCTCCTGCATCCGGGCCCCGCCGGAGGCGGTGACCAGCACCAGGGGAACCTCCTCCGCGAGGGCCCGCTCGGCGGTCCGGGTGATCAGCTCGCCGACCGCGCAGCCGAGGCTGCCGCCGAGGAACCGGAAGTCCATCACCGCCAGCGCGACCCGGTGCCCACCGACGGCGGCGCTGCCGCAGACCACCGCCTCGTCCAGCCCGGTGCCGGCCCGCGCCGCGGTCAGCCGGTGCGGGTACGGCAGCGCGTCGACGAAGCCGATCGGGTCGACCTCCACCGCCCGGTCGGGCAGCGCGCTGAACGAGTCCGGGTCGACCAGCTGCGCCACCCGTGCCGGGGCGTCCAGTCGGGAGTGCGTGCCGCACTCGGGGCAGACGTCGAGGTTGCGGCGCAGCCGCTTGCGGTACAGCAGCGAGGCGCAGCCGGCGCAGCGGGACCAGAGCTGCTCGTCGCGGGGCGCGGTGGTGGTCACGGCCGCCGTCCGGGCGCGTCGTACCGGTAGAAGCAGTGGGCCATGGCGTCCCGGGGCGACCGCCAGTCCGGCAGGTACGGCGAGATGAACGGCCGCAACCGCGCGCTGACCCGGACGAACTCCGGATGCCCGCGGGCGTCCCCCACCGCGCCCTCGCCCGGCAGCTCCGTCTCGAGCAGGTGGACGTAGAGGTCGTGCAGCCGGTACAGCGAACGGTGCCGGACGCCGACCAGGTGCGGCAGCTCCGTCGCGTCGGACTCGGCGAAGATCTCGGCGACCTGGTCCTCGGCGGTGGGCACCACCTTCGCGACGATGAGCGAGCGGTCCATGAAGAGTCTCCCCCTCGGGCAGGTTCCGGTCCGGCCGGACGGCTGCCGACACGATGCCCGCGGGGACGTCAACGCAGCGTCACCCGATGCCACCGCCATACGCAGAGAGGCCGTGACGCTGCGTTGACGCAACCTGTGCCCGGGCTATGCGCCCGCTTGCCGCGCCCATCGGGTTGCGACACTTTTTCGCAGTTCAGAGCCGCTGTTTCCGGCCGTACTGGATGGTCACAATGGCGACGAATGCGTTGACTGAGTGTAACCATCGTTGATAATCTCCGTCTTGGTCAGCCCGGACGGCGCCGGCATCCGACACCGCCGCCGCAGCGGAGCCGTTCCGACACCGGCGTCGCGGGCAGCCGCGCACCGGGGCAACGAGGACGGTCGGAACGAGGATTCCGGGGCGGGGGTGCGCCTGTGACCGGTCATTCCACAATGCCGACGGCCGGCGCCGAGCGCGCGCCGCGGGTGTCGTTGCAGCTGCTCGGCGGTTTCCGGCTGCTGCACGACGACGTGCCGGTGATCGTGCCGCGGGGACTGCAACGGGTCATCGCGCTGATCGGCCTGCGGCCCGCCGCGACCCGCAGCCACCTGGCCGGACTGCTCTGGCCGGAGACGTCCGAGGAGCGGGCGCTGTCGTCGCTGCGTACCGCGCTGTGGCGGCTGCGCCAGGACCCGTGCTGTCCGCTGCTGACCGACGGGGACACCGTCCGGCTCGACCCGACCGTCCACCTTGACACCGACGAGCTGGTCGGACTCGCGGCCCGGGTCCGCGACGGGGAGGTTCCGGACGCCGTCGGCGGCGCCGGCCGCCACGACCTGCTCCCCGGCTGGTACGACGACTGGGTCCTGCTGGAACGCGAACGGCTCCGCCAGCTCCGGCTGCACATGCTCGAACAGCTCGCCGGCAACCATCTCGCGGCGGGCCGGCACGGCGAGGCGCTGGAGGCGGCGCTGGAGGCGATGGCCGCCGAGCCGCTCCGCGAGACGCCGCACCGCCTGGTCGTCCGGATCCACCTGGCGGAGGGGAACGCCTTCGAGGCGGTGCACGCCTTCTACGTCTACCGCGAGCTGCTCCTGCGGGAGCTGCGCCTGGAGCCGTCCCCGGCCATGTGCGCGCTGCTCGACGACACCCTCGCCCCGATCCGGCACGCCAGCCGCCCGGCCCCGCCCCGCCCCCGCGTCACCGGCCGGTCTCCCCGCGTGACGGAGAGGTGACAGCGGCCGGGCATGGTGGCCGACACGGTGTCCGACGTCCGCGGACTGGATCAGGGGCACCACCGGCGAGAGGGGTCCCGATGAGCCGTCTGTTGATCGTAAGCCGCATCGTCCCGGGAGCGGAAGGACGAGTCGCGCAGATCTTCGCCGAGTCCGACGCGACGGAACTGCCCGCCCTCACCGGTGTCCGGCACCGGTCGCTGTACTGCCTGCACGACCTGTGCGTACACCTGATGGAGACGGTGGACGTCGACCCGGACGCGGTGGCCGGGATGCGCGACCACCCGCTCTACCGGCAGACCAACGAGCGACTCTCCGCGCACACGTCGCCGTACCTGCCGACCTGGGGCTCCCCCCGGGACGCCATCGCCGGCTGCTTCTACACCTGGGACGCAGCCGACGCGGCGGCGTCCGGCCCGATGCGCTGATAACGCCGTCCCGCACCAGCACGGCACCGCGGTCCGGGACGCCCCCTCCGCCGGTCCGACGGGCACACGCTCGGTCATCCCGTCACCACCCGCCGGCACGGCGCGTCCCAGCAGGGACGCAAGCCGGCGACCTCTCTGTCCTCCACGACGTACGTGTGCGAAGCTGCCCCCGGTTTTCTCGAGACTGTCGTTCACGTACATAAGAGGGAGGTTTGCCGTGCCGTCGACTTTCGGGCAATGGCTGATCCTGATCCTGGCCCTGCTGGTGGGCTTCGCGGGCGGGTGGGTGTGGCGCGGCCGCCAGGCGGCCGCCGGCCCGACGGCGCCCATCGTGGAGGGTGACCCGGTGGCCGGAGCCGCCGAGGTCAGCGCCCCGACCACCGCCACCGTCCACCACGAGCGGCCGACCGCCGTCGTGGACGAGGTTCCCCCGCCCGCCGCGGTCACCGAGGAGCCGGCCCCGGCCGAGTACGACGCTCCCCCGGCCACCGCCACCCTGGCCGCCAACGCCACCACCCTGCCGGCGGCCGACGCCGACACTGGGCGGGCGGACCACACCGAGGCCGCGCCGGCCGAGGCGGAGGTGGGACCCGTCGCGGACGCCGAGCCGGCCGCCCCGGCCGAGCAGCCGACGCCGGAGGCCGAGGAGGCCACCACGCCGGTCGTCGTCCCCGCCCCCCGGGCCGCTGCGGAGGACGGCTTCACGTCGGACGCCGCGACCAGCCCGACCCAGCCGGAGACGGTCCCCGCCGCTACCACCCCCACCGAGCCGCAGACGGTCGCCGCCGTGGCGACGAACGGCAGCGGCCCGGCGCAGACCGCGGACGACTTCCGGCGGATCCAGGGCATCGGGCCGAAGCTGGCCGCCGCCCTCCAGGCCGCCGGGATCCGCACGTACGGCCAGCTCGGCGACCTGGACGAGGCGGCGCTGCGGGAGACCATCCGCGCCGCCGGCCTGCGCGCCGCGCCCAGCCTGGCCACCTGGCCGCAGCAGGCCAGGGTGCTGGCCGGCGCCGGCACCGAGGCCGACCGGGTGCTCCCGGCGGGAGCCGGCGAGGACGCCTGAGTCCCATACCCGGGCCGGTGGTGACGATGCGATCGTCGCCACCGCCCGGGGTCACCGGGCGACGGACTCCGCGTACTCGGTGAGCACCGCGTCGAGCATGTGGCGGGCCTCCGGCGCGCGCACCGGGTCCGGGTTGTCGAGCATGATCAGGGCCTTCCACAGCACCCAGCCCCGCCCCCGTGCCCACGTCCCGCCGTCGACGTCGAGCGCGGCGCGGAACGCCGACCGGCTCGCGCCGGACAGCAGCGTCCAGGCGACCGCCAGGTCGCAGGCCGGGTCGCCCATCCCGCAGCAGCCGAAGTCGATGACGGCCGCCAGCCGGCCCTCCCGCACCAGCAGGTTGCCCCACGCGACGTCACCGTGGAACCAGACCTGCGCACCGGACCAGGTGGAGCGCAGGGCCGTCGCCCAGATCTCCGTGACCGTACCGACCGGGATCCGGTCGCCGAGCGCCTCGACCGCCCGCCGGGTCTCCGCGTCGTACGTCGTCAGCGACGCACCCCGGAAGCAGCTGTGCGCCCCGGCCGGCGGGCCGCCCGCGGGCTCGGGCCGGTGCAGGGCGGCCAGGAAGCCGGCGAGCGTGCGGGCGAAGGCGGTCAGGTCAGCGATCCGGTCGGCGCGCGCGGTCTCCCCGTCGATCCACCGGTGGACCGACCAGGGGAACGGATAGCCCTCGCCGGGCTCACCCCGGGCCAGCGGCGTCGGCACGGCCAGCGGCAGCCGCGGCGCGAGGACCGGCAGCCAGCGGTGCTCCTTGTCGACCTGCGGCACGTACCCCGCGGCGCTGGGCAGCCGCACGGTCATCGCGTCGCCCAGGTGGAAGGTGCGGTTGTCCCAGCCACCGACCGCGACCGGTCGGACCGGAAGGTCGACCCAACGCGGGAACTGCGTGGCGACCAGCCGGCGCACCAGCGCCACGTCGATCGGCGGGACCCGGGGTGGCGGGGTGTCATCCTGCGGCGTCATCCCGGCCAGCGTTCGCCGGCGCGTGCCCCCTCGCAATTGGATTCCGGCGGCGACGGTCCCTGGGCCGAGCCGGACCGAACCGGACCGATAGCCCGAAACCGGACACACTTCCCAGCGGTCGTGGCTACCGTCGGTGAGGACCACGGCCCGCCGCGCCGATCCCGCACCGCAGGAGCAGCCCGTGCCCTTCGCCTCGCCGGAGCAGCCCGCGAAGCGGGACCGGCCTCCGGTGCGCGACCCGGAGTCACCCCGCCGGGTGACCCTGCTGGAGCTCTTCTTCGACCTGGTCTACGTGGTCGCGCTGGCGCTCGTCTCGCGCGGCATGGTCGTCGATCTCAACTGGGAACGCGCCCTGCAGGCCCTGCTCATCCTGATGGCGCTCTGGTGGACCTGGGCGATCACCACGCTGGTCACCGACATGTACGACCCCGAGCGCACCGAGATCAAGCTGTTGATCGCGGCGGTGATGTTCGGGGCGCTGCTGATGACCACCGCCATCCCGGAGGCGTTCGCCAGCCGAGGGCTGGTCTTCGCCGCGACGTACGTGGCGATCCATCTCGGTCGTGGCCTGTTCCTGATCCCGACGGTCCGGCACCACCGGCAGACCCAGCGCCGGGCGGCCCGGATCTTCACCTGGTTCGCAGTCTCCGCCGTGCCGTGGATCGCGGGTGGGTTCGTCCACGGCCACGCCCGGGAGGCGCTGTGGGCGCTGGCGCTCGCCCTCGACTACGTCGGCTTCCGGCTCATGTACCCGGTGCCTGGCCTCGGCGTGGTGCCGGAGGCCCAGCGCAACGTCACGGCTGAACATCTGTCCGAGCGGTACCAGCAGTTCTTCATCATCGCGCTGGGCGACGCCATCCTGACCACCGGCACGATGTTCAGCATCTACCACTCAGAGGCGGAGAGCATCGGCGCCTTCACGGTCGCCTTCGTCACGACCCTGCTGCTGTGGCGGATCTACGTGCACAAGTCCGGGGAGCTGCTGCCGCACGCCATCTCCAGCTCGAAGCAGCCGAGCCGGTTCCTGAACACCGCCCCGTACACCCACCTGCTGATCGTGGCCGGGGTGGTGACCACCGCGGCCGGTTTCGACCTGGTGCTGCACGAGCCGACCGGGCACACGCCGCCGGCCTGGGTGGCGGTGATCCTGGGCGGGCCGGCGCTCTTCCTGGTCGGCCGGTCCTTCTTCGAGTACGAGGTGTTCAGCCGGGTTTCGCTGTCCCGCCCCGGCGGGCTGCTGGCGCTGCTCACCATCGCCCCGTTCGTGCTCTTCCTGCCCCCGTTGGTCGCCGCGACCGGGGCCATGCTGGTGCTCGCCGGGGTGGCGATCGCCGACTACCGGCGCAGCCGGGGCCGGCCGCCGGAGAGCCCGCACCCGCCGCACTGAGCTGAATCTCCCGAGCATGGTCGTAAACGGCCGTCCGCCCGGTCCCCGCCTCCGTTAGCCGAAAGCGCGGATTGGGTACAGGGGTGGCACCTCGAAATCCACCACACACCCCTGGAGGCAACCCATGCGCGGCACCTCGATACTCGGCGTCCTGGTCGTGATCTGGCTGATCATCGGCGCGATCGCGGCCGGTCAGCGCGGCTACTACAGCAACGACGACAAGAACTGCGCGGAGGCGGGCACCATCCTGGTCACGATCGTGGCCGGCCCGCTGAACTACATCGGCGCCAACCCCAAGGTGGACTGCACGCTCCCCGAGCCGTCCAAGTAACCTCCCGCTGCCCCGGCCCGCGCCCGCTCCCCCGAGGCGCGGGCCGCTCTGTGCGCCGGCCCGGTCGGGTCACCACCCGTAGTGCGTCCTAGGAGGCTGGGTCTCTGGCTTCGGTCGTCGACCACTACCGGGAGGCCGGCGGGCGGGGCCCGCGCTACGCGGAGGTGCCGATCGCCTGGGCGACCGACGAGGAGCAGGCGGTCCGCGCGGCCCGGGAGACCAGCCGCTGGGCGATCACCGGGTGGAAGGTGATGAGCGAGCTGCCCAACCCGGTCAACTTCGACGCGGCCACCTCCTGGGTGGAGGACCACCACGTCCGCCAGCAGTTCTCGGTCGGCCCGGACCCGGAGGTCCACGTCGCCAAGGCGCGCGCCTACGTCGAGGCGGGCTACGACCACATCGTCATGCAGAACGCCGGCCCCGACCCGGACGGCTTTCTCGACTTCTTCGCCGGCGACCTCAACGCCCGGCTGCGCGCGCTCGGTTGAGCGGCGGACCCGGCGGCGCGGCGCGGGCCTCAGCCGCCGACGTGGATGCCGGGGCGGCGGGTGGGGTCGGGCTCGGACTTGCGGATGATCTCCCGGACCACCGGCGGGGTGTCGCCGCGACCGAGGATCAGGTAACGCAGCAGGTGCGCGATCGGGTTCCCCTCGGACCACTCGAAGTGGGCGTGCGGGCGGACCCCGGTGCCGTCGCGCAGCGCGAGCAGGATCGCCGCGATCGCGTTCGGCACGGCCGGACTGCCGGCCCGCAGCACCCGGTACCCGTCGACCTCCACCCCGTGCACCCGCAGCACCTGGCTGAACTCGGACGGGTCGACCACGTCGATCTCCAGGAAGAGGATGTCGGCGGCGCCGGGCACCGGGTTTATCGCGCGCTGCGCCTTCTCCTTGGCCCGGTACTCCTTCACCGTGCCGCTCTGCCGCTTGTTCGCGATGAGGTGCAGCCGGCCGTCGTGGGCCAGCGAGTCGGCGATGAACCGCCGGGCCGCCTCGTCGAACTCGATCCGCTCGGCCCGCAGCTCGGTGGTCCGGGTGACCCGGGAGATCAGTGAGACGGCGATGAACAGGCCGGAGATGGCGATGCCGTCCGGCTTCTCGATCACGTTCTCGGTCAGGGCGTAGAGCAGCACCATTGTCAGCACCGTGAAGCCGGCCCCGGCGAACGGGTGCCGCGACCGGTACGCGGCGATGGTCACCGCGATCGCGCCGGAGACCATCATCGCCAGGATCCCGGTCGCGTATGCGCCGGCCTGGGCGTTGACGTCGGCCCGGAAGGCGACGGTGATGGCGATGCTGATCAGCGTGTAGACGATGACCACCGGCCGGACCGCGCGGGCCCACTCCGGCGCCATGCCGTAGGACGGCAGGTATCGCGGCACGATGTTGATCAGGCCGGCCATCGCCGAGGCGCCGGCGAACCACAGGATCAGCACGCTGCTGATGTCGTAGACCGTGCCGAACGCCTCGCCCAGGTGCTCGTGGGCCAGGAACGCCAGCGCCCGTCCGTTGGCCGCCCCGCCGGGCTGGAACTCCTTCGCGGGGATCAGCACGGTGGTGACGAAGGTGGTGGCGATCAGGTACACCGACATGATCAGCGCGGCGGTGGTGAGCAGCTTGCGGGTGTTCCGGATCCGGGCCTCCAGCCGCTGCCGCGGGTCGGCGCCCTCGCCCTGGACCAGCGGCATCATGCTGACCCCGGTCTCGAACCCGGAGAGCCCCAGCACCAGCAGCGGGAACGCCAGCACCGCCGGCCCGAGCAGGTCGCCGACGCCGGCGCCCCGGGCGGTGAGGGCCTCGGTCCACCCGGTCAGCACCGCCGGGTCGGCGGCCACCTCGGCCAGCCCGGCGACCACGATCACCGCGTTCAGCCCGAGGAAGACCGCCACCAGCGGGATGGCGACCTGCACCGCCTCGCTGAAGCCCATCAGGAACACGCCGCCGAGGATCAGCAGCAGCACCACCGTCACCGCGACCGCCGCCCCGGTCCCGTGCGGGAAGGACGCCGGCAGGATCGGGTTCTCCAGCAGGTGCACGCTGGCGTCGGCGGCGGACAGGGTGATCGTGATGATCCACGAGGTGGCCACGAAGCCGAGCAGCACCAGCACGAAGAGCTTGCCCCGCCAGAACGGCAGCAGCCGCTCCAGCATGGCCACCGAGCCCTGCCCGTGCGGACTCTCCCGGGCCACCCGCCGGTACATCGGCAGCATCCCGAGCAGGGTCAGCGCCACGATCAGCAGGGTGGCCAGCGGGGAGAGCGCCCCGGCCGCCAACGCGGCGATGCCGGGCAGGTAGGAGAGGGTGGAGAAGTAGTCCACGCCGGTCAGGCACATCACCTGCCACCAGGGGTGCGCCTTCGACTCCGGCTCCCGGGCCTCCGGGCCGACCGGCTGCACCCGGTGCTGGAACAGCCACCGGCCCAGTCGGCTGGCCGGCTCGGCCGGCCGGACGGGGGTGTCCACGCACTCCGGGACGGCCAGCCCGCCCCGACCGTTGCGCCCGCCGTGCTCCGGGTCGCCGGCCGCGCGCAGCGCCCGCCCCGGAGCGGACTGCGCCTGCCCTCGCCCACGCCGGGGCTGCGCCCCGTCCCGCCCATCCGACATGTGCACCCCTTCAAGCCCTGGCCCGACCGTAGGCGGTACCCACGGCGGCACCTGTCGGAACGCGACAAGCCGGGAGATCATCAGGGCGCGGGGATCGTACCGCCGGGGGCGGCGTCCCGCCCGATCAGCCCGGGGCCGGGGCGCGCAGGGCGCGGACCAGCTCGTCCGGATCGGTGACGGTCACCGTGAGCCCGGGGTGGCGCAGCCAGCGGCCGGGCAACAGGGCCGGTACCGGGGTGGCGAAGTGGACACAGACGCCCGCCGCGGTGCTGGTGCCGAAGGTCACCCCGCGGTCGACCTGCGAGATGTGCGGCCCGATCACCCGCCACCACCGGTACGGCCCGGCGCGCTCGGCCCCGGTGATGTTGCTCCGGGCGGTCCGCAGCCGCCACGGGCCGAACCGCACCGTCAGCGCGTCGGCGTCCAGCTCGACCACGGTCGCCGCCGGCCGGACCCCGAGCAGCGCCAGCGGCAGCCGGAACACCGGGTCGAAACGGAATCCGTACCGGCGGGGGGTTCCGCCGGTCGTCGGGTGGGCCGGCACGGGCCGGTCCGGTTCGCTGGTCGTCATGCGCCGGGCGTACCCGGTGCTGGCGGGGCGACACCCGTCCAGCCCGCACCGGCCGGCCGCCGCGCTCCCCGCGATCGCGGACCGGCCGACACCCCCCGGGCCGGCCGGTCCGCTCCCCCCGCGAACCCCGGACCGGCCGGCACCCCCCGGGCCGGCCGGTCCCGCACTTCCGGCTCAGCCGGCCAGCGCGAGGCGGTCGGCGAGCCAGGCGACCCGGTCGTCGCGGACCCGCGTACCGCCCAGGTCGTGCTCCTCGCCGGGGTAGAGCGACACCCGGGCCTCGGGCGCGGCGGCGGCGAAGGCCGCCCGGGTGGCCGGCCCGACGAACCGGTCCTCGGCCGCGAACTGGAGGTACGCCCCGGCGCCCAGCCGCCCCACCACGTCCACCGGGTCGAGCCCGGCGAAGACCGCCCGGTAGGCGGCCCGCTCCCCTGCCGGCAGCTGCAGCCAGTAGAGGTCGAACCAGTTGGCCCAGGTGGCGTCCGGCGCGAGCAGCACCGCGGTCCGGACGCCCGGCTCCCGGGCGGCGAGGTCGGCGGCGTACATGGCGCCGTAGTCGTGTCCGACCACCGCGGTGCGGGCCGGGTCCACGCCGGGCTCGGCGAGCAGCCGGCGCCAGGCCTGTCCGACGGCGTCGAGCTGGGCGCTCACCGCGGCCCGGTCCCGGGCGTCGCCGACCGGGTCGGCGGCCCACGGGAAGCTCAGCTGGGGCAGCACCGAGACCACCCCGCGCCCCGCGAGGGCGGTCGCCTCGGCCAGGAACTCGGTGCGGTCCTGGTTGGCTCGCCCCGGCTCGAACCAGTGCAGGGCCAGCACGCCGGCGAGCCGGTCCGGCCGGCCGGGGTGCGCCGGCCGGACCAGGTACGCCCGGACGGCCGGCTGCCCCGGCACCGGGATCTCGATGTCCCGGACCAGGACCGCGTCCCGGCGGGTCGACGCGGGGCCGGCGGGCACCTCGGCGCGTGCCCCGCCCGCGCCGGCGAGCGCGCCGGTCACCAGGAGCAGTGCCGTGGACAGCAGTGCGGGCAGACGTCGCACGAGCCACCTCCATCAGTTTCTAAGGCTGTTTTATAACTGATGACGCTAGGATGACGGAGGGCGATCGGTCAAGGGCGGAAGGACGGCGGGACGTGTCGACAACCGGACTGCGGGACGGGCGGCGATGAGCGCCGTGCCGCCCCTGGAGCCCGCGCTGCGGCTGGCCGTCGCGCTGCTGCACAGCTACTGGGTGCTCCAGGATCCGGTCGACCAACTCACCATCACCCGGCTCCACGCCGCCGGCCGCGAGCTGGGGCTGGCCGAGGTCACCGGAACCCTCACCGAGGCCGACCTGCCCCGGCTGCGGGAGCTGCGCGAGGGGCTCTACCGGGTCTTCGCCGCGCCCGACCCGGCCGCCCGGATCGCCACCCTCAACGAGGTGCTGGCCGAGGTCAGCGACGGCACGGCGGTCGAGACGGCGCCCGACGGCACGCTGCGGCTGACGCCGCTGCCGCACGCCTGCCCGGTCGGACCGTTCGCCGCCGAGGTCACCGGGGCGCTCGCCCGGGCCGCGGTGGCCGGTGGCACCGACCGGTTCGGGGTCTGCGCGGCCGATCCGTGCCGGGCCCCCTACCTCGACCGGACCCGGGCCGGACGGCAACGCTTCTGCTGCGAGCTGTGCAACAACCGGGCCGCCGCGGCGGCGTACCGGAGCCGGACCCGACGGTCCTGACCCGCACCAGGCGTCGGCACGACGATGTCCCCGCGTTCCGCCGACCGACGGAACGCGGGGACCCCCCGTCGCGGCTACTGCAGGAACGCCCCGAGGGGCGAGAGCAGCAGCCGACCGAGCAGCGCGGCGTTGTCGTCCAACCGCGTCCGCTCACACTCGCGGGCCTCCGGATCGTGCCGGCAGCGCCAGATCTTCTGCGCGTTGCGCCAGGCCACGTTCCGGGTGTACTCCACCAGCTCGCCCTGGTACCAGTCGTCGATGTCGCCGTTCACCATGTCGATCATGAGCTGCCAGTGGTCCAGGTAGCCCCGGCGCAGCTCGGGGATCCGCTCGGCGAAGATCTTGTTGATCTCCAGGTAGTCGCGGTGCTGGTCGCTGTCGTCGACCGGCTCGGACTCCAGGCTTTCCAGGGTGGTCACCAGCGCGAACGGCAGATCGAAGTTGATGTGCGCGTTCACCCCGGCGGCGGCCGACGGCAGCGGCCTGGTGTCCGGGCCGCGCATCCGCTGGAACAGGCAGGCCCAGGCCTTCGGCGTGCTCGGGCTGGACTCCGTCCAGAACCGCAGCGCGTCGAAGTACCGGGCGGCGAACTCGACGTCCAGCCGGGCCAGAAAGGCCGGGTCGGCGAAGCGGTCGTCGTAGAGGCCGTCCAGCACGCTGGTGGTGATGGTCAGGTAGAGCTTGTTGAAGTCCGCGAGGGGACAGCTCGCCTCCAGCGGCGGCAGCCGGACCAGCAGATCCTGCAGCTTTGTCAGGTGGTCGACGACCGCCGGCACGTCGGCCGGGTGGTCGGCGAGCAGCCCGACGATGTCCTGGTGCACTGGACCCCAGACCGGTTCGGTCATCTCTCCTCCACTGTGGCCGGCCACCCCCGTGCCGCCGGTGACGTGGGACAGCCTTCCAGCCGCGGCGGGCGGCCGGATCAGTAGAACGACGTATGTCGGCTCACCGGTCCGACGGCTGTTCGGCACGGTTGCGCAGGAAGATCGCGCTCGCCTGCACCCGGGTACGCACCTGGAGCTTGTCGAAGATGTGCGAGACGTGCACCCCGATGGTCCGCTCGCTGATGAACAGCCGCTGGCCGATCTCCTTGTTGGTCAACCCCTCGGCGACCGCGGCCAGCACCTCCCGTTCCCGGGCGGTCAGCACGGCCAACTCGTCGACGGCCGGCTCGGCGGGCGGCGCTTCGGCGGGACGGCGGGGGGCCGGCACCGGTGGCGCGCCGGCGGCCACCGGCCGCTCCTGCAGCGTCACCCGGGCCCGGCCGGCCAGGGTGCGGATCTCCGAGCTCAACGGCACCGCGCCGAGGCCCTGCGCCATCTGGTACGCCTGGCGCAGCAGCTTGCCGGCGGTCGCCACCCGGCTGCGCCGGGCGAGCAGCGCCTCGGCCTGCCGCAGCCGCGAGTACGCCGCCGGGTACGGGTGGTTCCGGTGGTCCCACTCGGCCGCCGACCGGGCCCACAGCTCCGGATCGCCCCGGCCGTCGAGCCGGCTCAGCTCGGCCGCGCAGAGCGCGAGGAAGCCGTCGACGATGTAGCGCACGGGGCGACCGGCGTGCTCGCTCTTGCGGGCCACCCGGTCGACCACCTCGCGCAGCCGGCGCACCGCCGTCTCGTCCACCTCGATGGTGCGGCTGGCGTGCGCCTCCGCCTCCGCCCGCAGGCCGTGCCAGGCCAGCGTGGCCAGCACGATGACGTCATCGGAGCGGCTCTCGGTCAGGCCACGTTGGACGGCCTGCCGGGCCAGGTCGTGCCGCCCCTCCCACATGGCCAGCCCGGCGCGCAGGATCAGCATCGGCAGCACGTGCCGGGCGCCGCCGCCGGCCAGCACGGTGGCCACCGCCTCCAGGTCCCGGTCGGAGGCCTCGATGTCGCCGTAGCCGACGGAGAGCCGGCAGCGGGCCAGCAGCAGCTCGACCGCGTCCGCGCCGGACGGGCGGTGCCGCAGGGCCGCCGCGACTACCTTCTCCGCCTCCGACCACTGCCCCACCCGGAACAGGCCGTTGGTGGCGATGGCCAGCAGCCGGGTCTCCCAGGTGCGGCCCAACCCCAGCTCGGCGACCCGCTCCGCGCCCCGGCGGGCCACCACCACACCCTCCTCGAGGATGTTCAGTGGGCCGGTCAGCAGCTCGGCCAGGTGCAGGTACGCGCAGGCCACGTCCTCCGGACGGCCGGACCGTTCGGCGACCCTCACCGCCTCCCGCATGACCGCCAGCCCCGCGTCCGGGTCCTCCAGGAACGCGTCGCTGAAGCCGAGCGCGGCGCTGGCCAGCACCACCTCCGAGGTGGAACCCTCGACCGCCTCGGCGAGCTGCAACGCCTCCCTGGCCTGCGCGCCGGCCTCCGCGTACCGGCCGAGGTGCAGCAGCAGCTCGGCCAGGTGGGCCGCGGCGGTGGCCCGCTCCCGCGGCGTGCAGTCGGCGGCTTCGAGGGCCCGGCGGTACTCCGCCTCGGCGGGCGCGGACCGCCCGGCGGCGGCCAGGTAGCGGGCCCGCCGGATGTGCAGGGCGCAGGCGGGCGGGCCGGCCGGATGCCGGGCCAGCTCCTCCAGCAGGGCCAGCGCGCGGGCGTGCTCGCCGCAGTGGTGCGCCGCCTCGGCGGCATGTTCCAGCAGCTCGGCGCGGTCCACCTCGACCGGGGTGAACCGGTCCTGGTCCGGCGGGATCACGGCCGGGGCGTCGGCCAGCTGCAGCGCCGCCGACCAGTGCCGGTGCGCCTCGGCGTAGCCGTGCAACCGTTCGGCCTCCCGGGCGGCGGCCATCGCGGCGGGCAGCGCGCGGGCCGGCTCGCCGGCCAGCCGCCAGTGGTGGGCCAGCCGGGCCTGGTGCAGCTCCGCGGTGGGCGAGGTCAGCGCCTGGGCGTAGCGCCGGTGCAGGGCGGACCGCTCGGCGGGCAGCAGTTCGTGCGCCAGCACCTCGGCGACCAGCCGGTGGCGCAGCCGGTAGCCGTCGTCGGCGCCGACCAGCAGCCGGTGCGCCACCGCGGCCCGGACCGCGTCGATCAGCTCCTCCTCCGGCAGCCGGACGATCTGGGCCAGCAGCCAGTGCTCGACCGGCTCGACGCCGGCAGCGACCGCGTGCACCACCGCGTGGGCGTGCTGCGGCAGGGCGTCGACCCGGGCCAGGAAGATCTCCCGGAGGGTGTCGGAGAGGCCGTCGCTGCCCTCGCGCAGGTCCCGGGCGAGTTCCTCGGCAACGAACGGGTTGCCACCGCTGCGCTGCCAGACCAGCTCAGCCGCCTCGGGGGTCAGCGGCCGGCCGACGACGGCCGCGGCCAGCCGGTCGGTGTCCGCTCGGTCCAGCGGCGCCAGGTCGACCACCCGGACCGAGCGCAGCCGGCGCAGCTCGGTGAGGACGCGGCGCAGCGGGTGGGCGCCCTGCAGGGCCTCCGCCCGGATCGCGGCGAGCACCGACAGTTGCAGGTCACCGAGGCCGGCGAGCAGGTAGAGCAGCAGCTGGCGGGTGCTCCGGTCGACCCACTGGAGGTCGTCCAGCACGACCACCAGCGGGCGACCGCCGGCGACCAGGTGCAGGCCGCGGGAGACCCGCTCGAGCAGCGCGCCGGCGCCGTCGGGCCCCGGGGTCTCGTCGTCGAACATCTGCAGCAGGCCGCGCACCGCCGAGGAGGTGCGGGCCTGCGCTCCCGTCAGCTCTGCGTCGAACCGGCGCAGCGCCTGCCGCAGCGGATGCAGCGGGGAGGCGTCCCCGATGTCCAGGCAGGTGCCGGTCAGCACCAGCGCGCCCGCGTCCCGCAGCCGCGCACTGACCTCACCCAGCAGCCGGGTCTTGCCCACCCCGCTCTCGCCGGTGAGGAAGACCGCCGCGGTGTGCCCCTGCGGAACGTCGTCGAGCAGCGCCGACCGCAGCGCCGCGAGCTGGTCGGCACGGCCGACGAGCGGTGCAGTGTCCACATCGGTGGCCATGGCTCGCAGCCTAATCACAGACTCCCCGACCGTTCTACGGGCTCAGGGCGCTTGTGGTACTCCTCGCGTCGACATTGCGACTAAAGGTTGCGGGTGGCCGACATACGTCGTTCTGCCGATCCCCCGAGAACCCGGTGGTGCAACTCTCCGAAGGTCGTCAGGCACCGGAGCGGGGGAAGGGTGGGTGCGATAGCAATGTCCACGACGCTGGGAGGTCGCGATGTCGTCAGTTCACCACGATGGCCGGTGCCGGAGGAGAGACGCACGGTCAGCGTGCTCTTCGCCGACATCGTCGGGTCGACCGGCCTGATCGAGCGGCTCGATCCGGAGGACGTGCGGGCCCTGCAGCGCGCGTACTTCGACACCGTCGCCGGGGTGCTGCGCCGGTGGAACGGCGTGGTGGAGAAGTACATCGGCGACGCGGTCATGGCGCTCTTCGGCGCGCACGCCTCCGACGGCTTCGACGCGTACCGGGCGGTGCGGGCCGGGCTGGAGATCCAGCGGGCCGTCGACCGGCGGATGCCGGCCGGCACCCGGCTGCGGGTCCGGGTCGGGGTGGCCACCGGCGAGGTCCTGGTGGACCTGGCCGCCACCCGCGACGGCGGTCACGGCACGGCCAGCGGCGCGGTCATCACCACCGCGGCCCGCCTGCAGGAGTACGCCCCGCCCGGCGCCGTGGTGGTCTGCGCCGCCACCCAGCGGGCCACCGCCGGCCTCGTGGAGCAGCGGCCGCTGGCGTCCATGACGGTCGCCGGCAAGGCGTTGCCGCTGGACGTCTGGCGGGTGACCGGGACGGGCCGACCGCATCCCACCCGGCACCACGGCCCCCTGGTCGGACGGCGCCGGGAGCTGGCCACCGCGGGCGACGAGATCGCCCGGGCGGTCCGGGACCGCCGGCCCCGGTGGCTCTCGCTGACCGGCCCGGCCGGCAGCGGGCGCAGCCGGCTGCTGCACGAGCTGGCCCGGGCGGTGTCGACGGTGGACGGAACGCCGGTGCGCTGGTGCGTCGCGCACTGCCCGCCGTACGCCCAGGGCGGTCTGGCGCCGCTGGCCGACATGGTCCGCGGGTTCGCCGGGGTCCGCGACACCGACCTGCCGCCGACCGTACGCCGGCGGCTGGCCGCGGCGCTCGACGGGCTGCTCCCGCCGGCCCGTCGCGGTCCCGTGGCGGACGCGCTGGCGGAGCTGCTCGCCGCGCCGGAGGACGCCGGCGCCGCGGACCGGGGGGCCGACGCCTGGCGGCGGGTCCTGCTGGAACTGGCCGCCGGTCAGCCGGTGGTGGTCGCGGTCGACGACCTGGACCGGGCGACGCCGGCGCTGAACCGCTTCCTGCACCAGCTCTTCGCCGCGGCGACCGAGCGGCGCCTGCCGCTGGCGGTGGTCGCCACCCACGGTTCCGGCTGGGCCGACGTGCTGCCCGGCGCCGGCGACCGGCGTCGCCGGGTGCCGCTGCCCCCGCTCGGCACCGTCGACACCGGACGGCTGCTGCGGCACCTGCTCGGCCGGGCCAACCGACCCGCCGCGCTGGCTCGGGACCTGCTGCCGCTGGTCGGGGGCAACCCGGCCGTCGCCGAGGCGTACGTGCGGGCGCTCGACGAGGAGTGCGGCGCCCCGGCCGGGCAGGTGCCCGACCCGGTGCGCCGGATCGTCGACGCCCGGCTGGACCGGCTGGACGGCGACCACCGGGCGGCCCTGATGGCCGGCGCGGCGCTCGGCGCCCGCTTCGCCGCCACCAGGGTCGAGCGGCTGCTCGGCTGGACGCCGGGCCGGGCCGAGCGGGTGCTGCGTGACCTGGTCGCGGGCGGCCTGCTGCGGCGGCCGGCCCGCGGTGGGTACGCGGTGGCCGAGCCGGCGGTGGCCCAGGTGGCGCGGTACCGGCTGCCCCGCGCGGTCCGGGCCGAGTTCGCCCGCCGGGCCGGGACGGCGTGCGACGGTCAGGCCGAAGCCGCCGCTGCCGTTCGGGCCGATGCCCACCTCAGCCTCGACGCCGGTGCCGGGTCGCACCCGGACCGCACACCCGGACCCGCCCGCCCAGCCGGCGTCCCCGCCGCCGCTCGATCGGCCGGCGCCGCCGTCGCCCCGCGTGCGGCCGACATGCCGGGCGCCGCACACCCCGTCGCGGGGCCCGCCGGTGCGCGACCGGCCACTTTGGCCGCCGGCAGGGTCGGCGCCACGGTGGCCGCCGGTTCGACCGACCTCCCGGCCGCCGTACACCTGACCGGTTCCTCCGGTGCCGGGCACCGGGTCGGGAGCGCGCGCGGTCGGCGGCGTCCGGCCGAGGCCGGCGCACAGCGCACCGCGACCGTCGGCGCCCGGCCCACCCCGGGCCACGGGTCCCCGCGCCCCGGGTCCGGCACGCCGACGTGGCCCGGACCGGACCGGGTGGGGGTAGGGCCGGCGCGCGTGGCCGGGGAACGGGAGAGCCATACCCTGCCCGTGCCGATCCACCAGCCCGGGCGGTCCCCGTCCCGGCTCCCGGCGCCGGGCGACGTGAGCCGGCGCGGCCTCGCGACCGTCGGGCCGCCGACGACCGCGCGGCGCGAGCAGGACGTCCCATCGGCCGGATCACCGCGCTCGACACCGTGGGCCGACCGACCGCGGTATCCCGCCCCACCCGCGGCGCTCGCCACGACGCGATCCACCCCGGGCGACGCCGCGACACCGCGCAGGCTGGCCGCCGCCGCGCCCCTCCCCCGCCGGACCAGACCCGCCGAGGCCGCAGCGGCCCGGCTCGCCGCCGCCTGACACCCGGCCAGGCGTGAGCGCTCCCGGGCCGGAGCCCGGCCCGGGCCCGGACGCACGCCCGGCACGACGGCCCGGGCGTCGCCGTGGCGACTTCCGGCAACAGCTCGACCTGCGCCGGGACGGTCAGCGGCAGGGCCGGTCGGAGGTGGGGTCAGCGGTCCGGTCAGAGGCGGGCGAGGAACGCCAGCGCGCGTTCCCAGGTCTGCTCGGCGGCCACCGGGTCGTGGTCGGGCAGGTCCGGGTCGGTGAAGAGGTGCCCGGGCCCCGGGTAGCGGTACACCGACAGGTCGGCGCCGGCGGCGGTCATCCCCCGCTGCCACTCGTCCACCTCGTCCTGCGGGTCGTACTCGTCGGGGTCGGCGAGGTGCAGCTGTACCGGCAGCCCCGGACGGACCGCGTCCGGCGCGCCCCCGGTGCCGTGCAGCAGGAGCAGGCCCGCGGCGGCGGGCCGCTCGGCGAGCAGCGCCCCGGCCACCCCCGCCCCCATCGAGAAGCCGGCCAGCACGGTCTCGGCCGGCAGGTCCCGCGCCGCGGCGCGGGCCCGGTCGAGCACCGTGTCCTGGCCGATCTTGTTGAGCAGGGCGAAGCCCTCCTCGACGGTGTCCACGGCCGGCAGGCCGTACAGGTCGGGGGTGACCACCTGATGCCCGGCCGCACGCAACCGGTCGGCGGCGGCCAGCACGGCGGGGCGCACCCCGTAGACGGAATGGAAGAGCAGAATCTGTCCCATCCGGCCATGCTGCCGCAGACCTCCGACATCGCGGCCACGCCGGGCCGCGTCGCGGGCCGCCACCCCACGCCGGATCCGCCGAGCGCTCAGCCCGGCTCGGCGCGGGACGCCAGCGTCCGGCTGCGGCCCCGGAACTCGGCGACCACCTCGTCGTCCCGCCAGACCGTGACGTCGTAGATGCCGCTGCGGCCGTACCGGGTGCGCTCGGTGGCCCGGGCCTCCAGCAGGTCGCCCTCGCGCACCGGGCGGAGGAAGCTGATCTCCCCGCCGGCGGCGACCGTGACCGGGCCGTGGCTGTTGCAGGCGAGCGCGAACGCGGTGTCGGCGAGCAGGAAGACGAACCCGCCGTGGCCGATCGCGTGGCCGTTGAGCATGGCCGCGGTCACCCGCATCCGGGCCACCGCCGCGCCGTCGGCGGCGGAGACCAGCTCGATGCCGAGCCCCTTGGAGGCCACGTCGGCGTCGAACATGTCGTGCGCCGCGGTACGGCCGCCGCTCTCCCCCACGTCAGCGCCCCCGCCGCTGGTCCACGATCCGGCGCATCTTGCCCATCGACCGCTCCACCCCGTCCGGCTCGACCACCTGCACCGCGACGCTGACCCCGATGGTGTTCTTGACCTGCTCCACCAGCGCCGCGCCGGCCCGCGCGGCCTCGTCGGCGGCCACCCCGACCCGACGCTCCACCTTGACGGTGAGGGTGTCCATCCGGCCCTGCCGGTCCAGCACGCACTGGAAATGCGGCGACAACGCCGGGGTACGCAGGATCAGCTCCTCGATCTGGGTGGGGAAGACGTTCACCCCGCGCACGATCATCATGTCGTCCGTCCGGCCGGTGATCTTCTCGATCCGGCGCATCGTCCGGGCGGTGCCCGGCAGCAGCCGGGTGAGATCCCGGGTGCGGTAGCGGACCACCGGCATGGCCTCCTTGGTCAGCGAGGTGAGCACCAGCTCGCCCTGCTCGCCGTCCGGCATCACCGCCCCGGTGACCGGGTCGATGACCTCCGGATAGAAGTGGTCCTCCCACAGGTGCAGGCCGTCCTTGGTCTCCACGCACTCGACGGCCACCCCGGGGCCCATCACCTCGGACAGCCCGTAGATGTCCACCGCGTGCATGTCGAGCCGCTGCTCCATCTCGCGGCGCATGTCCTCGGTCCACGGCTCGGCGCCGAAGATGCCGACCTTCAGCGAGGTGGACTTCGGGTCGACGCCCTGGCGTTCCATCTCGTCCACGATGGCGAGCATGTAGCTGGGGGTGACCATGATGACGTCTGGCTCGAAGTCGCGGATCAGCATCACCTGCCGCTCGGTCATGCCCCCGGAGACCGGGATGACGGTGCAGCCCAGCTCCTCGGCGCCGTAGTGCGCGCCCAGCCCGCCGGTGAACAGGCCGTAGCCGTACGCCACGTGCACCCGGTCGCCGGGGCGGCCGCCGGAGGCGCGGATCGAGCGGGCCATCAACCGGGCCCAGGTGGTGAGGTCGTCCTTCGTGTAGCCGACCACGGTGGGGCGGCCGGTGGTGCCGGAGGAGGCGTGCAGCCGGGCGACCCGCTCCCGGGGCACCGCGAACATGCCGAACGGGTAGTTCTGCCGCAGCTCCGCCTTGCCGGTGAACGGGAAGCGGGCCAGGTCGGCGAGCTCCCGGCAGTCGTCGGGGTGGACGCCCGCCGCCTCGAAGGCGCGGCGGTAGTGCGGCACGTTGTCGTACGCGTGCCGCAGCGACCAGCGCAGCCGGTCCAGTTGCAGCGCCCGCAGCTCGTCGACGCCGGCCCGTTCCACGGGCTCCAGCTCTTCCGGACGAGGGATGCGGTCCTGCACGGCTGCCTCCTGCGCGACGGTGCCCGACACGGGGCGACGCCGGGCGATGCTGCGTACCGTACGCCCGTACCGGCTGTCGTGCCAGGTCACGGCCCCGGCATCGCCCAGCGCCGATGGCCGCCCGGCGAGGCGGCGCAGTGGCGCGGGTCAGCGGGCGGCGGGCAGCCGGTGCAGCGCGTCCACCAGCGGCGCCAGCTCCGGGGTCCGCACCCCGTCGGCCAGGGCGTCGGCCAGCGGCCCACAGCGAGGGCTAAGCTCGGCCGGAGACCGGCGGTGGGGCCCGCCGTCCCGGGGTACGCCGGGAGAACCGCGACACGCTCGCCAACGGTCCCTGCCAGTGATGCCCGTCCTGGTGGGGAGGCACCGTGACACCACCACCCGAGTTCCGCGTCGACCCGGACGTCGACCTGCGCATACCCGCCGACCGGGCGGAGTTGACCGCGCACCCCGCGGCGGTGCTCGGCGCCATCGCCGCCGGCGGAGTGCTCGGGGGGCTGGCCCGGGCCGGCGTCCAAGCCGCGTTCCCGTACGCCCCGACCGGCTTCCCGTGGGCCACCTTCGGCATCAACCTGACCGGCTGCCTGCTGATCGGCGTGCTGATGGCGGTCATCGGGGCGCGCCCGGTCCACCCGTTGGTCCGGCCGTTCCTCGGCGTGGGGGTGCTCGGCGGCTTCACCACCTTCTCCGCGTACGCGGTCGACGCGCAGCGGGCGGTGGTGGCGGGCGCGGCCGGCACCGCGCTGGCGTACCTGGCGGCGACGCTGGTCGGCGCGCTGCTGGCCGTCTGGGCCGGGGACGCGATGACCGCCCGGCTGCTGGCCCGGCGGGAGGCGCGGTGACCGTCCTGCTGATCGCGCTCGGGGCGGCGCTCGGCGCACCGCTGCGCTACCTGACCGACCGGGCCGTGCAGGCCCGGCACGACTCGCCGTTCCCGTGGGGGACGCTGACCGTCAACGTGGCCGGGTCGCTGCTGCTCGGCGCGGTGGCCGCGGTGCCGGCCGCCTCGGCGGTGACCGCGCTGGTCGGCACCGGGTTCTGCGGCGCGCTCACCACCTGGTCCACGCTCAGCTACGAGACGCTGCGGCTGGCCCGGGAGGGCGCCCGCTTCCACGCCATGGCCAACGTGCTGGCCAGCGTGGTCGCCGGGCTGGGCGCGGCCTCGCTCGGCTGCGCCGTCGCCCACGCCCTCACCGCCTGACCCTGGTCACCTTCGGCACGGCGGTCGAGAAGACCAAGGTGCGGGTCAACGGCGTGGTTTCCCCGCGGGTGCGCCCGGTTCGAGTACTACTCCGCCCCGGGCGGCGCGCCTCGGGCCATTCCCCTGCTCGCCGCCTACCCCGGGTCCCGGACCTTCTCGTTCCGGTCGGCGACGATGGCGCACGGGCGGCTCGTGGCACACGCGGCCGACGGCCGACCGCTCGCCACGTACGACGACGAGCTCGCCGTCGCGTTCCGCGCGCCCCAGGGACCGTCCCGAGCCGGTCCGCCGGCAGGAGGTGAGAGGGTCAGCGGGCGCGGCGCTCCGGATGGGCCCGGTTCCAGGCCCGCATCCGCTCCGGGTAGCCGGTGCGGGCCGCCTCGTACAGCGGGACGGCGTGCTTCTGGGCGATCTTCGCGGCGGCGCGCGGCGAGCCGGTCCGGCGGCGGATCCACTCGCCGTCGTGGGCGATCGCGACCACGGTGGTGTCGGTCGCCGTGGTCTCCGGCTCCAGGTAGAACTCCACGCCCTGGCGGCTGGTCACGAACGCCTCCAGCGCGGCCAGGTCCTCCCCGGTCGCCTCGCGGTCGAGCTTCGTCGGGGTCGTCTGGTCGGCGGCCCGGGGCCGCCGGCTGAACCAGCCCATGTCGGCTCCTCTCCTCGGCGTCCCTCCCAGTGCAGCACCCCTGCCTGAAAATCGGCTGCGAGCCGGATGGGCGTGCGATGACCGCCGCCGACCTTGATCCACTCCGGATACCGGACATCGCGGTGTCCGATGATCCGGTCACCCCGATGTCCCGCCCGTGCAGTCGATCATGGCGGCGCCGCCCGGCCGCCGAGGGTCAGCGGGCCGGTGGGCGCAGCACCGGGACCAGGGCGAGGGTGGGCAGCAGCAGGATCGGCACGACCAGCAGCGCGCGCAGCGTGCCGACCTGGTCGCCGAGCAGGCCGAGCAGCGGTGGCCCGCCCAGGAACGCGGTGTAGCCGATCACCGCGACCACGCTGACCCGGGCCGGCGCCCGGTCCTCGTCGTCCGCGGCGGCGCTCATCCCGACCGGGAAGCCGAGCGATGCGCCGAGCCCCCAGAGCGCGACGCCGGCGACCGCCAGCGGCCCGGAGCCGGCCAGCACCGCCAGTGCGGCACCGGCGGAGGCGAGACCGATGGTGCCGAGCAGCACCGGCACCCGTCCCCAGCGGTCGATGGCCACGGTGCCGGCGGTCCGGCCGAGCGTCATGCCGACCACGAAGACGCCGAAGACGGCCGCGCCGACCGCCTCGCTGACCCCGTACCCGTCGACGAAGGCGACCGCCAGCCAGTCGTTCGCGCTGCCCTCGGTGAACGCCATCACCAGCACCAGCAGGCCGACGAGCAGGGTGCGCGGCTCCCGCCAGGCGGCCAGCAGCGCCCGCCGCCGGGCCGCCGGCTCCGCCGGGCCGTCGGCCTCCGCGGCGGCCGGCAGGAAGGACCGGGCGCCGAGCAGCGTGCCGACCAGCACCACCGTCGCCAGCGCGGTCAGGTGCACCCCGACCGGTACGCCCACCCGGGCCGCCCCGGCGCCGATCCCCGCCCCGGCCACCGAGCCGAGGCTCCAGGCAGCGTGGAACCGGGGCAGGATGGTCCGGCCCAGCCGCTTCTCGACGGCCGCGCCCTCGATGTTCATCGCCACGTCGCAGGCGCCGGACCCGTAGCCGAGGGCGAACAGCCCGACGGCGACGCCGGCCAGCGAGCCGGCGAGCCCGGCGGAGAGCCCCACCACCGTCATGCCCACGGCGACAAGCAGGGTCGACGTGGCCACCGTCCGGGCCGGCCCGAGGCGCTGGGTGACCAGGCCGGCGGTCGGCATCGCCAGCAGCGCGCCGACGGACATCGCGAGCAGCAGCAGGCCCAGCCGGCCCGCGCTCAGTTCGAGGGACTCCTTCACCGCGGGGACCCGGGAGAACCAGGTGGCCACCGCCAGCCCGTTGAGGGCGAACACGACCGCCACCCCGGTACGGGCGGCCAGGACCGGCCGAGGTACGGCGCGCGGCGCGGCGGTCGGTGTGTCGGTGGTGCTGCTCACAGCGCTGTGGCCCTCTCCCCGGTGAACTGTCTCGACGACGATCGCACACCTGAGAGCGCTACCACCACAAGCCGGAGCCGCCCCTTACCGGCTACCGCCGCGACGCGGCATGATGCCGGAGTGGGCCGGGCGCGGGGGCGCGACCGGACGGCTGGAGGACGACATGAGCACGCCGACGACACGCCCGGCGACCCTCGACGACGTCGCCCGGGCGGCCGGGGTGTCCCGGTCGACCGCGTCGCGGGTGATCGCCCGCACCGGGTTCGCCTCGCCGGCCGCCCGGGACCGGGTGGCCGCCGCCGTCGACCGGCTCGGGTACGTGCCGAACCCGGCGGCCCGCGCCCTCGTCCGCGGTGCCGGGGTGCGGCTGGTGATCGCCGTTTCCGGGACCGATGCCACCGTCCTGGACGACCCGTACGTCGACCGGGTGGCGGGGACCGCCGCCCGGGTCTGTGCCCCGCACGGTCTCGGGGTGGCCCTGGAGTGGCTGCCGCTGCGCGGCCCGACCGGCCTGCGGCGGCTCGGCGAGGACCGGGGCGTCTGCGGGGTGGTGCTGGTCAACACCACCCAACCCGTGCTGGACGCGATGCCGGCCGGCCTGCGCGGCCGGGTCGCCTCGATCGGCATCGGCTCGGTGGCCGTGCCCTCCTTCGACGTGGACAACGGCGCGGGCGCCGACGCGGTGGTGCGGCACCTGTGCGACACGGGCCGCCGCCGGATCGCCATGGTCACCGGCCCCCGCTGGCTCACCTGCGCCGGGCGGTCGGTGGCCGCGTACCGGGCGCTGATGCGGGCAGCCGGGCTGCCGGTGCGGCTGGTGGCCGGCGACTTCACCGCCGCGCGGGGCGGCCGGGCGGCGCTGGAGGTGCTCAGCCGGTGGCCGGACACCGACGCGATCTTCGCGGCCAGCGACGCCACCGCGCTGGGCGCGATCTCCGCGCTGCGCGGGCGCGGGATCCGGGTGCCCGGCGACGTGGCGGTGGCGGGCTTCGACGACATCCCGTACGCGGCGGTCAGCACCCCCGCGCTCACCACCGCCACCCACCCGGTGCGGCGGATCGCCGAGGCGGCGGCCACCGCGGTGCTGGACGGCCGCCGGGTGCCGCCGGTCACCGCGTTCCCGTCGACGCTGGTCGCCCGCGACAGCGCCTGACCGGGCGGGTGGTTGACCGGCGGGAAGCGGGGTAACCGCCCGGGGATCCGCCGACGGGAGGGGGCGAGACGAGGTGACCGAGCCCGCGCCGCCGCACCGGCAACCCGAGGAGGGCCCGCGGCACGGCCGGCTGAGCGCCCGCCCCGCCCCGCCGACGGGACACGGGGCGAGCGGCCTGGTCCCCGTGCCGGCCCCGGACGGCGGGCCGCCGGCGCTGGCGTACGCGCCGCCCGGCGACGGGCCGTATCGGCTGGTGGTGCTGCTGCACGGGGCGGGCGGGACCGCCCGGCAGGGACTCGACCTGCTGCTCCCGCTGGCCGACGCGCACCGGCTGCTGCTGCTCGCCCCGCAGGCCACCGCGAGCAGTTGGGACCTGGTCGGCGAGGGGTACGGCCCCGACGTGCGTCGGATCGACGAGCTGCTCGGCGTCGTCTTCGGGGCGTACCCGGTGGCGGGCGTGGCGCTGGGCGGCTTCTCCGACGGGGCGTCGTACGCGCTCTCCCTGGGCCTGACCAACGGCGACCTGGTCGACGCGGTGCTGGCCTTCTCCCCCGGCTTCGCCGCGCCGCTGGTGACCCACGGCCGGCCACGCGCCTTCGTCTCGCACGGCAGCGACGACCGGGTGCTGCCGGTGGACGTGTGCAGCCGGCGGCTGGTGCCCCGGCTGCACAGCCTCGGCTACCCGGTGGAGTACGCCGAGTTCGCCGGCGGCCACGAGGTGCCGGCGGAGATCCGGCAGCGGGCGGTGGCCTGGCTCGCCGGCTGACGCCGGTCAGGCGGGTCCGGTGACCGCGGCGTCCACCCGGCCCAGCACGGTGGCGTCGTCGTCGACGCCGACCCCGCGGAGCAGGTCGATCGCGGTGGCCCGGAGCTGCCCGATGATCATGGCGAGCGGGAGGGTCTGGCCGGGGGTGAATAGCCGCCCGGCGACCCGGACCGCCGCCAGCGCCGCCTCGTCGGCCCGCTCGGCGTGCCGGTCGGCGACGTCGTCCTGCCCGCCCAGGTCGGCGGCGAGCGCGTCGCCGGCCGCGCGGACCGCTTCGGCCAGGGTGCGGACGGCCGCGCCCAGGTCCGGCGGCGCGGGCGCCGGTCCCCGGACCAGGGTGACCGCGGCCCGGGCGAGCACCCGCACGTTGCGGACCGCGTAGTCGATCTGCCGGATCGAGCCCTCCACCGAGCGGAGCCGCCCGATGTGGCGGCGTCGGCGCAGGTTGAGCCGCAGCGCCTCACCGGCGGCGAGCACCGCGCCGCGCAGCCGCTCCACCCCGGCGTCCGCCTGCCGGGCCCGCTCCAGCGCGGCCAGGGCGGCCGCCTCGTCGCCCCGGTCGAGGGCCACCGCGATCTCGTCGAGCAGCCCGGCCAGTTCCTGGAAGGTGTTCCGGAACTCGGCGACCAGCGGCGCGAGCGGGCGCCGGGCGTCGATGAGCTGGCTCGCCACGACGGCCACCGCGCCGCCGATCAGCGCGTCGACGAACCGGAACGGGATCAGCGACCCGGTCGGCGGCGCGACCACCACCAGGTAGAGCGCCGAAACGGCGGCCTGCACG